>NZ_CP116034.1:1363545-2727091 GCF_027945075.1 Chryseobacterium sp. CY350
TTATAAATTCTAAATTTCAGCGAAAAGACCGTCTTTCCGGACGGTCTTCGTATAACATAATACTATAATTAAACTACTTGCAAGACAGATTTAGCTTGATGGCCAAAGACCTTTGTATGCAGAATTACCATAATTAATGGTTTCTGCACTTACTATAAAGCTGATCAACATTGAGTTTTCATCTACTGCATCAAACTCTACTTCGTGCTGTATAACGTATCCGTTTTCCCAGCTTAAAGTGATTAATGTACCTTCTTCGTGTGATTTGTTAAAAGTAATTTCACCAGATGTCGGTTTGTACTTTCCGTTAAGCAATGACTCCAGAATATCAGATTTTTCTGTTGCCTCAATTGTAAGTTTGATTAATGCATTTGAAGGATCTGAAGCTACACGCCCCGAAACATCTGTAGATCTAGATACGCTGTAATTAAGCTTTAATAATTTTTGCCCTTCGCTACCGTTGAATTTTAAGATTCCTCTTGAATTTGCTGCCATGATAAAGAAATTTTAAACAGTTAATATTTATTAGTGATTGATTTTTGTATTTCAAAGATAGATACGCAAAAAATGATTTTCAAAAATTCTGTTACTTATTTTATTATTTGTAGTAATTCTACGATTTTATGTCGTAGTTCTACGATTAAAATATCAAACCAAACCCGCAAAAATTCGGACAAAAAAAAGCTGCTTCTTGCGAGGCAGCTTAGTTTAACGATATATATCGATTATGCAAGTCTTACATTAACTGCATTTAATCCTTTTTCGCTTTTTTCTACGTCAAAAACTACTTTATCATTCTCACGAATCATTTTAGTGTTTAATCCTGAAGAATGTACAAAAATGTCTTGTCCTCCTTCTGCTGGAGAGATAAATCCGAAACCTTTTGTTTCGTTAAAAAATTTTACTGTGCCTTGTTGCATTGTATTGGTATTAAAAATTGTTTTATTGTTTTTGTCTGATTCGACATCAAACTTTTTTATTTTCTTTAAATTACGAAACTGCAGAATACTCTGTGGCTTTCATGGTTTCTATTCTGCCGCTGCCGATTTTTTCCGCAAAGCTGCTGACATCGTTGCTAATTGCTGACGAATACAATATGTTTTGTCTTTTAGCAGGTAGTTTGGTCATCAGTTTTTTCAGATAATCAGCTTTATTTTCTAACAAAACTTCTAAATCGTCTATGATCAAAACTTCTATTTTTGAAAGACTGATATGTCGCTGATCATCAAGTTCCAAAAGCTTTTCCGGTGTTGCAATCAGAACATCTAATCTTCTTCTGAGCGAAGAAAGCTGTGTTCCGTTTGAAATACCTTCATAAACTGAAAGCTGCGATAAAGGAAGATATTTGGTATAAATCTTAAAATTATCTTCTATCTGCAATGCAGTTTCTTTCGTGGGAGTCAAAACCAAAACTCTTGTATCATTATGATCCGGGTTATTCTTTTTCAACATCTGAAGAACAGGCATTGTAAAAGAAGTCATCCTTTCGGTTCCCCGCGCAATCTGACAGAGTACATCTTTACCATCCAGAATCTGCGGTATCATCTTGATCTGCAATTCTGTAGGCATCGGACATCCTGCTTCTGTAGCAGCGCGAATGATGGGGTTGATTAAGTTTAGATTCTTAAAACTCATGGTATTACTTTGCCGAGTTACGGCTTTCCTTTTTCAATTGATCGGGAAACATTATTTAAATAGTTTGTGATCTGGTGAGATCATATATAGGAATTTAGTATTCTTTTTATAATTTCTTTATTTTTTCACATCATATTCATCGTAGCTCTAAAAACGTACCTTACGCTTACTATGCTACATTATTTGTCTTTCGGAATTATTATTTTTGGAACTCAATAAAGAAAAGGGAATTTTTCTCAGAAGAATTTTTCAATTCTTTTTAGCATCGAGACTTAATGCAAAACGTATAACTCATTTGTTTAAAAACACCTTTGACCAATCCTTTAATTATAAATATGGTATTCAGGTATTTATTTAACAATACAAAGATGAGCTAAAAATATGCATAAAATTTATATAAATAAATATTGAATTTACATAAATCACACATTTATAAATCTTCGAGATTTTTTTTTCTCTTCATTTTTAACTGTTTGTAAAAAGAGGGAGCAAGACCTGTGATCTTTTTAAACTGAAATGACAAGTGCGCAACACTGCTGTAATTCAGCTTGTAAGCAATCTCCGTGAGGTTTAATTCATTGTAAAGCAACAGTTCTTTTACTTTTTCAATCTTATTTAAAATAATAAAATGCTGAATCGTATAGCCGTTGACTTCCGAAAAAACATTGGCCAGATAAGTGTAATCATACTCCAATTTTTCGCTGAGATATAAAGAATAGTTCTCTTTTGGCTGCTCATCAGCAGTATGAATCATCTCCGTAATCGTATTTTTGATTTTTTCAATTAAAATACTTTTTTTGTCGTCCAGTAATTCCAGACCTAAATGCGCCAATCTCGTCCTGAAAATCTCAAGCTTGTCATGATCAACAGCTTCCGGGAAATCCACTGTGCCCAATTGTACAACGGCATGCTGTAAACCAAGCTTGTCAATTTCTTCCTGCACCATCATCTTGCATCGCAGACTGACCATATATTTGATGTATATTCTCATTCGATCATAAAAAAGATAATCTGTAGAAATAGCATTAATTATTTAAACAATCATCTTATAATAAAATGGAAGTTACGGAAATTTAAAATAAGATTAACTGTAATGTTAACATCAAAAAAAATCTCCGCAGAAAATCCTGCGGAGACCTATTTTAAAATGTTTTTTAGATTAAACTAAGAGCATCCAATTGCTGTTTTCAGAATAATCATCCAAAGGTTTAAGATCCTGATGATGATTCATTGATGCAAGAAGGGTAACAATTTCCTGTCTTGTCATTTCCACAGAATTGTCTACAAGTTTTTGGTTGAAACCTGCATTATTCAGTTCTAAAAGATCATTTACCGTAATAATTCTGGCGACAACTTTCCCAAGATCAATCATTTTTCTTTGAGAGATTGCTGTAGTTATTGTGAAGTCTAAATTCTGCGTGTATAATTTAGCAGCATTTTCGCTTAATACATTCTGCTGAAGATATTCTCCCAAATTATCGAGTTTTTTCTTCTTCATATCTTTCAAAATCCCTTCTGAAATCTGCGTGTACAACATTTCGTTTGAACCTTCAAAAATCTGAAACGGACGGCTGTCCATAATTCCTCTTCCACCGATATGGCTCATTCTATAGCCTTTTCCACCACATAGCTGTACCAAAATCTGAGCAGCTTCCTGCATCATGTCGGTCACCAGAGCTTTCATTGAATTTGCGTGTACACCTTCGGAAGAAAGATTATAATCAATCCCGCTGATCTTAGAACTTTTGGCACACATTGCTGAACAAAGCGTAAAAAATGATTCTAATCTTGTCAATTGATATTGCACCTGATCAAGAGCGTACAGATTTGAATTTCCTACAATTCTGCTTCTGGTATGTTGCAAAGCCTCATCAAGCATTCTTTTCAGAAAGCCCATTCCCATTCCCGGAAACTGAAATCTGCTTCTGTGAAGAATATCAAGCATCATTTTCAGACCAGTAGATTCCGGAATAAGTTTGTTTTCCTGAGGAACTTTAATATCGATTTTATTTAATCCGTATGGGATCATATATAATCCCGGATTGTCATAATATTCTAAAACTTCAATATTTTGCTGCCGTTGATGAGTGTCTGCAATAAAAAAGTCTACATCTCTTGAAAGACTTCCTTCAGCGTTTGCACTTCTGGACGTGATTAGCCAATAGTTTGCAAGACCGGTAAGACCTTGCCAGTGTTTTGTACCTTTAATATCATATGAATCTCCATTTTGTACATTTTGCGTTTTCATATTTAAAGCATCGCTACCAAAATCTGGCTCAGTGATCATTAAACCACCCATTGCGCCGTAATTTAAAAAATGCTTGAAAATATCTTCCTTAATAGCTTCATTACCATATTTTGCCAAAGGCTCTAAAAATAATGCGATGTTAATCCCAAAAGTTAAAGACAACGGCAGAGATTCGTAAGATGCAGCCGATAAAATCCCCAAACATTCTTTCACTTTCAATCCTCTTCCTCCAAATTCTGTCGGTACAGCAACAGATAAAGGCTTAAGATTCATAATTTCTTTCCATACGTTCGGCGGCAAACCCCTTTGAAGGCTAAGCTCGTCGATATTTTCTCTCTGAAAAAGGTCGTGTAATGAAGTTTTAAAATGATCAAGAAACTCGGAGTACGTTTCTCCGGATATCTTGTTAGAAGATTCAATCATACAATATAAATATTTTCTGTACGCCATTGATACAGCGGTATTACAAAATGAAGCGAATGGCACAATAAGCTCTTATATAAGCTGCTTCATAAAATATGTGAGCAAGATACAAATTTTCACACTTGTTATCATTCTAAAAAATCAAATTTGACAAATTATTAACGTAACATTATGATTTTTGCATAAAAACCATTATACCAATCAGATTTTAAACATATAACCAAACAAACAACATGCTAATTAGAATAATTCTTTATAAAGTGTAATAATTTTGATAAAGTATTACTTACTTTTCTTTCTGAATGTAATAAAACATATCAGAAGAGTTACATTCACGAGAACAGCAAATGCATTTGATACAATAATTGGCAATTCGTTACGAATAATCCCATACCAAACCCACAGAGAAAGTCCGGTAATTAACACCATAATCATCACCCACGATAAGTCCTCGACATTCTTTTTCCTGATTACTTTGATCAATTGCGGAATCATCGCAACGGAAGTAAGAACGCCTGCGACAATTCCCAATATATTTTCATCCATATTATCAATTATTTAAGCATACATTTTATCTATGCCTGTTTCCTCGCTGGTGATATTCTACATTTTTTGGTCTTGCTTCGTAATGATTGGCTGTATTTTCCCCGTGAAAATTATTGACCTGAGATCTATTATCCGGATTTGGAGTTTCATAATGGAAATCTTTACCGTTCCTGTAAAATTTGCCATCAACAGTTTTATAAATCTGATTTTCTTTGTAAGTATTTCCGTCTGGTGCGGTAAATGTTTTTTTGTTTTGATTTCTTTTCCTTCTTTTTTGATTTAAAAGAAACAATGCGCCTCCCGCCACAAATGCCAACGCTATTTTTGCTGTCTTATTCATAAACTTTTATTTATATGAATTTAACAAAAGCCCTGCCAATGAAAGAGAATTCATTAATTATAAAGAATTTTTGATGCATTTACTTTAAAAAATGTTTACCGCCGTAAATGTTTCTTTTAGACAACAATATATTTTTTGTAAATCTTAATCAAATCGGCTTAAACAAAGGTTATTTTAACAATTTGGTCTTATAATTGAATATTAATAAATATCAAAAATCATAAAATAAATAAATATGGCTACTAAAACAGCAACACCAAAAAAAACAACTTCAGTAAAGAAAACAACGGCTCCGAAAAAGTCCGCATCAAAAACAGCAGATAAAACATCTGCAAAGAGTGATGCTGCATCAGATTTAAGAGATTTTTTCGAAGACGCAATGAAAGACATTTACTGGGCAGAAAAAGCATTAGCTAAAGCTCTTCCAAAGATGGAAAAAAATGCTACTCACCCCGATCTGAAAAAAGCAATCTCTAATCATCTTGCCGAAACCGAAAATCATATTAAGAGATTAGAAGACTGTTTTAAATCGTTAGGATTGAAACCGGAAGCTAAAAAATGTGATGCAATGCAGGGACTTTTAGATGAAGGAAAAGGAATTATGGAAGAAACAAAAGCAGGTGCAATACGTGACGTAGGAATTATTGCAGCTTCTCAAAAAGTAGAACATTACGAAATCGCAACCTACGGAAGTCTTGCAGCTTACGCAAAAGTTCTGAAGGAGAAAACATGCCTTAGTAACTTTCTAGCGACACTAAAAGAAGAGAAAAACTGTGACAAGTTGCTTACTCAAATCGCTGATACGGCATTGAACAGCAAGGCTAAATAAAAATTATTCAAATTAAATAAAAAAAATTCCTCAATACTATTGAGGAATTTTTTATTGGTAAAATTTAACGTTAGTTGTTTAGAATCAGAAGATTATTCAGTTCGCTCTTGAAGCATCCTAAGATAAATTCTGCGTAATAAAGCTGTGCATTCAATGCTTGAGTTTTTGGGTGAAGTTCAAGTTTTTTTGAAACAATTATTTCACCTTTATAAGCAATTGAATAATGTGCAAAGACACTGTAAATAGAGTTTCTCACTGGCGTGCAATATCCTGTCGTTGCAATTGACCAGTCGCTTTCAAACATTTTTGCGACATTGAGAGCCATTGTTTCTGCAATATTTTCTGACACGCAGTCACACACTTCAGCTTCATTCTCATCCACATTTAGCAGACGTACTTTTTCGGGCAATGCATAAGCCGTCATTCCGCCCTTATAAAACATAGATGCATTCGGCATCTGTGAAAAAGCTAGCTGCAGCATTCCTGAAGTTACACTTTCAGCAACAGAAATTGTTTCGTTACTGGTAATCAGACATTCACTGATATAATCGAGAGTTTTTTGTTGAAATTCCATAATAGTAAAATTTATTGGAATATAATTTCAAAATCTGCAATTTCAGTAGAACTGATTTCGATATTCAGAAAAAAATCTAAAACCGAATAATTGCTTTCATAATTATTATATTGATTTGGTTAAAAAAACAATATCTAATTCTATGCCATTGAGTTACGATCTTTCTCTAGATCCCAAACTCTGTGAGCAGCCACGGCAGAAATAAATTGTTCATCAGAAGAATTGTCTCCTGAAGTCTGAATAATTGCACGATCTTTATGAGTCTTTTTTGCAATATTCGTCACTTTATAGATCTCATCAGTATCTTTCCCAAAATAGATCGCCTTACAGTGTTTGTAAGCTTCATTGATGAATTCCGCAACGATTGGTTTGATATCAGGCTTCGTCAGTTGCTCCACAGACTTTTCGCCCGGACAGATATAAAGCGCATCGAAACTCACACTTGCAACACTGGAAATAGAATGATCTGGTACGAAAGTCGTTTGATCATCTGCATTTACAGGCGCAACACTTGTTCCAATAATCTGCACCACTGCGCCTTTACTTTCAAGTTTACTTTTCAGAGATTTTACAGCCTGAGTATTTACACCATTTGCCATTACAAAACCAATGATTCGGCTCTCAATAGTGTCTTTTACGGTATTTTCCATGCTCAAAGCTTCAGAAAATTTTGTAGATGGTTCTCTTTCCTCACTTTGAAGACTTGAAGGATCGGCATCTGCTGGAATACTTCCGTTCGGTTTGTCTAATTTTTTCACCTCAACACCCAATTTTTCCGCAACATTTGCAGCTAATTCTTTATTAATAAAATTAAGTTGACCCACTACTCTTTCTCGGATTTCCGGAATGGTAACTTTCGAAAGCTCAAAAATTAATGCGTTTTGAAGATGTTCTTTTTCCGGTGTAGACTGGCTATTGAAAAATAATTTAGCCTGAGAATAATGATCGACAAAACTTTCACTTCTCGCTCTCACTTTGTGACCATCTACTCTTTCATTGTGAGAAGCAAAACCGCCATCTTTCATCATTGCCTGAAACGGACAACCGCCACCGATAGAATTTGGCTCATAGCTCACTTTGCCTTTTACGATCTGCTGTCTCATATGACCGTCACGCTGATTATTATGTACAGTATTAACAGATCTGTTGATTGGAATCTCGTGGAAATTTGGTGAGCCTAATCTTGATAATTGAGTATCTGTGTAAGAAAATAGCCTTCCCTGAAGCAACGGATCATTAGAAAAATCAATTCCTGGAACCAAATGTCCCGGGTGGAATGCAACCTGCTCTGTTTCAGCAAAGAAATTATCCGGATTTCTGTTTAAAGTTAATGTCCCTACCAACTGCACAGGCACAAGCTCTTCAGGAACTATTTTTGTAGGATCAAGGAGATCAAAGTCAAAGTCGTGTTCATTTTCTTCCGGAATGATCTGCACTCCGAAATCCCATTCAGGGAATGCGCCTTTCTCGATAGATTCCCAAAGATCTCTTCTGTGAAAATCCGGATCGGTACCCGATATTTTTTGAGCTTCAGTCCATGCAACAGAATGCACCCCCAATTTTGGTTTAAAATGGAATTTTACAAAGTGCACCGCTCCTTCACTATTGATAAATTTAAATGAATGAACACCAAAACCTTCCATCATTCGGTAACTTCTCGGGATCGCGCGATCACTCATCGCCCACATAATCATGTGCATACTTTCTGGCATTAATGAGATAAAATCCCAAAAAGTATCATGAGCAGAAGCCGCCTGCGGAATCGCGTTATCAGGTTCCGGTTTTACGGCATGCACCAAATCCGGAAACTTCATCGCATCCTGAATAAAAAATACAGGAATATTGTTTCCTACCAAATCGTAATTCCCTTCATCGGTATAAAATTTTACGGCAAATCCCCGAACGTCTCTCGCTAAGTCTGTACTTCCTGCACTTCCCGCAACCGTAGAAAATCTGACAAAAACGGGAGTTTCTTTTCCTACTTCATTTAAAAACTTTGCTTTTGTATATTTTGCCAAACTTTTATTCAGCTTAAAAACACCATGCGCACCAGAACCTCTGGCATGAACTATTCTCTCAGGAATTCTTTCGTGGTCGAAATGAGTAATTTTTTCTCTCAGGATAAAATCCTCCAGAAGTGTAGCTCCTCTTTCATCAGTTTTTAAAGAATCCTGATTATTGTTAATCTTAAGTCCTTGATTGGTCGTCAGTTTTTCATTGCTATTGTCTGTCGTGTGATCCTGAAGCTGATCAATTTTGTCATTATTAGTGACTTCTTTGTTTTCCATATTATTTAAGTGGTTTGTTATATATGATTTGATTAAATATTTATTTAAGCTGAATATTAAGCTTTCATCTATCGTAAAGTGTTATTTAAATGATTAATAGGAAAATTTACATTGAAATTTTCATCATGTGATTTTCTACTGCAGAAACATACACATGAATATTAAACTTTATAGCATGTATGTTGAAGTGTAAGCAAAACAGTTTATTGCTCAATACATTGTAATTAATGATACCAGTTATTTATGGGATTACCTATGACTCATATAAAATTTTAAACTGATGAAAATTTATCTTGATGTTCCGGTAGAATCTGTTTTTACAGAAGCTGTATCTGATGTAGGGGCCGCAACTAAAGTATCTATAGGATCTGGAGTTGGAACCGAATGTTCGCGGTTCGGCGTTGTAATAGAATCTGTCTCTGTGGAAGCGTTACTCGCCTCTTTCTTACAACTTAGCAGCAAAAAACCGATCGTTAATGCTGATGAGATTAGTAATTTCATAATATTTCTTTGGTGTGTTATCAAATTTACAAATTACTTCCATAAATTTTTTATGATTTGAATCACAACAAAATGCTGGTTCACTGAATTTGTAAGTCCTGTCATCTATTTTTTCATTAAAATGATCGCAATGACCCTAACTGCGATCATATTTATTGATTTAATTTTTCCAGATTTTCAAATTTTTTATAGGACGCTTTTAGATGATGCAATTGATCAAGAACTTTTCTGGAAACTTCATCAGTGAGATCACCGCTATCTAAAGCATCCTGATAGGCTTTTATTGCCGCATCTTCTCCAAATACTACATTTTCTAAGGTAGATTTTTCCTTATCTCCCGTAAAAGAATTTTTGAGGTCGATCCATGCTCTGTGAATTGCTCCTGCTGTGGTAACAGTATCTTCTGCAATTCCTCCATTTTGTCTGATCATTCCTATTAATTCAGATTTAATATCTTGCGATGCGGAAAGCATTCTGTCGAAATCGGGTTTAAGATGAGAATAACTGTTCCAGAGCTGATCTTCAACTTTTAAAAAACCTTCTATTCTGTCATTGGTAATCTTTAGTAAATCATTGAGCACTTCAACTGTTTTTTTGTTTTCCATAATCAAATTTAGTTTGATTACTGAATTTGCAATATTTGTGCCTTATAAACGGTGTGAAATTTTTTAAAAATTATTTAACATAATATAATTTTAGGCACAACTTTTGAATCAATTGTTAACATGAAATAAAATTGACACCAACTACACATCATATTAACAATGAAAATCCCCCAACTTTACGATTGGGGGATTTTTTATTTAAGTATTTAAAGGAAATGTATTTTTAAATATTTCTTTTTAGATAATAATTAAAGAAGAATTACCTTAGATTATTTTTAACTTTAATTGATTTAAATATTTTACATTAAATTTTCCTGATTTTCAGGTTTCTCTTTCAAATTTGTCTCGTAAAGATCTTTTCTTCTGTCATTCAGAATCTGAACCGAACCGTGATAATGCAGATCCTTTAACAGGTTTAAATCAACATCAACAATTAAAGTCATTTCTGTATTAGGAGTTGCTTCCCCTTTTACTGCATTCGACGGGAAAGCAAAATCTGACGGTGTAAAAACTGCAGCCTGCCCAAACTGGATATCCATATTATTTACACCCGGCAAATTACCCACACATCCTGCAATCGCAACATAACACTCATTTTCAATAGCTCTTGCAGCAGCGCAATGACGCACTCTCATGTAGGCATTTTGCGTATCGGTAAGATAAGGCACAAATAAAATTTTCATCCCCTGGTCAGCCAGAAGTCTTGGTAATTCCGGAAACTCTACGTCGTAGCATATAACGAGACCTATTTTTCCGCAATCGGTATCAAACACTTTTATTTCATTTCCGCCTTTCATTCCGTAATACTTTCTTTCGTTGGGCGTAATATGAATTTTTCGATATTCATCAATTCGGCCGTCACGATGAAGAAGATAACTCACATTGTACAAATCATTATTTTCAAATACGGGCATACTTCCCGAAATAATATTGACATTATAACTGATTGCCAGATCCGAAATTTTTGCTTTGATTTCGTCAGTGATTTTTGCCAGCTCGATCATACTGTCGCGTTCAGAAAGATTATTAAAAGGCGCGAGTAAAGGCGTATTGAACAACTCTGGAAACAAGACAAAATCTGATTTGTAATCTCCCATTACATTCACAAAAAATTCTACCTGCTCATAAAATGCATTGATATCTTTGAAATGCCTCATCTGCCACTGCACCAAACCAAGACGAATCGTACTGTCCTGCATCGTATTAGGTTTCTTACTGTAATAAATATTGTTCCACTGCAGTAAAACGGCGTTTTCTCGTGAACCTTCGTCTTCCGGAAGGTATTTTTTTAACACTCTTATCGGTAAAAAATTATTTGAAAGCTGAAAAGAAAGTACAGGATCATAAATCTCTTTGTCTCTGACTCTTCGAATGTATTCTCTAGGCGAAATTTCATGACTGTATTTATGATAATCTGGAATTCTTCCTCCTAAAATAATGGATTTTAAATTTAATTGTTCGCAAAGTTCTTTTCTTGCATCATACAACCTTCTTCCCAATCTTAGTTCGCGATAGATAGGATCTACAAAAATTTCTATCCCGTACAAAACATTTCCCGTAGAAGAATGGGTATTGAATGTGTAATTTCCTGTAATATCACTATAGGTATGCTCGTCATCAAACTCCTCGTAATTGACAACGATTGACAGCGCAACTGCAGCAATTTTTCCGTCGACAGTTATGCAAATCTGACCGGCTTGAAAAATTTTGGTAAGTTTTAAAATGCTCTTTTTGGACCAGACATATTCTGACATTTTAGGATATGCTCGGCGCATTGCGGAGACCAGCTCATCATAATCATCAATATTCAGTGTTCTTGTATCTATCTGCATATTTTTATTTTTACTAAAGTTACGCAAATTGTAGGAATGCCTAAATTAATTATGATTTTTTAGGGATTAAAAGTAATATAAATTTCAAAAATTACAGAGAAATTTAGTTTGAATTTGATATTTAAAAATTATTAGAGAAACCATATTTGTACTTTGATGAAAATTTATAGTCTAATTTTTAAACCACTGATTATCAATACTTTAAATATTGATATTTGAGTTAAAATTTATAAATTATTACGTAAATATTTATAAATGCAAACCACAAACCTTTGTGAGTAAGATGAAAAGTCTATACTTTAGCACTATAATAATTGAGGGACAATTAAAAAACGTAAACTCAATTATAATTTAAATTAAAACATTCATCATTATCACATTAAAATATATTGTTTCATCACTTAGTTTCTATTAGTAGTATGCCAGAATTTTTCAATTCTGGCATCTACTTTTTATATACTTTAGGAAATGATTTGTGAAATGTGAAACTATTCTCCGCCCTCCACTTCTTTGATTCTTTTTTTAATAAAATCTACCGGGCGAATTCCATTGATTTCAAGGAAAATATTAGAAAAACTCTGACGGTTACTAAAACCTGATGCTGAGGCAATATGCTCAATAGAATATTTTCTCCACTCTCGGTTGTGATAGATCTTCTGCGTGGCATAATGAATTCTTAATTGATTAATGTAAACGCTGAAATTACTTCCTTTGTATTCATTAATCACTTGCGAAAGATAAGAAGTGTTTGTTTTAAAGTTTTCTGCAAGCTTTTTTAGGGTTAAACCTTTTTCAAGAAACTTTTCATTGGCTTCAAAATTACTAATGTCATTCAACAGCTTTTCTACAATGTTCTGATCTAGTTTTACATTTTTCGACTGATCAAATTTCAATGGTTCCGGCTCTGTTTCCTGAGACTTCTCGTCTTCAATTTTCACCAGCAGCTCATTGTATTTTTGCTGAATCTGTTTCTGCTTGCGTACTCTGTAAAACATCATACATGCGAGCAATATGATAACCAATCCTGAGACCGACAATAAAACGATTCCAAACGAATTTGTTTTCTCCAGGCTCTCTTTAACCTCTAAAAGTTGTTTGGTATCGTAATCCTTATATATACGTGTCGCGAGATATTTAAAATCTGATGAAATCACACTATCCACTTTGAGAAGCTGATTGGTGTAATAGAGTTCATTTTCCGGACTGTTTTTTTTCTTGTAATATCTTATGAGCTCTTCATAATTTCTACGAAGCTCCGGAAGAATAAATTTATGTTTATTGAATATAGAATCGACCTTTTTGTAGTTTTCTACGCCCAATTCCTGCTTACCTAATTTCGTAAAGCTTTGTCCTTTATAAAAATATACATAGGATATCCAGGTAAAATCATTAACTTTTTTGAGACCGGGTAAAGACTGATCAAAATCAGCAATGGCATCAGAGTATTTCTTATCATAATAGTCGTAAACTCCTTTACTTTTCTTAAAATAACTGTATTCAAGAATAAAATCTTTTGTCTGTGGTGTTGAGGCTGAAGCAATATCTAGCAGCTTTTTAACCTCATCCTTTTTTCCTAATGCCTGATAGCAGATAATTGCCTGATGCAAAGAATTGAGGTAACCTTTTGTATTATTATAAATTACATTCTCATGCAGATCACCTTTAATATTGATTTGGAAAAATGCAATACATTCTTTAAATATTTTTAATGCCTCATCATAATATCCCAAATAGCTTTTTACAACACCAATATGATAAAGATTTTGGTATTTTGGTAATTCGTCTTTAGAATTTTCCAGATATTCATAAGCTGTTAAATATTCATTTAAAGCCAACTGAAATTTTCTGTGATTAAAATAGTAGATTGCACCCTTGCTTAGATAACCATCACCAATAAGATCTCTGTTTCCAGATTGTTTTGCAGCAGCTATCGCACTGTCAGCATACTGCATCTTTTGATTTTCTGAAAACAGAATAGCGTCCTTATATGCCTGAAACAATTCAGAATACTCTTTTTCTGATTTAGCGTAAGAAATATATTGATTGAGATACACGAAAGCACGTTTATCATTTTCTTCATATTCCCAATACTTTTTCCTGAATTGTTCGTAAGCCGGATCTTTAGAATTGCCCTGAGAAAATAATGTTGACGCAAAGAGACATAAGCACAATTGTAGCAGCCTTTTTATCAATACATATCTTTCTTTAAAAATCATGATCAAAAATAAACAAATTCATCTATAACCACAATGATCATCAGTAAATAATTAGTAACAGCATCATTTTCGTATATTACCCTTGATTACAGATGCTTAAAAAGCGATTTACGTAAATATATATAAATTTTTACATGAATCTTTATAAATAATTATATTATTAACTTGCATATTGAACATCTCATTAATATCTTTGTATAAAATTGAATTCTAACATTTAAATCTTGTAAACATGATACAGAAGTATTTTTTTATTGCAATAATATTAGCTAGTGTTGTAGTTGTCTCTTGTCGTCAGGATGATGAAAGTAGCCCTGAAAAAGAAGACATCAGTCTTTTATCTACTGATGAAAATTTGATGCAAAGACCAGATTCAATATCTGTCAGCATCGATCCTAATGAACCTCCTAAAAATGGAACACATTATAGAATCGATTCATTAGGTATAAATGAAGATATAACAAATCCTCCTAAAAATGGAACTCATTATAGAGGTAGATAATTAATACTTTAATAAGTATAGGAACAAAAAGCAGAACTACTAATAGTTTTGCTTTTTTTATTATATATTCTGTAATAAATATAACAATGTAAATTTCAATAGGCTCATCAAACCGTTTTATCATTCAAAATAATCACTAACATTATCCTCACTTCCAGCTAGACTTCACCAATAGAACATCAAGATTTGATTAATAAAATTCTTTTAGGAGAATATCAAGTTTATCGTACAAAAAATAAGCTCTCATTCCTGAGAGCTTATTCTAATTTATTAAATTAACTATTACTGTTTGATAAATTTCTTCTGTACTGTACCTTTTACATCTTCAATATCAATGATATAGAGACCATTAATAAGGCTGGTAACATCTATTTTATTATTCATAATCAGTCCGGTAGAAATTAGGCGACCAGATGAGCTGTAAATTTTGTAATTTGCTTTTTCACTAATGTTCTTCACATTTAGTTCTGAACTAACAGGATTCGGGTAGATAAGAATATCACTTTGATTTACTGAATTTACTACAGGCACTTTTGAAATCTTAACTGTATAATCCTCAACTTCGCCGTCATTAAAATTACTGCAATTCACAGGAATTCCATCTTTCTGCATTGCAACTCGCATCACTACATATTTATAGTCTGTCATACTTACAAACGCATCAGCAGGCACAGTGAATGTTGCACTTGCCGTAGGATTTGCATTTGGTCCGTCGGCAAGTATTCTTTCATCGATATCAAAGTATCCATTTCTGTTAAAATCAATCCATACAGCAACTCCGGCATTGGCACCATTGGCTAATGTTTTGTCTATTATAATTGAATTTCCAACAGAACCCTGAATCATTTCAATATATTTTGTCGGGTCAGCTGTAAAATTAGAATAATTTGAACCATTTGATTCATTGATCATTTCTGGCTTATTAGTTGGCTTAGCTGTAACTTTTGATATGAACTCTGTTGTTGAATTATTCGACGAAACCTGACAATAAATTACAGTAGGAGTTGTAAAATAATAAAGCGGAGTAAAGTTGCCGGAGTTTCCGCTGCAAACATTTGAAACCTGCATCTCGTATTTTGTTAATTCCAATAATCCGGTGATGGTAAATGTATTTGTGCTTACATTAGTAGTCGTCCAGCTCGGAATTCCCACCTTTCGATATCTCAAAATATAATTACCTGTAGCGCCAGTACCTGTAAAAGCATCCCAAACTACTTCAGCACTTGTAGGCGTCAAGTTGGTAATCGTTAAACCTGGTGGTGCGATTTCGCAAATCCTCACCGTTGTAAATACTTGGGTATTTGACCAGGTATTTGGCGTGGTCTCGCCGACACATTGGTTAGCAACCTGCACTTCATAAGAAACGTAAGAATTTAATCCTGTAATGGTATACGAATTTGATGGTGGTTGCGGTATTGCAGGCGTATTCCAAGGAATTGTTCCTTCGGCTCTCCACCTTAAAACATAATTTGCATTTGGAACAATTGGATTCCATGTAATGACTGCAGAATTCGAGGTTACGTTTGTAATCGTCACATTCGGCGGCGTAGGATCACATCTTGTTGTAAATGTTTGTACAGTCGTATAATTTCCGGTGCCACTGTTTCCGCAGACCGCGGCAATTCGCACTTCATATTCCGTTGCAGGAATTAATCCTGTAAGCTGAACCGGTGGATTTCCCCCAATCGAAGAAGCATTGATCACAGTCCAGTTTGAAGCAGGGGTTGTAACTGCTCGATACTCTACCACAAAAGAATTATTATTCGCAGCCGAAGTCCAATTAACCGTTGCCGAATTGTGTGTTATCGGATTGATATTTACATTTGTTGGCGTTACGTTACTGCACGGTCTTAATTTCACTGCATAATCCTCCACCTCACCATTTACAGGATCAACACAAATTACAGGTGCACTACCACGTTTCAGAGCTACTCTCATTGTTGTGGTATACGGTCCTGTATATATACCTGTAGAAGGAACATTAAATGTTGCTGTAACGGGAGTTGTGGTACTTGATGCTGATGTCATTATTCTTTCAGAATCTGTGAAAACGCCATCTCTATTCCAGTCGATCCACGCATAAACAGCATCACCATAAGTTGTTCCTACCCAAGCTTTTGATACTGCAATTTGATTTCCAGACGATCCTACCTCTAAATTGATCATTGTTGCCGGAGTCGTATAACTAATATAGTTGGTCTGAAGCGACGTATTATCCATTAAAGGGAAATTAACCGGAGTTACTTTTACATTTGAAATATAATCATTTGTTCCGGTGCCAGTCATACTGCAATACGTCAGCGATGGAGTTGTGAAATTAACCGAAGCGCTAAATGCACCCCAGTTATTTCCGCATTTTGCCTGAATTTGTACCTGATAAGCAGTTTGTTCCAACAGGTTATCAATTGTATAAAAACTTTGTCCTGCAGCAAGTTCTACATATCCTAAAGGCTGCAGCTGCCAAACTCCTGTAGTTCCCTGTCTCCATCTAATTCTATAAGTAGCATTAGCAGTAGGAATCCAAGAGACATACGCTGTAGACGATGTCATATTTGATACCACAGGAATAGGCGCAACGGTGCTACATGGTTGAAGATCAATAAATTTAACGGCATAATCTTCAACTTCGCCATAAGTGTTTCCTGAGCATGCTCCTGCTGCAGCCGCATATGACACTACCACCCTCATTCTGG
Source organism: Chryseobacterium sp. CY350 (assembly GCF_027945075.1). Classification (NCBI taxonomy): domain Bacteria; kingdom Pseudomonadati; phylum Bacteroidota; class Flavobacteriia; order Flavobacteriales; family Weeksellaceae; genus Chryseobacterium; species Chryseobacterium wangxinyae. The sequence continues at coordinate 1,380,778 of NZ_CP116034.1, forward strand.
TCGCGTTCGTCCCGGTATAAGTAACAGCAGGTACACTGAATGTCCCTGAAACCGGACTTGTTGCATTAGATCCGCTTGTATATATTAATTCAGAGGTATCAAAAATTCCATTTCTATCAAAATCTATCCATACGTTGGTGTAGTTGGCATATTGAGTTCCGGACCAGGTTTTTCCTACAGAAATTAAATTATTCTGGGTATTTCTCACTAATGTCAGTTCCAATGCGGGATTTCCGGAAAAATCCGTGTACTGAGACTGCAAAGAAGTATTATTGAGTATTGCGGAACCTACAGGGTTTACAGTAACATTTGAGATCCAGCCATAAGTTGCACTTGTATACTGCGCAGAATGCGGACACCAGGAAACTGAAGGTGTAGTGAATTGTACAGGCACTGAAAAATTACCCTGAACACTGTTACAGATATAAGCAACTCTGAATTCATACTGAACCTGCTCATTTAAACCTGTAAGCGTATATGAACTCACTGTCGGATTGGGAGTTATGGTTGTCCAGACTGCAGCCGGAGTGGTTACCGCTCTCCATTGTACAACATACGTGGCTCCCTGAGCAGGCATCCATGATAAAACAGCACTGACAGGTGTAAGATTTGTCGCTGTTAAATTAGTTGGTGCAGCGTTTGTACAAGGAACAGGATTCACAAATCTTACAGCATAATCTTCAACTTCACCATAAGTGTTACCTGAACAAGCTCCCGCAGCAGATGCATAAGACACGACAACTCGCATTCTGGTTGCATTCGGACCGTTGTAAGTCACAAGAGGCACATTAAAAGTTCCTGAAACCGGAGATGCAGCGCTTGATCCACTAGTGTAAATTAATTCACTTGAATCAAATATTCCGTCTCTGTCGTAATCGATCCAGATATTCGTATAATTCGCATACTGAGTACCAGACCATGTTTTTGCTACAGAAATGATATTATTCTGAGTTCCTCTCACCAAAGTAAGATCCAATGCCGGATTTGTAGAAAAATTCGTGTACTGAGATTGGGCAGAAGTATTATTTAATGGTGTAGAACCTACCGGATTTACAGTTACGTTAGAAATCCAGCCATAGGTTGCGCTTGTATATTGCGCAGCATGAGGACACCAAGAAACTCCCGGTGTAGTAAAGGCAGTCGGAGTCGAAAACGCCCCCGTCGGACCTGTGTTACAAACGGTTGCAATTTCTACTTCATACTGAGTAAATTCCAACAAACCATCAATTGTATATGTATTGGTGAGAGGTGTTGTAAGATTTACTGTCGTCCATGTTCCACCGGGAAGAGACCGATATCTTAAAACATAAGTTGCTCCAGCTGCCGGCGTCCATGAAACATTTGCTGATGTAGCAGAAATATTACTGACTGCAATATTGGTAGGCGGAGTATTCACACACGGAACTAAAGCAGTTCCCACCATCTGTATGATCGGAATTACAGAATATCTGCTTGTAGCAGTAGGTGGCGTTGCAGGATTAGGATTTGTCGTAGAATTATAATACAACATTCCTTTGTTTGTACCTGCAGGATAACTTCCCCAGTTCGCTGTACACGAAGTTCCTGTAGAATTTTCATCGACCGCGATAACAATATTACTCGTTCCATCCCAAAGGAAAGGTGTGGTGAGAGGAATCGTCACCCAGGTTCCTGCCGTCATTGCAGGTAAAGTACCACTGTAGGCCTGTGATAAATCTGAAAAAGGAACCCAGCTTGTAGTGGTAGCAAAGTCAGTCTGGCTCGTATTCCCCATATAAACTACCCACTGATTATAGTTTGCCTGTGTAGTAGCAGTTGTAGAAACGTAAAACTTTATTGAAGTTATATAATTGTTGTTCCCTACAGCTCCTGCAACTTCTGCAGCAGTGTAAATTTGTTGTGAATAATTAAATCCTGAGCAAGAATAAGCCGGTAAATAAGCATGAGTGGCAGTTCCGCCACCAATCTGACCGGGCGTAAAAGGAATCCCTTCTGACCAGAGAGATTTATCTGTAGCCGAACAAACTGATCTTACCCACCAGTAGTAAGTAGTTCCCGAAATCAGCGGAGTTAAATCAGCCGTCGTTCCTGCAGTAAAGGTTCCTGCAGTTCCTGCAACGGGAGGCGTATTTGTTGTAGAATAATAATATTCATATCCGTTTGCGGGAGCCGGAGCCGGAGCAAGAGGAGCAGCCCAGTTGATTGTTCCTGAATTTGGAGTAACGTTTGTGACAGGAAGATTCACTGGCTCAAAACAGGTGGGAGCCTGAATAACCTTTACTTCATCAAGCAAAATGTCATCATAGAAATATCCGTTTCCAAGCACATCTTTATCAACCGTAAATTTTAATTGAACCGTAGCTCCTACATATGAAGCAGCCAACGGAACACCAACAGTTCTCCACTCAGGGTCATTGGTATTGCCTGCCCAAATCTGAACCCAGCCTGAACCGCTGTTTATTTCGAGTTTCAGTTGATTGTGTTCGTAGTTGGGAACAGTTCCTGTGAGAGAGGTAAGGTGATTTTTAAACCATTCAAATTTCACATAAGGATTCGTCAATCCTGTAAGATTGATTTGGGGTGATAGCAACTCTACAGTATGCTCATTGGCATATGGTGAACTTGCATCTACCCAGGCAAAAGTTCCTGCCGGTCGGCCGCCATTTCCGGTTGCACCATATCCTGCTGCTCCGGAAAACCTCCACTTCACGTAGGTACTTGTTGATGTGGTTGTAGGATTTTGACTGATCCAGCAATTGGGAAGTGCTCCGGAACTGAATGACTGTAAAAACGGCACCGCGACGGGCGCGCACTGTGCATATACTTTAGCAATGAAAGCTAAAAAGAAGATTATAGTAAGTAAAACTTTATTCATATTTAAAATTTTCTTAGTGATACATGATTTCTGATTTTGTTAAAGAGATTTATCTTTCGAATGCGAATTACTACGGTATTTCATCATCTGATGACTGACAAAACTTTAAGAAAGTAGATGATTTTATCATAGGCTAGTGAGTTTGGTTCTTTACAAATCTAACAATTTTTAACAACTTGACAATTATTTTAAGTATAAAATAACATATTTTGCATTATTATCAATAAATTGTAATAAAATTGAAAATATGTGGTATTATCAGTGATTTAGTAAACTTCTTTATGAAGCATTTCTCCCTAGGCGATAAGTAGCTCATTCTTTCATTAGCAATCTGGGTTTTGCTTACAAAATTCTTCATTTAGCAAACATTTGATTTTTTATTTCGGCTGACCTTTGTCTTAATAAAATCAACATTATGAACATCGAAATAATACAGTTAGGAAATCAAGGTTTAATGATCCCAAAAATCGGATTGGGATGCATGGGAATGACCGGTTTTGAAGATGCAAATATGTACGGTGAGGCAGACGAAACAGAAGCAATTGCCACAATACACCGATCTTTAGAATTAGGAGGAAACTTTCTGGATACAGCTGATCTCTACGGCCCTTTCAAAAATGAACAGCTGATCGCAAAAGCAGTAGGAAAGAATCGAGAGCAGTACATTATTGCTACAAAATTTGGTTGGGAAATTGACGACAGCAACAAAGTAACCTGGGCCATCAACGGTAGTAAAGATTATGTAAAAAAATCTGTGGAAAGATCTTTAAAAAATTTAAATACAGATTACATTGATCTTTATTATATGCATCGATTAGACAAAAACACTCCGATTGAAGAAACCGTTCAGGCTATGAGCGATCTGGTTCAGGAAGGAAAAATAGGTTACATTGGTTTGTCTGAAGTTTCATCTGAAACAGTGAAAAGAGCACATTCCGTTCATCCTATTACCGCTGTTCAAAGTGAATATTCGCTTTTTGAAAGAACTGCAGAAGAGCGTGGGGTTTTAAAAACTTTACAGGAATTAGGAATTGGCTTTGTAGCGTATTCCCCATTGGGACGCGGATTTTTATCCGGACAGATCAAATCAATTAATGATTTACCCGAAAATGACTTTCGAAGAGCGATCCCTCGTTTTCAGGAAAAATATTTTCATAAAAATATTGAATTGGTGGAAGCAATAGCAAATCTGGCTGAAGAAAAAGAAGTAACCTCATCACAATTGGCTTTAGCATGGATCATGAGCAAAGGAATCGTGCCAATTCCGGGAACCAAACGCAGAAAATATCTCGAACAAAATATTGAATCTGCCAAGATAATATTAACTGAATCTGATCTTCAGAAACTCGAAACTATTGTACCTTTGGGAACCGATACAGGAGCTCCGTACGACGAATTCAGCATGGGACTTTTAGATTAAATAAAAAAATCAGCCATGAATACAATACCTTCAATCTCTGCATTTCATAAATTATTGTCATTAAAAGAACCGAAACATCCTCTGGTGAGCGTGATCAATTTAGCAGAAAGTATTTTTCTGGAAGATGAAGTCTGGAAGGGTTTTACGAATAGATTCTACTGTGTGGCGCTGAAAAGAGATGCGGTCGGAAAAGTGAGATACGGGCAGCAACATTATGATTATGACAAAGGTGTGCTAAGTTTTACCGCTCCCAACCAGGTGCAATATTTAGATTTAAATAATATGGAATGCGGATCTGGTTTTCTGCTGATTTTTCATGAAGATTTTATCCTGAAACATCCACTGGCGGGAACTATTTCAGATTTCGGATTTTTCTCTTATGCCGTGAACGAAGCTCTACATTTATCTGCCGAAGAGGAAGAAGATTTAATTAAAATCATGCTGAAGATCGATAAAGAATGTGAGCATATTGACCGACATACTCAGGAAATTATTTTGTCTCAAATTGATCTGCTTCTAAATTATTCTAAAAGGTTTTATGAAAGACAGTTTATCACGAGAAAGAACAGCAATCATCAGCTTTTGGTGAAGTTTGAAAGCTTTCTTAATGATTATTTCAAGAAAGACGATTCGCTGAAAAACGGTCTACTAACTGTGCAGAATGCTGCCGCAGCCATGAACCTTTCGCCAAGCTATCTGAGTGATCTACTCAGAGTGCATACCGGACAAAATACACAGCAGCATATTCACGATAAACTGATTAGCAAGGCTAAAGAACAACTTTCTATGACCAATTTATCGGTAAGCGAAATTGCATATACATTGGGTTTTGAACATGCACAATCATTCAGCACACTTTTTAAAACCAAAACAAAACAGACACCTCTAGAATATCGAAAATCTTTTAATTAATTTTAAAATGTGAAGTAACTAAAGTAATTTTATTCAGCCAATGCGAAAAAAGTTGTTTATGATAGAGAGTAAAAATGAATGTAATTTTTCATAAATTCGTTTCTGGCTAATCAATTTACTGCTTCACATGAAAATAAAACCGCAATTTACAGCACTTCTCACCTATCTTCCTGCTAAAGACGGCGTAAGAACGACTCCTGTATCATCAGGTTACAGACCAACAATCAAATTCCCTTTTGATCTGGAATTATATACTGGAATTCAGAATTTTATTGATGCAGAACTGGTTTTCCCGGGAGATACCGTTACGGCCGAAATTGCAATTTTAAAATCTGAATATGCTACCGGAAATATATATGAAGGTCTCGATTTTGATTTTTTTGACGGCGAAAATTTAATCGGTCACGGTGTTGTCACGAAAGTAATCAGTCCAACTTCGGAACGCTCTCCTGAAGAGTGATCACTCAGCTTTTTCGAGACCTTCTTTATAAACCTTTAAAGCTCTTTCCCTGGCTGATTTATGTTCCACGATTGGCTTTTCGCTGTAATCTTCGGGCAGCCATTTTTTAATGTATTTTAAATCTTTATCAAATTTTTCGGTTTGCGCTTCCGGACTGAAAACTCTGAAATACGGCGCTGCATCACAACCACAACCTGCTGCCCACTGCCAGTTTCCGTTGTTGGATGACAATTCATAATCCAGAAGTTTTACGGCAAAATAAGCTTCACCCCATCGCCAGTCGATCAACAAATGTTTTGTGAGAAAACTGGCAGTAATCATCCTTACTCTGTTGTGCATAAATCCGGTTTCGTTGAGTTGTCGCATTCCCGCATCAACAATAGGATAACCGGTTTTTCCTTCGCACCATTTTTTAAATTCCTTTTCATCGTTTCTCCATTCGATATTTTCATATTTCTTTTTAAAACATTGATTGACAACGTGGGGAAAATGAAACAAAATTTGCATGAAAAATTCTCGCCAGATCAGCTCGTTAAGCCAAGTTCCGTTATGCTTTAGTGCAAATTCTACGCATTTTCTCACGGAAATTGTACCAAAACGCAAAGCAATCCCTAAGCGTGTTGTATGATCCAGAGCAGGAAAATCTCTTTTTTTGTCGTAAGAATCTACTATTTCCTTTGCTAAAACGGGCTTGATGAATTTAAAATCTGTTTTTTGAAATCCGATTTCTTTCAGGCTGAGAATTTTTTCAGATTTTAAAGGAAGAAAATTAGCGAGATCACACTTGTATTTCTCAATTTTCATTGCATGGAGCTGTTCTTTCCATTTTTTTGAATAGGGAGTATAAACGGTGTAGGGTGAATGATCACTTTTCAATACATCATTTTTTTCAAATATCAACTGATCTTTAAAATCTAAAAATTTAATGTCTTTTGTTTTTAAAAAATCAGCAATCGTTTGATCTCTTACAATTGCCTGTGGCTCATAATCTCGATTACAATACACAGTATCAATATCATACTCGTTGGTTAGCTGTTTAAATATTTCCTCCGGTTTGCCATAAAAGGTTTTTAAAGTACTTTTGTGTTGATGAAGATCATCATTGATTTCACTTAAAACCTGCTGAATATAATCTACTCTTTTATCTGCTTTTTCAGTTAGCTGATCAAGAATATCCTGATCAAAAATAAATATAGGTACCACCTTCAGACCTGAATTTAAAGCTTCAGACAAACCGGCGTTATCTTCAAGTCTTAAATCTCTGCGAAACCAAAAAATATTAATCTTACTCATGTAAAAAATTCAAAATTATGACGTGACAATATACAAATCTTAAACCACGATCATAATCATTATTTAATGCTTAAAAAACAGTTAGATGAAATAAATATGGTACTACACAAGGCATAATTGTTGTATCTGAAGATAATAACCAAAAAAAAATATTATGAACAATGAAAGAAATGCAGAAATTTTAAATGATCTTCTGCACATCACCAATGACCGAATTGCTGGTTTCGAAACAGTAGAAGGTCAGGTTTGGGAATCCTATTCTGATCTTAAAGGAGAATATGACAGAATGATTTCGGAATCAAAAATCATGAAAAACGACCTGATCAATCTTATTCAGGAAGACGGAAAGACAGCCGACGATTCTGCATCAGCGGCGGGAGCAATCCACCGTACCTGGATTGATCTTAAAAACTCTTTTGTAGGCGGAAGCAAAGAAAAATCGACTCTTGAAAATGTAGTTTACGGTGAGCAAAACGCAATTAAAGCTTACGAAGATGTTTTAGCAAGTGGAGAACTGAATACAAAAAGCGCAAAAATTGTCGAAGATCAGCTATATCTTATCCGACAATCGTATACAAAGTTTAAAAACATAGAAGATTATAAGAAAAAGTAATAATTAATGACAAAAATCAATATAGCTTTAAACTACTGATATTCAGCAAGTTTAAATTATACTATGTTTAGAATTTAAAATTTATACATAATAATCTCCTGAAATCATTAATAAGACAGGGAATTATCATAATTTTGAATATTACTCCATAAAAATGACTATCAGTGGGTATGTATTAAAGACATTTATGATGAACATTAAAATAATAGGTTCCGGCAGCTACACACCTGAAAATGTAATGAGAAATGCAGATTTTTCAGATCATGTTTTTCTTAATGAAGAAGGTTTAGCCATAAAATTTCCTGAATCGATCATAGGAAAGTTTAAAGATATTACCGGAATTGAAGAGAGGAGATATGCTGACAATCAACATGTAACATCAGACCTTGCACTCTTTGCTGCTGAAAGGGCTATCGAAGATGCCGGTATCGACCGTGAAACGATTGATTATATCATCGTTGCTCACAATTATGGTGATATTTCAAAGGGAAAAGTGCAATCTGATACTGTACCGAGTATTGCTACACGTGTTAAAAATAAATTACGCATACAAAAACCTTACTGTGTTGCTTACGATCTGCTTTTTGGCTGCCCTGGATGGAACGAAGCAATGATTCATGCAAGTTCATTTGTAAAAGCAGGTATAGCAAAACGCTGTCTTGTCATTGGTGCAGAGACGTTGTCGAGAGTTACAGATCCTTTTGATCGAGATTCTATGATCTACGCCGATGGTGCAGGTGCTGTTATCGTAGAAGCTACAGAAGAAGATAATGGTATTCTTTCGCACGAAAGTGCTACCTATTCTTATGATGAAGCAAATTTTCTGTTTTTCGGAACTTCCTATAATCAGGATGATCAGTCAGACATCCGTTATATCAAAATGAAAGGCAGAAAGATCTATGAATTTGCTCTTACAAAAGTTCCTTTAGCCATGAAGTCTTGTCTTGAAAAAGCCGGAGTGGAGATTAAAGATCTTAAAAAAATCCTTATACACCAGGCAAATGAGAAAATGGACGAAGCCATTATAGAAAGGTTTTACAGCCTCTACGGCTTAGAAGCACCTGTGGATATTATGCCAATGTCTATTCATAAATTTGGAAACAGCAGCGTTGCAACAATACCAACCTTATATGATCTCATTATGAAAGGCGAAATGGATGAGCATTCTTTTAGCAAAGGCGACATAATACTTTTCGCATCTGTAGGAGCAGGTATGAATATCAATGCATTCACTTACAAAGTATAAATTTAACTCAATATTACAATACAAACGCTGTCATACATTTTGTGACAGCGTTTTTTATGCTGAATTTTTGCTTCTTATATATATACTTCCTGAAACCATCACAAAAAGGATTCCCACAATAAACCCGCCGATAACATCTGTAAACCAATGCGCACCGAGATAAATGCGCGACACTGCGCCCAAGATGATCATACCCAAACAAAGAACCGAAGTCAAAATTTTTAGTGATATTTTAAGTATTTTCGAGTAAATAGCTATGATCATGATAGATCCAAAAAATACGGTGTAAAACAAAACGTGACCACTCGGGAAGCTTTGGTAATGAGTCTCTTCCACCACTCTTACAAAATCTACCGTGGGTCTGGGACGATCAATAAGCATTTTTAGGACATAACTTACGCCGCCAGATAAAATACACGACAACAAAAATAAGCCTTCTTTAAAATATTTAAAAATAAAAAAAACAGCTGCAAATGAGAAAACCATAATCGCCGCAACATAAACTGTACCTATCCAACTGAAAGCTTTCATCACAATATCTAAAATCAAATTCTGATCTTCCTGAATCTCTTTGCTAACGGAAAGATCCCAGGCTTGCGGAGAAAATTTGACTACAAAAAGAGTAAGGAGGAGAAATACAATGATAAAAAAAACAGAAAAGCAAAGGAAAAAGGTTTTCTTCCTGTCATTAAAATAGGCAGATAAATTTTTATATATATTTTCGTTTTCAAACTTCATAATAAAATCTTTGTAATAAATACTCTTCTTAAATATAGCAATGTGCTTTATGGTTACCTTTTCAAATAAAAATTTTCCAGTTTTTGCAAACCTTGAATTAAAATTTCTCGCGGACAGGCGATATTAATTCGCAAAAACCCCTCACCTGCTCTGCCATACATTGTTCCGGAATTAACCCAAAGCTTTTCCTCGATTAACAATAATTTTGAAATTTCGTCAGATTCCTGACTAAGAAAACTAACATCAAGCCACACAAGATAGGTAGCCTGGAGTGGAATAACTTTGATTTCAGGTAAATATTCAGCACAAAATTTTAAGAGAAACTGATAATTTTCCCAAAGATATAATTTCAGCTCATCAAGCCAGTTTCTTCCTTTGGTATAAGCAGCAATCAACGCGTCAGCAGCCATCGGATTTGGATATATGGTTTCCTGAAATTCTAAAGTTTTATAGATTTGATTTAAAATATTTTTATCCTGTGATATAATGTATGAAATCGACAAACCCGACAAATTAAAAGTCTTGCAAGGCGAGCCACAAGTGATGGAAACAAGATGATAATCAGCAGCAATCGAAGCGAAAGGAATATGTTGATGATTTTCGAAAACCAGATCAGCGTGAATCTCATCCGACACGACGATAACTTGATGTTCGGAACAAATTTCAGCGATTTTTTCAAGTTCAGATCGAGTCCAGACTCTTCCGACAGGATTGTGAGGATTGCTGATTAACAGCATTTTGGTCTTAGAATCGGAAGCTTTGATTTCCAAATCGTCAAAATCTATCTCATAATTTCCGTTTTTGTAAATAAGATTATTTTCAATAAGATTGCAGCTACAGCTTTCAATAATCGTGAAAAAATGATTATAAACAGGAGTTTGCAAAATTATATTTTCTCCTGGTTTTAAAAAAGTCCGTACGATTGCCGAGAGAGAAAGAATCATTCCCGGAACCGGCAACAAACAATCTTTTTGGATGGTGAACTGATGATAATCTTGCCACCAATCAATAATTGACTGATGGAAATTTTCCGGAATATTACCATAACCAAAAACCCCGTGAGCAATTTTTTCAGAAAGTGTTTCTATAATTTCCGGAGCGGTTTTAAAATCCATATCGGCAACCCACATTGGCAGAACTTCTGCATCTTCTGCCAGATCCCATTTTACAGAATCGGTATTTTTTCGTGATATGATTTCGTCAAAATTATACTTCATTTTACTTGGAGTCAAGATATTTTTTCAGGTCAGAAATTGTTTTTATTTTCAGTTCTGCCGCTTGTTTTTCTCGCATCATTAGCGCATAAGAATTATTAAAACCGAGCGGTTTTAACCATCGGATTCCGTATTGTTTCTGAAATTCATCATCAACATAATTATACGTACTTTCAGCGCTTTTTGTAACCTTCATGACTTTTTTTTCGTCAGGTTTTAATAGAACTAAAAGTCCTGTTCCTGTATATTCGGGATAAAAATCGATAGCGTCATTCATCAAAGCATCAAAGCATATTTTCGTTCCGCCCAATCCTGTTTTTGTTTCTACCTGATAATTAGTGTAGCCTTCGATCAACATTTTATAAATCTCTGCGAGAATGTATTGCTCACCAAAAATCTTAGAACCAATTCGAACCGTACCTGAATTTCCGTTATTTGAAATTTTATATAATTTATTTTTAATTAAAAAATCTTTCGCGATTTTTTCAGGTGTTTGATTGAGATAATCTGAACGGTAATTTAAATCTGTCATTATCGAATCATTAAATTTTCCTGCTAACAAATTCAGCGTTTTTTCAAGCTCGGGAAATTTTTGCAAAATCTTTATTTTAATGATTGGCGCAGCAAAATAAGGAGGAAAAATCTTCTTGTCATCTTCCAATACATACAAATCAAAAGCCTTGATTCTACCGTCTGTAGAATATCCGCTGATTAAATCCAATTCGCCTTCATAAGCCGCTTTGTACATTACCGCATCATTCACAACTTTCGGATTTACATTTAAATTATAAACAGATCGCAAACCGAGATCACCGTCTTGCCGTCCCATAAATTCGGGCGTAAAACCAGCTTTAAGTTTAGTATCTGATTTAGTATTAAACCAATAAACTGCACTAATAATTACTAAAATTGCCGGAAAAACATACCAGAATTTTCGAAGATCGTGATAATTTATTTTTTGAAAAACAGCAATGAGCTTATCCAACAAAACTGCCAAAAGTGCCGCGGGAATTGCTCCGGCGAGAATCATATTGGTGTTGTTGAGTGAAATTCCACCAAAAATAAATTCGCCCAAACCGCCTGCTGCAACAAACGAAGCTAAAGTCGCGACACCAACATTAATTACAGCTGCAGTTCTGATTCCTGCAATGATGACAGGCATCGCCAGCGGAAGTTCCACTTTATAAAGCAGCTGTTTGCGGCTCATTCCCATTGCTTTCGCTGATTCTATAACGGCCTGGTTTACACCTGTAATTCCTGTATACGTATTTCTGATAATCGGTAAAAGTGCGTAAATTAACAAAGCGACAATCGCAGGAGTGGCACCAATTCCAAAAGCGGGAATCATAAATCCCAACAATGCAATGCTCGGAATGGTCTGTAAAATTCCTGCAACACCCAAAACCGAACCTGCTAACTTTCTTTTTCTGGCGATGAAAATTCCCAGAGGTAAACCGACGATAATTGCCAATAGCAAAGACAAAAACGTGAGTCCCAAATGCTGTGTAATCTGAGTTAATAATTTTTCGTGCTGTTCTGAAACAAACTGCCAAAGACTCTGCTGTGTCATACAATTTGTAGTTTTCGGTAATCATTGAACGCTTTCATTATCTTTTCATAATGAACTGTATTTTGCGGGTCAGAGCTTAATTTTTGTAAAATATTCCAAATATTAGAATCTTCAGTAAAGTCGTTTTGAAAATCAGAAAGGAAAGGAATTACATCTCTTAAGACAGTAACCTTATATTCCAACAACAATCGGTTTGCAGCAAAAAAGTCTTTAACGAAAGCATTTTTTGGATGATAAAGCATTTCTTTTGGAGTTCCGGTCTGGACGATTTTTCCTTTGTCCATCAAGCAAATTCTGTGTCCCAATTCAAAAGCTTCCTGAACATCGTGTGTAACCAGAATGATCGTTTTATTTTTTAATTCCTCCAAAGATTTGAATTCCGAATGAATATCGGCTTTCGTAATATTATCCAAAGCTCCGAAAGGTTCATCCATCAGTAAAATTGGAGAATCAGCAATCAAAGCTCTGGCAATCCCGACTCTTTGCTGTTGACCGCCGCTTAATTCATTTGGAAAACGGGACAGAATATCGATTGAAAGATTGAGTTTATTTAAAAGTTCCTTTGTTCGGTCATCTATTTTTTTTTGATTCCATTTGAGAAGTTTGGGAACAGTTGCGATATTTTCTTTAATGGTATAATGCGGGAAAAGTCCGGAATTCTGCATTACGAAACCGATTCCCATTCTCAGATTTTCGACTTTTTGTTCACGAATGTTTTTCCCATTAATTAAAATATTCCCGGAATCGGATTCTATCAGTCGATTGATCATTTTCAAGGTCGTTGTTTTTCCGCAACCGCTTGTGCCCAAAAGCACTAAAATTTCCTTATCATTTGCCTGAAAGGAAATATCATCGACCGCCGGTCTTCCGTCAAAATATTTAGAAACCGATTCAACTTTTATCATAGAAAATTATTTCGCCAAACGGATTCCTGTGAATTGCCATTGCAAATTGGTCGGGAAAAAATTTCGGTAGGTATTTCTGCTGTGCCCTTTCGGAGTTGCCTCTGATGCACCACGCAAAACAGTTTGATTGACCATAAATTTCCCATTATATTCACCAACTGCACCAGCTTCTTTTTTGAAACCCGGATAAGGCAGATAGGCAGAATTCGTCCATTCCCAACGTTTTCCCCAATCGAAATGATTTGATGAAACTTCCCACTCTGCTTCCGTTGGCAAGCGCATTTCTTTCCAAGATGCAAAAGCTGAAGCTTCGAAGAAATTGATATGGCAAAGTGGTTCATCGGGATTGATTTCCCGTAAACCGTTTAAGGAATAATGCATCCATTTTCCATCGATAAAATGCCAGTATAACGGAGATTTTGTTTGATTTTGTTTTACCCAATCCCATCCTTCGGCGTGCCAATGTCTGAAATCTGAGTAGCCGTCAGCTTTCATAAATTCCAGATATTCTCCGTTGGTTACGAGCTGACTTGAAATTTCAAAATCATTTAAATATACTTTATGTCTTCCCAATTCATTATCAAAACAAAATCCTTTTCCTTCAAAACCAATTTCATAAACACCTTCCGGAAAACTGATCATTTCAGATTGAACTTTAACCTTATTTTGCTCAGTATTTTCCTTTCTATAAACCGGAAAAAGCGGATTGTGACCCAAAATATATTTGATGTCTGTCATTAATAATTCCTGATGCTGCTGCTCGTGATTAAGACCTAATTCCATTAATGATTGAATGCTGTCATTCATCAGATTACTTTGAAAAAATTCCTGCATTTTTTCGTCAACATATTTTCTGTATTGATAAACATCAGAAACAGATGGACGGCTCAAATTTCCTCTGTCTGTACGGATTACTCTCGCACCAACCGTTTCGTAATAACTATTGAAAACGAAATTGTACTGCGCATCAAAGACCTCATAATCAGGGATATTTGGGATAAGAATAAACGTTTCAAAAAACCAAGTTGTGTGTCCCAAATGCCATTTCGGCGGACTCACGTCAATAATTGGCTGAACAACGTAGTCTTCAATTTCTAGAGGTTCGCAAATATCTACCGAGTGCTGACGAATCTCTGTATATTTTTTGACTAAATTCTGAGTTAGTATTTCTGCTTCCATTGTTAACTTCTTTTAAATTAAATTACCTGCCAGATTGAATCTACGTACCAGTTTTTAGAATCCTTTATTTGCCCTATAATTTTAAAACCAGATTTTTCGGCCAATTTGATGATGTCAGTTTCAGAGAATTTGTGGGAAACCTCCATGTCGATTAATTCATTTTCTTTAAATTCAACAAATTCATCAGAGATTTTTACGTTTTGATCTTTCAGGCTGACAAGATAACTTCTGCAGGCTCCACTTACAGGATCATAGGTCTGAAAATGCTGAAAATTTTTAATTTCAAAATTGGCATTCAGTTCACGATTGATACGTGTTAAAAGGTTGAGATTGAATGCGGCGGTGATTCCTGTTTGATCGTTATAAGCATTGAGAATAGTATGCGGATTTTTCTTTAGATCAAAACCAACTAAAACAACATCACCAGAATTGAGATTTTTTTTGAGTTCTATGCAAAAATTTTCTGCCTCATCGGTATTCATATTTCCGATATTGCTGCCTAAAAACAGAACGACCTTTTTTCTTGAGGACATTGCAGCCGCCTTATGAAGCATCTCAAAATAGTCGCCTTCCAGAGAAACTATTTCAAGCTTTGGAATTTTAACACTTAATTTTTCATTTAAAACTGACAAAATATTTCCCGAAATATCGATAGGCATGTAGGTGAAATCTCCTCCCTGCTCGACTAAATATTGCAGCAGATAAGTAGATTTCATCGCATCGCCGGCTCCCAACTCAATTAAATCGAAAGCTTCATTTCCTGAAGCGATAAAATCTGTAAGTTTTTCTGTTTTATTTTTAAATATATCGAGTTCGCATTTTGTAAGATAGTATTCCGGCATTGCCATTATTTCCTGAAAAAGTCGGTCGCCGGTTTTATCGTAAAAATACTTTGAAGATAATTTCTTTGGAGTATTTTTCAGTCCTTCTAAGACATCTGCCTGAAATTTATCCGAATTGATCACATGATTTTGTGTGTGAGCATCTGTATCTAACTGTACATTCATGGTGTATATTTTGATGTTGGTGACTGACTACTACAACTATCTTGCCGCCATAGCCATCATCGTTCCTGAATTTTGGAATTTTGATTTTCATGGTAATATAAATATACATTTATTTTCGGAAGACCACCAAACCTTCAGCATTTCAATTTGAAAATGTGCTGATTGCGAAAATTTAATTACTAATCCACATTTATTCATTAAATTTACAGAAACTATTGATTAATGAGTGTCCTCAAGAGAAACAACGTCACAATCACAGGAAACGGAGAGAATGTTATGCTTTTCGCTCATGGTTTTGGTTGCGATCAAAATATGTGGCGGTACGTTTCACCTGCTTTTCAGGACAATTACACTACAGTTCTCTTTGATCATGTGGGTGCAGGAAATTCAGATCTTTCTTCCTATTCTTTCGAAAAATATGATGAGCTTGAAGGATATGCGCAGGATATTGTAGAAATTGCCAACGAACTTAATTTAAAAAATGTAGTTTTCGTAGGGCATTCCGTAAGTGCCTTGATGGGACTTATTGCCGCAAAAATAAAACCTGATCTTTTTAAAAGCTTAGTATTGGTATCTCCTTCTCCATCTTATATTAACCAAGACGATTACGTAGGCGGATTCAGCAGGTCTGAGATTGAGGAATTATTAGAATCACTCAACAAAAACCATCTTGGCTGGTCTGCAACGATGGCTCCTGTGATCATGGGAAATCCTGACAGAAAAGATCTGAATGAAGAATTAACCAACAGCTTCTGCAAAACCGATCCTGAAATAGCAAAACATTTTGCACGCACAACATTTTTATCAGACAAACGAGATATTTTACCTGAAACTAATATTCCGGTAGCTATTTTACAATGCAGCAATGATGTGATTGCACCAGTAGAAGTAGGTAATTACATGCATCAGCAAATCCCTGAAAGCAAACTTGTTATCATGAACGCGACAGGTCATTGCCCCAACCTGAGCGCGCCTGAAGAAACCATTGCAGCGATAAGAAATTTCTTGAATGACTAACAGCAGTTCGCCAATACACTCTCCTGACTTTGATGATTTTTTCGAATCTTCATTATGCGGTTTTGTGATCACCGACGGAGAAGGAAAAATTGCGAAGATCAATTCCTGCGCCGCGCAATGGCTTAGTGGTTCTCCTGCTCAGTTTACAGGCAAAAGGTTCTCTGAAATACTGTCAATTGGTGGTAAAATATATTTTGAAACCCATCTTTGGCCTCTGCTTCGTATGCAAGGTCATTTTGATGAAGTTTCTATAGAACTTATTGATACCGGAAAAGGCAAGCTGCCGGTTTACATCAACGGTTACGAAAGAAAAGACGAGAATAATCAACCCATTTTTATGCGGTTTACAATTTTCAAAGCATCTGACAGACGTCTTTACGAGGAAAATCTTGAAATTGCCAAAAAATTAGCTGAAAACAATCTTAATATAGAACAGCAGAATGCAATCATACGTGAACAGTTCATTGCTGTGCTTGGTCATGATCTTCGAAATCCGCTGGGCGGAATTATGAGTGCAGCCCAGTTGCTACAAAGATCAGAGTTGAACGAGCGCGATAAAAAACTGATGAACGTGATTCATTCCAGCTCAAAAAGAATGTACGAGATGATTGATAATATTATGGATCTTGCACGAGGCAGACTTGGCGGTGGCATCCCGATCAACCCGAGATCTGTTGACCTTACAGAACTTCTGAATCAGGTAAGCGATGAATTACAGGTCGCATGGCCGGAAAGAAGAATCGAGGCAAACTACAACATCAGTACCGAAGTGCAGTGTGATCCTGCAAGAATTGCGCAATTGGTTTCAAACCTTTTAGCAAATGCCATCACTCACGGCTCCGTAGAAACTCCGGTAACGATCAATGCACAAGCAAACAAAGAATTCTGGGAAGTTTCTGTAATCAATGAAGGAAAACCTATTCCGGAAGAGGTCATGAAGAATCTATTTCATCCTTTTCACCGCGAAGGCTCAAAATCTAATCACAACGGGCTTGGTCTCGGTCTGTTTATAGCTTCAGAAATAGCAAAAGCTCACAACGGAACTTTAAATGTTACTTCAGACAAAGTGAAAACTTGCTTTACATTTTCTGTCAAAAAATAATCTTATTTAATTTCAATATTGAATAAAGTATTTTTCAATCCAGATTTCATTTTTTTTGGTAAAAAATTTTTTAAAAATATCAATGTCATAAACTAAATTTTAAAAATTAATATGACCTAACGCATATAGAACAAAAATTCTAATTGATTAGTTTTGTTCGTCCGTACAAAACGGAATAATTTTTTTTCATCATTTGTGTTTTAGCCTTCTCAATTTTTTGAGAGGGCTTTTTATTTAATTGAGCATAACGACAAATTTATAGTGAAAGTCAATATTTAGATTCAACCTCATAGTTTTAAATATGATCTATGTCATAATTTAAGAAAAAACCTTTCGATAAATTTATTGCATTGTACCATTCTAACTGACCACCCACAATGCACAAAAAATCAAATTATTATAAAAATCACACCTTAAAATACTGCATTACACGATGTGAAAAAATGACTTTCATGCACTTTGAGAAGTATTTCAGTAAATGATAAATATTTTATAAAGATTGAGAACATAGAAAATCGCTTATCTATATCTTCAAACTTATTAAACCTACAGATTGATGAATTGTAGCTCGTGAAATTTAAATTTACAAAAGCATATTAATACCAATATTATAAAAATACAGAAGCTGCACCAATTTGTAAAATTTTATATTGAAACGCAAAAGATGCATCAATGAATGGTTTGAATCATGACGGGGAATAGTATAAACCGCAAAATAGGTCATCAATTTCAGAATCTTTTCTTTTGGCAGAGATTCATTTACCTAAAAACATAAATCGAGGGAAATCTTATTTCATTTTCCTAATAATCCTAAATAAACCAAAAACTAAATGTATGCTTGTTGACATCGAATTATTAAAATCTTACGGCGGAATAACAGAAGATTACGCGCCTTCGGAAGTCATCTTTAATGAAGGAGAAATTCCCAGATATTATTATCAGATCGTTACCGGAGCCGTAAAATTAAATCATATTGATGATGGTGCAAAAGAACTTATTCAAAGTATTTTGAATAAAGGACAAAGTGTGTGCGAACTTTTACTTTTCATTGATGAAAATTATCCCGTTAGCGCAATTACCATTTCTCATTGCACAGTTATAAAAGTTTTAAAATCAAAATTTATGTCACTGTTAAACGATCATCATCAACCTTCTGTAGATGTAAGAAAGTTTATCTCTGAACGTCTTTATCACAAATTTATCATGATGCAGAATAACGCATCAAAATATTCTAATACTCGGATTAAAGGAATTCTAGAATATTTTAAAAGCTTCAGCGAAGACCAGAGTCCTTATACATATGAAGTTCCTCTCACGAGGCAGCAACTGGCATCAATCACCGGATTGCGGATAGAAACCGTCATCAGAACTGTAAAAAAAATGGAAAAGGATAAAATTTTAAAGATCGAAAACCGGAAGATATATTTTTAATTAAAAAAAAGAGACTGCCAAAAAAGCAGTCTCTCACTCAAATAATCCATGGCATTACGGTTGGCCATTTCCTCCGGCCGCTCCGTAAATCTGTCCTGTTGCAAAACTGGCGTCATCTGCTGCCAATTGTACAAAAATAGAGGCAAGTTCGGCGGGCTGTCCCGGTCTTCCCAATGGAGTATCGCCTCCGAATTTCACTAAATTTTCCTGTGTTTGACCGCCACTCACCTGCAATGGCGTCCAGACTGGTCCGGGAGCAACGCCATTTACTCTGATTCCTTTTGGCCCCAATTGTTTGGCTAAAGATTTAACATAATTGGTTGTAGCAGCTTTTGTCTGAGCATAATCATAAAGATCCGGCGAAGGATCGTACGCCTGAACTGATGATAAACCAATAATGCTAGAGCCGGGTTTCATATGAGGCAAGGCTGCTTTTGTAATCCAGAATGGCGCATAGATATTGGTTTTTATCGTCCAGTCAAAATCTTCTGTAGTCATATCAAGTATCGATTCTATGCTTTTCTGATGTCCGGCATTATTAACAAGAATATCTAAACCGCCAAGCTGCTGCACA
This sequence comes from Chryseobacterium sp. CY350, assembly GCF_027945075.1. NCBI lineage: Bacteria > Pseudomonadati > Bacteroidota > Flavobacteriia > Flavobacteriales > Weeksellaceae > Chryseobacterium > Chryseobacterium wangxinyae. Next base: position 1,400,313 of record NZ_CP116034.1, read on the forward strand.
GCCTGATCAACCAGTTTTTTACAGAACATCTTGCTGCGTATGTCACCCGGAATTGCAATGGCTTTTCGGCCTTCTTTTTTGATAAGCTCAATCACCTGCTGTGCATCTTCTTCTTCGGCAGGAAGATAATTGATCGCCACATCTGCACCTTCTCTTGCATAAGCTATCGCTGCGGCACGGCCAATACCGGAATCACCACCTGTAATAAGTGCCTTTCTTCCGGCAAGTCTTCCGGAACCGACATATGTTTTTTCACCATGATCTGGAACTGGGGTCATTTTGCTTCCCAAACCCGGAAAAGGCTGCGACTGACTTTTAAAAGGTGGCTTGGGATATTTATTTCGAGGATCAGTAAGATCCGGTACCGATGTATTTTTAGGTTTATTATTTGGGGTCTGCGCCAAAGTAGATGGCGCTACGGCTGCAACAGCGATGGTGGCTGCTATTTTACCGATTGCTTTTCGTCTTGTGATTTGATCTTCCATAGGATAAAATTTGATGCTAAAAAGTTATATATATTGATAAATTTTAAAATAATATTACCGGTGCCTGTCATAGCTGCGGTAAAGAAGTAAGAATAATATAGCTCCGGAAATTGGTGCGATAATCGTGAGAAAACTCCACAGATTTTCATAATAGAGATCGGTTATATTAAGGATCACTCCGGCTGCCACTGCTCCTATAATACCGAAAAGAACTGAAAAATTATGATCATCGTCAGTCGGTTGATGGGTTCCCAACTTTGCAATAATTCCAATTATTAGGCCAACAAAAATCCATGCTAAAATTTCCATATATAATTGATTTAGGTGATTTATCTGTTTTATTTAAATAATTATCTGCAGGTCAGTAATATTTGGTAAGCTCCAATTCCGGTTACATGATCGGTAACTGAAACCGTCATATTTTCTTTTGTGAATTGAGAAACCAAAATATCTTCAGACATTTTCTTTTTACCGGCGTATTGATAGCCTTCTTTTGGCAGTTCTTCTTTTAATCTGGTTATACGAGCTGCAGATCCGTTGACAATGCTGAGAATATTCGAACAAGCTTTTGGGTTTTTTATTACTGTAATAACCATGAGCTTTTCTGTATTGTCACTGTCATTAGTATAAACTTTTTGGTTGACGTCTTCAATATCTTCAAATCTTTTAAAACCAAATCTGGAAATCATTATTCCGTCAAGATCGGCAAATTCGTGCTGAGCAATCTCAGTCATGTGCGAGGCGTTCAGTTCCTGCGCATGATAAAGGTTGAAGAATAATAAAAAATTAAGTAGAAGAAGTTTCATTTAAAAAAAATTAAATATTTAATTGTTATAGCCTTTAAGCTCATCCTATTATTCATCAATTCCCACTTCATTTTTTATGATTTGGTGTAGCTTTAGATGACCGAGAAATCTCTGCAAAATTTGCTCGGTGTAATATAATTTGATGTTGAGAGATTCAGCTTTCTTATCAAGCATCAGTTTATCAGAGAAAACAACAGTTCCTTTGTACAAAATGGAATAATAAGCAAATATCTCGTACGCCGAATCTCTTTCCGGGGTACAGTAGCCGGAAGTTGCAATGCACCATTCACTTTCGAAAATTTTTGATGCGTGGCGACCCATCGTATCTGCCACAAAACTAGAAACGCAGTTGCAGTTTTTAATCTCAGCAATATCCACTTTCAGAAGTTTCACAATTTTATCCGGAGTATGCACGATAATGCCACCTTTATAAAATAATTTTGAATTGATCATTTCTGAAAATGCTACCTGCAAAAGACCTGAAGTCACACTTTCTGCGATACAAATGGTCTCGTTTCCGGACATAAAACTCTCATTGATCTCTTCTAATAGTGCTTTATCGAATTCCATGATTATTTTAATTTAAATATAATTTGTTTCGGTAATATTTTTAAAAGCCGAATAACGTACGATCAAAATATCTTTTGAAAACAAGTCATACATTTATTCTGTATGACTTGTTTTTTTGTGAGATTTAACCTTCCTGCTGTGCATCGAAGTTGATGTGTGTTTCAGCAATCTCAGTAAGATTATAATCGGTATCTTCCTCTTCCTGTAATGTTTTTTCTAAAAGATCAGCCGCTTTATCGTGTCCCATTGTGATGGCAAGCTGTACGAGACCTCCATAAGTAGCAATCTCATAATGCTCTACTTTCTGAGCTGCAATGATAAGAGCTGCATCTCTGGTCATAGAACCTTCTTCTGTAGATTTTATGATCTCTTCGCCTTCTTTGATAAGACCATCCATCGCTTCGCAGGTTTTTTGTTCGGGCGTTTCGTCGATCGATTTAAATACTTTATCTAATCTGCTGATGTGTTTTTTGGTCTGTAACTGATGATCTTCAAATGCATCTTTCAGCTCTTCGGTAGTTGCAGCATCACCCATTTTTTGCAATGCATCAACAAGTTTGTGCTCGGCATAATAAATATCTTTAAGAGCATCAACAAAGAACTTGTGAAGAGGTGCATTTTTCATCTCTTTTTCATTCACTTTTGCGTTGTCTACCTGCATTTTTTTTTCTGTAGAATCTGCTGCTGTACTATTTTCTGTTGTTTTAGTGGCCATAATGTGATTGGTTTTAAGATTATTAAAAATTGCCCCTTAAAATTTTCTAAGAGGCAATCAAGAAAAAAGAATTATGAATTACGTCTGCCTCCGAATCCTGATCTGCCAGATCCTGATGATCTTCCGCCTCCGTGAGAAGCCTGACCGCCCATACGAGCTATTCTTGTACGTTCAGATTTGCTCATCGATGCAAAACCTCTTCTTGAAGTACCACCACCAGAAGAGCCGCCTCTGTTGTTTCCGCCTGAGCCGCTGTTTCGTCCTCTGCCTGAGCCACCATTTCCTGAACGTGAACTGTTACTATTGTTTGAACCTGAAGATCTACCGCCTCCGTGAGAAGCCTGGCCACCCATTCTGGCAATTCTTGTACGCTCAGCCTTACTCATGGATGCAAAACCTCTTCTAGACGTGTCGCCGCCAGATGATCTTCCTCTTCCCTGTCCTGAAGAAGAACCTCTGCCACCGCCTCTCGATGAGCCGACGCCAGATTGCGATCCTGAACGGGAACCGCTAGATCTGCCGCGTCCGCCTGAAGTAAATCTTCCCTGGCTGTCACGCTGCTGGTTTCCGTTTCCTGAGTTTCCTCTTCCACGGTTATCATTGTCGTCTTCGTCGTCATAATCATCATCGTCATAATCATCATCATCGTAATCGTCATCATCATAATCGTCGTCATCGTCGTAGCTGTTTTCATACGAATCATCATCATCGAAGTAATCTTCATAATCTGAGAAGTCATCGTCATAATCTTCATCTTCGCTTCCGTCACTGTATCCGTGATCGTAGCCTAGTTGGTAAGCTTCTTCAAGACTCGACTGATCGTTGTTTGATGAATTTCTTCCAGAGTTTCTACCGGAATTTCTGTTGTTTGAATTTCTAGTGTTCATAACATTTACTTTTTTGAAATTAATATTTAGTGATTCACTACAATCCGTGACTAGTATTGAATTGCAGCTGCTTTTTTGTTTTTAGACATTACTTTACCTTCACACCGCCAAGACGGTATGCTTAAAAAATGACAGTAAAATAGCCGTCAAAGCATCTGATGCTTTGCTTATAGACTGGTTTTAAAAATTAAAATAATTTACCTTGATGTGGTAGTGGTAGCAGAATCTCTATTCTGACCTCTACCAGACATGGTATCGCCTGTTCCAGACGAAGTTCCCGAAATTGTATCAGACGGCATAGGTGAAGAATTAGAAGGATTCATATACGTAGAATCTGCGGAAGTAGAAGTATCTGCACCTGTAGGAGTGGTTGTTTGTACTTCTTTTTTACAACTGATAAGAGTAAGCCCTAAGATGAGTGCTGTTGTGATAATTGATTTCATATAATAGATTTTTTAATTTGGTATTTCAAAGCTATAAAATGCTGAAAAGCCATCCTATGATCATAGTCATACTGAAAAAAATATTTTATAACCTATACATTAACAGCTATTTAAAAATAAAAATAGTTACTTTAATGATAGATATTTCACGCTTTTAAGAAAACAAATTTTTTGCCAAACGATCTTTGATAATAGAAATTTTACTCAAAAATTGTTTTAAAATTTAATCCTAAAAATTAAATTAAAAATCTACAAGACTGTCTGTGAGAATTTGCCACTGTATTTTTGAGAGACCTACCATTCCACCTAGAGCGATCATTAAATTTCTGGCTTTATCGGCAATGTTTGCATCTAAATTCGGAGACTCATTACGACCGTAGACTCCAAACTTTATAAAATCGTCACCTCGGGAAATGATGAATGTCGATGTAGCATCACTACCGTAAAAGTGTGCGGTATGAGTATCGTCTCTGCCTGGAACTCCGGAAGGCCGGCAGACCATCACGTAAGATTCTAAAGTTTCACCGTTTATAAATTCTTCTGAATAAAGATCGGCGATCTCCACCCAGTCGTATCCTCTCGCTTCGAAGTTTCCCGGGCCCGGAATGTCTATTCTGATAAAATCACCGATTTCAGGAAGTCTTTTTTTCAGGATTCCCTCCTTGGTGTGCAGTTTAAATTCTGCACCTTTTGATTTCGAATAATAATCCCAGTAATTAACCGATAAAAATCTGTCTTTTAAAATCTGATAATTTTTACGTGCAAGATCTTGATGATCAAAAAACTTCACGCTTTCTGTATCATGAAAACTTCCTTTTTCCTGCACAGGAACATTTGGAATTTCTTTTGGTTTCAACATAATATAATTTCAGGTTAATAGAATTGATTTAGTTTTCATTGTGTGGCATATCTACGGGTTTTGATTCCGGAGATCCTTTTTTCCTCAGCCAAACCGATAAAATAACGATGGAAGCGACAGCTAAAAATTCGCTCTGCCAGTTCTGGAATGACTCAAACCAAAATCTAGCATCAAAAAAATAACTTTGAGCACTTACAGCCGACAACTTTTTGGCAGACTGACTTTCAAAATAATCTTTATAACTTCCATAAAAATGAAGGGCAAAACTTACTAAAAAAAGCAATGCAAAAGCAATAGAAAGAGAATGCTTGTAAAATTTAAGCCAAACTCCACCTTTTTTGACTGGCCACGGTGCTTTCGAATGCGGTTTTGGCTCTTCGTCAACATCTTCTTTTTTGTCTAAAGATTTTGACTCGCTAGAGCCTCTCTGCCGTAAAAAAACAGTGAGTAAAACATACAGCATCATTTGCAGGAACTCACTTTCCCAGTTTTCGAACGTTGCCTGGATAAAATGGCCGCTCTGCAGATAGTCGCCCATACCCAGAAGTTTCTGACCTTCTTCCGCCAGTTCTTTATTCTCTGTTCTCCAGCCTGTTACAAACTGTCCGTAAAGACATACAAGCATTAAAGCGATCAGTACGATCCCGAGACTGTTGCGATATAAAAAACTATGTTTCGGCATTTCTTTTTATAAAAATTAAATTATTTAGTCAGAATAAAAATCATTTTTTATCCAAACACTCACAGAACACATATTGACCTTGAATATTCCTTTTCCGTTGTCGTCTAAAATAATTTCATCATTTCTAATATTTAAAAAATCTCTGAAGACAGAATTTGCAAATTCTTTCCCCAAGTCTATTTCTTTGTAACCCTCACCGCTGTTAGAAATGATCACCACGCAACCGGGATGATCTTTTTCGCCCTTTCTAACAAAAGCAATACAGTTTTTATGATCAAAATACTTTATCTGTTCACCATGTGCAAAAAGCTTTCTTGCCTCCATAAGTTTTGGTAAAATCTCTACTTTCGGCATTATAATATGCTGCTCTTCGCCATCTTTCTGATCAGTATATTCTGCCCCAAAAAGATCAGGATAAAACACGCACGGATAGGCATCTTTTGTAAGAAGAATAATTGCATACGCAATAGGTTTAAACCAACTGCGTACTGATGATTCTAACGACTGAAGTCTCTGTGTGTCGTGATTTTCAACAAATGAAACAGAAAAAATTGGTTTTCTTTCCAGAAAGCTGCCGTCGAGAACCTTTCTTAAGTCATAATCTTTTCCCTCATTTGATGCATTAAAAAAATTATAATGCAGAGGCGCATCAAAGCATGAGATTAAATCGTTCATCTCTTGCGAGAAATCATTGATTTTTTCGGCTTCGTCTTTCCAAAATTCACCAAGGATAAATAAATCAGGGTTTATTTCTTTTTTAATATAGCTTATCCATTCTTTCAAAAAGTCGAGAGAAATATGCTTGAGCGCATCCACCCTGATTCCGTCTGCCTTGGTGGTTTCCAGATACCATTTGATCCAGGTCTTCATTTCCTGAACAACCTTTGGATTTCTGTATTCGATGTCTGCGCCCATGAGATAATCATAATTTCCAAACTGATGGCTAACTGCATCATTCCATTCTTCGCCGTATTCATTATGAATTTTAAAAATACCTTTGATTTTACGGTTGTCTTTTTTAATATTGTCAATTCCACTGAAACATTGATGGTTCCATATAAATTCTGAATATTTTCCGTTTCTACCTGGGAAAGTAAACTTCGTCAGTGCTTTTGCCATGAAAGCCTCAGCAATTTTTATATTTCTGTCTTCTTCGCTGACCTCATGAACGGTGATCTGTTCCTCTTCATCGCCTCCCATCCGATGATTCAAAACTATGTCGGCATAGACGTGCAAACCCGCTTCATGTGCTTTCTCAATAGAATTTAAATATTCATGCTTAGTCCCGTATCTTGTTGGAATTCCTCCTTTCTGGTCAAATTCACCCAAATCGTATTGATCATAAATATCATATCCACGACCACGCAGATTTTCACTACATTTTGTCGCTGGCGGAAGCCACACAGCAGTAAAACCCAATTCTTTTAGAAAAATTGCTTTATCTGCAAACTCATTCCAGAGATTACCCGGATGATACCAATGAAAAAACTGAATGATAACGCCGTTCATATTATTTATCCATTTACAATCAAACCACCATTCGGATGTAAAACCTGACCCGTCATCTGTACTGACGCATCTGTTGCCAGAAATAAATAACTGGATGCAACTTCTTCTGTGGTAGCCTTTCTTTCAAACGGAGGTTTGCTTTCGTCATCTTCGCTGTCTCCAAAAGTTTCCTCAGTAAGCGGCGTTGCAACAGGACCCGGCGCAACTGCATTTACACGTATTCCTTTCGGCTTAGACTGTAATGCAAGCGAGCGGGTAAAAGAAACAATTGCTCCTTTGGTAGCAGAATAATCAATCAATTCTTCATGCCCCTGATAAGCGACGGCAGAGGTCGTATTGATCACAGAGCTTCCGCTTTTTAAATAAGGAAAAGCTGCTTTTGTCAGCAGAATCATACCGACTATATTTGAATTAAATGTTTTTCTGATATTTTCCTCTTCTATCTCAGCAATATCATCGCATGGAATCTGCGTTCCTGCATTGTTTACAAGAATGTCAATGCCTCCAAATTCTGAAATTGTTTTTGATACCACATCCTGACAAAACTGATTATCATTGATATCACCTCCCAATGCAATAGATTTTACACCTAGCTCCTGAATTTCCTTTTTAGTTTCTTCAGCATCTTCATGATCATTGTAATGAACGAATGAGATGTTGGCTCCTTCTTTAGCAAAAAGCAACGCCACAGCTTTTCCTATCCCACTATCTGCTCCGGTTATAAGAACCGATTTATCTTTTAATTGCCTATTATCCATAACTACTATTTTTGATCTACAGGTTTTTGCATTTCTCCCATTCTATGTGCTGCCATACTGTCTGTTGCAAGGTTTGACATAGCAACGGTAAGCTTATTCTTTAATCCTGAAATAACTCTCTCTTCTCCACTCATCAGTGCCTCAAAACCATCTTTAGCTACTTCTTCAGGTGTCGACAGGTTGTTTTTATCTTCCAAAATTTTGCTTCTGTTCATATCTGCTTTATTAAAGAAATCTGTATCGGTAGGTCCCGGAAGAAGAGCCGTAACGGTAATTCCCGAATCTTTCAACTCTTCCCGGATGGCCTCAGACCACGATAATATAAAAGCTTTTGTCCCATGATAAACAGAATGCCAAGGTCCGGGAGCTTTGCTGGCGATCGATGCCAGATTCAGAATTTTACCAGAACCTTTTTCGAGACGGTCTTGCAAGAAAAGTTTAGTTAAAATTAATACAGAATTGATATTGAGATTTACAATATCCACTTCTCGGCTGATTTCTGTATCCTGAAATTTGCCATAAACTCCCTGACCCGCGTCATTTACCAATATTTCCGGGCTGATTCCTTTTAATTTGAGTTCGGCATAAACATCATATACTTCCTGAATATTAAAAAAATCTTTCGCAATGGGTAAAACTGTTACTCCAAATTGTTCAAATTCTTCGGCTTTCGCAGATAATTCTTCTAAATTTCTTGCAACGATAGCCAGATTGTAACCGTTTTTTGCAAATAATTTTGCCAACTCATACCCTATTCCGCTTGTTGCCCCGGTAACGAGTGCATATTGATTTTTAGTTTCCATATTTCTTGATTTTAGTGTTGAGTATTCAGATTTTTATTTAGCGATTCCAAAATAAATTCTGCATAATATATTTGGGCGTTAAGTGCATCCGTTTTATCATCAAGTTCGATTTTCTCTGCTACAATCACTTTATTTTTAAATACTATTGTGAAGTATGCAAAGATTTTAAATTGAGATTCTGCAACCGGTGTTGCATATCCTGTTACTGCAATTCCCCAATCAGAATTAAAAAGTTTTGCCACATTAAATGCCATCTGATCAGCAATATTCTGTGATACACAATCAACTTTTTCTGCTTCAGTTTTATCTACATTCAGCAGATTTACTTTTTCTTCAAGTGTATATGCAGTAAGCCCGCCTTTATAAAATTCCGAAGCATCCTTCATCTGAGAAAATGAAAATTGCAGATAGCCGGAAGTCACACTTTCAGCTACTGATATTGATTTATGGGTGTTCTTTAACGATCTGCTGATCTCGTTCAGCAAAGAATGTTGAAATTTCATATTTTTAATTGTTTGTGAAAAACTGCTTTAATAGAAAGCAACTCTGTTGATTATCTCCAGGGATCTAAGACTACTTTTACGCAGCCATCCTGTTTTTTGTCAAAAAGTTCATATCCTTTTGCAACGTCATCAAGTGAAAGTCTGTGGGTAATAATATCATCAAGTTTTACCTGTCCCGTTTCTACATATTTCATTAATTTGTCTATGACTGCGTGTACAGGAGATTGACCTGCTTTCAGAGTAATTCCTTTATCGAAAATCTGCCCAACTCTGAAATTATCGTAGTTCATCGGGTAAACGCCTAATATGGAAACAAACCCGCCACGACGCACTCCGCTTATACAAGCTTCCAAAACTTTCACAGATCCTTTTTCGAAGTTGACCAAAGCTTTTGCTCTGTCGATAAGATTTCTATCGGGTTCGAATCCTACTGCATCAATACAAAGATCTGCGCCTCTGCCATCGGTCATACTTCTGATCTGGTCGACAGTTTGCTTAGCATCTTCCCAAAGAATAGTTTCGCAACCCGTAAGATTTTTTATCTGATCTAATCTGTATTGTACAGTATCGACGACGATTACTTTTTTTGCTTTATATAGAAAAGCACTTTTTACCGCCATTGATCCCACAGGACCAGCCCCAAAAATCGCCACAGTTTCGCCTCCTTTTAGATCTGCCCACATCACTCCCGTATATCCCGTAGGAAAAATATCCGTAAGAAATAATACCTGCTCGTCGGTAAGAGAATCTGCAACTTTTCGCGGACCAAAATTAGCATAAGGAACTCTAACATATTGCGCCTGTCCGCCATCATAGCCACCATAAAGATCTGTGTAGCCAAACATTCCTCCGCCCTTTTCAGTAACGAGACCGCCTTCCGGACCGTAATTCTGAGGATTAGAATGTTCGCAACCCGAAGGAAGATCGTGCTGACAGAAGTAGCAACCGCCGCATGCCACCGGGAAAGGCACCACAACACGGTCACCTACCGAAAGATGACTGATATTTTTACCCACTTCCTCTACTATTCCCATAAACTCGTGCCCCATAACCATAGGACGAGGTTGCGGTATACCACCGGAATACATATGCAGATCGCTGCCGCAAATGGCTGTTGAAGTTACACGAAGAATGATATCATTTTGATCCTGAATTTTAGGATCGTCTACTGTATCGCAGGTAATATTACCCGGCGAGTGAAAAACTGCTGCTTTCATATTAATATTTTAATTGGTGTGATGTGGTAACTGATGCGACAACTTCTCGCCGGTCTGCATCAAAAATAAATCTCAGAATCAGATAACTGTGATCATCGATTTATTCGTTATTTCGAAATTAGGACTTTAAAAAAAGAAAGAAAATGATTCAAATCATATAGAAGCGTAATTTTCTCATTTTAGAGAAAAATAACGATCATTTTTTTGAATAAAACATCCAAAGGAGAGAATGCTCTAAAAAGAAAAAAGCTATTTCTGTTGGATTTAAATCTTTTAAATTCAAATCTTCCAGAAATAGCTTATGTAAAGTTGAAAATTAATCTGCTACTTTAATGCTGCTTTTGCCTTTTCAGATTCCATCAAATGATGCTCCAAAGTAGGAACCGTTTTTCCTGCAAAACCTTTAAGCGAAGCTTCAGAACCTTCTGATGCTTCTTTCTTGAAATCTGCAATATCTTTTTTGTGGTCGCTTACCATAAGATCAACATACATTTTGTCAAACTCTGCTCCCTTTTTCATTTTTAATTCATCATGTTTTTTTTGCTGATCTGCATTCATACTTGTTGGTAAAGTGTAGCCTGCAGTTGCAGCCCATTTTTTCAGCTCATCATTAGCTTTCCCATGATCTTTTGCCATCATTTCGCCCAATGCCTTTACAGTTGCATTGGTAGATGTTTTTGCTGCAAGATCACCTAACATCACTTCCATCATACCTCCCTGTGCAGCTGCATCAGCAAATTTTTTATCCTGATCACTTAATGCATTTGCTGTAGCATCTGTGTTTGTACCAGATACAGTGGCAGAATCGTTGAGCGCCATTGATGTGTCTGCAGGAGAAGTCATTGCTGTAGTGTCTACCGTATCAGCAGTTGTTGTGTTTTCTTTTTTGTTACATGCTGTAAGTGCAGCCAAAGCTAACATTGTCAGAATTGAATTTTTCATAATACTATAATTTTGGTTTGGTTTAAGAAAATGCAGTACGTTTTTAGTACTCCGCAAAAGTGGTAACAATTATTTTGCCAAATTAAATTTATGCTAAGGAAATTGGATAAATAATTGACAAAAAATTCCGAAAAAAGTTGAAATATAGAAGATTTAGCTAGAATTATCTAAAAGCAAATAGTGGTTTCCGGATGTAAATCAGATCAATGATTAATCAGCATTTCGCTTCACCACATCGATCATCTCATCAATACCAAAAGGCTTTTCAATATAATCATCTGCTTTACAATCTCTTGCATCTTGTTTAATGCTGCTCGAAGTGGAAGTTAATACAGCGGGAATTTCTTCTGTGTCGGGATCAGATTTAAGTTCTTTAATAACCTCAGAACCTTTCACGTCACCTTTAATGTGATCATCTACTACTACAACATCGGGATCAATTTCTTCAACATTTTCTATGGGCTCAGTGGTAAGTGAACCGATTACTTCAAATCCGGCTTCGTCCAGAACCTGATCCATTATTTCCAGGATTTCAGGATTATCTTGAACGAGAACAACTTTTTTCTTCATAGAAACGAAATGTTTTTGCAAAAATAAATAAATATTTATTCACCGTAGTAGTTATTAAACATAATTCACTTCTTCGGATCAATAATATTGAAAGCACATCAGCTATTAGTAGAAGATCTTTCCGTTTTTAATCATGAGAATCTCACCTCTTTCCATCTTTTTTATCGCTCTGATGGTCGTTTCCAGCGATAGGCCTGTGAGCGAAGCAAGTTGCTGTCTTGTATGTGGAATTTCAAACGAAAATTTCTCCTGATTTTTAGAATCTTTCATAATGTTCATCAATTCGGCTAATCTTTCTTCAGCATTTTTGCTTGCGATCTTCGGCATCAAAACAAATTTATCATGTGCATTATCGGCTAGAGATTTTGATATATCTAAAAAAAGATCGGGATGCAATTGTAAAAGTTGTAAAAAAAGTTCTCTGGCGACTTTCAGGATAATACATTTTGTAAGCGCAATAGCATTCACAGGATATGGTTTACCAAGAATGAGCATAGATTCTCCGAAACACGCATTTGCAGAAAAAATATTCTGAATAAATTCTTTTCCGTCTTCCTTATAACTGTTCAGTTTTACCTCACCGGAAACGATTTGATAGTAATACTGCGGAGTTGCGTCTTCGCGAAATATATAATCGCCGGCGTCGTAATGCTCTTCTATTGCTTCTGCAGAATACAAAAGACTTTCCTGAATAGACATAATTTAATTTTTAAAATTGCTTCTCGTGGTCTTCCAATTCATATTGAGTTGTGTTTTCCGAAGAGCATCATTTTTTTTGTTTTTAGCTTTTAGTTTTTTAAAAAATTTTTATCAGTTGTAATTTCTAAGATTTTCGGTTAAGCGATTACGAAGTGTTCAGATTGATTATGCAAAGTTTTTTAAACTTCTAATATCCTAAGTAAAATATATATATTTCACAATCGAAGCGCGTGATATCTTATTATTTATTTTGAATAATTTTAGTCAAAGATAGACCTTCACTAAAGCATTAATTATGATGTAGGTCATATTTTAAAATCTTTTAGCGATCCAATTTTTAACTTACCGCTAAGCCCTAAATTATTCTTTATCAATAATTTACTCGTATATTTTTATTTTTAGTTATTTAATGAAGCAAAAAAAGTGATATTGAAAATTGCTAAAATCTGCAATTTCAGAATGAATGGGATGAGCAAAGCTTTATCCTAACTACGGTATACATTAAAGACCTTTGATTCAGATCATGTTGCCACAATTATTAATTTGATATATTTGTGGTCATAAAATTCAAAATCACATTATGTGAAATTGTGTAATTAGAAGGTATGGTCATAAAAGAAGACTTGCTCATTACTTTTGGAGCGGAAATTATTCAAAAAAAAAATCCGAATTGCTTTTTGCAGAGAATAGTGCTCCTGCTTACTACTTTCAAATCAAAACGGGTAAGGTAAAACTTACAAACTTCCAGATCGAGAACAGAGAATTCATTCAGAGTATTCAGCAAAAAGGCGAATCTGTAGGTGAGATTTTTTTATTTTCTAAACACAATTATCCTGTCAATGCCGTTTTGATGGAAGATTGCACGATCTTCAAATTAGAGCGGTCTAAGCTACTCAAACTGTTGGCATCAGATTTTGAAATTCAAATGAAGTTTCTAAATTACTTAGCTGAAAGAACATATTTCAGCTATATTTTTTTGAATAGTCTAACTTCTGAAGATGCTACCCATCAATTGCTGACTCTCCTTAAACATCTGAAAGATAGTCAAAACAAAACAGATCGTTTTTCCTACAAAATACCGTACACAAGAAAAGAACTTGCATTTCTTACAGGCCTTAGAATAGAAACAGTCATCAGAACTTTCAAAAAGATGGAAAGTGAAAATCTTGTAAAAATAGTGAGAGGAAGAGTCTACTATTAAAATTCTCTCGGAAAGATAGACAGGTATTTTTTTATTTTTCGTGAATCAAATATTTTTTAATTTAATTCATTTTCGTACTCACATTGGCTTTGTTTTTGCCAACCAACGGTATGAAAAATATTTTTATTGTAGAAGATGAGACAGGCATCAGAGATGCATTACAATTGCTCCTGTCATTCGAAAATTATGACGTGCGATCATTTGCAAACGCAGAAACTTTCAATAAAAGAGATCATTCTGTAGTTCCCGATATTTTTATTTTGGATGTCATGCTTCCTGACGGATTGGGGACAGATTTGTGCAACCAACTAAAAACAGCACCCGAAACAGCCAATATTCCGGTAATGATCATCAGCGCACATGCCAAAAGCGATAAGGTTTTGGAGTCTTGCAACGCAGATGAATTTATCGCAAAACCATTTGACATTGATGATGTTCTGGCAAAAATTGAGAAGTTAACCTAGTGTTGACGAAATGTATAACTCTTAAGAGAACCAAGGTCGTTGGATCAAGACAGAATATAATTTAACAACAGTTATTTTACCTTTATGTTTTCCTTTGACCTTTTTTTATAGTTAAAATAGTTTTTATTCTTTTCAATTTAGCAATCATTGGATGTTTACGACTGAAGTATACTTTTAAAACGACAAAATTTTGAGTTTTAGAGTTGATCAGAAACGCTGCAAACAATTTGAATGAAGAATTCTGCATAAAGTTGGAAAGAAAACGCCAAATTTTCCGTTTAATTCTTAAATTTGAATTATGCGAAAAAACCTTTATCTCATTATTTTGTCGTGCTCTCTTGTAAGCTGTTATACTTATCAAACTAAAAGACAAACAGATATCGTTGTCGAAGATAACAAAACATCTAAAAAAAGTACCGAACTTGCTGTTAATACATCTGCATCAGAGAAAGGTGAAATTCAATCAAAGAATGTAAAACCTTTACAACAGCCTATACCTTTTAATGTGCAGGAGCAAATTACATCAAACAATAGATATAAAATTGATGTAGATGGAAAGACTTACAAAATAATAGCTGACAAATGGGAAGGTGACAGCCTGGTCGCGCATTATGTTAATAATCCCAATATGAATTTGAAATTCCATAAAAATCAAATTAATAACGAAAAAATTTCGGAAAGACGCTTTTCAAAACCTTTATCAGATATTATTACTGTCGCTGCTTACGCCGGCATCGGCATTGGAATTTGGTCTTTGTTGCGCTAATTTTATTTAAATTAAATCCTACTTTAAAGCATACATCAATCTTTCTCCTTTAAATTTTCCATCACAGATGTTGCCGTCAATCCATGAATGAGAATAGAAAGAACAATAGTGAATGAGACAATTGCCCACAACTCGTCTTGGTGATCAAAATTAAATTTACTGATACCAAAGGCAAGATAAAAGATAGAACCCATTCCTCGAATTCCAAAAAAACCGATTGCAAATTTTTCGATATTTTTCATTTTTGAAGAACTTAATGCCAGCCAGCCGAACAGAGGTCTTACGATTAAAAGAAAGACCACTGAAAATAAAATCATTTGCCAGGTGAGTGGTTCGAGAATACCCAATGCTAATGTTCCGCCAAAAATAATGAGCAGCAAACACAACAAAAGCCTTTCGATCTGATCTGTAAATGAATGAAGTTTATCATGATATTGATGTTCTTTCTCAAAATGCCTCAACGTGATGGCACAAATAAATACTGCAATAAAACCGTACCCATGTACAATTTCTGTGATTCCGTATACCAACAAAGTTGCCGCAACCGCTACAAGACCATCTCTCGTCCTGAGAATCTCATATTTTTTAGAAATTCTAAATAGCAGCAAACCCACTCCTTTACCGGAAATATATCCTATTAAGATCCCGGCAGCAATTCGATAGATCACATCTACAGCAAACCATTCGAAAAAACTTCCTTCTTTTCCCGACAGTACCAAACCTACGGTAATTGCGAGCCAGGTAAATGGAAAAGCTACTCCGTCATTTAGCCCCGCTTCTGAGGTTAGCGCAAATTTAACTTCAGACTTTACACCTTCATTTGGCGGACCAACTTGTACATCAGAAGCCAAAACAGGATCGGTCGGTGCAAGCGTGGCTCCCAACAGCACCGCTGAAGCAAGACTTAATCCCAGAAAATAATATCCCATTGCAGTCGCCGCTGCGATACATAACAACATGGTGAATCCTATCAGTTTTAATGGTGACGACCAGCTTCTGAAAGAAAATTTTCGGTCGATTTTTATACCCGTACCCATAAGCGAAATGATGACAATCAATTCACTCAGATGAAGAGTGAGATTTGGACTTTTTTCGGGTAAAGGATCGGGCAGAAAATCCGGTGCCAGAGAATAAAGCAAAAATCCTGTTGCTACATAAAAAATAGAATAAGAAATACCCGTTTTCTTTGAAATTTTGGGCATCCACGCAACGCTGAAAGTGGCAGCACCAAGTATCACTAAAATGATCAGATATTGATCCATAAAAAAAATAGATTTAAATATTATTGTGATCACATTTCACAAAAGAGACTTAATAACATTCTTATAATACAAAAAAAGTAACCCGTACAGGTTACTTTTTTTTGTTTGTTCTGTGAAATTTTACTTCTCTTCCTGAGCAGCTTCCAGATTGATTTCAGAAATTGCAAGGTCTGTTAATAAAACATCACAAGATTTTTCTTCATCCAGAGTTTGCTGAAGAATCTTCATCGCCTCATCCTCTTCAAGCAGCTGACAGTAAGCTACTAAAGTTCCGTACGAGGCAATTTCGTAATGCTCTACCTTCTGTGCAGCAGCAATAATTGCCGCATCGCGTACAGCACCAGCTTCTGTTTCTTCCATGATGCCCTCACCTTCTTTAATGAGACCTTCCATCGCGTCACATTTCTCTGCTTTTGCTTTTTCATCTAAAATTTCAAAGACCTCTTCAAGACGGGTAATCTGCACATCTGTTTCAGATTTGTGGTTATTGATCGCATCTTTTAATTTAGGAGAAGATGCGTTTTTTTCCATCTTTACCAATGCTTTAGATAAATGCTTCTCCGCCCAGTATAAATCTTTAAGCCCATCTACCAAAAATTCTCTCAAATTCTCAGCGGCATCACTTTTTGCCTTGATTTTTCCTGTTGAAGTACTCTTTTTTGTTGTTGTTCCTGACTTTGCAGGTGTACTTTTGCTTGTCTTAGATTCTGTTGTCTTTGCCATAATAATATTAAGTTTGGTTTCAATTTTCTCAACTAATATTGAGCCACTTTAAACATGTGTGGTACATAAAGTATTGAATTTCTTACACTACACTTATAGCTTAATGATATTGACTCGAGATTTTTTTTAAATTCTTTTACGTAAATTTAAAGTCTACAATTATAAAATTTTAACCAAAATGATTAATATTTTAGGTAAAAACTACTCATAAATGTATCATTCAGTAAAGACAACAAAAAAAAAAGATTTGGTCAAAAAGTAATATGAGGGAGTTCAATGATTATATAATAATCTTGGCATTATTTTGATGGTTTTATTGCGAACAAAATTATTGTTTAATGCACTTTAATTTCATACTAAATAATCAAGCTTAATTAAATTATATTCTATTAAAATGAATTAAGCAAACGTTCAGAATTTAAACAGCTCAATGATTTTATTTAAATAAAAAACTTTTTTTTGCATTGATTAAAACACAGTAAACGATGAAAGATAATTTAAAAACAAACTTAGAAATCTCACAATACACCAAATACATGAACATTAAGTCAGGAAAAAAAATTCTTCACACTATTCTTATCCTACTATTATTCGTAAGTTGTAACGATAAAGCAAAACAGCAAGAAATTGCTGACAGAGAAGCAAAATTACTCGAGAAAGAAAAATCATTAGCCAGTAAAGAAGCCGATTATGCATTTCTGGTTAAAATGCGAGACAGTATTTATAAAATTCAGAAAAAAGATACGTCTTATGCCACTAAAAAATGGCCAGCTGCAATTTTATCTCCGTGGACGGGAAAGGTGATCTGTACAGAATCGAATTGTACAGATTATGTAATTGGGGATCAAAGAATCGACTCCTGGGAATTTACAAATGATGAAACACAGCTTTTGTGTAAGATTATCAACAACAATAAATTAATAAGACTTTACAACGGCAAATATGATGGTAGTGAGATCAACCTGAGATATGTAACAGATTCTACAGAGAGTAAAATTGTGGAAATGAATGTTCTACTAAATGATATTAAGCCAAATAAAATAAAAGGAACCAGAACGGTAACAGTTAATAATCAATGCATTGCCAAGTTTACTGTTGAATTAACGAGACCTTAAAAAAAAACACTTATGATTTTAAGTTTACAACACCTCAGCCTTCCTATTGAAGATCCTGTACTTAAATTTTTTTTAGTTCTTGTCATTATTTTGGCAGCACCGCTTTTACTGAATAAGATTAAGGTTCCGCATTTATTGGGATTGATTATTGCCGGAGCGATTATTGGCCCGAACGGATTTAATGTTCTGTCAAGAGACAGCAGTATTGTGGTTACAGGAACTACAGGATTACTGTATATCATGTTTCTCGCAGGTCTGGAAATAGATCTTGGCGATTTCAAGAAAAATAAATGGAAGAGTTTGGGATACGGAGGCTACGCTTTTATATTTCCTTTTGTACTGGGATATTTGGGTGCTTACTATCTTCTTGATTTTTCAGTACTCACTTCTGTTCTTTTTGCGAGTCTTTTTTCTTCTCAGACGTTGATCACGTATCCTTTAGTCAGCAAACTGGGCATTGCAAAGAATAAGGCTGTCAATATTACTGTCGGCGGAACCATGATTACGGATGTTGCGACACTTCTCGTTTTGGCTGTTGTGGTTGGGATGGTTCAGGGAGATGTCAATACGGCATTTTGGTTAAGGCTTGGAGGCTCATTTGTCGTTTTCGGGTTGATTGTTTTACTTATTTTTCCTATTATAGGCCGATGGTTTTTTAAAAAGGTGGATGATAAGATCTCACAATACATTTTTGTACTGGTAATGATTTATCTCGCAGCTTTATTGGCTGAACTTGCGGGTGTAGAAGCCATCATCGGGGCGTTTTTTGCAGGTCTTGCTTTGAACAGACTCATTCCGCATACATCATCGCTTATGAACAGGGTAGATTTTGTTGGTAATGCGATATTTATACCTTTCTTCCTGATCAGCGTTGGTATGCTGATTGACTTTAAAGTTTTTTTTAACAGTCCTGATACGTTAATTGCGGCAGGAATTATGCTGGTTGCTTCTATTGGCGGAAAATATATTTCATCAGTAGTAACCCAGAAAACGTTTCGCTTTACGAAAGATGAAGGAAGATTAATTTTTGGGCTGAGTTCTGCCTCAGCAGCAGCCACACTAGCAACCGTGATGGTAGGTTACAACATCATTATTTCTGAGACAGAAACCGGAGAACCCATCAGATTATTAAACGAACATGTGCTAAACGGGAGTATTTTACTAATACTTATTTCATGTACAATATCCTCATTCGTCTCAATGTCGAGCGCACAAAAAATAGCAGATACAGAGAATGATGCCACCGTTGCAGGAAATAATCATGACCAAGAAAATATCCTTCTGGCTGTAAATTACGAAGAGACGATCGAACGTATGGTCAATCTAGGTATTTTGATAAAAGCCCATACCAATACTGAAGATTTTTTTGCAGTGAATGTTATCAACGAAGATAAAAACGAATCATCTGTTAAAAATGCCGATAAACTTTTGGGCTACGCCACTGAAGTTGCCGCAGCAGCAGATGTGAAATTAACAGCTTTAAAAAGATTCGATAATGACGCCGTGAACGGAGTTTACAATGTTATTAAAGAACAGCAGATTACAGATCTTATCATTGGTTTGGGAGATCTCAAAGGATTTTCTTCCTCGTTCGCCCATAATTTATACAGCGGATACCTTCAGCATAATCATGTGAATGTATATGTTTATCAGGCAAGACAGCCACTTTCGACAATCAAAAGATATACAGTGATTATTCCTCAAAATGCCCAAAAAGATGCAGGATTTTTTCACGCTCTAGTCAGAGTTTGGAATATCGCGAGAAATTCCGGATCGACAATGGTTTTTTATGCACCAAACGCAATTATCAGCATATTGCAGAGGATCATTAAGAAATCAAATATAGAAGCAGAATTAATCATTATGGAAGAATGGAAAGATGCAGAAGAAACTGTTACAAAAATCAAAAGTGATGAAGGATTAATTATTTTTATGGCAAAGCGAGGCATGCAATCCTACAATCCGCGAATGAGACTGGTACCGGAATTTCTTAACCGTACAGTTCCCGATAAAAATTACCTTCTGATTTATCCTTTTTCGGAATATCCTGTTGATGGAAATGAAAGAAGATCAGTAGGAAATCATGATGATTTTATTGAGATCGGAAGCATTATAAAACGTGTTTTTAAGTAAAAAACATGATTGACTTTAGTTATCTAATTTTTTAGCGCAGAAAGTCTCTAATGTATTATAATTTAGCGTATTAGTATTTATTTTGCTGATTTTTTACACCAAAAAAATTATTCCTTTTTGTTTGACAAAGATTTCTGTTCAAGAAGATCAAGTCGCGCAAGAATTTCTGAAATTACATTTTTTTGCTTACCAGAAAAATAACCTGCTATCTTGAAAATATCTTTGGCATTTTTATCTTTTCCAGGAATGGCTGACAGATATTTTAAAGTGCCTTGTTCAATAACAACAAGAGTATCTACCCCATCATAAAGCATTTCTGACCGTACTAAAAATAAAAAATCCCCTTTCTGATATCCTGCTAAAACGCTATCATCTTTACATTCATAAATAACATCTACTTCTGCTAATATTTTTTGCATAAATTCAAAATTACCTGAATCTACATCAGAAGATGTCTGTGCTTTGAAATCTCCCGGATGTTTTGTGGGAGAAAACATCAAACGGTCTATTACAGATCCACTTACCAAATTATTGACCTGCAACGGCTTGGTAAGAAAGTCATCTAGATCTAAATTAAAATAACGAGCAACCTTTAGTAAAGTATCAATCTTAGGTTCTGCTCGACCTTCTTCGTAAGCACTTATCACACCGCGGTTAAGATCAAAAAGATCCGCAAAAGCCTTTTGACTCAATCCTTTAACCTGCCTTATTTTTTTAATGTTTGTTCCAAAAAAACTCATAAGTCTAATTGTTTTTGCAAATGTACAATATTTAACATTTTATTTTGCTAAAAATATTTGCAATTTAACAAAATTTTATTATTTTTGTTTAACAATATGAGCTAATACACATGAATATGAGTGAAAAAAACAAAACATTCAATACAGTAAAAACCTGGCTGCTGGAATATGATTTTGCAATCAGTTTTCAGGATGAACTTCAGAAAGTATTGATTATCGAAAAGGAATCCAGCGGGATCAAAAACATGATCCTTATTATTTCAGATCCTATTTTAATAATGGAACAATTTCTTTTTGAAATTAAAAATCCTACTGAAGACATTTACATGACTTTGCTAAAAAAGAACCGTGATATCGTACATGGCGCATTTGTACTAGACAGTTCCGGCAAGAAAGTAATTTTCCGAGATACTCTTCCTACAGATAATATGGCGCAAAATGAAGTGATGGCCTCTATTAACTCATTGGGAATTTTGGTCGGGGAATTCACCAACGAAATCATCGAAATGAGTAAATAAAATTTAAAAAAACGTAAAATGAACATTTTTAAAAGATTATATACAATAGGAAAAGCAGAACTCAATTCGGCTTTAGAAAACTTTGAAGATCCCATAAAGCTGACAGAAAACGGAATTTCTGAGATGAAAGATGAACTCAGGAAAAGTACTGAACAACTGACTCAGTTAAAAGCACTTCTCATCCGAAAAAAGAATGAAAAACAGGCAGAAGTTGATGTAGCCAAAGATTACCAAAATAAAGCTATCCTACTCATTCAAAAATCTGAGAACGGAGAAATGCCGTCCGAGGAAGCGGATCGACTGGCAATCGAAGCGATTAAGAAGCAAAACATTTCAAACGAAAAAGCAGAGCAGTTACAGGCTGAAAGTCAAAAACTCCAGCACGAATGCGAGAAAATGCAGACCAATATTCATCATCTCGAATCCAGTATTTCAAAATGGGAAAATGAACTTCGAACACTGAAATCAAGAGTGCAAATCAGTGAAGCGACAAAAGATATCAATCGAAAGATGACACAAATAGACAGCAACAGTACGGTGTCGATGCTTGAGAAACTAAACGAGCGTGTTGCTGAGCAGGAAGCTCTCTCAGAAGCATATGGAGAAATTTCGAACGACAAAAAAACTGTAGATCAAGAGATCGATGATATTTAAAAAAATACAGATCAAGAAGCAGAAAAGGCTTTAAAAAAATTAAAAGAATCCTTAAAAAAAGAGTGATATGACATATCAGGAATTTATAAACATTGCATTTTCTCCGGTGAATACCGTGTTAAGTGTTTTGTTGATTTTAGCCTTGTTGTACTGGGTTTTCACCATTATTACGGGTCTTGATATTGACGTTGGAATTGATGCCGATCTGGGATCAGATCTCGATGCGCCTGATGGTCATTTACACGTTGCTGATGATCCGTCGGAATTTATTCAGTTTCTCAAATTCTTGAATTTAGACATTGTTCCGATTTCATATTTTGTAACACTTTCTCTGCTTTTTACATGGGTAAGCTCGTTTTATCTTGAAGTTTATTTTTCGCCAAAAATCTGGATCGCAGCAGTAATGATTTTACCACTTTTTATAGTAAGTATGCTATTCACAAAACTACTTTTAAAACCGTTAAATCCCTTTTTTAGGGAGATTAATCATAAAGGAGAAAAGCCACATGATTTTCTCGGTCGCCAAGGCAGAATGAAATCTACCATCCATGGAGATAAAACCGGTATTCTTGAAGTTTTTATAGGAAGTGACCCAATGACTTTGATGGTGAAAAGCAAAGGCGGCGAAAAAATAGACCACGGAACCACGGTTTTTATCGTAGACGAAGATCCGCACAGGAAGTTCTATTTTGTCGCCACAGAAATCCGTTTTTAAATTTAATAACATGAGCACTTTTGTCCTGACACTTTTTAATTATATTTTGGAACTTTTATTATAAAATAGAAGAGCGTCTCTATATAAAACTCATATTCTTTTGAGCTTAAATATTTATCATTCTGAAATTTAATTACTTATGCTATTAAAGTAAGCAATTTAAAATTTCGCAAAACCAATCTCATTTAAATTTCGACAACACATATCTTCTAAAAACATTAGAAGTATTAAAAATTTATAAATAAACTAAAAAATGAACACAACTTTAATTGCAGGCATCATCATTATCGCGGTGGCTTCCATAGGATTAATTTTCTGGATTTTATCGATGTATAAAAAAACCGTTCAGGGAATTGTTATTTTAAGAACAGGCTACGGCGGAACAAAGGTTTTCTTTAATGCGGGAATCGTTATTCCGGTGATTCACAGAATGGAATCGATGGATATTTCAGTCAAGAAACTTGAAATCGCCAGAGAAGGACGGGCGGGTCTTATTTGTAAAGACAACATGAGAGCCGACATTCAGGTAGCTTTCTTTATCAGAGTGAACAAATCAGTAGATGATATTGTAAATGTAGGACAAACAATCGGCTGCCAAAGGGCTTCAGACATTCATACACTCAGAGAATTATTTGAGGCTAAATTTTCTGAAGCTTTAAAAACTGTCGGTAAAAAATTTGAATTTATCGAATTGTACGAAGCGAGAAGTGAATTTCGCCAGGAAATCTTGGATATTATCGGAACAGATCTTAACGGTTATGTTTTGGATGACTGCGCGATCGATTATTTAGAGCAAACTAAAATCGAGAATTTAGATAAAGACAATATTTTAGATTCTGAAGGGATTAAGAAAATTACGGAATTAACGGCCACTCAGAATATTAAAGCCAATCAGGTTCGCAGAGATGAAGAAAAAACCATCACCAAGCAAAATGTTGAGGCTCGTGAAGCAATTTTAGAGCTGGAAAAACAGCTGGCCGAGAAAGAAGAATCTCAAAAAAGAGAAGTTGCCAATATCAAGTCACGTGAGAATGCGGAAATTCTGAAAGTAACGGAAGAAGAACGCTTAAAATATGAAACCGTTCGTATTGCAACAGAAGAAAAATTACAGATTGCAGAGGAAAACATGCAAAGACAGGTTGTTATTGCGGCTAAAAATAAAGAACGTGCCGATTTGGTAGAAACCGAAAGAGTGCAGAAAGATCAAATGTTGGAAGCAACAGAAAGAGAGAGAATTGTTTCTCTGGCTCAGATTGAAAAAGAAAAAGCCATCGAACTTGAAAAGAAAAATATTCAGGATGCGATTCGTGAGCGCTTGACCATGGAAAAAACCGTTGTTGAAGAGCAACAGGGAATTAAGGATTTGGAAGCTTTCAAAACGGCCGACAGAACAAAGCAGGTAGAAATTACTTTTGCTACGCAGGAAGCGGAGAAAAAACTAATACAGGAAACAAGAGCTGCGGAATCCAGAAGATTAGCTGCAGAGAAAGATGCTCAGAAATATGTCATCGAAGCGCAGGCAAAGCGTGACGGAGCTGAAAAAGAAGCTGAAGCCCGCAAAATTATCGCTGATGCAAAAGCTAAAGAAGAAGCAACTGTAGGTTTATCTGAAGCTCAGGTTCTTCATGCAAAAGCTGATGCAGCTGAAAGACAGGGAATTGTAGAATCGATTGTTATCGAGAAAAAGGCAGAAGCTGAAAGAAAAGAAGGTATTGCTCAGGCTGAAGTCATCAAAGAAAAGGCTTTTGCTGAAGCGGCCGGAATTACCGAAAAAGCAGAAGCAATGAAAAAGCTGAACGATGCAGGAAAAGACCACGAAGAGTTCAGACTGACTTTAGCGAAAGAGAAAGAAGTGGAATTGGCTCAAATTTCGATTCAGAAAGATATTGCACAGGCTCAGGCTGGAGTTTTAGCGGAAGCGTTCAAGTCTGCAAAAATCGATATCGTCGGCGGAGATAATACATTCTTTGATAATGTCGTTCGTCAGGTTTCTGCCGGTAAAGGTTTAGATAAATTTATCAGCCACAGTGAAAATGCTACATTGATTAAAGAAAATCTTTTGGGTGACGGCGAAAACATTATCGGAAAAGTGATGGGAATGGTTGATAAATACAACATTTCTTCTGAAGATATCAAGAACATGAGCATCGCAAGCCTTATTTTCAAACTAAACGGCGTTGCCGATCAACAGGAAAAAGGTCTTCTGTCCAAAGCACTGGATATGGCAAAGCATTTAGGTGTTGACCAAAAGCCAATCAGATAAAAAAGGAACGTCACTTTAAACTTACTGGAAAGTCCCAAAGGGACGGTTTAACAAAGGATAGGATGTAATCCTATCAAAAAATAACAAGCTAATCAACAACTAAATTATATTGTAAAACTCTCATTGTGTGATTTTCAATGATGCTTTGGGAGTTTTTTACAATATAAATTTTTAAAATTTAACCATTAAGAATTATTAAGATGTTAAGTGTAGTTAAGAAAATCTAGATTTTGTATAGCGTGAAACTTAAAGCTAAGCTTAATAATTCTTAATTACTTAAACCTTTATGGTTAAAAAATTCAACAGAATGATGATAGTCTAAAATCTAGCATCTAAAATCTAAAATCTCAAAACTATGTCAGAAAAATTAAATTCAGGGACATACGAAATAATTCAGAGCCGTCTGAATGAACAGAAAAATGATCTCATTCAAAGGCTTCAGAAGCTGAACGGAAACCGTAAAGAAATTTTCGGCGGCGTAGATTTTTCTCTCATTGCCAATGAAAGAATTTCTACTGAGCACAACTGCGTTGCCAAGGATATTTTTTCACTGAAAAACACGTTGATTTTCGGATCGAATGCTCATTTGGGTCTGCAGAATGAAATCAATATTACGGATGTTTTCTCCATTTACACGCTTAATAATCACCGTTTTGAACCCCGTGATTTATCTCTTATCAATGATGAAATCTTCGTAGAAGAGTTTAAAAACCTTTATAAATATTACAGAAATACTTTTTTCGCGCGCTTTCATTTTACCGAAAACTATCTGTATATGGTTTTCCAGTTGTCTGAAAGTACGTCTGATATCAAGGCTTTCAAATGGCTGATTAAGGAAGATCTGTTGGTTTATGTAGACTCCAGAAGTGCTTCGGAGGTGACATATCCGCCGCAGCACGGTTTTGCATGGACAAAAGCAACGAGAGATATGCAGCGTAGTGGAAAATTTCCGCACGTTTCTCTGGCAGATAAAGTTTTTGTGGAATCGATCGGTGGCGACATTACGATAAAAATCGAAGACAATACCGATACCGGGAAAGGAATTTATTCCGAAGATGTTATTCATAAAGATCAGAATCTCGATGATGCTGAGATTCACTTCTGCGACCTTGATAATTTAGTTTTATTTAAAATTAAACCTTATCAGGAAACGGAGCGGTATTTTATTTATAATCATAAAGAAAAGGTTGTTTCGAGGGTCGATACTTTAAGACATTCGGCAGTTTTGCTGCCGGAAAATCAAGGTGTTTTGTTCTCGAACGGTTATGCGTTGCAGACGGGCGGTTTAAAGGTGATTTCTCAGGATTCAAATCGACTTCATTATCTGAAGACGATCTCTGAACCGAACGGTGAAAATTTTATGTATGTTTTTTATGATGATAAAACGAATAATTATCAGCTGATTTCATACAATATCATCACGCAAACCATCGAAACACCGATTCGTTGCAGCGGATATTCAATTTTAAATGATGGAAAACTCATTTATTTACGAGAAAGTGTTGAAACTACGAAACATCATTTAGCTCAGATCTGGCAGACGCCGTACGCAAAGGAACTGTTACACAATACCGAAAAATCAGACACGCTGATTTACAAAATCGGGAATAAAGATATCGTGCGCGTAATGGCGGAAAGTCAGGAGTTGATCACTTTGCTGAACAAGGAAGATTCCTACAGTGGATTGTATGATGATATCGTCAAACTTTCGACGACGATTTTAGATGCTTATTATTTCCTCGGTGATGATGAGGTTGAGAATCTAGATCGGCCTTTAAAAGAAATCAGAAGCATCGCCCACTCGGCGATCAATGAGTTTGAAAAAGTAGTTGAACAGAAAAAAAATACAGCAGAAGCCGTTGAGAAAATCAAAATTGCCTGTGGAAAAATTCTGGATGATACGAAACGGATTCATTATTCTGAACTGACGGATTACATCGATATACTTTCGCAAATCAGGGCGTTGCGTGGTGAAATTACAGGAGCAAGAGATCTGAAATATGTGGATTTGAAAATTCTTGATGCTTTAGATCAGTCATTGGCTGCAAGATCAGAAGAGCTTTCCAACGCCTGTGTGAATTTTCTGTTGCAGGAAAATTCTCTGTCACCTTACGAAACCAGAGCTCAGTCAATTTCTGAAAATATAATCAATCTGCAGAAAGCAATCGACGCCAAAACCATTGAAGAAGAAATCACCAATTTATCTTCGCAGCTCGAACTTTTGGTGGATATTGTTAATAATTTAAAAATCGAAGATACTTCGCAATCGACGCAGATTATTGAAAATATTTCGGTGATTTTTGCAAGATTAAATCAGGAAAGATTAGAACTTTCAAAAAGGAAGAGAGAAATTTCCGGTAAAGAACTGTCTGCTGATTTTCAGGCACAAATGACTCTGTTTGATCAGTCGGTGATTAATTTTCTCGAGCTTTCTCAGACTCCCGAAAAATGTGATGAATATCTCACCAAACTTTCTATTCAGCTGGAAGAAATGGAAAGGAAATTCATTGATTTTGATGAGTTTATCCAGAAAATCGGCGAAAAAAGGGAAGAAGCCTATAATCATTTTCAAAACAAAAGAGTTCAGTTAACAGAATCCCGTAACAAGAGAACGCAGAATTTGTATGATTCTGCAAAAAGGATTTTACAGTCTGTAAAAACAAAAACCGAATCTTTCGATGCTGAAAATGAGATCAACGGATATTTTGCGACCGATTTGATGGTTGAGAAAGTACGTGATATTTCCCGACAGCTGATGGAAATGGAAGATTCTGCCAAGGCGGAAGAAATTCAGACTTTGTTGAAAACCTCGCAGCAGGAAGCAGTCCGAAAACTCAAAGATAAAAAAGAAATTTACGCAGACGGCGACAATGTGATTGCTTTGGGTGATTATAAATTTGCCGTGAACCGTCAGAAATTAGATCTCACTTTAGTGCTTAGAAATGCTCAGTATTATTACCATTTAACCGGAACCGGATTTTATGAGCCTCTGAATTTTGATGCTATTGCAGATTATAAAGACGTCTGGAATCAGGAATATATTTCTGAAAATTCAAATGTTAAGCGTTTAGAATATTTAGCATGGAATGTTTTTTCGCGGAATAAAAATATCCATACTGAAGAACAAAACCGTAATGCGATTCAGCAGTTTATGACTGAGCATTTTGGTGAAGGTTTGGTGAAAGGGATTCATGATGAAGATGCGTTGACTATTGTTTCAAAACTTCAGCAGATGCACAATGAACTGGGATTGATGCAGTTTACGCCTTCTGAAAGAGCATTGGCGCAGCTGTTCTGGTACTATTTGAATCAGGAAAGAAAAGAATATTATCAGAAACAGTTTGAAGCGGCCAATTTAATTTCAAAATCTTTTGTAACAGATAAAGGCTTTCAATATCTGAAAGACGAACTGTCGAATGAAATTAAATCTTTTGCCAAAACCCATCATCTTTTTGCTGAGGTTAATGATTTCAATGCTGCCATTTATTTAAAAAAAGAAAATAAATCAGCATTTATAGTTTCTGAAAAGGCATCTTCTCTTTACGAATCATTCTTGAAAAATTTAAAAGAAAAAGGAAAAGATCTTGAGTTCACCGATCAGCTGAATGCGTTGAAAAATTATCCTTCAGCCTGCTTTTCAATTGCTGAAAGTGCTTTGAATGCGTTCTTAATCAATTCAGAACTGAATTTTGAGGATGATATTAAAAAAGAAGCCGCCGTGTTTTTTGCAACACAGCAATTTAACGCTGACAATATTCTGCATGTCACTTACGAAGCGGATTTAAAAGGTTTAAAATCATTGGAAAAAGACCTGGATTATCATTTGAATTATTATGAATTCAATTTCCGTTTATCCAATTTCAGTGAAGTGGTTGTTCCAAAATACAGACAGTTGCAGGAGTTGAAAGCAAAATGGGTGAATGATAAAAAGAAAAGTCTGAAAATTGATACGTTCAAATCTCAGGTTCTGAGCTCATTCGTAAGAAATAAATTGATCAGCGACGTCTATTTCCCTTTGATCGGAGCGAATTTGGCCAAACAATTAGGAACTGTAGGAAACGACAAACGTACCGACAGAATGGGAATGTTGCTTCTTGTTTCGCCGCCAGGTTACGGAAAAACCACTTTGATGGAATATATGGCCGACCGTATGGGATTGGTTTTTATGAAAATAAATGGTCCGTCAATCGGGCACGATATCGTCTCTACAGATCCGAATGAAGCAAAAAATGCCGGAGCAAAACAGGAACTGGAAAAATTGAATTTAGCTCTGGAAATGGGTGATAATGTGATGTTGTACCTCGATGATATTCAGCATTGTAATCCTGAATTTTTGCAGAAGTTCATTTCTTTAGCTGACGGACAGAGAAAAATTGAAGGAATTTACAACGGCGAAAGCAAAACCTATGATTTAAGATCAAAACGTTTCTGTCTCGTTATGGCAGGAAATCCTTATACGGAAAGTGGCGAGAAATTCAAAATCCCGGATATGTTGGCCAACCGTTCCGATACTTACAATTTAGGTGAAATTTCAGGAAGCAAAACGGAATTGTTTGATTTAAGCTTAATTGAAAACGCTTTGATGTCCAACGATTATCTCACGAGACTCACCAATCAGGGAATGGAAAATCTGTACAGTTTATACAAAAGCATTCAGACCAATTCTCCAAATGTTGATCTGGCCGGAAATTTCAGTTCAAATGAAATTTCAGACTTCAGAAAGGTGTTGGGAAATACTTTAAAAGTAAGAGATATTGTTTTAAAAGTCAATAAGCAGTACATCGCTTCCGCCGCAATGGCTGATGATTACAGAAATGAACCTTCGTTCAAACTTCAGGGTTCTTACCGGAATATGAATAAGCTGATTTCGCAGATTCAACCTATTTTAAAAGAAGAAGAAGTGACGCAGATTGTTTTAAATCATTACCAAAACGAATCGCAGACACTGACAACCGGAGCAGAATCGAATATGCTGAAATTAAAAGAGCTGATGAATATGATTTCCGAAGACGAAAAAAATCGGTGGGAAGAAATCAAAAATACTTTTGTCAAAAATAAAATGATAAAAGGTTTGGGAGAGAATGACCGAATGACACAAATCGTGGCTTTGCTGGCGCAATTCAGTGAAGGTTTAAGCGGAATTGAAGATGCTTTGAAAAAAGAATGATTCTTACTTTAAAATAATAGAAATGCTGCAGAAATTGCAGCATTTTTTTTACTTCGCCATCAAATTATTATCTTCAAGATTAAAGTTTTGCAGGCTTAAAGTTGTGAAATTCCATCACATATAAATATCAAACTTTTTAATTTTTCACAAAATTACCGTCGCTGCTGATAAACATCTCGTTAGATTCTTCAGCTACAATTTTTAGAAAACGGTCATAATGTTTCAGCACATCGCTGATGAGTTCGTTCTTGGTAAAATACTGCACATCATATCCTTCACGAGAATCTCCAAAATATGTTTTTGGAAAATAAGTTAAATTACTTTCCAAATTGGGCAGATTGTCGTCGTTGACCATATATTCTGAAACAATTCTTTTTTGACTCATCACACCATAAACAAAATTGTTGACAACATCGTGATGAATCTCTAAATTGATATGTGAAGAATCCGGAATATGTTTTATTTCTGCAGTAATTCCGTTCAATGCAAATTCTTCTTTTAATTCAGTAAAAGCAGTGAATACCTGCCCTTCTATGAATTCCTCTACAGATTCTTTAGTTTTGTAGGAGACTATTTTTTTCAGACGCTGTTTCCAAAATTCGCCCGACCACGGCACGGTAGAAACAGATAATCCTTTTTCATAATAGCTGTAATCGATAACGAGGGCTTTCATTAGAGAAACAACGAATAAAATCATGATGATGGCAAACGGAAGAGCAGTAATGAGCGTCATGGTTTGCAATGCTTCTAGGCCGCCTGCTTTGAGGAGCATCAGAGCTAAAGTTGCCAACAAAACTCCCCAGAATATTGTCTGAATTTTGGGAGATTTTGTAGAATTTTTAGATGAGATACTATCCATCACCAGCATTCCCGAATCTGCAGAAGTGACAAAAAAGATCATTATGACCAGCAAAACAATGAAACTCAAAATTTCAGACAAAGGTAAATAGTCTAAAAAGCGAAACATAAGCGCATCCGGATCAGAAACCAGGGCACTCAACGCTCCGTTTGCAACATTAAAATCAATCCAAATGGCACTGTTTCCAAAAACTGACATCCAAATAAAATTGAAAAGCGTGGGAATAATTAATACTGCTGCGATAAATTCCCTTATACTTCTGCCTTTTGAAATTTTTGCAATAAAAAGTCCCACAAACGGCGACCAGGAGATCCACCATGCCCAGTAAAGAATAGTCCAATTGTAAAACCACGGCAGTGTCTTTTCCTCATAAACGTGTGTATTGAAAGTGAGATCGAAAAAATTATTGATGTAATTACCGAGACCATACGTAAAACTTCCGATAAGATAAACCGTAGGACCCAACGTTAAAACAAACAGGAGCAATATGATCACAACGACCACGTTGATATTACTTAAAATTTTAACCCCTTTATTAACCCCGGACGTTGCGGAAATCACAGCAAAAGAAACGAGCACCACGACAATTATTACCTGATACATAAAACCTGTCTCCGGTAAAATATTCAGAGTTTCCAGTCCGGAATTTATCTGAACAACTCCGAAACCTAATGTTGTGGTAATACCAAAAAATGTACTGCACAAGGCAAAAATATCAATAACATCTCCCCATTTCCCGGTAATTTTATCTTTTAGTAACGGATAAAGGCAACTTCTGAGCGACAGAGGAAGACGATAACGATAGGCAAAATAAGCCAGACAGAGGCCGACAAGTCCGTAGATTGCCCACGCATGGATTCCCCAATGAAAAAATGTATATAGCTGTGCATTTTTTGCCCTGCTTATGATATGACTCTCTGAAAAAGCATCTGTAGAATAGTGTTGCATAGGTTCTGCAACGCTGAAATACATCAAACCAATCCCCATTCCGGCAGCAAACAACATTGAGATCCACGAAAAAAAGGAATGTTCTGGTCGGCTGTCATTAGATCCCAATCTTATTTTTCCGAATTTGCTAAACATCAGAAAAACAAGAAAAATCACAAAAATTGTAACGCACCATACATAAACCCAATTTAAGTTGACAAAAATAAAATTCTTCACCTCATTAAGCACAGAATTAATTGTAGAAGGAAACAAAACTGAAAACAAGCACACGCTTATAATGAAAATAAGGCTGGGAATTGTAACTCCTTTATCGAATGTAAATTTAAATCTTGATACTTGTTTTGGTGCATTCATAATGATCGTTTACTATCAAATATACAGTTTTTAGGCAGAGAAAAGAACAAATATGATTGCTTTGT
The DNA here is from genome assembly GCF_027945075.1 of Chryseobacterium sp. CY350. Lineage (NCBI taxonomy): Bacteria > Pseudomonadati > Bacteroidota > Flavobacteriia > Flavobacteriales > Weeksellaceae > Chryseobacterium > Chryseobacterium wangxinyae. Next base: position 1,432,708 of record NZ_CP116034.1, read on the forward strand.
GACGTTACCAATAGATTTATTTAAAAATATATTATTAAATTTAAAAGTAAAAATTAAAAATCGACACAATTCTTAAACTACGTCTGGAAAGATTTACTTGTTTAAACTGATAATAATGATGTGAATATAAATTATTCTAAAAACAAGGGATTTTTGAGGCAACTAATAGTTTAATGATTCATAAATTTGTATTTTCTATTGATAAACTATGATCTACAATTACAAAAATAAACCCATCGACAAAATAACGCAGCCCGTGCAAAGATTCATACAGCAGGAAAAATCTGGCGGACTGCTTTTGGGAATCAGTGTTATACTGGCGTTAATTCTTGCTAATATTCCACTTTCTGAAGGATATCACCATTTATTAGAACAAAAATTTGGCTTTAAGTGGAATGATCGTGTTTTCTTTGATTTCACAATTCATCACTGGATTAATGATGGTTTAATGTCGATTTTCTTTTTTGTAGTCGGTCTTGAGCTGAAACGGGAAATTATTGGAGGTGAACTTTCTAATCCGCGAAAAGCAATTCTGCCAATTATTGCGGCTGTTGGCGGAATGGTAATGCCTGCATTGATTTTCCTGATCCTGAATCCTTCCGGAGAAACCCAAAAGGGATGGGGAATTCCTATGGCAACGGACATTGCCTTTGCTTTGGGAGTTCTTTTTCTTCTGGGTAAAAAAATTCCTCTTCCGCTAAAGGTTTTTTTAACGGCACTGGCAATTGTAGATGATTTGGGAGCAGTTTTGGTTATCGCTTTTTTTTACACTTCGAATATCGAAATGACCTATTTATGGACTGGTCTATTAATCTTAGCGATTATGTATTTGGGAAATAAAATGGGTGTAAGATCGATCTTTTTCTACGCATTTCTCGGCATCATCGGTGTCTGGACATGTTTTGTGATTTCCGGAGTACATGCCACGATTGCCGCCGTTTTAGCTGCGTTTACGATACCAGCAGATGTTAAGATTAAAGAAACTGTTTTTATTGCAAAAATAAACTCTTACCTCACCATTTTTAAAAATATTGATCCTGACGAAAATACACCAACGCTTACCAATGATCAGTTGCACATTCTTGAAGAGATCAACGAAACCACTATTGCGGCTACGCCTCCGTTGCAGAGATTGGAAAATGCAATGCACCCAATTGTCACCTTTGTCATCATTCCCATATTTGCTATAGCCAATGCCGGAGTTTCTTTAGATATTGATTTTGACAGTCTTTTTAATACCAATGTGGCGATCGGTGTGGCACTTGGTCTTCTGATTGGTAAGGTTTTGGGAGTGGTAGGTTTCACATGGATTTCTGTAAAATTAAAACTAGCCTCTTTACCCGCCGGTATGAATAACCGAAATCTATTAGGTTTGGGCTTTTTGGCTTCGATAGGATTCACTATGTCTCTGTTTATCACCTCGCTGGCATTTAGCCATGAAGAATATCAGACTCAGGCAAAAATTGGTATCTTCGCTGCATCTTTGGTCGGAGGGATCATAGGATATATGATCCTGAACAAGAAACCAAAGTAACAGAAACTGATGAGAAACATTTTTAATTTCATAAATCTTCACAACGGCGAGGAAAAGAAAGATAAGGTTCTGGATGATGTGATGGCCAACATATCTTTTAGAGGATCAAACCTCTGGATTTTGGCCTGCGCCATTTTTATCGCATCTATTGGTCTGAATGTCAATTCGACAGCAGTAATCATAGGAGCCATGCTTATTTCGCCATTGATGGGACCTATTGTGGGAGCAGGATTTGCTTTGGGAACGTACAATTTTCCACTTCTAAAAAAGTCGTTTAAAAATCTATTGATCGCCACCGTGGTCAGTTTATTGGTTTCGGCATTTTACTTTTACATCAGTCCGTTTAAAGATGTACAGTCGGAACTTTTAGCTAGAACGGCACCCAATATTTATGATGTCCTGATTGCTTTTTTTGGAGGATTGGTAGGTGTTATCGCCATAACAAGAGTCGAAAAAGGAAATCCGATCCCCGGCGTTGCCATCGCAACTGCGCTTATGCCGCCGTTGTGTACAGCAGGTTTTGGCTTGGCAACTTTTAACTTTTCGTTTTTTTTTGGAGCCTTTTATTTATATACAATCAATTGTTTTTTTATCTGCATTGCTACGTTTTTGGTCGTAAAATATTTAAATTATCCTTCCTCTATTGTAGACAGCAAATACGAAAAAAGAATCAGATACAGTATATCATTTCTCATCATTATTATGATTGTTCCAAGCTCATATCTGGCGTACAATTTATTTAATGAAAAGAAATTTACCAAGACCGCAGAGTCTTTCCTTCAAAAAGAATTTGAGAAAAAAGGATATACATTAATTTACAAAAAATTAAATTACAGTACAGATCCTAAAACAATTGATGTTGCATTTTTAAATAAAAAATTTACTCCGGGCGAGATCGAATCTTTCAACAAAATGCTTATAGACAACGGCCTTTCGAATACCACTCTTACCATCAGACAAAATGATTCTGATCTAAAATCAGAAATTCTAAATGAAATTAATAAAAACAATAACAATATATCTGAAAAAGATGTAGCCATCTCAAATTTACGCTTAGAACTGGACAGCTACAAAATCTCCGATTCTACGTTACGAAAAGAGATCCAGATTCTTTATCCGGATATTTCAAGTTTGTCTTACGGGAAAATAGAACAGTATCCCAGAACAGATAGCATGAAATTGCAATTTGTAGTCATTTATTCCGGCGAAAACATCAATCAGCTACAATTTAAAAACTGGCTGAAGAGTCGATTAAATGAAGAAAATGTAGAGATTATTAAAAATTCAGAAATTGATTAACCCTTCAGGATTGCTAAGAACAAGTGATCCTGAAGGAATATGTTTTCTGAGAGATTATGATATTTCTTTTTGAGATTCGCTAAAAAAATAAGGTCTTAGAATATCCTCAAACTTGTAAAAGCCCACCTTTTTATCTTGTAGATTTTCGGCTACAAACAATGCTCCGCTCCCGAATGCTTCACGAGAAATTGATTCATGTACCAACCTTACAGTCTGATAAGGAAATCCGAAAATAACCTCATGTTTTCCGACGATTCCACCAGCTCTTACCGAATTGATACTCTCGGTTTCGACATCCAGAGCCTCCGCGATTTTAATTGCAGTTCCTGAAACGCCTGTTTTAGCTTTAAAGTGTTCTTCACTAATTTCTATATCCACATCCGGAGCAATATTTTTCAAAAGTGAAGAGGCAAAAAGCAGATAATTGACGCCTAACGTGATATTTGGAGACCAAAAAACAACAGTTTCATTTGATAATTGCAACAGAAATTCATGTTCATTCTCCTTATAGTGCGAAATTGCTGAAACAATCGTGATTTTTCTTGTCGCAGCTTCTTTTCCATAATCATAAATACTGTATGACGAAGAAAAGTCGATGATCAGATCTACCGGATTTTCATCGAACAGATCCGCAGCAGATTTTTCTTCCAAAGAAACAATTATACCGGGATCTTTGGTTGCTATTCCCAAATAATCTTTTGCTGTAGAGACGGTGGTGGTGGTGCTTTTCAGTACCCACTCAAGAGAATGTTTTTCATTTTGCAAAATCACATTTGCAACAGCCTTACCAGCTTTCCCAAAACCTATTAAACCTATTTTCATATGTATAATTTTTCAATTTTCCTTACAATGCAATTCATTCGAATATTGTGCAACCGTAAGATACAAAAATATTATTTCTTTAAAAATATCGCTGTAAAGCAGGTTTAAAAATGATTATTTTGAATACAGGTGGTAATTTTAGTTAAATGCAATTTTACGGAGATCATTACTTTCCGATACAAAACTTAGAAAAAATATTTCCCAATACTTCATCATTTGTTACCTCACCAGAAATCTCGCCAAGGTGTTCCAAAGCGTTTCTCAGTTCATAAGCCAAAAGCTCTGTGGAGATTTGAGTTGTGATTGCTTCCTTCACTTTATTGACGGCATCAAGAGATTTACCTAAAGCTTCATAATGACGTTGGTTTGTAATGACAACATTATTTTCCTGTGATTTAAGCTGTTCTACGTATGATGACAATTCGTTTTTAAGATCCTGAATATTTTGGTTTTCGACTGCTGAAATTTTAATAAAATCAAACTCCTGAGAAATTGCATTCCTGAAAATATCTTCTACTTTATCATAATACGATGGAGAAACTTCATCAATTTTTGTAGCGCAGATGATGAGCTTAAGATCTTCTCTCATTAGAGATTTGATCATCTCAATATCTTCAGAGAAATCTGGTGTTGCTGCATCTACCAGATAAACCAATATATTGGCATTTGCTACTTTTTCTTTGGCTTTTTTTACACCAATCGCTTCAATTTCATCCACAGTGTCACGCAATCCCGCTGTATCGATTAATCTGAACGCATGTCCTTTTATGTGAAGAATTTCTTCAATTGTATCTCTTGTGGTGCCCGCGATATTGCTTACAATTGCTCGTTCTTCTTTCAGCAAAGCATTGAGCAAAGTAGATTTTCCGGCATTAGGTTTTCCAATAATCGCAACGGCAGTTCCGTTTTTGATGGCATTACCGTACTGAAAACTTTCAATCAGCGAATTGAGTTTAGATTCAATTTTATCAAGCAATTTGTTTAAAGCCGATCGGTCTGCAAATTCAACATCTTCTTCTGCAAAATCTAATTCGAGCTCAATAAGTGACACAAAATTCAAAAGATCTGTACGGAGAAAAGAGATTTCATTGGTAATTCCTCCTTTTAGCTGTGTTAAAGCTACTTTACGGGAAGATTCATTTTCAGAAGCAATAAGATCTGCGATCGATTCTGCCTGGCTAAGGTCTATCCTGCCATTGATAAAAGCTCGCATTGTAAATTCGCCGGCTTTTGCCATTCTCGCCCCGTTTTTAATTAAAACTTCAAGAATTTTTTTTGCAATATGCGGCGAGCCATGAAAAGATATCTCTACAGAATCTTCTGCCGTAAAAGTTTTTGGAGCTTTAAAAACTGAGACCATCACTTCATCGATGATTTCTTCATCTTCTTTAATAAATCCGTAATGAACAGTGTGAGAAGCTACTTTTTCTAGATTCTTACCGTCAAAGATCTTCGAAGAGACAGAGATTGCATCGTCTCCGGAAATTCTTATGATTCCTATGGCTCCAATTCCGTTAGCAGTTGCCAGTGCGCAGATAGTGTCGTGATTCATACTGCAAAATTACACAAATTTAACAGGTGAAAAAAAGCAATTTTTATTTGATATTTAAACAAAAATCACCTCAACGATGAGATGATTTTGACTAATTTTTATTTAAATAAGTATAGGAGTGACTTGGTCATACAAAAGTAAAATGAAAATTTAATTTATATCACAGTAAAAAACCTGAAATTAAAACCGTAAAAACACGGTTGCAAATCTTAAAAAAACACCACAATTTCATAAATACAAATAGTGCACGATAAGTAAAAAAAATAAAGCCTCACATCAATTGACATGAGGCTTTGCTTTAATTTTAAATTAATTAAATAGGCTTTACCAGCTCCAGGAACCAGTCGCGTATTTCACCTTCCAAAAACGGAGCAATTTTCTCTTCGCATTTTCTGTGATAGTCATTAAGCCATTTAATCTCGTCTGTTGATAAAATTTCTTTTACGATCGTATCTTTGAGAAACGGACAGAACGTTAATGTCTCAAACTCATAAAAAGTTCCTGAATTTGTGGTTTCAGATTCTTTTACTGCAATTAAATTCTCATGACGAATTCCGTATTCACCCTCTACATAAAACCCAGGTTCATTTGAGCAAACCATTCCGGGAAGTAATTCCTGCGGATTCAAATCTTTTCTGATATTTTGCGGACCTTCATGCACGTTCATAAAACTCCCTACTCCATGCCCGGTTCCGTGATTGTAATCTTTACCATGCATCCACAAAGGTAGTCTCGCAATCGCATCCAGCTGAACACCTTTTGTTCCCTTTGGAAATTTTACCATCGAAAGACGAATCATTCCCTGTAAAACTAATGTGGAATTTGTTTTAAATTCATCAGAAACATCACCCAAAGCCAAAGTTCTGGTGATATCTGTCGTTCCTTCAAGATACTGACCACCAGAATCTACAAGAATCGTCGCCTCATTGGTCACGCTCTGGCTTCCTTCTTCTTTTGCGGAATAATGAATGACTGCGCCGTTTGCTTTAAAACCGATAATACTCCCAAAACTTTCTCCTACAAAATTTTCTCCTTCAGCACGGAAGCTTTTCAGTTTTTGTCCTATAGAATATTCATTCATTTCTTCTTTTCCGACGTTATGAGTAAGCCAGTAAAGAAATTTCACCATTGCTACGCCGTCTCTCACCATCACTTTTCTGAACCCTTCTAATTCTGTTTCATTTTTCTGGGCTTTCATAAGATTTCCGGGAACTGAAGACTTTAAAAATTCGTTTCCAATTTTCAAAGCTTCAAAAATTGACTGATTACTATTAGGAGAAACCAAAACTTTTTCGTTTTCAAATTCTTTCAGGCAATTGTAAAATTCTTCGTAAGGCATCATTTTTACCCACGCCTCATCTAATTGCTTTCTGGCTTCTACTTCAAGCTTATCAAGATCTGTGAATAATTTTGCATCGTTCTTTGTGATAACCAGATAAGCTAAAAATACAGGATTGCTTTCGACATCGCTTCCTCTGAGATTTAATGTCCATGCCACATCATCAAGACTGGAAATAACATGAATTGTCACTTCCTGCTCCTCCATTTTTTGGCGAATTGCGGCAATTTTATCATTCACAGATTTTCCTGATCTTTCGACCGGATGAGTGTAGATAGGATTTTTTGAAACCTCTCCTCTTTCTTTCCAAATGTACTTCAGTAAAGGAATATCAGCTAGTGTAATATTTTTTGAATTTAATTTTTCGAACAATAACTCCCAATTTGCATGGGATGTTGCGAGCGCGTTTACTGCAACTTTTCCGTTGGCAGGTATTTCAGATATAATCCAGTCGATATAATGTGGAGTACCTTCCATGCCGTCTTTAAAAAGGTCAATCCCAGAACCTTCCAGCTCGGTGGGAGCCTGAGTAAAATATCTTCCGTCTGTCCAAAGTCCAGCTTTATCTTTCGTAACCACCACAAAACCGGCAGAACCTGTAAAACCTGAAAGCCAAGCTCTTTCCTGCCATTCTGTGGGCAGATATTCGCTCATATGCGGATCGGCAGAATATACGATAAATGCATCAACATTATTTTTTTGCATCTCTTCACGAAGTGCGGATATTTTTTCGTTTGAAGTCATTTTTATAATTTTTAAAAACCGAAAGTTACAAAAAAATCAAGTTGGTTTTCCCAGTTTAGCAGAGCTTAAGTTTTTATTAATACTAATTCTAAGACTTTCTATTTACAATTTATCTACATTTTATTTAAATTCTTCTTAACATTAAAAATAATTAATACAGTTTTAGCCAACATGAATATTGATCAATAAGGAAGTCCTTGTGAAACTTGTACTTATCTATATAGGAAAATAGACATGTACCACAAAATCATTATTGATATAAATACTACAATGATTTGGAAAGGTTATTGCTATATTCTGAAAATGGAAACTCAAAACTACGGTAATTACAGAAAATTTTATCCGCCCCATCACTTTATTTATCTTCCTCTCCTTCTTGTTCTCGAGGGATACGGAATTTATAAAATATGGAACCATGAAGATCATCAATTAATATGGATACTGTTTTCAGTCATCATCTTTTTGATTCTGTACTTGGCGATCATGCTAAGACAACACTATGCTTTAGGAAATCAAAATCGTATTGTAAAGTTAGAATTCAGACAAAGATATTTTGAGATTTTTAACAAAAGATCTGATGATGTGTGCGAAAAATTAAGTTTCAGCCAGATTGCAGCACTCCGATTTGCTTATGATGAAGAATTTAAAGAACTTTTAGAAAGAGCTTTAAAACAAAATATTTCCGGTGATGAGATTAAAAAATCCATCAAAAACTGGAGACCTGATAATGACAGAATTTAATATATAACAATCACTAAACATACACTATTATGAGAAAATTAACTTTATACAGCATGAGTCTTCTTAGTATGCTATTACTAACAAGTTGTGAGGCAGTAGAAACAATCTTCAAAGCTGGAATGTGGTGGGGAATCATCGTCGTAGTGGGCATTATTGCTTTTTTATTGTGGCTTTTTTCAAGGGGTAAGAACTCTTAACCAAATTATCTTATGGATCAATCAGACTTAGAGATTATTTCTCACCTTAAACCGTCGAAGATTGTCAAGATTATGAAAGATCCGGTGGCGTCTGCAAAAGCAGTGAATCTTATTTACACTTCGGACGCAGAAACTGCCGGTATTATTCGTAAAAAAAGAGGCAAAAAATACTCTTATTACAAAGACGGCGAGAAAATTAAAGATAAGGAAGAAATTACCCGTATCAACAGTCTGGTGATTCCTCCGGCGTGGGAAAATGTTTGGATATGCGCGCTGGATAATGGCCATCTTCAGGCCACAGGATATGATGCACTAAAAAGAAAACAGTACCGATATCATTCGCTCTGGAGTGCATTAAGAAATCACACGAAATTTTACAGGATGCTGAAATTTGGATATGCGTTACCGGATATCAGGCTTCAGCTCGAGAAAGATTTAGCATTGCGAAGCTTTGAAAAGCGGAAAATTCTTGCGCTCGTTGTAAGTCTTATGCAACGTACAAATATTCGAATCGGGAACAGTATTTATGAAAAACTCTACGGTTCTTTTGGTTTAACGACCTTGAAAGGCAAACACGTTAAAGTTCAGGGACAGAAAATCAATTTCTCTTTTAAAGGTAAAAAAGGTGTTATGCATAATGTTGATCTGAAAAGTAAAAGACTTTCGAAATTGATCACTAAATGCAAAGAAATTCCCGGAAAGGAGCTGTTCCAATATTATGACAGTGAAGGAAACCGTCATGCTATAGATTCTGGAATGGTCAATGATTACATCAAAGAAATTAGCGGTGATGACTTTACAGCAAAGGATTTCAGAACGTGGTCCGGAACAGTAAATGCTCTAATTGCCTTTAAAGAAATCGGATACGCTGAAAATAATACTCAGTATAAAAAGAAGGTGAAAGAAGCGTTGGATATTGTAGCTTCACACCTTGGAAATACAAGTACAGTATGCAGAAAATACTATGTGCATCCTTTGGTGATCAATTTATATGAGAACAATTCTATCAAAAAATACATTGACGAGCTAGAGGTAATTGAAGAAAATGACGGTAAGGCAGGTCTTACACACGAAGAAAAACTGGTTTTGAAGATGCTTGAAAACGAAAAATTGTAGTTAAATTACTTCCAAATTTTTAAGCATGAAAATCAAATGTTTTACAGATCAAAATTTAACGCATTTCTGGCTTGATAATTGTAACTTATCGTTGGCAATAAATTTAGAAGATAAAAAAGAATATATTCAGATAAAAAAATATAACATGAGAGAAATTCTGAATATCTCTCATTAACATTGCTATATAAATCATTCTTTTATAAATAGTTGTGAAGATTTTATTATTTAAAATTTTGTTCTATATATTTTCTCTAATCTAGTGTGATTTCCAATAATTGACTATAAATAAAGTGTGCGCTTGCATAATTTTAAACAGTTTTTATAATATTTATCTTTCTCCGATTGAACACATAAAAATAGCATTAAAGCTTAAATATCTATTTCGCTATTTATGTCTCTATTTAGAATAAAAATTCAGAATTATTTAGTATTTCTGACTTTTCCTATTCATATTAATTCTTCAATATAAGTACAAATTTTTTCCAATAAATCTTTGTTGATGAAATTATATCAACATATTACTATTTACTTTATTGATTATCAAAACTTCTTTCACTGACACAATAATTATTATCGACCACCAAAGAAATATTTATTTTTTACATAAATCATTACATGTTTTAACATATGTAGTCGGTAAAAATGAATACTTTTGTACATCTCTTAGTACTTAGATTTACATCTAGTTGTAACATTTTAGCCTAAGAAAATTTCTTTAAAAACGCAAACACAATGAAAAAAAACAAACTTAATTTCCGCCTATTTTATTTACTCCGGTAATTACACGATCTAGGATTCTTTATCTAGATAAATAATCATTTTTTAATAATCATTCACATACTCCAACATATAATTAATGTTGAGTGTAATCATTTGTACTCTATGAACATATCAAGCAATATCATTAAAAATTTATTGTTGCATAATAATAAAAACCAAATCCTTTATGATCTTAACAGTATATCTGGAGAAGAAATTGCTAAAGAAATAATAACTTTAGCAACGTTTTTTAGATCCACGACCAAGTTCAGCAATGGAGACAGGGTGATACTAAGTATGAATGATTCACCGGAATTTATTTATTCTTTCATAGCGCTAATATCGATTGGCTGCATTCCCGTTCCCCTTAATCCTTTAATTCAAGAATCGGAATTAGAATACATTTTGAAAGATTCAAAAGCAACAGGTGTTATTATTGATAATCACCAGTATTTAAGGCTTTATCAGGTCATACATAGCTCATCGTACATCATCAATGATTGTGTTTTAGTGAATAATCCGTCAGTAAAAGAGTATGGATCGATCAATTATTTGCAAAAATATCTCTCATCTAAAAAAGCATTTAATACTTCTTTAATTTCTGAATTTGTATACGCAGAGAATAATCCTGTCGCCTTTTGGCAATATACATCCGGAACTACAGGAAATCCCAAAGCTGTGCAACACGGGCACTATACAATGCTAACTAATACGGAACTCTTTGCACAGAAAACATTAGGAATTGGTGAGGACGATGTTATTATATCTGTTCCGAAAATGTTTTTTGGATACGGTTTAGGAAACAGTTTATTTTTTCCTTTACTTTCTGGAGCTACTGTGATCATTGATGAGAAGTGGTTTTCTCTTGATAATCTGAAAAAGAATATCCGTCTTTATAAGCCTACAGTTATTTTCGGAACTCCGAAAATCTACTCTGATATATTGCATAATTATGAAAGTTTTTCAGAAAACGATTTTAGCAGTGTAAGATTGTTTGTGTCGGCTGGCTCTTCCCTTCAGCACTCCATTATTAAAGAGTGGAAATCAAAATTTGATAAAACCATCGTTAATGGAATCGGCTCAACAGAAATTGGTCATATTTTCATGTGCAGTAATCAGGTAAAAGAAAATGATGAAAATTCTTCGTTAGGAATTCCTGTCACGGGCTACCAAATAAAAATTTGTGAAATAGATAAACCTGATTCGGTGGTAGAAAATCATGAAGAAATAGGTGAATTATGCATATTTCCACCAGAAAAAACGCTCAGTTCTTATTGGCAACAAGAGAATACCAATACAGCAAAATATAAGAACGGATGGTATTTTTCGGGGGATCTTTGCTCAAAAAAAGAAGATGGCACGTATGTTTATCATGGCAGAAAAGACGAATTATTCAAAGTAAACGGACGTTGGGTGAATCCTCTTGAGATAGAAAATACTGTTTTACAGAACTTTCATGAGGTACGTGAATGTGCGGTCACTTATTTTATTGATGATGACGGTCTAGAAAAGCCGATACTTTATATCGTGCGAAAAACAGATATAAACAAGGATCTTCTTTCAGACGATATTCAGAAAAAGCTTGCAGAAAATTTTTCTTCTTACAAACTTCCTACAAGAACTCATTTCTTAAACACATTGCCACGTAACAGCAACGGAAAGGTGATTAAGAAGGGATTGGAAAATAATTTAACTGAAGCTTAAAACAATTACTAACATCAATTTAAAAATATAAAATGCAGATTATAGATGCCATAAGTGAAGTTCCGGGTCTTAATATAAAAGGAAACCATGGTAAAATGCAGCATGGTTTTGAGTGTCAGATTTTTGAAGCTGATAAAGAAAAATCTTTATCTGAATGGGCTGTAGATGTAAGCAAAAACTTACTACTTAAAAACAATATTTCAGCTGATGATTTGGGCGTTATTATCAATGCATCAATATCGCTTTATGATACTACTTCTTTAGGAAACACTTCAGCTCCGGGAATAGGTCATGAGGTTCAAAAACATTTATCTGCAAAAAATGCATTCGTTTTCGAAATGTTTCATAATGATTTAGGAAATATGATAAAGATTGCGTCTGATTTTTTAACACATATGGATCATCAGTATGCTTTAATTATTCAATCAAATAAATTTTCAACATTTCTAAAAGATGATGAAAATGGATTTTGTATTCCTGATGGTGTAAATGCACTTTTAATAAAATCGAGCAACAAAAAGATTGAGCTTGAGAATATTCATATCTCCCACCCTGAAATGTCAAAAGCAAGTTTAAGCTTCAACGCAGGAAATAAAAATGCTTTAAAAAATAATCACATTTTCAGTCTAAACTGGAATTATGATCCTTTGTTTAAAGAGGCTTTGAATTCTGAACTGAAAAATATATTATCTAAAGACAAACAGGCAACCGTTATTACAGAAAAGTGGTTTTCGGAACATTTATCATCACAAGACACTGAGAATGCTCTAGCTATGAACACTATTCCATCTTATTTGCAGGAGCACAGCGAAATAAAAAAACAGCCAATCACTCTGATATCTTACAACCCGTTTCTAGCCCATTATTCAATTCTAAAAATAACACATGATGAAATATAATGCCTCTATAAAAAGCGTCGCTGTAGGATTTCCGGAGAAATACTATACCAATGATATGGCACCTTTTTCCGAGATTCCGAATTTACCAAAAAACTGGTGGAGAAATTGGGGAATGGAAGGAAGATATATGGTAGACAAAGAAAAAGGCGAAACCTGCTCTCAGCTTGCCAAAAAAGCGTCTTTGGGAGCGATAGAAAAAGCTGGTCTTGCTGCAAACGATATAGATCTTATTATCGGAACTACGTGTACCATCACTGGATGGTCTGATAAGGAGGAGAATAGAATTTTCCCTGGTATTTCAGAATATCTGAAAACAGAGCTGCAATGTAATAATTCGACGATGTGTATTGAGGTAAATCAGGCCTGCATATCATTTCTTGTCGCTATGCAAATGGCTTCAGATTACATAAAATCTGGAATGTATAAAAATATCCTGATCTGCTCGGCAGAGACCTTCACACAGATTGCAGACTTCGCTTTACCTTCTTCTACACTTTTCGGAGACGGCGCGGCATCGGTAGTTGTAGGAAGATCAGAGCAAGACGGACAATTGGTATCGTCTCATTATAAAAGCATCCCCACCTACAACGATATTGCAACATTACAGTGGAAAACAACTGTAGGCAAGCCAGGGATAGAATTTACCCGTCCTTATTTTTCATTAGGAGAAGATGCGCCCACCCAAATGCAGACATTCGTACCTCAAAATGTTCCTGAAGTTACTTTTAAAGCTTTAGAAAAAGCGGATACCACCGTTGAAGACATACATCATTTTGTATTTCACCAGCCATCAAAAATGCTGATCAGAATGTGGGCAATGGGCATTGGGATAAAAAAAGAAAAGTACACAACTACCGTAGAGAAATATAGTTGTCTGAGCTCTGCTTCTATCCCTGTAACGCTATATTTTGCATTAAAAGATGAAAAAATAAAACCTAATAATAAAATTGTACTTGCCGGAGCAGGAATCGGATGGGGCTTCGGAGCACAGGTATGGAAAACAGAAAATATTAACTATTAAAAATTTTATATAATGGAAAATCAAGAATTATTCAACAAAGTGTATGCTATTTTAGCGGATATCGCAGAATGCGATGTTAATATCATTAAACCTGATACAGATTTATTAAATGAGATAGGTGTTACCTCTCTTATGGGACTGGAAGTTTTGGTTGAACTTGAAAGAGAATTTGACCTTAGTCTAGATGAGGGAATTCTTATTAAAATGAAAACTCCAAAAGATATTGTAGACGTTCTGGAAGAAGAATTAGCAGTTTAAGAGTTACAAGCCGAGTTTTTGGGTTCTTACAGATATGTATGAGCCCAAGGCTTTTTAATAGATTTTGACTTCACCAATATTTATCTGAAAATGATTGGTTCATAACAGACACTCATAAGAAACTCCTTTATCAAAGCAAAGGAAAAATTTTTTTGAAAAATCAACAAAATAATCTCGTAATGATTGAAAATTTAGAAGTCGATGAATTGGTAATTGGAGCCGGACTGTGCGGCCTAATGTACGGGATTTCGGCAGCCACCGAAGGAAGTTCGGTTGCCATCAGCGAAGCTCATCACAAAGTAGGCGGCTATGCTACCAATTTTTACCGGAACAAAAGAAAATTTGTTTTTGACTGCAGTCAGCATAAAGTAAGCGGACTTAAAGAAAATGTAGGAAACCTTTGGAATTCCCTGAAAAGACTGGGATTACAATCATTGCTGGATGAGTTTGAACTGCATGAAGAAATAGGAACCGTAGTTTATAAAAACCAATTTATAAAACTACCTTCTGAGCCTGAAGATATTAAAGCGACTCTCATCGCTCATTTCCCTGATGAAATAGTGGGAATTGAAAAACTTTTTTTTGATATAGAATCTCACGGATATCAGCACTATATGTTTTTTAGAAAGCTGATGAACGAATATACGATTAACAGAAATATTCTGCGCGAAAGCCGCAGCCTCGCAAAAATTACTGCGAGAGATTATTTTAACACCATTTTTAAAGGACAGGATATTATTGAGGTTCTGAGCCCAATTGCTATATATTCTGGATCGATATCTAATGAAGTGAATGCATTTTATTTTCTTCACTGTCTATATGCAATGTTCTACGGCGGTCCTGCATTTATGAAAGGAACGGGACAACGCATTTCAGATTTATTATTGAAAGAATTTGTTGATCGTGGCGGGATTCTTCTGAAGAAAAATGAGGTGCTGGAAATGGAAGACGTAGGCAATCACATGATGGTAACTACCAGAAAAAATATCATAAAAACAAAAAGAGTCATAGCAACCTGCCCTCCGGAAGATGTGGTAAGAATGTTGCAAAAGGATGAAAAAGCACAGGAATTCAAAGAAGTTCTTAACAACTTTACAGTCGGATGGGGACACTTCTGTGTATTTGCCGTGCTTTCAGTTGCACCAGAGGAATTAGGAATCATTTCACCAGAATATCTTTTAGTTTCAGACACGGGCGATGACTTTACAGAAGAAGACTTTGAGAATGACACCTACTATGATCTTTTTACTCTGAGTGTAAGTAACTATCATCGTGTAGATCCTGAAGGAGGTTATATTCTTCAATTTATTGTTTTAGATCATGGTGACCGATGGTTCCATTTATCCGAAACAGAATACAACGAAAGAAAAGAAAAAATTCAGGAAAAATTAATTAAGAGAGTCCTTAAAACATTTCCTCAGATAGAAGACAAATTAATATATACAGAATCTTCAACCCCGAAAACCAATTATAAATTTACTTTGGCAACCAAAGGTTCGGCTTTCGCATATAAGATGCTTCCGAAAACCAATCTGGGACTATTAAGCAATTTTTCTAATGACAAAGTGAAACTGGTGAGCACGTGGTCCGGAGGTCCCGGTTACGAAACAGCAATGTGTTTCGGATATACACAGGGGAAATTATTAAACATGAAAAACACACTGAATACATGAGCAATCTAAAAAAAACATTAAGCCCAAAATTTACAAGTTTACTAGAAAAACTGAATAAAGCTTCCGAAAAAAAACAAATGAGCCTTCTTCTTGATCATCCTTGGGACGAACCTTTAGAAAATGCATGGCTTAAAAAAAGAGAGAATATTGCGATCTACGGAACGCCTTATTACGATCTTGCCTCAGAAGAAGAAAGAAGACTTTTATCTGTTTATGAAACAGGGTCATGGTGGTACACCTTCATCGTATTCGAAAACCTTGTGTCAGAATATTATATGAAAATTGTGAATCATGGTTCTCTTAAAAGATTTCCTGAAGTCGTAAAATATATCCATCATTTTTGTAAGGAAGAGATAGTACATGCAATGGTCTTCAAAAAGGCAATGGCGCATTTTCAGATTACACCGTTTCCTAGCCCATTAAATCTTCAGGAAATATACAGCCACAATGCATCAATGTCTGAATTTCCGCTTAAGGCAATTTATCTAACAATTCTTATCGAATGGCTGGCGGAGAATAATGCAATGGAAGATTGCAATAGCAAAGAAATCTCGCCATTGTCTAGAGCTGTAGCCGTAGAGCATCATAAAGAAGAAGCAAGACATATTGAATGGGGGAAAAACATGATCCGTGAATTTCTGGATGCAGTTCCTGAATTTTTGAAAGAAGCACAGGAAAGTACTGCTCCGATGCTAAGAAGCATGCTCGATATGTCGGTTTGCAGTATCGTGGTTTATTCTCGGGTTGGCTTTCAGAATCCTGCTTTTAGAGATTATAAAAAACTAATACCTGCAGTATTGGAAAGTGAAAACCGTCAACAGATCAACGCCAGAATTATGGCTCCTTTGATGAGATATTTTATCGAAATGGGAATCTGCGATCCTTATAATGATGAAAATATGCAAATATGGAGAGACAACAGATTTGGAAAAGATGTTGAAGATGCCGTGGAGTATTTCAGAAAAAAATCTGCCGGAGCAGAAGATATTGATAATGTAATGAATAAAAATTACGACGAATGAGAACCGTCATATCAGGATTTGGTCATGCCCTACCCTTTAAAACCGTAGATAACAAAACTATTGTGGAATTGATGAATACAACGGAAGAATTCATCGAAACCCGTACCGGCGTACTTACCAGAAAACATATTTCTGAAAATGAAAGTACAAGCGTCTTGATGGTAGAAGCCTGCAAAAAAGCAATTGAGAGAGCAAATCTTTTACCTGAAGACATTGATATGCTGATTGTAAACACTTTAAGCCCGGATTATCATGATCCTTCGCAGGCGTGTCTTATTCAGCCGTTACTTTCATTGAAAAATACAATTCCTGTATTTGATATCCGAGCGCAATGTAGTGGACTTCTCTACGGAATGGACATCGCAAGACAATTTATAGCAACAGGAACGCATCAGAATATATTAGTGTGTTGTGGAGAGGCTTTATCAAAAAGAATGGACTATTCTGATGAAGGGAGAAATTTATCGATATTGCTTGGCGACGGAGCCGGAGCAGTGGTTTTAAGCAGTTCCAAAAATGAAGATAAAGGAATTCTTGATGTCAGCATCCATGCAGATGGAAGCTATTTTAAATTACTATGGACAGAAAGTCCGGGAACATCTGGCAAAACATTCAATGGAGACGATAGTAAGTGCTCATATTTCAGGATGAATGGTAAGGAAATGTTCAACCACGCTGTGGAGAAATTCACAGAAGTTGCTGTTCAGATATTAAAAAAGAACAATCTTACCCTCGAAGATATTGATGTTATTATTCCTCACCAACCCAATATGAGAATTTTGGATGCCGTAATGAGCAATCTTGAAATTCCAAAAGAAAAAATGCAGATTAATGTACACAAATACGGAAATATTGCATCCGGTTCATTACCTGTAACATTAAGCGAATATATGTCGGATACTCCTGAAGAAGAGAGAGCCGGAAAACTGGGATTGATTATAGGATACGGTTCCGGAGCAACATGGGGAAGTATTTTATATAAATTTTAGATTACATAATAACCATGTGGATCAATAAAACAGGACAGGTAGATGATACTTTAACCATCTTGGGAACAACTTCTAACCCGGTTTATCTCTTAAAAGGTGATAACGAATATTCATTGGTAGAAGGCGGATTGACCCGGGATGCTGAAACTTTGCTGAGTCAATTAAAGGAACATATTCCTGATCTTTCGTTAGTAAAGCATTGGTTTATTACACATTCTCACTATGATCATTGCGGCGCCGTTGAGTTCTTGTATCCTTATCTGAGAGATACAAAAATTTACGCCTCAGAAAATGCAGTTAAAAACTTTAGTAATGAAAAGTACGTAAAAAAAATACGGCAACTTAATTCCTCGATCTCAGACAAAGAAATTGTTCAGGAAGGCAGTTTATCAGATATCCGATTTGAGATTGTAGATGACAAACAAATCTTAAAAAATAATTCGGGAACGTGGAAAATTATGTACACTCCAGGACACAGCAACTGTTCTATGAGTATCATCAATGAAGAAAAAGATATAATCTTCGTATCTGATGCCTTAGGTGAGATCATCAATACTAAAAATTGGTTTCCGTTGGCTTTTGATAATGTAGTGCAATTTATTGACAGCATTAACAAAATTGGGAGCCTGCAAATAAAAACCATTGCTTTAGGACATAATGGTATTCTCACAGGATCGGAAGCTTTATCGGCATCAGTCGAAAGTTTGCGAGGATGCAGCGAGGTTATTGAATTTATAGCAACCCGTAAAGATTACTTATCATTAGATGAGTTGGTAGATGAGCTTTACAAAAAATATGATGTGGTAGATCATTCTTTCATTCCTGAAAATGTGTACAGAAAAAGTATAGAAATATTAATCTCACTTTTAAAAACAGAATCATTTGTATGAATCAAAATCCGAAATATAAAGAATATGATGTATGTATCGTAGGAGCGGGAATCGCCGGTATTTTCCTGGCGTGGCTGCTTGGCTCAAAAGGTAAAAAAGTATTGATTTTAGAAAAAAATGCTAAAATCAATATGAACGGTGCAGATATTTTAAAACCTTCCGGAATCAATGTTCTGGAAAAACATGGTCTGCTGCAGGAGCTTATGAATAAAGAATGCAGAGTGAGAGACGAACTTCGTGTTTTTCATAATGGTATTCAGGTCGATCATATCAATTATAAGGCAGAAAACGAAAGAGGATATTTTATGGTTTGCCCATATAATGTTTTGCTGGAAACGATCTATGATAAAATTCAGGCGATCGAAAACGTAGAACTATTGGTGAACCAATCTGTATCAAAAATAAAAGAAGTAGAAAGCGGAGTTTTTGTCACTTTAAATTCAGGTGAAGAGATATTTTGCAATATTCTTATCGGAGCAGACGGAACAAAGTCTATCGTTAGAGAATATGCCGATATAGAAGCCCATTTTGATTATTACGATCATGTAATGTATTTCAACAAATATCCTGTCACAGCAAGCGTTGAAGAGCTCAACAGATTGTATGTTGATGAAAAAGGAGGACTTGCTTACTTTTACCCCATTAATAACAGAGAATCCCGATGTGTTCTGGGTTTTAGTATGGAAGAAGGTAAAAGTTTGAGAGAATCAGGAAACAGAGACGTTTTAATCAACCGACTAAAAGAATTTGTTACCGAAAGTGATGATATGGTGGATCAGATTACCTCAATGGACGATTTTCTTACATTTCCATTATGTAAAATGCATACTGAAAAATATTTTAATGGAAGAATACTTCTTTTAGGAAACGCAGCACACTCTATTCATCCAATAACCGGACAGGGAATGAACTTAGCCATTGAGGATGTTGGTGAACTGATCATCTGGCTCTCAAAATATTTTGAAGCTGAAATTTCACTGGAAGAAGCATTATCCGGTTATCAAAAACAGAGGTTAGAGCTCAATAATAAAGTTCTCAATTACGGTCACCGCTTGGCAAATAGTTTTGGAAGTGCAGAAAATTTCATGAATAGTCTAAATTCCAAGATACAGACCAGCAGCCGGGATCTTTCTATACTTAATAAGATTTAAAATAATTATGCAAATAGATTTAACAGACAAACATTTTTTAGTAACCGGCGGCGGAAGAGGAATAGGTAAAGCTATTGTTTTGCAATTGCTTACATCAGGCGCATCCGTATCATTTACCTATAATCACGGTAAAGAAACGGCAGATGCTTTTTTGCAGGAACTTTCGATAAAATTTCCTGGAAAAGTTGCTCTTTATAAGGCGGATATAAAAGATGAAGAACAATCAAAATCGTTAATTGCTGAAATTGAAAAATCTCAGCTTGGTTCATTGTACGGTTTGGTTAACAATGCCGGAATAACTATGGATGCTCCATTCTTCAGTATGACCACAGATATGTGGAAAGACGTATTGGATACCAACCTAAGCGGAACGTATTACCTCACAAAAGCAGTTGTAAAATCGTTGATCAGGAAGAAAAATTCAAAAATTATTAATATTTCATCTGTTTCAGGAGTAAGAGGTGCTATGGGACAAGCCAATTACGGAGCTACAAAAGCTGCTGTTATTTCTTTAACTAAAACTCTTGCGCTGGAATTTGCAAAATTTAATTTGCAAGTAAATGCAGTTGCACCCGGATTTATTGATACCGAAATGGTCGACAAAATGAATGAACAGGATAAGAAGAAGATTGATCAAATGATCCCTATGAAAAGAATGGGAAAAACGGAAGAAGTTGCCAATCTGGTCACATTTTTATGTTCAGAAAAAAGTAATTATATCACCGGACAGACCTTTATCATCGATGGAGGACTAACGTTATAAAAACATAATAAATATGAAAAGAATCGTCATTACAGGAATGGGCGTTGTAAGCCCGTTAGCTTGTGAAAAAGAAATCTTTTGGGAAAAAATCCTGAATGGAGAATCTGGTGTAGGAGACCTTACAAAGTTAGATTCATCCAATTATAAAGGTGCAACCCGCGCTGCCGAAGTAGATCTTGAGAAAGATTATAACAATCCGGAATTACTGAAGCATTTTAAACCTTACGGAAAAGCTGTGACTTATGCTGCTGCTGCTGTAGATATGGGACTGAAAGATGCCGGTTTTGGTAAAAGATTTACAGAGAAAAACAATTATGGAATCATCTTAGGCACTACAAATGGCAATCAGGACATTGTAGAACGCATCGTAGATAAGTGGAGTCTGGAAATGGAACATGAGGATTTAACTACTAAAGCAGCTAAAACCCTTACCTATTTCAGACCCATAGAACTGAGTGCAAGTATTGCAAAATTTTATAATCTTGGCGGAACAAATATGGTGATACCAACTGCCTGTGCAGCAGGTAATTACGCGATTGGTACTGCGTATTCTATGATCCGTGAAGGTAGATCTTCGATCATTATTGCCGGAGGAGCAGATCCTTTCACAAGATCATGTTATACTGTTTTTTACAGATTGGGAGCAATGTCCAAAGACAACTGCAAACCATTTGATCAGAACAGAAACGGAATGGTTGTAGGAGAAGGAGCGGCAGTTTTAGTTCTTGAAGAGCTGGAACACGCACTGGCGAGAGGCGCAAAAATATACGGCGAAATTAAAGGATACGGTTTGGCTTGTGACGCTTATGATCCTACAGCACCGGAACCTTCCGGATCTGGAGCTACCCTTTCGATGAACAATGCATTAAAATCTAGTAATGTTGATAAAAACAGCATTACATATGTTAGTGCGCACGGAACAGGAACTAAGGCAAATGATGCGCATGAGATCAATGCGATGAGCAATGTATTCGGTGAAGATATCAAAACAATGTATGTAAATGGAATTAAATCTATGTTAGGACATTGTATGGGAGCTGCAAGTGCATTGGAAGCTGTTACAGCAACTCTTTCTTTACATTATCAAAAAGTTCCTAAAAACCGTAATACCGTAAAGATTGATGAGGCTTTCAAAACCCATTTCCTTATCCAGCCTTCTTCTGAGATTGAAAATAAAGTAGATCATGTCCTTAGTAATTCGTTCGCTTTTGGCGGAAATATATGTAGCGTAATATTCAGTAAATATGACAGCAAATAATACTTCAAATAAAGATATAGTAATTTCCGCTATCGGTTTTAACAGCCCGTACGGAACAGAAATAGATAATTATTTCTGCCAAAATGAATCAGAAAATAAAAATTTAATTATAGAAGATCATGATCCGCAGAAGTTTTTAAAACCAAAAGGACAGCGATTTCTTAATAAAGCAACATTAGTCTACGGAAATGTAGCCTTTCATGCTATCAACAATAGAGATTTAAAATCAAAAATTGATGAAACTCCTGAGAGAATTGGTCTTTATGACGGAACAGAACTTTCTAATCTGGAAGACTGCTTTATATTTGATTTAACAGCAAAAAATCAAGGTCCGGATCGTGTGAGCCCAATGAAAGCTCCAAGCACTATTGCTAATGCAGCAGCAAGCCAGATGGCTATTCAGGCGGGAATAAAAGGCCCTAACTTCAGCGTCTGTGCAGGTATGGCGGGTAGTCTTCAGGCTTTGGATATCGCTACTCTCCACCTAAAGCAAGGAATTACAGATTACGGCGTGATTGCTTCTACCGAGATCAGAAATTATTATCAGGAATCTATTCGCAGAGGGAATGAAAGTCATCATAGAAACATATCTCCGGAACTGGGAATTGCTATGGTATTGGAACGTAGAGAAACGCTGATACTGGAAGGAAAAAAACCTTTAGCTACAATAAAAAAGATACATTCTGAAACTCACACTGAAGATTTACCGATAGAAGCATTTTTATTCCAAAATATTTCAAATATGGCGGATCAATATAGTTTCGATACTGTAATTTTTTCCGGAGGAACCTCTACTATCAATGAAAAAGTATTCGAAGAAGTGCTGAAAAAGAATGGTTTAAATATGTCTGTTATTTATCCGGAAACTTTATTCGGTGACAATGATAATGCAGGAGGAATGCTGGGAATTGCTTACGGTATTGCAATATTTGAAGGGAAAAACGTATACAAAACTGATAAAGAAAACATACTTGTACTTTCCTCAGATAAGACGGGAACAGTGATTTTAACCGTAATTGAAAAAGCATAATAAATGGAAACAATATTAGAAGCATATCAGATCACTCAAATTTTAAAGTATCGTCATCCCTTTCTTCTCGTTGATAAGGTAACGGGATATATTCCTGGTAAAGAGCTGACAGCGGTAAAAGCAGTTTCTATGGGAGAACCTTATTTTGCAGGTCATTTTCCGGATTTCCCGATCATGCCGGGAGTACTTATTACTGAAGCATTAGCACAGGCATCGTCTCTGATGTTGGCTTTAGACGATCTTGGATGGGAAGCTGGAAAGCCAATTCCGTCAGCCGATAGACCAGTGATAGGTGTTTTGGGAAGCACACAGATCAGTTTCCTGAAATCTGTATTGCCGGGAAGCATGTTACATCTTGAGGTAAGCATAGACTGGCGAAAAGGTTCTGCGTGTTCCATTAATGTAAAAGCATCAGTAGAAGGTTCTGTTTGTGCCAAAGGAAAAGTAACAGTGATGTCTATTGATAAAAGTAAACTTTTCGGTTAAATGAAGCATAAAACACTATTGTTCTGTATTCCTTATGCAGGTGGGTCGTCCACTTCAATGTCTAATGTAGCCAATGTTTTGAACTCAGAAGACTTGGAAGTGCATTATGTAGAATTACCGGGAAGAGGAATGAGAAGTGAAGAACCCTTCCACTCAACATTAGAGGAAACGATAGAAGATATATCGGCGAAGATCAAGAGCACATTACAAAGTACAGATCAACCTTTTATATTGTGGGGACACAGTATGGGATCGGTTTTATCATTACTTGTATCGTTTAAAATTCAGGAGGATTATAATTGTAGAGGATTAATCGTGTCAGGTATGCGCGCTCCTCTATTTAAATCAACAAAGCAACCGTTATCCCGAGAAAAACGAAACGCATTGCTTGTTGACATTCTCCCCACAAAATATGAAAGAAGCAAGAACGCTCCACTTTTTCAGAGGGTGCAACAGAAACGGATAGAAATTATGGAAAAAGATGTTGCTCTGTTAGAAGAGAATCCTATTGCAGACTGGTCTTCGATCATCATTAAAAGTCCTTTGGCAGTAATCATAGCAGAAGACGACGAACTTTATGACAACAAAGATTGTTATCTGCGATGGAATCATCATACATCCAGTGCGACAAGTTATTTTCCGGTCAAAGGCGGTCATTTCTTTATGTTTCAGTATCCTTCGCAGACATCTGCTTTGATCAAAACAATAATAAATGATTTAAAATATTAAATCCATAAAAAAAACATGATTTCTTCATTACATATAGATTCTGAATACTCAGAGAACTTCGACATAAAAAATTTTTATGTCCATTTGAGAGAAAAAAGCAATAGCTCGATTTGGTTTGAAGTTTCCGAAGCGGTAAACAGTGAAAATCACAGGCTCATCTTTATTGCGGCAGAACCTATCGCTTCTTTACAGTCAAATAATGTTAATGAACTTCAATGTACATCAGGAAATGATGTGGTAACATATAACGTAAGCGGAGAAGTTTTTTGGACTAAAGTTGGTGAATGGCAGAAAAAACATAATCCTGATCATTCTCATCCCTATAACGGATTGCTGGGTTTTAGCAGCTATGGTTCTATACAGCTTGTTGAAAATATATTTTTGAAAAAATATGACGAGGAAAGTCATCTCGGCCAATTACCTCTTTTTAAGTTTTCCCTTTATCGGTATATCTATGTTTTTAATGTCACGCTTTCTAAGGTTGTTTGCATCAATAACTTTTATGAGGGTGAAAACCGAGAAATTGGCGATATGAAGAAATGGCTTGAAAACAGTCAAGTCAGTGATTTAAAAGAATTTTCAATTTCCGAAAATGAAGAAATCGACTGCACGGAAGAAGAATTTTTAGAGAAAGTTGACAGGGCAAAACATCATTGTCAGGTAGGTGACGTTTTTCAGTTGGTTGTTTCCAGACGATTTTCCAGGAATTATGTTGGAGATCCCTGGACATTTTTCATCAAATTAAAAAACAACAGTGCGCAATACTATTTCTTTTTGGATGAGGAAAATTATAAAATCGCAGGAGCGTCACCAGAAACCCATTTCAGATCTAGCAACGGTGTAGGAGTCGTAAAGCCTATTGCAGGAACGTACCGAAAAACGATGAATAAAAATGAAGATGCATTACTCGAAGAAAAGCTTTTAGCGGATCCTAAAGAAAATGCAGAACACAATATGCTTATTGACCTGGCAAGAAATGATCTGAGTAAATATGCAGATAATGTATACATCAGCAAACTGAAAACCATTGAGCATTACAATAATGTCATTCATATTGTGAGTGAGGTTCAGGGGAAAATGAATACAGACTGCAATCCTATTCGATTAATTAAGGAATTTTTGCCTGCAGGAACTTTAAGTGGCGCCCCAAAATACAGAGCTATTCAGCTTATTGATGAAATAGAAAGCAGCTACCGCTCGTATTATGGTGGATTACTCGGATGGATCGGTTTTAATAATGATATTAATACCTGTATTCTTATAAGAAGCGCGCTGTTCGAGAACGGAATGATGATTTATCGTGCAGGAGCCGGAGTCGTTATATCTTCTGAACCTCAAAAGGAACTGGAAGAAGTAATCAATAAAATCACACTGATACTAAACACTTTAAAGGAATTTCCATCCTATAAATTATGAAAAAAATATTACTTGTAGATAATTATGACTCATTTACTTACAACCTCAAACAACTTGTTTCTGAATGTTGTGACTATAAAATTGATGTCTTTAGAAATGATACATTTCAGATGGAATTAGTTGAAGAGTATGATGCTGTGATCCTTTCTCCGGGTCCCGGTATTCCGCAAGATGCAGGACAATGCATTCCATTGATTGAGAATTTCAAAGATAAAAAAAAAATATTGGGAATTTGTTTGGGACATCAGGCAATTGGGGTGGCTTTCGGTGCCAACCTTATTAATACGTCTCATGTATATCATGGTGTAAGTTCTATAATAGCACTGAATAACAATGAAAAGATATACACAGAACTCCCTGAAAACATACAAGTTGCAAGATACCACAGTTGGGTGGTAGAAAATAACAATTTACCTGATGATCTTGTCATAACATCTAGTGATGATAAAAATACCATCATGTCTATCCGTCATGATAAATATGATATTACTGGGTTGCAATATCACCCTGAAAGCTTTCTTACTCCGGCGGGAAAAAAGATCATACAAAACTGGATTAATTCTTAAAAGTAAAATGAACGTTCCGGGATATTTTTTAATCACTATTTTTCTTTCTATTGCTCTCCTGCATATTTATTGGGCAATAGGAGGATCATGGGGAAAAAATCTGGCAATACCTACTACAGAAAAAGGAATTGCTCTTTTTCAACCAAGTGCTTTATCATGCGCTTTAATAGGCGCTTTATTTATCCTTTTTTCACTTTCTATTGCATTTCGCGGTAGATTCTCATCATTCATATTTTGGGTCATGGTCTTCATCTTTTTTTTGAGAGCCATTGGCGATTTCAGATATGTCGGGTTCTTCAAGAAAATAAAGAAGACTCCATTTGCTGAAAGAGATACTCATTTCTACAGTCCATTATGCTTATTAATAAGCCTTTTAATACTATTACAACTAAAATTATTTAAATAATTACGCATGAAAAACAAAAAATTATTTTTTCTACCCTTAATATTTTTGGGTATGGTATCTTGTCAGAATGACGATATCTATGAGCCAATAAGTGAGGCAGACGTTAATGTTTCGGCATTATCCAGTGCAAGGATCTCAAGCACGATGATGGCTGCTTTCGGAGATAATATTGATCTTGATAACCTTCAAAATTATTCAAACCAGGCTATACCAAGCTATGCGAATAAGGATAATACGCCATTTTTAAATCCCATTACGAATGCAGGAGCTACATTGGGGAGAGTTTTGTTCTACGATAAGAAACTTTCTTCAAATGACGCCATCTCATGCTCCAGTTGTCACAAACAAGAGTTAGCATTTGGGGATAACGATTTAGCAAGTCAGGGTGTTAACGGACAAACCGGAAGACATTCAACAAGATTAGTAAACGCAAGATATTCTCTTGAAACCCGATTCTTTTGGGACAAAAGAGCATCTTCATTGGAGACTCAGACCACAATGCCTGTGAAAGACCATATCGAAATGGGCTTTAGCGGTACAAATGGTGACCAGTCGATAAGCGATCTGATTATAAAACTTCAAGCTGTGCCTTATTATCAAGAACTATTTACTAAAGCCTATGGCAGTTCTGCTATCACTGAAAAAAAATTGCAGAACGCTTTAGCTCAATTTGTGAGAAGTATTGTTTCTTTTGATTCTAAATATGACCAAGGTAGAGCTGCTACATTTTCAGATTTTACGCCCTTCCCTAATTATACTGCAGAAGAAAATTTAGGCAAAAAACTTTTTATGGACATACCGATTTTAAGCTTACTTGTTACAGGTGATCGTCTAGCTGGCGGACTTGGATGTGCAGGTTGTCATGGCGCACCAGAATTTAGCATGTTACCTATCTCCGGTAACAACGGGATTATTAATAAGATCGATGGTAGCGGGCTTGATCTGAATGTGACCAGATCTCCGTCATTAAGAGATCTTGTAAACAGCGCCGGCGTACCAAACGGACCAATGATGCATTCTGGTCTTATTACTACTTTGGAAGGCGTGGTAGATCACTACAACAATGTTCCTAAAAATATCCAAAATACTAATCTGGATATTCGTTTAGCCTTAGGCAATAGTTTGAGAGTTACAGATAAAGAAAAGAAAGCACTTGTTGCATTCCTTAAAACACTATCTGGAAATAATATTTACACAGATAGCAAATGGTCAAATCCTTTTGTTACTCAATAATCCAAATTTTTATTGTTAATGTAAAAACGAGTATTCCTAAGTGATTACTCGTTTTTTTTATAAAAAATTCAATATTTGTTTGCTGAAACTAATGGATGACTACAAATAGAAAGTAAGCAAACCTTAAAATAAGAATAATCATTTTAAAGGTTTATTATGAACAAAATCTTTATCTAAACTATTAATAAAATAGGATGGGTTTACGCCTGTTTCCTTTTTAAATGTAGCAGCAAAGACTTCTCTGGAAGAAAATCCGCATTCTTCTGCAAGATAACTTATTTTGTATTCACGGTAAATCGGGTTTTCAATAAGTTTATTTTTTATGTACTCAATGCGCAGATTGTTGATGTAATTATTGTAATTTTTATCTTTATATTGTTTTATGGTTTCAGAAAGATATCTTGTATTGGTATTAAGATCTTTAGCAAGAGAAGTAAGACTGAGATCTTTTTTTAAAAACTTCTGCGATTTTTCAAATTTATTGAGTTTTAGCAATAATGATTTTGATGTATGATCAGGAATAGTAATATTTTTCTTAACCAGATTTCCAGTCGGAGAATCATCAGTATCCTCTTCATCTTTCGGTACTTCGTCGACCTCTGAAATATCTACACTTTCTGTTGCTGTAATGTTTTTTTTATCTCTGTTTTTAAAAACAAAAATAAGCACTATAATAGCTAAAATGATGACAATAATCAGCAGAGTTTTAGAAATCAAACTTTGATTGGCTTGCTCTTCATTATTTTGATTTTTTTTAGAGTATAGATTTGCATTATTGCTTTCTGAACTTACAAGGCTATCATTCAACTTGATATAAAGATTGGTATATTTTTTTGAAGATTCCACCTTTTTCAATGCCGAATATGCTTTAAACGACACTTCATAAATATCTCGTCGGATATATGGCAAATCAATCAGCTTTTCTTTTTTCTCTGCCTCCTCAGCAAATTGTGCAGCTTTAATATATTGTTCCTGTTCATAGTAGATCCATGCTAGTTCATTCAATACACTAACTTCAAGATCACCTTTTAAACTTTTTTGATTCTGACAGATTGAAAGTGCCTGTTTTAAATATACTAAAGCATTCTCGACACGTCCTGAAGCCACGTTCATCATTCCTAAATTCAGATAAGTAATGGCAAGCAAAGCGTATTTTTTTTCTACAAACGATTTATTATCCTGTATTTTCAGTGCATTTTCCAAAGATTGATTATGGTAACACATCACAAGATCTACAGAAGCATTGATTTGGGAATAATACGTTGCAAATTCGCGGGATATAAGAGCTTTGGAGTAATATCTATCGTTATCAGAACTAATTTTTTCTGCAACATTGCTGGCTTTATTAAGGGTTTCGAGTCCTTCTTTATTTAAATTTAGCTCAATATAAGCTGCAGCTTTAAGTCTATAGGAACTTGCTAATGCTGTATCATTTTTTTCTTTAATAGCACGATTCTCTATGTTTTCACTTATCTGTATTACTTTTTTGTAATTTTTATTCTTAGAAACGCGATAAATATCTTTAGACAGCTCTACTAATTCTCCTGAATTATTGGCCGAGCTTTTTTGAATGATCTGTATTTCATCATTTACTTGTGATTTCCTTGATGATTTTATGTCAGTGAATATAAACATAAAACCAAAAAGGATCAGTGTGCTTTTTTTAATCATTTATCATCATTTGTGTAAACAAAATAAACAATAAAAATGATAAATGCAAAATAGCACTCACATTTCTTGGTTTTATAATTATTCCTTAATTACAAAAAATCAAAATAATCAAAATATGAACACTAAAAATCTATACATAATTAAATATAGATTAAAACTTATTAATTTTTTTTAACTAAAACAACTATTATTTACATATCAATTCTTTGAATCACCACTGTGTTTCACATTCATATCTTCTCACTTGATTAATATATTCAAAAATCCTTATAACAAGATTTGTAAAGAAGATTTTTGAGTCCTCAATATGCGACCTTTGCAAAAAAAAAATATATTTGTCAATAAAAGAAAATTTTAGAAAAAAAGATCTGTAAGCATTTAATGATCACAATGAATATTATATTGTATCACAACTTTACGACATACAGAACTTATATTTGATATTCTGCTTATTTTACGTAATAAAGTTTAACTTTTACACAAATTAAACAAATGTATTCTATCCTCGAAAAGTTTATAAAAAGTAGAGCTAACATTGATGATGAAAAACTTCAGGAAATTTGCTCTTATTTTAAGTTGATAACGACGAAGAGAAACGAAATACTTCTGGATTACGATCAGATTTGTGGGCAATATTATTTTATTAATAAGGGCTGTATCCGGTTATTCACCATTGATGAAAATGGTAACGAGAATATAAGATATTTTGCGTTTAAAGGAAATTTTGCGACAGCTTTACCAAGTTTTATAGACCAAAAGCCTGCAGAAGAGTTTTTGCAAACAATCGAAAAATCTGAGCTATTGTACATTTCACGTACAGATTTTTATTATTTAACGAGTACAATACCTCAATTTGCGAAAATATACACCGAAATTTTGGAACTCGGTTTTATATCGGCACAGAAAAGGATTTATGGTTTCCAAGGATTTGATGCTTTAGCTAAAGTAAAATGGATCATTAAACATCAACCGCACTTATTGCTAAATGTATCAAATAAAATGGTAGCAGCATATCTTGGGATTTCTCCTTCTACCCTAAGCAGACTAAAATTGAAATTGTAAAACGTTGCCTCAGGACAACGTTTTACAATTTTTCAGTACTTAGCTTTGTACAAACAAATATAGAATGAGAAGTATATGTATTTTATTATTAATAACATCAACAAAATTATTTGGACAGTCTGTTACTGAAACAAAAAGAGCGCAAATAGTAGCCAGTAATTATGTAAAGCCTATCGAAAGCTTAACGTTAGAAGGTGCATTTGAGCTAACAAAACGCATAACGAAAAGTGCGTCCTCATTAAACAAAAAAGTTTCCATTGCAATATTAGACTCTTCAGGAAATATACTTTTGATTGCTCGCGGAGACGGAGTCGGCCCACACAATACAGAAGCTGCCCGAAGAAAAGCCTACACAGCTTTATCAACCAAAACATCTACTTTACTGCTCTTGAGAAATGCAGATGCAAGTATTGACTCAAAAAACCTAAATACACTTCCCGAATTGCTTTTATTAAGTGGCGGAGTACCCATATGGTACCACGGAAATATTATTGGTAGCGTAGGCGTTGCTGGTGGTGGAAGTCCGGAGAATGATGACCTGATCGCTAGAGCGGCATTTATCGAAGAAATAGGAATAATAACAAAATAGATAATTTAAATATCAAAAAATGAATAAAATAGTTTTCGCGTTGCTTTTATCAATAGCATCCACCCTAGCATTTGCTCAAAAAAAAGAGTATCAACTTTCAAGTCATATACTGGATGTTTCCAAAGGAGCACCAGCTACCGGAGTTGGTATCAAATTAGAAAAATATAATGAAAATAAAAAAGTCTGGGATTTTGTGGATCAAAAAAACACCGATATCAACGGCAGAATAACAGATTTCCTTCCTGCAGAAAGATCGAACATCGGGATCTTTAAATTGACTTATTTTACCAAAGAATATTTTAAAAAAGCAAATACAGAAAGTTTCTACCCTTTTATTGAGGTTGTTTTCCAAATAAAAGACGGAAATCATTATCACGTTCCTATTACGCTTTCTGCCTACGGTTATTCTACATACAGAGGTAATTAAAAATAGAAAGCGGTTCCAACTACTTCTTATCTCCAGACTGCTGAATATTATCTTGAATGAATTATTTAAATTAAAAAACCCTTAAAACGTTTGTTTTAAGGGTTTTTTTCTGAAATTTGAATAAACTTCTGCGATCCGGACGGGACTTTGAGCAATTCCACCAACCCTCTATCACAAAGGTTTTCAGTAACTTAAGGTCTTTTAGGTCTCGAATTCGTCCCTTAAAATTTATGTAATTTTATTACGTTTTGTAGATAGAGTAAATTTATAAAATTTATCAATAATAAGCTTAAAAATTTTATAAATTTTAGCGAAATTAATATTCTATGATTCTACTCTATCACAAAATATATTTGAAATTTTAAAAATCATCACTTTTAAGTTTAAGGAAAACTGTCTTGTAGATGGTGTAGATACTTCTACTATTAATGGTCGACTATTTCTTAATATAATGGCCTCTTTGGCTGAATATGAACGAGAGTTGATTAGAGAGCGAACCAATGCTGGATTGCAATCTGCAAGGGCAAGGGGGAGATTAGGCGGAAGACCAAAAGGTTATACTGCGGAAACAATATCCAAACTGTTATTACTACGTTCTTTATATAAAGATGTTAGTAAACGTCCTGAAGATATTTATAAACCATTAGGTCTGACCAGGGCAACATTTTATAGATATGCCAAAATTCTTGAGAATCATTCTGATGAAGAAATAAAGAAAATGGGAATTAAAAAATAAAAGATTAAAGATAAAATGCAGCTATTCATTATCACAGGTGGCTCGGGTGTTAGTAAGACAACATTAATTAATTTTTTAAAAAGTAAAGGATTTGCAATTGTTCTTGACTCCGCTCGAACTATTATCAAAGATCAAGTTAATATAAATGGTGAAGGTCTCCCATGGAAAAATAAACATTTATATAAATACTAGATTTTAAGTATTTTAGCAAATAATTGGTATTACGTATTTTGCATATTGTTTGGATTTGCGAAATACGTGAATACGAATGACATTTCACCTAAAATTGCGGATGTAAATGAAGATATTAAGCACAATTATCTTAGTTTTAATTTCTACTATATGTTTTTCTCAAGATTTGGCACTTGAAAAAAATTCAAACTGGAAAAAATATAAGAAAGTTATAGAAACGAATTTTGAAAATAATTCAAAAACAGAATTTTTTTTAGAAGATGGAAAAATAAAAAATATTAAAATTTTCACTAATAATTTACTGATAAAAACAATATTTTTTAATGAAAACGAGATGAATGCTAAAGATTCAACAAAGAATATCTACAATGATGGAGAATTTAATTATTTCTACAATGAAAAAAAACAGTTAACTGAAAAAAGAAGTTTTGAAACGCTGTTTTTGACACAATATTTCTATGATAAAAATGGACTTTTAAAAAAGACAATTGGAACAGATGTTAAAAATAGATATAGACATATTATTGAATACAGTTACGACAAATGTTCAAATATAACAGAGGAAAAAGAAGAAGAAATAGGAGAGTCAATTAGAGGATATTTGTTTAAACCTTCTGTTTTAAATTATGAGTATAAATATAATAATAAAGATTGTATTTGGACTAAGAAACATTTAACAATATATGGAAAGAAAAAACTAGTAAAAAAAAGATTTCTAAAAAAAAATATTCGACAAAAGTGGTAACTGTTGTATAACAAGAAATTTAAAAAAAAGTATAAAAATCACGGATTAAGTGCTAGTCTCAAAAAACGATAGCTTATAAATAGGGTTTAATCCAAAATGAGAAAAAATTTAAACATTGATCGATAATCATTTTGTTAATTATTTTGCGTTTTCTGATTATTAGTTCTCTTTTAAATTCCGCAAAAACGACAACTACTTTGATTCCTAAACCCAAATCATAGATGAAAAACAATTAATTAATAGATTAAGATAATGAAATTGAACAAAAATATTAGAATAAAAACAGATCGATTGTTATTGAAACCAATAGAAGTATTGTATATTGACGATATCAATGAATATTTCGATTCAGAACTTACAAAGTATATGCCTCTTAATCCGACAGGAGATAGAGATGACATTATTTCTTTCATACAAGAATCAAAAAAAGGATTGGAAAAAAATACTGACCTAGTAATGGTTGCCTTAGATTCAAATAATCAGTTTGTAGGTTGTTGCGGAATCCATAATATATCCTCAGAATCTGTAGAACTTGGCCTCTGGATCAAAAAAAGCATGCAGGGTGTTGGGTTGGGCAAAGAAATTATAATAAACCTTATTAACTTTTTAGAAAATAGTTTTACTTTCAAATATATACTCTATCCAGTTGATGAAGAAAATATAGCTAGTAAAAAAATACCAGAAAAATTAGGTTTTGTTCCTTATAAAAAAATATCAAAAAAACAAAAGTACTTCATCATTTCTTAATATAGTAGAATATAGAAAATATTATCCAGTTTAATTTCGTCTAATACATGAAGTGCTGCTATGTGTGCTAAAAATAATCAACATTGCAGCGCTTCAGATTTTAATAATAAATAGTACGAATCTCAAAAAAGGATTATTTTTATTTTTCAATTAATAATGAATTAATTTCTTAGTTTTATAGCATTAAAATTGATGCTGGAAAATACAAAACTGTGACTTCCCAGAAATCAAAATTATTAAATTTAAGATAAACAAACATAACTATGAGAAGACAAATCTATTTAGCAGCTCTTTTTGCTATACCTTTTTTTGGGAATGCACAAAAAGTAAATGTTGAAAAAAATATTGCAGGTGCACAAGTCGGTTTATTCGGATTGGATTTATATAACGAAACAAAAATTATACACAAAACTACTTTAAGAGTCGAAGCAAGTCTCTTTCCTGCAATTTGGGGCGGAGATTTATATGCAAAAACTGGTTTTGCGTTTTATCCATCTATAACGCTACAGCCAAAATATTATTACAACATTTCTAAACGTGCTGAAGAGGGGAATAATACAAATAATAATTCAGCAAATTATGTAGGACTACAAATTCGCTATACACCAGATTGGTTCGTTATTTCAAATACAAATAATCTGTATCTGACCAATCAGTTAAATATTATTCCTACCTATGGATTAAGAAGGAATTTTGCAGGGAATTTTAATTATGAATTCAAAGCTGGTGTGGGATATGGTGCAGCGTTTAAAAATGGCAATACAGTTTCAGAAGCCGTAGTTGATCTCAGCTTCAAAGTTGGATATGATTTTTAATTTTCTTTTGATTTGGAACTTCAGTAATTAATTCGAAAGAACAATTAATATTTTTAGCCAATAGATTCGATCCGGTTTAAAGAATTGGTGGCAATGTGGCGCATTTTATACGATATATAGTAAGATAGCTTATCTCACTAGTTTTGAAATATATAAATGTGGTTATATAATAAACTGAGATTATACTTCATCATTCATGCATTACAATTTTTTAAGATCTAAAAAAATAAGAAATGATTATTACTAGTAATTTCAGAACAGAAAAAATATTCCTCTAAAAGAATTTCTTATTGAATTTCAGACTGGTGAATAAGTATATTGTTACAGCATAAATATAATATATATCGAAAATTTAGACAAAATTTAAAATTAGTCTCACAAAACGATAATATGACAGAAAATTATATTCAATTTGCAAGCGGTTATAAAAAAAACAATATTGAAGAAGAGGATATAGTAAAAGCTATATCAGACATTCAATTGATGGATGACGAACATGGAGCATTCTGGGTTTCAGTTATTACCAATGATGATAATGTTATTGAAGTAAATAAAGATTTATCGCTTTATGTAATTTTCGATGGACAACAAACCAACTATCAGGCTAAAGATTGGAACGAAGTCACAGAACTTTACAAGTTATTATTAAATGAAAAATTTGATGAAATAGCCGAAAGAGTTAATAGAAATAAGTAATCTCAAAAAACGATTATTAAAATTAATCATTTTAATATAGAATC
The DNA here is from genome assembly GCF_027945075.1 of Chryseobacterium sp. CY350. Classification (NCBI taxonomy): domain Bacteria; kingdom Pseudomonadati; phylum Bacteroidota; class Flavobacteriia; order Flavobacteriales; family Weeksellaceae; genus Chryseobacterium; species Chryseobacterium wangxinyae. The sequence continues at coordinate 1,468,029 of NZ_CP116034.1, forward strand.
ATACAATGAATGATAATGATACTAAGCGTCTTTCAAGGCTTGCAGCAATTATTACGCAGCTTCAGACAACAAGACTTTTAACAGCCACAAATCTTGCTGAGAGGTTTGGCGTAAGCATAAGAACAATATACCGTGATATCAGAGCTTTGGAGCAGGCTGGAGTTCCTGTATTGACGGAAGAGGGCAAAGGTTATTATATGATGGAAGGCTATAGAATTCCTCCACTAATGTTCACAGAAAACCAAGCGAATGCACTTATTCTTGCTGAACAATTAGTGTTAAAAAACAAAGATCAATCTTTTGTCAAAGACTATTGTGATGCAATCGACAAAATCAAAGCAATCTTGAGAGAGTCTGGGAAAGATAAAGTTAATCTATTAGGGGAGCGAACGCGATTTGATCAAAATGTCAACAGAGAGCGAAATAGCAGTAATATTTCTGAATTACAGTATGCATTAACTAATTTTTTGTTAATCAGTATTGACTATATGAACAAAGAGAATTTAGCATCAAATCGTATAGTAGAGCCATTTGCCTTAATCAATACCACCGAAAACTGGCTCCTGATTGCATGGTGTCGCTTAAGAAAAGAATTTAGATATTTTAGGTTAGACAGAATATCAAAAACTCTAGTTATGACAGAGAAATTTGAGCCACACAGGATGACTTTGCAGGAATATTTTGATAAATTTTATTAGCTTTTTTCACCTCTGACATAGGGCTGTCACAGCTGCATTTTACCTTTGTTGCTCATAAATAAAAATAATAAAATGCAAAAAACATCATTTGACCCGTGGGCTTGGGGTAAAAACACAAATTCAGTACAAGCGGTAGAAGTTAAGCAATCAGAAGGAACTTTATATTGTTCGGGACAAGTAGCAATCAATTTGGATGGTATTCCTAGTTCTGAAGATATGAGAAGTCAGTTAGTACAGACAATTGCTAATTTGGAGCAACTTATCAGTGAATCAGGTTATGAGTGTAAGAATATTGTTAGATTAAATGTTTTTACAACTAACACTAATGATTTTTTTAATACCTGTATGGACATTTATGTACCGTTTTTGATGAAGCACGGTATACAGCAGGCAACGACATTACTTGAAGTAAAAGGTCTTTTTGCAACCTTGACCGTGGAGCTTGAAGCAACCGTCGTTAAGTAATTAACTTGAGTTCGTTTTAGGTGTAGCTTAGAAACAGCAAACCGTCATCTACCTTATTAAGGTTGGATGACGGTTTTTTTATTTTAAAAAATATGCTTGAGATTTCATAATCTTGCTTTTCTTGAAAAAATCTTAAAAAACGATTATATTAAATGTTAAAAACAATTCCCTTTTTTCTATTTGGATTTTCATTAGTTTTCTCACAAACACCTATTGAAAAATGCAAATTACCAAAGTCGCATTACGAAAAAATTTACTCAGTAACGGTTGATGATGTGAGGTGTTTAGCTGAAAATTCACCCCAACCCAATACGTTGTTTTTCACCTTTGCAAGTTGGTGTAAGCCTTGCATCTATCATATACCTACTTTTTTCGTCATACAGAAATTTTATAATGTTGATCTTTATGTTTTGTTGATTGATCAGGAAAACAATGATTTTACAAAGCGATCAAGAGACATGGTTTTAGAGGCCTATCCTGATGCAAAAATTCTTGTTATTAAAGACATAGAAAGTAGACAGAAATCAAAAAAGTATAAAGATTTTCTTAAAAAAATTACTCCTGCACAATTTGAAAATATTGACGATATGTCAAAATTTATCCTCTTAAACCGAAAAGGAGAAGTACAAATGGTAACAAATTGGAAAGACTCTAAAGATGATCCTGATTGGAAAGATGATAAACCGATGGTGAGAAGAATTGTTTTGCCATTATTAGAAAAAAGAAATGCAAACTGAATAATAATAAAGTCAATAATAAAAATTTTTCATAAAAACTTCACAGATTACTATGAAGTTTTTTATGCGGAAAATCAAAGCAAACTGTAGAAAATTCTAGTCCTTACCTTTGGCAATAGCCAAACCGTTATAAATTGGTAACTTATCTCAAAAAACGATAATTTGTATAATTAATGTAGCAACCGAAAATCTTTTCGATACCTGCAATGAAGTTAGACTTAAAGTATTGCTTAGACGATGCCTAACGTTCGATGCATATCTGTTATGGTTATTAAACGAAGATTGATATTAGAAATTATAATTTTCAGATATTCTTTCACACTAAGATTCTCGTTCTGTTCCGATAAATTCAGAATAACAATCATCTTACTTGAAACGATATTTTTTGTAAATGTTATTTCATCAATCATATTGCTTGATGCGTTAAAGTCCTCGGCAATTAAAAATTCAAGGTACTTAATCACTACCATTTTAAATTTATGTGATTGATGAATAATTTATTCTAATTTTTTCAACATTTATTGAATTACTAATCATATGTCAGTTACAATATATAATAAAGTTATTTTTATAAATTTTTACTGTATAATGTCCCAAAACAAATCAAAGCTAAATTAACTTCTCAAAAGAAAATTCATCTAAAGCCATAGGTCAGTGAACTTCTGGAAGATGATTTTTTTTTACATTTGTTAAAAACCAGTTGACAAATTAAAACGTATATAAAAATACGTACTGTTTTATATTGAGATCAATAACTATTAAATACTTATTGATCAACAAATGATGTTATATGGTTTTCATTAGAAAACTTAAATTGTTTCATGATAAATAAATCTTTGCAGCAATGAACATTAAGATTACTACTGAATGGGAAAAATACAGTCATTTATTTGAAAGATTAGAAATTCCCGCTTATACAAAATTATTATCAGAAGGGCAGTTTTCTGAGCAAGCATTTATAATTATAAAAGGTGCCTTGAGAAGTTATACAAATGATGATGCACCAGATATCACCTATCAATTTTTTTTTGAAGATGAATTCTTTTTTTCTGTGGAAAGTTTTCTTAATGGCAGACCGAGCTTATTAAGTGTAGAAACTATTGAACCCTCTACTGTCTATTCAATCTCTAAAAATAATTTTCACCAAATTATTACATCTTCCGATATACTACAGAAGCAAATTGATGAATTCACTGTGCAGACGATGATCCATTTTCATGATATAGCCACATACAGAATTGAACATGATCCTGAAAAGAAATATTTGAAATTACAAAAAGACAATCCCCGAATTTTATTAAGAGTTCCTCAATATTACATCGCTTCTTTTTTAGGTATATCTGTAAAGGAATTAAATCAAGTTCAGAATAAATATGATTCTGAAAAAAAACTGAACTAAAAGCATTAATATAAATGTAAAAAAGAGATCTATAAATCACCACTAAGCATGTGAAAACAATAATAATAATAATAATAATAATAATAATAATAGATTATTGAAATCTTTTCCAAAATATCTTAAGGTCTCCATGCCTTATCTATTATTAGAACAGTGACTGTTTATATTTAATTTAAATACATATTTGAAAAAGAATAAGGACTTAAATTTTGCTACTGTAATTCCATTAATTGTTTTTACAGCCAGTAACTGTAAGTTTTAGTTAAGTTTTGTACTAAAATCAAGCTAAAAATAATTGCAACTATGCAGTGTAATTATTTTAATACTTGTGATCGCATCAATCTCTAAAAATTGATATCATTATATAATTTACCATAAAAAAGGTTAATTAGTACATTATTTTACGGTTTTTAATGAGAAGCATCTTATCATGCTCCATTCTTTTAATTGTTCTGATGGTGGTTTCAAGACACAGACCGGTAAGTGATGCCAATTGCTGTCTTGTGAGTGGAACTTCGAATGTATAACGTTCTTGATTTTCCTTTTCTTTTTTCATCATTTCTATGACCTCTTTTAATCTTTCTGCTGCGTTATGAATCGAAATTTTTTGTATTAAAATATACTTTTTGTAAAGTCTCTCCGAAAGAGATTTACAGACTTCCATGTAAATGTCTGGGTGTAAAGCCAAATAAGAAAGCAGAGTTGTCTTGCAAATCTTGATGATGGTACATGAAGTCAAAGCAATAGCATTCATAGGATATGGTTTTTCTGTAAAAAGCATTGCTTCGCCAAATGCATCTTCACACGTCACGATATTTTGAATGAATTCTTTACCGTCCCTATTGTAATTGTTCAATTTCACATCGCCTGTCACTACCTGATAGTAGAACTGCGGGCTGCCGCTTTCACGGAAAATATAATCTCCGGGCTTATAATCTTCTTCTGTCGCTCCCATGGAGTGCAGAAGTTCTTCTGTAATAGACATAATATAATTTTTTATGGTTGGTGTAGCTGGAATTGCTGTATAAATCTACAGATAGGTGTCATCACATTAATACGCAGTTCGCAGTGTGCTGTACGTTGCCAAATGCTGATGGTAACACTCTAAAGAGAAAATATAAAGCGAGTCATAAAGATCAGGTGTATTGTCTCTTTCATTATTATGTACGAGACGACTTCATTTATAAGATTGCCATTGCTCCTTTATTTGATTGGAGACAAGATGTTAAATCGTTAACAATAAGTATTTTATATAGTCGCAATAATTAGACCAATGCTATGTTTCGAATCATAATATTATTAAATGAAAATTGGAAAATACTTAAATTGATTTTGTAAATTAGCGAAAAACCATACTCCTGCTGTAAACTTAAATACTTACTGCACTATTTAAATCGACAGTATGTTAAATTAGCAGCAAGTACAAAAGTCTCAAAAAAAGGATAGAATGAAGTTAAAAGCAAAAGTGACCATCCGACAATATTTAAAAATATTATTTAGCTTAACATATTCAAAGCCAATAATGATATTTCTTATCTGTTTTGCGTTATTACTCGTGCTATGGATTGCGCTTTACCACTTAAATATTTTAAATCTTCCAGAACCTATAATTTATCAATATATCACTTTACTTTTAATTGCTGTAATTCATCCAACCGTGATATTTACTACAATTCTAAGAAACTATTACTCGAGCAATCATTTAAGGGAAACGCTGGATATGGATTTAGCCGAAGATAAGATAAAAATCAGAGGTGAATCTTTCTATATGGAAATTCTCTGGACGAAAATCTATAAAGTTGTTGAAAAGAAAAATTGGTTTCTAATCTATCAAAACAATTTATCTGCGATTTTGATTCCTAAAAAAGAGCTATCGCTAGAGCAAATAAAGCAAATTCAAAAAATTTTAGAATCAGTAAAAACTATTAAATGATGAGACGAAATACAATCTGCGCACTTGAGCCGATAAAAATAGTATTAGTTTATGATTGCTTGTAAACAGTTGTCAAAATTTTTTCTAAGATTCTCTCGTAATAATAACCAACCCTTTAAAAATGTGTATATTGAAAATAGAGCATTTACTCATATTATTTTTACTTACTATTACTTCTTGTAATGGGCAAAATAATCAAGACTGTTTAAATTCTTTAGATAAAAAGTTATCACCAAAGATAGATCAGGAGAATAAGATTGGAGAAATAATTAGCATGAGAGATAGCATTAATTGTTTTGAGTGGGATACTCTAATTGTCCATTCTACAATAGGGAATAAAAAAAATATAGAAAAGGATTTGGGAATAACAATTCCATTTGAATACAGTTTCAGTTCTGGTGATGAAAGGGCAGCAATGTTACTGTTTTTAAAGGACAATAAAGTAGTCAACTATATTTTGCAAAAGCCAACTGTAGATCGAAAAACTTACGACCAAGCAAATTCCATCAAAGTTTATTATTTTATCTACCTAGTAAATAATTACGGTAATGATGTTTATGCCAAAATCCCTAAAGAGCTTGCTGTTTTTGAGACGTATCCAGTAATTTATCATGATGAAGAAGAGGAAACAAAATGGGCGCTAAAGTATGGACTTGGTATTAAAATCAAGGAACAGAAATAAATTTACAATATTTCACGTTTTATCTGTTTAGCTAATCAAATATAATAGGCTTAGATTTTAAAATCTAAGCCTATTATTTTTATTTTTGAAGAAATAGTTTACAAACGTATCTAAAATATTCAAAAACAAGTTTCGCAGTTTGTCCTCGGTTCAATACGATTAATTTGCTTGTGCTGAAATATTAAGACTGATGTATGGATTATAGTAATCATTATCCAAAGATCTTATATTCTTTCAATGATATTACATGTGCAGTATTTTTAATAGCTCTTGCTTGAAGATGTAAAAAGTAGCATAAAAAACGGCTTATTCTTAGATAAGCCGCGTGATGAATTAATCTTTGCTATTGAATTGAAATTCAATTTCTTTCTCATTTCCAAAGCTATCCGAAATCCAAATTTTAAAACTTTGCGACACTGTTGATGTTGACGTGTAATATAGGCGAAACTCTTTAGCCTGTAATGCATAAGAATCATTTTGGGAGTAAGGAATATCATTATAGTATTTTAAAATTCCTGTTCCGTCAAACTGAAAATATCTAATATAATACTGAGTTCCCTTAAAATTTCCACCTGATAGAATCTTTAGTCTGATTTCTACCGTTTCACCATTAGAAATATTTTTTGATACTGGCATAACAGAGACTTCAAATGGGAAGTTCTGCTTGATTTCAAGTTCTTCATCAGTGCACGATGATAATATTGTTTCTGTTAAAAGAAGAATCGGGATGACATACAAAATCTGTAAAATTCGTTTCACTTTATTAATATAATTTTTCATATTCATTGTTTTATAAATTAACTCTTAGCCCGATTCCTGTTGATGCCCTCAAGGGATCCCGAGAAGTATTCCAAAGCAATTTCGTTCTGGAAGAAGCTATCACTGAAAAACGATCTGAAAGATAATATTCAACACTTAATCTTCCCTCTGCTCCATACACAAATGAAGATTCATTAATGAGTAATGATCCATCATTAAGAAGGCGCTCTCCCCTATTTAAACTTTCATAGCCTGCAACAGCAGATAATGTTACATTAAACATTAAACTTTTCTTATTATTTGCAATCATATTAAAGATATAACCTGCCTCGGCAAAGTAAGTTTCAATGGCGATATCATTAGTTCTGTAGGGGACTGTTTCTTTGGAATATTCTAATACATAGAGCATATAATTTCCTTTTTTGGAATGAACGACAAGACCGGCATTGAGAAAAAAGTTATCTGAATTTTCAGAAAGTAGCTTTCCACTACTGATTTCAATACCCTTTTGTTTTGGAAGCATTCTTTGTGCGCTTATGGTATTACCTATTAAAAGTAGTACCATGATCATTATAAACCTTTTCATCCTAGTTTAGTTTTAAATGCATGTCCTTCACAAACGTTGCATGGATCAAGTCAGCATTTTCTACCTGAATTTTCTGATGTCTTCCACCCTCTTTTTCAAAAACTTCAATTTCCAATACCTGATCTTCCAGTAAAGTGAATTGATCCAGAAGAAAAACCACCTTTTCATCGGATTGATGATTAATTGTTTTGGTAATCATATATTCACGAATTGGAGTCAGCACTTTATCCTGTACAATTGTCCGCTTTAGATTTTTCTTATCGACGATCTTGAAACTGACAAAATCGATATTGTATGGAAGATTGCTTTTATTTCTGAATTTAAGTACAAAATAAAATTTTCCATCATGTACATTTAAGGATTCCAACAGAAAATGCATTCCGAAACTTTTATTTCCGATATGCTTGATCGTTCTTTTGGGATTTCCGTACAATGTTTTCATCAACAGCTCTGTTAATGAAGCTGATTCTCCTTTAAGATCTTCCAATAAAACTTCTGTAGAATGTTCTTTTTCATGCTGTCTTTGCAGTTTAAGAAGATCATAATTTAAAGTCTCAGGATACGAACTGTAAAATACATCAAAGCTGTAAAATTTACCGTCCTGCGTAATAACTGAGAAATTGGTCTCTTCTTCAAAATCTTTTACTCCTGCTTTAATCCGTAGAACATTTCCTACATCCTCTGCTTTGTTGGCAATAAGATTTTCGCTTCCCAAATCAACATAGCGGATCGGTGATGGGAATAACAAATGGGTTGTTTTATTGTAGGTGACTTCCATTTTATACGGCTCTAATCTGGCTTCACTCAAAGAAGCAAATTGAGGCATTTCCTGAGATAAGATTGGACTTATTGAAAACGCTATAAGGATAAAGGTCACCCATTGTTTAATTATATTATTCATTGTTTTTATTTGTTGTTATATTATTTTTTTGAGACCAGAAAAACATGATGTCCTGCTTTTACAGTAACTTTAGGAAGCCTGATCTTTTTCTGGAAATATCCTGATACACCCTGAACAATTCCTTTTGTCAAGTCTGCCGCAATCTGCTGTCCTGCTGATTGGGTCATCATAATATTGGTTCCCGAATTTTGTCCCATATTCGCTAAAATATCAGTGGCTGCATTTTGTTCCGGAGAATAAGGAATATTGAGTCCTAATTGACCGTCGTTATCATGCACATTGATTTCAACCTGCTGAATATTGCCGTTGTATTCAATAGTTGAAATTTTCAACAATAACCTTCCCCCCTGAAATTTTGCAGTTGCTTTGAGTATAGTGCCTGCCGGTATGTAAGTCTTTGCTAAAAGCATCGGCTGTGAGAGCCTTAAGATGACCATACTTTCGGCGGTAATGGTTTTTGTTTCATGGATCACCGCCCCTATGCTGTTTGGATTGGGAAGATTATTTTTTTCCTTACTGCTTTGCAGGTCATTAAAACTGTTTTGATGAAAGCTTGCTAGAAAAGCACTGTCACTGACTTCACGATACAGACTGGATACGATGCTTTTTCTTGCTGGTAAGGCAGTAGTCACTTGAAGTTTTTTATCTTCATCCTGCTTTTCAAAAACTTTTTTTTCTTCTGAATTCTCTGAGCTTGCATTCGTCGGAAGATACTTGGCAGCCATCTGATAGGACTTTTCCATCAGTTCAAGCTGATCATTAATGCTTGTTCCAGCAGGTGCTGTATCTTTTTGCGATGATTCATTTTTCAGTCTGTTAATCTCCCTCTTCAGTTGACTAACTTCCTGGTCATCTCTGCTGTAAAAAGATCCCAATGTCTGCTGTGCATTTCGGTAGCTGTTGACTGCATTTTGGTCACCTGACTGCATTGTACCAGCAGTTCCTAAAGATTGCCCGGTTAAACTTTTAGAACCTCCGTTTTGTACATTCATCGGGTCTTTCCAGTAATCTGACAGCGTCGTAAGAGCATTTTTCTTCTCTTCATTTTTCTGCTCCAGCAATTGCTGTTCGTAGGCTTTCTGCTTATCCGACTGTAATTTGTCTTCTGCTGCCTGGGGAATTGCCGAATTAAAACCCACATCTTCAAGAATGGTTTTTTCTTTTGGTTTAAAAATAAGATATAGGCATCCTGCACAGACGACTGCCATGAGAAAATAAATCAATGGTTTCTTCAGTTTTTCAAGCTGTTCTTTTCTGCTTTCATGAAGTTCATTGTTCGATGACAATCCGGAACTTCCTTCAGTAACCCTCACTTGGGTTGTATTCTGATCTTTCATTTTGTTGCTTTTTGATTGATGTTGACTCCTGCCGGAATGTTGCTGATGTGACCACCGATTGGAATTGGTTCATTGTGAGCCGCACTCCACCAGATCTGTACAAATGCAGCAATAGTGAGCAAGGTGTACACTGCAAAAAAGATTTCGGTCAGTATTCGTTGACGTGCTTCTGGCAAGGCTTTCCACTTCTGCTCTGCATTCAGAACCTGTTGATCGATGGTTTGTCTAAACTTTTTCATAGGTGCTGATTTTAACGGTCAACTGTTTCAACATCTTTGTTCTCGACTACGTTGAATTTTTCAATGGTAAATCCCTGAGGATTGCTGTCTGATCTGACTGAGTTTACTAAGGAACAGTTCGTGATCAAACTTCTTATGGTCAGATTACTGGATCTGATAATAAATTGACGGGCAAAAGTTTGTACTTGATATGGATAGTTATTGAAGTTGGCAACAACACTGTCGACTTCAATTCTCTGCTGAATATTTCCTGAGATTATTCTGTTGTAATATCCTTTTTCAGAAAGGTCTTTGTAGTAATTGAAGGCAGACTGATCAGCCAGATTGAATGCTCTTTTGACATTGCTCTCAATCGCATTTTTATCAGGAGCAATCGTGAAGAAAAGCTCATGAAAACGCCTCACATGTTCTCTTGCCTCTACAGGACGGTTGATCGACATGTCCTGAGAAAGCGCCACCATCAAAGATTTTCCGTTGTCCAAAACGTAAATCTTCTGTCGCTGGTCTTCTGCAAATTGATAAGATTTGAAGATGACCAGTCCCACTATCCCAAAGCATAACAAGGCAAAAACAAAGGTGAATAACCGGATCTGCTTGAAACTGTTTTCTATATTTCTTAAAGTTTTAAATTCCATTGTTGTACGATTTTATTTTAATAATCTTCCTGAAATATTTCCTGTCGCTGACCCTGCAGCCGCTCCGGCAATGTTTCCTGATTTCTGCGCAGTCTGATTAACGTTTCTCGTGAAGTTTCCGGCTCCTCCTGCCTGTATGATCCAGCCTGTTACCGTAGGAATGGTAAAATATCCGATGATGCCGATGATCATATAGATAATGTACACGGTGTTGGAGGTATCGGGAATGAAGTTGGGGTCAGCCAGCATCTCAATATCTTTTTCGATGATCAAGGACTGAATCTTGGCAAGGATTGCACTGAACATGTCGGCAACCGGAAGCCATAAATACACACTGATGTATCGGGTAAGCCATTGGGTGAGAGTACTCTGAAATCCATCCCATACCGATATGGCAAATGCGATGGGACCAAGTATTGATAGAACAATAAGGAAAAATGTTCTTATGACATCAATCACCAGTGTAGCGGACTGAAACAAGATCTCGAGAAATTCCCGGAAACCGTCTCTGATGTCTTTTTTGATGGAGAACATTTCTCTTTCGATGTACATTCCGGACATGGTGACCAGATCTGAAGGTGACCAGCCGAGTGCTTCCAGTTTTTTGTCAAATTCTTCATCGGAGATCAGATAGGCCATTTCAGGATTTCGAAGCATGGCCTCTCTTTCCAATAAGTCTTTCTTTTGCTGGAGTTCGTTGAGATCCAACACCTGATCTTCCAACATGGAATGGCTTCCCTGAACGATGGGACTTAATACGCCGTTAATGCTTCCGAGCACAAGCGTTGAAAAAAACATGATGCAGATTCCAATCGCAAAGGGTCTTAACATCGGAAACAGATCAATAGGTTCTGCACGGCTTAATGCCTGCCATACTTTGATGGCAACATAAAACAGGGCTCCTAATCCTGCAACCCCTTTTGCAACAGCAGCCATGTCTGCACATAACGGCATCATCTCATCGTAAACAGAGCGAAGTAATTCGTGTAAGTTATCGGGTTCCATCTTACCAGTATTTTTGATTGGCAGTTCCGTACAAATTCAATACTCTCTGGGTATTGTTCTGTTTTTTAGCTCGTAAATAGCTGACAGAAATATTCTTGTTCGTATAATAGCGAACCAGATTGTGATAGTCTTTTACGTCTTTGTAAACACGGTCAATAATGTCCATTCTTTCTTTGTCATTCAGGGAAAGGCTGCTCGTATTGACAATCTGTTTAAGATCCTTCAGCAGCTCGGTGCTCTCATTCAGGAGTTGAGAGTAGCCATTGGCAATAGCGGTCAGTTCCTGAGCATTGAAATTGGGATCGTTCAGCATCTTTCCGAAATTATTGACATACATTTCCGAAACATCGCCAACCATCAGTACGGTCTGCTGAACTTTTCTTGCATCTTTGACCAGATTATTGACGGCTTTCAGTTTATCATAATATTCCTTTCCCTGTTCATAGACTTTTTTGACTTCATTGAAGTTTTTAACGACATTGGAAACGGTGTTGGAAGTTTGTACAATCTCATTGGCGGAGTTCAGAATTCCTGAAGCGAGATTGGCAGGATCGGTCACTACGAATTGTGCTTTTAATGAGGTTGTTGTAGCAAGAACTGCTACCATTAGGGTTTTAATGATTAAATTTTTCATTGCTTTTAATTTAATTGATTGATTAATTTTCTTTGTTCGATTTGATTCTCTTTAAGGAGATCCTCTTGATGGCGTGTTCAACATTGCCATCCAGTTCCGAAGCCAGATTCATGACTTCCAATTTCTCAGTTTCCTCAGTGGTGTATGCGAGATATTCTTCGGTGGATACTTCAGTAGCATAGACTGCGGAATGGGTTCCGCCTAATCCGATCCAGACTTCTTTATAAAGTCTATTCGGATCATTGTTCATATTAATTGAAAGTACCTGGGCTTTTTCCTTATCAGTGAGTCCGAGCATCGCCTGAATATCATCGAACTTGTTCATATACTTTCGTTGATCAAGTAAGATCTTGCAGTCGGAATTGTTAATAATGCTTTCCTTAACAATCGGTGACTGAATGATGTCATCGACTTCCTGCGTGACGACAATGGCTTCCCCATAGAACTTTCTCACCGTCTTGAAAAGATATTTGATGTATTCTGCCATCCCTTCTTTAGCAATCGCTTTCCACGCTTCCTCAATCAAAATTAATTTTCTGATGCCTTTGAGTCTACGCATTTTGTTGATGAAGACTTCCATAATAATGATGGTCACAATCGGAAATAGAATTTTATGGTCTTTGATCGCATCGATCTCAAACACAATAAACCTTTTGGATAATAGATCCAGCTGCTTGTGTGAGTTGAGCAGATAATCGTATTCTCCGCCTTTGTAATAAGGTTCTAAAACATTTAGAAAGTTCGCAATGTCAAAATCCTTTTCTCTGACTTTCTTTTTTTCAAGGATAGATCGATAATCATCCTTTACAAATTCGTAAAAGCCGTTAAATGAAGGATATTCATTGTTATTTTTAATCTTTTCGATATATCCGCTGACGGCATTGGATAAGGCAACCTCCTCTGACCTTGTGGGCGGTTCGTCATCTCTTTTCCAAAGAGTAAGAATCAACGTTTTGATGCTTTCTCTTTTCTCAATATCAAAGATTCCGTCATCGGTATAGAATGGATTGAACGCAATCGGATTGTCTTCAGTATAAGTAAAGTACACCCCGTCCTCCCCTTTGGTCTTTCCTTTAATGAGTTCACATAATCCCTGATAGGAGTTTCCGGTGTCTACTAATAAAACGTGGGCTCCCTGCTCATAATACTGTCTGACCATATGGTTGGTGAAAAAAGATTTACCGCTTCCAGAAGGTCCGAGAATAAACTTGTTACGGTTGGTGATAATGCCCTGCTTCATCGGCAGATCAGATATATCCAGATGAATAGGTTTGCCGGTCAAGCGGTCAGCCATCTTGATCCCGAATGGTGAGGGTGAATTTTGATAGTTGGTCTCTTCGGTAAAGAAGCACAGCGCGGGCTCAGTGAAGGAGTAAAAACTTTCTTCGCTTGGAAAATCTCCTGCGTTTCCAGGTATTCCGGACCAATACAATGTGGCAACATCTGTTGTATTATGACGTGGTTTGCATTCCATCAGTGCCAGAGCACTTCCAGTATCATTTTTCAGCTGTTTGAGTTCAGCTAGCTGATCTGACCAAGACATCACATTGAAATGGGCTCGGATGGATTGAAGTCCAAATGAATGCGCTTCATTGAGGTATTTTTCAATCCATTCCTTGTTGATCTGATTCGCCCGGCTGTATCGAGCCAATGAGTGCATGTTCCTTGCAGACTTTTCAAATTTGCTGAGATTATCTTCACTGTTGTCAATAAAAAGATATTGGTTGTAAATATGATTGCAGTTGAGCAAAAGTCCAACCGGAGAGGCAAATGACAAAAGACAGTCGCTGCGGTCTGTGCTCAGTTTTTCATAGCGGCTGTGAGAAGATACCGTTCCGGGAAGATCATCAGTATCAGATAGTGTGTGCATGCTGATCCGATTATTGCCGATTCTCATTTCTTCTGCGCCTAAGTTGATGTCCTGAAGAGATGGATTGAGTTCTCTGGATAAAGTAAGGTACTGTTCCAATAGTCCTGACTGATCTTTGGTTCCGGTGATTTCATCTTCCGTCATTCTTTCCAGTCTCACATAACCGCTGTCATTCATAATTCTTTCGAACTGATCGACTGCTTCCATAAATCTGCTGATCAATTCTTTATCCCTGATTTCTTTGGGAATGAGTTTTCCTTTGCATAAAGAGGAGAAATTGCTCTGCATTCTCATTCGTTCTTTACTGGTTTTGGTGATGAAGAGATAGCAGTAATGATTTAGAAAAGGTCTTTCATTGAAATGCCTTTCAAATGATTTGGACAGAAAACTCTGATCCTCTTGTGATAAGTCAGGAGTATAATTTTCTTTGATAAACCAATCCTGCTTATGAACGATGCTGTAATCAGGTAATGTTTTGATGGCCTTGAACCACGCGGAATGAATGGCTTCATATTCTGCTGAAGCAACGGTAAAGAGCTCGGGTAAGTTGACTCTGAAACAAACCGTAACATCAGCATCTTTTGAAATAATACAGTTTTCTTCTACTGCAAGCAAAGGAAATCTACTTTCCAGGGTTGCTGCTTTCGATGTATTTCTCATGCTTCAGCTTTTTTAGAATTGATCTTAATGTATCTGAAAATGCACTTTCGGCTGATGATGTATTTAGGATGCTTTTTCTTAGCACCCAATTTCATCAATCCGTGTTCCCCGTATTTTCTGTTTAATGAGAAGGTCTGCCAGATCAATACACTGCTGGTCAGTCCTCCAATAGATAAACAGATGTAGGTATTGACTCCGGCCATGTACATAATCATGACCAGAATTAAAAGCCCGAGCAATCCTCCTGCAAAGATGAAGAGGTACTGCGCTTTCAGTCCCTTGAACTCGACCGTCCTTCCGATTCCTTTGTTAATATGATACGTATTCATAACATTGGTTTTTAAAGGAAAAATGAACGCAGAATGGTAGCGGCAACAATTAGGAAAATACAGGCACCGAACCAGCTGGCTGCGGTCTTGCTGGTGTCAGGGTCACCACTGCTGAATTTGTTGTAGACCTTTACGCCCCCTATCAATCCGACGACGGCTCCGATGGCATAGATGAGTTGGGTGGCTGGTTCGAAATAAGAGGTGACCATCTGGGTGGCTTCATTGATTCCGGCAGTACCGTTGCCTTGGGGAAATACTGAGGTAAAACTTCCTACAAGCAAATAAACTGTCAATAATTTGATTTTAAGTTTTTGCATAATTGATACATTTTGAGTTATAGAAAACTGCTCTTTGCGGCTTTCGGAAACAAATGTATCGGGAGCATTAAAGTATTATCTAAAAATGGAATGATCTGATAGCCATTGGCTTTCGGTTGCTTTCACTTACTCTAAAATTCAAAATTTCAGCTGATAAGATTCAATTGAAAATATAAAAAAAACCCAGCAAAAGCTGGGTTGAAAACTAATAACCATAAAAACTCAATAAGTTGAGAATGGTACGAAGGTAAGATATAGAGAAAGCATCAAATACATAAAAAAACAACCAGAATTATCTTTATGTTAAAATGATCACCTAAATGAATTGGTTGATATCAAATTCCGTTGGATCATCTGTATGATGATAGGTAAAATTTGCTTTATCGCTTTCAGAGAAGCTTGCTTCCAGAAGTTCAGCAATTTTTTTAGAGGCTCCTTCAACAGAGTCCTTCAATAGATTATATAGTTCCGTACCATGTATTTTCTGCACTAGCGTTACAGCTACTTTTTTTTCTGCTGAAGGTAATATATCACATCTCAATAATCTTCCTGCATCGTGCATTTCTTCAAAAGTAACGCCTTGTGCCAAATTAGTATGATTATCCATGATCCCTCGCCTTATCCACTCCTCTTCTTCCGCCTCCAAGTCAACCGGATCAGCAAAAACCTCATCTAATTCTTCTTTCTGCATTTGAATAGGGCTCGTTCTTTCTTGATGACTTACATCTTCAGTATGAGATGATGTTATCTCACTGATGACATCTCTTTCGAAGAATTCCTTGTTATCTGAACGAACGATTAATCCTTTTGCCGCGCCCATAATTGATCGAAGTTTCTCCTTTTTAACTTCGCTTGTTTGATCTACAGGTGGTCTTTTTTTATTCGCTGCTTGATCTTGCATAAGCAGGAAAATAATGATCAGCAGACATATGATAATTACTGTTTCCATGTTAAAAAAGGGGTTTAAACTTGTTGTTGAAATCTTCAGTTATTGCTTTTTCGAACAGATCAAAATGATGTTGAAGGATATTATCCAGATATGCATATAAAGGAATGTTGTCGTTCCCGATTACCTGGACAATGCGCGTCAGTCTTTCATGATACTCCTGCCTGATATAAATACTTTTATCTCCCCGCTTGGCCATAGAGTGAGTACCTAGAAAATGTTCGCCATACTTTTGAACCGATGCATTTTTTGATTTATTTTTTTCTTTTAATGCGGATTTTTTATCCGGTTTTGGTGCTTGTACTTCCTCATCAGTTTTGGTATCTTCGAAATTTCCGGGAACTTGTAACCCTTCTTTCTTTACGCCGTCGACCATCAGATTCATCATCATCTGTTCATCGATATCTTGCCCTAATTTTTTAGTATTCTTTTCCATTTTCTACAATTGAATGATTTTTAAAAATTCTACAACAAAGGCATCTAATTGGCAGACCCTCATCAAGCGTTCATCAGGTGGCAGCAAAGTAGAACGAAAAGCATTCTTACTGTCCAATTCACTTTCTTTTCGAAACCGTGTACTGTTTTTAACACGGCTTTGCATCAGGCTCAGTCCCAGTTGCTGGATAAGCAGTTCGTAGATGGAATACACCGGTGTGCTTTCCCTGCCATCCACCTGATTCCAGAATAGATTGACTGTTTCGATCGAAGTCTCTCCTTTTTTCATAACCACATCTTGCAGCAATTGTGTAAAGATCAGGGTGCTCTCCATCACCAATCGATCCGCTGTAATGGGTGTGAAAATATGATGCATGCCTGCCAGTGCATTCAGTATACCCGAACTGTTGACCGTTCCGGGAAGATCAAAAAAAATAACATCTGGAGTTACTGGTGCAGAACGGATAAATTCATTGGCAGAATCTAAAACCATGTCTGCCTTCTGCTGAATGATTGGGTAGGCTTTTTTGTTGATTAACGTAAACTGCCTATAGGCCTGTTTTTTTAAATTCTCATTTTCCATGACCATGGTCAAGTCACGAGATTTCATTTTTGATAAACTGTATTGAGGAAAATCCGCATCAAATACAGCAACATTATAACCCATGCGGTAATGAAGCGTACTTGCTAATAAAGTCGTAAATGTACTTTTTCCTACACCTCCTTTTTGAGATGAAAATGCAATGAACAGAGTTTTCTTTTTTGTATCCATATTTAAAAATTTTTGTATCTATACGAAGGACGGACTGCTATCGATCAGCCAGAACATCAGTCATCCGCTCGATGCCGGCTTCAGGGTTGATCAATAGCATGCTCGCTGTGAACCTCCATCTTTTGCAGGCTTGATATTAAGGTGAGCCGCTTGATGGAAACGCTGAGGTCATCGATCAGATCATGCTTTCAAGAAGATGATCAGAAATGGGATCTTGCGCTCATGCATACGCTGGAGACTGTTATAACTACTTCCCTCCCTTTAATTTGCCTTCTGACTTTCTGTCATGCTCAAAGACCTGAATTCGTGCAATCTTGCTTTCCTGCATTCCTGCACTCTGCAACAATGATCATCACTAAAGCAGACAATCGATCAAATCGTTATTCAGTATGGTGAATCTGCCTGCCAACATTCTGCTACAAAGCAAAACACTTATTGCGTACTATCACTTACTATAGAAGTTCATGTCATCAAAAAGAACAGTTTGTCTCTATCGATAGCAACCATACCGTTCTTTAGAAGCGTTTACTTTGCTTAACGACTTTAGATTATTGAAAGCACTTAAATTTTATGAGGACCTTTATGAATAGAAAATTGCTGATCACAGGTGTTGAGGTGTAATCAACATCATAACTAAATGAAAAAGGGTGTTCATCAGAACACGGCAAGTTGTGTTTTGAGTGCCTCATAACTGTTTTTAGTGCCTCAAAACAACTTGCCCTGCCAGGAGCTGGAAAACATTCTCCGAAGTCGAAGTTTTAACAATTTATAAGACGTACGTTATGGATGATCATCATAAAAATTACAAGAATAAAGGTGGCAGAAAGCCTAAGTCAAAGCCAAGTATCCACCGTCATGTTTTTAGACTTAACGATGAAGAAAATGATCAGTTGATGATGCTTTTTGAAGAATCTGGTCTTTCGAACAAGGCAAAATTCATTGTTTCTGTTTTGTTTTCTAAAGAGATTAAAACCGTGAAAATTGATAAGGGAGCGATGGATTTTTATATGAGATTGACTTCTTTTTATAGTCAGTTTCGGGCGATCGGCGTCAATTATAATCAGGTGGTCAAGTTATTACACACTACTTTTTCTGATCGGAAAGCTGCAGCATTTTTGTATAAATTAGAAAAACAAACGATAGAATTGGCTGTATTGTGCAAAAAAATCATGGAATTAACTGAAGAATTTAACAAAGTTTATATGAAAAAAGAAGAATGAAATGATTGCAAAAATTGGAAGAAGCAGCAATCTTTATGGAGCCTTAGCCTATAATTATACAAAGGTTGAAAAAGGAAATGGAACGATACTGCATACAAATAAGATCATTGAAAGTGCTGATGGACTGTATACTGTTTCAAAATTAGCCCAATCGTTTGAAACGTATTTATCGGTGAATAGGAATACTGAAAAGCACACGTTGCATATTTCTCTCAATCCTAACCCAAAGGATTCTGTCACTGATGAAATCTTGATCCAAATGGCTGAAGAATACATGCAGAAAATGGGATACGGGAAACAACCATTTATATTATTTAAACACACCGATATTGAACGCAGTCATATTCACATTGTTTCGGTAGCAGTCGATGAAAATGGAAGAAAGATTTCAGATCGCTTCGAGAAAAAAAGATCAATGGAAATCTGCAGAGATCTTGAAAAAAAATATGGACTTTTGCCTGCCACCGAAAATGCTCAAAATAAAGTTGAAATGATTTTTAAACCAGTCGATTACGAAGCTGGAGATTGTAAGAATCAAATCGCTTCTATCATCCGGCATCTTCCGAAATACTACCGTTTTCGTACATTAGGTGAGTATAATGCACTGCTTTCCTTATTCAATTTGACCACTGAAAAAGTGGAGGGAGAATGGGAAGGAAAACTTCAAAAGGGTCTCCTATATTGTATCTTGGATAAGGATGGTCATAAAGTAGGACATCCTTATAAGGCTTCTTTATTTGGTAAAAACTCAGGTCTTCCTGCACTGGAAAAACATCTTCTCAAATGCCGTGAAAACATGAACGATGAAAATTTAAAATCTCATCTAAAAGAAGTGATTGCTAACACTCTGGAATTAATTGGTACTGAAAATGATTTTAAAAACAGCTTGATCAGACAAGGTATTAATACTGTGATTCGTAAAAATAACAGTGGTATGATGTATGGAATAACATTCATTGACCATACCTCAAAAACGGTGTGGAATGGTTCAAGTTTGGGCAAGGAATTTTCCTCAAATGCTTTGCGTGATCGGTGGATGTATCAAAATGTACAGGAGAAGAAATCATTGATGAAAAAAGAAAATAAAAGCGCTGAGCGAAAAAATTCTTTAGCACCATCTTTAGAAAAGCCACATCTGCTTTTCGATTTTTTAGACAATCAGCAAAAAAGCATTCAATCGGAAGACGGAATTTTTGAATCAATCGGTGGTTTACTTTCATTTCAGAGTGAAGCTAATCATAAAGAACAGGAATTTGCTTATCGAATGAGAAAAAAACGAAAAAGAGGACGCTGAATTATGATATAAACTTTTTCCTAATTTTCCTTTTCTAATATAGCCTGCACTTTCTTTTGAAGCTCTTTTTTGTCAGGTAAATATAATTGATATTTTGAAACAAAAATCTTGTTGGAAATTCCTCCGGTAGCATATTCGACCAATACTTCATCTTTCTCTGCGGAAAGGATAATTCCTATGGGTTCATTATCATCTTCTATATTTTCTTCAGCCTTAAAATAGTTCAGATAGAGGTTCATTTGCCCGATATCATTGTGCTCAACCTGTTTTATTTTTAGGTCGATTAAAACAAAACATTTTAATATACGGTGGTAGAAAACCAGATCAATGTAAAAGTGTCTATTCCGAAGTGATATTTTATATTGTCTACCCACAAAAGCAAAACCTTTTCCTAACTCAAGAAGAAACAATTGAAGGTTGTCAATGATTTTTTGTTCTAATGCCTTTTCTGTTACCTGATGGCTCTGGGGAAGTTTAAGAAAATCTAATACATAAGGGTCTTTAATCACTTCTGACGAATCGGTGATAACATGACCTCGTTCAGCTAATTGCAAAACGCCTTTTTTATCTTTACTCAGTGCCAATCGTTCAAATAACGCTGAATTAATTTGTCGGTCAAGTTCTCTATACCCCCAGTTTTCCAGTACGCTCTGCTTTTCATAAAACTTTCTTGCGTTATCATCTGTGACCCCTAATAGAGTAACTATATGAGTCCAGCTTAATTTGGCAGGCACTGCCTGCCATTTTTGATAGGATAAATAAAATCTACGCATATCAAGGATGTTCCGCCTGCCAAATCCTTTACCGAAACGATGTTTCAGATCCTTGGCAAGCCTCGCTAACAAGCCACTTCCATACTCTGCACGCTCTTGACCAAGTTGCTCAAATTCTACAATGTGCCTGCCAATTTCCCAATTTGCTTAGACAAGCTCACTATTGACAGCTTTTACAGCATTTTGCCTTGCGATTTCAATAGATGAACCAATATTATCGAGAAGTTCATTGTAAGTGGCCTGTGTTGGTATCATTATTCTTTCTTAAGCAAACAAATTTAATCAATATTCCGAAAAACAGGATGTAAAATCGACACCAAATATTCTTCAGAGCTATTAACAAATGCCGCCAAATCATGACAGTAAGGACACCATTAAGGATTGCAATGTTGACGTAATTTATATTCGCTCCCAATAATTATAAAGTACTTATGGGAGAAGATGATGCGAAAGCACTCGCTAAAATAATGGGGTTCATAAGAGCAATCAGTATTCTGTTAGTATTGATGCATCTGTATTGGTTTTGTCATGGCTTTTTTTTAGAACGTGGCTGGACTTTAGATCTTATTAATAAAATATTGTACAATTTTGATCGTACGGCTGGTCTATTTTCAAATCTTTTATATTCCAAAATATTTGCCTTGGTACTTCTGGCATTAAGCTGCCTGGGAACTAAAGGAGTCAAAAACGAAAAGATCAAATGGTCCAAAATTTACCGTGCGGCAGGAAATGGATTTGTCTTATTTTTTTTAAATTTTCATTTATTGACTATCGGATCACCGATTGGTCATTTTCTTTACATTCTGTCAATGGGTTTAGGCTATGTTTCCTTAATGGTTGCAGGAGTCTGGATGAACCGTATCCTCCGTAGTAATTTAATGGACGATGTTTTTAACAATGAAAACGAAAGCTTTATGCAGGAAACAAAGCTCATGGAAAATGAGTTTTCGGTGAATCTGCCGACAAAGTTCTATTATAAAGGAAAATGGAATGACGGATATATCAATGTTGTGAATCCTTTTCGAGCGACCATTGTTTTAGGAACACCCGGATCCGGTAAATCGTACGCGATTGTCAACAATTATATCAAACAGCATATCGAAAAAGGATTTTCCATGTACATCTATGATTTTAAGTTTGATGACCTTTCAATGATTGCATATAATCATTTACTAAAGCATACTGCCCAATACGAAGTTCAACCCAAGTTTTATGTCATCAATTTTGATGATCCAAGGAAAAGCCATCGCTGTAATCCTTTAAATCCTGCTTTTATGACGGACATCTCAGATGCATATGAAGCAGCCTATACCATTATGCTGAATCTGAACAGGAGCTGGATTCAAAAGCAGGGCGATTTTTTTGTAGAGTCACCGATTATCCTTTTGGCAGCAATCATCTGGTTTCTGAAGATCTACGAAAATGGAAAATACTGTACATTCCCCCATGCCATTGAACTTTTGAATAAAAAGTACTCTGATGTATTCACTATCTTGACTTCGTATGCTGATCTTGAAAACTACCTCTCCCCTTTTATGGATGCATGGCAGGGCGGTGCACAGGATCAATTGCAGGGTCAGATCGCTTCTGCTAAAATTCCGTTATCACGAATGATCTCCCCGCAGCTTTACTGGGTCATGACAGGGGACGATTTTACATTGGATATCAACAATCCGAAAGAGCCCAAAATACTGTGCGTCGGAAACAATCCGGACAGGCAAAATATTTATTCAGCTGCATTGGGTCTTTATAACTCAAGAATTGTAAAGCTGATAAATAAGAAAGGACAACTGAAAAGTTCCGTAATCATTGATGAATTGCCCACCATATATTTCAGGGGATTGGATAATTTGATTGCCACAGCGAGGAGTAATAAAGTGGCAGTTTGTCTAGGATTTCAGGATTTTTCACAGCTGACCAGAGATTATGGGGATAAGGAAAGTAAGGTAATTCAAAATACGGTGGGTAATATTTTCAGCGGTCAGGTTGTTGGTGAAACGGCTAAAAATTTATCTGAACGTTTTGGTAAAGTTTTACAGAAAAGGCACAGTATTTCCATTAACAGAAATGATACCTCTACCTCAATCTCTACCCAATTAGACACCCTGATTCCTGCTTCAAAAATATCAACATTAACGCAGGGAGTTTTTGTCGGAGCAGTTTCCGATAATTTTGATGAAAGAATTGAACAAAAAATGTTTCATGCTGAAATTGTAGTGGATAATGAGGTGGTTGCCAGAGAAACAAACAACTACAAGAAAATACCGGAGATTTTAAGTTTCGTTGATGAGGATGGAAATGATCAGATGAAAAAGGTAATTGATGAAAATTACCTCAAGATCAAAACGGATATTTCAACCGTTATCAATAATGAATTGGAAAGAATAAAAATTGATCCGGATTTACAGCATTTGATTCAATGAAGATTTCTTAAAGACAGGATCTGATGAATTTTCAGTCAAACTTGAAGCCTCAAATATATTTTGAGATCAAAACAATTTTTGAGGCTTTACTTTATTACACTACATCTCAAACGTGCTACTCCCCTTCAGTATTACGAAAATGTTGATTGAGATTATCATTGACCATCTGGAGAAATTTCGTGGCTCCAGTTTTCCGATTTCTAATTTCAAAAATGGTTTTATGATAATTACCCAAGTTGATGTCCAATGATTTTTCCACAAACTTGATTACCTCGCTCAGCTCTATATTTCCACCGTTAAAACAGTTTAATTTATAAAGACCATACACTACTTCTACAAGTGCTACTTTAGATTCGGACCACACGAGTGGGGAATTTAAAGAATTGACTTTATCTTTATTTCGAATTTTTTCAATTTGCAATCTGAGAAATTCCTCCAGTTTTTGATTTGCTTTGATCTCAGAAATCTGATGATCATGTGAAGTTGTAAAGTTTTCATCATAATCATAGAGTCCTGACGGAAGATTCATTTTGAGATCATAACGCTTTCTGACAAAATATTTTTGATCTAAATAGGTGGCTTCACGTCGGTGGTAGCTGTAAAATTCTGCATAATCTTGATAGTATATGGTAAGCTTATCAATTTCTTTAGTAAAATAGCTACGTTGTGCCTCTTCTCCGGCAGCAGGTTGATAGGTAAGAATTTGAATAATTTGTGAATGAAAAATAAATTGTGAAATGAATAAAGGTTTGATTTCTTTAAAAAAATGTATTTCGTCTGCAGCCGATTCAAATTCATGAGGAATTACCAGAGCTTTTAAATTCCTGATAGATTCGTCAATCTTCCATAAACTTAATTCTGAAATTCTGACCAGATCGCTGTGCTCAAATTCAATCAGCTCCAGATCATCCGTTAAACGCGCATACAAATGTTGTGCTTTTCTAAAAATTGTTTTGTTAACCATGTCCTTTTTTTTAGAAAATTACAAACTTCCTGTGGTATTCTGCTAAAGCTCCCGTTCATTATCTTTGAGTTTCATCTTTATAAAGTCAGCAATTCCTATCCCATTGATTGATTTAAAATGGGCTGTAAAATTATTTCGCGAAGCAATTCCGCACATTTCAGACAACGCTTGTATTGTAAACTTAGGATAATTTTTATCTGAATTCAGTTTATGGGTGATATAATTAATTCTTAATTGCATTAGATAGACAGAAAAATTGACGCCTTTATGTTCATGAATAAATGCTGACAAATAAGTGGGATTCGTTTTGAAACGTGTCGCAAGTTTGACAACTGTTATTCCAGCTTCAAGAAATTGATTTTTATCTTCAAAAAATTGAATCTTCATTTTGAGCATTTCGACTAAATCATCTGGCAACTCACCTTTAGTCTTTACGGAAGATTGCTCCTTTCCGGGCAATGCTTCTTCTGGTTTCTTTATCCCATTGAGTCGATCGATGAGCTCGGCATATCTCTTTTTTAAATTTTGCTCTCGTTGCTGGTATCTCCAAATCAGGAAAAGCACAAGAATTACAGAAAAAATGATAACAAGCACTATGGTCACCTGCTGTGTATTGATCGATTTTTCCAATTTATATTTTTCTTTAATCAGTCCCGCTATTTCAACGTCTTCGTAGATCTTTTCAGCCAAGTAGGCAAAGTCTTTCCTTATACCTTGGTTTACCTCCAAGAGTTGATTGGTATAATACAACTGCTCTTTTTCATTCTTACTTTTTTTATAGTAGTCAATTAGACACATATAAGCTTCTGTTGCTTCAGGCAAAATGAATTGATGTTTATTGTAAATAGAATCCACTTTCTTTAATTCCAAGATTCCTTTTTTCTCATCATCATTCTTTAGGTAAATATTTCCAAGGTAAAAGTGGATTACAGATGCCCAAGTAAAATCATTTTTCTGATTGAGAATAGGTAAAGCCTTTTTCAAATAATACAGTGCATCATTGTATTGATTGTTCTTATAATAGATAATTCCCGCACATTTGAGAAAATAGGCGCGCTCAAGTGTGAATTCTGATTTATTTTTTGTTGCTGCTAAACCTACTGTTAATAAACTGTCAGCCTTAGCATCTTGATTAAGATTCCGTTGGCATATTATCATCTGGTGCAAACTGTTCAGGTAGCCTCTGCAATAATTATAACGCAAATTCGCATTCACCTCATCTTTTACCTTATTTTCATTGAAGTCGATGGATTTATTAAAAAGCTGCAGTGCCTTGTTATAATAACCAAGATAGCTTTTTACAACTCCCAGATGATAAATGATTTTATTTTGAAGATATTCATCATCAGTTTTTATCGCATACTGGTGTGCTTTAACGTATTCATTAGAAGCTAACTGAAATTTTCTCAAATTGAAATAGTAAATGATACCTTTCCCCAAATAAGCATCACTGATCAATTCATCTTTTTTAGACTTGAATGCAGCAGCTATTGTACTATCAGCATAAGAAAGCTTAGCATCTGTATCCTGTGAGAAATATACAGCGTCTTTGTACCCTAAACAGAGTTTTTCTAGGTTATTCTCTTTTTTCGCTTTCTCAATAAATGCACTGACATAAGGCAGGGCATTATGGTCTTCTTTTTCTAGATTTTCATATTTATTTCTTATATCAGCGTAGGACGGACTGACAGTTTTTTGTGACAGCAGCATCTTTCCGACAGTTAAAAGAAAAAAAGTTATTACTGTTTTTTTTGACATCAAGTAAATGTGATTGGTATTTTTCAAAAATAAATAAAAATATGTGAATTATCTTGAGTTTATAATGGAGATAATGGACTTTAAATGCAAAATGAAGAAATACGGTGACGTGGTGCTTGTTTTTGGAATTTTTTATCTGCACCAATATTGAAATAAGGGCATCCTAATTTTAATATCTGCTCCGTAAACCCTTTTATCAGGCACTTCTACCACATACCTTTGGCTTAAGAATTCTAAATAATCCGGCCGGGACTAACCACAAAAATTTTATTAAAATGAAAAAGTTAATCCCAATAGTAAGTTTAATAAGTGTAAGTTTTGTACTTCACAATTGCACCAATGAAGATCATGAATATTCGGTTACAGAAGAGGTTTATCATGAAGTTTCTGATCATCCCCCAATTAGTAATTCAAGTAGGATCGATTCAACCCAATCTGAAGATGATGAATTGTATCCTGACCCTCCCGTTAAAGACACCCATGATTGGAGAACAAAACCTTAATCGAAATATCATGAAAACCAATCCCCATATCTCTGTACAACGAACTTCGGGTCAATCATGTCCGACCAGCGGAACGTGGCAGTGTATGGGGAGTTTTGTAACAACAATCACTATTGCAAAAGGTTCGAAACTTCCTGATTACTGCGGAATCCAAGTTCGATGGATACTAATCAGTATAAATTAACGATAAAAAACATTCCCATGAAAAAGTTAATCAGCCATATTCCTGTCTCAGTAAGTTATTTTTTTGTCTTGCTTTTCTGTTATGCAGCTATCAGCAAAATGCTGGATTTTGAAAACTTTCAGGTACAGATCGGACAGTCGCCTTTGCTCAGCGCTTATGCAGGATTTATATCTTATGCAGTTATTATTTTAGAAATAGTAATCGTAATACTGCTTATTTTTCCAAGAAGCAATCTATTTGGATTGTACGCATCAACAGCACTCATGTCTGCATTTACAATCTACATATTCCTCATATTAAACTACAGCGAATTCGTTCCGTGCTCATGTGGAGGAATTTTAGAAAAAATGGGATGGACTGAACATTTTATTTTTAATATTCTGTGTGTAATTATGGGAGGTTTATCCGTTTTTATCACTGAAAGAGCAGGTCATATGACCAACCTTAAAACATCATTAATCTTGGGAATGTCCAATATTTTGAGTTGTATTCTTGTCATTGTATTGTTTTTTAAGTCAGAACACGTTATAAAACAGGAGAATAATTTTACAAGAAGGTTCCTGATGCATCCTATTTTAAAAATAAAAAGTATGGACTTGGATAGCCATTCATTTTATTTTGCCGGTGCTAAAAATGAGGAGTTGTACTTAGCTAACCGAAATCTCCCTCAAAATATATTAGCAGTTGATTCCCTTTTAAATAAAGTTAAAAACACCAAAATTGATCTGGAACTTAGCAAATATCCATTTAAAAAAATAGAGATTAAAGTTAAAAATAACGACTATTATATCTATGATGGAAATGTTCCCATTATATTAAAAGGCAAATTAGGTGATGCACAAAATAAAATAATAAGTTTAAACGATGCATTCTTTAGCCAGCTTGAAATTATTGACAGTACTCAAATTGCAATTCGAACTCTTTCATCTGAAACCAAGAATTTAACGCTGGGAACCATCTTCATCAATAACAGTGGTAAAAATCAGGTAAAATTACATTCTGATTTACTTGAGAAGCAATTGGACGGTATTTTTGATTCTGACGGTTATCTGTCATCTGATCCAAAAACACAGACAGTCAGCTATATTTACAGTTATAGAAACCAGTTTCTTGTAATGAACCATTCAATGCAGATTAGTCACAGATTGAGAACTATTGACACGACTAAAACCGCACAAATCAAAGTATCCCCGATGTCCAATGGAAAATTTAAAATGTCTCAACCGGCATTAAAAGTAAATGGACATGCGATTGTATACCGAGGTCTGTTATTTAATCCCGCGCAGTTAAGAGGAAAACATGAATCTTCAAACAGATGGAAGGAAAGCAAAGTTATCGACATCTATAATACCGCATCTCAGGAATATATTGGCAGCATGTACATCGACAATATTAAAAACAACAGCATGTCAGATTTTAGAGTTACCGATGAGTATTTGTACGCAATTGTTGGAAATCAGCTGGTACAATATAGAATTACCCAGCCCTTGAAAAAACATTTTAAAAACGGGGAAGCCGAAAACCGTGTTTCAGAGTAGGCAACAAATCAAATATTTTTTTATTATGAAAAAAATTCTTTTTCCTGTCATCCTGGTAGCACTGGGAACAGGGTCAGCGTTTGCCACCATGTTGGCAAAGAAGAGTACACGAGCTTTAGAGCCCGCTTACAGAATTGTAAGCTTGGGTGGAGGTCAGTTCCAATGTGAGGATGCTGATCAGGAATGCAGCAATATCGTTTCAGGTGATGCCTGTGAATGGGCATTGGATACCAATGTTGAACTGCATAGAATCGGTTCAGACACGATGTGTGGAACACCGCTTTATAAAATTCCTTAGTGCTTTGTAGTAGGTACAAAGTTAGGGACGCTATTCAGCGTCCCTTTTCATTTCTTTATCAATCCATTTCATATCCTTCATGCTTTTCAGATGATAGTCCCACCACTCTATGATTTTAGTATTAAGATCCTTGATGTCATCAGAATTTTTCTTTATTGTGTGTTCCTGATCTGAATACATCAGTACCACCACCCTTTTTTTGTTTCTTAATAATCCCATGTAAAAACTCATGGTTTGCGTTGGTGGAATATTAGTATCCTTCTTGCCTGCCCAAAGCAATACCGGTGCACTCACTTTTTCAATAAAATTGATAGGATTATTTTTATAATACAAATCCTTATCTTCTGAAAAAGGAACTCCCATTGAAAACTGTCCGGTTTCAAATCTGGAATAGTCTGCGATTTTAAACAGTTCATTAAATGAAAAGTAAGTATTCACGATATCACTAAGACCTGCACCCGAGACATAGGCTGCAAACCTCTCTGAATGGGTAGCAATAAAGTTCGTCTCATAACCTCCGAATGAGTGTCCTGTCAAACCGATACGCTTGAAGTCAATATTTACATTTCCTTGAATCGCATCTAGTCCGGAATGAATACAATCAAGCGCTGAAATTCCAGGACCCCTGCCATCTGAAACAATATCGGGTTGAAAGACCATATAACCATTCTGAAGCAGCAGGCGGATATTGAAGCCACTGGATCCCCAGACAGGATACAGATATTTGTTGGATTCATCATGCTGAATACTGTAAACCTGTACTACCATAGGATATTTTTTTGTGCTGTCGAATTTGATAGGATAATAAAGAACTCCTTTCAGATGCTTACCTCCACTGTTGGTATAAGAGATAACATCCTGTCGTAGGTTTACAGTCTCTTTATCATGACAGTTGGTATTATAAAGTATTTGCTTTTGATCTGAAGACTTACTCTTGCTGTACAACTGTGGTGACAGGTTGTAGTTTTCTTCAATCGCATAAATCAAATCCTGCTTGTCCTTAGAAAAGAACATTTTGATCCTGTTGCTGCTGTACGGCATTATCTCTTTGAGTTTACCTTTATAATAAGAATAATATCCTGAATCATTACGGTCTTCTCTCCTGATATGCAGTGCCAACGGCTGAGACATTTCAGCAGTTCGCCGAGTTATCTTAAAAGATTCCATTTGATGAACCATTTTTCCACTATATTCATAAAAGCTCACTTTGCTGTTCTCTTGCTCGAATACAGTTTTTAAAATACTTGTTTTCAGATGATAATTGATCAGGCGGTTTTCTCCTGTAAAGAGTAAGCTCCCATCTGGCATAAAGATCGGATAGCTCAGTGTTTTATTATAGTCGATAATTTTAGTCTTCTCTAGAAGATGATCATACACCATCCATTGATTCCTGTACATCAGAAATCCAATAGTGTAACGGCCATCCTTTCCTACTACCATTTCTGAAGTATTCTCAAAAATAAGTTCAGATTTGTTTTTCAAAATATCATAGCGATATATATTGAGGCTTCGAAATCCCCGGTAATCATTTTCTTCCTTAATATTATACGTCCAAAAATAACGTGGATTTTCTGTCGCTAGAAATACCTGCCGTGCTTTGAAAGGGATTGAATAAACCTCATTATTTTTAATATTCCATACGATATATTGATGCTCAACCCATCCCTGATCTTTGTTCCGCAGATACTCATCACCTCCATACCATATATCAAGTTTTCGTACTTTCTTAGGAGCTTTCTTTACAACAATATCAATCAAAAAACTTTCAGAATGACCTGCTTCGGTTACTTTCACGTTTTGGTCTTTTCCGAGGCTGATCTGATTGTTATTAAACAACTGCCCGTCTGATATCCTTAACAATGTTATCCTGATCTTTCCATTGGGATCTGTTTTTTCTTTTTCCTTTAAGACAATAAATCTGCCTGATTCTAAAAGATCCATCGCAATAATTTTTGTTGCAGTAGAATAAAGTAGTTTCATGCTGCTGCCATTCCATCTCAATATTTTATGAATCCCTCCACTTTCGGCAAGGATATAAACTTGTCCTTGCTCTGAAATAGTATAGTTCAATGTTCCTGCCTCATGGTGAAGCACTTTTCCTTTAGCATTATAAACTTTCAGGTTTTTATTAATACCCAATATTACATATTGCTTTAGGGATTCATTGACATTACATCGCTGTATGCTACTGTAAATTTCTCTTTTTTTGGTCTCCAAATCAATCATTTTTGCCCCGCCCTCTCCTGAAGCAAAAACAGTATGATTATTCAGAAAACTGATGTTGCTGTTTTTTAAAATGGTATCGGATGGACTTATTGCTGATTGACGGTCAAACACAAAAACTGAATCAGAGTTATTTGCATACATTTTGGTCAGCAAAACGAATCGCTGATCATCCGATACTTTCATCTGACCAATCATCGTTGAAAAGTGAGACATCCACTGATCCAATTCACTAATCGTCTTCTGCGCTTTATAGCAACTCACAAAAAACAGCATAATAATACAACAATATACTCTCATTAATAGCCTACATTTTGGGGATTCAAATTGGAATTGAGCTGCAGCTCCTGTTGTGGAAGAGGCCATACTTTATGGTTATCTTTCCAGTTGGGTTTGGTCTGCTGTAGTTGATTAAGCTTTCCTGCTCTTTTCAAATCAAGAAAGCGATGTCCCATTTCTGTAAAAAACTCTTTTCTGTTTTCATTAAGGATTTCTTCGAGAAGCTGCTGTTGTGTAACAGAACTGCCAAGCAATGGCTGTCCTGCCCTCTGTCTGATAGGATTAATAAACGGTATAGCCTCAGCCATTTTATTTTGCTGTGTCAGAGCCTCAGCCAAAAGCAGATAGGCTTCTTCCAGTCTGAAGACAATGGAATTCTCTGTGGAGTTGGCAGACCTTGCTTTGTATTTTTCTGCTCTGTACCAGGTACTCCCTCCTACCGTAACCGTTCCCATCCAATATTGCTTGCGAAGGTCACCATTCTGAAATGAGCTGACCAAAGATGAGGAAAGTGCCATGGAGGTCGGAGCAACATTAACAAAATAATAAATAGTTGCTTCCCTTACCGCGTCACCATTATTCTTAGGTCTGAGCTGCCAGATAATATGGCTGCCGTTTTTAAGAAAGACTTTAGTGATATCATTTTGAAATTGATACAGCGGGCTCTGAACAACTGTTTTTAATGTTGCTTCTGCCTCCGCCCATTTCAGCTGTTGCATCTGAATCTTGCTTAGCAGAAGCTGTGCTGCTTTTTTATTGATATAAATGCGTTCATTATGACGATAAGTATCGGAAAGCAGTTCTATCGCTTCTTTAACATCAGATTCAATTCTCATCAACACTTCTACAGAAGGGGTTTTTGAAATGCTCTGATTGATCATGTAATTGGTCGTCACAGGATACGGAATATCTCCGTACACCTGATGAACATAGAAAAAGAGTAAAGAACGGATAACCAATGCTTCCCCTTTTATCCTTGCTTTATCTGCTGCCGGAATATTATTTGCTCCTTCGAGTCCTTCGAGTATCGAATTGCTGACATATATTTTCTGATACGCAGCATTCCAAAACGAACTGACAAATTGATTGGAATCAATCTGGGTATTATTGGATAATTCAGGCAGTCCGTTTGTTGCATTGAGTGCATAGTAGGTCAGATCATCGGTATAAAGACCTAGAAGCCTTCCGCTTTGATCACCTGTGACAGGCGATGACTCCCATAATCCGGCATACAATCCTGATAGTACCGCGTTAGCAGTCTGAGTATCACTGAAGACTGTTTCTGACAACATTTGGTTGTCGGGCAGTTCCACTTCCAGCATTTTTTCACACGATATGGCTGTACTCATCAGATAAATGAGCGCAGCCATTATTATAATATTGAATATTGATTTCATTGTTTTTTGAATTAGATTAAATGATAATAGTCCCTTTCCCCGTTATACATTCATCATAGCGTAAGCTGAACGCCGAAGGAATAGGTTTTCAAAGGAGGCAGAAATCCAAAAGTGGTCATCTCGGGATCAATTCCAAAGAACTTCGTCCATGTCAGAAGGTTCTGCCCCTGAAAATAAAGCTTAACTTCCCTGAAAACCCCTGAATTTAAACTAAGATTGTAGGTAAGCTGCACATTTTTTAGCCGTATAAATGAGGCATCAGAAACACTGGCATCACTGTTTTGAAACAGGCTGTGAGAAGAATTAGACGTTGAGCGGTAAGGCATATAAAGACCGTTCGGATTTGAAGGTGACCATACATTCAGTGCCTCCACAGGAAGATTCGCCATGATTCCCGGAGAAGACATCGCTGAATTGTAGTTTCTGCTCTGCTGTTTTACAAACTGCAGCAGAAAAGAAAAGTTCCAGTTTCGGTAGCGTAATTCATTGCTTAACCCTCCGTAAAACTGCTGTCCAAGGTTTCTGATCACCTGTCTGTCATCCGGTGATGCGATCTTTCCGTCGCCATTGAAATCGGTAAAATCATAGACCATACTATTGGGATTAACACCCTGAAGTTGGTAAAGCTTAACAATATTAACTGGTTCTCCGATGACGTAGGTATTGGCGTAGGACGAGCCTTCAAGTCCCGGAAATGAAATCAGCTTATTTCTGGGAATGGTGATATTGAATGAACTGCTCCATGAAAAATTTCCTTTATTGATAACTTCTCCACGAGCCTCCAATTCAAGACCTGTGTTTTGAATAACTGCATCCAAATTGGCCAGTACACTGCTGAATCCAGTTACTGAGGAAAGCTGATAACCTACCAATTGATTTCCTGAACGGTTTCGGTAATACGCAGCACTTAGGTTAAGCTTGTTGTTGAACAATCCCAGTTCAAGAGCAGCTTCTGTCTTGACGGTTCTTTCCCAGCTGAAATCAGGATTGTACAATTTCGTAGGAGCCAATCCTGTACTGCCATTATAGATGAGGTTAGCAGTGGCAAAAGTATCGAGGTACTGATAGTCCCCGATATTATCACTTCCCGAGGAACCATAACTTCCTCTCAGTTTTCCAAAACTGAGCCATGAAATGTTCTTCATAAAGTCCTCTTCCGAAAACAACCATGCGGCTCCAATGGCACCAAACATTGCATATTTATTATTGGGACCGAATCTGCTGCTTCCGTCCCTCCTTCCCGTGATGTTTAGAATATATTTTTTGTCATATTGATAGTTGATTCTCCCGAAAAAAGCACCGTATCGGTATTCGGTACTGATCTGGTCAAGAACTACTTTATTCATTGCAGCACCTATATTGTAGATAAATGCATTACTTTCAAACCCTGATCCCTGAATTTCACCTCTGTCTGAAATATCTCTTTGATAAGTGCCTCCTGCCAGGACATCAAATTTGTGATTATTAACTTTATGCATCCAGCTTATCTGTGGTTCTATCACCATAGACAATCGGTTCTGATTGGATTTTGAAGCCAAGGAATTAAGAGGTGTTGCTCCTGCGGAAGGACTATACGCCGTACTCGGACGAAGTGACCATTCTTCAAAGGTCTGATAGGTTAAACCTCCGTTGAGCTTGAGCTTAAAATTTTTAAAAGCTTCGTACTCCATACTGAGATTGTTAAGGAATTGAATATTATCATTGGAATAAGAATTCTCAAAGGCTGCCGCAGGATTGGTGAAGGTGTTGTTTTCCCAGTTAAGGTTACCTTCTGCATCATAAAGAGCCGGAGCATTTGGAGCCAGAATATACGACTGCCTCGTTGCATCAGAGGTAATCAGATTATTGTCTGTTGCTGTAATGATATTGGATGAGTTGAAACTGAATTTTCTGTCGGCAGACCTGTGACTGATGTTTCCTGAAACGGTATTAGTTCTGTACCTGAAATCCCTACTGAAAACCGTTGTTTGCTCGTTGTGACCAAGACTTACTAAGAAATTGGTGTTTTCACTTCCTCCACTTAGTGACAGTTGGGTATTAGACAAAGCAGCGTTATTACCAATCAGTTCCTTTCGCCAATCGGTATAACGGTTGGGATCCCAGGTTCCGTTGATGTCGTAGGCGTTGGCTGGATAGACAGAAATATTGCTGTTGGCAAATGCCTGTTGTCTCATATCAAGATACTGAGCAGTATTCATCATTTTGAGGTTTGAAACGGCATGGCTCAGACCGTACGAAGAATTCAGGGTCAGCTTTACCTTTCCTTTTTTTCCTTTTTTAGTGGTAACCAACACCACTCCATTTGCACCTCTTGAACCATAGATAGCGGTCGCATCAGCATCTTTCAGAATCTCGAAACTTTCAATATCGTTAGGATTAATATTGTTTAGCGGATTAATATCTGCATTGGGAAGAATACTTCCAGCATAGGATGAACTGATTCCTGTACCAACCGGAACTCCATCAATAATATAGAGCGGCTGATTCCCATCAATCACGGAATTGCTTCGTGTTCTCAAACTGTTTCTGCCTCTGATCTGAATATCAAATCCACCTCCCGGTGTTCCCGAGTTCTGTGTAATCGAGACCCCTGCCATCCTACCCTGCGCCGAAGCAAGGACATTGGTGACGGGTTGGTTTTCGATATCCTTCGCGGAGATCTTGGCGATGCTTCCGGTTCTTTCTTTGTCTTTGACTTTGTAGTAGCCCGCATTGAGAATAACTTCTTCGATGCCTTTGACTTTTTGGTCAAGGATGAGGTTGATGACAGATTGGTTGTTGACGGAGATTCTTTGTTCTGCATATTCAGGATGTCTGAAGATGAGGCATTGGTTTTCTCCCGTGATCTGTAGCTGGTAGCTGCCTTGGGTATTGGTGACAGCGGTCTGGTCACTTCCTTCCTGGGAGACAGAGACTCCTGAAAGGGGCTGGTCATTCACGGCTACTTTGCCCGTGACGGTTTTGGTCTGAGCCTTTAGGTTGCCGCAAAAAAGGGTCAATATAAAGGCAAAGCCAATACTTCCTATAGTATTATAGGATTTTTTCATAGTTTTGTAATGTTTTTAATTAAACAGTTCAATAATCATTGCTCCTTCCAATTGTTTTCGACGACGTATGGGAAGGGGCTTTTTTATTGAATACTTTTTTTGTCAGGCTGAGCCTGATGTGCTATTTCATTTTTCTTTAATTTATAGGCTAGGGATTGTCAGGCTGAGCCTGCCGAAGCCATTTCTACCGAATTCATGTATTTGAAAACAAAACTTTCCTAAGTGCCTTTTGGTTTGAAAAAGGACATGGTGAGGTCTTTGAGCAGTGACCAAAAGACACCGGAAAGCATTAATTAATATGAATGAAAATTTGTCCCGTGTAAGCTATTTAAAGCCGCAATAGGTTGTACACCCTATTGTATCGTGCATTACTCAATGAGAAAACATTTTACTGAAATTTAAAACAGCTCTTACCATCTGACCCATGCAGACCGTTCACATTTATTATTTTTTTGTATTAAATTCCCTTCGTGCTGAAAAATTATTTGGAAAATTGAAAGAAAGCCTGTACTTTTAAGGTGTGAGTTTAAAGCGTAGTCTGACTTTCCTTTTACTATTAAAGGAATTTCGGAGTGTGGCGGTTATTAGTGAGGCTATACCTCATCTTCCTGCTTTATTGCGGGCAGTGTTGATATAGAGCTGTAAGTTTTTTTATCTGCAATGCTTACGGACTACTCCGGTGGGCAAATAAGCAGCATGGTTGAAAATGTCGTCCTCATAAAATATTGTTTAATATTTGGAACGATGCTGTAAGAATGAGTGGATTACATGCAAAAATAGCATGGAACGGTCTCACACTTTAGAACCAAGGACGACCAAGCCCTATTACATTATTACTAATGCTTTCACCTAAAGATACGTGAGAACCGCCCACATGCCCTATACAAAAGTAAGAAACTTTTAGACATGGAGCGATTTCACGATAATCTCGGTGAAAAATTGGTCGTTTTGGTTCGAGATACATCGTTTTATTAAACCATTGTAGGTTAATAATCAATTCGCTTTCACAAATATACAAAATTAATTATAACTCCAACATATTGGAGTAAAAAAATATTAAATATGAACAAAATATTTATTTTTGAAACCACTCATTTTGATCATGATTTTATCAATCACGTTAAAAATTTGCGCCAGCAAAAACGTTGGTCTCAAGAAGAATTAAGTATAAGAATGGGAGTTACCAAAACTTTTGTTGGTAATGTAGAGTCTTACACGCAACGTCACAAATATTCTACACGTCATATTGTGTTATTAGCTAAAGCTTTCGGCTACACAAATGTTTCTGAATTGATGGATTTTCCTACTCCAGAATATGACAGGATAAAAGTTACAGTGAAGAAGATTTATAATGAATGCGAAACAAAGATTATGGATAGTGAAATACTGAAAATAGAAGATATTACCAATAATAAAAATCTTAAACAATGACATGTTAAGTTCAACCTTGAAAGCATTGACAGTAAACAGCCATTAGTAATAAAAGATTTAACAATATTTTAATCTTTGGACTTATGTTCTTTAATTTTACCGTTATTTAGTACTTTTAAAGTTTTGTCTTCAAACATTGCTTTCAATATCATATATACGTCCTCTCTACCCACAAAATTAAATTCATGAGATTGATATAAGAATTCAACTTTTAGTTTGAATCCTAAAAAAGGTATTTCTTCATTGGTTTTATTATATATCATATATGCATTGTCATAATTAACTTCTTTTTCGAAAATACCTACTTCTTTTTTATCAAATATTTCTTTTCGAAAATCTTCAAATACTGTATGAAAATTATAAACCTCATCATCTGATGTTCTAAATTCTGTAATATCTTTAGTGATTTCAGCATTCAATCCCATTAAGTATTCCAAATTTTCAGGTTTAGTATATGTTTTCAGATCATTAACTAAAGTAACGGGTAAATCCTTTTTGATATTTATTGGAATAGAAATATCTTTCCAATCCTTATCATTAGGTTCTCTTAACTCGATTAATCCTATTTTATGAAACTTTGCTACTTTAATAGCATCTGGCGTAAAACCTAATTTTGAAACTATTATGCCTTTATTTGCATCTGTTTCATCTACAATAACTTTGACTTTCATTATGATGTCCTTGTTAATGTTTTCATTCCAATATTTGCATTCAATAATGGTTTTGTATTCATGTAGCCCATCAGAATGAGAAGTTAAGACATCAACTTGATGTTCCACACCGGATTGCCCCATTATTTTACAAGAGTTACCGTAGCATTCAACTTTTACGCCTGTTCTTTGACCTAACGTTTCATATATTGTTTTAGTAATTTTTTCATATTCTTTCCAATCAATTTCTTCTGGTTTCATAAAAATGAATTTTAAAAGTTATTATAAATTTTGTTTAGAATGTTTCTTTCTGATTTCCTCCATAATATCAACTTCTAGCCATAGTTTTTTTTCTTTATCGAAAATATAAAAATCAGCGGGATATGATAATTTATGAGACATTTCTTGTTCGTCAGATTTATTTGATTCTCTAATTATATTAAGGGATTGATCTAATGCTGTTGCTATTGTATTTTCTGATAATTCACTATCAAGGTTCAAACTAATACTTTTACCTTCTTTTGTCTTGATTCTCAATCCAAAATTAATCTTATGTTTTTTAGCCTCCTCAGTATCCCAATGACGTTTTTTTATTGTTTTCCAGATAAAAATACTCGTTTTTTTGATTGACTCCCAAACAATGTTTCCTGCTACACCGAGCAAAACATTTTGGACAATAGTGTTATTGAGATACAACGAAACTTGCAATGTAAAATCATCTATAGAATTATATGCAAATCCATTTTTATCAAATCTACTTAATTCCAATTTACCATCTCCAAGCAAATTTTCGATTTCAGATATTTCATTTCTAATTATTAATCCTTCAAAATAATCAAGGTGTATAACATTATCTCCTTGTTTGACAGTTAACATCTTATTATACATCTTCGTTGCATAATTGATGATCTCTTCCTCAGACCAGTTAGGATAATCCTCTTTGAAACGTTCTATGTATTCTTGAAGTGATTTCATTTTATTATAAATAGATTTGATTATTACGTTTTTACATTCCGTAGTAAGATTGAATTGCGGTAGCAAGTAAACCACCTGCGGCTCCTATTGCTACATCCCAACCTCCCTCAGCTGTTTTTGTGACCATTTTTGCTATCCATCCATTTACTCTATTTCCAAACTTATTCTCATTATAATTAGGTTGCTCTTCCTGAACTAATTGAATAATTTCCGAAATATCCTGTTCAGGAACTTTTATTTCTCGCAATTGCTTTTCAAAATTTTCAATACTGTTTTTTTGAATTTTGGGTCTGTTTTCAATAGAATTACTGTTTCCAGTGTTTAAAACATTTCCATCGCCATTGTTATTAATTATCGTATTATTCACAATCTTAGATATTTCATTTTGTTTATTTCGTAGTTCTTTAATTTCTGTTATGTTTCCAAATTCTTCATCAACTTTAAGCATGAAATCCAGAAGTTTATTTCTTACATTTGATAAAATTCCTTCAATAAAGGATTTAGACAAAATCCGATTAACTCCTTGAATGCTCAAATAAGGATTTCCAATGTTTATCCAATTTGCTTCTATCACAGCTACGTGCTCCGGTCGAATAGGTGAACTAAGTGTTGAACCTTCCGTTGAACATAAATTCTCTAACTCTGTTACACTGTTTGGAAAATCCATGTATCTTAAGAAATGTTCTAAATCTTCACTCAAACCCATAGTCGGAATCTCGTGATTTTTATACATCATGTGACCGTTCATATAATTACCTTGCAATCCATTAACAATTCTTTTTCGATATTCAGGCATTGTCTCCATATCCTCATATCCTGTCAATTCAGAATTGACCCATTCCAATAACTCTCTATTTTGAATCCGAGTTGCTAAAACTTTAGTTTTTAACAATGCTGAATTTAGGCTATAATCTTTTGTATTGATTAATTCATTAATAATTTGCTCAAGTAGTTCCATGGAATTATAATTTGATGTTAAACAGACAATCTTTCGAATGAAAATCCATTTTGTTCTGTATGATAAAGAATATTTACTTCCCTTAAACTTGTTTCATCCTTGGAGGGATATTTTATTTTGAATCTGTCTGTTCCGGTTAATGCTATGATATTTTTTCTATCATTATAAGATTCTTTTAATAAATAATAACACAATAATATGCTATAACAAAATCTTTCGCTCCAATCATCAAACGAAATTTCTTGGATGTCCCATGATTGTCCTTTATATGTATCTAAGTGAATAATATTTTCTAAAATGTGAAATTCTGAATGTGCAAATGCATTTCTTAACGAAGTATGAAATCCTTTTCGAATAATGTTTGCCAAGTCATTTGAAGAATCAGTAAATTTTGTCCTAATATTATTTCTAATAAAATCATGTTTACTCATCTCCGGAACTTCAACCTTCCAGTCGTAATCTTCATTGTTTGCCAGAAGAGCAAAACGATATAATTTTCGTAAATAAGGCTTAGATTCCCATACATGACAATAAACCATTAACTCCATATAGATTCTATATTCATCATCAGTAACCTCCTCAACATCAGGTGGGAAGCTGTAAAAAGTAGTCATGAACCTTGTTAAAAAATTTATCCTTGTATCATCTTTATATAAATCTATTCGATTATCAATTATATAGGGAGAAAATTTAGGATGAGTTGCAAAATCATCATTATAGTCTCCATCTGCTATATAAAGTATATAATTTTCAAAATTATTTAGTCTTATTTCATCTAAAGTTTTTCTTATTAATGATTTTATTTCATTGTCAATTTCTCTAAATCTCGTTCTGGTTATCATTTTATTTATAATTATAATTTAAGTAATTTATAGCACTTTACTTCCAAGTCTCTAGACTTTGAAATTTTTACTTGCTGACGTATAAATGATCAAATAGCGGATAATTAGAAAAGCTGCTTTCTAAAATCCCGATATATAGTGACGATCAGGACAGAAACTATAAGATTAAATCGTATTCTGACAAGGATTGTAAATTTTTGTAACATTCTTTCAATGTATTTCACAAATGTGGTACTTACATAGTTTTTTAAACCTTATAACTGATCAAAATACAATAGGTTTTCTTCCAACTTATCAAAATAATATCTAAATTTTCCCATAATAATAGTTATTAAGCTTTGGTCTGCGGTATTATTATCAATTCTGTATCTTCCATGATTAATTTCATCAAATTGATTAAGATTTATTTGAATGCCATAATGGCAAACCAGTAACATATGCAAATTGGCACCACCATTTTCTGTACGATGAAAATTAATAAATTCATTTCCAAATGCATGTGGAATTCTACTCCAGGCTTCACATTGAATATTAATTTCCCTTTTTGCCTTGAAATCGTCATTAGGCCAATATTTATACGCTAGCTCAGAAATCCATTTAAAAACAGTTTTATTAACTTCTTGAATATGTCTTGAATATGGCATCAAACCATCATCTACCTGAAAATTTGTTAAAATACCATCTTTAAAATATAGATAAGTTTTAATCTTTTCAGAGTAGAACATTCCATTTCTAGATATATCTTTTAAATGTAAAACTTTTGATAAAAATTCTGCCGTAAAACTTCCGTTTTCTACTGCACTAGTTAAGATTTCATCTGTTCGAAGGGCATTAAATTCTTTAGTGGCAGAAAATTTTTTTAAATATTTGTTAATATCTTTCTCAGTAATAAAGGTCACATTAGCATCTGCTAAAACAAAAGCAATTTTACGAGTAAAAACTTCAAGTTCAATTGAAAAAATTTTAGGCTTTATATACACAGAAAAATATTCAGAATGTAATTGATCACTATGATATCCTAAAGAATTGGCAATCGACATCATTGATCCATCTCCAGTATCTCCTGTGTATTCAACAAATCCATTTCCACTAGGTATGAAAATCCCACTTGATTTACGTTTATTAAAATACGACATCTAATTATTAATCTCTTTAGTTATATTATTAAGTTTTTGGCTCACAAAATCATGAACGTTATTGATTTCTGAGTTTGTGAAATTCACTCCAAAAAGACGCTCAAAATGCTTTAATTGCTGATTTATAGCATTACTGTTTTCGAATAACTCCCAAATATTTGTTATACCTTTAAATCTATTAATAACTTTTCTATCACTATACCAAGAATAACCTTTTGTTATTACGTTACCTAAAATTTTACCAAAATTTAAATCTTTTACAGAATCTGTAAAAGTGCTTCCATCAATAAAAGTATCTATACCTTTATCTAGGTCAGAATTTGTTGTAAAATCAAAATCACCGTACATAATCCTATGTTTACTTTCTACATATTTATTATTAAATATATTCCAAAAGTCTTTAAACTTCCTAAAGGCTTCCAGCTGTTGTTTCATAGTTGCTGATTCATTAATATCAATTTCAAGTTGAACAAATTGATCTCTCAATTCTTGAAAATCTAATCGAAGTTGTCCAAGTTTATGTGGAATTTCACTAACAGAGGTCACACTGCTAAGTAGTATATTAGTAAAAGATGGAATAGGTAAGTATTGATAATTTAAGCTACTTTTCAAATCTTCAACTTTGGCATTATGGATTTTAGCTACCATTTCTAAAGACTGTATGGAATAAGGAGTTCTATTTAGACTTCGAATTTGCTTTCCATAAAGTGATAGTGGTAAAGATGTTTGTATACTTGAAGACCTAGATACATTCATCAAATTTGATACAAGTTCATCTAAAGAATTTTGTGTTTCAGATACTACAAAACAATCATCCTCAAATTTTGATGTAGCCAAAGGAATTGTTTCTAAGACTAGATTAATATCATTTTTAATAAAATATTTTTCTTGAATTTTTTGGCCATATTCTAAGACAAAATCTTGCTGTGCTTCTCTCTTGCTTCTTACAAGAATATTACCTCTATAAATCTCCGAACCTGGATTGTCAACGATTCCATTGACAAATTTCAGCCCTCCATGACGTGCTATCAAATTTAAAATAGGTCTCCCATTTGGGAACAAAACAGGTGTTGTTAAATTGAGATGATTCAGTTCATCTAAAGAGGTGTAAAATTCGGAAGATGCAATAAAAGTCTCTACAAATGTATTCAAGGAGAATAAAAATTCAACAGTTGGCTTTCCGTAGCCCCCTAGACAATAGTCTAAGTCATCAATTAGGTTAAGATTTACATAAGCACTGTTATGTCCTATTTTGTCATCTATCATTTAAGTAATAAATTAGTTTTTTATAAATTTAGCAAATCATAACAACAAAAGATATAATATTTTGAAAAAAACTGAAATTACTGACGAAGATATTGATCAAATAAGCAATAATTCACTTGGTCATTTATATTGGGAATTTCAACTGGGGGTTGGCTTGAAATATGAAAATGTATCTAATGATATTAGATTTCATGCACCATATCCAGAACTGGGTAAAAAATTATGGAAGGCTTTTCGTTATGAATTGTACATTTTTTTATGCGATAGCAAATCAAAGGAGCCCCAAGAATGGCTGAATGATTTAATTTCTGGAGATATAAGAAATTTAGTCGTAGGTATATGCTCAATAATAACAACAAAATATGACGTTTCATTGGGAATTGCTTTACCGGCGGCGGCACTCGTAATTAAGCAAGGAACTCTAAAGTATTGTTATAATAAACCAAAAAAGTCAAAAAAAACAGTTTTGCAAATTCTTGGAGAAATGAGAAGACTATAATTTTATACAACTATACATTTAAACCCTATGATATAATCTAATCTTCAATAGAATTGCGAATTTATAAAATCGCTAGTTTTCTTTTCAATATCTCTGGAATCACTTGGTACTCATTTAACCCTTGAGAAAATAGTAAAAAAAAGATAAGGTTAGATATTGCAACATAATAATAATTCAAAATTATTGTAAAATACGTATTTTTATAAAAAAAACCATGAAACTTAAAAATATTATATTACACCAAATTATTAGGGAGAATGAGGATGAACCAGAATTGAATTGTTCTGACCATAATTTAGTTCAAAATGAAACTGTTGATGAATTTGTTGAAAAACTCGTTAAAATTTATTCTTCCAAAAACCCGACTTTTGGATCATTTGAAGATGATTCTGTAAATTATCCATTTCAGAAAAAGGTTAGAGAATATCTAAAAAAAACCGATTTTTTAAGTTTTTCTGTAGAATCAATGAATATTCTAAAGAAAGAAATTAAGACACCAAAAGCTACAGGTGGATATGTCGTTTTCGTACATTACGAAGAAAAAAAAGTAGATTTTATAATAACTGCGATGTTAGATAAATCAACTCAATTTGCAGTTGATGATACCAGTCTAGGAATTGAAAAATTGAAAACACTTGACATTGATAAACTTGCTAGAGCAAATAGAATTAACATTAAAAAATGGAATGATAAAGAATCTCAATACTTGACATTTATTAAAGGTACAAGAGATGTTTCGAAATATTTTCAAAAATTCATTGGCTCCACAGACATAACTTCAGCAAAGATTAATTCGAGAATCATTGATAATGCAGTGAATAGGTATCTGAGAGACAAAAAAATTGTAGGTGAAAGAAAGAACTACGTCAAAGAAAGAATTTCTAATTATTTTGAATCACAATTTGCATGTGGCGAAGACATCTATCTTGATGCCATTTCTTCGCTCATTAATGCAGAAAATCCGACAGCCTTTACTGAATATTTGACAGTAAATGATATTGAGGTTAGTGCCAATTTTAGTCTTTCAAAAAAAGATGATTTTATCCTTTTCAGAAAAAGCAATGTTAAAGAAAAAGGATATAATTTTAATTTTGAGAAAGAATTAGCCAAAAATGGTAAGATAGTTAGGGATGGGAATGATATTATAATTAGAGACGTTCCAACTGAACAACTTGATTCTGCATTTGACGTATGATTTAAATAGTATGGCTGATCTTCTTAAAAATATAATCCTGCTAAAACACAGACTGTCTGACTCACAGACGGCTGAGTTCGGAATTAAGGGCAATATTGAAAATTTAAATCCATCAGATATAAGTGTTATCAAGAAAATATGGGAATTCATTGATGAGTTTTATAACATTGTCGATAATGAAACAATCTACATAGAAGATATAAATAATTATATATCGGCAAATGTCAGAATAGAGATTAAAACAGGGAATGTCCCAGGTTATTATAATACTTCAAAAGATTTTTTGTCTGGTAATAAAATTAAATGTGTTTCCACTAAATTTTACATCGAAGAACTTAACTATATAGAAGGTTCTGGTACAATAATTCCTCCCATTATACAAGCATACAAACTTAACATTGAAATTATTGCACTACTTTCTGAAATTGCCGATTATAAAAAAGAACAGGGAAACAAATTAGAATTATTTTTTTATAAATCAGAAAAAGGGGTTTCATTAAATATCGATTATAATGAAGATGATTTGCAGAACTTGAAAGCAGTCAAAATACTAGATTTAAAAGCACAACTATTAGATAGTATCGACTCCATTGAACGGAAGCAATTATTTGTAAA
Organism: Chryseobacterium sp. CY350; assembly: GCF_027945075.1. NCBI lineage: Bacteria > Pseudomonadati > Bacteroidota > Flavobacteriia > Flavobacteriales > Weeksellaceae > Chryseobacterium > Chryseobacterium wangxinyae. Next base: position 1,512,836 of record NZ_CP116034.1, read on the forward strand.
TGAGCTAATTTCTGATTTAGATAAAAATGGTAACACTTATGCAAATCTTCTTAAAGATTGGGAAGCTATCATTGGAAATTATGAGAAAAGTTTTAAATTATATTTATCAGGATTTTCATTTGACAAGATAAAAACGTCTTCTCTGGAATATTTTCAAAAACTTACAGACAGGCTATACGATAGTATCAATAAAGTTTCCAGTTATATATTTGGAATTCCTATTGGCTACATTTTATTGATTAACAATTTTGATTTTAAAGGTGAACAAATATTAAAAAATGTTGCGCTTCTAATCTTAGGTATTTTATTTTTTTTGATCATGTGGTTTGTGTTTTTTAAGAATATTGAGGAGTCTATTTCTGCTATAGAAGCAGATATTAAGAAATTTAGAGAAAAAATTGACAGCAAAATTGAATTAAAAGAAATTACTTCTGAATTATTACACTTAGAACAAACTTCAATTAAAAATCAAAAAAATAAATTGCTTTTAGTTAAAATTTTATCTGGACTGATAATGGTAGTAACAATTTTAGTATATCTAATGATCTTTTTTTGCACTAATGGGAAATTGAATCATACAGACGAAGGATACTTTCATTTTGTAAAAATATATTAGTGGTGTCTACCAAATAAGTACACTTTCTAAAAACACTCCGTTCTCCAAAGTCTATAGACTTTGGAGATTTTGTTTACTAAAACATTAATATATTGTTATGAAATCCATCGTGAAAATATATTATAAATAGAATGAATCAGAACATTGTACTGTTTCTTTTTTCATTGATGATCATCTTTTTATTCTCCCAGAACTTCAACAAAAAATGTACCTAAAGTAGTTATGATATACTCAAAAAACGCAGTGTAGCTGGTTTTGGTTTAGAAAATTCAATATAGAAGAAACGTAGATTAACTTTGAAAAGTTTGTGTACTATTAGTTGTACTTATTTTATCAATAATTATTTCATTTTATATTAAGTAAAATCACTTTATTGTTATCTAAAAAAAATATTTCTTTGCCACTATTTGTTTATATCACGAAATTCTAAATTTCAAACAATATTCTTAGTTATTGTAATCATGCGTTTCACTACTGAAAATAGATGATAATAACCTGACAAAGTATTAGCACAGGGCGTAGATTTGAGTGTTATCCAAATGTCTAGAGAATTTTGAGATTATCATAGTTATTTTTTAATTTATGATTTGAATGTTTATATGTGAGTATATTCGTCAGCTTTAAATTTGTAAATTTGACACACTGTATACCCAAGCTTTGATTATGGCTAAACAATTAGAATTATTTGATCTATTTAACGAATCTTTATATTTAATTCAGTCAGATTTATTTCCAGATACCGAATCAGATGAAGTTGAATTTAAATCTGCTGAAGGTGGATTTCCTAAAGATTTTTGGAAATCATATTCTTCTTTCGCTAACACTAATGGCGGAATCATTGTTTTAGGTGTAAAAGAAAAAAAAGGCATCTTTTTTTATGATGGATTGAGTAAGGAGCAGATTATTAATTATCAAAAAGAATTCTGGAATAACGTCAATAACTCACAAAAAGCTTCTGTAAATCTTCTTCAAAATAAGGATGTATGCGAGTATGAGTTAGATGGTAATAAAGTTTTGTGTTTTAATATTCCTCCAGCTGAAAGAAAACTCAAACCTGTTCATTTAACGCCTAATCCATTTGGTAATACTTACAAAAGGAATTACGAAGGTGATTATGTTTGTCGAGATGAAGAAGTAAGAAGAATGCTGGCAGATGCAGATTTATCATTTAGTCCTGACAGTCGTATTCTTGATGGATATTCTTTTGACGATGTTGATGCTAATTCACTTAAACAATACAGACAAATTTTCGCAACAATCCGACCTTCTCATCCTTGGATATCACTGCCAGATATTGAATTTTTAGAGCAAATTGGAGGTTACAAGAAGGATCGAAAATCAAGAAAAGAAGGCTTTACATTAGCGGGTATATTGATGTTCGGGAAATTTTTGAGCATCACAGATGAAGAATGTTGTCCTAAATTTTTCCCTGATTATAGAGAAGTTTTTTCTGAAAGTGAAGAAACGAGATGGACTGACAGAATTTATCCTGATGGCACTTGGGAAAGTAATTTATTTCAATTTTATAAATTAGTTTATCCAAAGCTTTCATCCAGACTACCAAAACCATTTCAATTAGTAAAGGGTCAAAGATTAGAGGATACACCAGCACATACTGCATTAAGAGAAGCTTTTGTTAATGCACTGATTCACGGAGACTACAGTGCCCCTGGAAGTATTATTATTAAAAGTTCTTCTAATTCATTTACATTTACTAATCCTGGAACTTTACTCGTTACATTATCTCAGTTTTATAAAGGCGGTGTTAGCCAATGTCGAAATACCAATCTTCAAAAAATGTTTTTAATGATGGGTACTGCCGAACGAGCCGGAAGTGGTGTTAGCAAAATTTTATCGGGTTGGAGCTCATTACATTGGAGAAGACCTTATGTTTTAGCAGAAACAGAACCTGATAGAATTGTTCTTGAGTTACCAATGTTCAGTATTATTCCTGATGAAACTCTAAGTGACTTAAAAATGATGTTCGGTGAAAATGTGGAAACTTTAGGTAAAGACGAATTGACTGCTCTTGCTGTTTGTCACATCGAAGGTGATATTACAAACATTAGACTGCAATATTTAGTTGAACGTCATAAAACTGACATTACAAAGATGCTCCAGAATCTTTGTAAAAATGGATATTTACTATCTGAGAACAAAAGTCGATGGACTACTTATCATCTAAATTACGAAGATAATATGGATAGTTCTGCTTCTAATGTGGATAGTTCTGCTTCTAATGTGGATAGTTCAATTACAACTGTCGTTAATCCTGCAAATGTAGATGTTAGAGATTTTGATAAAAAGAGTCTGGATAGTTCTGCCTCTAATATGGATAGTTCTGATGATAATGATGTGGACAGTTCCAGTAGTAAACAAACGAGATTTACATTTGAAGAAATTGAGTCAAAAATTATTGACATCTGTCTAATGGAGTATAAATCTGTAGCTCGAATTGCTGCGGAGTTAAATAAATCAGAAAAGTATTTGAAAAATAGTATTTTGCCTAAGATGATATTAAACGAAAAATTAACAAAGCTTCACCAAGATAATCATCCGAATCAAAAATATATGGCGAAAAAGTAATATATCTCATTACGTGAATTAAAAGCAAAGTTTGAACTGTGTGACCAACCCTGCAAAATCAGAAAGTATTTTCAGTTATATAAAAAAGGTGCGTAAAAATTGTTTAAATAAAACAGAGATAATCCATTGTACTATTGCGGACAGTTACGAAAGAATATATTTTTTTTCAATACTATCAACTCTCTCTAAGAATGTGAAATCGGTACATAACTTTTTCAAATTGTGGTATTTTTGATAAGACATTAAGAGTTTGTAAAGCTTATAAAACTATCAAATTATTAATCCTTTAATTATGACATCATCAGATTTAGTTGCAATATTAACTGTACTAATTTCATTATGTGCACTTCTTGTTGCAACTCTTAGTTTCAGGCGGGATCGTAATAAATCAAACCAAGATTTTCTATTTCAGGAAAAAATTTTGATCTATAAGGAATTGATCTTTCACGTAAATTATATTTTTGAATCATTTTACGATCTCATCGAAGATCTTCAAGATCATAATGGGTCTGCGAAAAAATGGGATAAATATTTGGATAAAGAAGCAGTAGTATATGATAATTTAGTAACAGAATTTCAAAATTGCATCTATAAAGCGTTACCAATGATTCCCAGCGAAATTTACAAGCAGCTAATAGAATTTGGTTTGGAGTCCAGACATTTCATTACTTCTGCTTTCAATAAGGACGAAGCGCTAACAATTGAAGCTCATAAAAAACTTGAAATGAGTTTAAGAAATGTTATTAATATGGTCAGAAAAGACTTAAATGTTGATAAACTAAATATTGAATTATCACATAGATTGAAATAATTTAAATCCACGACCATTAATTTCGATAACTAATTGGTAATCATTAAATAACACGATAACCTTATTCTCATGATTTTTCCTTAACAATTTTTAACCTGCTGTCAAATTAAGAGGTTTCTTTAATTGATCTAAAACTTCATCGAATCGATTATCTAGAAAAGATATAGTTTCTTTTTCTTTGATAATTTTAATAACATTATGTGAAACATGAATCTCCACATTTCTAATCTCAAATATAAAATAGTCATATTCATATCTATGTGACCATTTTACAGCTCTTTCTTGTAGCATTGAACCTATTAAATCCAAATTAGACTTTCTGTCTTTGTTTTTCTGTGTTGCCATTTTAAAAAAAATTTATATTGACAAATATATGTTATCTTATATTTTTTCACGGTTTGCTAAAGGATGGCTGTAGAAGAGCCTAAAGTATATATTTACATTAAACTCAGCTGCCAAATCCCATAGGAAGCAAGAAAAGGATAAGGAACATATCTTGAATGCAAGAATAATTAAGAGATATAAAAAAAATACCCTTCATAAGATGATGGGTATTTTGCGGTAAGAGAATATTACTTTTTTGATTCCTCAACAGAAACTTTTCTGAAATCCTTAAAAAGTTTGCTTAGTTCTAACGCTGATTTTCTGGCTCTTGTTCCGGCAGCTTTATTTCCTTTTTCAGATTGCTGATTTGCTTCAGTTGAAAATGCTTCAAATTCAGCGTTGATTTTTTCGATAAGTTCTTTCATAACGTGATTATATAAAATTTAATTGGATGACAAATATATTATTTTTTTTAAGTTTCACATGGGTTTCACCCTTGTTTAGAAAGTTTACATTTTGCGACCTTTAGATTTAACAATAGTATTTTTATTGCCTTCACTTAGTTTATTCGGATTCTTAAACGAGAACTCAAATTTTCCTACGTTCTTATCATAACTGATGTAGCCTTGGTAATTCTTTCCTTTGCTGTCGGTGAGTCCGTTGATGTAGGCGGTATCCCCTGCTTTAAGTTTTTCGATCTGCCATTCGTGGAGGGGTTTGCCTCTGAAGTTGTTGGGTACTTCTGCTTTGAGGATGGTTTGGAGGGTTTTGTTTAGTAAATGGTTTTGTAAGCTATTGATGCTTTTGTTGATGTTTCTGTTGAATAGGAATTCTACATATCTTTTGTCTGCATTGAATTGGACGGTGGCATTGAAGAGGGTTCCTTTTTTGGAGATCATGTTTTCGATGTATAAAGGTTTGCCTTCTTTGAGGGTTTTGTTTTGTTGTTCGTTGAGGGTCACTCCGCAAATGACTAATGGGATTCTGATATGTTCTGTTCTTAATGCGATGAGCTCATTGGTCAGTCGGTCTCTGCTGATGACGGATGGGGTCGGTTCATCGGTCATGGGATTGATCAGGTTGACGACCCTGCCCATGTTTCCGGTTTCAAGGAGATTGATCTGGTCTTCTTTAGTGAACTCATGACCGAAGAGTTTTGTTGTGAAATCGGGTTCTTTTCTGATGGGATGGATGCGGACTTCTAAATATCCGACATCGTTGAGTCTTAAAGAAAGTCTGACATCCATGGTCGTTTTGATGGTTCCCTGATTGAAGGTGATGGGGACTAAAGTATTTGTTTTATGACCTTTGAGTAGATCGTCTAAGACCTTGAGTTGTTCGAGTTTCTCCTGATTGACATTGAGCTTGCTCATGATGTTCCAGTCGATCTGTTCCGGAAGATAGCGAAATTGTTGATCGGTAATAGTTGGGGTATGGGATTTGGTTTGCTCATTTTGCTGGCTCTGTTGGTCTAATTGCGCCTTAACGGTATCGATGGAAACTGCGTAATATTTGAGTTGGTCGATCTCTTCTACGGTTGCCTGATCGATGTAGTTCTGGAGGTCTTGGGCGGTTTCTTTGGCTTCGTATTCGGTGACTTTGAAAAAAGTGAATTCTTCAGGGTTTTTTAGCTGGTGGTAGAAGTCTGAATAGAATTGGAAGAAACTGTCTTCTTTTGGGTTGATCTTGAGGATTTGATCTGAATGTTCTTGATTGGGTGACGTTTGGTTGATGGTACCGTCCGGGTTGATGTTCTGGATGATGCCGATGGTATTGCTGGTATTGTGGAGAACCAAGAGCGTGTTGGAGGACTGGAGATCTTTATTGGGTTGTTGTGATTGAGGTTTTTTAGTCTTTTCCATAACTTTTTACTGTTTAATGTTTAAGATACAGGATTTAAGCAAGAGATATGGAGCAGATGATTTGGCTGGCACTCGTTGACACTGTATGGCTTTAGTAACTTGAATTAATAGATCTTGCAACTGAATCAACGGTATGAGGATGCAATTATTTATGTATATTTGATTAAATAGTAATTCTGAACTTCAAGCTGTGAAAAAGTGTGGATCTATAGAACTGATTTGATCAATTTTTAATACGCCTACTCATTGAACCTAACAAAGACCTTTTTTTACCGAGCCATGAGCAATTCAGTCGAGCTGGAATCGATGAACGTTGTATTTTTGAAATACATCAGTTCAAAGAAAAAATATATTTTCAAACTGGTTAATGAGCAGAGTGAAAAAATTGATTTTCTGGAAATAAGGGTCTATTTTAATCGGAAGTGTATGATTTGTACTTTAAAATCAGTACATGACCAGTCTTTGTATGAAAAGGATCTGCCATTTCATTCAGATGGCTTTTTCAACAGACATACTTTTTTGTTCAATTCAAAACCTATTGATAGTTGGTTTCCTGAATCTGTTACCTATAGATTTGATCATACTGTGGAATCTTTGACAGCATCCCTCAATCAGATGAGTCAGGATCTTACAAACCAGGGAAGATCATTCTTTGAGGCAGATGCAGAACTCAATCCGGTCTTTTTATTTGGTAGGAATTATATCAATGACCTGCAAGTAGACAAAGATGAACTGGCCAATGAACTACAGCAAGAGACAGATAGCGGACGATTTTTCAAAATGATCGAAAATGAAACGTTTAAGGATTTAATAGAGCATCTTTCTGAAGTTTGGATATTTCCGAAGGAAGATGATCTGAGAGATTATTCGCTGGAAGACAAAAAGTATTATTTTGCATTTAATTTACTGTACTACTACATTAATCAGGGGATAAAAAAAGTAATAAGAAATTCGATCTATCAAGACCAATAGAGAATAATCCAGCAGCTATAATAGGATTAGGAAAAGATTTGAAAGCAGACGAAAAAAGAAGACATAACTGCAATCAATTCCTTAAATACAATAAGAAAGGACATTGATAAAGTTTGAAATATTTTTGCGGAGGGTTTGGAACGCTCCGTTTCAGGATATCCAAAAAGATTTTTCCGCAGGGACAACGGAATATATTAGCCATAGCAAATCGGCTACCCTCGTAAGTAATGTTGAACTTTAAATTATGATTTCAATATGACGGAATGAAGTAAATAACACAGATGTTGTCGATACTATTTTATGAGTATATTGGCTTCCTGACTTTTTTCTTTAGTAGTAAAAGATTTATTAATAAAATGAGATTTCTTTAAACTCTGGGTTTTTTCCTTCAAAATAAAAGATATTTTTCACTTCAATCGCCAAGAAGTATTCGTAAATACAGATATCTACGACAATATCTTCTTCAAAGATGAATATCGTTTCGTAATTAATTGGACTTAATTTAAAGTTTCTGTAAAACCAGATAGAATGTTCTGATTTCTTCGTTGGACTACCAAATCTTTTTTGGATATCACTTTTAGATTCGTAAAGATTTTCATTGATTAATTTCCTGAGTCTTTCTACTTGCTTCATAATTTATTTTTCTAATTGTTTTTGACTAATTGTTATCGTGCGTAGGGAATGATAAAAAAAAATAATTTTTAGTATTAGTAAAATTTGCACTGATTGAGGTTCTGAGGTTCAAATATGTAAATATTATATTCTCTTAAATTTGAAAAGTTAAAGTACAACTTTTTTACAAGTTGACGATTAATGTAAAGAGTTGGATGTGTAAATTAAAATTAGAGATATTTGGAAACAGCAAAAAAAGAAGAAACAGTGATGCAAGAATGTATGATTTTGAAGGTTCACAATTATGGTATATCTTCACTTAAAAGGTCACGGTATAATATTATTACCAAGAAAATGTGGGCAATGATTTTAATAATTATCATGGTAAGGAGACTGTATTAATTCAGCTTTTTTGCACAACAGATGGGTATAGTAAGATTTCCGACCACTTTGTGGATCGATCTGGATTTCACTTTCTATTTTAATGTTCAAAAGCCAAAGATCTGATTTTTTCATTTCCATATAAAATGGGCTGAATAAACACAGCACTTTAAACTGTTGTTTTTTTACATCACCTACAAAATCGACAATGATCCATTGGTCTGTTGTTTTAATATCTTCGCGAATAATTGCCTTTAACTTCATAGTTGAAAATCACTAAATTCATATCATAAATGTACTCATTTTATTAGCACAAAATTTGTATCTGTTTCAGCACGAGATTCAACCTATTAAATATTTCTTACAACGACCAAGGAAGATACATTAACACTTTTACAGGAAGCAGCCGAAGGATTTGCAGGTGAGCCTACTTTACTCTTTGAGCACGCAATTGGTTTACTTCAGTACGCAGCGGTACAGAAAAATATTGTGGACTCATGCCGAAAACTAAGAATGAAGTTTGTCACTTATCATTCGTTCTTTGCGATTGAAGATTTGCTTTGTACTTCATAAAAATATCATTCCAATAAAGCTTTTTGTAACACGTATTCCCGAACATTTATAGAATTTCATCTACCCTATTTGGAGGAAAATAAAAGGACTTTTATTTATCTTTGTAAGAGTTATGATTACCGAAGAAAATTTGTCCGATAAAAATTTCAGCCCTGATTTAATCATCCAGGCACTAGTTACATCTCCTGCACCGACATCCATCTATTCGGGAGAAAATATGGTCATACGTTTTGCAAATGAGGGCATGCTGGCTCTATGGGGCAGAGACTCATCAGTCATAGGCAAACCTTTGATGGAAGCAATTCCGGAACTTGAAGGACAACCCTTTTTAGAGTTGTTGCGGGAGGTTTGGCGCACGGGTAAAACCTATTCCGTTCATGAGGCTCCCGCAAAACTGATCAAGAACGGCGTGGAAACACTTGATTATTTTGATTACGAGTATAAGGCACTGTCCGATCACAACAATAAAACGTGGTGCATTCTAAATACTGCGCTGGAGGTAACTTCGCGCCGGGATTTTTTACAACAGATAAAACAAAAGGAGGAAATTGAAAAAGCACTTAACGAGGAAATGGCCGCCACCCTTGAAGAGCTTACAGCTACGAACGAAGAACTCAACAACTCGCTGCAGCAGCTGGCAGAAAGCAGAGAATACATCAGGACAATCATTGAACAAGCCCCTGTCGGAATTGCCATGTTGAAAGGTCCTGAACATATTATTGAGATCGCAAATCCAGCAATTCTTACCATCTGGGGGCGTAAAGAATCGGAAATCATTGGCTATCCGCATGAGACAGCAAGACCGGAAATGCTCAACCAACCTGTCAATACCTGGCTAAAAGAAGTATACCGAAGCGGAAAGCCCAAGATCAATACTGAATTTACGGTCAATTTATACCATAATGGGGCTTTGAGGGAAGCCATCGTTAATTCCATTTACCAACCGATCTTTAATGATCGCGGTGATATTACAGGTGTTCTTATGATTATCGAAGAAATTACTGAGCAGGTTTTGGCGCGCCGGAAGAATGAAAATGATCAGCAGATGCTGGCTCTTGCCATAGATGCCGGTCAACTTGCCACCTTCTATTACCAGCCTGCTACAAACCTATTTTCAGGTAATAATCTGCTGAAATCATGGTTCGGCTTGTCTTCGGATGAACATTTAGACCTTTCCATTGCGTTGGCGGCGATCTTGCCGGAAGACCGTGACCGTGTTGCTACAGCAATCACAGATGCGCTTGACAGAGACTCTGACGGCCATTATTCTATAGAATACAGAATCCAAAATAAAAAAGACAAACAGATCAGGCTGCTTCAGGCAAACGGACGAGCTTTCTATGATCAGGACGGCAATCCGATGAGTCTTAATGGTACTCTTAGGGATATTACGATACAAAAAAAAGAGGAAGAACGAAAAGATGATTTTATGGGCATGGTCAGCCATGAACTCAAAACCCCATTGACATCACTAAAGGCATATATCCAGATTTTACAACGAATAGGACTAAAAGAAGAAAACACCCAGCAGCAAAATATACTCGAAAAATGTTTGAAGCAGACTGATTATATGAACAGTATGATCAATGGTTTTCTTAATGTATCCAGACTCGATACCGGACAAATGCATATAGAGAAGAAAGCTTTTGATTTTCAGGCATTGTTCTCGGAGATCGAGGACGAAGTAATTTCAACTAACCATTCCCGTGATTTTGTTTTTAAATATTCCGGGCAGACGATGATTCTTGCAGATCGGGAAAAAATAGCGCAGGTGCTCCACAATCTTATTGGAAATGCGGTCAAGTATTCTCCGTCGGGCACTTTGATTACTGTAGAGTATCACATATATAAGCATACCAATTTGATCATTACCATTCAAGACCAGGGAATAGGAATACCCACAGAAGATCTAGACCGAATATTCGACCGTTATTACCGCGTAAAAGATATAAAAAGCAGATCCATAGCAGGATTTGGTATAGGCCTTTACCTTTCTAAAGAGATTATTGAACTGCACGACGGTATTATTCAAGTGGAAAGTTCAAAAAATGAAGGAACCGTATTCTCAGTGGTCATTCCAGTTATGACATAAAAATAATCAATTAAATGTCTTTCTGAACTCCAGAGGCGATACGTTTGTCTTTGACTTGAAAAGTTTGCTAAAAGATTGTGAATGTTCAAAGACCAATCCATATGCAATTTCCGAAAAGAATAGATTCGTCGTTGATAATTTTTCTTCAGCTTTTCTATGAATGTATTGCTGTGTGTTTAAGCCTGTCAGTGAACTCAACATGTCACTTACATAGCGTTGGGATAGATTTAATTCCGTATAGAATATTACCGATGGCATACCATTTTTCAAACTATTTTCTTCTTTAAAATAGTTGGTTAAAAGTTTGTCCAAAGAAGTGATAATGTCGTGATTGACCGCTTTCCCTGTAATACATTGACTATTGTAAAAAAGATTGCTGTAATTCAACAACAGCACTAATTGCGACACCCTAACATCCTGGCTGAAAACGTCAATATTGTTTTCTAATTCATTTGCTACAGTAACAAATAAATTGGCTGTAATTTCTTTTTCCTTTGCTGATAAAAACAAGGCTTCTGAAACATCATAAGAGAAAAATCCAAATTGATTGATTGTTTTTCCCAATAGATAATTTCGGATAAAGTCGGGATGGAAATACAAAGCGATCCCTTATTTAACTTTTTAGATAGTACACCATCTGACAGGTTAGAATTAAATTTAAATTACGACACCAACGATAATATAGTGTTTGTCTTAAAAAAGTTGTCGTTAGCACATTTAATTAATGATTCATATGGTATTCATCATAATCAAGTATCATTATGTGCAAATAAGAACTTTACAGTGGCTATTTTCAAACCAGGCCCACTGCCATTAAAGACTGTTCACAGAATCAAAATGCAAACAAAAATAAAGTAATAGGCCCTTCACAATAGTTTTTTAGCGATATTGCAACAGAATGAAATATAATTATCATATTCCAATTTTCCAATCATTGACGTAACTTCATTAGGGTTATATTATATCACCTTAATTTTGTACTTTAGTAATGTAGTAATGCTAAATACTTTCTTTATGCAGAATAAAAGTCAACAAATAATCTCGTTAATTGAACTCAATGAAGAGCTGGAAAACTATTTTAGCAATACGATCATCCCTCAGCTTTTCGTAGATGCCAATCTGGTACTACGAAAATTCACCCCTCCTGCGATGAAGCATTTTAAACTGAAAGATGAGTTTATCGGAAGGCCACTGGAAGAAGTAGAAGAAAATTTTCGTTACCACTCTATCATTGATAATATCCAAGTAGTGATTGCTACAGGAAAAATTTTGGAAAAAGAGATACAGACAACGGATCTTCGCTGGTATCAGATGAACATTCTACCTTATATTGTTCGTAAAGAAAGTAAAACGAATGGGGTCATTATCACTTTTATTGATATCACTTCCCGTATACGTGATCTGAAAGAGCAGGAAAGTATGATTGCTGAACACGAGCTCTTACTCGATACCGTTGCCCATGACTTAAAAAATCCGATTCATGGAATTGGAATGGTTACCGAGCTGCTGAGAAGATTGCAGGAAAAGAAAAACATGGAAAAGCTTCCGGTTTTACTCCATAATATAGAGAACAGTTTGGAGTCTATGAAGAAAGTTATTGGTGATTTGATGGATTTCCGTTGGAAGGAACCTAACAAGGTGGCAGCTGCGGAATTGATTGACCTGGAGAGTATACTGGAAGATGTAAGGTTGACCCTTGCCCCGCAGATTCAGGAATCACAAGCTGTGATTACCGTGAATCTCGAATGCTCAGAAGTCACATTTGTCAGACGAAAGCTGCGCAGCATTGTTTATAATCTTGTGAGTAATGCGATCAAATATACACGTGCAGACCATCATCCGGAAATTACGATCACAAGTGTCAGAGAAGAAGATTATGTTGTATTCAGTGTTGCTGATAAGGGGATTGGCATGAATGAAAATGAGTGCACGCTTATTTTTGAGAAGTTTCAAAGGGTAAAAAGTACGTTCGAAGGTTCTGGCGTCGGTTTATATTTGGTAAAAGCTATGGTAAATGCTGCAGGTGGCAAAATTGAATTGGAAAGCAAACCCGGGAAAGGCTCTGTTTTTAAAGTATTCATAAAGATGGAACCATCTCTGATTTAGATATCCAACCTTATTTAGCACATATTCCAAAAGTCTGCCGCACATTTGATCTTGTTTGTTCCGTGTTTATGCGTTCCTGGCTTTATGAAATATTACTAGAAAATCCATCATCAATGATTCGCTAACTTCCTTTTATTCATTAAAATATGCACAGGGGGGACAAGCGTATAAATTCAGCTCTATTCAAGTTGTTTGAAAGTTTAATATTTAATCCATGCTTTTAATATAGAATCAAAATCATTTTATAATACATCTAATTTAAAAATATTCTAGACACATTTCTACTACACAAGTTTTTAACGTACCTAATTATTTTTAATTAACATTATTTATTTCTTCATTTTTTATAATTGTAAAAAATTTACGAATACCTTTTATTACCACTAGAGAAATTATTTCAACAGTATAACTCTTAATTATCAGCTACCCATAGCTCCACTGAAAATTTTATGACAATAATCATAATTTCAACTTAATCCTTTTTTTTAAATTCGAAGAATTTTAAAAGATTTGAACAAAACGAAGAGCTTAAATATATATCATGACAAGTAAAATTATTGGTGTGGGAAGCTATCTACCCTCTGAAATCATACCCAATTCATTTTTTCAGAATCATCATTTCCTCGATGAAAATGGCAAAGAGCTCATGCAGAATAATGCTGTTATTGCAGAAAAACTTACAGAAATAACTGGAATACACGAACGGAGATATGCCTCCGAAAATTTGGTTGCTTCAGATTTAGGATTTTTTGCAGCTCGGGAGGCGATAAAAGATGCTCAGATCGATCCTGAATCAATCGACTATATCATATTTGCTCAGAATTTCGGCGATATTTGCTACGGCAAAATACAGTCCGACGCAGTTCCTAGTTTGGCAGCACGAGTTAAACATCAACTTAGGATTAAAAATAATTACTGTGTTGCCTACGATGTTTTGTTCGGATGCCCTGGATGGATAGAGGGTGTTATTCAAGGTCATGCATTTATTAGAGCTGGTATAGCCAAAACCTGTCTTATTATCGGCGCAGAAACGTTATCAAGGGTTGTTGATGCTCATGACAGAGACAGCATGATCTTTGCAGATGGTGCAGGAGCTGTTATCATTCAGGCTTCCCGCGGCGAGGCGGGCATTCAATCTCATACCTCGGCGTCTTTTACTCTTAATGAAAAAAACTATCTTGATTTTAGAAATTCTTATAATCGAGAAGATCGGTCGGCTACAAAATTCATGAAGATGAATGGACGAAAAATCTACGAGTTTGCTCTTTCAAAAGTACCACAGGCTATGAAAAAATGCCTTGACGACAGTGGCTTTGCAATTCACAACCTAAATAAGATATTAATCCATCAGGCTAATGAGAAGATGGATGAGGAAATTATCAAGCGTTTTTACAAATTATATGATATACCCGTACCGGATGATATCATGCCAATGATCATAAGTAAGACTGGAAATAGCAGTGTAGCAACCATTCCTACTCTGCTCTCAATGATTTTAAATAACGAATTACCCAATCATCAATTAAGAGAAAATGATATTGTGTTATTTGCATCAGTAGGAGCAGGAATGAATATTAATGCTTTTGTTTATAAATTTTAGTAATAAATCTGCAGATTGAAGATTAAGTAAATTTTGTTGTTCTATCCAAAAATGATACGTTGATTATACGCAATAATGTATGTCAAAAAAAATTTCATTTGGAATTATTTTTGATTGTATCCATGAAGTGATGTTTATTTCATATCCCACAATAAAAAAAATACTGAAATATGTTTAAAAAGACAATTAAAGAACTTTTGCTACAGGATTTGATAGAGACTAAACAGATGCTGATAGATGCATTTGACGACAAAGACGTTCCCTTTATCAAAGGTGGAGCAATTGACCAGTTTTTTACGAGTAAAGCTTTGGAATTTCAACGAAATGTCATTTTTTACAATTCTATAAGTTCAGGATCTTTAGAGGAGAATGAAGAAAATAAATCTGAGATTTCACCACCTGTAGAAAAGATTGCGAACGATCTGACAGATATCAAGTAAAAACTCGTCTATTGATCTTATGCAGCGAGACCAAAATAAATAAAAACAGAACAGATCAAAGAAGACCTAATTTTTCAATAATTACTTTTTGTTACAGGTTAATTTGTGAAATTACTCAGTCACAATTTCAAAACAATAGATATATGACTCAGGCAGCTACATTGACATTGCTTCGTCAAATTTCAGAAGATTACAAAGATAATCCTGAGCATATGTACGATGAAGCCGTCGCATTGTTACAATATGCAGCGGTACAGAAGAACATAGAATTTGACGGCTATTTTCGGACAAAGTGGGAAATTGAAGAGGATCATCCTATGACTTTTGGAGATGAATATTTTGAGAATGAAAACCGAAGTGAATTGTATGTTTATTTGGCTGCTGATGCGAGTAAAGAAATCTATGAATGTCTGGAATTCGCTTACAATTTAACCCATCAGCCAAACTTGTCAAAAGAACGATTACATCAGGAGATTAATTTGTTAAGAGAAGAAGGTGTAACCTTCTGAATTGGCAAGCGGTCTTCACTACATTTAAATACGTTTCTATAATCGTAACCCACTTTTTTACTATCTTAGAGAAAACTGATCACCATGAAAAAACTTCTATTTTTTCTCATGCTTTTTCCTGCTTTTCTATTTGCTCAAAGTGACTGGGAATACGTGGGTACCGATTCCGAAAATGCTAAATATTATATTAAGGACATTAATAAGAAAAAATATTCGACAAAAATTACAGTTTGGATTAAGATTGTAGACTCTGACAAAACTGTTAAATCGAAGAAGGGCAATATTATAATAAAAGGATTGTAGAATGCGATGATAAAACGATTGAAATAACCTCAATAACAAATATAATTTTGAAGGAAAAGTAATATTAAGTGATAGAGGAAGCTACAGACCCCAAGCGGTTGTTCCCGATTCCATTGGAAAAGCAGTAGTTATTCAAGCTTGTGCTCATCAGGATTAAAAAAGAATCTGAACTTAGTTATCTAAATGGAATTATTGATCAAAAAAAACTCCTAAAAGACTTCGCTTTCAGGAGTTAACCAAATGATAACTATATATATTAATCTACATTCGTGTTAAGTGTTTCAAATTTCGCATAAGAAGATTTTAATTGTTCCAACTGATGGGCAACTACGCTCGTGCTCAGAGGGCATAAATTACCATCTTCCAATGCTTCTTCATATGCATCGATCGCAGCGCTTTCACCAAATACTACATTTTCTAATGTAGATTCCGCATGGTCTCCACTGAATGCATTTTTAACATCGATCCATGTTCTATGCAATGCACCTGCCGTTGTAGATGTATCATCCACTTCACCTCCCTTTTCACTGATTAATGCTATCAAATCGGATTTCATGGTCTGTGATTCTCTCACCATCTGATCATAATCATTTTTCAAAGATGAATACGTTTCCCATACTTTGTCTTCTACCTTACTAAATCCCTTGATTCGGTCGTTTGTAATATTCAACAAATCGTTTAAAGTTGAAACTGTTTTGCTGTTGTCCATAATAATATTTTTTGTTAGTGTACTCACATATTTGCAATAGCCGTACCATGTGGTATCTGTACAAATGCTAAATTTTTCATAAAAAATATAGAGGTATTATAAGCTGTTTTATAGTTCCTAAAACATTTTAGTGAAACATAGCCACTGTTTCCTAAACACTAAAAAACTTAATTTTTCTTGTACGTCGAAAAAGATTTCCATTTAAAAAGTAATAATAAAGGATACTACTAAGGGTTATCATTTAGTTATTAAAATCTGCGTTTGATCGTATCAAGCTAAATGTTCCTGTACTTTCAAATATTTTTAAATAAATTTAGAAGACCATTTATGACAATAACGATAATCTAGTATGTTTAGCTGTACTATATTTAACATCCAGAACATTATCAGCAAGATGCTGATAATCCTACCAAATCTAAAGAAGATATGAAGAACAACACATCTTATAGCTTGACAAAAATTATATCAGCAGTTAATAATCAATTTGCAATATTAACTGAAGAGGAAGTCGAATTGTGTATTAGTAATGAAAGTGTATTATATATAAAACTAGGTAGTCTTACTTATCCGATTAATCATGAAACACTCTCCAGCTATTTGAAAAAAAATAATTATGATCAAAATAGTGAGGATGAAAATGAAGTCATAAGCAAATATTTAGTCAACAAATTAATGACGTTGGTGAATGAAATGAGCTATGCGCATTCGCAAAAAAACTGATACTGCGAATAAGAAAGTGAAATTAAGTAAACTTATTTATGCGGACCATTAGATGACCATTTAGTGGTCAACATGTACAAAACCCATCTAATTTAAACCATTTTTCGATCAATAGTTTAAATCAAGTTACATGTTCAAAAGGAGTCCTATGGAATTATTTTATTTAATAATCACCGATTATCTTTGAAAGCGGTTTTGCATACGATCAACACAAAATAAGTTAAGTTGATCGTCCTTCATTATCGAGCAATTTATTATTACAACAAGAAAAAGATAGTATAAAAAGTCAATTAATGTAAAAAGAGCCAATATCTAACTCGTTTTTACATTAAATTTGAAGACCTACTTATCTGTAAAATTTTTTTACAATAATTGTACTAATTAATAGTTTTGCCAGCTTTACTTCCAGCAGGCTCCGCACCAGGTACTATTTCCTTAGCGTCTTCTGCCGGAATGATTTGCGGACTCCATTTAGCATGTTTTGCGGGTTTAAGTTGATAACCCATTGTTTTAGTATAGACTTTTGTAAATTCCGCCCCGAAGAAAATAATCTGGCAGGTATAGTTGATCCAGAGGAGCAGTAAAATAATGGTTCCTGCGGCGCCAAACGATGAACTAGGATTGAACTTATCAAAATAGAAAGTCAAAATATATTTTCCAAGCGTAAAAAGCACAGCTGTTACTGCCGCTCCTACCCAAACAGACTTCCATTGGATCTGAATATCAGGCAAAATTTTAAACATAGCTGAAAAAAGAACTAAAGTCACTAAGAAGCCTACTGATAGGTTAATAATATTTACAAAAACAAGAGTCTCAAAACCAAACCTTCGGATAACCCAATCATTTGTCAGACCGATAAAAGAACTTAACAGCAGAGTAATTAGTAAAAGAAAAGCTATGACAATGATCATTCCTAACGAATTGGCACGGTCCAGCAAATATTTTTCCCATGCCTTCTTAGGGGCGGCTACTACATCCCAAAGTTTATTCAAAGTTTTTTGAAATTGAAAAAACAACGAGGTTGCACCAAAAACAAGCGTTACAATCCCGACAATCTTCATGATTACATTTTTTTTGTCAATCATTCCACCTATAACCATATCCTCAAGACTTTTTCCGACATCCTTGCCCATCATGCTGCCGATTAGTTTAGTTATTTCGCCTTGTACAGCTTCTGCACCAAAGAATATTCCTGTAATCCAAATAACAATAATCAGAAGTCCAGGTATTGAAAAAATTGCACTGTACGCTAAACTCGCTGCTTCTGTACCTAGATCGCGTGCGCTCCAATCTTTATAAGTATCCTTTAAAATGTTCCAAAAGTTTTTTAGTTTTATCATAATTAAGTTTTTATTTGCAAATCAATAATGGTCTAATACTACAGATTTATCATTCAATTTAAAGACCTTCAAATTCCGTACCTTGGATTGTTTTGAACAGCCATGGATTGATTTATTCATTTGGATAGGGTTAAGAATTACCAATTCCAGGAAGCTCTCCCTAAAGAAATATACCATGACGATTATAAGAACTCTATAACGGAGAAATGAATTTCGATTTCTGGATACCGGTCTATGAACAATTGTCCAGCATGATATGGTTGTTCCAATTTCGCAGAAAGAAGAATTTACCATACCCATTATGAAGAAAAGACACTTCGTGGAAATCTAGAGATTCCAAGGCCATTGCTCACATCAAAGTTTTAATCAAGAAGTTTATCTGACACTTCCTCAAGTAATGTGATTCAGTATATAGTGCATACAATTATTTATTCCAAACAACTTAATGGTAGTTTGAATAACTTCTGAAGTAAATTCATTAGGATACGAGATATAAAATGTCGCGTCATAAACTTTAAGGCAATACAGGAATTTTATAATTAAGAATTTATCAAAATTTATATACCCAAAGACTAAAGGTGTTGATCCAGATAAAATCGAAAAATAGTCCCTATGCCCTTTTGACTTTTCACTTCTATTTCCGTATTATGGCTGCGTAGAATTTCTGCTACGATATATAGACCTATCCCAAATCCTGAAATGGTTCCTAATTCTTGGCTTTCAGCTCTAAAAAAACGATCAAATAAATTTTTCTGGTCATTTTTGCTTATTCCGATACCTTCATCACTGACATATACCAAAATCCTCCCCTCTTTTTCTTTACATCCTATATTGATCGTACCACCGGAAGGCGAATATTTTATAGCGTTAGACAACAAGTTGGTGAATACCTGCCCCATTTTATCCCGATCCGCAAAAATTTTCATGGTCTCGCTGCAAGATATTTTTATGCTGTGATTTGAGCTTATAAGCTCTGCCTCAGTTCTAGCCTCTTCAAATAATTCTTTTATGTCGAAGACTTCCTTCCGTATATGTAATTTTCCTTCTTCAATTCGAGCCAAGCTTAGAAAATCGTGAACCATAGAAACCATTTTCTGGGTTTGAGTTTCAATTTTGGCACTGATTTGATAAGCAATCTCCTCAGGCTTCATTTTGTATTTTGTTTGCAAGACCTGAGAATATAATAAAATTGAAGTTAAAGGTGTTCTGAGCTCATGACTGACTATGGACACAAAATCATTCTTCCTTCTTTCTTCCTGTTTTTTTTCAGTGATATTACGCGCAATCTTTGAAACACCCAATATTTCACCTTCATCATTTTTGATTGGTGAAATCGTTAGCGAAACATCAATCAGCTTATTGTCTTTGGTAAGACGTTTCGTTTCAAAATGTTTAATAGATTCTTTCGCTTTTATTCTTTCAATGATGTAGTCCTCCTCATTTTTACGGTCTTCAGGAATAAGCTGTAACACGGACTTACCGATAATTTCATCCGCTGTATAGCCGAACAGTTCTTCTGCAGCATAGTTCCAACTTGTGATTACTCCATTCAATGTTTTTCCTACTATGGCATCATTGGAAGAATTAATTATGGCTACCAATTCAGCATTTTTTGTTTCTGTTTTTTTAAATTCCGTAATATCAACCATCGTACCGATGATTCTTCGAAGGCTTTTTGCGTGAGTAAAATACGTTGAGCCCTGAACTTTTAACCAAGCTATCGACTGATCAGATTTAAGAATGCGACATTCAAAGTCGAAATGGCTGTCACTTTTACTTTCCATTAAATTTCTGAATGTCTGATTGACATTTGCAAGGTCATCTATATGAATTAAGTTTAAAATCGATTCGTTATTAAATCGGTCTAAAGTAAGATTCATGATTTTCATTGATTGATCGGAAAACAGTATTTTACCTTCCTCAAAATCCCAGTCCCAAGTTCCTAATTGGGTAGCTTGAATAGCCAACCTTAGGCGTTCCTCACTTTCTTCCAATAAAAGCAGAAGTTTGTTTTTCCTTTCTTCTTCTTTGATCAAAGGCGTCACATCTTTCGTAAAACACCTAGAATGTACAAATGTCCCGTCTTTAAATAATGCATTTGAGCTTATGGTGACATATTTTATACCTCCATTTTTACATTTAAGTTTCGCCGGAAAATCGTTTAAGATTTCATTATGTGTTAACCGATGGAGAATTTCATGAATAACATCAGCATCATTATGAAACTGACTGATTGGTAAGCCCACATACTCATCTTTGCTATACCCTAGCAAATCAAGTTCGGCTTGATTAGCCCAAATGATAATGCCGTCACCATTTACCCTATGTAAGGGTACTGAACCATTCTCGATAAAATCAGAAAGCTCCTCAAGTCTCTCTCTGAGTTTTTCATTTTCTTTTTCTATCATTATTGCCTTCTGGTTATTCATAACATTCAGTTTAGAAAAAATATTTTTAGAGTCTTAATCAGACATTTTAATTTTCCGTTCTGCAATAAGAAATTGTTTAGAAGGACCCAAGATATGTACTTTTATTCCTTCTACCGTAATCGGTTCGCCATCTTTGATATCTGCAAGATCAGTATAGTCGATATCGTCTCCATCAATGATTGTTACCAGCCCGGATCCTACTACTTCCATCATCCCATTCTTAATGATCACACAAGTGTCCTCTCCCAATCCAAGACCTAAAATACCCGGATTACAAGCGACCATTTGAATAAGCCTTCCGATCCTACCCCGTTGTGTAAAGTGAGTGTCAATAGTAACATTATTGATAAGATCCAGCCCATTGGTCAGCTCTAATGAACCTTTGATAAGCGCTTCCGGTGGACTTCCGGTAATAATCATTGTATTCGACATTGCGGAAGCTCCGGCACTGGTCCCCGCAAGAACAAATTTAGGCTCATCATAATACCGCTGTGTAATAAGGGTCAAAAGATCAGTACCTCCTAAAAGGCTGCTCAATTTTAACTGCTTCCCACCACTGAACAAGATCAAGTCGCACTCTTTTACTTTTTTTAAATTATCCTGATGATCTGCCTCTTTACGACCAGTGTAGTGAATAATAGATATTTTTGAAATGTTCAAGTCACTGAATACTTTGTTATATACTTCTGCAGCTTTTTCCGGTACATCGGTCGCAAGAGTGATCAGGCATATTTTAGGGTTTGTCTTACCGGTTTCACTTATAACTCGGCTCAAGATATCTTTTGATTCCTTCTTATCCTCTCCTCCTCCTATTGGGATCAATATTCCTTTTGGAATTACATTTTTCATGATAAAAGTTTAATTAATAATTTGATGTTTACAGTTTAATTTGGTAATGTGCAGCGACGTTCCTAGTGAGTCCCAACGTATGGATGGCATTATCCGCACAAATAACAACGTAGCTTCCTTTCTCCTCATTGTCAACAGCATACTGAATAGCAGTTTGCGTATCTGCGATGACTTTGTATTCCAACTCAGACTTAATATCTCGAATGCCCCGTGATAAAAGATCTACGATTGATTCCTCGCTTCTGCCTCTGGTATCACGATCAAACCTGATGATAATCTTATCATACATTGAAGCTGCGATCTGACCAAATTCAATAATATCAGCATCCCTTCGGTCTCCCGGAACCGCGATAATCCCGAGTTTTTTTGCCGGAATATTTTTAAGATAACCAGCAAGTGCTTTTAGTCCGTGCGGATTATGAGCATAGTCAACGATTACATTTACACCATTGATTTCAAATTCGTTGATCCGTCCGGGAGTATGTTCTTGGTCAGGAATGAAACTTCTTAATGCAGCTAATATTTGTTCCAGTTGAATCCCTGAAAAATAGGAGGCTAGAATTACAGGCAGTATATTCTCTGTCATAAAATTTGCTTTTCCTTTACGGGTAATTGGCGCATCTGCAGCATTAAACATGAAAATGTTACCTGTTCCGTTATAAAAGAAAATATCTTGATTGCTGTCTGCATAGACCGCATAACCGCCATCACTCATATGATTCTGAAGGTGAGTATTATTTTCATCATAACAAAATAAAGCCACATTACATGTCACCTTATCTTTCATCGCATATGCATAATCATCAGCAGCATTTAAAATAGCCCAGCCATCTTTTCTTACTGCCGCCGGAACCACTGCTTTTACATTTGCAAGATCCTCCACCGTATAAATATCTTTTAAACCCAGATGATCAGCTGCAACATTGGTAACAATAGCAATATCACACTGGTCGAATCCAAGACCTGATCTGATAATCCCGCCACGGGCACATTCCAATACTGCAAAATCGACGGTTGTATCTTGTAAAATAGTGCGCGCACTTTGCGGACCGGAGCAATCTCCTATCTGAATTTTCTCACCACCTACATAAATACCGTCAGTAGAACTAAACCCAACAGTATAACCTGCAGAAGCAGCCAGATGTGCCATCAACCGGGTGGTTGTTGTTTTACCATTGGTTCCGGTAATTGCAATGAGGGGAATACGACCATCATCTCCTGCGGGGAACATTAAATCAACTATCGGTTCACCAACATCACGTGCTGTTCCTTTGGTTGGATACTTATGCATCCTCAGACCTGGCGCAGCATTTACTTCGATAATCGCTCCTCCATTATCGTTGATGGGCTGACGAATGTCAGAACTCATGACATCAATACCGCAGATATCAAGACCAATTACTCTGGCTACTTTTTCCGCAAGCAATATATTGGATGGATGAATTAGGTCTGTAACATCTTCTGCTGTACCTCCTGTACTTAAGTTAGCCGTAGACCTTAAAAATATCTGCTCGCCTCTGGCAGGAATAGAATTGAATGTAAGCCCTTTCTTTTGAAGATGTAATTCTGTAGCGTGATCCAGACTGATTTTAGTTAAAATATCCTCGTGACCATGTCCACGCAAAGGATTAAGGTTTTCTTTTTCCACAAGTTCATAAATCGTTGAAAGACCATCACCAACAATAAAAGCAGGTTGCCGTTTAGAAGCAGCAATAAATTTATTCCCAATCACTAATAATCGATAATCTTCACCTTGAATTTCCTTTTCAACAATCACAAGTTTTGATATTTCCGCTGCAAACCGGAATCCTGCGAGAAGTTCTGCATGATCAGTAATTCCACAAGTTACGTTTCGCCCTTGATTACCATTAAAAGGTTTCGTGACCAATGGAAATCCCAGCTGTTCAATAATCAGTAAAAGTTCATTTTCATCGTGCACCAATTTACCTTTCGGGACCGGTAAATTGGCATTTCCCAAAAACTTCTTAGTATCTTCTTTATCACACGCAATATTTACTGCAATACAAGAAGTGTTGTGAGACATTGCTGCACTAATCCTTTTTTGGTTTTTGCCGTACCCTAAGATCGTATATCCCGCAGGACCCTTATTTACAGGAATATTTCTTCTCCTGGCAGCCTCGATAATCATAGAGGTTGAAGGCCCTTCACGATATTTTAGAGAAACTGCCTCTACTTTCACCCTGGCTTGATTAATTTTCAAAGGGATGTCTTTTAGAAATGATGATTCCATAATTTCTGATGCCAGGGTGAAAGCTTCTAAACCAACTTCCTCAATTTCATATTGCAGAAGTCCGTAAAAAATTCCCGGAGAGGGTAAAACTACATCATGGTAAAATGATGATCCCTGAAGAATAGCAGCTAAATGTAAAGTATATTCGAACACACACAACTTCATGTCTTCGTAAGAAGATTCAATTTGATAAGTGGTCTGGAAAAAATCGCTTATCAACTGCTGCTGTTTCCTTTTTATTTCCGCAATAGCCAAAGAATCATATTTAATAGCAATAAGACGGTGATGAGTGCGTGACCACATATTGGGTCCGCGCATAATTCTTATCTCATTCGTAATCATAGGGTGTTGTTTTTAATAAACAGAAAAAAAAGTAATCACTAAAATATCAGCCTCAAGATCTTGACTGCATTTTCTAAGCAGAAGAGAAGTATAATAAATTATTCTATCTTATATTGTATTGGTTTAAAAGACCCGCCATTACTGTCTTCTGCAGAACACGCCGTTAAGCAAACAAGTAAATCCATCTGTGCCCTAAATCTTATGAAGTCACCAGCTGTAGAGGTTGGCGGCAAGACGGTTAGCTTCCCTTGATTATCAAACTGCACATTCATAAATATATTAAAGGCCGTTGGGATGTCATCTTGTTTGATCCCTTTCGGTTCTAAATTTTTAGATAGATTTTCCAAACAGCTTGGGTGATAGCCCTCATAATCATACATGATTTCGAAAGTTTCTTTACTGCATGGTGCTAAAAGAAAATCATTTCTACCATTTGTATCTTCCAATATTTCCATCATCTTTCTGGATCTGTTGCTCCAAAGAAAGTTGCCGGTCGTAATAAGAATTGATTCTTCAAAATCAAGAGTTTTCCCCGACGAGAGCTTTTCGCCGAAATCTTTACTGTTGAAGAGAACCATGTCACTCACCTGCATTCCCTGCGGATCAATGACCGTTAAAATTTCATTTTTTTTTAAATAAAATGCTTTACCGCTCTGTCTTTCAATCGTTTTAATGTTACTCATTAATTAATTTGTTTTTTTGTGAAAAGGGCATTTCCATTGTGCTTCTACATTACGGCCACTGTACTGCCGAGTTTCAGAATCATCTCCGAAATCTTTTAATACCGGATTAATACTCCCTTGCAAAACTTGATCATTTTTACGGATGGTATCCCGGACTGCGTGATAAGTTCCCATTTCTCTCAGTTTGTCAAACTGCCAATGAAGATTAAATACCAGCGTTGTATATGGCGCCTTTCTAGCTATTCTCGAACTCGAAGGATGCATACCTATGATATAAAAAGCACGACCTTTTAAACTGAAACTAAAATAAGGATTATCCGGATCGTCACTTACTCTTTCATCCCATTCACAGTCGTCGAGTTCATGTAGTTTTTGAAGGGTAATCCAAAGATTTTTTTCAAAACTAATCTCATCCTTAAAATGATTATTAGGAAAAACTGCTAAGAATGACTCGAAGCTATTTCCTTCAAAATTATATTGGCTGATGTAATGATATAGATTAGCAATGAGCAATTCCAAACTTCCGGGATTGTGCATATCATCATAAACGTGCAGATGATATTTATCCATCTTAAACATTGCTTTCGCCATTATACAGGGATGCTGGCCATTTAAAATAAAGTCTTTATATTGATTCTCTATATTTTCAACTTCAGCTTCTGCTTGTACTATTGCTTTCATATCTACTCTATCTTTTAATGTATTAAGCCTAAAAGGAATTCTTAGCATCTATTTTATGAGTGTACACTCGCCATTGCACAACGTTTGCTGCTGTCTTTAACCGTACAAAATCAGCTGTGGCGAACAGGAAACCTATTATTTGCAAAATCCATACTCTAATTAAATTCTCCTTATGATGCAACTATGTGTTGAAAATTCTTGTAATCTTCATACCATAATTTCTGTTGTGAAAAGGTAATGAGTAAAACTAGCCATTCGACGATGTATAACTTTATGATAAAAATCATAAAGTATCTGCAACATAAAATATTTTCACCTCTAGAACAAGGCAATGATCATATTATAACTGGAGAGCAATTTTGAAAGGGCATTTCGTAAAATTTTCTAGTATTTTGGAATGACAGTAAAAAGCTATTTCTGCAAATCTGCATACTCACACACACTTGATTGATAAGCTCTGAAAACTCGAAATATAATTTTTCATTGTTTACTTTACCAGATTCCAGACGTGACACATCAAGGAAACCGTTGATCATATCACACATACGTTTGATTTGTTGCAGAGACTGAGTATAAGCCTACTTCAAAAATTGATCATCTGTATTCTCCGCTTTTCTTAAAAGAAGTTGTAAGTAAGAAAGTCAATTGGGTTGTGGGTCAACGTTTTATTTTGAAATACCTGTAAATAATTATTAGTCTACACAACAGAATGGAAGTAAGACTAAGCGACGAAAGTCCTCAAGCTCTACTCCTGTTGAAACTTCATACAGTCCTTTGTATTTGTAATCGACTTATACCTTTATAAGCACATGATATATAAGATATCCCAAAATACTATTTAAATTTGGCTATAGAATTGTTTCGACCATTAACCTTACACAAACTCTTATAAATTGTATCGAAAAAAAATTATTATCAGTTATTGAAGATGAGTTAAACCCTTTGAGGTCTTAGATCTTTTTTGAAGCATTACTGCTTTGACATTTAATAAACTTTGGTACTTCTAGAAAGACTATCGCTAGTCATTTTCTTTAGAGCTTCTGTTTATGACTTAATCCTTATGATTAAAATCTTATTCCTATGTCCTTAAATCGAAAAATTTCCCTGCGTAGAACATTTTCCGTGAGAACTTCCCCATGGACCGCAAGCCAAATATATTCCAGAGCCACGAAGATATCATTATCCTGAACTGCGGAAAGAAACACATACATATCACGTCGATCAGGATCATCAAAGTATTCCGAGTCAAACGTCATCACATTTTCAGCTTCCAAACCCCATTCGTCTCTAAAAAACTTATCGAAACTAATATTCTTTTCGATTGCTCTAGCCTGTACAAGTTGCATCCCGTCATTATAAAACTTCACCATATCAGTCGGCTCATCCATTAAATAATCAACTAATATTTCAATAGTGTAATCTGTATTTTTCATAAATTAATATAATGTTAAATTGTGTAGTCCAACAACATTGCTAATCCCAAGGTTCTTTACATCGATTAAAACCACGATCACTCACACACCGCTTTATTATATAATCCATATAATTTCTATAAAACTAGTCTATGGAACCTTGAGCACATCTACTGAATGTTACCGATGATGAATATACCAATACAAAATGACTATGTTTTATGACTATAGTCGCATGCGATCGCGTTAATTTCATAGTTATCAATCATGAATAATTTCTTTTAATTGTACTGACAAGGAATCAAAGTCATCTCAACAATATAAAAAATGTCAATACTGCTAATACATATACATTAAGTCAAGTATCTTTATTCAACGCTATCGTCAAAATCCCCCAATAAATAACGGTAGATCCTGAGAGATTCATCGTTAGTTTTAAATTTTTATGATCGCATCCTTAAAATATTAGCGGTTAATTCTAATATTTTAGTTTCTATTTTGACCATGACACAATGCTGATAAGTTAAGGAAAAGTCTATCATAAATTATCTTCACCTTACCCGAAAGTAAATTTCCCTTAAAGAATAGCAATTCAAAATTATTTTCTAGATCTGATCCATCATTAAATATGATTTGGTTGTTCATGTTTCAGCACAGATGGCGTAAAGCTCCTGGCAAAAGGGCGACAACTAGTAATTCACTGGAATATAATATTTTAGATGATTCAGGTCATACTCAAATTTTTCAACAATGATTATTTTTGCACCGTCAAAATCACTATAGAATTTAGATGTTCTAATCTTGATAGGAGCTTTTGACTATAACTAAATTTATTCTTATGAACAAAATTTTTATTTTATTACTAATCATGTTAGCGGTACTGCTAAAGTCACAGGTGGGAATCAATACTATCCTACCTCATCAGTCTTCAGCATTGGATGTTCAGTCAGGGGTTGCTCCAAAAGGTTTTTTAGCTCCGCGAATGAGTTCTACTGAGAGAATTGCAATCTCAGCACCGGCGGAAAGCTTGCTTGTATTTGATACAACAGAAAAAGCATTTTTCTTCTACAACACAGCAAGCAGTTCATGGATCAAGCTTGCAACTGATATCGGTAGCACACGGAATAACTACAGACTGATTAAATCCGCATCCGATCTTTCGGCCGAACTTACAGCTGGAGGAGGTAACTCTTATCTTCTTACATCCAATACCTACTACGAGATCAACGGAACGGTAACACTTTCTAACTCTATTAATATTAACAATGCATACGTCTCAGGTTTGGATGCGAATGAGGACATTCTATCGTTCCCGGGAGGAGTCGTTTTTAGAGGTAATACGGGAGGTAGTATAAGAAATTTAACAATCACCGGAGGAAAAGCTTTTGAAATTACAGGTCCAGGTGTATCTTCTAGTTCATCCCTTTTAATCCAAAACACAATTGTTCAGAACACGACCATTGGGGTTGGATCTATTACTGGTTTAGGACTTTATTTTGGAAATATTGTAAATTTTATCAATAATGCAAACGGTATAATATATTCCAATATCGGAAATTTGCTTCTGAATAGTCAGGCATGGCTTGATTCTAACAATGGCACATTTGAAACGTTTTCAGGAACTTTTGGATCTATCCAGAAAGCTAGTGGTTTTAGTACAGTGAATAATGCAGATGTAGCACTAGATGTAAGTAATGCCAATCTGGTTGTTGGGACAGGTGTTATTGAGGGAACTGTTTTTTCTGGAACGTCAACAACTCAGCCTGGTTACATAAAGGGCTACACTAGCGGATCATATCCTGGTTTTAACTTCAGCAATGCCTGGACGATTGACGCTCCTGGTATACCGCGTGAAAGTGACAGTGAGGCTACAGGAGATATAAATTTAAGTGCAGAAGTAGGTGTCGGACAATCTACAACTTTCGTAGGAACTGGTACACCCAGTCGAATGAAAGTAAATGGCACAACAACTTCCAACAACCTTTTTCGATTCTCTACCGATAATTTAAATAACCGAATTACTTACAGAGGTAACAAAACAAGATATTTTCAGGTTGCTGCTTCTCTTTCTTATCAGGGTAATAATGATCTGACCGTCATTGTCTACATTGCACGAAACGGTACCGTTATCAACCAAACTAAAGTCTACGGCAGAGGAACAACTGGTTTTCTGGTAACTTCAGGGATTATAGCACTCCCCGTAGTTGGAACAATACAATTAAAAAAAGATGAATACATTGAAATATGGGCAGAACGTTATGCCGGTTCCGGGGATATGCAGACAGTATCACTTAACTTAACAGCAAGATAACAGATTAGAACTTTAGAACCACCGATAAAGTTATTATATTGATATAGAATTAAGCAATATTTAGGGAAGAAACTATAGATCTAAGTAAAATTTGGCCGGTAATTTTAAAATATTTTTGATCATTTTTTAAGTTCACTATTATAAATTTGAAAAATTAGCTGTAAATTGTCATAAATAATAAATCATATTTTTAATTAGGTTTAAGCGGCTATCGTAATCGGTGGCCGTTTTTTTTATTATTTGATGTTGAAAAACAGAACCATAAACTGTATTTATTACTTATGTACTTCTCTTTAATTAGTGATTAAACATAACCACATATAAAAATCACCATTACAGATATCTAGCCCAAGTCTTAAGTGTAAATCCTTAAAATTAATCTTTATTGCTACCCCTAACTATTTATGGCAAAAGCAACAAATAAGCTGGCAATAGTTGTTCAGTTAGAGATTCCAAAGCTGTCAGTCACAGCATACATTATTTTTTTAAATAAGAGTATGATTTAAGTCGTAAACCTATTAATTATCAGACAATTAAACACCTTAATCATCAACGAAATGGCACGATCTTAGTTCCTTCTAGATTACACCTAAAAAATTAAAGTTATGTTTTACCATTCACAAAATTTGATTAATCCAATTGTACCTGATGAACCGGATCCGTCTGCTGCCAATGCATTGCAAGAAGGACTTGGAGGTCAATTCGGTGAAATGCGCACAATGATGCAGTATCTTTTTCAAAGCTTCAATTTCCGTGGAAAGGCTACCCCTTACATGGATTTGATTCAAGGCGTAGGAATTGAAGAAATTTCACATGTAGAGTTGATTACTAAAACTATTTCCCAGCTGTTAGACGGGTCACCAAGATATCAAGGTGACAAATATGAAGCTCCAAGTGCAGGCGGAGGAATTGCGCTTGAGATGGCGAAAGAACAACAAAACCCACATCATTACATTGTTGGGGCCCAAGCAGCACTCCCTGTTGATGCTGCAGGAAATCCATGGAGTGGAAGCTACGTACATAATCACGGAAATCTTGTTCTAGATTTGATGGACAATTTAGTTGTGGAGGCTACCGGAAGAATCCAGAAATGTCGTATCTATCAGATGAGCAGTAATAAAACATTGCGAGCTACTGTAGCATTTTTGATAGTTCGTGATGAAGCTCACCAAGCTGCTTTCGCAAAAGCATTGGAAACATTGGGAGTTGATTGGGGAAAGGTTTTGCCAGTACCAAAATTTGATTCTTCTCAATTTCCGGAAGTTAAAAGATTACTGGATTTAGGGCTGCATCGGGAGCAGTATACCTTCCGTATGGATGGCTCGTTGATGGAACAAATTTTCAGTGGCCCATCCCCTTTTAATGATGGTACAGAGTTGACCACTCTCAAAGAGCCGAGAGAATCTTATCCAATACCCGAGGCACCGGAAAGGCCTGAAGAATTTGCGCCAGGTTTAGATGAAGAAATGCAGGCCTTGGCAGATGCATTTAATGAATTTAAGGAATCTGGAGGAAAAGTCAAAAAGAACGTTGCGATAAAAGGTAAAAAGAAAAAATAACCCTCTCTGAAAAATATTTATTATACAATTTATTGATTTCAAAAAAGAACATTTTGTTCAAGCAGGCGACACAGGTATTTTCTATCTTCAAATATCCAAGAATGAGGTCGGATATAGAGAAGTTAGCGTATTAGTAAAACAAGATAATGATACTTACAAAAAAGCAGAGTACAAACTTGTTGATGAGAATACAACAGTAATAATTAAAATGGAAGATCCTGCTGACATCAGAGTAAATTTTTAAATTAAAACTCCAACGTGCATAACGTTGGAGTTTTAATATTATTACTAATTTTTTGATTTGACTTTGCGTTGGCATTCTTATGACCCTTTTCCAGTTAATTCCAGGACATTATATTCTATTTCTTAAATGATGATTCTTCTGCACCATCATCTTCCAGTGGCGCCCTTATTTCATCTTTACTATATTTTTTGATAAAAACATAAATCACAAAAGCTAAAAGCAGCAGCATGATTGCGATGACAGAAAGTACTTCATATGGCAAAGCACTGTCCTTCTGCCTAAAAAGTAGAGTAATGACTTTAAGTTTCATAATAGAACATTTATTGATTTGAAGCTGTTTTTATTTCATTGGTTCTTATATCTGTTCCTAATCTTTGGAGATAGGAAATTAAAGCGACAATCTCTTTTTTCTCCAGGTCACTTGAGGGTCTTGCTGAATACGCAGCTTTCAGATCAGGAGCTTCGCTGAAAATATCACGCACAATTGCTGCGGCCTGATGATCTGCCCACTGATTTGCGGAATCAATCTGACTTTTGGTGTAAGGAACGTCAAATGTCTTTTGTAAGAGCTTAATTTTATCCACCATGAGAGAACGGTCTAGATTATTGGAGATCAACCATGGATATCTAGGCATAATGGAACCGGCAGAGGTACTTCGTGGATTGTACATATGCTTATAATGCCATGAACTTGGATTACGTCCGCCTTCTCGATGCAAATCCGGTCCAGTTCTTTTAGACCCCCACAGAAATGGACGGTCATAGATAAATTCACCTGCTTTTGAATATTGACCATTTTTTCCATTGAATCTTATAATTTCATCTCTGAACGGTCGAACCATTTGAGTATGGCAGGCATTGCATCCTTCCCTGATATACAAGTCCCTCCCCTCGAGCTCCAAAGGAGAATAAGGTTTCACCGCTGATATGGTGGGAACGGATTTTTCCATTGACAACGTTGGAACGATTTCAACAATACTACCTACCGAAATAGCAAATAAAGATAAAAAGCCCAGTAATACAGGCATTCGTTCCAACCAGAGATGAGCACCTTCTCCTTCTTTACGTTTATTGCTAATATCTGCAAGCGCATGGGCTTCAGCAGGAACATTTTTTTGAAAAGATCCGGTTCTAATCGTTGCGACCAAATTAATCACCATCAGTATGCCTCCAGAGAAATAAAATAATCCGCCGACAAATCTTAACTGAAAATAAGGTATAATAGCAGTAACGGTGTCAAGCCAGTTTTTCCATAAAAGCGTTCCATCCGGATTAAACTGTTTCCACATTAAGCCTTGTGTAAAACCTGATATATACATCGGCACAACATAAAAAATAATCCCCAAAGTACCTAGCCAAAAATGATAATTGGCAAGTCTCACTGAATAAAGTTTAGTCCGCCATAAAATCGGAATCAGATAATAAATAACACCGAAGGCCATAAAACCATTCCATCCTAATGCACCAACATGTACGTGACCAATGACCCAATCAGTAAAGTGACCAATTTTATTGATATTTTTAGTTGCCAACAATGGCCCTTCAAAAGTAGCCATACCATAGCATGTTACTGCGACTACGAAAAATTTTAAAATAGGATTGATTCTGACCTTATCCCAAGAGCCTCTTAAAGTAAGAAGACCATTCAACATACCACCCCACGATGGAGCGATCAACATGATTGAAAAGCCAGTTCCGACAGCTTGCGCCCAAGCAGGAATTGATGTATATTGTAAATGATGCGGACCTGCCCAGATGTAAACAAAGATCAAAGACCAGAAATGAATGATGGATAGTTTGTACGAAAAGACAGGACGATCTGCAGCCTTGGGCAGAAAATAGTACATAAGTCCAAGTACAGGAGTTGTCAGAATAAACGCTACGGCATTATGTCCGTACCACCACTGAACAACTGCATCTTTAACCCCAGCATAAGCTGAGTATGATTTCCAACCCGTAAAACTTAACGGGACTTCCAGATTATTGAAAATATGTAACATAACAAACGCAATCCAGGTTCCGGTATAAAACCAGATTGCCACGTACAAATGTCTGACCCTTCTGATCGTAATAGTCAGGAACATATTGAGTCCGAAAACAATCCATGAAAATCCTATTAAAATATCGATCGGCCATTCGTGCTCAGCATATTCTTTAGAAGTATTAATTCCCATAAAAAAGCTGATATATGTAGCGATAATCATTAACTGCCACGACCAAAAATGGATCCATGAAAGTACATCACTATACATTCTCGTTTTCAATAATCTTTGCAGGGAATAATAAACCCCTACAAAAACATTATTACATACAAACGCAAAAATGACACTTGTTGTATGGAGCATTCTTATCCGACCAAATCCAAACGCGCCCTGGGTATTCATAAGGCCCTGTATATTTTGCACGGACAGAGACTTAATTGTTGAATCATCCGTTCCAAACAAAAATTCGGGAAGTTCCGGATAGAACAGCAAGAGCGCTGCAGTTAAGCCGAAGATGAATCCAAATAATGAAAATACAACGGTAGCATATAAAAATGCTTTAACGATTGAGTTATCATAACTAAACTTTTGAGGTTCCATACAAATTTGTTTATTTTATAATTAGGAGTAATGATGCTGTAAACTTAAATGAGTTATTGTATTATTTAACGGAAATTTGATAAAGTAGTAAAACTCCTACTGCTCCTGAGATCAAACTGCCAACAGGGTATATTTCAGAAGTGATTTCAGTATTTAAGGATATGATGTAATTAATAAGACCTCCACCTATCGCACCAGTAACAGCAAGCAAAATAGTATCTCTCCATGAAACTTGCGAAAAGTCTTTCAAAATAAGCTTGGCTAATGTACCAACGATAACTCCGACTAAAATCCATGCTGAAACCTCCATTTTGCTGTGATTTAAAAAAACTTAAAATTTTATCTATTTGCACATTGACAAGATCTGAAATGCACCTGTAGGAGTGGTATTATCGGTAATTAAAATATAATCCCTTCCTTTTGAGTATTCGGAAACTACGATTTCTGGTGCAAGCAGTTTCTTTCCTTGGTATACAAACCCGATCATTGATAAATCTTTTCTTATCTCCAAGGTATTTGCTAAAGATTTAATCACAATACTTGTAATATTGGCACAACTCTTTAAATTTTTTATTACAGTAACCACAATCAATTGATCGAGATGCTCACTATCATTTGAATACACCTTTTGATTAACATCTTCCAAATCTTTCAATCTTTTAAAATCATATTCAATAACCATCAGATCATCTATATCTTCAAACGAGTAGGTCGAAATCTGATGAACTTGGAAAGCAGTTAGCGATTGTGCATTAACCGAATTGAAATATAACGCTAAAATTATGATCAGATATTTCATAGTTAGTATTTTAGTTAAAAAAACTCTTTATTGAATATCAAGTGGTGACTACTTTTGATCTACTGAGTCATAAAATTATTTTTTTTCTTTTATGTAGCGAGTAAAATTTTCCAATTTAAATATTGATTATGAGTAAAACTCAATTACAGTGATTCACTACTTCCGCAGAACTGCATAATTTATAATAAATCAGTACGAATTATGACTAATAATATGTTCCACAACAAGTACTAATGAAGAATATTGAAACTAACATCAATCTAAAAAAACAAATTAACCACCTACTATGATCACTCAGTTTTTTTTCCACTAGAACTAGTACGACCAGAATTAGCCTCTTTTTTATTTCCCTGAGATCCCTCCTCTTTTTTGGCAATGATGTCACGAACTTCTTTATTAGTCAAGTCAAAATCTTTTGGGGTTTTGGAATTTTCTGTATATAAAGTTCGAGCCTCTCTGGCCGTTATTTTAGAGATATCTCGGCTTGAATTAGAAGCTGCTTCATCAATAAATTCTCCACTGTCGTTAAACTCTTCATCATACTCATGTTGATAATCAAGAAAATAATTTTTATATTCTGTTGATTCTTCAACATCAGCAGATTTTTGATCATCAGCAGATCCTTGAGCAGAATCTTTTTGTTTCAAATTTCTTCTCATGATATTTTCTTTTAATTATATTTTGTGGGTTCTTTATAAACAATCAAAAAGTTTCATAAACCTTTGCGCTGAATTTTCAGAATCCATTTCAGCTCTTTCATATTGTTTATAACAGTGTCGAGCTAGTTCTTTACATAGTCCATTATACAACTGCGGATATACCTCTAGCATAGAAAAGAAATTATATTTACATAAACGAATAACGTCACAAGCTTCAACAGCGAATGCCGTTACAGGATATGGCTTATCAAAAAACAGAAGAGCATCCCCAAAACTCTGTCCCTCACTCACAGAGGATTGATAGAGTGTACCACCCTTGCTATGACAGCACAATTTTAATTTTCCTTGTATCAATTGATGGTAATAGACCAAAATTTCGCCCTCTTGGAAAATCATATCACCGGATCTGTATTGTATCAACTCGGCTCCTGCTGAGTATAAAAATTTTTCTTCAATAATCATATGTCCTTTTTTTTTTGAAAGATGTAGACAATGTTTACCTTGCTTATGCCGGCAGTGCCAATCTTCTTATTTCTATAAGAGTTTCATTTTGAATATTGTATAACTATTGCATTTGGTATTTTCAAACTGCTTGAATCAAAGATAATTTTCTTTAAATCCACATGTTATGACTTTTATCATAATGAGCAACTTCTTGACATACCAGATTCTTCATTCATGTATAGGAACTACCTGGCGTTTTAAATGACAGAAGATTTTATTAAAATGTAGAATGATCTGTTTACCAAATTAAACATTAAGTCTCACTCAATCATCCATTGATGATCATGCCGCCATTGGGATGTAGAACCTGGCCGGTGATTTGAGCTGAACCGTTCGAGACCAGAAAAAGAAAACAAGATGCGATTTCTTCAGTAGAGGCATTGCGTTCAAGCGGAGGTTGATGAGGATCCTCCTTTTCTTCCCCAAAGGTTTTTTCGGTCAAAGGAGTAGATACAGGGCCAGGTGACACAGCATTAACACGAATCCCTTTAGATTTTGCCTGAAGTGCCATTGATCTGGTAAAAGAAACTATGGCTCCTTTCGTAGCAGAATAGTCCAATAGTTCTTCATGACCCTGATAAGCTACTGCTGAAGTTGTATTCACAATACTGTCACCCATCTTCAAGTGGGGATACACTGCTTTTGTCAGCAATATCATTCCAATAATATTTGAATTAAACGTACGACGCACATTTTCCTCCTTTAAGTTTTCTATACTAGTTTCCGGAAACTGAATTCCTGCATTATTGATCAATATATCAATGTTTCCCCACAAGTTGATTACTGTTTCACAAATTTCCGTACAAAATGCGTCCTCATTAATATCTCCCGAAAACGTCATGCATTTCCTACCAAATTTTAAAATTTGTTCTTCAGTGTCTTTTGCATTTATATTATCCTCCTGGTCATTATAATTGACAATAGCAATGTGCACTCCATGCTTTGCTAATAGAAGAGCAACCTCTTTCCCAATTCCACTATCTCCTCCTGTTACGATTGCTACTTTATCTTTCAATTCCGAATATTCCATTATCTGTTTTTTAAAAATTATATGAATTTGATACAATCAATTTTTTTCAGTTGTCTGACTGTATTTCAAGCTGTTTTTCAAAACTCTTCATTATTGACTCTGCATAAAAGATCTGCGCATCCTCTGCAATTTCTTTCTCACTAGTGATCTTCTCGGATACAATCACTGTATTTCGGTACACAATAACATAGTATGCAAAAGTCTTAAAATCTGATGTATCAACAGGAGTTGCATATCCTGTAACTCCGATTCCCCAATCTGTTTCAAACATTTGAGAGACTTCTAATGCCATTGTCTGTGCGATCTTTTGAGAGACACAGTCAGTTTCTTCAGCCTCTTTTTTATTTATACCCAGATGCTTCACTTTTTCCTGTAGAGTGTATGCTGTAATGCCACCCTTAAAAAATTTAGATGCTTCAGTTATTTGTGAAAGCAGGAACTGTAGATAACCGGATGTGACTCTTTCAGCGACGCTCACGGTATTCCCTTGAGCATTTAAATATCTGCCAACTGTTTCTATAATACCTTTCTCCATCGTTTTTAAAAATATTTTCTGTATTAAAATTTTATATTTTAGACATTCAATTTCATGCTAAACCTTTATCATTGAATTGACAAAATCTTCCCATTGCAGTTTACTCCCACCAAATATTCCGCCTCCTGCTACGAATATATTACGGAGCATATCCCAAAGTCTAACATTCGACGTATTTGGAGATTCATTTCTGCCATGAACGCTCAACTGGATATCACTACCTGAACGGATTAGAATAAAACTATTCGTGGCATTTTGCTCATAAAAATGCGCAATACCACCTCCTTTATTGTCTAAACAAGGGCAAGGACGCATTTGAAGATGTATGTATTCAATGTTTTCTTCATGATAATTCTCAACTTTTTCTATGACCACCCAATCATAACCATTTCCAGTCTTATTTTTGGGTGCAGGCATTTTAATTTTGACGAAAAGATTTTCAGCAGCATGAAAATGCCCACCTTTTCCATTGGAATCAACTAAGTCGAATTTCGTAGGTAATTTTCCAGCGTTAATATTCCAATGACTGATGTTAAGGAGTTGATCCGCAAGTTTTCTATACAAATCCTCTGCGATGCCTTGAGACAGGCAGGGTTTTGTTGCTGCAGCATCGCTAGACGATCCACTATCGTGTTTCGGAAGAAGATGATCTATGTTAATTAAATATTTTACGGTTTTTGACATAACTACATAATTTTAGTACTAACAATTAAGCTGACTTTTTAAGTGTTAAAAAAGTGGTTGAAGTTCAAAGCTATTACAATCGACGGCGTCATGCTATGACATTAATCATAAAGCTTTTGGTATAATAAAAAGGGTCTCTACTACGAGAGACCCATGATCAAAATAAGAATATAATACTTATCAAAATCCAATATTTTAAGTTCGTTATTATTTCCAGGGATCTAAAACAACCTTCACACAGCCGTCTTCTTTTTTATGAAATATCTCGTAGCCTTTTGCCACTTCGTCCAAAGCCAAACGATGCGTGATGATATCATCAAGTTTCACCTGTCCTGTTTCCACATAATTCAAAAGCTTATCGATAATCGGATGTACAGGAGCCTGACCTGCTTTTATAGTCAAACCTTTGTCAAACAGTTGACCTACTTTAAAATTATCATAATTCATCGGGTATACTCCTAATATTGAGACAAAACCTCCTCTTTTCGCTCCACTCATACATGCTTCAAAAACTTTCACAGAACCTTTTTCAAAATTGATCACTGCTTTAGCGCGATCAATTAAATCTCTATCTGGTTCGAAACCTACTGCGTCAATGCATACATCTGCACCACGACCATCGGTCATATCGCGGATCTGCTCTACGGTTTGCTCTGCATCTTCCCACAAAATAGTTTCACAGCCTGTCAATCTTGCGATCTGATCTAATCTGTATTGTTGGGTGTCGATGACAATTACCTTTTTGGCATTGTGTAAAATTGCACTTTTTACTGCCATTGATCCCACTGGTCCGGCACCGAAGATAGCCACGGTTTCATCCCCTTTCAAATCTGCCCACATTACCCCAGTGTAACCTGTAGGGAATATATCGGTAAGAAATAAAACCTGTTCATCTGTAAGGGAATCTGACACTTTTCTAGGTCCAAAATTAGCATACGGTACACGAACGTATTGCGCCTGACCCCCATCATAACCACCGTACAAATCTGCGTAACCAAACATACCGCCACCTTTTTCAGTTAAAATACCTCCCTCTGGACCATAGTTTTGAGGATTGGAATGTTCGCAGCCTGAAGGCAAATCGTGTTGACAGAAATAGCATCCTCCACATGCGATAGGAAATGGAACGACAACACGGTCACCCACTTTAAGATGAGTAATATTGGTTCCGACTTCTTCAATAATCCCCATGAATTCATGACCCATCACCATGGGACGAGCCTGGGGAATTCCACCTGTGTACATATGCAAGTCGCTTCCGCAAATAGCGGTTGATGTCACTTTTAAAATAATATCATTCGGATCTTTGATGATCGGATCATCTACAATATCACAGGTAATTTTACCAGGAGCGTGAAAAACTGCTGCTTTCATATTTTTATATTTTGATTTGGTTAAATTTAATTTCTGAAAGTTTAATCTTCCATTCCGTTTCTTTCTTTTTCGAACTCCCAAACTCGGTGTTTAGCTATTGCATCTACAAATAAGTCATCGGCATCTGTGTTATCCGCCGTGATTACTCCCGGATCGTCATGTTTTATCAAAGCCACATCGGTTAGATTTTTAAGCATATCAGTTTCTTTTCCGAAATAAATGGCTTTACAATGACGGAATGCTTCATTGATAAAATCTACCGTCATATTTTTGTTTCCAGACCTTACAAAACCTTCTGCAGACCTTGCTCCACCACAAATATATAATGCATCAAAACAAACGCTTGACGTCGTGGACAGAGCATGATCAGGGATATAGGCCTGTCCGTCCGATGATTGTACAGGCGCAACTGAATCAGCAATGTATTGTACCACTGCTCCCTGACCTTCGAGTTTTTCAATCAAACGGTCGGTAGACGCTGCATCGAAACCATTGGTCATCATAAAACCTATCACGCGGCTTTCGATGGTATCTTTAACTGTATCTGCCATGCTCAATGCCTTTGAAGATTTTGTTTTGGGTTCTATCTCTGCACTTTGAAGGCTTGCAGGATCTGCATCTGCCGGAATACTCTGATTGGGCTGAGCAAGTATTTTCACTTCAACACCTAAACGTGAAGCAACCTCATTCGCAAGATCTCTATTTACAAATGCAAGCTGCCCTACCATTCTTTCTCTGATTTCCTGAATTGTTACTTTCGACAGTTCAAATACCAATGCATTCTGCAAATGGGTCTTTTCAAATGTCGACTGACTGTTGTAGAATAATTTTGCCTGAGAATAATGATCTACAAAACTTTGGCTTCTTGCCCTTACTTTATGACCTTCAACTCTTTCTTCCTGAGAAGCAAAACCACCATCTTTCATCATTGCCTGGAAAGGACAGCCGCCTCCCATAGAATTGGGTTCATAACTCACCTTTCCTGTTGCAATCTGCTGACGCATGTGACCGTCTCGCTGATTATTGTGAACAGTGTTGATTGATCGATTGATAGGAATCTCATGGAAATTCGGCGATCCCAACCTTGTCAATTGAGTATCTGTATATGAAAACAGTCTGCCCTGTAAAAGCGGATCATTACTGAAGTCAATTCCGGGAACAATATGACCTGGGTGAAAGGCTACCTGCTCCGTTTCCGCAAAGAAATTATCCGGGTTTCTGTTTAACGTTAAAGTACCAACCAACTGAACCGGAACAAGTTCTTCGGGAATCAGTTTTGTAGGATCCAGAAGATCAAAATCAAAATCATGCTCATTCTCTTCGGGAACTAGCTGTACACCAAAATCCCACTCTGGGAAAGCTCCGTTTTCAATCGCTTCCCATAAATCTCTTCTGTGGAAATCGGGGTCGTTCCCCGATATCTTCTGTGCCTCCGGCCAAGCAACCGAATGTACTCCCAATCTCGGCTTCAAGTGGATTTTCACAAAATGTACTTTCCCTTCTTCATTAACAAACTTAAAGGAATGAACACCAAATCCTTCCATCATACGATAGCTTCTTGGGATGGCTCGATCGCTCATCAGCCACATAATCATATGTGTACTTTCCGGCATTAAGGAAATAAAATCCCAGAAGGTATTGTGTGCCGATGATGCCTGAGGAATTTCATTGTCCGGTTCCGGTTTTACCGCATGCACCAGGTCAGGAAATTTGATGGCATCCTGAATAAAAAAAACAGGAATATTATTGGCTACCAAATCATAAATACCTTCCTGAGTGTAAAATTTAACCGAAAAACCTCTAACATCACGGGCCAGATCTGTACTTCCTCTACTTCCTGCAACCGTAGAAAATCTCACGAAAACAGGGGTCTCCTCATCAACATTATTTAAAAATTTTGCCTTTGTGTATTCTGAAAGGCTTTTATTTAATTTAAAAACCCCATGCGCTCCCGAACCCCTTGCATGAACTACTCTCTCAGGAATTCTTTCATGGTCAAAATGGGTAATTTTTTCTCGCAGGATAAAATCGTCCAACAGAGATGGCCCGCGCTCACCTGCTTTTAAAGAATCCTGGTTGTTGTTGATTTTTAAACCTTGGTTAGTGGTTAGCGCTGCGTCCGAATTGTCAGTGATTACATTTTGAAGCTGACCAATTTTTTCATTTAAATGTTCATTTTTCATAAAAATTTCTTATTTGTCGTTTATCGTATTAATTATTAAAAGTCAGTAAGCTTTCCGAATGCTTTTGATTACGCATTTTCCTGATGCGGCATGTCAACCGGTTTTGATTCCGGTGAACCCTTTTGCCTGAGCCATATTGATAAAATTACCAGAGAGGCAACAGCCAAAAATTCGCTTTGCCAATTCTGTAAGGATTCAAACCAGAATCGGGAGTTCTGCAAGTAAGCCACCCAAGTGATCGATGGTTTGTTCTTCATCACTTGTTCACTGTTATATTCATTTAAGCTTCCGTAAAAATGAAGAATGAAGCTTGTAAGAAAAAGAATCCCGAAAGCAATGGATAAAGAATTTTTGTAGATCGTTAAAACCAGGCCTCCCTTCTTCACAGGCCAGGGAGCATTTTTATGAGCCATCGGAACCCTGTCAACATCCTCTTTTCCTTCCAATGATTTGGATTCGCTTGATCCTTTTTGACGCAGTGAAACAGTAAGTAACAC
This sequence comes from Chryseobacterium sp. CY350, assembly GCF_027945075.1. Lineage (NCBI taxonomy): Bacteria > Pseudomonadati > Bacteroidota > Flavobacteriia > Flavobacteriales > Weeksellaceae > Chryseobacterium > Chryseobacterium wangxinyae. The sequence continues at coordinate 1,555,000 of NZ_CP116034.1, forward strand.
ATACAGCATCATCTGCAAAAACTCACTTTCCCAATTTTCGAAGGTAGCCTGAATAAAATGACCACTTGACAGATACCGTGTCATATTAATAACGGGCTTTCCATTTTCTGTCAATTCAGTGTTAAGGGTATGCCAGCCCGTTAAGAACTGACCGCCCCAACAAACCAACATCAATAGAAGCAGCACAATGCTCAATCCATTTCTGTATATAAAAGAATAAGACTTCATGCTATTCCTTTTCTGATTTCGGCTTTTGCATTTCGCCCATTCGATGTGCTGCCATAGTATCTGTACTAATATTACTCATAGCAACTGTCAATTTATTTCTGATGCCTGAAATAATTTTATCATCACCATTCATCATAGCCTTATACCCATCTTTTGCAACGTCTTCTGCTGAAGAAAAGTTTTCCCAATCTTCCATGATCTTACTGTCATTCATCAATGCTTTATTGAAAAAATCTGTTGAAGTCGGTCCCGGAAGCAACGCTGTTACAGTAATACCAGAATTCTTCAATTCCTCACGGATCGCTTCAGACCACGATAAGATAAAAGATTTTGTTCCATGATAAACCGAATGCCATGGCCCAGGTGCAGTACTGGCAATTGATGCTAAATTCAAAATCTTCCCAGGACCTTTATCTGCTCTGTCTTTGATAAACAACTTGGTTAATATCATCACAGCAATGACATTTAAATTGATGATATCGATTTCACGGTTAAGGTCGGTCTGCTCAAACTTTCCATAAAGTCCCTGTCCTGCAGCATTAATTAAAATAGAAGGACTAATATTGCTCACCTTCAATTCAGCGTACAATGAATATACATCATCCTGATAAAATAAATTTTTATTGAAAGCTGCTATCTTGACCCCATGCACTTGCAGTTCGGCTGCAGTTTTATCCAGTGTTTCCTGATTTCGGCCTACAATTGCTAAATTATATCCATTACTTGCTAAGAGTTTTGCTAACTCCAATCCTATTCCACTCGTAGCTCCGGTAACCAGTGCGTACTTAGTATTATTATCAGTCATATTATTTGCTTAAGTTTAGGTTAGGTTTAAGTTTAGATAAATCATGCCTTGTACCGGTAATATTTGTTTGATTACGATTCCGGTTTCTAATAAAATCCGCTCAATATAGTCGAAGTATTGCCTTGAATTGCCTTTATTTTTTATACGCCCCAACATTAGAAGAATCGCTTTCGGCATTTTGAGAAGAATTTTGAGACGGTTTATTCTGCAACGCAGCATTTTGTGATTCAGTGTTCAAACTGTCAGTTGACATTGCCGAGGAGTTGTTGGTAGGCATACTGTTATTATCATAAGCAGATGAAGAATCCGCATTGGAATTTTTTGCAGAAGCCTCCTTTTTGCAGCTGATCAATGTCAAAGCTAAAGTGATTGTGGTTGTGATTAATAATTTCATAATATTATTTTTAGGTTTATTTCAAAGTTATTACTGTATAACAAGCGAGATTATGACTAAGGTCATAGTACCAGAATTAAAACCTCTATATTTTTATAAAAGAAGTGCAGAATTGAATTGCAATACCTTAAACGATTAATATGGAATATGATAGAATAGTATTAGTACTTAATGATCTGCTTTAGATCACGAATAACTGAATCGAAGGCTTTGGAAAAGTAGAAGGAAAAGTTTGGGAAAGCTATCCTGATATTAAAGCTGAATATGATCGGATGATTTCTCAATCCAAGATGATGAAAAATGAACTCATCAATATGATCAATGAGAAAGGAGGGCATCCCATTAACTCTCCTTCGATCCCTGGATCTTTACACCGCACCTGGATAGACATCAAAAATTCCTTTACGATTGGAAACATTGAAGAATCAACTTTATCTAACGTGGTTTTCGGCGAGCAGGCGGCCATGAAAATTTATCAAGCTGCGTTGGAGAGTGGCGATCTTTGCCATAAAAGCACGGAACTGGTAAAAGAACAGCTCAACAGTTTAAAAGTTTCACATGAGCAGTTTAAGAAGATCGAGGAATATAAAAGTCAATAGCTGAAATTCTGATTATAAAAAAAAATGTATTAAAAAAAAATTAAGTATGAATAGAGATGACCAAAATTCAGTTAAATCCGACTGGAACGTACCGAGCGAAAACTCCCCTCTTGTGGATCCCACTACGAAACATCCAAAGCCACCATTTCAACAACAATTTTAACCGTTTTCCGGCTTGGTAAGTAAAATGATACCGATACCCGATCATGGAGAAAAATCATATAAAGGTTCTGGAAGACTCAGCGGAAGAAAAGCTCTAATAACGGGAGGAGATTCCGGAATCGGAAGAGCTGCTGCAATTGCCTACGCTAGGGAAGGTGCAGATGTAGCAATCAACTATTTACCAAATGAAGAACCTGATGCACGGAAGTTATAAAACTCATAGAAGAAACAGGAAGAAAAGCTGTTGCGATTCCCGGCGATTTGCGAGATGAATTTTTTTGTAATACACTGATTTTAAAGGCAGTTGAACAACTGGGCGGTTTGGATATTTTAGTAAATAATGCCGGTCATCAGAAAACCCATGACAGCATTTTAGATATCAGTACCGAAGAATTTGACCGAACAATGAAGACCAACATCTACGCGCCTTTCTGGCTAATCAGGGCAGCACTTCCGCACCTAAAGCCAGGTTCTTCAATCATTGGACTCTCTTCTGTTCAGGCATACGATCCATCAAAAGATTTATACGATTATGCGCAGACCAAAGCAACTACCAGCTACATAAAATCATTGGCGAAACAATTAGGACCAAAAGGGATTCGTGTCAACGGTGTCGCACCGGGACCGGTATGGACCGAACTGGAAATTAGTGGCGGACAAACGCAGGAAAATATTGAAAAATTCGGAGGAGATACCCCACTCGGAAGACCGGGACAACCCGCCGAGTTAGCTTCCATCTTCGTGCAACTGGCAGATAACGACGGTAGTTTTGCAACCGGGCAAATCTATGGTTCCGCCGGTGGCAGCGGGCAACCGTAATTTAATATATCTATTAAACTTTAAATTGATCTTAGATGATCAAAGATAATGTTAGCTCTAGAGGAAATCTCTAGAGGTGTTTAATACAATCGCAATTATGTTTATAAAAAAATGATTTAATAAAAAATTTTACTGTTAATGATTTTTACAATATTTACCCGTTCCATCCTTTTAAACACGCGAATAACGGTCTCGACACGAAGCCCCGTAAGAGAAGCAACTTCGAGTCTTGTGTAAGGGATTTGATATGAAAAAGGCTCTGTTATTTTATGGTATTGTTTAAGGCTGTCCATCACACAAAGTACTTTAATAAATGGGTTATTAGAAGATAAATTATTAAGCATTACATATCGGTAATGCATTCTTTGTGCAGTATATTGGTATAGTTTGAACAAAATCTTTTTATCACTATGAACCAAATCCAAAAACTTTGAAATAGATAAACGTATTATTGCTGTATCTGTCATTGCAACTGCATTAACTGGATATGGGAGTTCAGAAAAGATAAACGTTTCTCCGAGACAATGTCCAGTTGAAGGCAGACTATGAATAAATTCCCTACCTTCTTCGTGATAATTGGCAATCTTCACATCTCCTGAATGGATTTGATAATAAAATTTGGGAGTTTCTGATTCTCTAAATATAAAATCGTTTTTCTTAAAATTCAATAACTCTCCTCCATGACGAAAGAGTAGATTTTCATCGACTAACATGTTCCAAAAAAGTTTTTAAAAGATATCAAATTCATGTAAATACATAACGCTGGCGACTAACTAACAGTAGATATTATATCACTTTAAAGTGTTATAATTTTAATTATTATAAAGATAATAGTATAAGATATTTTAATCGTATGACCTTAATCATACATCCGGAAACAATAATCTAACCCATTAACTTTCAATTAACTATTGGTACGGATTTAGTATCATTTTAAAATATATGTATAGCTTTTAGGCTCCTTCAAAATTTACTACAGAGATGTCAATTTTTTTAAATCGCAAACCATCAATTTTTCATGTTCATCATACAGAAAAATTTAGTGCTTCTTACACTTAAGCTTAAGTTGGAGCAAAAGAATTCTTCCAAATGCAATATCATCAGATTTACTAACCAATCACAAAATAATTATTATGAATCGAGACGGAAACACAATCAGTTTTTGGCAATCTACGACTAACGTAAATCAACATCAAACTGCAAAAGCAAATAATCCCCAACATTATGACACCATAATTGTAGGAGCAGGGATAACCGGCGTAACGCTGGCGAAGGAACTGCAAAATAGAGGGCAAAAATGCCTAATCATAGAAAAGGCTAACGTTGGATTCGGAACGACAGGTGGAACGACAGCGCATATCAATAATTTTTTCGATTCTTCTTATGACGAAATCATCTCCGATTTCGGAGAATATGGGGCAAAGACTCTGGCCAGTGCAGCGAAACAAACTATAAAATATATCCAGTCCAACATTCGTAAATACCATATTTCCTGCGAATACAATGAGTGCAGTTCTTTTGTTTTCAGTGCAGAAGAAAAACAAAATGACATGCTTGAAAAAATGTTCGATGCACATCAGCTGGTTGGAATTGACACTGTAAAAGTTCATAGCATCCCTTTTACACTACCATTCGAAAATGCTATCGAAATAAAAGGTCAGGCACAATTTCATCCGTTACGGTATATTAATAAGCTGATTAAGGAATTTGAAAGGGAAGGTGGAGTAATACTTACCGCTACTCAAGTAACGGATTTCGAAAACAAGGACGGAAAAGTAAAAATCTTTGTTAATGAGGACGATTACTATACTGCAGATAATTTGGTCTGGGCGACTCATATTCCTCCGGGAAATAACCGTTTTAGTATACTCTTATCACCATACAGAAGTTATGCGGTAACCGCAAAATTAGGTAATCCGGTATCGCACATGGCTCAGGCCGCAGATTTATACGATCCCTATCATTATGTCAGATATCATAAATCAGATGATGATTATTTTATCATTGTAGGTGGATATGACCATATGACAGGAGACGAGGATGACACTGAAAAACATTTTGCAGATCTTTTATCCTATGTTGACAAAAATTTTAAATACAGAAATATCACTGCGAAATGGTCTTCTCAATATTATGTACCTGCAGATGGACTGGCGTATATAGGACAGATGCCGGGGGAAAGAAACATTTACATCTCAACGGGTTACAACGGTAACGGTATGACCTTCGGATCTATGGCATCACTCATAATTCCGGAATTGATGGAAGGGAAAATAACGCCCTTATCCAATCTGCTTGACCCCGGACGAATAAAACCTATAGCTAGTGCCCGAAATGTTCTAACAGAAGTTTTTAATGCGTCAGCGCATTTTGTTAAAGATAAATTTTCTGCGGAAAAAATAAAAGATCTTGATACCATAGTTGCGGGGGAGGGAAGAATAATCAAACACGATGGTGATACTATTGCCGCTTATCGTGACCAAAAATGTGAACTCCATCTGCTAAGCCCTGTATGTCCACATACAGGATGTAATGTTGTTTGGAACCCCTCAGAAGTTACTTGGGATTGTCCATGCCATGGATCCCGTTTTGATATCGATGGCACTTTATTAAATGGTCCAGCGATGTCAGATCTAAAAAAAATAGATTAAGATTATTAATAACAAACTTTCAAAAATAATAAAAGCCTTCCACTCAGAAGGCTTTTATTAATAAAGTGAATGGAAATATATAAGTGTTGCACACTTATTGATTAATCATCAAAAATTCAATCATAGATTTGCTTTTAAATATATGATATGAGTAAGAGATATTGATTCACCAAAATACCAAGTTCCACTGTGAACCAATAATCCTCCTACATAAGAACTTACTGATATGCCCCGACAAAACAACCACCCATCAGAAAACTTTATACGGATTTGTATTTGAAGCCAAAAACATTATTGTACATACGCTTCCCTAGCTTTTAACTTTTTAAAAAGTGCCAGAGATTGCGCCACCACCTGATCCATATTATAATATTTATACGTTCCTAAGCGTCCTGTGAAAAAAACATCAGGATAATCTTCAGATAGTCTTTTGTATTGATTGTAAATCTCCTGATTCTGTTTCCTCGGAATAGGGTAATAAGGATCTCCTTCTGCAGTGGGATATTCGTAAACAATGGTTGTTTTTTCGTTTTTCTGTCCGGTCAAAAATTTAAACTCAGTAATTCTGGTATACAAATTTGAGGTAGGATAATTTACCGTTCCCGTAGCCTGATAATTTTCCTGATTTAAGGTTTCGAATCTAAAATCAATAGAACGGTAAGGTAATTTTCCATAGCAATAATCAAAATAAGAATCGATAGGACCTGTATAAATTAAAGTTTTAAAAGGAATAACATCAACAATATCCTTGTAATCGGTCTGAAGCATAATGCTAATATTTTTGTGCGACAGCATTTTCTTAAACATTTCGGTATATCCATTTTTTGGCATCGCCTGAAAAGTGTCTGTGAAATACCGGTCGTCTTTGTTGGTTCTTGTGGGAACACGAGCAGTTACGGAAGCATCCAATTCTGAAGGATCTAGATCCCATTGTTTTTTAGTATACCCTTTGAAAAATTTCTCGTACAATTCTTTTCCGACAACATTCAACACGACGTCTTCTGAGGTAAGGATAGGATTTCTTTTTTCAGCTTTTGAAGCTAAGAAATCGGTAACTTCATCTGACGTTAGATTTTTGCCATACAACTCATTAATGGTTGTTAAATTAATCGGAATTGGAACTAATAATCCGTCAACACTTCCCAAAACCCGATGTTCATAAGGTCGCCAATCTGTAAACTGTCCTAAATATTTGAATACATCTTCAGAATTGGTGTGGAAAATATGAGGCCCATATTTGTGAATCAGAATTCCTTCTTCATTATAAAAATCGTATGCATTACCTGCAATATGATCACGTTTATCAACAATTAAGATTTTCTTTCCTTCGTGAGCAAGACGCTCTGCTAAAACTGCTCCGGCAAACCCGCAGCCTACTATCAAATAATCATACATGGTTGATCTGTTTTTTTAAATTTTCTTTTGCCATTTTATTTATTTGAACCTGACTGATGAGCCTGTTCATTTTCTGAAAGGTATTATCCCAGGAATCATCCTCTATAAAATGATCAACGGTTCTAAGCCAGTGATCCTTCTCTGTTTCTGAAAATAGTTTTTCTGCAGCCAAAATGAACGAGTCTGCATCTTCAACAATTTGCACCAGACCTGCGTTACCATAGGGTTGCACCACATCTTTTATTGCGGTGGATATCACAGGTTTTCCAGCCGCCAGATATTCCGGAGTTTTAGTTGGACTGATAAATTCTGTTGATTCATTTAACGCAAATAAAATCAGCGCTATATCCCAATGGGCAATGTACAACGGCAGTTCTGTGTATGTTTTTGGACCTAAATAATGAATATTGTCTGCTTGCGGCAAATCATCCGGATTAATTTTGACAACGGGACCGATAATCACAAACTGCCAGTCTGGGCGCTGCGCAGAAACCTCACGGAGAAGTTCTATATCAAACCTTTCGTCAACAACCCCAAAAAAACCAAGCCTTGGAAAACCGATATGCGCTTGATCTTCTGGTTCATGCTGAATCTTTCGTGCTTTTCCGAAGTGAGCTTTATCAATACTGCTTGGCATTGCATGGATATTATGGTGTCGATCTTTTTTTGCCTGATAAAGAGAATACCCACCAGTAAACACCACATCAGCCATCTTAAAAAGCTCTTCTTCCAGTTCTAACAATTGCGGCGGTGCAAATCTGAACGCAGACAGCTCATCCATAGAATCATAGATGATAGTCTCAGGATTTAATTGATTGGTAAACCGCAATGCCATTGGTGTGTAGTACCAACTTAAATAGTCTTTGATGTCATATTCTTGCAGAATTCTTGAAATTAAATTTTCAATTTTGGTATTCGTGTGCTCATCATGCTGTGTTACAAATAATTCAACGATATAGACACCATCCTGTACATTGACGATGTACCTATCCGAATCTCCAATCTTGGGCTCTTCAAAATAAAATACTTGATAATGTTTTGAAAAGCGTGTTAATAAATGTTGAGGTCTTTGATAGACAAAGTTCCATGATAGGTGACTAAAACATAGTAAATATTTCATAGTGTGATGTATTTAATTATGAACAATTTAGTGAAACATGAATCCAAACATTATGACTTTAGTCACAACATCTCAAATAGGACATTATCATTATAAATATTACAATATGAATACAATATCTTCAAATACAAACAATTATATTTACAAAACACTTAAAATTATAAATATATTTGGGAGCGTAAGCCTGAATATTCATCTGAACCACAAACAGGTCGTAATATTTGTTATATTTAACTGAGAAATATATTAAAATATCAATTCTATAAAACCCTTGATCATAAAAAAAGAAAGCAAAGATCTAGACTATGTGAAAATTTTTCACTTGAATATATTACATATCCATCATGAAAATAATATTTTTGCCGGTATTTAATGATATGCCGAAATATAGAGTAAGTATTAAAAAAACGAGTAGTTATCAACCACCCGCTATATTTAAATAAAACTTTCGGAGTTATATAGTCCTCAAAAAATCCTTCTTATAATCACTTGCATTATTACATTTTAATAAGTGTTTATTTATCTAACAATGCGGACATATATTCACGATTCATTCTGGCAATGTTATCTAGTGAAATATGCTTTGGGCATTCGACTTCGCACGCACCAATAACCGAGCAGTTTCCAAAACCTTCATCATCCATTGCTTTAACCATGTTCAACACTCTGCGTTTTGCCTCTACCCTTCCCTGAGGCAATAGTGCCAGATGAGATACTTTTGCACCTACAAAAAGCATTGCCGCACCGTTTGGGCAGCATGCTACACAAGCGCCACAGCTAATACAGGCAGCAGCATCCATTGCTTTATCTGCATCATCTTTATCAACAAGAATCGAGTTGGCGTCCAACGTATTCCCCGAGGTATTTACTGAAATAAAACCTCCTGCTGCCATAATCCTGTCAAAAGAACTGCGATCTACGATCAAGTCTTTAATTACCGGAAAAGCTGTACTTCGAAATGGTTCGATAACAATCGTTTGGCCATCATGGAACATTCTCATGTGGAGCTGACAAGTGGCAATTCCTGTGTCCGGACCATGAGCTATACCATTGATATATAAGGAGCACATTCCACAAATTCCCTCCCGGCAGTCATGGTCGAAGGCAATTGGTTCGTGATTTTGGTCAATTAGATTAGCATTGAGCATATCAAGCATTTCCAGAAAGGACGACTCTGTGGAAACGTCAGATATTTTGTAAATCTCAAACCGTCCTTTTGTACGGCTATTCTTTTGTCTCCAGATTTTTAAAGTTAAATTCAGGTTTTGTTTAGTATTCATCATAATAAGGTTTAAAATTGGTTGATAGTAATAGGTAATATAAAGTTACAACCGAACAAACTGCCTTACTATGAGGATAGTCATAATCTAAGGCAGTTTTATCATGTATCTTTATCTGGTGAAACACGAGGATGAATTCAAGGTTATGATGGACGTGGATAAAATAACTAAAAACAAATATATTATGGCAACTGTAGAATTTAAGAAAGAAGATTGTGTAAAAGGAGATTTCGACGAATTCCATGTCAAATATAAGATGAGCGAAATTGGAAACGGCAGTAATCTTTTAGTGGAAATATTACATAAAGACGGTATATACAATATGGTTCAAGTGCCCATTAGACGTTCTGATAATTCTATTTTTATATGTTTTTCTGAGCCCACTGATGGAAGGCTGATTTTTGAGAAATATGATTAATTAGATTGTGTTTTCATACTTGTTATTATTTGAGTTTTTAATTGAGAAAGAGAGCGAGACAGTAAAGTTTCGCTCTCTTTGTTTAATTAAATGCTATCCTATCAAAATTAATTACTTTTCCGGATGCACTGGCTGAACTTCTCCAGTAGGCATAGACTGAAATAGTCCCGGGAATATCATTTGCAAAATAAAATATATTACGATCGTCAGAGGTATTAACGAAAATAAAATAATGATCCAGACATTAGGTCTGTTTTTTTTTTCAGATTTTTGTTCCATAGTATTTATTTAAAGGTTTATTATTTCAAATTATCCAAAACAATTTTAAAAATTAAAATATCAATGACCCATCACACCTTTTAAACTGCCATTTTTTAAATCAAAACTGCATCCATCCGTAAGAATATGAACTTTTAAATTTTCAGCATATACTGCTTCACCCTTAGTTACGGTACCAATATTTGTTTGCATTAATTCTTTACCTGAAAGAATAACTGCCATCCCGGAGCCGATGCATTTCGCAATATTCCCCCGTTCAATCATGAGCGCAGTATCTTCTCCCAACCCAATCCCCCAATGGTCTTGATGTAGAATCGACGCATGTGCCAATCTGCTGAACCGCCCTCTGTGAACAAAATGTGTATCGATAATACACTTATCTATCAGACCTAAGCCTGACATCAATTTAATATCGCGATTCAGCATCGCTTCCCCATTTACGGCATCACTGATAATAATTTTAGGCATACACATGGCTCCGGCACTTGTTCCTGCAATAAGGAAACCTTCTTCCGTTTTATATTTCTTGATTAAGATTTCACTAATCGCAGATTCCTTCAAGTCATCACATATCTTATTCTGGTCACCACCTGTAAAAAAAACTGTGTTCGCAGCTTCCAGACGTTTAAAATAATGATCCGAATGTAATTGCTGATCGCAAAAATGTAGAAAATCATAATTTGTAAATCCGATCTCATTAAAAGTTTCGGTATAGATTTCCCGCATACTTTCCGGTTCTGAACTTGCCGTAGTAATGACTTCAATGCGGTCACCTTTGTGACGGGTTAAAAGCTTTAAGATTTCATGCGGTACAAAATCACGGTTAATCTTTTCCATCTCATTTTCTGAATCGCTCCTGTCTTCATTTCCTCCGATTATCAATAATTTTCCTTTTGGCATCATACTTTTACCTATTTTAAGATTTAAATATTATTAATTATTATATATTACACTGAATAACCTCCGTCCTGAAGGTTAATAGTTGAGCCATCAATCATCACTCGACCTTTTAAATTTTTCACATAAAAAGAACGATTCGGATTTTTAAAATTCCCGCTTAAATGCTTTGTGTCCATTGCGTTGACCAGCATAATTGTACCATCACCTTTACACATCCCGACAAAACCGTTCTGCACAATCAATACCGTCCCACTTCCCAATCCGATACCTAATAGGTCATGATGTTTAACTACGGTATAAGCAAGCTTATCATATCCTGTCCGTTGTGAATATTGTGAATCAATAATACAGTTATTCAAAAACCCCAATCCCTGCGTCAACTCAAGACATTTCTTGAAAGAATTTTCAGAAGTTGTGTTACAAATCATTTTACCGGGTATGTATAATGCCCCTTTGCTGACACCACTGATGGTAAAATACTGTTCCTGCATATATTTCATATGTAAAATATTTAAGATAGTGGTATCCTTTAACAAGGAATATAATTTTGAATGATTCCCTACAAACAGTACCACGTTCGTTTTGGTTATTCTATTCACTACCTCAGCATTTGAAATACAATCTTCGGTAAAATGGATGCAATCAAAGTTTTTAAATCCAGATTGCGCCAACGCTTGTTTGTAGAACTTCTGATAAGATACATAAGATTCGGAATCCGATGTAATAATCTCTATTCGATCGATTTTCCTCTTAGTCAAGAAAGTCAACAATCCAGAAGATGCAGATTTTTTCGACCATTGATTATCTTCATTATCCAAACCTTCATTACAATTAATAAATACCAGTTTTCCTTTTGGGTGTATTGCCATGATCAATAATTTAATGTTGTGATTCATCCTGATCGTTTATCCTTTTGTTATCAAATGGCTGGCGACTAAGCGTATCTGATATTTCCGGTACTGTCTTTATAGTGTCAGATTTTCTGTCATTAACGCTTTGTCTTGAATTATCCTTATCCTTGTATTGGGTTTCAGATTTTGTACAGCTTATCACTAAAAAGAGGCTGAATGCTAATGTAAGTTTCATATCAATATATTTTGGTCTCCAAACCTACAAAAGATCATAACCTATTTTTATGACAAAAATCACATCCAATTCTGAAAGCAATCTATTCTTACTATGCTGCAATCTTTTAACAGCAAGAATCCATTTATAAATAACAATCCTTTGAACAAGTTTTGAAGATTAACAGATATATAATTTTGTCTCTAAGCAGAATTTTCGGTATAAAACATTTTAGAAGTGTGATCGAAATCATACGCATAAGCATGTCATTCTAGGTACTTTTGTACGATCACTTTTCACTACGGTGAAACACGGGCTTTTATAAAGTTCGGAAGATAGAAAACAACTCTGACTGGAGTCGTCTCATACATATTAATAAAAGAGACACAGCTTCTTATCCTATGATTTTCATTCCACATTTTCTCCAACGGATTGCTATCCTTTATACCAGATAGCATACAGCACATTGCGATCTACGTAATAATCTGATGATTCTTTGACAGTCTACATTAAGGAATTTCCTTAACCTACCAATTTAACTATACGATGTCTATCAAAGAAGATCTTCTTCACTCTGCAGGAGCAACAGAAGAAAACTATAAAACCGGAGATTATATTTTCCACGAAAGTACCAGCGCACTATTTTATTATCAAGTAGTTACAGGCGAGGTTAAGCTTAACAATTATAATACAGACGGAAAAGAATTTATCCAGAATATCCACTCTGCTGAAGCTGCACTGGGAGTATCCATGCTTTTTCTGGAAAAATCCTATCCTATGAATGCCGTTGCTATAAACAACTGTACGATATTAAAATTACGCCGAACCGACTTCTTCAAACTTTTGGAACTCCATCCAAAACTCTACAATGACGTATGCAAATCATTATCAGACCGTTTATATAAAAAATACGTTGTTATGAAAGCCATCTCCTGCCATAATGCAGCGGAAAGACTTAAAGAGGTAATGCGGCTGATGAAACTTGAGCAGCCAAACCAGTTACCGTACACATTTGAGGTTCCACTGACAAGGCAGCAATTAGCATCACTAACTGGGCTCTGTTTGGAAACTACCATCAGAACGATTAAAAAGATGGAAAAAGAAAATGTACTGCGAATTCATAATCGGAAAATATTATTTTAGCAGAGAAAATATTACCCACAGTAAACTTTGACTTACACTATTTTCTGCTCACATCTTTTTTTGGATGTAAAATCAGCCTTATAGAAGGATTATTGGTTATAAAAAGGATAAACCAGTCAATTGCCAATCGAATTTTACTTCTGAATGATACCAGCGGTAAAACGTGAATAAATAACCATGTCATCCATGCAAAAAAACCTTTGAAGGAAAATGTGGGAAGATCGACGACCGCATTAAACTTAGAAATAATTGCCATACTACCTTTGTCATTATATGTAAATTCCTTCAGAGGTTTACCCGCGTTTATATTACGGAAATTCCTGCCTAAATTTTTTGCCTGCTGGATCGCAACTTGTGCCAATTGCGGATGTCCTTTGGGGAAATTCTTATCATTCAATTGTAAACATATATCTCCAAGGGCAAAAATGTTTTCGGCTCCTTTCACTTTATTATAGGCATCGACATGGATTCTGCGCCCCTTACCAATGCTTATTTCTGGAAGTCCCGGTACTTCACGCCCTAGGACACCTGAGGTCCAAATTAGAGTCTCGGTATCAATTGTTTTTCCATCTGATAAAATAACTTGATTGTCGACAAAGTCCTGAACTGAGACGTCCAAAAGAATTTGCACGCCTAACTTCCGGAGAGCATCATATGCTGTTTTCTGAGCAGTTTTACTCATTGGCGACAATAGTGTAGGTAAAGCATCGATAAGATATATGTGAGATAAGCTTAATTTAATTTCAGGATATTCTTTCTCTGCAATGAATCTACCCATTTCAGCAAGCATCCCCGCTAACTCTACCCCTGTAGGACCGCCCCCAGCTATTACGATATTCTGCAATTTTCCAGAAAGATGTTTAATTTTATTACGTGCGGCCTCTTCTAAAGTCAACAGGAGGTGATTTCTTAAGTACAAAGCTTCCTCAATATTTTTCATAGGCAATGCACATCGCTTAACATTCTCCATTCCGAAAAAATTTGTTTCTGTGCCAAAAGCTATGATGAGATAATCGTAGTGTATATTTCCAGTATCGGTTTCAATAAAATTCTCTTCCTGATGAACATGAGTCATCGTACCCATATGAAAAGACACATTCTGGTAATCAACAATATACTTTCTGAAAGGATAGGTAATGTTCGATGCCTGGATAAATGACGTAGCAACCTGATATATCAGGGGCGGGAAAAAGTGATAATTATTCTGATCAACAAAGGTTACCTGAAAATCAGAGTTATTCACCAAAGACCTTATTAGATTAATACCTGCAAAACCTCCACCAACGATAACTATGTTTTTTTTCATATTATTCTAATATTATATATTTAAGATCTAAGTTCCGAAGGAAAAGGCTTACCTACTACCTCCAAATTCAGAGTCTTTCTTAGATTTCACAAAGAAAATTGTGAACTTATCATATTTTATCTAATCAAGCCCCCCATATTTCTTGGTATTACATTATCTATTTTTGTCGTAGTAAACACGCAATATTATATTTACATTTTTTTCTTCATCGAAGTTTCACCCTATTTAGAGAGTCGGTTTTAGCTAGGATATAGTGACGAATTGACATTTTACACTCAAAATAGTTATTGATATTAAAGACTAAGGATCTCAGGTATGACGCTTAAATTTCTCATTTTGAAAGGTAACATATCAAATATGGTAGTTCTATGACAAGAGTCATAAAGTACTATTTGATAAGAATTTTTTTTTACATTTAAAGTACTCGGTGATCGTAGTTTATGACTAAAGTCATACCTGCTTAAATCATCTTCCTGTATTTTTACTGAGAGGGTTGCCCTCTACCTAAGGGATCCCTAATAAGCTAACCGCAAATTAATACTATTGATGCTTTACAATTTTACAAAATCAGAAAATCTCACACACTATGCTGATCGATAATGAACTTTTACACCGTTATGGCGCACAGACAATAACGGTCAACTCGTTAGAAATTATTTTTTCTGAAGGAGAAAAACCAAAATTTTATTATCAGATTAAGGTAGGTAGAATTAAGTTAAGTCACTATGATGAAAATGGCCGAGAACTTATTCAAAGTGTTCTTTCAAAAGGTCAAAGCGTTTGTGAATTAATGTTATTTATTGAGCAAAATTACCCTGTCAATGCGGAAGCCATATCATATTGTGAGGTAATTAAAATCCCCAAAGAGAATTTTTTTAATATGTTAAATGATAATCTACTACTTTCGTTGGATATCAACAAATTTCTCTCTGAAAGGCTTTATCAGAAATTCCTGATGATGCAGAACAACTTATCACTACAACCAGAAGTTCGATTAGCAGGAATGATGAAATACTTAAAAAGCTATAGCAATTTCCAGGATCAATATTCATTTGAAATTTCCTTAACAAGAAAACAATTGGCGTCCTTAACCGGATTAAGAATTGAAACCGTTATCAGAACAATAAAGAAAATGGAAAAAGAAAATACCCTACGGTTGGAAAATGGTAAAATCTTTTTTTAGTCAATCTCCTATTCGAACAAGCCACAAATACTTAGGTATAAGTACATAAACTAAACAACCATATGTCAGAAATTGATGAAACAGAGCTCCGAGGAGGTCAGGGACAGGTTCTCGACCCAGAAACTTATCGTGATTCGATTGGTACAATGGAGCAGTCCGGAAAAAGAAAATGGGTCTTCCCAAAAAAACCTAAGGGCAGATATACTAATTATAGAAATTTAGTAGCTTATACATTATTATCATTTTATTTTGCTGTTCCATTCATTACCATCAACGGAAATCCTTTCCTGCAATTTGATCTTATTAACCGCCAGTTTTTCATTGTTGGACTCCCCTTCTATCCTCAGGATTTCTACCTTCTAACTTTAGGTGCCATCGTATCATTAATCTGCATTATCATATTTACGATTGCATTTGGAAGAATTTTTTGTGGCTGGATATGTCCTCAAACTATTTTTCTTGAAAACGTATTTAGAAAGATTGAGTATGCAATTGAAGGTGATCGTAACAAACAGATGAAACTAGATCGCCAGGAATGGAATGCAGAAAAGATATGGAAAAGAGCTTTGAAGTGGACAATCTATGTAATTCTTTCTTTAATTTTCACCCACTTCATGTTCATGTATATTGTAGGATATAAAGAGGTTCTCCGGATAGTTTCCGAAGGTCCATTTGCTCATCCTACTAATTTCATTGCCATGATTTTGCTAAGTGCCGCATTTTATTTTGTATTTGCCTGGTTCAGAGAACAGGTATGCACTTTAGTTTGTCCATATGGGAGACTTCAGGGTGTGCTGATTGACAAAGAAACCATCAATGTTTTCTATGATTTTAACAGAGGTGAAAACCGCTCAAAATGGCGCAAAGGTGAAGATCGAAGAGCAGCTGGAAAAGGAGATTGTATCGACTGCTATCAATGTGTGGTAGTATGCCCGACCGGTATAGATATTCGAGATGGACAGCAATTGGAATGTGTTAACTGTACTGCGTGCATAGATGCATGTGATGAAGTAATGGATAAAGTAGGACTACCGCGGGGTTTGGTACGATATGCAACAGAAACGGAGATTGAAACCCAGAAGCCAACTAAGTTCACGACCAGAATGGCTAGTTTTCTTGTAATACTGATAGGGTTACAATTTATCCTTGGTTTCATGTTGTACAATCGAGGTGAAATGGAGGTTAAATTCATCAAACCTGCCGGAAGCACATTTTTCGTAAGAGATCAACATATTACCAATACCTACAATTATACCTTTTTAAATAAATCGAATAAGAAAATAACAGTTACTATAAAAGTTTTAGAACCGGCGAACGGCGAGATTACGTACAGTGCCTCAAGTAAGATCATCGTACAGCGAGATCAAATTACAAAAGGGTCAGTTAATATCAGTTTTCCTGAGAATGAGATGAAATTATCTAAACAGAATATCAGCATCGGGGTATTTAACGAAAAAGGTGAGATGTTGGATACTTATGACACCTATTTCGAAGGTCCATTTAAACTTCAATTTTAATCCAAGAGATCATGGTTTAAAGCTATAAAATTGCCAACAGATTTTGCCTGTTGGCTTTTTTATTGATGGCTAATAATGTAAATCAGATTTTGAAAGATTAGTAGATCGCAATAGTCAAGCTCAATTACTATATGAAAATTAAAAGTTCAAAAACTTTGCAGGATTATCATGCTTAATGATTATAAATCATATCATCACAAAGCTTAATCAGTAATTTCATTTTTAAGAATACGCATTAATTTAAGTTGTCCAAGAAATTTTTCTAAGATCTCTTCAGTGTAGTATAACTTGATAGCAAGAGAATCTAATTTCTCCGATGATTCAAGCCTATCTGAATATATTACCTTACCTTTGTGAGAAATCGAGTAATATGCGTAAATCTCGTACGAAGAGGATCTCTCAGGAACACAATATCCTGATGTAGCAATACACCATTGGCTTTCAAAAAGATTACAAGCATGACGACCCATTGTCTCAGCAACAAAACTCGAAACGCAATTACAGTTTTTAATTTCTGCGACATTTACCTTCAGTAGATTAACAATCTTCTCCGGCGTATGCACTGTGATACCGCCTTTATAAAATAATTTTGAATTAGGCATCTCCGAAAATGCGAGCTGCAACAATCCACCTGTTACGCTTTCAGCGATCGATATCGTTTCACTGTTGCACATAAAATGTCCGCTGATTTCATCTAATAAGTATTGATTAAGATCCATGCTGTTTCTATTTTTTGGTTACATTTCCTATCTAAAAGAAATTCACTTATACGATTAGATTATCTCATTTTTTCAAATAAAAGTTTAGGATTGGAAACTGCTTCCATACCATATATATTCAGAACAACGACCAGATAAATGATATAGGTGGAACTCATTACAATACCAATAATACTGAGCATTCTTCCCGTCTTTAGGCTATCGAAATTGTCATATTTTTCTTTATTTTTACTATATGTCGCATAATCTTTCTTATAGAGTATTAATGAAATAATTCCGGTAGCGATCCCGGGAACCCCATAACAGCAGCAAAGTGCAATAGAAGAAATTCCTAAGACCAGAACGGCTGTACTGTATGGCAGCCGGGTTTTTCTACTGTCAATTTTCGTCAATTTCATATTTCCTTGATATTTGTAACCAATAATTATAATATGATGATGAGAACCTTTATCTACAATTAGTAATATATTAATATCTAAAGCGCAAGATCTCTTCAACCAGCTAAATCAAAACTACCTTGTTCTTAAAGTATCACTTATTTTTGTATTTTCTACTAAAGATTTTTTAGGTAAATTATCATCTTGTTCATCAGGATCACATCTACAAGAAAGAACCGCAAGCATTACCATTAATGTGGAAGTTAATATTTTAATAGGTCTCATTATACTTGATTTAACGTTGTTAATTATTAATAAATGAAAGCAGATCGTGCAAAGAGCTTATTATAGAAATTTCATCTGCGACATTTCAAATGTAAAGACATGTATACACTTATTCTATGATAATAATCATAAGATAATTTTCTATGGATAGAGTCTGGGAATGAGATTTTCTTTTTAATAGAGGATTAACATAGAATTGATTCTCTAATCTCGCTTAACCTGGAAAAACTTTTCAACTGCATAGGTGTCAGATACCCCTGCTTAAACAGATTAGTATTTCACAAATTATTATTTTACAAAAGAAACAATATTATCATTGTTAATTATTCATAAAAATAAACATTATGATCTAAAACATATTACTAGTCAATTTAATAAATGTAGATTTGTTAAATACTTATTGTTATCGATTTAAAATCTCGTCTCCGATCTAACTGAGGAGCAATGGCAATCTTATAATGAAGTCGTCTCGTACATATTAATGAAAGAGACAATACACCTGATCTTCATGACCCGCTTTATACTTTCTCTTTAAGACTGTTGTAATAAACAACCGGCAACATGCAACACCGTACGATCTTCGTACTTAGTTGATGATCTTTTCGCAGATTTTAAAAAGTGCTTTTCTATCCTCAACACCACCATAAAAAATTACAATATGTCAATCAAAGAAGAACTTCTGCACTCCATGGGAGCGACAGAAGAAGATTATAATCCCGGAGATTACATCTTCCGGGAAAACGGAAGTCCGCAATTTTATTACCAAATAATTTCAGGCGAAGTGAAATTAAACAACTACAATAGTGACGGTAAAGAATTTATTCAAAATATCCTGACCTGTGAAGATGCATTCGGAGAAGCAATGTTGTTTACTGAAAAAGCATACCCTATGAATGCCATTGCTCTGAGCCAGTGTATCATCATTAAAATTTGTAAGACCACCTTATTTGCCAATCTTACATTACATCCTGACCTCTACATGGAAGTTTGTAAATCGCTGTCCGAACGTCTTTACAGAAAGTTCGTATTAATGCAAAAAATATCTTGCCATAACGCTTCTGAAAGACTAAGAGAAGTGATAGAACTGATGAAAAAAGAACAGGAAAATCAAACACCCTACTCCTTCGAGGTTCCACTTACCAGACAGCAATTGGCATCACTTACAGGTCTTTGCTTAGAAACTACAATCAGAACCATTAAAAGAATGGAGCGCGATAAAATGCTGCGGATTCACAACAGAAAAATTCTCTATTAAATCCGTTTTTGATACTGAGGAACTTCTCTACAGTTTATCATCATCAATCATAAAATAATTAAATGACCAAAATTAAAAACAAGATATTTGATGTTATAGTGATTGGTGGCAGTTATTCCGGATTGTCAGCAGCATTAGCCTTGGGGAGATTTTGTAGAGATATTCTGATCCTTGATCACAATTTCCCTACCAATCGTTCTTCTAGGAACACACAGAATTTTTTGACTCAAGATGGGGCAAAACGAAAAGAATTAGTGGTTAGAACTAAGGAGCAGATACTGAAATATCCCAGTATTACTTTCCTCACCGATTTTGCTATTGAGGGTGAGCGTACTGCTGATAGATTTTTAATTAAAACTGAAAAAGGCGATTTTTTTACCTCTAAAAAACTGATATTTGCTACAGGCGTTCAAGACATGCTTCCAGAAATTCAAGGTTTTAAAGAATGCTGGGGAACGTCAGTAATTCACTGTCCTTATTGTCATGGATATGAACTGCGCAATCTTAAAACTGTTATTTTTGGGAGCAGCGAATTTGCATTCAATACAGCAGCATTAATTCATACCCTCACATCAGACCTAACCATAGTCACTAAATCTTTATCTGATTTCACAGATGTTCAGCTGGAAAATTTAAGACATTACAACATTAGAGTTTTTGAAAGTGCTGTTACAGAAATTCAACATTACCAAGGTCGTATGAACAAAATTAAACTAAAAAATAAAAATGTACTTGATGCCCAAGTTCTTTACACTTCGCTTCCCTTTTCACAAAGTTCAAAAATCCCGCAACAACTTGGCTGTAAAATCACCGACGCGGGCCTAATATCTATAAATCATGAACAACAAACCACGATTTCCGGAGTATATGCCTGCGGGGATAACTCATCGGGTATGCGCTCTGTGGCAAGAGCTGTATACACTGGCAGCTTAGCCGGAGCAGTGGTCAATCGAGAGCTAAGTAAAGAATCAACTTAAATTATATGAGCAGAAACACTATAATAAATTTATATATTTAAGATTGAGGGTCAAATATTCTTAAAGAATAACTCCTAAAAACATCATTTTTTAGGAGTTATTAATAAATAGATGCTTAATTAAATGAGAGTTCTTTCCAGACGGTCAAACTTGCTGTAGGAAGATTTTAGTTGTTCCAGTTGATCTGCGACCACGAAAGTGCTTTCGGAACACAAATCTCCACTTTGCAGGGCTTCCTGATAACTATTGATTGCAGCTTTCTCGCCGAATACGACGTTTTCCAATGTAGATTCTGCATTATCTCCAGTAAATGAATTTTTTAAATCAATCCAAGTTCTGTGAATAGCACCAGCGGTAGTGGATGTATCATCAGCCTTACCCCCTTTCTCAGTAATTAAAGTAATTAAGTCGGTCTTCATACTTTGAGACTCTCGAACCATCTGGTCGTAGTCATTTTTTAAATAGGAATAACTATCCCAAACTTTTTCTTCGACTTTGCTAAAGCCTTGAATTCTGTCGTTCGTAATGTTAAGCAAATCATTAAGAGTTGCAACTGTTTTTTTGTTGTCCATAATAAATATTTTAATTGGTGTTAATAAATTTTCACTACAGCTAAAACTGATTATTTTACAGCAGTTTTTGCCTTTTCAGATTGCATCAGATGATGTTCTAATGCCGGGATCTTACCTTCTGCAAAAGCTTTTAAAGAAGTTTCAGAACCATCGCTGGATTCCTTTTTAAATTCAGAGATCGTCTTTTTATGATCTACAACCATCTGATCTGTGTAAGCACGATCGAACTCAGCACCTTTTTTGGTTTTTAATTCATCAAACTTTTTCTGTTGTGCAGCATCTACATTCGCAGGCAAAGTGTACGAGTTTGCAGTCGCCCATTGTTTAAGCTCGTCATTTGCTTTCGTATGATCTTTGACCATCATTTCGCCCAAAGTTTTAACAATAGGATTTGTACCATTCTTCACGGCAAGCTCTCCAGCCATTACTTCCATCATTCCTCCCTTCGCTGCAGCATCTGCAAATGTTTTGTCCTGATCGCTTAAAGTCATAGTTTCTTGACTTGCAGAAGTAGTCGTAGCTGAGTCACCTGTCATCGCTGATGAACCTGAGTCAGGAGATACAGACATTTCTACAGAATCATTCTGATCACTGCTGTTTGTTGTTTCTTTCTTGTTACATGATACCGCTGTAGCTACTGCTAAAAGCATTACAATTGATTTTTTCATAATAAAATTTAAATAGATTAGATGTATGTTGATATTGTTTAATTTTTCTCACTTTGCCGCAATTTATTTAGGCAGAGGCATTAATCTGGCATGCTGTATCGCAAATATCTTGGATGGGACGGAAGTACTGTCAGTAAGCTCAGAAAATTTCGCATTCATTACGAAAATTTTATCCTTCACTAGAGTTGCGGTTGAAGGATAGGTAAAACGATCTGCAACCAGAGTTGATGCCGATAATTTAGCAGAAGACCAATTATCCTTCGAAGTCAACTCGTATATTTTGTCGCTTCCGCCATTTTGCACTACTACCAATGTATCATTACTCGTTAATAAGAGTCCGTCGCCATTCATAAAAAATTGTTCGGTCATCACCTTTGAGATTTTCTTTGGATTATTGAGTTCAATTTTATAGATCGTTCCTGTCCCGCTACTAACAGTAAGCAGATAGCCGGAGGGATGATAAACAATGCCATTTAAACCTATCCCTTCAGTTTTAAAAAGTGGACTATCGGCAAAAACAGAGGCATTTCCACCGGGCGTGATTTTGTAAATTACATTTGCAAAACTATCTGTGACATAAGCATTCTGCTGATGATCAAAAACAAGATCATTCGCAAAATGCTGACCAGGAACCAATTTTGAAAGATCAATATCATCTGTTTTTTTGCCTGTTAAAATATCAATCCCGATTAGCCGAGACATTTTCTTTCTGGTGTCGGGAGATGTGAATTTGCTGTAATTAGCATCTCCAATACATGCAAAAAGGCGTTTTCCATCCGGATGCACTTTAAGACCATACGAGGATTTAAATGTTGGATCATTAATCAGCGGACTATACGTACCTTGAGCACTCACTTTTCCAATACTACCCAATCTTGCTGAAGAAACGAAATACACATTGGAGATACTGTCATAAACCACTCCTTCGGGATATGTTTCAGGAGCAGTGAAATCAATTCTAGTTGTCGGCTGATCAGGGATTGCAGATGCACATCCTGCCAACGCAATACAGAATACTAACTTTTTCATATCGTTTATTTTTGCCTAATTGAGTATAGAACGCCATTAGCGTCATCAGAAATCAGAACAGTGCCGGAAGAAGTAATAAAAACCCCTGCCGGTCTTCCAAATCTAGCTCTTCCCTGTAAAAAACCTGTCAGGAAATCTTCGACTGTTACTGGCTTCCCATTTATAAATTTAATTTTCTGAACTTGAAAGCCCACAGGTTTACTTCGGTTCCATGACCCATGCCAATTAACCAATGCATCACCGGTGTATGGGGATCCTGAGGGAAAAAACTGAAATCCTATGGGTGCCATGTGCGCCTGAAACTCCATTGATGAAGGCTCTGTAGTTTCAGCCCATTTTTCCTTACTGTCTCCTGCGGGATCTTCGCGACTCTTATCAACTTCTTTTTTTGCATAAGCAAAAGGATATCCGTAATTTTTTTCCTGCTTGATATTGTTTAATTCTTCAGGCGGCCAGTCGTCACCTTTCGCATCGCCGCCGTTATCCATTCCCCATAATTCATTGGTTTGCGGATGCCAGTCAAATCCTATGGTATTCCTAAGACCAGATGCGAAAATGGTTCGTTCCCAAGTTGAGGGATCTACCTGTACTATTGTAGCAGCTTCACGATCACTTTCCTTGCAATCATTACATAAAGTTCCGATTGAGAGGTATAACTTACCATCCGGACCAAAATCCATTGTTCTGTTTGGATGTTGTCCTGCACTCGGCATATCATTAAAAAGCATTTCTTTGTTTGAAAGCGTTCCGTCCGGATTTATTTTATATCTGCGTAATTCATTATTGTTGCACAAATAAAGAAATCCATCTTTCATGGTAATTCCGTGAACACCTTTAAACTCTGCCACGACAGTTATTATATCTTCAAATCGACCATCTTTGTCTGCATCCTTCAAAAGCAGTACATCTCCCGTATCACGTCTTGTAACATAAAGATGACCATCAAGAGTTTGATAGAGCATCCTTGGTTTTCCGAGACCTGAAGCAGCGACGGAAACAGTCCATCCCTCGGGTACTTTTAGCAACTTAACCATTTCAGGAAGGAAATCAAGATGTTGAGGGTAATTCGTCGAATGCGTTATTGTAGTTACATCCTTTGGCGGTATTCCGCGTTGCGCCGGCACATTAGAAAATGTAAGAGCGGCAAGAATAGGTAGCCCTTTAAAAATAATATTTCTTTTCATAAAGAGTTTGTTTAAAGAAAACAATCAGACTGAATGATACAGTCTGATTGCTTTTTTATTAATCTTGATCAGCTTCTGCAGCTTCAAAATTGATCGAATTGTAAGCGGACTCAGTCAGCAATGCATCTGCCTCTTTCTCTTCAGCTAACGTAGCTTCTAGAAGAGAAGCAATCTCGTTTTCACCCAAAGTTTTTGCAAAAGCAAGCAAGGTTCCATAAGAGGCAATTTCATAATGTTCAATTTTCTGTGAAGCAGAAATAATTCCCGCATCTCTAACCGGACCCTCTTCTGTTTCTTCCATAATGCTCTCTCCCTCTTTGATCAGACCTTCCATAGCATCACATTTTACCCCTCGATTTGATTCACCAAGAAGTTCAAAAATCTTTTCAAGCCGATCAACTTGTCCTTGAGTAACTACGACGTGCTTTTCGATCGCTGTAACCAGTTTTGGCTCGCTTGCATTCTTCGCCATTTTTGGCAAAGCTTTTAACAATGCTCTTTCAGCATACACGATGTCTTTCAGTTCATCCACAAATAATTCTTTCAATCCTTCAGCAGCTGATGATTTGGCTTTAATCTTTCCCGTCGAATTGCCATTTTGATTTTCTGTCTTTTTCATAATAGTAGATTTAAATGATTTTGTAAATTGTTATACACAAATATCTATCATCTAAAAATGGGATTTTATGACATTAGTCATATAGATATGATACAGATCATTTAATAATACAATACTCTCTAATTAAATGAGTATTAAACAAATGAACAGCTCATAATAAATAATGAAGAAAAATGCAATTTTTTGGAAAAGAAGTACTATACAATTTAATCCTCAATAATATTATTCACTGTTCATGGAATTATAGAAGAATATGGTCTTTTACATGGATACTTTACTAGATGTGTAAATTAAAGGTGGAGATAAAGGTAGAAATAATGAATCAGAAGACTGTTTTCATGTAGTTTGTATCAGATTCAATACTGCGGAACTCTTAATTCAAACATTATATCAATACGAGTGATAATCATATTAAAAAAATATTTGGATCAGCAGTAATTTCAGAACTGAAGATAGATTTTATGACTGAATATTTTTGCTTTAAAAAGACATTCTATGACCATATTGAGAATTATCAGAAGATTCCAGTAATCTACAGGTTGAAAAATCCATTGACCGAGTCACATCCCTAATATTAGTTCGAACTTTAACGATCTATAGAATTTTATAAAATCAAATGAAGACTTTACCGTTAATAATCTCAACTAAGTTCTCACACTCCATTATTTTAATGGTTCGTATGACAGTCTCAACCCGCAAACCTGTTAATGAAGCCAACTGCTGCCTTGTGAAGGGAACTTCAAATCTCTTAGATATTGAGTGATTATTCATTTTTTTAAAGTGGTCAATTACAGTAACTATTTTAGTACGGGGCTCACCGTAGGCGATTTTGTTAATCAGTGTCATTCTGTAAACGTCATTTTCAGAGATGTAGTGAAGAAGTCTGTACATTAAGCCTGAATAATCTTTTATGAGTTCTTTAAACTTCGTTTTAGACAGTACATAAATGTTACACTGATTTAAAGCTACTGCATTAATACTATAGTGACTCTCTGAAAATAGAAATGTTTCACCAACCGGATCACCGGCGTAGGCAAAACCATGAATAAATTGATTGTTCCCCTTTTTATCGCTTGTAAGTTTCATACATCCACTTTTAACCTGAAAATAATGGTCTGGAATTCCATCTACTGAAAATAGATGTTTATCCTTGGTAAGAGTTATTAATTCAGCGTCATATGCTGTGAGCAGCTTTTCATTAATAATCATAATATAACTTTATTTGGAAGTTTACTACAATAATGATTTATAAATATCATACGTTATAGAATAATCTAATATATAAAGTATCTGCTAGCTACAGTATGACCATAATCACGTTATAGCAAGCTATTCAAAATAGAAGAATAATTACTTAGAATACAGTTATTAAGACTGCAGGATGATAATAATCAAAATTCAAAATTACGTAAAGTAGTGACTTTAAAATTATAATTTGGGATATCATCGGCTTGACCACACCATCTAACTTTATTGATTTAATTGCATGTACAAAGCTTAGATATCTAGTTTTATACAGACAGGTTCAGGTCAAGAAAAGGGTTGGTTAGAATTCAATCTAAGCTTTATTCAATTCAGCTTTTAATATGAAAAAATCATTAATCATTATTTCACTATTGCTTTTAACAGAGATCATTGATGCACAAGCACAAATTAATCATCTAAAACAACAGAAAAATATGAACAACATATCGATGTTATAGTGATTGTCTTCTTGTATCTTATGGAAGCTTATCTGCTTCTCTTCTTTCTATCCGGAAATTCAAATTTCGTCGTTTGGTCATCTTGCAGAACGATGATGGCGTCGAATCTTTTACCACCTTTGCTTTTCATATTTTTTATGAGTGGTGTTCTACCTTGGGATATAAGTAAACTAATATCATTCACAGAGAGCTGAACACCGCAAATGGTGCGGAACTGAATCCATGAACAGGTTTCATCAGAACATTTGATGAATTTTTTATTGATGAACAAAGGGTGACTTTTACACCTTGGGCAGATCAACAAGGGTAATCTTTCCTTCGGAATGTCAGTGGCTAAAAGTTCCTCTGTAATTTGAGAAGTATATGCCCTAATCCTATGAAGAAATAGGCTTGGATCAAGGTTTCCCTGCTCGATTTCATGTAATGCAACCTCCCACTCTGCGGTCATCTGTACATTCGCAATTTTCTGATCTTTAACAAAATCATATACCTGCAATCCTTTTTGAGTCGGAATCATTCGTTTGTTTCGTCGCTCAATGTACTGTCGTTTAAGGAGGACTTCAATAATCGATGCTCGGGTAGCGGAGGTGCCAATTCCTGTATTTTGAATGGCTTTTTGTTCTTCTTCGTTTGCAATAAGTCTGCCTGCATTTTCCATTGCTGATAAAAGATCAGCTTCTGTATATAATTTTACCGGTTGAGTTTTTTTTTCCAAAATTTCCGGATTTGAAAACTTAAAAACATCTCCGATCTTTACTTGAGGAAAGTCGTTGAATTGCTCACCATTACCATGGTTTTCGTCCTCCCAGAGAATACCTCTCGCTGCTCGCCAGCCCTGCTGTTTGATGGTAACAGATTTTGATAGAAATTCATAGTGATTTACTTGTAAATTAACCTGGGTCAGCTCTTTTAGACAGTGATCAGACAGTGATTCCAAAAGACTGAACGCAATCATGTCGTAAATGGAATTTTCTTTAGCAGATAATGATGATGGAATTTTACCGGTAATTAACAAGGCGTGATGATCGGTCACCTTAAGATCATTAACTATTCGTCTGTTAAAGTTTCCAAATTTCAGATGGGAGATTCCATCTTTAAATTTTACATGATTGTTCAGGCTTCTTATGAGTTCAGGTATTTCCGGCCATATATCTTTAGGGATGTATCGGCTACCGGTTCTTGGATACGTGATGAATTTCTTTTCATACAGACTTTGAGCGATCTGTAAAGTTTCATCTGCTGAAAATCCAAGTTTGCGGTTGGCTTCTTTTTGCAAAGCAGTCAGGTCAAAAAGCAAAGGAGCAGGTTCCGTAACCGATTTGATTTGAACATCGGTCACCTCAGCTTTTCCTTCCCGCTCAATCGACTTTAAAATATGTTCAACTGATTTTTTATCTTCCCATCGATTCGAGGACTGACTCTTAAAATCAAGATAATTTATCCGATGGTATAGCTGAATCTGCCAGTATTTTTTTTCGGTGAAATTCTGATGCTCTTGAAATCTTTTGCAGATCAATGCCAAGGTGGGTGTTTGGACTCTTCCTAATGAATACACCTCATCCCCCGCTGAAATACTCAAAGCCTTAGAAGCATTAATGCCCACCAGCCAGTCAGCTTCACTTCTTGCTTTTCCGGCTTCATACAATCCGTCGAAATCTTTGCCCGGTTTTAAATTCCTGAACCCCACAGCGATTGCTTTTTCAGTTAATGAGCTGATCCAAAGTCTTTCAAATGGTTTCGTGCATTTTAAGAAATCGTAGATATACCGAAAGATGAGTTCTCCTTCCCGCCCGGCATCAGTTGCTACAATAATACTGCTGCATTGATCAAAAACTTCTTTGATCACTTTAAGTTGCTTTGTTGCCACTGGATCAAGCTGATGAGATTTTTCTTTCTTGATTTTCTTTTGGGTTAGTATGAAAGGGTCAGGAACAATGGGAAGAGATTTTTTGTGAAAAGATTTGATATTGTAATCTTCCGGCATGGCCAATGTGACCAGATGCCCCAGTGCCCATGTTATACAATAACCGTTTCCGGTCAGATAGCCGTTTTTTTGTTCCGTGACATGAAGGAGCTGGGCAATTTCTCTGGCGACACTTGGTTTTTCTGCGATGATTGCTTTCATAATATATAATGATTAATGGATAGTGATTGGTCGTAATAGTAATGGATTGATAAAATGATTATGAGCAAAGAAAATTTTAATCCTTAGACTCTGCGACCTTTTGATCGGGTTGTTTTTTTCTGCTGATCTTCCTGTTGTTTATTCACAGGCTCTTTTTGTTTAGACTGAAGTGGTTCTTTGATGTTTTTGGTCGCTTCATTCGTTTTACCGTCTGTATTTACTGCAGTCTGGGTTTTGTGATCCTCAGATGGCTTTGCCTTTTCTCTTAATTGAGTAGGATTGGTAAAGGAGAATTCTGTTTTAGCAGTCTCCTGATTAAAAGTGATGTAGCCCTGATATTCTTTTCCTTTGCTGTCTGTCAATCCGCTGATATAAACCGTTTCTCCTGCCTTGAATTTACTGTATTGCTCATGGTCAAGTTCTTTTCCTCTGAATACTTGAGGAGCTTCAGCAACTGAGGTTGGAGATTGATTCTGAGATTTTGACCGGATTTGAGTTTCTGTTTGAGTTTGACGCTTATGCTGGGTTCTGTCAAACAGAAACTCCACATATCTTTTGTCGGCATTAAACTGAACGGTAGCATTGAAAGGATCCCCTTTAGTGGAAATCATTCCTTCAATGTATAGAGGCTTTCCACCCAGCAAAGTTTGTTTCTGCTGATCATTAAGTTGGACGCCTTTGAGTTCATCAGGGATTTTGATGTATTGGGTCTTCAAAGCAATCAACTCATTGGTTAATCGGTCAACACTAATAATCGATGGAATAGGTTCGCCGGTCTTGAAATTTTGTAATTCTACTACTCTTCCCATGTTACCGGTTGTTAACAGGTTTTTCTTGTCTTGTTCTGTAAACTGGTGTCCGAAAAATGGAAAGTGCAGTTGCGGCTCCTTTCTGATGCCATGAATGGCCATCGTTACTTTTCCTTCTTCGTTCTGTTGCAGAGAAAGTCTAGCATCCAATTTGGTAATGGCGCCCTCAAAGTTGAGACTGATCGAAATGAGATCATTGGTTTTATAGCCCTTTAATAAAGGTTCTAAAATATTTAATTTTTCCAGACGCTCTTTACTGAGCCCCAAATTGGACATGGTGTCCCAATCGATCTGTTCAGGTTTGTAACGGTATTCATTGTTTGATGTGGTGGGTTCTTTTGCTTCCATTTTGGTTGTATTTTGAGTTATTTCTGTTGTATCTGTTTTTGGTAATTGTACTTCTGTAATATCAAGTGGTGAAGTGCTCTCCTTGGTTGGGTGATCTACCTTTTGTTGCAGTTCCTTGGCTTTGGCTTCTGCCTCTGCTGCCGGAACTTTAAAAAAGGAGAACTGCGTTGGATTTTTCAACTGACTGAAAAAGTTGGAAAAGAAATTTGAAAAAAGGTCACCGGATTTATCAACCCTCATAAACTGGTTTTGATTTCTTTTACTGGGAGCAACCGTTTTCAGTTGACCTTTTTCATCAATTCCGGTGACGGCCTCAATCTTCATTCTTTTCTTATTGTGAACCAATAAAATATCAGACAGTTCTTCTAAGTCGGGGATTTTCTTTGCATCTGCTTCGCTCATAATTGTTGTTTGTATTGTATGTTAATATGTGTCCGAAATTACCGGTCTTTTAGACCATTAAGTGAATTTGAGCAGCGATAGGAATCATTTGTCATCACCTTTCTCTGTAATCCGCACAGCACTGTGGAAATTGTTACGGATGAACTGATCAACATCCGATTTCTTGTAGTAGAGTTTTCCACTGATCGTATAGTACGGCAGCTTTTTATCTGACCGATATCGCTGCAATGATCTTGAGCTTATTTTTAGGAGTTGAAGGACGTCTTGGTTATCCAACAACTGTTCTCCGTCTATCTCGGTACTTTGTAATTGCTTTCTGGCAATCGACTCTTTTAGGATGTCAAATCTTTCCATAATTCTCTCCATCCATACGATAAATTCTGTTCTTTCGATATGCATCGTTTTTCCTTTTTTGTGGTTGTTATACTTATTTTGACTGCATGAGTTTCTGGATCTCGTCATGACTGTAATACAGACTTCCACCCAGCTTTTTATAGCTCAGCGTTCCATTAACCCTGTAGTTTTGCAGAGTGCCGGATGATACATTTAGAAGTTTTTTGACTTCTGAAGTTCTGAGCCATTGTTTTTGAATAGGACCTTTGTTCTCGAGTAAACTGGTGATTTCTTGGAGAAGTTCTTTTTTAAACTCCTGCAAATCTTCTTTGGTGAGTAGGGATAATGTGACCATATTTCTAAATTTTGTTGAAGCAAAGTTTATCAATGGACGGCAGATTAAATCACTACCTTTTCGGAGTACCGAGGGATTTTTTTTTAATTGTTACCATTTTGATGGTTCGGAATAGAGAGGAAATTGTACCCTATATCGGTAACAAGATCATTTTAGAAAATGGTTTTATTTTTAATTTTTTGATCAGTGAAATTGCTTTGGGCATAAATGAGAAAAAATCAAGGTATGCTACTCTACCAAAAATTAAAGTATGTAAATAAAAACCAAATCGAGCTTTGTTTTTTCTGGAAGGAGCCAGATAATAAAATACTTAAGTTTCATGATCAGATCATCAAAATAGAGGAACTTAACACCAGTGAAGTAAGCGAAGTAAGTTTTGTACAATATTAAATTATTTGGCAAAAGATGGTTCAAAAAAGATCACTTTCAAAAGAGGAAACAAGGAATTCGATTATATATTGAATTAGTAATGCTTATCAGAAAAAAATGTTAGATACTAATTGGATTTTATGATCTTATAATTATGCAGCATCATCCTCATAGGTCTTCACTGTGCCATCGAAGAACTGTATTATGATTTGTTCAGCAAGGTCAAAATCGATGATATGTTCATGATTTTCCGTACTTTGCTCATCTAATATATTCACCTCAAAAGGTTTATATTGTACAGCGGACAGTTCACCGTTGCGTTTCTTTTTCTTTCTATAACAACCTCAACGTGTTTAATCAATCCTGTATGAATAAGAAAGTCATATCTGATATCAGTCGTTATTTTCATGCTTAAATAATTTTGGGTTTTCAATAGTTCACAAATTTTAAGCCATCACTGAATTTGATTGACATTGGTATAATTCACAGTAATTTTTCCTATACACATGAATCACTGGAAGGAATCTCAAAGTTCAATTTTACATGTAAGGCTATCCGATTTTCGATAGCAAATATATTCCGTTGTCCCTTCGGAAAAAAATCTTTTTGGGTATCCGTAATCGGAGATGACAGAACCTCCGCAAAAACATTTCAAGCTTTATCAATGTTCTCTCTTATGGCTTTCAAGGAATTGATTGCAGTTTTCCTTGTGCCTGCCTGAATGGTAATCTGCATAGAAAAGTCAGAAACCTCACAAGATGCAAATGCAGTTCATTGAAATTTTGATCCCTATGATTCTCAAAGTTATAGATCATTTGATTTGGATTTACAATCAGTCGAAAAAAAAGAAAAGGTCAAAATTTCCTTCAATCTGCAATCAACAGTTTTTTTATTTAAGTGCGGGAAATATAAGTCTCTGCCGTACTCGGAGCAAAAAAGATGAAATTCAACATTGTTAACGAAATCAAATTGAGCTATTCAAGAAACGGTAATTGTGAGAAATCTATTGCATCGTCGGTTGATGCGGTAGGTATTTTCAGAGAGCATTTTGACGCTGATGAAATGGATTATAGAGAATCATTCTTTGCCCTCTATCTCAATCAAGCAAACAAAGTTTTAGGAATTAAGAAAATTTCTGAATCTGGAATCTCATCCACCTTAATCGATGTACGAATTATAATGCAGGCTGCACTTTTATGTAATGCGTCAGGAATTATTATTTCTCATAACCACCCCTCAGGGAATCTTAAACCATCGGAATGTGATATCAAAATGACAAGAAAGATTAAAGATGCTGCACAAATTCTGAATATGAATCTGTTAGACCATTTTATTTT
Organism: Chryseobacterium sp. CY350; assembly: GCF_027945075.1. Lineage (NCBI taxonomy): Bacteria > Pseudomonadati > Bacteroidota > Flavobacteriia > Flavobacteriales > Weeksellaceae > Chryseobacterium > Chryseobacterium wangxinyae. The sequence continues at coordinate 1,587,730 of NZ_CP116034.1, forward strand.
AACCTCTGATTCACATTTTTCTTTTGCTGATCATGGAATACTGTAAATAATAGAAACCCGAAAAATTTCGGGTTTCTTCGTGCTTTACCTTTCGTTTGGTTAAGCACGAAGAAACAGAAATTTTCAATGAGGTTTTTTATTAAATATTTTTAAAGGATTTTTCCTTTCTTTCCAGTAAATTACTCAATGAATCCATCTCATCACTCACCTTTCGATCCATAATTTTAGCATAAATCTGCGTTGTTTTTATACTTTTATGTCCCAACATTTTACTTACACTTTCTATGGATACTCCGTTTGAAAGAGTTACTGTAGTCGCGAAAGTATGTCTCGCAATATGAAAGGTTAATTCTTTTGATATGCCACAGAGATCAGCTACTTCTTTCAAATAAGCATTCATTTTTTGATTGACTGGAATTGGCAATAACTTTTTTGCTCTATGACCTCCCATCGGATAATCTTTATATTTAAAAAGGATTTTTTCCGCTTTTTCTAACAAGGGTATATTTGATGCGATTTTCGTTTTCTGACGTGCAGTAAATATCCATTTTCGACCATCTATTCCTACTCCAATGTTATCTGCTGTAAGATTGCGAACATCGATAAAAGATAAACCCGTATAGCAACTGAAAACAAACATATCACGAATAATCTCCATACGCTCGATATTGAATTCTTTAAGTTCAATTTTTCTCAACTCTGCGTCATCTAAAAATTTTCTGTTAACTTCCGTGTATTTCGATTTATATCCAATCAGAGGATCTCGGTCAAGCCATTCATTAGCGAGACAGATACGGATCACCTTACTTAAATTTTTAATATACTTAACTGCAGAATTATTACTGCACGGGTTTTCTTCCTTGGTTCTTAGATAATGCTCGAAATTATTGATAAATTCGAGATTGACTTTGGAAATATCAATGTCAGATACATTATACTTGATTCTCAGGAAATTTTTTAAGTGACGATAACAGCTTTTGTATCTAACTAATGTTCCCTTCGCATATTCATTCCCTACCAACTGTTCCATCTTAAGGTTATGATCATTAAGGATTACCAGAAGCAGTTTTTTATTGTCTTCTACCCCAGTTAGCTTATTTCGGATCTCTTCAACGGATATGGTCTCTCCTGATTGAATCAGCTCGTTTTGTATAGAGTAGACTCTAGATCTTAAAATATCAAGATAGGTATTAGTTTCTCGGACATCAGCCGATCTCCCTTTAACTTTACCGGATTCAATGCACCATTTGTCGGGTTCAATAAATCTGCCGGTTGTAATTTCAAGCCTCTTCCCATCAAAGGTCACACGTAAGTGAATAGGACATAGCCCTTTTGATGAAATCTTTGATCTTTTCATTAGGAAAAGAATGGATAAATGCGTACTCATAATTAGATAATTATAGATTAAAATGAATTTTTACTATTTTTTTATCTACAAATTATTACATAAACAAAATTCTCTGTATTAAAAGGCCTTAACCTATCTCTTCTTGGCTTCAATTTTCTTTATTCGGGACCAATTTTTTGTCGATTCGAGCCCAATTTTGTCGTTGGTCCCTCGATTTTTGCTAAATTGAAAATACAAATCACTACTATATGATTAATTAAATTCAAAAATCAATAATTAAATGGTAAATAAGACTAAATTTAACACTTAATTCGGGACCAATTTTAGCTCAATTCGGGACCAATTTTGCCATAGGTCCCTCGAGATTCTGGATTTTTAAAAATATGCTCACCCAAAAGAGAAGTAAAATTTTAAAAGTCGAGGGACCAATTTTGATTTTTCGAAAACTGGTCTCGAATTAGCCCCTCCTAAATTGCTTAATATTACCTTTTAACGAAAAATTGACAAATAAAAAACCCCTTAAAACATTCGTTTTAAGGGGTTTTGATGAAATCTGAAAATCATCCTGCGATCCGGACGGGACTCGAACCCGCGACCTCCGCCGTGACAGGGCGGCATTCTAACCAGCTGAACTACCGGATCAATTTTTTTAAAGTAAATTGAGAAAACTTCTGCGATCCGGACGGGACTCGAACCCGCGACCTCCGCCGTGACAGGGCGGCATTCTAACCAGCTGAACTACCGGATCAATTTTTTTAAAGTAAATTGAGAAAACTTTTTGCGATCCGGACGGGACTCGAACCCGCGACCTCCGCCGTGACAGGGCGGCATTCTAACCAGCTGAACTACCGGATCTTTTACAGCAACTTCAGATAATATCTTCCGTTATTGTGGTTGCAAAAATACAACTTTAAAGCGAATCTGCAAGTATTTTATAAAAAAAAATGCTCCCCAAAGCGGAAAGCATTCATTATCAAAGTGATTTTTTTTATAAGTGTGCACTTAGTTTCTCTGCGATGACCTCTTTTGGCGTTACACCTACCAACTTATCTACTACCTCACCATTCTTAAAAATAAGAACTGTAGGGATATTTCTGATTCCATACTGCATAGAAATTTCCTGATTGTTGTCTACATCTACTTTTCCTACTACAGCTTTTCCTTCGAAATCTGATGCTACTTCTTCGATGATTGGTCCCAACGTTCTGCACGGTCCGCACCATACTGCCCAAAAGTCTACCAATACTGGTTTATCTGATTTTAAAACTGTTTCCTGAAACGAGCTGTCCGTAATTTCTAAAGCCATTTTTTTATCTTTTAATTATTAATATTCTGTTTAATATTGAGATCAAAATTACAATTTTTTACTGATAAGCCTATCTATGCTCAACATTTGCATTTTCTATGATTAAATCTTTTGAAATCTTTTGCAGAGCATTGACAAATATATCAATATCCTCTTTCGTCGTCATATGACTAAATGAAACTCTCAACGGAGTGCAATCATCCATCTCATCTTCAGAAAGCACCATCATCATCACCATTGAAGGTTTTGAAGCACCAGAAGAGCATGCGCTTCCCTGCGAAACGGCAATTCCTTTCATATCAAGCTGCAAACCGATCAACGGATTTTTATATGGTAATAGAATACTGATCAATGTGTACAGACTATTAGCCTGTTCAGCACTTCTTCCATTAAACTTTACGCCAGGAATTACTTCTGATACCCTATCAATTGTATATTGTTTTATATTCTGCATATGCTCTGTATACGCATCCATATTGTTAAGTGAAATCTCCAGAGCTTTACCCAAACCTACTATTCCACTCACATTTTCTGTACCCGCTCTTAAACTTCTTTCCTGCGGCCCACCAGTTATTATGCCTTTCAACCCACTTGCTTTTCTAATAAATGCAAAACCGATTCCTTTTGGGCCATGAAATTTATGTGCACTGCAAGAAGCAAAATCAACAGGAATTTCAGAGAAATCCAAATTCATGTGTGCCATTGTCTGCACCGTGTCAGAATGAAACAATGCATTATTTTCTTTGCAGATCTGAGCAACTTTTTTAATATCTATAATATTTCCGATCTCATTATTTGCGTGCATCAGACTTACCAAAGTCTTTTTATCAGAAGCTTTTAAAAGCTCTGCAAGTTTATCCAGATCAATATCTCCTTTGTCATTCGGGCGGATATATGCTACCTCAACACCCTTTCTCTTTTTCATATCAAGAATACTCTCAGAAACACATTTATGCTCCATCGGCGAGCTGATAATCCTTTCAACTCCTAAATGCTCGACAGCAGATTTGATGATCATATTATTCGATTCTGTTCCGCAAGACGTGAAAATAATTTCTGCCGGACTTACATGAAGATATTCTGCGATTTGCCTTCTCACGTTTTCGATAAGAATTTTAGCATCCTGACCAAAACTGTGTGTTGAAGAAGGATTTCCGAAATTCATTTTCATGGTCTCAACCATAGCATCAATAACTTCTGCTGAAAGAGGCGTCGTTGCAGCGTTATCTAAATATATTTTATTCATTGTTATTTTGAATATTTTAATTCTACTGAAGTAAACTGAAAATTCGAAGGAACCGAGAAAATAAACCATGGATTAGACATTACCTGAATCTCCATTCCTCCTGATTGATATTCAGGAATTTCAACAAATAAAACATTATCTTTAACAGAAATGCTTCTTATCTCTGAAACTTTGTGCTCTCCGGAATTGAAAGTTCCTAAATTATATAAAACAAACTTCTTATCTTTTCGAAAAACAGGTATCTCCATTACAGGCTGCATTCCTGCTCTTCCAAAATTTTCCGTGATCGTACTTTTAATTTCGGTCTGATCTTTTATAATTTTAAAACCAGCCTTTTCCGCTCCCCCCTGAGATTCGGAGGCTAAAATCTCCCCTTTTTTCTGCATATCTCCTGACTTTTGTGACGAGGCGTTTGTACAGCTCATGATGAGTGCCAAAAGCAACATAAGAAGTTTATTCATATCAAATATTTATCTCTCAAAATTAGTGAAAAAATTGATAATGACCTTCATTTGCCCACTTTAGCATATATTTATCTCCGGAAGTATCACCGAACGCTATGATTTTATCAAATTTAGAATCAGTAATTTCAGCTTTTATCCTTTCTAATTTCTCTTTTCCGTTGCAATTTTTACCGATAAAGTTTCCTGTAAAAACTCCATTTTTAAACTCGGCTTGAGTGGCAACGAGGTTCATTTGAAGTTTTTCGGCGAAGGGTTTTGCCCAGATATCCAGAGAAGCTGTCACAATAAGACTTGCGGTGTTTTCTCTGTCGATGTTATTGATAAAATCAAGAGCATTTTCTCTTAAAATATTAGGATAATGCTCATCGAAAAACTGTTTAGACTTTTCCTCTATTTTAGTTTGCAACTGACCTTTCAAAATTGAACCAATGAAACTCTTTTTCACTTTTTCAGTCTCAGCAAGTTTTAATTTTAATAAAATGAAAAGCGGAATATGTTTTATAAACTGCATCCGGAATCTCGACGGGTTGTAAAATTTTAGATACATAAACATCGTATCTTTATAGGTAATAGTGCCATCAAAATCAAAACAATACAATTTTTTCATCGTCTATTTACAGCTTTAATTTTTTAAAAATAAACTCAGGAATATTTCTGATAATCATCATTATAACGCCCCAAATCGGTAAAACGTATGTCACATTCTTTTGTTTTTTGAATGCGTTGTAAATACAATCTGCAGCCTGCTTTGGAGTAGCCGTTAATTTCGGATTCAGTGGTAAACCTTCCGTCATTTTCGTTGCCATAAAGCCTGGCTTTACCGTCATTACATGTACTTTTTTATCAAAAAGATAATTTCTTAATCCACTTAAATATGCAGTAAAAGCAGCTTTTGCGCTACCATATATAAAATTACTCTGCCTTCCTCTTTCGCCTGCAACCGATGAGAGACCTATAATTGTACCCGATCTTCTGCTCTCAAATTTCTGAGCAAAATAATTAATAATTGGTACAAGTTTAGAATAATTAATATCAATAATACGCTGTGTATTTTTATTGTCATAAAGACCTTCATCAGTTCCTTCACCTAAATATCCGGTTGCACAAAACAACAGACTTGAAGTGATATAATCAAAATTCTGATAGTTAATTTCTTTTGTAAGATCGAGCTCAATAATTTCAGATTCCTGTAGAAACTTCACGTCGATATGCCTCGCAAACCGCTCTGTTGTTTCTTTATTAGAGGTGAAAAGATAAATTCTTTCAAACCTCTCTCCTTCCCGCAAAGCCTTTTCTACAAAAGCCTGCGCTACTTCGGATGTACTTCCCAGAACTATCATTTCGTATTATTTAAAATTCTTTTGTGCTGTAAAGAAACAAATTTTGAGCTTTGCACATTTGTGAGATAATTTGTTAATGAAGATCTGCTCATGCTATCTTTGGTCAGATAAATTCTGCCGCCAAATGCCTCCACGATCTCGTCTAATTGATCTATCAGCTTTTTTAATTTTGAATTTACCTTAAAATCTAAGGCCAAAGTGTAGCCTTCCACCGGAAAAGAGTTGTAAGCTTCGGGATTGTCTTTTCCAAAAAGCTTCAAAACTGCTAAAAAAGATCCGTTTCCGCTATTGGCAATGGTTTCAAGGATTTTCTTCATCCCTCCTTTTCCTGTTTCTTTAGGAATAACCATTTGATATTGAATAAATCCTGATTTTCCGTAGATTTTATTCCAGTCATTCACCACATCCAGAGGATAAAAAAACGTTTCATAATCGGTAAAGTTCTTTACTTCTTTCTTCGATTGTTTTTTATAATATAAAAAATTGAAAAGTCTTACAGTTAAAGCATTTAAAACAAATCCCGGAAAATAAAACGGCACTGTTGGAGAAAATTTCTTCTTTAAAACTAACGGATTTTTATTTTTATTTTCAGGTAACTCGTAACGAAATGCATGTTCGCCTCGCATTAAAATACTTCTTCCTATATTTTTTCCTTTCTGAAGACAGTCGATCCACGCAACGGTGTACGTCCAGCTTTCACTTTCGTCAAAAAGCCTGAATATTTCATCTAGATTTTCAGCTTTGATGCTTTCCTGACGAATATATGCAGTTTCGATGTTTTTGAGTTTAAATTTAGCTGAAAGAATGATTCCTGTAAGTCCCATTCCGCCGATAGTTGCCCAAAATTTCTCCGAATTCTCTTGTCTGGAACAAATGATGATTTCACCATTCTCTACCATCAACTTAAATTCCAGAACATATTCCGAAAAACAACCTTCAGCATGATGATTTTTTCCGTGAACATCTGAAGCGATCGCGCCACCCACAGAAATAAATTTTGTACCAGGAGTTACATATAAAAAGTAGCCCTGCGGAACAGAAATCTCAAGAACTTCAGAAAGTAGCACTCCGGATTCGCATTCTATAACACCATTTAAACGATCAAAACTTATAAATTTATTTAATTTTTTTGTAGAAAATATATTTTCACCCAATGAAGCATCGCCATAACATCTACCGTTTCCTCTTGCAATGACTTCATTATGATCCAGCACAAACTCCTTTATTTTTCTGAAGCTGTCTTCTGACCTCATTTCTTTTTCCACAATCGGAAAATTGCCCCAATTGGTCACTTTTTGTATGAAATTTGGCTTCATCTGTTGTTTTGTATTTTTGTTATTTCAGATGAAATTCCCACATAACTTTCCTTGACGATTATCTTTTTCAGTCTGCGTAATTTCATTTTTTAAAATAAATAAGAATTAAAAATGCGGCAACCCAAAGCACTAAGGTAACCTGAATATAACGATCTCTATACACAATTTTTGTTGGAGATTCGGTTCTGTTGTAAACCAATGTCTGCTGCAAATATCTTAAAAAAGCAAAAACGACAAATATTACGGTGTAAAAAACGGCCTTATGTAGTTTTAGCTGAATCTCAGGAGACAATGTAAACATGAGGTAACAAACGATTGCCAGCGTTACTGAGATAGAAAGTGCAATATCTGCAAACTGTACATTGTACCCATCAAGAGCTTTTCTTGTTTTCCCCGAAACCTGAGCGTTAATTAACTCCCCTCTTCTTTTACCGATCGCTAAAACTAAAGCTAGAACGAAAGTAAGTAATGTCGCCCATTGTGAAATAAAAATACCCGTAATATATCCGCCGGCCTGAACTCGCAGTACAAAACCAGTAGCTATAATAAAGATATCAATAATCGGAACGTGCTTTAGCTTAAAGGTATATGCAAGATTTAATATAAAATAAATCCCAATGATTGTCGCAAATTTCCAGAGAATTTCGTTAAAATAAAACTGAGCGAAGAAGATTAAAGCGATGTCGATAACAACAAGAATTCCTAAAATTGATAGTGCTTTAGATTTTGATATGGCGCCGCTTGCCATTGGTCGTCTCCTTTTTTCCGGATGTTGCCTATCTGCTTCTATATCATTATAATCATTAAGAATGTAAACAATACTGGCTGCAAGCGAGAAAATAATGAATGCGAAAATGCTTTTGCTCAGTAAATCTAAATTTTTAATATTACCTGAAAAGAACAAAGGCACAAAAACAAAAAGGTTTTTAACCCATTGTTCTACGCGAAGTAATTTTAGATATTTTTTCATTTATGTTATTTCAAATGCAAAAATAGTGAATTTTATGTAAAAAAATGTTGCCTATAAATACAAAAAAAACCGCCTCGGCGGTTTTTAATAATAATATTTGTATGTTAATGATTATTGTCCTTGTTGAGCGTCATTAATCATTTTTTCGTTTGCGGTAATCGCAAATTCTACTCTTCTGTTTTTCGCACGACCGGCATCGGTATCATTTGACGCAACTGGCATCGCTTCACCTTCACCTAATGCAAAAAGTCTGTTTGAAGAAATTCCTTTAGATATTAAATATGATCTTACAGAATTTGCTCTTCTTTCAGAAAGTTTTTGATTATAATCATCACTACCTTTACTGTCTGTATGACCGTAGATATTGATATTTGTGTCCGGATTATTAACCAAAATAGTATTTAGTTTATCAAGATTAGTTTTTGCTAAAGAAGTAAGATCTGAAGAATCGAATGCGAATGTTACGATGCTTTCATTTAAAGTAATTTTAATACCGTCACCTACTCTTTCTACTTCAGCTCCCGGTAAAGTTTCTTTAATCTCTTTAGCCTGCTTATCCATCTTATTTCCGATAACATTACCTGCAACACCACCGATAACTCCACCTAAAACAGCACCTAACGCTGCATTTTTACCTTTCCCTACGTTATTTCCCAAAATACCACCCAATACTGCACCAGAAGCAACTCCTACTGCGGTACCTCTTTGCTGATGATTAGAATTTTGTACAGCCTCACAACTTGTAAGTAATAATGCTGATGATAAGAAAAATGCTGATATATATGTTTTATTAAATTTCATAATGTTTATTTTATTGTTTAAATTATTTCACTCCGGTTCTTTCGAAATTGTAAACCACTCTCACGGTGCTTCCGTCAAATGGTACATTTTGTTCTAAAGCAAACTGATCTGTAGTCATATTGATGACATTCATTGTATAACCAGCCGTATTTTGTTTAGCTTTAGTACCGTCCTGAATTTTTTTGAACATAAAGGTATTGCCTCCTTTTACTTCGAATTTTATTGGTTGCGTGAGTGCCGGACAGCTTCCACCACCATTTAGTGTGTATGCTCCTGTATAATTATTCGGAATAAATCTCCAATGACTGCCCACAAAACACTGAGCATCTGCTCCCTCATCAAAAGGTTTTATTTTGTACTGTTTATCGTATTCGATGCTAACAATCTGAAAGTCGCCTTTCATCTTCAAAAATTCTGATCTGTTATTCTGTGCGTCTCCTGCTTTTTTAACTGAGGAACAAGATACTGCGAAAAGTGATGTTCCCAACATCCCTGCAAGTACTAAATTTTTCATATTGTATATTTTTTTGTAATATAAAAACTGATTTGAGAATTGATTAAATATGCCAAATCATGGATTTTTATATTGTTGTTTATTATTCTTAAAGTTAATACAAAAAACCGTGCCAAATTAAAATAACCACAAATAAAAGCCCGAATATATCGGGCTTCCATTTCAATCAATAAAAAAATGATTTTATTTTTTTGCTTTTTTTGTTTTTGTAGATTTCTTCACCTTTGTCGTTTTTCCATCGTAGAAGTTAGTAAAAGCATACTCAGCCGCTTTTCTCACATCAATAACTCCTCCAGCCTGAGACTTTTCACCAAATTCGTTTTCTGTACTCGCATTGCTCGTCTTCACCAAAGCCTCAATGATTTGTGCCGGCTTCAGATTTGGCATATACGCTAACAATACTGCAGCGGCACCTGCAACAACTGGTGATGCCATTGATGTACCCTGAAGGTATCTATATTCATTTTTTGGAACGGTAGAATAAATTTGATCTCCTGGAGCAAAAACATTTACCATTTTTTTGTTGTAGTTAGAGAATCCTGCTCTTAAAGCATCATTCTTGTTTGTACTTGCTCCAACAACTAAAACATTGTTTACAAAAGGAGCTGCATCACTTATATTCTTAAAATTTGTAGGATATGCTAAATGTTCTGCAACATCTTCATTTTCATTCCCCGCAGCTTTCACAAGAAGAACGCCTTTATCTTCGGCATATTTAAATGCATCCCAAACAACATTTTTACCCGGAGAAACAGGTTTACCAAAGCTCATATTTAAGACCTTTGCGCCATTATCAACTGCATATTTTATTGCATTAGCAACGTCTTTATCTCTCTCATCACCATTTGGAACAGTTCTTACAGACATTATTTTCGCAACTTTAGAAGCCACTCCATATTGAATTTCTTTTCCTTGAGGAGCTCCTGCTATAATTCCCGCAACGTGAGTCCCGTGCATTGCATCCGGACCTTCATAATGGTTGTTTCCGTAATTTTTCTCTGAGTAGTCATCGTAATTATCACCAACAATTTCCTTTCTAGGATCATAAGTGATGTCATACTGTTTTGAAGAAGGTCCGGTCTCATCGATCGCTTCCTTCATTTGCGCTCTCATTGCTTTTTCAAAATCTGATGATGATTTCCCCGCGAATTCAGGACTTCTGGAAACCTGGGTCAGAATATTTAGAGCAATTGCATCTTTCTGATCTGTAGGGGTTTTGATTGCTGCAATATTTTCGGGAGTTACAGATTTTCCACCTAATAATTTTACCATATTAGGAATAAGCTCTGTAATCATTGTATAAGTCTGAAAACCCTGTTTAGCTTCTACACTTTTTTTAGAATAAATCTCTTTAGACTTCATGTACATTGCAAATTCTTCCGGCATTTTGGCCTGATTTGCTTTGTTTTTTGTAGAATCATCGCCTTCAAAAATTGGTTTATATTTAGCCACAACTCTTGTTACTTCCATGTTGTCTACATCAATATCACCATTTTTACCACCTATAAAATTCCAACCGTGAATGTCATCAATATATCCGTTTCCGTCATCATCTTTTCCGTTACCCGGAACCTCATTCGGGTTAGACCACATATTTTTTACAAGACCAGGATGATCAACCTGAACTCCACTGTCTAAAACACCCACTACAACTGTTTTAGGCTTCAGACCTTTTGATTCAAGATATTGATACGCGTTTGCTGTATTTACTCCATAAACCTTAGATGTAGCAAAATCTTTATGATACCACGTCATAAGATCTTTATCTTCTTTCGGATCAAGAGCCGCAGCCTTTGCATCCTGTGCGTAAGTAGAACTGAATCCTGCTAAAAAGACAGCAGCTAATACTATTTTCTTCATTATATAAGAATTATTTAATATTTTTAAGATAAGTCACAGATTCCGGTCCTTTGTTACAAACAAGATCTATTATTGATAAATCTTTTAAGAAACCATATTTATCTGTAAATGTTTGATAATATTCTTCCATTTGAAATTCTGTCCGTATTTTCGTAGAAAATTTTTCTCGAAAATTAATCTCAGAAGGATTTCTGATGTACTCTTCATTCAAAGATTGTGCCTTTTCGACTTTTAAGATCTTTTGAATAATATCTATACTTTTCAAATTAAAATCTAAAAGATATTTTTCTTTTTTCTCATAAAGAATTTCAAATTTATCTTCATAATATTCAAAGTATGCCGAACCTTGATACACATTTTTTATAGATTTCCAATGAATTTTCAGCCAGTCTTCTCTGTAAGAAATTTCAATATCTTTCATTTCCCTTTTTCCTGTATGATTGATAGGAATAATAAGCGACAGCTTACCGTTAGCTCCGTAAATATTGGTTCTGTTTCTGTAGGTTTGTTTCGGAAAACTTTCGTATTGCTCAAAAACAACGTCATTTTCAGGATCTAAAAAAACTGAAAACCATGAGATTGGTGGTAAATAAAATACCGGTAATAATACTTTCTTCATTGTTATTATATATAAAAATGAAGTACTTTTTCAAATACTTCATTTTATTTTTATTCTACAAATTTAGTTATAAATCTTCTTCTGACTTTTTCTTTCCGAAAAGTTTAACAAAATACTCCCAGCCAAAGAAAAGTACAAGAATCATAGCTGCGATCCACCAATAAGAAGTTTTGTTGGCTTCACCAGTATTTGTTGCTTTGAACATTCTATCCCAACGAATTTTAAATGGCGCCTGGTAAGAAGAGCTTGAATCTTTAAATGCTCCCTGAACGCTCATCCATGTAAACATCGGCTTTCCAACAATATTTTCTTCAGGAACAAAACCGAAAAATCTCGCATCTAATGAAGCATCTCTATTGTCTCCCACCATCATATAGTAATCCTGCTGAATTGTATATTGATTGGTTTCCTTTCCGTTGATGAATATCTTACCGTTTTTGTTTTCAAGTTTGTTGTGCTCATACTCGGAAATTATCCATTGATATTCTGGTAATGTTTCCTGATTAACAGCCACTATATCTCCTTTCTTAGGAATTTTCAGCGGACCATAAAAATCCTGATTCCAAGGTTTGTTGATTGGGAAAATAGATTGCGTGGTATCTATACTTTTCGTGTAAGCATTTTTTTCAGCGTTCAATTTATGAGAAACCGTTCCGGAGTCTTTTGGAAAGATATTTTCTTTCATATCAACAACGTTGGGCAAAGCTTTTATATCTTTTGCTGTCTTATCCGTCAAACCTTGAAATATGTATTCAAAACCAGTGTTGGTTTGATTTTCTCTTACAGGTAAGAATCCGAACGTATTGTATAAAGCAGGAATATCTAGCTGAGTTCCTGTATTTACGGTGTAAGAATGCTGAACTTCCTGATCGCCCAAAACAGTCTCAGGTTTACCATTCACAAAAAGTCTTCCGTTTCTCATTTCGAAAGTATCTCCTGCAACAGCAACCAATCTTTTTACATAAGGATCTCTTCTGTCGATTGATGTATGTACAGAATCTCGAGGATAGTTGAAAACTACAACATCATTTCGTTGAGGCTTATTAAACTGAAATATTCTTTCATAAGGCAATTTTACAGCTTCTACATAAGATTTCGGATCGTCTTTCGGATTTCCCTTTTCTCCTGTATCAAGAATGGTACCTTGTAAAAAAGGAATTGCTAAAGGGCGCATCGGTAGTCGGTAACCGTAGCTCCATTTATTGACAAATAAGAAATCACCTACCAAAAGCGTTCTTTCCATCGAACCGGTAGGAATTCCAAAAGGCTGTGTGAAAAAAACATGAATGATTGTTGCAAAAACAACTGCAAAAGTAATAGAACCTGCAAAAGTATCTTTCTTTCTTGAGTTTTTTTCTTCTTCAGTTAAATATAAATCGTTTTCATCTTCTATTTCAGCATCTTTAGAATAATTAACTGTCGCCATGTAGATGAAAGGAAGAACAACCGTTAGAAATTGATCTTTAAATAGAGTTTTTCCAAATTTTCTCATTAAATATAAATGAAAAACAGACATCATGATGGGACCAACGATCGGCAAATACGATAAAATCGACCACCATTTAGGATGTTTTGTTTCTTTTAAAATAACGAAATAATTGTAAAAAGGTACAAAAGCCAATATCGGACTATACCCCATTTTTTTGAACAGCTCCCAAGTGGAAATCCCCATCAATACTGATAAAACGAGAACATAAACTGCGTACGTTAAAAAATAATTCATAAATTTTTGTGCCTAATCTGTAATATAAGTAAAGAATAATTTGTAATGAAAATTGAGTCATCTACAAATTTCTATTATTAGTTTGCAAAGTTGATGTTTTGTTACAAAATTAAAGTCCCAAAACGTTTTTCATTGTAAAATTTCCCTTTTTACCTTTAATCCATTCTGCAGCAACCACTGCTCCTAAAGCGAAACCATTTCTATTGTACGCCGTGTGTTTTATCTCAATTTCATCAACTTCACTTCTGTAAAAAACACTGTGCGTTCCCGGAACTTCGTCTTCACGAATGGCAAAAATCCCCAACTCTTTATCCTGAGTTTCTTCAAGTTTCCATGCGTCGAATTTCGGATTATGATTTATAATTCCTTCCGCCAAAGATATAGCAGTGCCGCTTGGCGCATCTAATTTGTGAATGTGATGAATTTCTTCTAACTGACAAGAATATTCGTTAACATTTTTCATCAGATCTGCCAGCTTTTCATTTAAAGCAAAAAATAAATTCACTCCCAAACTAAAATTTGAACCGTATAAAAATGCTGTACCGTTCTGAACAGCAATATTTTCAATCTCAGTTTTTCTTTCGAGCCAACCTGTGGTTCCGCAAATTACAGGAATTTTATTTTCTAAACAGGTTTTAATATTATTAAATGCTACTTCGGGAAGAGAAAATTCGATAACTACATCCGGATTATTGAGGTTTTCTGCAGTTGGCGTTTCTTTTAAACGGGCAACAATTTCATGACCTCTTTTGGTGGCAATTTCATCAATAATTTTGCCCATTTTCCCATATCCGACTAATGCTATTTTCATGGTAGCTATTTAATTATTACTTCAAAAACTTTTTAAAATTTGAAATTTAAACTCAATCCTGTTTTTGGAGGAGTATTTCCGAAATCATCATAAATGACAGCCGGCGCAAAAGTAAGATCAGGATCTTTACGCCCTTCATATAAATGTGCATCTACAACAGCGTCAACAATATTCAAAATATAGATCAATCCACTGATTGCAATTGCATAATCTCTCTGCCTTTTTGATCTGTCTTGCGCATTTGCTAATGCAATTTTGTCCAGATAAGGTCTTTGATCTATAAACTCATTCGGCGTTCCGTTGAGCTTTGCGATGTAATATTCTCTGTATTTTTTATACTGATTTTGATTCCAAAGTGCAATTCCCACTCCGGCTCCTACAGCTCCCCAAACGATCGGGATTTTCCAATATTTTTTATTGTAAAACTGTCCTAATCCGGGCAAAACGGCAGAATATAAACCCGCTTTGGTAGGATTTAATTTAGTCACAATAATTTTTGACGGTGCATTTGCTTTCTCTATTGTTTCAACAATAGATGTCTCAGGAATTTTATTGAGCATTGCGCTGTCACTCGCGACAGTTTCCACTTTGGTCTCAGTAATTACACTGTCACGCGGAATCACCTGCGAAAAAGCGATCGCAGAAAGACAAAGTAAAAATGTGAAAAATACTTTTTTCATTTATTTAATATGAGATAAAATATACTCCAGTTCGTCTTCATTTTTGAAATCGAGTACAATTTTACCTTTTTTACCGTTTCCGGTGGTTTTAATTTCAACTTTTACATCCAAAAGATCAGAAATAGTTTTCTGTGCTCTTTTGTAATTATTAGAAAGTTCGGTTTTCACCGCTTTTGCAGCCAGTGATTTTGGATTTTTGAGAGCCGTGGCAGCTTGCTCGGCCTGGCGAACATTCAATTTATCTTTTATAATTAAATCAAATAAAATCTGCTGAAGCTCTTCATTATCCATACTGATAATCGCTCTTCCGTGCCCTGCAGAAATCTCACCGCTTCTGATCGCATTCTGAATATCCGGACTCAATCTTAACAATCTGATAGAATTGGTAATTGTACTTCTGTCTTTACCAACTCTTTGGCTTAGATTTTCCTGAGTCATGCCGATCTCGTCTAAAAGTCTCTGATACGTCAACGCAATCTCAATAGAATCAAGATCTTCACGCTGAATATTTTCAACTAGAGCCATTTCAAGCAATTCCTGATCGTTAACCAGACGAATGTATGCCGGAATAGAAGTTAAACCTGCAATTTTACTCGCTCTGAAACGTCTTTCTCCAGAGATAATCTCAAAATTCTCACCTTCCTTTCTTAGGGTAATCGGCTGAATTACTCCTAAATTTTTTATAGACTGTGCAAGCTCGTTTAATGCTTTTTCGTCAAAATAAGTTCTTGGCTGAGTGGGATTCGGATAAATATCTTCAATTGAAACTTCTACGATATTTCCTACAAATTTATCTGCGCCTTCATCTGTTGCAGAGTTTACAGTAGCTTTGGATTCTGCACTAAGAATAGCACCCAAACCTCGTCCCATCGCTCTTTTTTTGTCTTTCATATTGCAAATTGCAATTAGCTAATAGCTTCTTGCTTTAATGTGTTAATAATTATTTGCAATCAGCCAAAAGCCAATTGCTATAAGTTATTTTTAATTTTTAACTAAATTTTCGTTCTTCAACAGCACTTCTTCAGCCAACTGAAGATATTGAATTGCGCCTTTGCTTTCTGCATCGTAGTTCAAAATGCTTTCTCCGAAACTTGGTGCCTCGCTAAGCCTTACATTTCTGCTGATGATGGTCTCAAAAACCATTTCCGGAAAGTGAGAATTTACCTCTTCTACAACCTGATTAGACAATCTCAATCTGCTGTCGTACATGGTCAGCAGTAAACCTTCGATATCCAAATCTTTGTTGTGAATTTTCTGAACGTTTTTGATTGTATTTAAAAGTTTCCCCAAACCTTCCAAAGCAAAATATTCGCACTGAATAGGAATAATCACCGAATCGGCTGCAGTAAGAGCATTAATGGTAATTAAACCCAAACTCGGTGCGCAATCAATGATGATATAATCGTAATCTGCTCTTACAGATTCCAATGCTTTTTTCAGCATGTATTCACGATTGTCTTTATCTACCAATTCAATTTCTGCGGCAACCAAATCAATATGAGAAGGAACGATGTCTAAATTCGGAGTTGTCGTTTTCTGTATACAATTTTTTGTTTCTACGCTGTGCTCCAACAGATTATATGTAGAATACTGCACCTCTTCTACCCCAAGACCAGATGTCGCATTAGCCTGCGGATCTGCATCTATAATTAATATTTTCTTCTCCAATACCCCTAATGCTGCGGCTAAGTTTACAGCGGTAGTAGTTTTTCCTACACCTCCTTTTTGATTAGCGATACCTATGATTTTTGCCATTGCTTGAACTTTAAGTTTCAAAAATACACTTTTTTCTCTGCTTTCAAGGAACTGGTAAATCGAAAGATGAGTTAAAATATTGTTAATAAGGATTTTAGATATTAAAAAAATTATCCACAAAATATAGTATTTTGTGGATAAGTGAAAAGATTTGATTTGAATATATTTAATTGTCGAACTTCATCGAAATCGGAAATTTAAAATAACTTCTTACAGGTTCTCCTTTTTTATTCTTTCCAGGAATCCATTTTCCTTTAACGGCTTTAATTGTTCTTAAAGCTTCTGCATTGAAATCCGAATCTCTTCCATCTGCTTTGATTCCGGAAATCGTTCCGTCTTTTTCAACAATAAAAGTTACTGTAGTTTTCATCACATCATCTGAAGAAAAACCAGAACCATCAAACTTATTCATCACTTTATTTCTGAAGGATTCAATACCGCTTTCAAAATTTGCAGAAACACTCAATTCTGTCTCAATTTTAAGAGGATCTTCTACTGGAATAGAAGGAATTATTTTTGGTGCAGTAAATTTTCCAGGTCCAGAATCTGCACTAATTGGTATATAAACATCTGGAGTAGCAGGCTTTGCTTCGAAATCATTTTTGAATCCTGCAACCGCATCTTTAGGAATATCTTTCACAATTTTACTTTCATTAGCATTTCTTGTCGGAGTAACAACCGTTGCATCATATTGCTTCACTCGCTCTGGTTGAACTACTGGTTTAACCGGCTGAACTTTCACCGGAGGCAATTCAACTTCCACGATATCCTTTAAAATGAACGGAGGAGGATTTTCTATAATTCCATCCGTTGTTTTAAACGCCGAAATTACCATCGGTGTAAGCGAAATTGCAGCCAATAAACTAACACCTATAAAAAGTGCTTTGGTTAGAATTCTGTCTGATTCATTTCTTAAAACATAAGCACCGTATTGCTTGTTGCGGCCTTCGAAGAGGATTTCATTAAAACGAAAATCCTGATTGGTTTGTAGGTGTTTCATCACGATAAAAAAATTAAAATTGTTAATATATTGTAATTATTAGTTTTCTATACAGTTTCTATTAATCATTGAAACAATATCAAAATATTTGCCAAAAAATTATTAAAACAAGAAGATTTAACAAATAATAGTGTTAAAATAAAAATTTAACTATGTAAGAAATAATATTATCGTGATATTCAGGAACTCTATATCCATAACAAAAAAATCCCGCTACGAAAGCGGGATTTTATATATGTTGAATTTATTTTTTTAGAATAATTCTTTTCTGATGATGTTCTGACTTCTTTCCGGACCTACGGAAACCAGGTAAACATTGATTCCTAAATACTCTTCGATGAACTCGATGTATTTCTGAGCCGTATCAGGAAGTTCGTCATAACTTCTTACTTTCGTTAAATCTTCATTCCAACCCGGTAAATCTTTGTAGATCGGTTCGTAGTTGTATAATTTTTCAGTTGAAGAAGTGAAATAATCGATAATTTTTCCGTCTTCAGTTTTGTAATGCGTAACAATTTTCAGGTTTTCGATTCCTGTAAGAACGTCTAATTTTGTGATCACCAAGTTATTGATTCCGTTGATCATACAGGCGTGCTTCAAAGAAACAAGGTCTAACCAACCTGTTCTTCTTGGTCTTCCAGTAGTCGCTCCGAATTCACCACCAATCTGTCTGATGCTTTCTCCTAACTCATTATCCAGTTCAGAAGGGAACGGTCCGTTTCCTACTCTAGTACAATATGCTTTGGCAACACCGATTAAGTTTTTCAATGAAGTTGGCGGAACTCCCGCTCCTGTACAAACTCCCCCTGTAGATGGAGAAGATGAAGTAACGTAAGGATAAGTTCCAAAGTCGATGTCTAACATCAAAGCCTGAGCTCCTTCGAACAATACGTTTTTACCGTCTCTGATCGCTTCGTTCAGTTCCAATTCAGTATCAACGATTCTTTCTTGAAGCTGTTTTCCGATTTCTAAATATTCGTTGTAGATTTCTTCAACGTCTAAAGTCGGTTTGTCGTAATATTTTTCGAAAAGAGAGTTTTTAACCTTTAAATTTTTCTCAATTTTGTCTCTTAAAATTTCAGGGTTTAGAAGGTCAACCATTCTGATACCAATTCTTGCAATTTTATCTTCGTAGCAAGGCCCAATTCCTTTTTTCGTAGTTCCTATCTGTGTTCCTCCGTGCTCTTCCTCACGGTAAGTATCCAAAAGAATGTGGTAAGGCATGATGACATGCGCTCTTCTGCTGATAAAAATGTGGTCTGTTCTCAAGCCCTTGCTTTCGATCTGACCAACTTCTTTAATGAAAGATTTAGGATTTACCACTACTCCATTGGCAATGATACATTTCCCTTTACACTGCAAAACTCCTGAAGGAAGAAGGTGTAAAACAAATTTCTCTTCACCCACATAAACTGTGTGACCAGCGTTGTCTCCGCCTTGGAAACGTACAACGTAATCAGATTTTGCCGATAAAACATCAGTGATTTTTCCTTTACCTTCATCTCCATACTGAAGACCTACAACTACGTAAGTTGACATATTTTACTTTTATTTTAGATTCGTACAAAATTACTTTTAAAAAATTGGGTGGGCAAATTTGAGGGGAATTTTATTTTTGGGTGGTGGGAATTGTGGGGCTGAATCTTGAAATTTCCTCTCAAATATATTATATTTGAAAATCAATTTTGAAAAAAAACTAATGACAGTAAAAGAAGCTATTTTAAAAAGTCTTGAAGATTTAATAATTCCTGTTTATAATGTAGAAGTGTTAAATCACATTGTAGAAAAAAATTATTACGAATTTTTAAAGGGAAAAACTCCTGCATCTACAATATCTGCACAACTTGGAGATTACATAAGAAGTGGAGATACTAGAGTCAAAAGAATTAAAAAATCTAATGGAATTTACTACTATTATTTAACTAAAAACGAACAACAAATTGAAGTTGATATTTTAAATGATGAATATATTATTCCACCTCCTGTAATAAATGAAGAGATTAAGATAAAGACAAAAGTTTATGAAGAAAGAGATTTGCATAAACTTTTAAGTAGTTTCTTAAAAAACACTGAAACATTCTCAAAAACTATTTTTCATGAGCAATCTAATGGAAAGGATAGTAATCAAATTTGGACTCATCCTGATATGGTCGCAATTAAGTTTCTAAATCTTCAAACAAAAGCAAGTCAGAATTTTCTTAAATCAATAAATAGAGTCGATACATTTAAATTAAGTTCCTATGAACTAAAAAGGGAAATTAATAGTGATAGCGAACTTAAAAAAGCTTATTTCCAAGCTGTTTCAAATTCAAGTTGGGCTAATTATGGTTATTTAGTAGCTTTTGAATTCAGTGATAGTCTTCACGAAGAAATGTCAAGATTAAACCAATCTTTTGGAATTGGAATTATTGAATTGAATGCAAATCCTTATCAAAGTAAAATATTGTTTCCGGCTATTTATCGTGATTTAGATTTTAAAACAATTGATAAACTTTGTAAAATAAATAGAGAATTTGAAAATTTTATTGAACAAACTGAAAAGTTATTAACTGCCAGTGAAAAGTATATAACTGGTGCAGAAAAGGAATTAGACGAATTTTGTGACAAGTATTTTCTAAATGATTCTGAAATTGAAAAATATTGTAAAGATAAAAATATACCTTTTGAAAAATATTGGAATAACATTATAGAAATAAATTGAATCGATGAACAGCAAAAAATTCAGGTTTCATAAAATTCAATCGCAAAAACTTTTTAAACAATCTTCATAAAAAACACTTAAAATAAAATGCAGGAAAACACTAGAGATGAATTTTTAAAAATAGCCGAAGAATATGTATTAAATAATGCAGGAGATCATGTTGAAGTTAGTTACACAGAAGATTATGATGATCTCTTCGTTTTTGGTTATCAGGCAAAGGATAAAAAGGTATGTTTAATAGGTCAAGGTCCAATACTTCTTGTAAAAAAAGATGGGAGAATATTTGAGTTTGGAAGTGCTACAGGTCACAAACAAGCTTTACTTGAAGTAATCAAAAAATTAAATAAGGAAAGATTAATAAGAATTTTTCAAGAAGATTATAATATTCAAAACAATAATTATGATTTAATAATCAATGACATTCACAAAGACGAAGAATATGAAGATTATAAAGAACTTGACGAGTTAACAACTGTTTTGCTAAGAAACAAAATCAATTATCTTGTACGTAATGAAAACAATGAAGTTAAATGTCATTATTACACTAAAGAACAATTGGAAGAAGCTTTAAAACAAACACCTGCGAATTTAGGTCACAATTTTGATGAATATTTAGAAGACGTTCTTATTGATCTCATCAATACTAATATTTATTTTAGATGGACACTTTCAGAAATTAAATAAATACCATTCGCAGAAATATTATAATAGCTTAGATTCCTTCGGAATGACAAACATTATGGATATTTCTTACTTTAACAAAAACTTAAAACCAATCCAACTTCGCAAAAAAGTTCATTCTTTAAAACCACCCCGTCAAAAATTTCTTTGAAATTTTCGCCACCCCTCCAGTGGAGGGGAATTTTAATGCCTCAATATTTATCGATTTCTTTTATAAAAACAAGTTTTGTAAACCTGACAGACCTCACAAAAAACTTTCATCAAAATTCCGTAACTTTGCCGACTACTAAAATTTTATGGAAAGTATACAAGTTCACGACAAAACTTTTGTTCCTTATTTAAAGGATGCCGAAATTCAGGAAATCGTAAAAGCTACCGCTCTGAAAATTTATGAAGATTACAAGGATGAAGTTCCTGTTTTCATTGGTGTGCTCAACGGAGTGATCATGTTTTTCTCTGATCTTCTTAAACATTATCCTGGTGAATGCGAAATTGCTTTTATCCAAATGAGTTCTTACGCAGGAACAGAATCTACAGGAATCGTTTACCAGAAAATGGAACTAACGAAAGACGTAAAAGACCGCCACATCATCTTGGTAGAAGATATCGTTGACACAGGAAATACGGTAGAAAGTCTTTTCAAATATTTCAACGAAACGCAACGCCCGAAATCTGTAAAAATCGCTTCATTCCTTTTAAAGCCGGAAGTGTATAAAAAGGATTTTAAGTTGGATTATATCGGAAAAGAAATTCCAAACAAATTTGTTTTAGGTTATGGTCTTGACTACGATGAGTTGGGAAGAAATCTTCCGAACCTGTATCAGTTGGAAGAAGGAACCATCAACCATTAATGATTGCTACTGGCTTTTAGCTTTTGGCTATTAGCTTTTAATAATATATCTAAGTAAAAAGTAAATATTAACTAAAAAAGCTAAAGGCTTAAGCATATTGCCCAAAGCCTGATGCAGAAAAACAATTATGATAAACATTGTTCTGTTCGGCCCTCCAGGAAGTGGAAAAGGAACTCAAGCTCAAAATCTGATTGAGAAATTTAATTTAAAGCAAATCTCCACTGGTGATCTTTTCAGATTCAACATGAAAAATGATACTGAACTGGGAAAATTAGCAAAATCTTATATCGACAAGGGAGAATTGGTTCCGGATCAGGTAACAATTGATATGCTGATTGACGAATTAAGAAAGCCAACCGATGCGGCAGGATTTATTTTCGACGGATATCCTAGAACTGCCGTACAGACAGAAGCTTTGGAAAAAATCGTAAAAGATGAGCTGAATGACGACATTGATGTTTGTCTTTCATTGATCGTAGAAGATCAAATTTTAGTAGAAAGATTGCTGAAAAGAGGTGAAACAAGTGGAAGAACCGATGACAGCAATGTAGAAATAATAGAAAATAGAATTAAAGAATACTACGCAAAAACAGCAGAAGTTGCCGAGCTTTACAAACAACAAGGCAAATATGTAGAGATCAATGGCGTTGGCGAAATCAATGAGATTTCTGAAATGCTTTTCGCTGAAGTAGAAAAAATAAAATAGTTTAAAGTTGTGAGTGATGAGTTATAAATAGATACAATTCATTCTCATAATTCATAACTCATAACTCAAATTGTAAGAAATGTCAAATTTTGTAGATTACGTAAAGATTCATTGTAAAAGCGGTCATGGTGGCGCAGGTTCTGCCCATCTTCGCCGTGAAAAATATATCCCCAAGGGTGGCCCCGACGGTGGTGACGGTGGTCGCGGCGGTCACGTGATCATGAAAGGAAATTCTCAGGAGTGGACTTTACTTCCACTTCGCTACACGCGCCATGTAAAGGCAGAACGTGGGCAAAACGGAGCGAAAAACCAGCTTACCGGAGCGTACGGAGAAGATGTTTACATTGAAGTTCCGATCGGGACGATTGCTAAAAATGAAGAGGGCGAAATTGTAGGCGAAATAATGGAACACGGTCAGGAAATCATCCTGATGGAAGGTGGAAAAGGTGGAAAAGGTAACGAACATTTCAAATCTTCAACCCATCAGACTCCAAGATACGCACAACCCGGTATGGACGGACAGGAAGGTTTTATTGTTTTTGAACTGAAAATCTTAGCTGACGTTGGTTTGGTAGGTTTCCCGAACGCAGGAAAATCAACGTTATTATCTTCGGTTTCTGCAGCAAGACCAAAAATTGCTGATTATGCATTTACAACCCTGACACCAAATTTAGGAATTGTAGATTACAGAAATTATAAATCTTTTGTAATGGCAGATATCCCCGGTATTATCGAGGGTGCTGCTGAAGGAAAAGGCTTGGGACACAGATTCTTAAGACATATTGAGAGAAACTCGATCTTGCTTTTTTTAATTCCTTCAGACTCTGAAAGTCATTTTCAGGAATTTAAGATCTTAGAAAACGAGCTTAAAGAATACAATCCTGAATTACTGGATAAAGATTTTATTATCTCCATTTCAAAATCTGACCTTTTGGATGAAGAGCTGAAAAAAGAAATTTCAACGGAATTTCCGGAAAACCGAAAGCCTCTTTTCTTTTCAGGAATTACAGGCGAAGGATTGATGGAGCTGAAAGATGCGATCTGGAAAAGACTTCACGGATAAAAAAATACTGATTGTGCTGTAAATTCTTTTTTTTACAGCACAATTTCTTTAGAAAAACAACGTTAGATTTGAAATTAACTATGAAAAAAATGACAAAGAATTTTTTTTTGACCCTATCGGTCACAATTTCGGGATTTATGAGTGCGCAAACTGCTGATCAAGGTTCAGAATCTCAATTTAAATTTGGCGCAAAAGCCGGATATAGCCTATCTTCTATGAAAATTTTTGACAACAAGATCGATTCAAAATCTTACTTCTATGCAGGATTTGTAGGCGAAATGCCTGTTTCTTCGAAAGTGGGTATCCAGGCAGAAGTATTATATACACAATTGGGCGGTACAGAACATCTTCCATTGGTACAGTTGATTGGCAACGAAGTTACAGAGTTAGGCGATGTGGCTTTTGATTATCAGTTTTCTCAAATTCAGATTCCGGTTTCGGTAAAGTACTATTTTATCCCAAAATTGTCTGCAGCAGTAGGGATGAATTTTGGTTTTAATTTTTCTGAAAAACTTAAAACTGACGGTATTGTGAACGGCACAGATTCACAAGATCTTCAAGATTTTAAAACTTTAAACCTATTCCCTTTTTTGGGAGCAGAATATAAATTGACTGACCGATTTTTTGTCGATGCGAGATACAATTTTAATTTTTTCGACATGCACAAAAATGGTTTCACCACAAAAATAGGTTTCCTGCAGGCCGGCGTAGGCTACAGATTTAACTAAAAAATAATAAAGAGAAACTCACAAGGTTTCTCTTTACTTTTGGAACACTTATTGAGAGACTCCACACAAATTTAAAAAAAATGAAATATTTATTAAGTCTATTCGCTGCAGTACTTTTACTCTCATGCAGCACCCAAAAAAGTCAGTCAAAATATTCAACAATAGAATATGAGGCAGGAGCTTGTTTTGGATTTTGCCCGATCTATAAAATGACAATACAGGCAGACAGAACCGCTGTTTTGGAAGCTGAACATTTTAATTTTTCTAAAGGTACCTCAAAAGACGAGTTTTCAAAACCGAGAGAAGGAACTTTTACCACAACCATTAAAGAAGCAGATTACAATAAACTTGTTGCTTTATTAGACGGACTTGACGTAAAAAATCTTCAGGATAAATACGGAAGCAAAAATATAAGTGATCTTCCAACTTCTTATTTAAGAATAAAATTTGCAGACGGAACTTCAAAAAACACAGAAGATTATGGTAAAAGAGGTTCTGAAAAATTGATAAAAGTATATCAGTTTTTTGAGGATTTGAAGACGAATCAGCAGTGGAAAAAAGTGAAATAACGGGAATCAATTAATTTAGTTTATCTTTGCAGTATATTTCGCGGCATTCTCAGCCAGTAAAGTAATTTTTTACTTAAAAATTCTGTTAAAAGTTTTTAGCAGATTTTGCTAAAAATGATGAAGTATACTGCTTCAACCGCACTATTTTAATACACAATACCATTTTGTTATTTACAGACTTAAACATTATCAAGCCCATTTTAGATGCGCTTCAAAAGGAAGGTTATGAAAAACCAACTCCTATTCAGGAACAATCAATTCCTTCAATTTTAGAACACAGAGATCTTTTGGGTACTGCGCAGACAGGAACAGGGAAAACAGCAGCTTTTGCGATCCCAATCCTTCAGAATCTTACAGAAAGAAAAGGCCCCAAGAACAATCATATAAAAGCTCTTATTCTTACTCCGACAAGAGAATTGGCCATTCAGATCGAAGAAAGTTTCAATTCTTACGGTAAAAATTTACCTTTAAGAAAATTGGTGATTTTCGGAGGAGTGAAACAGGGAAGTCAGGAAACGGCTTTGCGAAGAGGTGTTGACATTTTGGTGGCAACTCCGGGAAGATTATTAGATTTTATCGCTCAGGGAATTATCAGTTTAAAAAATCTTGAAATTTTTGTATTAGACGAAGCCGACAGAATGTTGGATATGGGTTTTGTACATGATGTAAAAAGAATTATTAAACTTTTACCTCAAAAAAGACAGACTCTTTTCTTCTCTGCAACGATGCCTACAGAAATTCAGAAATTGGCAGATTCAATTTTGAATACACCGATCAAGGTTTCTGTTACTCCTATTTCTTCGACTGCAGAAACGATTAAACAGGCTGTATATTTTGTTGATAAAGAAAATAAGTTAGAACTTTTGACTCATATTCTTCAAAATAATATCTCAGATTCAGTTTTAGTTTTCTCAAGAACAAAACACGGTGCAGATAAAATTGCAAGAAAATTACAAGCCAATAACATCTCTGCAGAAGCAATTCACGGGAACAAATCTCAAAATGCGAGACAGAATGCTTTAAATAATTTTAAAGCAGGAAGAACACGTATTTTGGTTGCTACAGACATCGCGGCGAGAGGTATTGATATTGACGAACTGAAATACGTTGTTAATTTCGAACTTTCTGACGTTGCAGAAACCTATGTTCACAGAATCGGGAGAACAGGACGTGCAGGAGCAGAAGGATCTTCAATTTCATTCGTTGACGGATTAGATTTATTAAATTTAAAAGACACCGAAAAATTGATCGGAATGAAAATTCCGGTTGAGAAAAATCATCCTTTCCATACTGATAATTTGGTGGTAGAAAAAAGAGATTCCAATAACAAACCTTTTACTCCAAGACCAAAACCTGCAGGTCAGCAAAAATCTGATCATAGCAAGAAACCAAAAAATAAAAGTAATTTTTCTAGAAAGAAATAAAAATTGAAGCCTTCCAAAATTTGGAAGGCTTTATTTTTTCAGCTAATTTAGTTTACAAACATTCGTTTTGCATTCTCAGTCGTAATCATGTCAATATCAGCAAAATCTTTATTGTAAATATTCACCAATTTTCCAGCGACCAAATCAAGATAAGAACTTTCATTTCTTTTTCCTCTGAACGGAACTGGTGCGAGGTAAGGAGAATCTGTTTCTAAAACAATTTTATCTAATGGAATTTCATTTAAAAACTGATCAATTTTTCCATTTTTGAAAGTGACTACTCCACCGATTCCTAAAATAAAATTTAAATCGATGGCATGTTTTGCGTGCTCCAAATTTCCAGAGAAGCAATGGAAAATTCCTCGCAATTTCGGATGTTTTTTTCTTTCTAAAACTTCAAACGTTTCATCAAAACTTTCTCTGGTATGAATTACAATCGGCAAATCTTTTTCAATCGCCCAGTCAATTTGCTGTTCAAAAGCTTTTACCTGAATATCTAAAGTCGTTTTATCCCAATACAGATCGATCCCGATTTCTCCGATTGCAGGGAAATGACGTTCATTCAGATAATTTTTTACTATTTTCAGTTCTTTTTCCCAAGATTCCGGTTTTACATAACATGGGTGAAGTCCCATCATTGAAAAAATCTGGTTTGGATAATCACTTTCCAGCTGAAGCATTTTTTCGTGAAATTCTGAATCGATTGCCGGTAGATAAAACTCTGTAATTCCTTTATCTAAAGCTCTTTGAATCGTTTCTTTTCTGTCTTCATCAAACTCTTCCGAATATAAATGGGTATGCGTATCAATCATTATTTTTAAAATTTTAATAGATCTTCGTAAGGATTCTCTAAATTCAGCAACATTCCGAAAGCTGGTTCTGTTTTGATTCCTTTTTTCTTCAGTTCTATTATTTTTTGTTTAAAATCTTCTCCTTTCTCCTTTAATATTTTGTGTTCAGCAATCATGTGCAGATAGGCATTTTGGTGAGTTGTTGGTTTGTTTTGTGCAAAAATTTCAATTGGAAACTCTTCCAACATAAAATTTATCACAATACATTTTTCGCCATTAATAATCGGATATTCAACTTTTACATCTGCATTAGAAGGAATCATTTTACTAAATGCAATATCATCTAAAAAATCTTCTTCAAATCTGAGATCAACTTCACAAATAATATCTAAATTACTTCCCTCAATATCAATTTCTATCGGAATCGTTCCTGCTAAAATCGGCGAAAAATTAGAAAGCTTTTCAAATACTTTATAACTTGTAAGAACGTCAAAAGCTCTTTTCTGTCTTTCATTTCCATATTTCAGATAATCAATTTTAGTAAAGTCAATCATTCGAAATCAGAATATTTTGTGTTTGGTTTTCTTTTGCTGAATTTCAATTCTTTGATTTAGTTTGTCTCTAAACTCAATATATTTTGGATCTTTTTCATCATCAGAACGATGTTCTAAAGCTTTGTTAATTTTAAAATTTTCTTTAATAAAATCTTTAGTTTCATCTGAAAAATAAGCATTTCCAAATTTCTCAAAAATATAATTAACTGCCTGAGAATTAGGATGAATCATATCTTCTTTGTAAAAACGGTAATCACGCAAATCATCCATCAAGATCTCGTAAACAGGAAGATAATGACAGTTTTCTATCTCTGAAATCACTTCATGAATGGCCGTAATCAGTTTTGATTTGCTCAGCTGATTTTCAATCATTCCGTCTTTTGTATGACGAACCGGCGAAACGGTAAACAAAATATGAAGATCATCTTTGCAAATATCTTTCAGATTTAAAATTGTATCGTAGATAGAATCTGTAAGCTCCTGATGCGTCAGCAATCTTTTTTCAAAAAACTTCTGCGGAATTTTATGGCAGTTGGCAACAAGCTTTTTCTTGGGTTCAAATTCATAAATAAATGAAGTTCCATACGTGATAATCACCCAATTTGAATCTTGAAGAAACTGATTTCCATCAACAATTTTCCTATTGATTTTGTCTAAAGTCTGATAAATAAACCTTGTATCAAAGCTTGAATGATGATCTAAAGAAATATATTCATCATTAAAAATAATCAGTTCTTCCTCGTGATAAAACTCAGAATCATGGAGTCTTTTAATGGAATTATTAATTGAAAAAGGATTAAATAAAGTCCCAAAAGGATTATTAAAGGTCCGCAACTGACCTTGCTGAAATAATTCAGACATTTCAGAAGCGAAACACGAACCTATTGAAAATATTTTATCTTCAATATCAATTTTCTTGTCAGATTCTGCGATATTAACTTCTGTCCTGAATTTCATTTTTATTAGGTAAGAGATTGAATATATTAGATTGTAGATAAACTGTTAAGTAAAACCTATTATCTGCAACCTGAAAATTAGCTTTCTCTTCTCAAAAGGTAATTTGCCAACTCAGCAAACGGTTTTTTCTTATCTTCGGCAATGTCTATTTTTGAAAGATAACTTTGACCGATTTCATTATGCTTTTCGATCAGACGTAATGCTTTTTCGTCAACTTTTGTTCTTCTGAAAATCTTTTCAACACCGTAGACTTTATCAATATTATCCGTTTTTTTGGAATACCAGTAATCCAGTTCTTTTTTCTCTTCTTCTGTACCGTGTTCTTTGGCTAAAAGATAAAGAACAGTTTTTTTATTTTCGTAAATATCACCTGCGTGTTTCTTACCAAACTGTGCCTGATCTCCGAATACATCCAAATAATCATCCATAATCTGAAAAGCGATTCCGATGTGTTTTCCGAAATTGAAGATCGCTTTAGCATCTTTAAACTGTGCTTTGGCAATCAAAGCACCAATCTCAAATGAAGATGCGCTTAAAACTCCGGTTTTATAAGTAATCATTCTGATGTAGTCATCAAAAGTCACATTTTCCTGAGTTTCAAAATTGATGTCATATTGCTGACCTTCACACAGAAGCAAACCTGTATGGGTGAAAATTCTGATACACGCTTTAAAAATTTCCGGTTCAAGATCTTCAAAGAATTTGTAAGCTTTCAGCATCAATCCATCTCCGGAAAGAATTCCAACATTGATTCCGTGTAAAGTATGGATGGTAGGTTTATTTCTTCTTAGTGGTGCTTCATCCATAATATCATCATGAATCAGCGTAAAATTATGGAAAAACTCAATCGCCAAAGCGGGCTTTATAGCCTGTTTCATGTCACCTCCGAACAAATCACACGCCATCAATACCATGATCGGACGAAGGCGCTTTCCTCCGTGCGAGATGATATAATTCATCGGTTCGTATAACTCGGCGGGTTTATCTTTAAACGTATATTTAGTAATGGCATCAGCAACAATCTGTTGGTAGGTGTCTAAGAATTCCATAAAAGATTTTAATTTGAACAAAAATACGATTTTCTTAGGGGTTTCAAAACAAAAAACTTTGCCTGTTGAGACAAAGTTTTGTGATATGATTTATTTCTTTAATTAAGTCAAATAAGTTACTGCAAGATACGTAAGCGCAGCAACAATTGCCGAAATAGGAATCGTTAAAACCCAAGCCCAAAGTAAGCTTACTGTAATTCCCCAACGTACTGCAGAAACTCTTTTTGTTAATCCAACACCGATAATAGAACCGGTAATCGTATGTGTCGTAGAAACCGGAATCCCGAAGTGATCGGTAATAAAAAGCGTTATTGCACCAGCAGTTTCAGCACTTACACCTTCTAATGGAGTTACTTTTGTGATTTTTGTTCCCATTGTTTTGATGATCTTCCAGCCTCCACTCATGGTTCCTAATGCGATCGCGATGAAAGAAACTAACGGAACCCACATATAATGCTGTGCAAAATAATTAAAACGTTCAGCAGTTTCAATATTTAGATAAACAGGATCCTGAAGCATGTTCACGTGGTAGTAAATTAAAGCAGCTCCGATGATCCCCATTACTTTCTGAGCGTCATTCAAACCGTGCCCTAAACTGAACAAAGCCGAAGAAACCAACTGTAATCTTTTGAAAGATTGATCTGCTTTATGAGGATTCGACTTTTTATAAAGATGCACAATGATTAAAGTAATGATAATCGAAATTACCATCCCGATAATCGGTGCCAGGAAAATAAATAAGAAAATAGGAATTACTTTGCTGAATTTCACAACATCCTGACTAGCAACCTTTGACACGGTCTGCGTTACAGTTTCCCACATTCCTAAATCCGGAGTGGCAGCTACAACTTCGCGGTAATCCATTAAAAAAGCATGCATTAATGCTGCTCCTAAGAAACCACCAATCAGCGTGTGAGATGATGATGAAGGAATACCGAACCACCATGTTAAAAGGTTCCATGCAATTGCAGCAATTAAACCTGAAAAAATAACTTCTAGCGTAATAAAATTTTCGTTGACGGTTTTAGCAATCGTGTTACCGATTTTAAACTCACCAATGATATACGCAGCGATAAAGAAAGCGGCAAAATTCCAGAGTGCTGCCCAAAGTACAGCCTGAAACGGCGTTAAAACTTTTGTAGAAACAATCGTCGCAATAGAATTGGCTGCATCATGAAAACCATTAATATAATCGAAGATTAAAGCCAAAGCAATAATAACCGTAAGTAAAATAGGAAATTCCATTTTTGTTATGTATTGTTTTTAAGCGTATTTAATCATGATGTTCTCAATCGTGTTGGCAACATCTTCTGCTTTATCGGTTACGATCTCAAGATAGTTTAGAACTGAGGATATTTTGATGATATTGATGGCATCATTCGTCTCAAAAAGCTCTACCATAGAGTTTGAAAGAAGATCATCAGCAATATTTTCGATAGAATTTACTTTGATACAAGCTTCCTTCACCTGCTCCATGTTTTTAAAACCTTTGAGATTTTTCATGGCATTCTGAATTTCAAGACAAGCCTTGTGAATCAATAATGAGAAGTCTGCATAAGCCTTCATCATCGGAGATTTGTATAAGAAAATATATTTCGTAGAAGCGTAGATATAATCTGCAATATCATCAAGACCTGTTGCCAAAGTGTGAATATCTTCACGGTCGAAAGGTGTGATGAAGTTTTTCCCCAATTCAATAAAGATCTCATGAGTGAGCTCATCATTTTTGTGCTCATAGTCGCTCATCAGTTTCAACATTGCGTCGTCATTTAGATCGAAATCTTTTACGCCGTTGTTGAAGTCATTAGACATTGCAACTAAGTTCTCTGTTACTTTTTCGAAAAGCACAAAGAAAATTTTATCTTTTGGCTGAAATGCGTGGAAAATATTACCAATTGCCATTTGTAAATTGTATTTAATTTATTCGTGTGCAAATTTCCTAAAAAAGCATCTTAACAAAAAGCAACTTGCATTAATTTTTGTTAATATTGAATTAATATTTGTTCACACACATTGCTAAATATAATATCGAGCGCGCATCAATTTAGCAGTCAAAGAATTAAGATTAAGTCTTACTGTTTATTTAAATTGTTCAAAATAAAAAAAGCCGACAAATTGCCGGCTTTTGATATATTTATAAGTTTCAGATTAGTTAGCCTCTTCAGCTCTCATATCTTTTCCTTTAAATTTCATTGACTGAATGTTTCCAAGAAGTTCTCCTTTGAAAGCCTTTTCAACTTCAAAGAAAGAGAATTTTTCAAGAATTTCGATGTTTCCGATCTCAGCTCTTTTATTTCCTTTGCTTGATGTAGCTTTATTGATTATTTCCAATACATCTAGTTTTTTCAACTGGTCTTTTTTACCAAGGTTGAAGAAAAATCTAGTCATATTTTCGTCTCTCTGTCTTGGTTTACCACCACGATCGCCACGATCTCCTCTTCTTTCACCTCTGTCGCTACGTTCTCCTCTGTCACGATCTCTTCCTCTGTCACGATCTCTTCCACCTCTGCTGTCTCTCTCTCTTCCGCCTCTGTCATCATCACGGTTGTTGAACTTCTGATCCAATAGATCCTGTTTGTCTTTGTAATATAGAGCAAGATCTTTTAACTGGAATTGCAACAACTGAACAACCAATTCTTCTTTGGTGAAATTACTTAAATCCGGAACAAGATTTTGATCAAATTCAAAAATATTTTCGTGCTCTGTCATTAATTTTTCAAAAACTCCTGTTACCTGAGCCGACATTACCTCGTCACCTGTAGGAATTTTCTTTTCAACGATATCAATCTTCGTAGTCGATTTGATCTGCTTCAGTTTTCTACTTTCTTCCGGCTTGATTAAAGCCATAGAAATACCGTCTTTTCCTGCTCTACCCGTTCTTCCGCTTCTGTGTACAAAAACTTCAGGATCATCTGGTAAAGAGAAGTGAATAACGTGAGTTAGTGAATTCACATCCAAACCTCTAGCAGCAACGTCTGTCGCAACCAAGATATCAATATTTTTTAATCTGAATTTCTTCATTACCGTATCTCTCTGCGCCTGAGAAAGATCACCATGAAGAGCATCAGCTGCATAGCCATTCTGCATCAAAAAGTCTGCAACCTCCTGAGTTTCCATTCTTGTTCTACAGAAAATAATGGAGTACTGATTCGGGTTTGCATCAATAAGTCTCTTTAGAGCTTCTTTTTTATAACGGTAACCTACAACATAGTATTCATGCTTAATGTTCTTCTTAACTTCGTTAATAGAACCCACAGAAATACGGTGAGGCGTTGTAAGGTAGCTTTTAGAAATTCTTTCTACTTCTTTGCTCATCGTTGCAGAGAACAAGAAAGTTTGTTTTGTTTCCGGTGTTTCTCTCAGAATTGTTTCCAACTCATCTTTGAAACCCATCGATAGCATCTCATCTGCTTCATCTAAAACCATCCAGTGGATTTCAGAGAAGTCAAGAGCTTTTCTGTTGATCAAGTCGATCACCCTTCCCGGAGTACCTACAATTACTTGAGGTTTATCTCTCAAAGAACGCATTTGATCCGTAATACTGCTTCCACCATAAACTGCTGTAGTTTTGATGTTTTTCATGTACTTCGAATAGTTGTTAATGTCTTTAGAAATCTGTAGACATAGTTCTCGTGTCGGGCAAAGCACCAAAAATTGGATTTTGCGACTCGTATCGTCAATCATGTCCAAAATCGGAAGCGAAAACGCTGCTGTTTTGCCTGTCCCTGTCTGCGCAAGTGCGATTAGATCGCGAATATCTGATTGAATAAAAGGGATAGTCTGTTTTTGGATTTCTGTCGGGCTTTCGTAACCCAGTTCGCCAATGGCCTTAAGGATGTCAGGACTTAAATTGGTCTCCGTAAATAAATTCATTAATTGATATAAAATTTTTGCAAAGATACAACATATAATTGGATAATGCTTTATCTAATATTAACGAATTGATAAATTTATTTTATAAAACTCCAATTATTTTTCTGTTTATGCAAAAAAAGGACAAAAATTTTAATTTAAATTTAACAGATTCTCAATAAACCTTGCAACAGACGGTTTATATAATTCGACAATGATTATGATAAATCTTCAAAAGCAGCCATAAAATCAGAAGTCTCATATGTTTTATTTAATTTTGACCAAAACAAACAAAATGGCAGCAGCAATTTCAGCGAAAATCTTCAAATATCTCGACGAACTCAATAAAAATAATAACCGTGAATGGTTTAATGACCATAAAAATCTTTACACAGAAGCGCAAAACGAATTCGAGATTTTTGTAGAAAATCTTATTCAGGAACTCGGAAAATATGATGAAAAAGTCGCTAAGCTGGATGCCAAAAAATCTCTACTCAGAATTTACAGAGATATTCGTTTTTCTAAAGATAAAACTCCGTACAAAACCTATTTTGGCGCATCACTCGGGATGGGAAAAAGTAATGAAAAAGCGGGTCACTATCTTCACCTCGAGCCGGGAAAATCTTTCGTAGCAAGCGGAATTTATCTTCCCGAAGCAGCAGTTTTAAAAATAATCAGGAAAGAAATTTCAGTTTTTAAAGATGATTTTCTGAAAACAGTTGATGATAAAGATTTTAAAAAGCATTATGGAGAATTAGATCGTGAACATGAACTGAAAAAAATTCCGCAAGGCTTTGAAAAAGAAGATCCGATGGCTGAATATCTGAAACTCAAAAGTTTTATCGGATCTCATCATCTTAGCAACAAAGATATTATGGATAAAAATGCTGTACAAAACCTCACTGCTATCATGAAATCTGCAAAACCACTGAAAGATTTCTTAAATGCACCATTTTCCGACAGGGCAGAGTAATTCACCATTATCAAATAATATAAATCCTTATGAGACAATAGTTTGCATTTGATTTAATTTAACATCATTTTAACATTTTTTACTACCTTTGTCGGTCGTCAAAAAAAAGAAATCAATGTCTTTATACCAGCAACTCGCAGAATATCTACAATACATCAGTCCGACCTTTTATAAAGAGCGATATTTTAAAAATTTAAAATATCTTACTAAAGACAATTTTTCACAGCGTAATGTAGAGCCGGAGTTGGTTTGGATTAGAGAATATTTAAATGATGATGCAGTAATTTTCGACATCGGAGCCAATGTAGGAACTTTCCTTTATCATTTCGAAAGCAAACTTAAACATCAAAATATTTACGCTTTCGAACCTAATAAAAAGCTTAATACGAGATTGAAAAGACTTTTTCCGTCGATGAATATTTCATCTGTTGCACTTTCTGATGAAAATACAACTGCAGAATTTAAAGTTCCTGTCATTAAAGGAAAAATGGTTGCTTCTAGAGGCACACTGAATACTTCATACAAAGAAAAAGGCGAAGAAAGAAGCTACACCGAAACTGTAGAAGTCATAAAATTGGATGACTGGACGAAATCTAAAAACCTTCAAAAAATTGATTTCATCAAAATTGATGTTGAAGGAAATGAAATGAAAACGCTTTTCGGAGGAAAAGAAACCATACAGCATTACAAGCCAACATTAATGGTTGAGATGGAGCAGCGGCACCACGACGAGCCAATCTGGAACAAAATCTCGGAAGTCGAAAGCTGGGGTTTTGAAGCCAATTATCTTAACAGAAAAAGTTTTGCTCTCGAAAAATTAACTCACGAAATTTTACTGAAAAACATCAGCGACGAAAAAAATAAAACCGACTATATCAACAATATCATTTTTATCCCGAAAAACTAAAATCTTATGAGTGTAGTTGCAAGACAGGGATTTAAATATTCAATTATTGGGTATTTTGGCTTTTTAATAGGAACCATTTCAGCGATATTTATTTTCCCTAATGATTTTGAATTTTACGGAAAACTGAGATATATTCTGCCTACCGCAGAGATGCTGGTACCTTTTGTAGTACTGGGAATTTCTTATTCTAATGTGAAATTTTTCCATAAAGTTGAAAAAGACGGCAAAAAACAGAACATGCTTTCTCTTTCTCTTGCAGCAATTTTGGTAAATTTCATCATATTTTCCATTATCTTTTTCGTTATTCCTTTCCTATTTCCGAACTTTAAAAATACAGAAGCGTGGAAGATCAAGCAAGTGATCTTGCCTATGATTCTACTGCTGTCATTTTGCACAGTTTTCAATAAATATACTTCCAATTACAAACGAATCGTAGTTTCTAATATTTTTGATAATTTATTTCCAAAAATAGCCAATCTTGGAGCGTTCTGTTTGGTTTTTTACTTCGCATTATCAGAAAAAATTGCCTATGCATTTTTTTTCGGAATGTTCGCATTAATGCTATCAGGCTATATTTATTATACCAACAGACTCGAAAAAATTAATCTTGATTTCAGTACAGATTATTTTAAAAAAGATTCTTTCTGGAAAGAATTTTCAAATTACAGTTTTTTTGGTTTTTTAGGAACTTTCGGGAATTATTTAGCGATCAATAGTTTCATGATCGGTGAATTTTTAGGAATGGAAGAAAACGGAATTTATTCGGTTTTGTATGCGTTGATCTCATTAATATCTATCCCGCAGCTTGGTTTATTTAATATTTCTGCACCTATCATCAGTAAAAATCTTGCCGAAAATGATATGGAAGAACTCGACAGATTCCACAAGAAAACCTCATTAACGCTCTATTTTTTAGGCGCAGTTCTTTTTTCTTGTATTATGGTAGGATTTCCTTTTCTCACGCACTTTATGCCTAAAAACGGTCTTCAATTGCAGGAATACACTCCCGTTATATGGATCTGGGGTTCAGCAGTTTTAATTGATCTTGCAACAGGTTTTAACGGCAATATTATCTCTCTTTCAAAATATTATCGTTTCAATATTTTAGTAATGCTTTTACTGGCAGGTTTGACGGTGGGTCTCAATCTGTATTTTATCAATCATACTGATCTCAAATTGATGGGAATCGCTTTGTCTACGGCAATTTCTCTTACGACTTATAACGTCATCAAGATAATCTTCAATTACATTATGTTCAAGGTCTCTCCTTTGAGTATAGAGATGATTTTTGTTTCGATCATTTGTACACTTGCAATTACGGTTGCTATTGTTTTACCCAATTTTGATAATCAATTCATCAATCTAGTTTATAAACCAGCCGTTGTTCTGATCCTCATTTTTATCGGAAATCATTTCACGAAAATTTTCCCTATTGAGGAATATCTGAATATAAAATTCATCAAAAGCGTACTAAAATTTAAATAGCCATTAACTGATTGAGAAGGATTTCCGCATCTTTTTGAATTTTTTCCCGGCCAAAATCTTTTTGAAAATTGTATTGGAAATTTTTTAGTTTTAAAAATTGCTCTATCAAATTTTCTTCTTCCGGAATGATAAATTCAAGTTTTGAAGAATAATTTTTCGGGAAAACTGCAGGTTTACCATATTTAATAGCGTCACCTAAATTTCCTGTCATTTTTGTTTTGCCATAAATTTCTCTGTTGCTGAAAAATTCAGCCTCCCCCTGAATCGGACACCACAAAACATCGGCTTTTCGCATCCATTCGTCAAAGATACTTGCTGAAACTCTTTCTGAAAAATATTGAATATTGACATTTTCCAGAGAACGCTCTAAGTCTACCATTTTTTTCAGCTCATTTCCTTTAGCTTTTCCAAGAAAAACAAATTCGATAAGCTTAGTTCTGAGAGCCAATCCATTTTTAATTTTGATCTCCAGATCATTAATTTCTTTAATAATCTTATCGTAATCTCTTCGCTTCTGAGAAACTCCGCCCGGAACAACTATTGTTAGAATATCACTACTTATTTTCTTGAAATTTTTAGTGTAAAAAAGAGGTAGGAATTTATATCTGCCATCAGCCAATTCTTGATCGAGAACTAAATAATTTTTAGCATTTTCGTATGCTTTCTTCGTGCAGAACAATCCTTCTTTCAACCACAATTTCAGCCTGAACATCAGATCATTTTTAAATATATTTATGATTAAATCTGATTTCGAAATCTTCGAAAAATTGATATTATGAACAATAATTGATGTATTGTGTTTCTCACTAATCGCCAAGAAGATATTAAAATAACGATGAACAGTTCCGATAATCACCAAATCATACTTTTCCGTCGATAACTGATCCAAAATCATTGAAGAATCGGAAATATGAATATTTTTTCCGTTTCCCAGAACCTGATTTTTAATCTTTTCTGAGAAATAATAGCTCACATCAAATTCTGTAGATTCTTGCATTAAATCCATAAAAACCTGTGCAATTTCAGCATGAGTATCGATTTCTATGTATGCTATTTTTTTCAATCTAAAATTTTAAGTTTTGGCTAAAGCCAGATATGATATTTGCTTCCAGAAAAACGGGCTAAAGCCCGTTGCTATTGAATTTAAAGTTTAAACCATTTCTTCTTAAACATATTCCATCGCTGCTCATTAATGACTTTTTGTTCGCTTTTTGAAATCTTCAATTCGAGATTTTGAGATTTACATTTTTCATATGAACTGATAATTTGAAAAAGAAACCAAGGTGAATTTATTTTCATAGCTTCTTTTCCGGCTGCGACATACGTCAAAAACCTATTTAACCCTAAAAAATAAAAGTATCTACCATAATAATCTGCGGGTTTTATTGTGTAATCTGCGCCTTTTATCTTGATTAATTTAACTTTCAAGTCGGGTAAAACAATTTCTTCCCAACCCAAATTTTTAAGCAAAACAGAATCAATATTATCCCAGCCTAAAGTTTCTCTCAAACCTCCAATTGCTTCAAAACACTCTTTTCTATAAGCCTTCATCGGACCACGAACATGATTTTTATTGGAATTACCTTCATAAACCCACGCTCCGTTTTTTTCGATGTACAATAAACCTCCAACCAATCCATATTTAGGATTATTGATAAATGCTTTTTCGATTTCAAAAAGGTAATTTTCTTCTAAAATAATATCAGCATCAAATTTACAGATGATGTCAAAATCACGAGTGTTCTGAGTTTCCAATCCTTTTTTAAAGGCATTCACCACTTTAGAACCTGGCTGATGGGCAGATTTTTCTAAATTAATGGTTTCAAAGCGAGAATCTGCCAATGTAAATTTTTGTATAACCTCAGAAGTATTATCCGTAGAACCATCATTCACGATGACCACCTTAAACTCCTCAAAACGTTGTTGTTGTAAAGAATCTAAAGTAAATGAAAGGTTATCTTGTTCGTTGTGCGCGGGAATGATAATTAAAAACTTCACAAAATAATTTAATTAATTGATGCTAAATAATAATTTAAATTGATTTTAACAGAGCATATCTATGCAATGTTATTAATATAAGGATCTAAAAATATGTATCTTAAAGTAATTACATTTTGTGAGGCTTCAACATATTTCGTGGATCCAGAATCTCATCTAATTGTAACTGAGAAAGTAGATTTTTCTCTAAAACAAGATTATATACGCTCTGTCCGGTTTCTAAAGCTTCTTTTGCAATCTGAGTAGATTGTTTGTATCCAATGTAAGGGTTTAATGCTGTTACAATTCCGATGCTGTGTTTTACCATATTGAGACAAACTTCTTTATTAGCGGTAATCCCGACAACGCATTTTGTACGGAGAGTATCTAGCGCATTACAAAGAAACTGAATGTTTTCCATGATGGCATGAGACAAAACAGGCTCCATCACGTTCAACTGCAATTGTCCTGCTTCTGCGGCAAAAGTAACCGTAAGATCATTACCGATTACTTTGAAGCAAACCTGATTCACTACTTCAGGGATTACAGGATTTACTTTTCCGGGCATGATTGATGATCCTGGTTGCATTGGCGGCAAATTGATTTCAGATAAACCTGCCCTCGGACCAGAAGATAACAATCTTAAATCATTACAGATTTTCGAGAGCTTTAAAGCGAGGCGCTTCATGGCTGACGAGTAGATAACATAAGAACCCGTGTCCGGAGTCGCTTCCACCAAATCGGGAGCAGAAACTACAGGATATCCCGTGATTTCGGCCAGGTTTTTTGCACACAATGTTGCATAACCTACCGGAGCATTAATCCCCGTACCGATGGCGGTTGCCCCCATATTAACTTCTACAAATAAATTTGCGTTATTATTTAATTTAGAAATATCTTCTTCCAGTGTAGCAGCAAAAGCTTCAAACTCCTGCCCCATCGTCATCGGCACCGCATCCTGAAGTTGAGTTCTACCCATTTTGATTACACCCTGAAACTCCTGCCCTTTTGCTCTAAATGCTTCCACTATGTTTTTCAGCTTTTCAACCAAACCTTCATTCATCTGCAATAATGCCATTTTGATAGCCGTCGGATAAGCATCATTGGTAGATTGTGAGAGATTGATATGATCATTTGGTGAACAAAATACATATTCGCCTTTATTTTTACCAAGCTTCTCCAAAACCCTGTTTGCAATTACTTCATTGGCATTCATATTAACAGAAGTTCCTGCGCCACCCTGAATCATGTCTATCGGAAACTCAGCATGAAGTGATCCTTCAACCAATTCGTCACAAGTCTCAGCAATTTTCATATAAAGATCTTCTTCAAGTAAACCAAGTTCGTAATTGGTTTTTGCAGCAGCCTTTTTCACGAAAGCCAGACCTTTGATAAATTCGGGATAAGACGAAAGAAGCTGGCCTGAAATTTTAAAATTATCAATCGCTCTCTGTGTCTGTACTCCATAATAAGCATCTATAGGAACATTAAGTATTCCTAACAAATCGCTTTCCTGTCTATAATTTTCCATTGATATTTTTAACAGTTTAAATTATTTTGTTGGATATTTCTGGTTGAGAGCCTGCAAAATCGCCCACATTTCAGCATCTAAAACTCCACTGTAATTCTGTGGTCTGAAATGATACTGCAAAGCTTCGATTGTCTTTTTTGTGGCGTCATCCCACTTTCCATTTGGTAACAGATCGTACCCAAATTTTTGTAAAGCCGTCTGTACTACAAAAATAAATGATGGTTCATTATATTTAACCTCAATATCAGCTTGTGCTAAAGTTAAAAAGTTCTGTTTTGCCATTTCATCGTACCACATTCCAATTTGATATTCATCATAGAGTTTTTTCCACGGAAAAAGTGGTCCCGGATCCTGTTTTCTCGTTGGAGCAATATCTGAATGTGCCAAAACATTTGTCGGCGGAATATTATATCTTACAACAATATCCTTTGCCAATGCAGCAACTTTTTTGATCTGGTCATCACCAAATGGTTCGAAAGTTTTTGTTCCTGCGGCGTCAGCTTTGTAACCCATATTTACAATTTCGATACCTATGGAAGTGTCATTAAGGTTTTTATCTGATCGCCATGCGCTTACACCAGCGTGATATGAACGTTTATTCTCATCAACTAACTGATAAATTTCATTATCTCCAAGGTTATTTACCAAATAATGCGCACTAACTGATTGTTTAGTAAGAACTTCTACAGATTTATCATCAGGTAAAACCGTATAATGCAAAATCAGATACTTCTGTCTGAAATTTTGTGCAATTGCCGGAAAATGCGTTTTCACAACTTTATATCCAGCAGGTTTTGCAGAAACGATAGAGCCATAACTTGCAGTATTGTCGTTTTTTGTGATATCTGCAATATTGGTTCTGAAAAATTCCACACCATGCTCTGTGTCAATTTCAGATTTATTTTTCACAGCAGTACTGGTCT
This sequence comes from Chryseobacterium sp. CY350, assembly GCF_027945075.1. Classification (NCBI taxonomy): domain Bacteria; kingdom Pseudomonadati; phylum Bacteroidota; class Flavobacteriia; order Flavobacteriales; family Weeksellaceae; genus Chryseobacterium; species Chryseobacterium wangxinyae. Next base: position 1,629,205 of record NZ_CP116034.1, read on the forward strand.
TAACTGGTGTTTTTGACTGTGCAGTAGCTGTTCTTGGCTTAATGGTATTTTTCTTTACATTTTTCTGTGAAGTACACGAAAAAACGAAAACACTTAAGCCGATGATATATAATGTTTTACGCATTAGTTTATATTTTTAACCTATTATTTGCTCAAAAATACACAATTTTTTTCTTAAAATTATTTGGTAAATAAGGAAATGTATTCTATATTTGCACTCGCAATAACGGAATAGCGATCATTCAAAAACGTTATAACAGGAGAGTTGCCTGAGAGGCCGAAAGGACATGTTTGCTAAACATGCGTACTGGTAACGGTACCAAGGGTTCGAATCCCTTACTCTCCGCAGCAAGACTAATTCGGGGCGTAGCGTAGTCCGGTCATCGCGCCTGGTTTGGGACCAGGAGGTCGCAGGTTCGAATCCTGCCGCCCCGACTGTTTTAATAGTTTTCTCAAAACTATTCAATGGGTGCGTAGCTCAGCTGGATAGAGCATCCCGATTCATCGGGACGGTCTTAAGTTTGAAATCTGCCACTCGAAATGTTTTAGTAGTTTTCTCAAAATTACAAATGGGTGCGTAGCTCAGCTGGATAGAGCATCCCGATTCATCGGGACGGTCTTAAGTTTGAAATCTGCCACTCGAAATGTTTTAGTAGTTTTCTCAAAATTACAAATGGGTGCGTAGCTCAGCTGGATAGAGCATCCCGATTCATCGGGACGGTCTTAAGTTTAAATCTGCCACTCGAAATGTTTAGTAGTTTTCTCAAAATTACAAATGGGTGCGTAGCTCAGCTGGATAGAGCATCTGCCTTCTAAGCAGACGGTCTCAGGTTCGAATCCTGACGCGCTCACAAAAGAGAAATCATTATTGGTTTCTCTTTTTTTATTTAATTACTCACGTGTTTCTGTGAAATACTTTATTATTCAGAATTTTTCATAGAAATCCAATCTTTTGAAGATTCAAAGAATTTATTTTTGAGAACACCTGTGACAATTCGCTTTCAATTTTTGAATTAGTGATAAACGATGCTAAAATCATGAACAACATTGAAAATTTCAAAATTCTTTTATTCATTTTTTAACGAGATAAATCAATGATTACTAATAAGGTAAAGTTAATTTCAAAAGTAATTCAACATCTTCATGAAAACTTATTTAACATTTTATTTTTTAATTACAAAAAAAAACATATCTTTGCACCCACAAAAAACAAGGTAATATTTGTTTTAGATGACCTTAATCGGGGCGTAGCGTAGTCCGGTCATCGCGCCTGGTTTGGGACCAGGAGGTCGCAGGTTCGAATCCTGCCGCCCCGACTGTTTTAATAGTTTTCTCAAAACTATTGAATGGGTGCGTAGCTCAGCTGGATAGAGCATCCCGATTCATCGGGACGGTCTTAAGTTTGAAATCTGCCACTCGAAATGTTTTTAGTAGTTTTCATAAAACTACAAATGGGTGCGTAGCTCAGCTGGATAGAGCATCTGCCTTCTAAGCAGACGGTCTCAGGTTCGAATCCTGACGCGCTCACAAAAGAGAAATCATTAGTGGTTTCTCTTTTTTTATATTATTTACTTCTCTTATAGACTGTACTCAAATTTATTTATACAGTTTAAAATCCTGTAGTCCACAATTGGTTATTTAAAGTAAATCTACCTATTATAAAATCGTCTTTATGCTTTTTAAATCCTTTCTTATTTTTGAGATCATCTACGATTTCTTTAGCATTATTTTCATCTAAAAAAACTCCAATTATTCTTTCATCATCTAAAAAGTTATGAATTGTGTAGGTGTGACTTATTTGAAAAATATGTTCTAAATTCAACTCTTTTATTGATCTGCTCCCTTCAGTAATAACATCTAATTCATTTAAATAATCTCTTCCAATCTCTCCTATAACGCTACAAAATCCGCTTTGCCAATGAATTTTATTTAATTGATATTTCCTAATAATCAACCCTTTAGGATAGGTTCTAAATCCCGGAAGTTTCAAAGCATTTTCTTTTGCTTCTTCCAGCTTTTCCATATCATCAAAATATCCTAAAAATTTACATGAAGTATGAGTTTCATCTGTATACATATGTTCAAGAAAATAAACAAAGTAATTCATCATATTCAATTTGCTAAACAAAAACCACCGTAAATGTACAGTGGTTTTCAATTTTATTAGTAAAAATATTATTTCAACTTATAAGAACTTCCATTCCAAAGATATGTTTTAGACAAACGTTTTACTTTCTCCTTGTCATTTTCGTCCTTTTCCATTTCTTCCATTTTAAAAATAAAAGCGTTTGGAATTCCGCCTTTATCGTTTGGAAAGATAAATTCTTCACTGTGATGATAGACATCAGCATCACCAACGTTCATTAGTTGAGGAAGAGAAATCAATTTTTTATCTTTAAATAAAATATATTGATCATAACCAGCGATTCCGCATGCTTCTCCGGAAACGATTGCTTTTAAAGTGAAATCAACATTCTGTAATTTGTGATTGCTTTCGATAGTGAAAGTTCCATAACTCAAACTTTCGCCGGAACCGGTTTCAAAGAAAACCTCATCGATTAATGAATTTCCTTCAACAACTTTTACACTTGCAATATTCTGTTTGTAATTTTGATTAAAATTTTTGTCTATTTTATTAACCGTTTTTGAAATTCCGAAAAGAAAATCATAACCATTTTTGTTTCTGTAACCGATACAAAGATTTGCTCCCCAAATGTAACCTTCCAAAGTTTTATTCTCTTTACGATAAGAAACTTTATACCAATTTGAGTTTCTTTGACCTAATTGCAAAACAGTGTCATCTTTTTTAATGATTGAAACCTGCTGATTAGATTGCAAAGAATCTAAAATCTGGGCACTTACATTCGGTTGCTGTCTGACTCTCGTTTGATCCGTAAAAATCTTCTGCGTTTTGTTTTCTTCAAAATTAAAAACACCATTTGCGTATAATTCTTCCTGCGCAGAAAAAAACTGAACAACAAATAAAAGTAAGGTGATTAAAAAAGATTTCATATTAATATTTGTGTGATTATTTTTCAAGTAAAAGACTTACCCACTCTTCACGCTGTAATTTCTTTTTCAGATCTAAATTATTCTCTTTACAAACTTCAAGAATATCATCCACATCAAAGAAACATAAGCCCGAGAGTAATAATTTTCCGCCATTATTTAAGACAGAAACATAGGTTGGGATATCAGAAATCAGAATATTTCTGTTGATATTGGCTAAAATAATATCATAATTTTCTTTTCCTAAATTTTCAGCAGTTCCCAGTTCGATATCCAATTCAACATTGTTTCTTACAGCATTCTCTTTAGAATTTTCAACGGACCATTCGTCGATGTCGATTGCTTTGGTTTCTCCGGCTCCGTTTTGTTTTGCATAAATTGCTAAAACAGAAGTTCCGCAACCCATATCCAGGACTTTTTTTCCATTAAAATCAATATCCATCATTTGCTGAATCATCAAATGTGTTGTCGGGTGATGACCGGTTCCGAAAGACATTTTTGGCTGAATGACAATTTCGTGCATTCCGGGAACAGAGTTGTGAAATTCTGCTCTTATTAAAACTTTATCATCAATATTGATGGGCTCAAAATTCTTTTCCCATTCTTCATTCCAATTGATATTTGGCATTTCTGTGAAAGTATAATCGATTTTTACTTCTTCGTTCTGAAAAAGTGGTAAAGCCTTCAATTCTTCTTCTTTAAAAAGATCTTTCTGAATATATCCTAAAATACCATGAATTTCTTCTGTGAAACTATCGAAACCTATCTCTATTAATTCGGCCATCAATATATCGCTCCAAGGTTGAAGAGGTTGTATTTTAAAATCGAATTCTAAATAATTTTGCATGTGAGTAATTTGTTACAAAAATAGAGAATTTAAAAATTAGAGGTCATATAATTGAATTATTTAACCATTAAGCAATAAATGAAGTTATAGAAAGTATTAAGTTTTGGCTAAAGCCGATTAGTAATACACAAAAGAGCGGGCTAAAGCCCGCTCCTAATGATTTTATTGGTTGTAATTGAAGAATTGCGTATTTTTAACTACCCCGTCTTTTTGTTTTACAAAAATCCACCCCTTCAAAGAAGGGGAATTCAAGCGAATCTGATACTAATTTCTAAAATCTAATTTCTAACGTCTCAATTAAGGATTTGTAGAGAAAATAGAACCGTTTGCGATCAATACGCGTCTGTTCATTTTCAAAATATCTCTTACCCATTCTGCGAAGTCTTCCGGCTGAAGAACTTTATCCGGATTTCCGTCTGTTAACCCTCCCTCAATTGACATATCTGATGCAATTGTACTTGGCGTTAAGGTTACAACACGGATGTTTTGTTTTCTCCATTCAGCCATCATCGATTGCGAAAGCGAAACTACTGCCGCTTTCGAAGCTGCGTACGCTGACATATTTGGTCCGCCTTTCAATCCTGCAGTTGAAGCCACATTGATGATATCACCTTCACCTTTTTCTTTCAGGAAAGGATAAACTGCTTTAGCAGCATAATACACTCCGAAAAGATTTGTTTTTATCACTTGCTCCCAAACTTCAGACGACATCTCTTCAATCGAGCCGAAATCACCAATACCTGCATTATTAATTAAAATATCGATTCCGCCTAATTGTTCTGCTAAAGATTCTATTCCTGCTTTTACGTGAATTTCGTTATCTATACTGAAAACTGCATATGAGGAATTCACACCCAGTTTCTTGATTTCATCAACGGTCATTTTTAGGTTCTCCTCGTTTCTACCTGTGATTCCAATATTGACACCTTCACTGGCGAGCAATAAAGCAACTGCCTTTCCCAAACCTCTTCCGCCACCTGTTATGATGGCACTTTTTCCCTGTAAGTTCATTCGTTTAATTTTGATGGAACAAATTTACGAAACGCAATTTTTAAACAACCGTTTATATTTTTGATTTAATGAAAAACAATTATCATCTTACTCTATATTGTTTACCAAAATATTTTTAGCACTACAGAAAATCTATTAAAATAACGATTACATTTCTAGTTTTTTTTTTAAAGCTAATCGTATTTAAAATCAAAACCGGCAACATTTCTGAGGCCGGTTTTAACTGAAGTAAAGTAAAAAATTGAAATAATTAAGGAATCAGAATTGTGTTCTGCACCTCAAATTCTTCTGATGAAGAAAACTCATTTCCGTACATGTCATGAGCTTTTACCTCAACTTTATGTTTTCCTAGCGATAATTTGTTTCCAAATCCGCCTGTCCAGATGTGTTTCGATTGTTCAGGATTTGAAGGTCTTCTTCCGGGAAATAAATTATCTGTAGAATCCCATTTGAAAACAGATTGCGCAAAATTGGGGTCAATCGTTTCGCTGTATTCCATTTCTTCCCATTTTCCACCATCAATTCTGTATTCTACTTTGTCTTTCTTACTTCCCATAAAGAAATTAGCCAAAACCTTCGCCGATGTCTTTGATGGGAAAGGAATAACTTTCGGTACATACAGCTGAATCTGATAATCATGAGGCTTTCCTGCTGTTTTGTATTTTACTTTGTATTGATTATCATTAAAACTGATAAAAGAATAGCCTTTTGCTGTACCGTCTCTCATGGTAGAAGTAGGTAATCCTATTTCGTCTGACGTTCCCGACCACCAATCACCGCACGTTGTTCCGACGTTGTATTCGTGAAGATCTTTAGCGCCGTTCCAGCCTTGCGGCTTGCCATAAAAAATCTGTTGCTGAATGTGTGTGTGAGCAGACAACATTAAAGCATTCTGAAAAGGTGCAAGCGCATCAAAAAGCATTTGGCGATCTGCATTTCTGAAATTATCTTCGTTATTATGCTCTAAAGGTATGTGGAACGAAATGACAATAAGTTTATTTTTGTCGACAAGTTTCAAATCGTTCTGAATAAACTGCATCTGATCTTCTCTAAAACCTCCCCAATATCCTTTTCCGTCTCTGGGATCCGGATACAGTATATTGTCAAGGATTAGAAAATGTACATTCCCATAGTTGAAAGAATAATTTGCAGGACCAAAAGTAGCTTCAAAAGTTTCATCTGAAAGCAGATCTTCTTTTGCATCATAATTCATATCATGATTTCCCATCACGTTGAACCAAGGTAAACCGATCTCTTTCATAACATCTGCGTAAGGCTTTTGCAGACTCAAATCATCACCTACCAAGTCACCCAAACTGATCCCGAAAACTGCATTTTGTTTATTAGATTTCACCTCGTTCACAATGGCTCTTTTAAAATAGTCTAGCTGTTTTTCTGTGTAAGGCTGCGGATCTCCAAAGACCAAAATATCAAAGTTCTTGCTTTCTTTCTGTTGATGTAATGCGAAATTTAATTCTTTGGGAAGCGCTCCAGTAGGTGCAGTTCCCTTATATTTAAAATCTGAGGGCGAACCTTTTGGTTTGTACTGATAATAATATTGGGGTAGATTATTTTGATTTAAATCCATCATATATCCTGAAGGTTTAATCACAAAAACCGTCTGCCCTTCTGAAATCGGCAAGCTGTATTTTCCGTTTTTATCCGTTAAAACTACTTGGCTACCGTTAGATACAGCTACATTTTCAATTCCTTTTTCGCGGTTTTCTTTCTTCTGGTTTTTGTTGCCGTCTTCAAAAACATATCCTGAAACCGAAGTCTGAGAGAATGCCATTGCTGAAATAAGCAGACTTGGCAATACTATTCTTATATTCATTTTATTTAAACTTAAATTAATTATTGATTCCACCAGTTGATTACGTTGATATTATCTCCGCCAATCGACTGCGCTGCCGCCTGATAATTTGTTGTATTAAGAATCTTGGTCTGAACCGGATACATGAGTCTCTGCGGTAATTTTCCGTCATTCAGTAAGCCTAAATTGTTTGGAAGTACAGGAAAGCCTGTTCTTCGTTTTTCATACCATTGCTGCTGATCTACGAAGAAAAGTGCAACGTATTTCTGAAGCATAATTCTCTGTAAAGTTCCGTTGTAAGCGACATTCGGATTGGTAAAATAATTCGCAGGAACTACTCCGCCCCACTGTTCTACAGCTGCTTTTACTCCGTTTTCATAGAAAGTCTGCGCACTACCTGAGATAATTCCTTTCTGAGCAAATTCGGCAAGAGTCAGCTGAAGTTCTGCGTAAGGATAAATAAGAATTTTAAGCGGTGCTTTAGCCAGATTCTGATTCATATTTGAAGGCTGATAAGTAAATACTGTTCCCTGGGCATATCCTGCAGGAGCACCTTTGTAACCAAGATTTGCCTGAGAGGCAATATCTTTAGCCTGAGAAAAGAAAGTAGCAAGTCTTGGGTCGTTATTACTTTTAAGAGTTTCTACAAAAAACTCTGCAGCAGCTCTACCCGTTGTGAAATCCTGAGGTCTTGCGATCGGTGGCAAAAGTGGTGCAACACCTGTAATATCAAGACCTGCAGTATCTGCATTACTCGTCATTAAAGGATACGTTGTAGGATTATTTACGATTTCCTGAATTTTTCCATAGACATCTATTTCCCCATTTTTCTTTAAAATTCTGCCCAATAACCTTAGTGATAGAGAATTACAGAATTTTTTCCATTTAATAGTTCCGGCAGCAGAAGTATTCGCTCCGAAGAAAAGATCCGGATCTGAAAGTGTTGCTGTAGTTACAAATAATGAATTTGCAGTTTTTAAATCTTCAAGAAGTTTAATGTAAATATCTTTCTGTTTATCAAATTTTGGCTGGGTAATTCCTTCCTCAACTCTTGATGCCTCGCTGAACGGAATATCACCAAAAGTATCGGTAAGATTTGCAAACATCCATGCGTTCATAACCAAAGAGATCGCCTGATAGTTTTTATCATTTTGTTTTTTTGCAGCCTCATACATTTCTTTATTTTGCTTCAGCCATTTGTAAGAAGTATTCCAGTAAGAATTTCCTGTAGATTCTGTAATATAATATCTGCTGAGCGAGTTTCCTTCATTTGGAAAATCAATAGCGACCTGCATGATATCAAAAGTGAAATTATTGGCTCTAGTGTAAGCATTTGCCGCCATGTTATATTGTATCGGCATCAAAAGACTTCCCGCTGTAGGGGTATTGATTTTGCTGGTGTCTGTATTTATTTCTTCGAAAGATCTGTCGCATGAGGTAAGCATTGCGGCAGCCAAAATCACTGTACAGAATTTTGAAACTTTATTTTTCATAATTTTTCCTTTTTTAAAATTTAGCATTCAGTTGTATCCCGACCGTTCTTGCTGTTGGTAACTGGCCAACCTCAACTCCCGGGGTAATAGAAGAATCATTAAGTGTTGCTGCTTCCGGATCGAACAGCGGGAAATTTTTCGTCAGCATCATTAAGTTTCTTCCATATAGAGAAAGACTCAGATTAGACATTTTAAGATTTTTCACAATATCCTTCGGGAAATCGTAGGTAATTGTTGCTTCTCTCAGTTTAATAAAACTCGCATCAAAACTGTTGGTTTCTATATTTGCTCTTCTGTAATAATCTCCGTAATATGTGTGAAGTGCAACTGCTTTGGTATTGGTAGAAAAACTTCCGTCTGCATTTTGTACTACACCTGCACCAACAAAAGTTCCGTTCGGGTTGTCTCTTCCCGGCAAAGTATTTTCCAGCTTACCTTGCTCAGACATTTTGTGATGAGACTGAGAGTACACCATTCCTCCGTACTGACCATCGATACTGAATGAGAAAGAAAGATTTTTATATTTGAATGTGTTTTGTAAACCTCCTCTCCATTTGGCATAAGCATTTCCTACATATTCTATTTTTGTAGATTTTGCCGTTAAACCATCCGAGCCATAAATCACCTGACCGTCCGGTGATCTCTGTAATTTCGCTCCATACATATCTCCTAAAGATCCGCCCACTACAGCATTGAAGAAAACAACTCCTCCTACAGATGACATCGTGTAAGGTTCTCCATTAAATTCACCCGGTAACGAAAGAATTTTATTTCTGTTCATCGACCAGTTGGCATTTACGTTCCAAGAAAAATTCTGAGTTTTTACAGGGTATGCTCCCAATGTCATTTCGATCCCTCTGTTTCTGATTTCTCCGGCATTGATAATTCTTGTAGAATATCCGGTTTCTATCAATGTAGGAACAGGAATAATCTGATTATCTGTATTATTTTGATATACTGTAAGATTGTAGGTTAATCTGTTTTTAAGAAAACTAAAATCCATCCCTGCTTCTATATTGGTGTTCATTTCAGGTTTTAGATTTGGATTAAAATAAATTGACGCAATCTCCGCAGAGTTATTAAAATCGCTGGTATTGTAAGTTTGCAGCAAGTTATAAGGATCCGTATCACTTCCTACCATCGACCAAGAAGCTCTCAGTTTCCAGAAGTTAAAATTGTTTGATTTTAAATTAAATATATCTGAAAGTATAAATGATGTAGCTACCGATGGATAAAAATATGACCTGTTTTCTTTTGGTAACGCACTACTCCAGTCGTTTCTAGCTGTAACATCTAAAAACCATACGTTATTGTAATTTAAAGAAGCTAATCCGTATAAACTATTCATCTCTTTATCTCTTGGCTGAGGAACTTTCGTAATAAGAGCAATAGCATTGGTAAGTTCATACAAACCAGGAATTTTCAATCCTGTAGCACGATAATCGTTCAAAACATATTCGTTGTATCTAAGATTTCCACCTGCGGAGGCATTAAACCCAAATTTTCCGAAATTATTTTTATAGCTGAATAAAACATCTGTATTGAATTCAGAATTTTTAATTTGCTGCTCTCTATAATATCCTTGAAGATAATTTGCAGAACTGTAAGGTCTTTTTGTTGTTCTTAGCTCATCCGTAAGTTCTAAACCAGAACGCAACATCACATCAAAATTTTTGGCAAATTTGTAAGTAGCAGTAACATTTCCGGTGATAAATTTTTTATCTAAACCATTCAGCATTTCGTATGCAATCAAATACGGATTGTCTATAAATGAACTGAAAGGATGTATCTGATCGATCTGATTTTGCCCGTTTTTCCAGATTGGTTTGTACCAATTAAGATCTACATTCGGATTTTGAAAAATCATGAAATACGAAATCGATTGATTGTTATATCCTGTAGCCGGAAGGTTATCACTTTCTGTGCTGTTGTAAGAAAATTTCGTTACAATGTGAAGTTTCTCGTTGGCATTATGATCTATTGATAAAGCTCCGCTGAATCTGTCGAAACCTGTATTAGGCATCATCCAGTTATTTTTTGTGTAATTCAATGATGCTCTGAAAGCTGTTTTTTCTGTAGAACTTTCAACCGATAAATTATTAGCATAGGTAGTTCCTACACCCCAAAAATCTTTAATATTATTTTTATACGGTCTCCACTCTTGTCTTTGAAGGCTCTGCCCTTCTACCGTGGGATCGTACTGGAAATAAGACTGTCCGTTAAATTTTGGTCCGAAAGCACTACTTGTAGAACCAGTATTTACACCATCCGGAGAAGCTCCGTAAGAATAGTAAAACTGACCCGCCGTATTTTTCTGTAAAGTTCCCTGGCCATATTCATACTGATAATCCGGCCAATGTAAAACAGAATCAAAGCTTGTATTAGAATTAAAAATAACATTTACTTTTCCATTTTTTGATTTACCTGCTTTGGTAGTAATCATAATAGCTCCATGCATTCCTCTCGAACCGTACAAAGCTCCGGCAGTAGCGCCTTTCAATATTGTAACTGATTCTATGTCCTCAGGATTGATGCTATTAAAATTATTTCCGAAATCTACCGGAAGGTCACCACCGGTTCCTGCTCCGTAAGCTGCATTTCCTGTTCCTGTGTTTGTGCCTCCCAAAGGAACACCATCAACAACAATTAAAGCCTGGTTATTATCCATATTCATCGAAGCGCTACCTCGTAAAGTAATTTTTGCAGATCCAAGAGGTCCTGCTCCTGCCGTCTGAATTTTCAAGCCCGCTACTTTACCTTCTAAAGCCTGCGCCCAGTTGTTGTTCTGAGTTTTTGTAAATTCTTCTCCATCTACCTTTTCGGCTACGTAGCCTAATGATCTATCTTGTCTTTTAATTCCGAGAGCTGTAACAACAACCTCTTCAATATTCTTCACAGTATCTCTCTTTATCTGTTGCTGAGCAGCCATATCGACGCTTACCAACCCTAAAACGGATAACAGAAGTAATTTTTGAGTCTCCTTACGCATATCTAATTTTTGTTTGCGCAAAATTAGAAAGGCATTATGATTATGGGTTTAACACGGTTTTAACATATTTTAAACAATTTTTGAACGCTATATTAATTTATTTTAACAAAACAAATTATCTGCCTATCATACACTCAGTTAGAGACATTAACGAAGTTTAATGCTATGCATATAATAATTAGTGAATAACTTTGTCGCCTTGCCTTCGATCTTAAGTTTAAAATACAAAAATGCCTCACAGAATTACCTGTGAGGCATTTATATAGAATTTTAGTTAAAAACTGTTATTTATTTTTAAGCTGATCCGGAATATTTGTAGTCACAAAATCTATCCCTTGTTTTTTAAGTTCGTCGTATACTTCAATTTTATTGACTGTCCAGGAATTGGTGATCAATCCCAACTGGTTTGCTTCAGAAATCCAGGCCGGATTTTTCTCAAAAACGCTGTAATGATAATCTATTCCGTCTAGACCCAGTTCTTTAATTTGCTGTGGTGACAACTCACCGTTTAAATACTGAACCTTAAATTCCGGGGCGATTCTCTTAATTTGTTTACAGACATTCAGACTAAACGAAATGTACTCGCTTTGGGATTCCAGCTTCATATCTTTGATCGTCTTTATCGTCTTTTCTACAATTTCGTTTTCCAGAGCTTCCGTTTTTGCAGGTTTTATTTCTACAATCAGTTTTAAAGCTTTGTCTTTTTTTCCCTGTTTTAGATAATCTTTCAGAGTAGGAAATTTTTCTCCGTTTGAAAGCTTTACATTTTCAAGTTCTTTAAAATTAAAATCAGAAATTTCCATTTTGCCGTGATGCTCATCGTGATTGATAACCAAAACACCATCTTTTGTCATTCTCACATCAAATTCGGCTCCGTAAATTTTAAGATTCTGAGCATTTTTCAACGACTGAATAGAATTTTCAGTAGTGGGAGGCTGCGTCTGAAAATAACCTCTGTGGGCGATAATTTGGGTCTGTGCATTCATGATTCCTGCGCTTAAAACTGCAAACCCTAAGATAAACTTTTTCATAATTAAATAACCTCTACATTTTTAAATTAATATATAAACATGATCAAAAATACAAACTTATTATTTTCTGACCGTTGTTATTGGCAAACCTTGAGAAGATCGCCGCAAAAATAGGAAGAGATATGCGAAACTGCTTTAACGTTACCTGAACATTTTTTAAATAGAATATTAAATTTTAATGGTTAAAATTTCACGAAGACTTAGTATTTTTGCCTAAAAGACAAGAAAATGCCCGAGAATATCAAAGCAAAAATAGATCAGCTCCGTAAAGAACTTCAGCAGCATAATGAGAATTATTATCTTCTGGATGAGCCGAGTATTTCTGATATGGAATTTGATCTTTTACTGAAAGAACTTCAGGATCTTGAAGCCAAACATCCTGAATTTCACGATGATAATTCTCCAACAGTACGTGTTGGCGGTGGTGTTACGAAGATCTTCCCGACCATTCAGCATCAGTTTAGAATGTATTCTCTGGATAATTCTTATGATTTTGATGATCTTGCAGATTGGGAAAAACGTATTATTAAAACTATTGATGAGCCTGTAGAATTTGTTGCCGAATTGAAATACGACGGTGCATCAATCTCTATTTTATACAAAAACGGAAAACTGGTACAGGCAGTGACTCGCGGTGATGGTTTTCAGGGCGACGAAATTACTTCTAACGTCCGCACGATTTCAGATATTCCGATTACTTTGAAAGGTGATTTCCCGGATAGTTTTTTTATGCGGGGAGAAATTTATTTAACGAGAAAAAACTTCGATAAAATCAATAAACTTCGTGAAGAAGAGGGTCTTGATCCTTTTATGAATCCCAGAAACACCGCCAGTGGAAGTTTAAAGATGCAGGATAGCGGCGAGGTGCGGAAGCGCAGATTATCTTCTGTGCTCTACCAGTTTGTTTCCCAGGAAGTTCCTGCAGAAAGTCATTGGGAGTTGCTTCACCAAGCTCATGATTGGGGTTTTACAATTTCAGAACAGGCAAAGTTGTGTAAGAATTTAGAAGAAATAAAAGAATTTATCAATTTCTGGGATGCTGAAAGACACAATTTACCTTTCGAAATCGACGGAATCGTATTAAAAGTCAATTCGTTAAAACAGCAGAGACAACTTGGTTATACGGCAAAATCTCCTCGCTGGGCGATGGCTTACAAATTTAAAGCAGAAAAAGTAGAAACTAAATTAGAAAAAGTAACGTACCAGGTCGGCAGAACCGGAGCGATTACTCCAGTAGCCAATCTGAAACCCGTTTTATTGGCCGGAACAGTTGTAAAACGCGCTTCACTCCACAACGAAGACATTATAAAAAAGCTCGGTCTTCACGAGCATGATTTCGTGTACGTAGAAAAAGGAGGCGAAATTATTCCGAAAATAGTGGGCGTGAATACTGAAAAAAGAACTTCTGACAGCAAAGAAATCGAGTATATCAAAAATTGCCCGGAATGCGGTACAGCATTGATAAAACTCGAAGACCAAGCCATTCATTTTTGCCCGAATGATCTTCATTGTCCGCCACAAGTTGTTGGCAGAATGATTCATTATGTTTCAAGAAAAGCTTTAAATATCGATAATCTTGGAAGCGAAACCATCGAACAATTATATAAAGAGAAACTGATAGAAAATCCTGCAGATTTTTACGCTTTAACGAAAGAACAAATCCTTCCTTTGGAAAGAATGGCCGAAAAATCGGCTCAGAATATCATTGACGGAATTGAAAAATCTAAAGAAATATCGTTTGAGAAAGTATTGTTCGGAATCGGAATTAAACACGTTGGAGAAACCGTTGCGAAAAAATTGGTGAAAAATTTTAATACGATCGACGATCTTAAGAAAGCTACTGCCGAAGAACTTTGTCAGGTAGAAGATATCGGGATGAAAATCGCAGTAAGCATCGTAGAATTTTTTGCCAATCCTGAAAATATTGTGATGCTGGAAAGATTAAAATCTTATGGCGTGCAGCTCGAAAAAGGAGAAAACACCAATGAAGTTTTATCAAATGCTTTGGAAGGCAAAACATTTTTGTTTACCGGAAAATCATCTTTATTTACAAGAGAAGCAGCCGAAGAGATGGTAGAAAAACATGGCGGAAAAAACATCTCGGCAGTTTCTAAAAACCTGAATTACCTGATCGTCGGCGAAAAAGCAGGAAGCAAACTGAAAAAAGCTCAGGATATTGGTACGATTATTATTATTGACGAACAGCAATTTTTGGATTTGATATAGAAAAAGCGATATAATTAAAATTAATTCATATATTTGGTGATATAAACCAATTATCATGAAAAATATCTACCTATTAGCAACACTGCTATTTTGCTCATCTTTCAGTTCTCAAATTGTAAATATTCCTGATGCAAATTTTAAAGCCAAGCTTGTTTCTGCGAATCAGTGGAATTTTATAGCTAATGATCTTATCGGAAATATGACCGTTATTGATACCAATGGAGACGGGCAGATACAGGTAAGTGAAGCGGCGAACATTTCGCAGTTGACATTGAATCAAACTCAGATTCATGATTTAACCGGCTTGCAGAGCTTTAGTAATCTCCAAAATATTGTCATACAGGGAAATACGTACATTGACGAGGTGAATGTAAGCAATTTGGCATATCTTAAAAATCTGAGCCTGATCGGAAACGGCATCGATCTTATTAATACTCAAGGCTGTACGCAGCTGGAATATGTAAATCTCACCAATAATTCCGGTTTTTTATATAATCTGAACTTTTTGCAAAGCAATATATCTTCGCTGAAAAAGCTTAAACTAATCAGCAACCAACATTTATCCGGAGTAGATCTTACCAGCCTAATCAATTTGGAAGAATTAGACATATCCGGCACATCGCATCTCAATACAGCTTTCACAAGCCTTAATCTGGCTAACAATGTCAATCTGAAGAAAATCATCATCGAAAAGCCAAATCTTACTTCTCTTACCCTGAATCCGCTAAGTCAGTTACTGGAATTTACACTGCAAAAAACGCCTTTAACATCATTGAATCTAAGCAGCGCGGGTATAATGGAATATTTGCATGTTGCAGATAACGCATTGATGACTTCAATCAATATTCAAAACTCAAATGGGTTGGAAAATATTTTAGTTTTAAACTGTCCTTTGATAACATCGTTAGGCATTCAGAACAAGCCTAACTTAACTTCGATGAGTCTTGGAGGTACAGGAGTTACCTCGCTGAATTTCACAGGAACGCCAGGAATTGGAAATTTAGCAATCAGTAATAATGCCCTGACATCATTAGACCTTTCACCCATTACCTCTTTGGCTGCGCTCAATTTAAATGAAAACATTTCTAGTTTAGACGTCAGCCAGAATACAATGCTACAAGGTATGAGCGTAAACGGACTGGGACTTACCTATGTTAACGCAAAAAATGGAAATCCTAATTTGCAGGCTTATTTGGGGTCTTCCGTTTATTCGCCAAACCTCGCCTATGTATGCTGCGATACAAATTTGGTACAAACTATATCTAACCAACTTTTAGCAAACGGACATACAAATGTACAGGTCAACAGCTACTGCTCTTTTGCTCCTGGAGGTACAGTATACACGCTGCAGGGAAATACTAAATATGACATCGACAATAATGGCTGTAACTCTACTGATCTCAATAAACCACTCCAACAATTCAACATTAGCGGAAATGGCACAAGCGGATCTTACGTTACTAATGCAATGGGTAATTATTCAATCCCAGTACAATCTGGCTCATATACCATCACACCGGTGATGGAAAACCCAACGTACTTTTCTATATCTCCGACCAGTTTGAATGCAAATTTTCCTACACAAACAAGCCCGCTATCTCAAAATTTCTGTTTGACTGCAAATGGAAATCATAATGATCTCGAAATACTTATTATCCCGATTACTACGGCAAGACCCGGCTTCAATTCAAAATATAAAATCATTTATAAAAACAAAGGGACAACTACACAGTCGGGAACATTAGTTTATAATTACAATGATAACCTAATGAATTATCTAAGTTCTACACTCGCTCCAAATTCTCAGTCGACAGGAGTTTTAAATTGGAATTTCGCCAATCTTCTTCCATTTGAAAGCAGAGAATTTACTTTAACGTTTACTCTAAATACTCCGACACAAACTCCACCCCTGTTGGGCGGCAATATTTTGAATTACACTGCTCAGATTAATGCCGCTACTGACGAGACACCTTTAGACAATACTTTTGTGCTTAATCAAACCGTGGTAAATTCATTTGATCCGAATGACAAAACCTGCCTGCAAGGCGCGACAATTACAACTTCACAAGTAGGAAATTATGTACATTATTTAATTCGTTTCGAAAATACAGGTACAGCAAATGCTCAAAATATTGTAGTGAAAGATGAGATTGATGTTTCAAAATACGATCTTTCTACACTGCAGCCGTTATCGGGAAGTCACGATTTTGTAACACAAATTACCAGCCCGAATATTGTAGAATTTATCTTTGAAAATATTCAGCTTCCTTTTGCAGATGCCACGAATGACGGCTACATTTCATTTAAAATCAAGACCAAATCAACACTTACTATTGGTGACAGTTTCAGCAATACTGCAAAAATTTATTTTGATTATAATCATCCTATCGTTACAAATACATACACAACTTCTGTACAGAATGTTTTAGGAACTTCGGAAATCACTAAAGATAAAGTTGAGGTCGGCATTTACCCAAATCCTGTAAAAGATATTCTTTACTTTAAATCTAAAGAGAAAATTGTAAAAGCTGAAATATACGACAGCGCAGGAAGAATTACGAATTCTTTAGGTGTAAAAGACGACAGCATTAATCTTTCAGAACTTCCTAAAGGAAATTATATCATTAAATTTTCCACAAAAAATCAATCTGTGAGTCAGAAATTCATAAAAGAATAATCTGATTACAAACAAAAACAAAAGACTGTCAAAATTGGCAGTCTTTTGTTTTTCTTAAAAATGTGATGATTATTAGTTCTGATTTTTCTTCAGCCAGTCCAAACGCCGTTGATCCGGCAGATGTTTGACAGAAAAATTTTCGAAAGTGGCCTTGAAACCATTTCCGTCGGGACTTGCAGCCATAACTCCGACTTTTACTGGAGTATTATCTTGCAGATAAGCATTTCGCATCATTATATATTCTTTATCATCGAAGGAATAAAAAATCTCTACCGCATCAAGTCTTCGCACAGCTTTTATCCAGACAAAAGATGGTGTTTTATCCAAAACAATAACACTCCAGTCACTGGTTTTATGAGTAACAACAGTACTGAGATTGAATTTCCCGTCGACGAATTCTACTCCGGCTTTGATGTAATTTTTTTCATCAATTCTCAACATTAATCCCATTTGATCAAACCTGGCTTTATAATCGCCGGTAATTTTGACTTTGGTTTCAAATTCTCCACCATAAGTTGAATAAAAAAACGGCGCATCGTCAACTGTAAAACCATAATGCGAAATGCGCCAGTAATCACTTTGCGGCGTTACACTCATGATGAGCTTTTTATCTTTAATCTCCCATTGCTGCGGCTCATTAAACCACGTCATTTTCTCAAGAGACTGTGCTTTTACAACTTGTAGTATGTTTAAAGTTATAATTGATGTCAGTATTATTTTTTTCATTTTAAATTATTATTTGTTCTCGCACATTGAACTGATAAAGCAGATTTTTAAAATATGAATCCGCTAAATTTGCACAATCTGCGAGAGTTTTTAAAACTTTAATATTCTAAATTTCCCTAACTACTTTACAGGGATTTCCAACCGCCAGAACATTGGCAGGAATATCTTTGTTTACTACACTTCCTGCTCCAATTACGGTATTATCACCGATCGTAACGCCGGGAAGAATACTGCTACCAGCACCGATCCAGACATTATTTCCGATACTGATCGGATACGCATATTCGAGAGCTTTATTGCGCTGTTCTACATCAAACGGATGACCCGCAGTGTAAAATCCACAATTGGGTGCGATAAAAACATTGTCACCAAAAGTCACTTTTGCACAATCTAAAATCACGACATTCACATTGGTGTAGAAGTTTTCGCCAATCTCAATATTATAACCGTAATCGCAGTAAAAAGGCTGTTCGATATGGAAACTTTCTTTCGTTTTACCCAAAAGATCTTTAAGTAAAGTTTTTCTTTCTTCAATTTTTGAAGGCTGAAGATGATTGTACTCGAAACAGAGATCTTTTGCCCTTTCCCTTTCTTGAATTAATAGTTCGTCTGTGGCATCATAAATTTCTCCACGCAGCATTTTTTCTTTTTCGTTCAGATTATTCATTGTATTTTTACTTTGATAATGAGCAAATCTACAAGCTTACAGCAAGAAAATCAATACTGATTAATAACCAATTTAAATGAAACCCATTCAATCTGACCTCAGCAAAAAACTTCTTCAACAGGATTTCTCAGATTTAAATATTGAAAATTTGCAGTTGAAAAAATGTCAGCAACTCGCAGAAAATTTTGTTGAATTAGAAAATGGAATTGCAGTTTTAAGCGATCTTCAGTTTAATAAAAGCTATGTTTACTCCGGGAAACTTGCTGATGAACTTGGTGTTTTTCAGGACAAAAATATTCAGGAAATTGAGAGCATTTGGGAAGAAGAACTTTTTGCAAAGCTGGAAATAGAAGATGTCTTGCAGAAACATTTGCTGGAACTTCAGTTTTTTCAATTTATAAAAACCATTCCTTCTGATCAACATCGAGATTATTGCGTGGTAAGCAGATTGCGAATAGCCGAGGATCAAAAAGCAATTCTTCACAAGATGTTTTACTTTACAAATGCCACCGACAAAAATGTAGAATTGGCGCTTTGTCTTTATCATTTTGATTTTCTCAATTCATCACTTCATCACGGAATGATCATTAATACTGCAAACGGCTCAATAATCCATCAGACAGAAGACAGTAATTCAGCATTTTTATCAATTCGAGAAAAGGAAATCCTGAAGCTAATAAAAGACGGAAAGAGAAGTAAAGAAATTGCTGAACTTCTATTTATCAGCATCAATACTGTAAACCGTCACAGACAGAATATTTTGGAAAAAATGCGTGTAGGAAATACGACAGAAGCATGCACAATGGCGACGAAGCTGAAATGGATTTAGCTAAATATTCTCAGAACCAATTTTTATAAAATCAATAAAAATTGTATTTTTAGTATTAATAAAAAAAAGATCAATGGAATTTCTGAAAGATCATTCTGTACAAAACGAACTGCTTTTAATTTTAATTTCAGTTATTCTGGGACTTTTTATAGGAGCCGAAAGAGAGTATCAAAATAAGTCTGCGGGACTGCGTACTTTCATTCTGGTCTGTTTCGGGTCTTGTCTTTTTACAATTTTATCAATAAAAATCGGGGTGCAGGATCCCGATCGTCTTGCTGCAAATATCATCACCGGAATTGGTTTTCTGGGAGCTGGAGTTATATTCAAAGGCGACAACAAAATTGACGGAATTACTACTGCAACTACAATCTGGGGAACTGCATCGATAGGGATGGCTGTAGGATCGGGATACGTGTACCTCTCTTTATTGGGAACAGTATTGGTTCTTTTGATTTTAAGTTCGCTTACCTATTTTCAGAATATTATTGATAACAATCATAAGATCAGGGAGTATAAAATCATCGTTACGAGGCTGGAAGATATAGCATACTTTGAAGAAATATTTAATAAACATCATCTGAAACATTTCGTTGCAAGGCAAAAATTTACAAAAGAAAACATTACCACAGCTTGGATTCTTACGGGTAAACATACCAATCATGATCTTTTTATCAAAGAGCTGCAGACAGATGAGAAAGTCTATGCTTATGAATTTTAATTGATCTTCTTTTATTTTCTTTAAAGCTGAATGTGACCTTTTTTTTCATCAGCAGATAATCACTTCTTGTCTGCTTCTCTAGCCGTTGTTGATTAATTTATTTGGACTGTTATAAAAAATTTTCATTAAATCTTCAATTGCTAAACCTTAGATCGTTTATGAATCAGTAATTTTGTTTTCCATAAGTATGGAAGATTTAATACATTTTTACGTTTCAGTTTTAGGAATTCCCAAAGATTTGGCACTACTTCACACCGTGAAGTTTGAGAGGATAGAAATTCCGAAAAAAACAATCATATTAAATCACGGAGAGACAGAAGATTACCTGTATTTCATATCTGAGGGGATCGTGCGATTCTTTGTTCACAAAATGCATCCCACAGAACCACCGAAGGAAATTACTTTTTCTTTTATAGTTAAAAATATGTTTTGCAGTGCTTACGACTCATTTATTACCAGAAAGCCCTGTCACTATAACATTGAAACTTTAAAAGACACCATAATTTACAGAATTCATCACCGTGATCTTCAGGATCTTTATAAAACTACAGAAATTGGCAACTACATTGGCAGAATTTCCGCAGAAGGTCTTTATGTAAGAAAAGCGCAGCGGGAGATGTCCCTACTGATGTATTCCGCAGAAGAAAGATATCTAAATCTAATGAAAACATATCCTGAGTATATTCTTCAGATTCCATTAAAATATATAGCCTCATATCTCGGGATTACGCCGCAGGCATTAAGCCGAATAAGAAAGAAAATTTCTTAACCTAGATTCATTTTATGACATTAATACATTTCTTAGTTTTGCTACATCTTAAGAGACACAAATGATGAACAATATTTGTACAATTAAGAAGATTACTAAATTAAAGATATCATTTCCCAAACCCTTTCTGAATTAAATTTCGAGAGGGTTTTCTTTTTCTGTAGAAGATTAAATCCGTATTTTAGTCAAAATTTTTTTGTAATGATAAAACGTAATTTTTTGATTGCTTCGGCTTTCTTCAGTTTTTCGCTGGGAATGGCTCAGCAATACGGCGGAATGTGGATTCCCACAGAATTGAATGAAAAGGAAATGAAAGATCTCGGAATGAAAATCTCTGCCAAAGATATCTTCAATACCCAAAAACCAAGCATAAAAGATGCTGTAGTACAGTTCAACGGGGGTTGTACGGCAGAAATAATTTCTCCAAAAGGTTTGCTTCTTACCAATCATCACTGTGGTTACGGGCAGATTCAGGCTCATTCTACCGTTCAAAATGATTTGCTATCAAACGGATTTTGGGCAAAAAATATAGAAACCGAACTTCCGAATCCCGGAGTAACTGTTGATTTTATCGTTGATATTAAAGAAGTTACAAATCAGATTTTAGAAGGAACAGATAATCTTCAGGAACCTGAACTTTCAAAAAAAATCGCCAACAATATTGAGATTTATAAAAACTCTCAGAAAACAGAGTCTTACCAATCAATTTCTGTAAAATCGATGTATTACGGAAATAAATTTTATGCTTATGTAATTGAAACCTATAAAGATGTACGTTTGGTAGGCGCTCCACCACAAAGCATCGGAAAATTCGGAAGCGATACAGACAACTGGGTTTGGCCTAGACATACGGGAGATTTCTCTATGTTCAGAATTTACGCTGATAAAAACAACAAGCCTGCAGAATATTCAAAAGATAACATTCCTTATGTTCCGAAGCATTATCTTCCGGTTTCTATAAAAGATAAGGCTGAGAATGATTTCACATTTGTATTTGGCTTCCCGGGACGAACTACAGAATACCTGCCCGCAATTGCTGTTGAAAAAATCATGACAGAAATTGATCCTGCAAGAATTGCCGTACGCGATGTTGCTTTGAAAACTTTAGATGAAAAAATGCGTGCAGATGATGCCACACGTATAAAATATGCTTCAAAGTTTGCTTCAGTTGCCAATTACTGGAAAAAATGGATTGGTGAAGTAGAAGGTCTTAAAAAATCTAATGCTGTACAGAAAAAAGTGATGTATGAAGGTTCTTTGGTTTCCAAAAATCCTCAGATAAAAGTAACCTTAGATGAACTCAACAAACTGTACAAAGATCAGGCTCCTTTTGCTCTCAACAATGCTTATTATTCTGAAGTTGTAAGAAATGCTGAAACGCTTATGCTTGCCAATCTATATTCAAACTATATCACATCGGTAGAAGCAGGGAGGATGGATGAGAAAGGTA
The DNA here is from genome assembly GCF_027945075.1 of Chryseobacterium sp. CY350. Lineage (NCBI taxonomy): Bacteria > Pseudomonadati > Bacteroidota > Flavobacteriia > Flavobacteriales > Weeksellaceae > Chryseobacterium > Chryseobacterium wangxinyae. Next base: position 1,651,460 of record NZ_CP116034.1, read on the forward strand.
TTGCTGCTTTTAAAAACAGACTTACCTCTTTTTACAAAGATTACAGTGCTGAGCTAGACGCTAAAGTGACGGCCAAACTTTTGGCTCTATATGCAAATAAAACAGCTCCCCAGTTTTTACCTTCTGGTTTTGATAAGTTTAAAAATGAAACTCAAAATATCGCATCGATTGAGGAAATGTCTAAAAACTCTGTCATCACTGGAAGATCAGAAGTGAATGGAGCTTCTCTGAGCGCAGATATAGACAAAGCTTTTTCTAACCAGGACAAACTGATCAAGACCATTAAAAAAGATCCTGTTTACCAACTTTTCAATAATATGAAAGATACATATATGAAAACTGCTGATCCTCAGTTCATGTCATTACAGGTAAAAATCGATGCTTTGCAGAAAAAATATATGGCTCAGCAGATGTCGACAGATAAAGACAGAAAATTCTTTCCTGATGCCAATTCTACACTTCGTGTGACGTACGGAAAAGTAAAAGGTTCAACACCGAAAGATGCCGTAACTTATGATTACCAGACGCATTTAGCAGGTGTGATGGAAAAATATGTTCCGGGAGATTATGAATTTGATGTTCCGAAAAAGTTGATTGATCTTTATGACAAAAAAGATTTTGGAAACTACAAAGATAAAACCGGAGACGTTCCTGTAGGATTTACCGCGACCAACCATACGACAGGAGGAAATTCCGGAAGTCCGGCACTGGATGCACACGGAAACTTGGTAGGACTGAATTTTGACAGACAATGGGAAGGTACGATGAGTGACATTAACTACGATCCGCGTTTTAGCAGAAATATCATGGTTGATACAAAGTACATTCTTTTTATCGTTGATAAATTTGCCGATTCTAAATGGCTGATTAATGAGATGAAGATTGTGAAATAACATTTAACTGTATATATAAAGAGCGGGCGAAATCTTTGATTTCGCCCGCCTTTGTTTGTTTTGACTACTTTTTTTTCGACTCGATTTTAGATTCAATCAATTATAAATCCGTTCGATCTCTATAATATTTATGACAAAAATCAATACCCAAAAATTTCTTCCAGATCAAGTTCTTTGAAACTTCCCATTTGTTTTACAGCTTCGAGATTCAGGTTTTCTTTCTTCCCGATAATTGCGGTATTGAATTGAATTGGTTTAATTTCTGTCTGATAAAAATTCTTAATTTCATCAAATGTGAGACTTTCAATTTGTCTGTAAATGTCTTTTCTGAAGTCGTGGGAAATGCCCAATTTTTGTAATCTCAGAGTATTAAAAAATATATTGGTTCTCGTGATTCTTGTTGATGCAATTTGCTTTAAAGCAGATTTTTTTGCATTTTCAAACTGAGTCGTCACTTCCGGAAGTTCATCCATCAGCTCGGTCATGGTATCGACTGCAATTTGTAATTTATCGGGCTGAGTTCCGATGTAAGTTGTGATGTAATCCGGATGTCCTATTTCTGCATTCGGAGTATATGAAACGTACGCAGAATACGCTAAACTTTTACTCTCACGAATTTCCTGGAAAACAATTGACGAAAGACCTCGCCCGAAATATTCATTAAAAACATTGATCTTACCAAAGTTTTCTGTGTTTACGGTGTGTCCTTTTCCTATTTTACTCATTTCCATCTGAACCATGTCGTAGTTGGTGAAATATACATTACCTACAGTTTCCGGTTCAGGATATATTTTCGGATCTGCTATTGTACGACTTTGCGGCTCAACGAAATATTCTATTTCATTTTTTAATTTCTCAAAATCTTTTCCATAGAAAAATATTTGATATTGGAATTTAAATAAATTTCTAATACGTTCTGTGAACTCCTCTACTTTGGCGTTCTGAAGATCATCTTTCGAAAGAAAATCTAAATATCTTGAGCTTTTTCCGAACTTCGTGTAGTTCGTCAAAGCATTCATAATGCGGTTTTTATCTTTCTTTACAGCTTCACGGTTTTCAAGTACCGTTTCTACAAACTGAAGGTATATTTTCTGATCGGGCTGCACGTTTTTCATCCAATGCTGAAGCAATTCAATACCTTGCTCCATATTTTCTTCAAGTCCGCTCAGCGAAATAAGAAGCTGATCTGAGGTCGTCTTAAAATCATTGGTAATTCCAATTTTAAAAAATTCTTTCTTAAGATCTTCAGAAGAATATTTATCGGTTCCAAGATATTGCAAAATCTGGGTAGAAATTCCCAGTTCACGGTCGTTATCACTTCCAAAAGGAAAAATAAAATGAAGCTGTGCAAGTTCGTTATATTTATTTTTAACGAAACTTATCTTTTTGTCTTTTACTACATCTGTTTTTATTTCTTTCTTATAATCAATGAATTCCGGATAAACATCATCGCTTTTATCGTTAAGAATTTCCTTTAAAAAATCAGATTGGGCATCACGGTTGATCTTTATTGCTGTAATTCCGGGGTTATCTACTCTCAATAATTGATCATTAACTCCTTTTTCTTTTTTAACGATCACATAATTATCTTTAAAGAAATTATTGGCAAACGCAATCACTTCATCTTTGGTGATTTCAGCATACTCGTCCATCTCATTAAGTTCCTGCTCCCAGCTTCTGTCTTTGATAAAAATATCGTACAGATTATTTGCTAATCCGCCTGCAGTTTCTAAAGCTTTCATTCTCTGCAGTTTAAAATCGTTAATGATAGCGGGAAGCATCCAATCCGGAAATTCTCCTGTTTTCACCAATTCAATTTGCTCCAAAATCATTTCTACAGCTTCAGCTAATGTTTGATTTTCTTTAGGAACCGCAACCATGGAGAAAAATCCATAACTTTTTAAACCTAAAGAATATGCTTGTGCCCAAAGCATTTTTTGAGTCTGATTGATATTTAAATCAAGCAATCCCGCTTCTCCTCTGTTGCTTAAAATATTGGCGACAACATCAGCAAGCATAGCTTCTTTTGAGCCGTAACTATCGGTTCTCCAGGCTAGTTGCACACGCGGTGTTGTGGGACTATACACTGTTCGTTCAACGATTTCGGTCATTGGTTGCTCAGTAATTGCCTGTTTTTTCGGCAATTCTCTGTAAGGAATAGATCCAAAATATTGGTCAACGAGCCCGATTGTTTTTTCAAATTCTAAATCTCCTACTAAAACAATCGCATAATTATTAGGAACATAATATTCATCAAAATATTTATGAATCGCCTTCATAGAAGGGTTTTTCAGATGTTCGGGTTTCCCCAAAGTTGTTTGCTGACCGTTCGGATGCGTCGGGAAGAGTGCTTCCATCAGAGCATCATTCACCAACCGAGAATCGTTGTCCTGCGCACGGTTGAATTCTTCATAAACGGACTCTAATTCTGTATGAAAAAGCCTTAGAACCATTTCAGAAAATCGTTCTTTTTCAACTTTCAGCCATTTTTCGAGTTCGTTGTTCGGAATATTGTTTTTGTAAACCGTTTCGTCAAACCATGTGTGAGCATTAGTGCCGCTTGCTCCCAGCGACGAAATGATCTTATCATATTCATTGGCAATTGCAAACTGACTGGCTTCCTGAGAAACCTCATCAATTTTTTTATAAATCTCCTTCTTCTTTTCAGAATTCTGCTCGGCTTTATGCTGTTCATATAGTTCTGAAATCTCGTCGATCAGAACTTTTTCTTTTTCCCAGTTTTGAGTTCCGATTTTCGAAGTTCCCTTAAACATCATATGCTCAAGATAATGCGCCAAACCCGTATTATCAGAAGGATCATTGTTACTCCCTGTTTTTACGGGAATGAAAGTCTGAATTCTTGGAGCATCAAAATTTTGAGCCAAAAAAACCTTTAATCCGTTGTTGAGGGTATAAATTCTGACTTTATTTTCGTCGTTAGCGACTGTAGTATATTGGTAATTATTTGTATCTGTATGAATCGTTTCCCTATATTTTCTGTCTATCATATCTAAATTCATTATCATTCTTTTTATAAAAACTGAATGCCTTACAAATGTAAGGATTCAAAAAATAAGACCTACCACAATTATTTACATTAAATCTATGATGACGATTTATTTTTAAGTGATAATTAAATATATTTCTTACATTTAATTGAGATCAATTTATCTTAAAAATATAACATTGATTAACTTTAAATAACTGTAATGAACGCAACTTTCTTCCAGACTCCGCAAGAATTCAGAAATTGGCTTGAAAAAAATCACAAGACAAAAAAAGAATTATTGGTCGGCTTTTATAAAGTCGGAACAAAAAAACCTTCTATGACGTGGTCTGAGTCTGTAGATCAGGCTTTATGCTTTGGCTGGATAGACGGAGTGAGAAGATCAATTGATGAAGAAAGCTACAGCATTCGCTTTACTCCCAGAAAACCGACGAGCATCTGGAGCGCAATCAATATTAAAAAAGTTGAGGAACTCACAAAAGCCGGACTGATGCAAAATGCAGGTATTGAAGCTTTTAAACTCAAAAAAGATAAGAAATCCGGAATCTATTCTCATGAAAATGAAAGCGTAAAACTTTCTGACGAATATGAAAAACAATTTAAAACCAATAAAAAAGCCTGGAAATTTTTCGAGAATCAAGCTCCATCGTACAAAAAAGTTACCATTCATTGGATCATGAGCGCTAAACAGGCAAAAACACAACTTTCACGTTTAGAAAAAACAATCTCGGAGAGCGAAAATGAAAAAAGAGTATCTTAAAATCACCTCGGCTCGAGTTTCAAATCATTAATTTTTATTATTTTTAAATTCCAAACAAAAAGGTATGAAAGAAGCTTTTGCTATATTAATTCTAACGCTCTGCTTTTCCTGCACTCCACCTGAAAGAAAGATTCAGCAAAAAAATAAAACCAAATTAAAGGCAGTTCCGAAGATCGTAGCAAAAAAGGATTCAATAAATAAAGATACTATTGAATTTGTATCGTACAATGACAACTTTGATTATACTCAACTAAACGGTAAAAAAGGAAAAGAAGAGATTGATTATATTAATGATCAGAACAATGACCGAAGTTTTCTTCGTGGTGATCTCATTGCCATAGAGTGGAAAAATGACACCATCTACATTGCAGGAGACGGTGAGACTCCGCAAATGGCTCAATGGATCGTGTCGGCAAAAAAATTAAAAGACGGAAATGTCTCAAAATTCAGAAAACAATATGTCAAAGAACTCAAATATCTTTTATCAAAAGACGATGAATTATCAGACAGTTATCGGGATCATCTCTATAAAATAGCAGAATATTACATTGCCAATTCATATAAAGAACTGATTAAATTATCTGTTAAAAATAAAGAAGATCTCGGATATTCTGTAGAAAAACAAAACAGAGAAGGCAAAGATTACTATGTTTTAGGATTTTTCACAGAGTCTGAATACAAAATCAATACTTTTCAATGGGTTTACATTGATCCTGACACTGACAAAATCTATGAGTACGATCTTGCAAACGACAGGTTGATCTATTTTCCTTAAAATTTAAAACACATAAAAAACACTAATCAATGTCAACAAAAAAACAATTATCAGAAAGAGAGAGCATAGAACTTTTGGATATCCTTCAACAGCGTTTTGAGAAAAATAAAACCCGCCATCAAAATTTAAACTGGACTGAAATTGAAGAAAAACTAAAAGCGAATCCTTCAAAACTTTGGTCACTCAACCAAATGGAAATCTCCGGTGGCGAACCTGATGTTGTAGATTATGATAAAAAGACCGATGAATTTTTATTTTTCGACTGCTCTCCCGAAAGTCCTAAAAACAGAAGAAGTTTTTGCTACGATCGGGAAGCTCTAGACTCTAGAAAAGAAAACAAACCTCAAAACGATGTGTTGACCTACGCTTCAGAAATAGGTATAGAAATTCTTGATGAAACTCAATATCGATTTTTACAAACCTTAGGAAAGTTTGATCTCAAAACATCAAGCTGGATCAAAACACCCAAAGAAATAAGAGAACTTGGCGGTGCACTTTTCTGCGACCGGAGATACGATACTATTTTCGTCTATCACAATGGAGCCAATTCTTATTACGCAGCAAGAGCTTTTCGTGGAGTTTTGAAAGTTTAATCGATATTACTGCGTCAGTTCGAGTGTTTTTCGGAATGAATGGAGAAAACTATCGAGAACCTGTGAACTTCTTACATAATCTAGTAAATTAATCTAATTCCATATGTTCTCGATACGATTTTTTCAAAAACTACTCGAACTTACGGTTTACGTATTTTGTTATTTGTAAAATCATCAAAAATTTTTAATATAAAAACTATAAATCTTATCTTTGACGCTTCAAAAAAGCAGTATGAATACACAGATCTTAGATTTTTGGGTAGGAAATTTTAATTCGGAAGAACAGTTTTTGCAGTTCGTGGAAGAAGACGACAATTATTATCTGAATGAAGAAGATGACGACAATTACATCTCAAAATTTGCAGAATCGCAGGACACCGTTTGGTTTGATGGAGATTTGGCAGAATATGGTTTTGAAAATCAGAGCAAAAATATTTACGAAAACTTTTCAGAATATTCATTTGCCGATCAATGGCTTCCGGAACTGGTTCACAAAATCAATTTGTCTGAATTAAAATTTGACATAAACTCTTTGATATTTGTCAGTCAGGGACAAATTCCTAAGCCTGTTTCTGTGGAAAATGATGATTTTTCTTTGGTTTATATGGGTGGAATTGAGTTTGAGTATTAATTCATAAATTAAAAAGCTTCTCAATATTTGAGAAGCTTTTTAAAATGTTTAGTTATTAAATTCCCACAAATTCATCAGCTTTTACAGCTATTGCTTTTTCTAATGTAACTCTTAAACCATTACAAGTCTTTTTTAAATCATCCATTGCTTGGTCAGAAGATTTTGATCCGTGCCATAAAGATGTATTTGGTAATTGATAAATTTTAGAACTTCCTGAAAAACTAAAGTTAGTTTTATAACCAAAACTTTCCATTGAAGATTTTACTTGAGTATGTAGTCTGTCAACATCGTATGATATGACTACATGACTAATTGTTGTTCCCATAGAGTATATTTTAAATTCTATACAAAGTAAATTCTATATATCTATATTTATTTACTGGAACCCGTATGGTTTATAAATTTAATTTATTTCATTTAAAATTTATTTAACAATATATTTTTCTAATGCGCTTCCAGCCAGTTCTTCCCTACTCCAACCTCAACCAATAAAGGAACTTGCGTTTCGATTGCATTTTCCATTTCGTTTTTAATGATATGTGTAGCCACTTCCACCTCATCAATCGGAGATTCGAAAATTAATTCGTCATGTACCTGAAGAAGCATTTTGGTCTGCAGTTTTTCTTTCTCTAATTCTTTTTGAATTTTAATCATCGCCATTTTCACAACATCAGCCGCACTTCCCTGAATGGGAGCATTTACGGCATTTCTTTCGGCATGCGCACGCACCACAAAATTTCCGGAATTGATGTCTTTTAAATGTCGTTTTCTTCCTAAAATAGTTTCTACATAACCAATTTCACGGGCTCTTTTCACTTGCTCAGCCATGTATTCTTTCAATTTTGGGTACGTTTCATAATAGGCTTCAATCATTTGCTTTGCTTCAGATCTCGATAATCCGGTTTGTTCTGCCAAAGCAAAAGCTCCCTGACCATATAAAATTCCAAAATTCACGGTTTTTGCCTGCCCACGTTGAGTCTTTGAAACTTCTTCCAAAGGAATATTAAATAATTTTGCAGCCGTAGAAGCATGAATATCTTCACCATCCTGAAAAGCCTTAATCATATTGTCTTCACCCGAAATTTCGGCAATCAAACGCAATTCGATCTGAGAATAATCGGCAGAAATAATTTTCTTTCCTTCAGCAGAAACAAACGCTCCACGAATTTGCTGACCTCTCAACGTACGAATCGGAATATTCTGTAAATTCGGATTCACACTCGCCAAACGACCTGTTGCAGCCGTAGTTTGCGAGAAATTGGTATGAACACGTTGATCATCTTTGTCTATCTGCGAAGGTAAAGCGTCAACATAAGTTGATTTCAGTTTTTGATAGGTTCTGTACTCTAATATATGCTGAATTATCTCGTGTTTTGAAGATAATTTTTGTAAAACATCTTCGGAAGTTGCATACTGTCCGGTTTTTGTTTTTTTGGCTTTCGGGTCGAGCTGCATTTTATCAAATAATACATCGCCCAATTGTCTTGGCGAATTCATATTAAATTCTTCACCGGAGATTTCAAATATTTTGGATTCTAATTGTCTTAAATCATTTTCAAGATCGATACTTTCCTGAGCAAGCCACTTTTCGTCCAGAGAAATTCCTTCCAATTCCATTTTAGCCAAAACTTCCATCAATGGCATTTCTATGTTGTAGAAAAGATCCTCGAGGTTTTCTTTTTTCAGCTGAGGCGCAAACAATTCATATAATTGAAAAGTTACATCTGCATCTTCTGCAGCATAATCTGTTTGAGTTCTTAAATCTGCATCTCTGAAGTTCCCTTGATTTTTTCCTTTTTTACCGATAATGGTTTCTATGGAAACAGGTTTGTAATTTAAATAAACCTCTGAAAGATAGTCCATTCCGTGGCGTCCGTCAGGATTTAGAAGATAATGCGCAATCATAGTATCGAACATCGCACCTTTTACTGTGATTTCGTATTGTTTAAGAACTTTATAATCGAATTTTAAGTTGTGAGCTATTTTCAGCAGATCTTCTTTTTCAAAAAATGGCCTGAAAATTTCTAAAGTCTGCAATACTTCCCCCTGATCTTCAGAAAGTGGAACGTAATAGGCCAAACCTTTTTTGTAAGAAAAACTCATCCCGACCAATTCGGCTTCGAGCTCGTTCAGAGAAGTTGTTTCTGTATCAAAACAGACCGCTTTTTGCTTTAAAAGGTTTTGAACCAGTATTTTCTGCGCTTTGGGATTATCAACAAACTGATACAAATGATCATTTTCTATAATCGTTTCTTTGGTAGAAGTTGCCTGATCCAATTCTTCAAAAGTGGCAAAAAGATCAAGCTGGCCAACATTTCTTGCAACTTTCTGCTGCGGAGTTTCGGTGGAAACTTCGGTTTCAGTAATTACTACGCCGTCTTTTTCAACAACTGTCGTTTTTACAGTAAACGTTTCAGCCGGAGCAAAAGCACGATACAAATTTTCGTAAAGTCTTCTGAATTCTATCTCGTCAAAAATTTCTTTTACTTTTTCAAAATCCGGAGTTTCAAGATCATATTGTTCCTGATGAAATTCTACGGGAGCATCACAGATAATTGTTGCTAATTTTTTAGACAATATTCCGCGTTCTGCAGATGCTTCTATTTTTTCTTTAATCTTTCCTTTTAATTGATGTGTGTTTGCCAGAAGATTTTCTATACTCCCATATTCTTTAAGGAATTTCATGGCTGTTTTTTCGCCAACTCCTTCTAAACCGGGAATATTGTCTGATGAGTCACCCATCATTGCAAGAAAATCAATCACTTGTTTTGGATGTTCAATTCCATATCTCGCCTTTACTTCTTCGACTCCTAAAATCGAAATTTCACCACCTCTGAAACCTGGCTTGTAAAGTTTAATTTTGTCAGTAACCAGCTGAGCAAAATCTTTATCTCCACTTACAATAAAACTTGTATAATTTTCTTTTTCTGCTTTACAGGCAATTGTTCCTATGACATCATCAGCTTCATAGCCTTCTACACCCAAACTTGGGACGTGCATCGCTTCCAAAATACGATGAATATATGGAATGGCAAATTTAATTGCTTCAGGTGTTTCACTTCGATTAGCTTTATAATCAGCATAATCATTAGTACGAATACTTGCCTGGCCAACATCAAAAATTACTGCTAAATGAGTCGGTTTTTCTTTTCTAATGAGCTCGATCAAGGAATTCATAAAACCAAAAATAGCTGTTGTCTCCATTCCGGAACTGGTATATCTTTGGTTTTTTGACATTGCGTGATATCCTCTGAAAATCATTGCATAAGCATCGATCAAAAAAAGCCTTTTGTCCTGTGTTGCGTCCATATTTTGAATAATGAACAAATATAAGAAAATAGGAATGTTTCGGGATAGAATTGTATGGCAAAAAAAAGATTAATGCCGCTCGAAAATGGAAATTCAGAACAATTTTAAGAAAAAGATAAATATTTTTACAGTTATTTATTTCTCACCTGCTCCAGCGAATCTAAGATTTTCAGATTGATCTCACTGTCGGGATTTCCCTGTTTTTTTGCTTCAGATAAAAAATATTTTGATTTTTTGAGATCACCCGTCTGCATATAGCAAATACCTAATGAGTTGGTAATCTTATCAAAATAGCCCTCGTTTTTACCGATTCCGTTCTCATATGCGACAATGAGGTTAGAAATTGCATTATTGTAATCTTTTTTTTCCATGTAGGAAAAACCTAGTGGCGCAACAGCGTCTGGATATTTATTTTTATCGACATGATTAAGGTAAAATATAGTTAAATCATACTGCTTATTTTCGTACGAGTCCCAACCATCTTTATAAAATTTCTTATCATTGTCTGTAAAAAAATAATATTTGATGATGATAACAAAAAATAATACTGATCCTATTAATAAGATAATCTGAAATACTCTTTTCATAATAAAAGTTTAGCTTTTGAGAAAAAAATTTTACCAAAATAACATCAACAGCAGGTAAATAATGTCGATGCCGAAAATGACACCAACGTATTTTAAATGTGTGATCCCGCCGTAATAATCTATCAGCCAGCCTGCGCCAAAAACGTACAGCAGGAATACAATTAACAGAGCAAAAAAATATTTCTCTTTTACAAATTGAAAAATATCAAAATAGTAAGAAAAATTCTTTTCTTCATTGTTTAAACTAAAAAAAGATTTCTTTTTATCAGTTGTTTTGCCAACTTTAATTTCTCTGTAAAAATTTAAAGTGCTGCTGTTTTCAAATCTCTCATAATTTTCCAAAACTTTCCAGTTGGTGATCAATCCGCGATAGTTTCTTTCATATCTCGACTTATCCGAATCATTCAGGAAAAAGTAAACTCTTCTTTTGCTGGCATGTTTGTCGATAAATAATTTCTTTTTGAGATTTTCTTTTGAAACCGGGTTTTCCTTTACTAATTCCAGCCTAGAATCTACTTTGATAATTCCTGAAACGATGATTGCAGTAATTATTAACGGAAAAATAAAAATTAATATAAAAACTAAATTTTTCATACGATATTAAGATATTTTAGTCTTTTCCAGCGATTACTGAAATTTTTGCTCTCGCTGCGGCTTCCTCATTTTTCATGGCGTTATTCAGGTCACTAATTTGTGAAGCCAATGCCCAGTTTGAAGCTGCACGCATTAAATCGATTCCGAAATTGATTGCCAAACCGTTGAGTGCACCGCCCAAAGTTGTTTTAACACCTGTTGACGCATTACTTCGTAAAGAATTATTATATTGAGTTCCCTGTACAGCATTCACGTTGGTAGAAGTTGCCGTCGTTGTACTTTGAGTGATTCTCACACTGGTGCTTGAAGCATTCACGCTGCTCTGAGAATTTCCTATACTTGAATTGGGAAGTTGGTTATTGACAGAGATTGTCGTATTGCTGATTGTGGTTCCCGGCGAAGTGACATTGCCGCGGCTATCTGCAACAAAAACCCTGTTTTGTGATATGGTTGATTGATTAACGGTTACACTCTGATACCCCGAAGTTTGTGCATTTGCAACATCTTTTCCGGATCCCAAAGCATCTGTAGCGGCACCGTATAATTTGTCTGTGACTTCACCCATCTCCTGATTTGCCGGCATTTCATTTAAATTAAAAGCTTCACCGGTTACATAATTTTCAAAGCCTGTAAAGTCTTTGGCCTCATCGTAAATACCATTTATTAAATAAGAAGTACCAAAAACCGTGGCCATACCTGTTCCCTGCGCAAGTGCCGATGCAAGACCAAACTCAGCATAAGTAGCAAGAACCGAACTTCCTGCTGCGCCTACAGCAATAACTAATCCTGAAACTAAATACGATACACAGACAATAGCACCCACCGTCAACGCCGTTTCTGCAATTACTTTATCCGTAAATTCATCTGCAGCCTTTTCTGAATAGAGAATCATCACATTACCGCCTAAAGTACACGGTATCATTGAATTTTCAATTAATGGATGTTTTCCTGCGGTCAATACATTGGTATCGTAAGGTTTCCAGTCTTTCAGTAAAATTCCACATATAGAAGGGATCAGTGATACTCCTGCTCCCGCTGCCGCGCCTGCAGCAGCACAAGCTGCAACCGCCAAAGCACCGCCACTCAGTACAGAGCCGGCAACCAAAGCGGCACCGACGATTGCACCAACGATTGCACCGGCGATCACCATTTTCGCACACATAAAATTACCTCCCGGTCTGTCATCTATTGTTGCTTTAAAATGACCTCCAGCAATAGTGACTGTACTTTGACTGGTCACTTTTATCTGTTGCTTTTTCATTCCGTCAGAGCACACCAACCATGCTCCATCTGGCACATATAATTTACTCATTGATTTATAAATTTATGTTAGCGTTATCTTGTGTTCTGTAGAATAGATATAATTGCGACTCGCCTGCTCCTTAACTTTTGAATGACAGAAAAGCATTTTTCCCTTTTCAATATCAAAATGATATTCGATTGTCCAAAGTAATGAATAATCAAAATCTTCTTTCAAAAATTCTTTTAATTTAGAATTATAAATTTCTCTCAAATGTCTATTTTGCTCAGAATTGCCTTCGCACAAAAATTTAATTTTTGCTAAATTTCCTTCTTTTTCAGCTTTTCGTTTTACGGTAATATTTACCTTCTCATTACTAAAAGCCTGAGAATTATATTGCTTTTTTTCTTCTCCTACAAACGTTCCTGTTTTATGATAATCCTGATAAACATCATTGAAAAACAGATTGTACAGAATATTGTTTTTGATGAGTGGCAAAGTATCTCTAAAATCCTTGTCGCCACCTTCTATTATATTTTTTTCTTCGAGGGTGTTCCCTACTTCATTTTGCATCGATTGTTTGAGTATCATCCATTCAGACCAAATTTCATCCTGATTTGCGATTGACTTTATACTTCCTGCGGTATTTAATTCAAAATTAAGATGATCAATTGGTCGGTTAAATTTCTGCATATATTCCGCAAACTGTCGGTATATAGATTTTATATATTTTACCTGATGTGATATTTGTCGCAAATCGCCGTAAAAAAACCCATCTTTTTTCTGTTTAATATATTCCCAGATAATGACCGTTTCAGAATCAATCATACTGTTTCCTGAAACCTGAAGATCATTTCTGGTCATAATCGTATAACTACTGACATCAATATCCGATTGCTTTAAACTGATAAAATCTAAAGATTCTCTTTCTTTTCTAATTTGAGTGAGATTAATAACTGAATCAGGTATATAAATGTGGTTGAGCCAGGTTGGAAACTGATCGTCATCTTTGATCCACTCGTGCGGTAAAGCATTTGAATTATGAAAATCTTTTAGTATTTTTGGTTTTAAACCTAAAGTTTCTGCAATTTTCGCAAGACTACTGGATCGGTCAATCGGGAAAGTATTTAAATCTGATCTCATGCTTAATTTTCGATGATTTTTCCTCCTTTGATCGTGACATCTGATTCTATTTTTATCCCTGCATCTGCCCCTGCCTTACCAATCTCTGTTGTCGTACTTCCAATTATTTTTGTAGTTTGACCTTCTACCGTTATATTGATTCCTTTAATAACAATATTTCCACTTTCATCCATTGTGATCGAACTGCTGCCTGTTTCCAATTTGATCTGGTTCGTACTTTTTAAACTTATGTTCCCGGCGTTATCCATTGTAAGAATGCTTTGATCATGCCCTACATTAATAACCGTTTTCGTCTTCACATTTGTCGTATGATTATTACCGATATCTTCTTTATTATCGTTACTTACAAAGGTCGTAATGTCTCCGGTTCCGCTTAAAGTAACATGATTTCCATTTCGGTCTCTAATTTCAATTCCGGCTCCGTCATTCAGCTGAATAATATTTCCACTCTTACTGCTGAAGCTTTTCACATTATTCCCGGCTCCGCCGCCGCCGCCGATTCCACCGTGGAACATTCCGCCCATCACAAAAGGCCGATCCGGATGTTGATGCACAAAATTAATAATAACCTGATCATCAACTTCAGGAATAGCCATGAAACCACGATTTTTACTCACCTTCTCACTGCTGCCCGCATCAGGAGTCATTACTCTGATAAATTCTGATGTATCCTGACCGGTTTGCCAGTCAAACTGCACCTTTACTCTACCTTGATTGAGAGGATCTGTATTATCTGTAACTTTTCCAAATTGCGGATCAGCTTTTGGTACTTCAAATTCCGGTCGCGGTATGTAACCGCAATCTGCAGCAATAGCCTCAAAATTTCCTGTGTAATATCCTCTGGCGTCTACTTCATGATTAACTTCGGTAATCAATAGTTTGGTAAAGTATGAAGTTTGGTTGGTATCTTGCTGTCTCATTTCTATATCGGCCGCACATCCCGGATATAAAAACGGAACCGTAGTCACCCCGGAAGTCACAAAGACTTGTGAGGCTTTGCTTCCGGCTGTTCCTTTTTGAGATGCATCAACATCCATAAAAGATGATGCTTTAATAGGAGCCACCCTTAAAGATGGTGTTGTAAAAGTTTTTTCTGAAATTTCGTAAGCTCTTTTAGCAATATCTGAAGTATGATTAATTTTTGAACTCCCAGTCGTCAGCTTCTCATTTCTACTGCTGTTGTAACCGTAAAAACTAGGGTTTACATGCTGAGCTTTCATCATTATTTTTACATCATTTACACTGCTGCCGTATGTGAGTTTTACAGGTTTTTCCTGCGGCGGAAGTTTGCCAAAGTGCAAAACCTCACCATCATAGAAAAACTGCTCGCCGTAAGCTTCCGCAATTCTTGCAAGATAGTTATAGTGAGTTTCCTCGTACTGACAGCTGTATGATACATTTCCATGCTGCGCATCTACGCGGAAATCAAATTTGCTGTTTCCCAAACCTTCTTTGATCACCCGGTCAGCAATACTGTTTAAGCTAATCTCCTGCGATCCTCCAAAACTCTGAATATGCGGTGCTGCATCTAATAAAATAGTCGGACTGAATCCGTTTAAAACAATATTTCCGAGACTTCCTTTTTCCTGACTAAAGCCTACTTCTGTGATCACACCTACAAAGTTCCTTTCAGGACCTTCAGTGATGTCTTTATATTTAAAAACAACCGTCAGTCTTTTTCCCAAAAAATTTTGAGCTTCTTCAAGATTATGGTTTTCTGCGGAGCCCAGCGAATCATGAGCGAGAGTAATGCTAAATTTGTGATGTCTTACCGTACTTTGATTGAGGCTAAAATGTTTAAAATGTGTAATCTGCTTCCCTTCAACGAATAAATCGAGTTTCACCACTCTGTTAATTCCCAAAATCTGACTTGCAGAAATTGAGAGTGCATTATGTATTTTGGATGTTGGCTGTTTTGACCAGACTTTGTTTTCAGTCAGCAACGAATTATTAGATTGTAGATTCTGGCTCAAAAATTTATCTGAATGATCCTGAACGGTATCTGAATAGGACTTTGCGCCGGCAATTTTTTGATTTGCTTTCTGAATTCTTTCATCAACCATTTCAGTCGGAATGTTATTCTGAATTTCACTTAAATCTGAACCAAAATTATCTGAATAATCCGGTTCTGAAAATTGGGTCGGCTTGTGATCCTGAAACATAGATGTGTTTTAATTTGTGATTAATAATTTAAAATTTATGGTAGCAGATATTACACCAAATTCCCTTACAAATGAAAAATATTTAAATTTTTATGATATTGACCTCCATATCGGCAATAACTTTAATAAAGAATAGGAGAAAAAAATAGCCTACTTTTTTACAAGTAAGCTATTATTAATTTTAATGTAACTAAATACGTCTTTAAACTCCCGGCCAGATTCCTTTGTATTCAGAATTACCGTAGTTGATTGTTTCTGCACTTACGATAAAGCTGATCAGCATAGAATTTTGATCTACTGCATCAAAATCTACCTCATGCTGAATTACATATCCGTTTTCCCAGTTTAATGTAATGAGCGTACCTTCTTCGTGAGATTTGTTGAAAGTAATTTCACCAGAAGTTGGTTTATATTTACCATTCAGCAAGCTTTCCAAGATTTCAGATTTTTCTGTAGCCTCAATTGTAAGCTTAATGATTGCGTTCGAAGGGTCTGATGCTACTCGTCCTGAAACGTCTGTAGATCTTGATACGCTGTAATTCAGCTTTAATAATTTTTGCCCTTCGCTACCGTTGAATTTTAAGATTCCTCTTGAATTGTCTGCCATGATTTTGTAAATTTTAAACAGTTAATATTTTGTGATTTGATGTTTTATCTATAGCGAAGATAGAGCCAAAGATCGGCTGAGAAAAGTGTTTTCTCTTTTAATTTACATTTTGTAGTAGAACTACGACTTTGTGTAGTAGTTCTACTACACGTACTTTTAAAAAGCAAAAAATCATTTACACAAAGGCGATTCCGTGGATTTCGACATATTAAAAATCACAGATATTTGAAAATTTTAAGATAATTTATTGCTATTTGGGAAAATTTAGGAAAGATACTTTCAAGTAAAAATTTAAACTGAAAAATGGCGAAATAACCCAAATGAAAATTTTATAAAAATAAAAAAAACCGCACTGCTGCGGTTTTCAATATTGTGAGATTAGAAAAATTAATTTTGCAGATCTCTGATTCTTTCCTGCATTAATTCCGGATCTGAAAGCGCATCAAATCCTATAAATGCAATCGCAAATATTAGATATAAAATATACAGTACGCTCAATACGATACCAATAATACTTAATATTCTACCAGTTTTCAAATTATTGTAGTCTGAATACAAAGTTGGGTTTTGCTGATACAGATCATTGTCTTTCTTATAAAGTACAAGACCGATAATCCCGGTGATAAGTCCCGGAATACCGTAACAACAGCATGAGACGATTGAAACAATTCCTAAAACGAGTACCGCAGTGGCATTAGGTAATTTTTGTTGATTCATAATTTCTGATTTTTTAATGTTTAATATTTTGATTTAAAAAAAATGTTTATAAAAATAAGAAAATACCATGATTAGTGAGTTAATTATTGCTAAAAATATTAACACCTGACCGTAACTTCTTTTTCTGTCGATAAAATTGATGATCACAAAACCAAAAAACAGGAGTAAAGTGTAGACCGCCGGAAACATATGAAAAGCTTCTGTAAATTTCCCCTCAAAAACCAATACGATTGCTCTCTGAGTGCCACATCCGAAACATTCTATTCCTAAGAATTTTTTTGTAGGACAGGGCAGCATAAAGTCTTCAATCTTCATATTATATTCTGTATTTTGATTTTGCTAAAATTAAGAAGAAATTTTCGCTCTAAGGTATTGATGCGGAAAAAAATTATCTTCATTCATCTCAAAAGATCCCTGAACTGCAATATACGGATTTCTCAAAATTTCTCTCGCTATAAAAATCAAATCGGCATCACCTTTTTCAAGAATCTCTTCGGCCTGTTCTACTTTAGTAATTAAACCTACAGCTCCTGTTTTTACATCAGCCTGATTTCTGACATCTGAAGAAAAAGGAACCTGATATCCTTCATAAACAGAAATTTTCGCGCCGTGAATATTACCACCGCTGGAAACGTCTATTAAGTCTACAGAATGATTTTTTAATTCCTTTGCCAACTTTACGCTGTCTTCAATATCCCAGCCATTTTCAGCATATTCGGTCCCGGAAATTCTTACAAAAAGGGCTACATTTTCATTCAGTTCTTCATTTACTGCATCTACAATCTCCATCAAAAATCTACTTCTGTTTTCAAAACTTCCACCATACTCGTCGGTTCTGATATTTGAAAGGGGAGACAAAAACTGATGCACAAGATATCCGTGTGCGCCATGAATTTCGATAACATCAAAACCGGCAGCGACCGCTCTTTTTGCAGCGTCCTTAAAATTTTTAATTAAATCTTTGATTTCTTCTACAGACAGTACATGCGGAATTCTTTCACTAGGATGATACGGAATCGGGCTTGGTGCTACAGTTTCCCAACCTTCTTCCAGAGAAATCTGTTTATTTTCCCAGGTCGAACCTTTTCTTCCTGCATGAGCCAACTGAATTCCTATTTTCGAATCTGAATTTTTGTGAACAAATTCCACAATTTTCTGAAGTTTTTCGGCCTGTTCATCATTCCAGATTCCCATACAGTGATTGGTAATTCTGCCACGAGGTTCTACTCCTGTTGCTTCTACGATGATCAAACCCGTTCCGCCCTGAGCGCGACTTCCGTAATGTACATGATGAAAATCATTGGCAAGACCGTTTTCGCAAGAATACATGCACATTGGCGACATTACCCATCGGTTGGCAAGTTCTACATTTCTAAATTTTATCGGAGTGTATAACATTGAATTATTTTTAAAGTTTAAAATTACAAATTTACTACTGTAACAAAGATATTGCCAGCTTCCATAAAAAGGTCTACATTTATCACCCTTTTGACGAAATCAATGAAAAAAGACATAAATATAAACTACGAGCATTTTAAAAGCAGCAGCGAACTGAATGATATTGAGAAAAAACTCTTCGATAAAGCAAAAACAGCACGCGAGAAAGCGTATGCACCCTATTCGAATTTTTTGGTGGGATGTGCCATTCTTTTAGATAACGGGGAGATTTTCACAGGAAATAATCAGGAAAATGCAGCTTTCCCATCCGGATTATGTGCCGAGCGAGCGGCTATATTCTGGATTGGCGCTAACTTTCCGGATCAGAAAATCAACAAAATTTTTATTATCGGCGGGCCTAGAGAATTCTCAGAAAATACGCCTCCAATTCCACCGTGCGGAGCCTGTCGCCAAAGTTTAATGGAATACGAAACGAAACAGAACGAAAATATTGATGTTTATTTTTCAAATTTAAATGAAGAAGTTTTTAAAGTAAATTCTATTAAAGATTTGCTTCCGTTTTATTTTGATTCGACTTTTTTATAATCCAGATTCAACATTTTATTATGAAGATTTAGAAATCTTAGATTGAGATAAAAGTGAAATTACTGAAAAAGGATTCGTATTATTAATAAAACATCAGATCCTTTATTTGGAATTTTATATTTCTTTTTAAAAGCCTATATTTGCAAAAATTTTGGTTTCCAAATTATTGGAATTAATAGGGAATTGGGCGAAAATCCCAAGCTGTCCCCGCAACTGTAAATCGTAAAAAAAATTTCTACAAAAAACCACTGCCAACGCGGGAAGGTGTAGAAAAGCGAAAGTCAGGAGACCTGCCAATATTTAAACAAATTAGTCATTGCTTTCGGAGGAAAAGCATTCATAATATGGGTATAAAAAGATCTTTAGTCTTCGCTTTTGCCGTATGCAATCTGTCTCTTTACTTCGGTCAGGGGAAAAGCATTGATACTGTATATATTTTTGATAATCAAATGAATAAGGTAAAACTTTTTCACAAGATTACCACTTTAAATCCAGCCGACATTCAGAAAAACTCTTCTAATCTTTCTGAAGTTTTACGTTTTCAATCGCCTGTTTACATTAAAGAAAATGGCCGTGGTGCAGTTTCTTCACCATCATTTCGGGGAACTACAGCGCAACAAACCGCTTTTGTGTGGAACGGAATCAATATCAATTCTCAGTTTTTAGGACAGGGAGATGTAAATAATATTGCACTTTTTGGCTATGACCAGATGGAAATAAAACCGGGCGGCGGAAGTGTAATTTACGGAAGCGGTGCGATTGGAGGAAGTATACATTTAAATAATGATTTAAGCTTTAATCAAGGTTTTCACGGCTCATTAAATTCTGAAATTGCATCATTCGGAACTTTTAATAATTTTCTGAAAGCTTCTTACAGCAATGAAAAATTTAGTTTTAAAGCTACAGGAAGTCACGCGATCAGTCAAAATGAATATGAAGTTCCGGAATCCCGAAATTATATCAACAAGAACGGAAAATATTACAAATCAAACATCAATATTGCGGCAGCCTATAAAATTGCGCCTTATCACCAGATCTCATGGATCTCGGAGACCTTTGATGGCAATCAGCATTATCCGATATTTTTTGAAAGTCAGACTTCGACGAGATATGAAACTCAGAATTTCAGAAGCTTGCTTTCATGGGACTGGAAAAAATCTAAGTTTAATAATATCCTTAGAGCTGCCTACACGGAAGAAAATTTCCAATATTTTGCTAATCTCAATCAACCGAGAACAAGTGGCGGTGTAGGAAAAAACTACATTGTAAAAAATGATTTCAATTATTTCATTACTCCAAAATGGAATGTGAATATCATCGGAGAGTTTCAGCAAAATCATGCAGAAGGAATCGGAACTTCAGGAATTGGAGACGAAGTAAGAAATATAGCTTCAATAGCGGGTTTATTACGATATATCACTTCATCCAATATTAGCTTTGAGGCAGGAATAAAGAAAGATTTCGTGGAAGGATTTGATTCTCCTGTATTATATTCATTTTCAGGGAAATGGAAAGCAGCAAATTGGTATCAAGTGAATTTAAACCTCTCAAAAAATTTCAGATTTCCCTCATTTAATGACCTTTACTGGCAACCGGGCGGAAATCCGAATCTTAAACCGGAAACTTCTGTTCAGGCAGATATGAATCATGAGTTTAAAGTCGGTGATTTTAAACTGACCATGAGTCCATATTACATCAGGATAAAAGATATGCTTCGGTGGATGAGTACTCCGATGGGATAT
Source organism: Chryseobacterium sp. CY350 (assembly GCF_027945075.1). Classification (NCBI taxonomy): domain Bacteria; kingdom Pseudomonadati; phylum Bacteroidota; class Flavobacteriia; order Flavobacteriales; family Weeksellaceae; genus Chryseobacterium; species Chryseobacterium wangxinyae. The sequence continues at coordinate 1,672,203 of NZ_CP116034.1, forward strand.
TGGGCACCGTTCAATACTAATCAGGTGGAATCTTATGGTCTGGAATCTCAATTGACTTATCAGAAACAAATCAATCAGCATTATTTTAAACTGAATGCGGGTTACATTTTTACAAAATCTAAAGATCTGGAAATCAACAAGCAATTGATGTATGTTCCTCTTCACAAGGTTTTCGTAAATGCAGATTACAATTACCGTTTTGTGAGGTTTTATATTCAGGGAATGTACAACGGACTCACATATACAGACAGTAACGAAAAAAAATCTGAAGCACTGCAACCGTATTTTGTTGTGAATGCTGGAATTTCTGGTACAATTTTAAAAAAATACACTATCGGTTTTAAAGTCAATAATATTTTTGACGAAATCTATGAAACAATGGCTTACTATCCTTTACCAAAAAGAAATTACAGTATCAATTTTAATATAAATTTTTAAACTATACAATATGAACTTCAAGAAAATCTTACCTTTTTTATTCGCATCGGCGCTACTTTTTAATGTGGCATGTAATGATGACGACTTTATGGAATCAACTAAAAGCGAGGCTTACGAAAATGGAATTTTAATTACTAATGAAGGTGGATATTCTACTCCAACATCCGAAGTTTCTTTTGTGAGTAATGATTTATCTATCTTCGAAAATAAAATCTACGGTAAAAACAACAATGAGGCTATTTTGGGAAATGTTCTCCAATCAGTAGGTTTCAACGGTGAAAATGCTTATTTGGTCTCTAATGTTCCTAATAAAATTGACATCGTAAACCGTTACAACTTTAAAAAACAAACTACAGTTACTGCGAATCTTGATAACCCGAGATACATTGCATTTTCGGGATCTCAGTATTTTGTGACGAATAATAATTTCTTCGATGTAATGAGATTAAATGTTTACAATACTTCTAACAACTCTTTTGTAACAAGCATCAACTTCCCGAGAGCTGCTGAAAAAGTTGTAGAAGCAAACGGAAAAATCGTGGTACAGACAGACGGTATTACCTACCAAACGGTAGCACCTTTTGGTGAACTTCCGACAGGTTACTCATTAACAATAGTGAATCCTACAACGAACACTGTTGCTACTACGATCACACTTCCAAGCAACGGTATCATTAGAGATCTTATCTCTTACAATGGTGACGCTTATGTACTTGCTTCAAGCAATACAGCATCTTACATTTACAAAGTGAATACTGCAAATGGAACGTTCACAACAAAAACTCTTACTCTCGGACAGGCTCAGAAATTGAGAATTGATGCCAATAAATTCTACTTCCATGACAGCAGCAATAAAATCTATTCAATGGATCTGAATTCTACAACAACTCCTACAACTCCGATCGTGACATCTCCCGGAACTTTATACGGATTTAATGTAATTGACGGAAAAATCTATTCTTCTGATGCCAGTTTCACAGGAGACAGCAAAGTGTATATTTACAATACCAGCGGCAATTTGTTGAAAACTCTAACAACAGGAATTGCTACAAACGGTTTTTATAAAAACTAATATTCTTTCGATTAAGATAAAAAAATCCGGCAGTTTCTTTGAAACTGCCGGATTTTTTTATACTTCTTCTTCAAATTATATCTTAAAAATATTATTTCTAAAACTCCAATAAACCACCATGTCGGAAATCTGAAAAAAGTGTACAGCAGAGTGAAGCTATCAACATCCGTTTCACCTTTCGTGACTTTATTGATCTCAAAACCCACTGAAAAAAATGGAATGATAAATCCGAAAAACAAAAAACATAATCAGGTACAATTTCCAATTACGATTTTTAATTATTTTGTATTTCCAAACTCCAAAATTGAAGATGAAAATAATTACCAAAATGATATAATCAAATGTTCCAAAAAACATTTTAAGCAAGTGTTAATCCCAGTTTTTCAGCTTCAGCAATCACAAAACTCCTTGCTTCTTCTTTTTCATTAGCGATTTCTCCTTCTAGAATTGCTTCTTTTACTTTCTCCTTTAAAATTCCGATTTCTCTTCCAGGTTTTAAATTAAATAGCGCCATAATTTCTTCCCCGGAAATAGGCGGCTGAAAATTTCTCACCTGATCTTTCTCTTCAACCTCTTTTATTTTTACCGCAACATATTCAAAATTTTTCTTGAATTTCTCCTGTTTTCTGGAATTTTTGGTGGTAATATCGGCTTTGCAGAGCGTAAAAAGATCTTCCATATCTTCTCCGGCATCAAAAAGCAATCTTCTTAAAGCAGAATCAGAAGCATCATCTGTAATCAAAGCGATAGGACGCGAAGAAAGTTTCACCATTTTCTGAACATATTTCATATCGGCATTCAACGGTAATTTCAATTTGTGAAATAATGTTTTTACCATTTTTGAACCCAAAAACTCGTGACCATGGAATGACCAGCCCATTCCTTCTACAAATTTTTTGGTCGGAGCTTTTCCGATGTCATGAAGTAAGGCAGACCAGCGAAGCCATAGATTATCCGTATTTTCTGATATATTATCGACCACTTCCAAAGTATGATAAAAATTATCTTTATGCGTTTGTCCTTCTACTTCTTCTACTCCTTTCAGCTCTATCAGTTCAGGGATGATGAGTTTCATTAAGCCCGTCTCTTCCATTAACTGAAGTCCGACCGAAGGTTTTTTTGAAAGCATGATTTTATTAAATTCAACCATAATCCTTTCCATTGAAACAATTTTGATTCTTTCTGCTTCCTGCCTGATTGCGTTAAAAGAATTTTCTTCAATCGTAAAATTTAAAGTTGAAGCAAAACGAACCGCTCTCATCATCCTCAAAGGATCATCTGAATACGTTTGTGCAGGTTCCAGAGGTGTTCTCAAAATACCTTTTCCTAAATCACCTATTCCGTCAAAAGGATCAATCAGTTCGCCGAAATTGTTTTTATTAAGAGAAATTGCCATTGCATTGATCGTAAAATCTCTTCTTTTCTGGTCGTCTTCAATCGTTCCGCCTTCCACTTCCGGTTTTCTGCTGTCTTCGGTATAGCTTTCTTTTCTTGCGCCTACGAATTCCAGTTCGAGATCTTTATATCTGATCATCGCCGTTCCGTAGGTTTTAAAAACCGAAACTTTCATCTTGGGATCGATTTCCTGACCAACATTTTGTGCAAGTTCAATTCCGCTCTGTTCGGTAACAAAATCAATATCTGTAGAAGCTTCTCTTTTCATCAGAAGATCCCGCACAAACCCGCCAACGATATAGACCGACTGATTATTTGCTGCTGCAACTTCAGAAATTATTTTGAAAAGTTTTAGATTTTTATTTTGATTGAGGTTGATGAACATTTTATAAAAGAGGTTAGATATTAGAGGTTAGATATTAGATTTACAATACTTTCACATTTGCGAATCTTTATCTAATGTAAAACCACTAAGAAATCGGATTTCAGCTTAAAAAATTGAATTTCCCACTTCTTAATGGCGATGTACTTTTGCAAAGATAATTAATTCTAAACTTTTATTCTCGCAGGACTTTTATTCTATTGTCACTCCAAATTTTGATCACCGAAGAACCAGAGTATTGCGAAACTTTTTCTCTGTCTTCTTCCACCGCAAAATCTACCAAATCAATGATTTCTTGGGAAATATCAGAAAACTTCAACGGACTTTTATCGCCACTGAAATTGGCTGATGTCGAAACCAAAGGTTTATTCAATTTTGTAATTAGTTTTTTGCAATACAGATCTTTTACAAGGCGAATTCCGATGCTGCCGTCTTCTGCAAGCAATTCTTTCGGTAAACCTCTTGGGTTTTGATAAACCAATGTTACCGGTTTTTCGCTCAGATCCATGATTTCCCAAGCCATTTCCGGAACGTCAACCAAATCCTGTAATCGCTTTTCATTTTCCACCAAAATAATCATCGATTTATTTTTTTCACGCTTCTTGATGTCAAAGATTTTGTTGATGGCATCTATATTGGTTGCGTCACAGCCGATTCCCCAGATGGTGTCTGTTGGATAAAGGATTGTGCCACCGGATTTTAATATGTTGATGATGTTTTCCATGATTTAATAGGGGCGGGCTTTAGCCCGTCTTCAAAATTAAGCATTCATTTGGCTTTAGCCAAAACTTACATTTTAAAATCGTATTTTTCAATAAACTCCTGATATTCCTCAGCAAATGTTTTCTTTTGGTGATGCTTTTCCTGATTTTTAATATAATTTCTCACACTGTCTATCATTGATTCTGAAACTGAAACCGCAAAGTATTCATCTTGCCAAGAAAATTTTTTATTTGTTAAATAATTTTTATTGATCCAATGTGAAGATTCTCCCTTTATCAATTGAACAATTTTTTCAATATTCTGATTGGAGCTTAAAGAAATTAGACAGTGACAATGTTCTGAATAACCGTTAATCATATCAATAAAAATTCCTTTTTCCGAAGCGTTTTCTTTAATATGCTTCCAAAATTTTACTCGTAAATCGAGTGTGTTTAAAAATGGAATTCGATTGGTCGTAGAAAATACAATATGAATAAAAATTTTAATGAAAGGCATTTGTGTTCTTTTACCAAAAGTAATAATTTTTAAGTTTTGGCTAAAGCCAATTGATTTTTTTAAATGAAAAACGGGCTAAAGCCCGTTCCTATTGATAAATATAATCTTTAAAAAATAGTAATTTACAATTCCGGTAAATATCTCTCCTCAACCACATTCAAATGATGAATATTATGTCCAACAATCAATTGACAAATCGTTTCCACAGAAATTTCATTTCCGTTGGCTTTCCCAACATTATTTAAAATTGAATGATTTAAAGTTTCCAGCAGAATTTGTGAAGACTTTCTTACGAGTTGATATTCTTCCAATAATGATTCTAAACTTCTATCATTCGCAAAAGAATTGGCAGCGTAATTTTCTTCATCAAAACCGGGCAATTCAGATTTTTCGCCTCTTGCAATAGCTAAAATCCGGTACTGAAAAACTCTTTCTGTGTCTGATAAATGCAGAAGCACTTCTTTCAACGTCCATTTTCCTTCTGTATAAGCGAACTTTGATTGTTCTTCGGTCAGATAAGAATATAAGGAAACGGTTTTCTCTCCAACCAATTTCAATTCTTCCAACCAATTTTCAGATGGAATTAGATCTAAATATCTTTGAATGTATTTTTCGAAATCTGTCATGTTAATATGAATAATAAGTAATTGGTAATCAGTAACATTTTAATATAACAATGGATCAGTCTAGCAATTTAACAATTAAAAAATTGGTAAACTATTACATTGGTAAATTGTTACACTATCTATTCGTCCATTCGTAGAAATTCACCTCATCGTAAATCTCAAATCCACAACTTGGATAAAGTTGGTTTCCGATGTCGTTTGATTTTCCTGTTTCGAGAAGAATTCCTGCTGCATTAGTAGATTTTGCCAGTTCTTTTGCTTCTTCAATTAATTCTTTTGAAAAACCACTGCCTCTGTAATTTTCATTTACAAACAAATCATTCAACAGCCAATACCGCTTCATTCTTGTGGAAGAAAACAATGGATACAATTGCACAAAACCAACCAAATCACCTTCACTTTCAGCAACAAAAATTTCAGAATCAACCTTTTCGATTCTTTCTTTTAGAAATCTTTCCGCTGCCGGAATATCAGAATTTTTATGATAAAAAACCCTGTATTGATCAAACAATTCGGCTAATTGAGGTAAATCATGAATGGTAGCTTTTCTTGTAGTTTTCATTTTAAAATTAATTAAAAACAAACATCCGCTGTAAAAACGGATGCTTGTGATTTTTATTTTAAGAAAATGCTTTTTCTAAATCTGCAATCAAATCTTCTGCATCTTCGATTCCAACGCTGAGACGAACCAAATCATCAGTAATTCCCAATTCTGCACGTTTTTCAGCAGGAATTGAAGCGTGAGTCATCAAAGCAGGATGATTTGCCAGAGATTCTACTCCACCCAAAGACTCCGCTAATGTGAAAACCTTTACTTTCTCTAAGAATCTAATCGCATCTTCTTTTTTACCCGATTTGAAGGTGAAAGAAACCATTCCCCCGAAATCTTTCATCTGAGATTTTGCCAGTTCATATTGCGGATGAGATTCTAATCCCGGATAAATCACTTGAGCAACTGCAGGATGAGATTCCAGGTATTTTGCAACGGCCATTCCATTTTCAGAATGTCTCTGAACTCTTAATGCTAAAGTTTTAATCCCTCTTAAAACCAAATAAGAATCGTGCGGACCTAAAATTCCACCGCTTGCAAACTGAATAAAGTGTAGTTTTTCGCCCAATTCAGCATCTTTTGCGATCAAAGCTCCGGCGATAACGTCTGAGTGACCACCTAAATATTTGGTGGCAGAATGCATTACGATATCTGCTCCCAAATCGATAGGTCTTTGAAGATAAGGTGTTGCAAATGTATTATCTACAGCAACTAAAATATCTTTTCCTTTTGCAATTTCTACAACAGCTTTAATGTCAACCAATTTCATCAAAGGATTGGTGGGTGTTTCAATCCAGATCAACTTAGTTTTGTCTGTAATGACATCGTTGATTTTTGAAGCATCATCAAAATTTACAAAGATAAATTTCAACTGATATTTTTCGAATAGTCTGGTGAACATTCTGTATGTCCCGCCATATAAATCATCCACAGCAACCACCTCGTCGCCTGGATTTAATAATTTTAAAACACAATCGATTGCAGCTAATCCAGAACCGAAAGCCAGACCTCTCGCTCCGTTTTCAATGCTTGCCAAAGAGTCTTCTAAAGCCTGTCTTGTAGGATTTGCCGCTCTTGAATATTCGTACCCGGAATGAACTCCCGGACTTTTCTGAGCAAATGTTGATGTTAAAAAAACAGGTACATTCACAGAACCTGTTGCAGATTCGTGATGCTGACCTCCGTGTATTACTTTTGTATTAAAATTCATTGTTTTATATTTTTGTTGGAAGTTTAGTGATTGAAGAGGGATATTTTTACATCCTTCCAAATTACGACTCCCTGAGTTGTTTTTCTACTTATTTTTATTTTCTTAGAGCTACCCAAATATATCAAATTTAAAAGAATTTCTTTTTTTTACATGGTAATCTCTGTCAAGAGAAAGCCTTTTTCCGTACTTCAAATCATGTATCACAAATAGTAAAAAGAGATGAAATGAAGTTTTTTGCATTATTCTATCAGTGATAATTTCTTCTGTGATGGTTTCATTACTTTCGTTTACATATTGAATTTCTAAGAACTCCTCAATTCCTTCATTATCTTGAAAGGAGTATTTCCATGATACAATTTCCCAAGGAATTATTCTGGTGTAATGTTTAAGATGTTCATTTTCAAATTTCAAGATACTGTAACTTTCATTTTTCACAGAAAAATATTCTGTTGGAATTTTATTCTCTGAAATAAAGGCCTTACAATCTAAGTTTTTAATGAACTCTTCAATTTCTTTTTTAGTGAAATTGTCGTGAATATTATATTTCTTGTCACCAAAATATTCTCTGAAAAAAATATAACTGATAATGTTTCTTTTATCCTTAAAATATTTGTGAGCAAATAATTTCTCAAGCAGAGGAATCAAAGCTATATAAAAAATGATAATCCCTATAAACCATGCAATTTTACAAGAAGTCAAATTAAATATGACAATAAAAACGATGTCTAAAATAAAAGCAAGAAAAAAAGAAATATGACTTATTCTATTCTTAAGTCGTACATATTTAAAGAAATCCTGCAACAAAAACATCTTACATCTTAATTGCAGATTTCACCGCAAATTCTTCAGCAATATCCTCAATCCATGCCGCAACATCATCTTCTCCTGTAGCTCTCTGGTAGGTATTTCCCATAGAAACTAAAATCTGATGCATAAACATTTTCATCTGATCGACCGGCATATCTTTCGTCCAAAGATCAATTCTTAAAGCTTCCGATGTTTTTTCATCCCACACAGAAATCATTACCGCTTTAGTTTCCTCTTTTTCTACTCCGCCGTCTGCTGCATTCCAAGTCATCAATTCGGGGATGTGGTTTTCATCCAGCTCTACATCTATCGTTATTTGAGTCTTTCTCATTTTTCTATTTTTCTAAACTTTATTATTCTTCTAATTTCGGTTTGTAACCTGCTTCATTGAAGATTTTTGTAGCATCCATTTTCAGGAATTCAACCAACTTAGTCTCAGGTTTCTTTTTAAAATATTCTCTGCAGATCTGCCATCCGGTGAAGATCCCCACCATTGGCGACGAATTATTATCAATTTCTGTATAAAACTTCGAAAACGGTCCGGGAGCTATAAAACGCTCTGCCAATCTGTGATCATCACCAAAAATCAGATTATTTTCAACAAAATAATTGTAAATATTGGCTTCGTTTGCTTTTGCCCAGTCATATTGTTCTTTTGTATAATCCATTTTCAGATAATCAGGAATTGCGGGCAAAAACGCGTCTTGCAACATCATTATTTTACCATTGTAGATCATAATGTCAATAAATTTCTGACTTTCCCCTGAATATGGAACGATGTTTTCAGCAAACATTCTGGATACTTTCGGAATGATATTGCTGGGATTCATTGATTTCTGAAAATACAATTCCAACCCTTTATAATTAGCATTTTTATCACCCATGAAACCTGAAATATCTATAAAAAGAAAATTAGATTTCTCGTCGTACAATAAAGGATCCTGAATCATCTGTAAAGCCGATGAAAAAAGGAAAACCTTTGGATTTTTAAATTGCGGAAAATAAAACTTGATGTGCGAAAACAAATCCTGAAGTTCGTTTTGTAATTTCTTCTGATCAATTTTCGCAATCGCCTCTTTGTAGATTTTTACTTGCTCAACATCCGTTCTTCTCTTACCAAAATCTTCATCAGGAACCGTTCCCTGAAACCAAGGAAACTTTGCTGTAAATTGCTCCAAAGGAACATTCTGATCGTAAAACTCTTTTGAGATATCAATCATTTCCACCTTTTCGGCAGGATTTTTTATCTCTACCTTCCAATCTGTTTCATGCTCTTTTTTACAAGAGTTTAAACTTAAAACTAAAAGGCATGAAAGTGCGGCAATTCTAAAAATCTTCATTATTTTTACATGAAATTTAAGTTTACAAAAATAAGGATATAAATATAAACTTATGCTGAAAAAGGATTTTTTTGTGGCTATAAGAATGATAGTAAAAAATTAAAAAATAATTCCACACGAAAGATGAAAATTTATCTCGAAACTGAAAGACTGATCTTAAGAGAAATTCTTCAAGAAGATGCTGAAGCTTTTTTTGCTATGGACAGTAATCCTGACGTTGTAAAATACGTGGGAATAAAACCTTTGACCGAAATCAGCCAAAGTGTAGAGATGATTGAAAGCATTAGAAATCAATATATTGAGAACGGAATAGGAAGATGGGCAGTCGTTAGAAAAGAAGATGGAAAACTGGTTGGCTAGAGCGGTTTAAAACTGATTAAAGAAATCAATAATCATCAAAATATTTACGATCTTGGATATCGTTTTACTCCTGAATATTGGGGAAAAGGCTATGCTACGGAAACTGCAATCGCAGTTTTAAATTATGCATTTAATGAAATGAAACTTAACAACGTTTTCGCATACGCAGATGTTGAAAATGATGCATCCAATCATGTTTTGAAAAAATTGGGTTTTGAAGAAAAAGATACATTCATTGATGAAGGTGACACCTGCTTTTGGTATGAACTAAAAAAAGAGAATTTTAAATAAAAAATATAATGCAAACACAAAAAGTAATAGATCATATTGTACAATGGTTGAAAGAATATGCCGAAAAATCAGGAGTAAAGGGTTATGTACTGGGAGTTTCGGGAGGTGTTGATTCGGGAGTGGTTTCTACTTTGGCAGCAATGACTGGTTTAAAAACTTTGTTGATCGAAATGCCGATTCGGCAAAAAGAAGATCAGGTAAATCGCGCATGGGAACATATGAATGATTTAAAATCTAAATTCCCAAATGTGGAAGCGATGTCTGTGAATCTTACACCGGCTTTTGAAGAATTATACAAGACTTTTGATGTTCACGATGACGAATTTCCGAACGAAAAACTGGCTTTTGCCAATACAAGATCGCGTTTGCGAATGATGACGTTGTATTATTACGGACAAATTAACGGTCTTTTGGTCTGTGGAACCGGAAATAAGGTGGAAGATTTCGGGATTGGCTTTTACACCAAATACGGCGACGGCGGTGTTGACGTCTCTCCTATCGCAGACCTCTATAAAACAGAAGTTTACGAACTGGCAAGAGCTTTAAATTTAGTTAAAAACATTCAGGAAGCAATTCCTACAGACGGACTTTGGGACGCTGAAAGAACCGACGAAATGCAGATCGGCGCCACCTATCCTGAGTTGGAAAAAATTCAAAAAGAATGGGGAACTAAAACAGAATCAGACTACAGTGGAAGAGATCTGGAAGTCTTTAAGATTTTCAGTAGAATGAATAAGGCTGCACAGCATAAAATTAATCCGATTCCGGTTTGTGATATTCCGGAAGAATGGAGAAATTAATTAGTGTAACTATTTATCAGTGTAACAGTTTACCAATACTTGAAGATTGTTACATTGCTAGATTGTTATATTATTACATTAAATTTTATATTTATGAATCCTAAAATTCGTTCGTTACTTTTTGCATGCATGGGACTTCTTTTCGGAATGTCATTAATGTATATTTATAATAATTTCATCGCTGATAAAAAAGCTCCGCTTGAAACTGAAAATGTTCCAAATGCTAATAAAAGTCAATCTGGAAGCCAAACAATTGATGAACTCACGAAAGAGAAAACAGTTATCGCCTATGTAAAACAAAATCATCAGCTTCCTGATTATTATGTTACTAAAAATGAAGCGAAAAAGCAAGGTTGGAATCCTTCCCAAGGAAATCTGTGTGAAGTTCTTCCTGGAAAAGCTATTGGTGGAGATTACTTTGGAAACAGGGAAGGAAAGCTGCCAAAAGGTGAAAACTACAGTGAAGCTGACGTTAATTACAATTGTGGAAACAGAAATGGCGACAGAATTGTTTTTACCAAAAATGGGGAGGTTTATTTAACTAAAAATCATTACAAGAGTTTTGAAAAGCAGTAAGTGAAAAGTGTAAAACATTTCTAAAAAATAAACATTGGAACTTTAATTAAAATAACTCAACTATTAGATACATAAACTATGAACACGACATACATCGACTTCGCAGACCTTGGAGATTACGAAGATTTTTACACCCAGCTTAAAGAAAAAATAAAACTTCCGGCGCATTTCGGGGATAATCTGGATGCACTTTCGGATGTTATTTCAGGCGAACTGGAAATGCCTTTGCACCTAGAATTTGTTAATATGAGTGTTGATCAGCTTGAAATTTTTGAAGATCTGTTAACTACTTTAGAAGACGCAGAAGATGAAGTGGAAGACTTCACTTTCACCTATTTTCTTGAGCAGTTTGAGGATGAGGATGATGAAGAAATTGCCGAATAAGATCCTTTGGATATAAATAATAAACGCCGCAAATGAGAATTTAGCGGCGTTTATTGTAACTGATATTTAATTTATTTTCCTAAAACTTCCATTAGTGGTTGTCCTACATTTCCGCTTGGGTTTTCAATTTTCAGAAATTGAGCAAGTGTAGGCGCAATATCTGTCATAAAGTGGGAAGCGTTGCTTTCACCGTGGGCGACTTTCCATCCCATAAAAATTAATGGAATATGAGCATCGTAAGAATTCCAGACACTGTGCGTTGTTCCTTTCTTTGCATAATTGGGAAGCATTCCGTCGTGAGAAACGATTTGGATGTCACCGCTTCGTTGCCAGTTGTAACCATTGATTACTCTGGTTTTTATAGGTTCCGGGATTGGCGCATTGGCTGCATCTTTCAGATCTACAGCGTAAAGAACACGCGGATCTTTATTTAAATTTTCGATGATGCTTTTTTTAATAGCACTCTCATCAAGTTTTTTTTCTGTAATCAATTGATGATTAAGGTAGATCTGATAATTGTCTATTCCTAAAATTAATTTGCTTGCTGCATATTTTGTTTCTAATTCTACACCTAGATTTTTTTCTAAACCGTCATCGAAAAATCCGGTCATCATTTTATTTTCTTTCATGAAACCTTCAGCATGAGCGCCGCCATGATCTGCTGAAAGAAAAACCAGATATTCACCCTCTCCTACTTTTTTGTCAAGCATTTTGAAGAAGTTTGCCAACTCAGCATCCAGTCTTAAATAGGTATCTTCCACTTCAATTGCGTTTGGCCCATAAGCGTGGCCAACGTAATCTGTAGATGCTACATTGATGGCAAGAAAATCTGTAACAGGATCTGCACCAAGCTGATACCCATCAATTGCTGCTTCTGCAAATTTTAAAGTATATGCATTTCCAAAAGGTGTAGTTCTCAAAACTCCTTTATTGACCGCAAAATCTGCCGCAAGATTGTTGTACGGAAAAGTAGGATTTTTCGCTGTTCCCAAAGGTTTTTCCCAAGGTACATCATCTCTTGTGCTTTCTGTATATTGGCTTATCGGCAACAAGGTATTCCATCCGTTGGCAACCAGTTTTTCTGCTAATTTCTGATCATTAAATCTATTCACCCACTCCGGTAAACTTTGCATGTAGTAAGAACTTGTTACAAAATTCCCGTTAGTTTCATCAAACCAAAAAGCTCCGGTCGGATTATGACCTGCCGGCAAAATTGAAGCCCTGTCTTTTAATGACACTCCAACTACTTTAGACTGAAAATTACTTGCAATTCTCAGCTGATCGGTAATCGTTGTACTCCAGAGATTTTTTGGCGAATGACCGCCGATTTTATCGTTTGTACCTACACCTTTCACGTCTGTGTCTTCGGTACAATAGATGTTTTTTCCGGTTGCTTTATCTGTCCAGTCGTTTCCTGCAATTCCATGAATAGAAGGTACAGATCCTGTATAAATTGTCGTATGACCTATTGCGGTTACTGTAGGAACATAAGGAATCATCACATTATTAAATGAGAAACCTTTGTTCAGCAATCTTTTGAAACCGTCATCACCGTACTTATCGTAAAAACGGTACAGATAATCCCACCTCATCTGATCAATCACCAAACCTACCACAAGTTTTGGCCTTTCTAACTGTGATTTTTTATTTTTTTGAGCATTTACAGTGAGTAAAGAAATAAAAGTAACTGCAGCAATCGTAATTTTCCTTAGCATTGAATAATTTTTTTTGTGGTCACAAATTTACGGGTTTTCAGAGTTTTGAATATTAAATTAATTGTAAGTTTAAATAAAATATTTCATATATCTATTCAAAAAGAAAAACTGTAATATACAAACGCAATCAATCTTCTGTGGTGAACATTCTCCTAACTAAATAAAGTTATTAATCTATCCGCGCAATCGTATTACTACCTATGTAAAAAGCAATTTATTCAGGTGCATAATGCTGTCAGTTTGCTGGTAATCATTTTAGCGTATGTACGCGACACAATTATACCATACAGGCAACCAAATCGATATTACCGGGTAATATTTTAAATGTATTATCATGATTTAATATATAGTATAGCATAAAATATTAAATTCATATAAAAATAATTATTATGTTTGTGTGAATTAAAATTTATTATTATGTATATAAAACAGGAAGAATATTTACCATTAGCTAAAGATGTAATGGCAAGTTTCAGCAGAGATCTCGCAGATTTCGCAGACGAAGATCATAATTACACCCAGGCTTATCTTGACGCATTTCAGGCAAAGATTATTGAAACAGAACAAAAAGAAGCGAGCAATACTGCTTTGGTTCAGCAAAAACAAATTACTCAGACTCTATATCTGTTGGGTGAAAATTTAAAGAGACCTTTAAAAAGCCTGAGAATCCGCATTGAAAGAGCCGAAATACCTACCAAGCTTACCGTTCAGGTTTTGAAAGATGTAAAGAACAGAAACTTTGAAGGTGTTTCTGCGAAACTGGCAGATCTTGTATCATTGGTCAACAGTAACAGTACAGCTTTGCAGACAAAAGGTATGAAAAGCACTCTACCACAGGAATTGCAGGATGCACAAATTTCGATTGCTGCCAAAGCCGATGAACAGTCACAGATGATGAAGAGTGTAGCCGGAACTATTGATGTCAATAATGAGCTATATAAAGCCCTCTATAATTATATCTCGGAAATATGTGAAGACGGAAAACTGATCTATGAGGGCGAACAGAAAGCTGATGAATACACGATCAAAAAAATGCTCACCAAACTGCACGCTAACAAAATAGCGCCTATACAGGAAAAAACGCAAAATATAAATCCTTAAAATTTACATTGACCTTGATAAAATAATTAGCAATGAAATAAATAATTATATTTAATACAACAAAAACACAACATTATGGAAATCGAAAATTTCGACTCTGTCTTCGGTACCTCCCGCAGATTTAAAGACTGGCTTCACGACAAAACCAACCCTTTGGTATACTGTCTTCTGACCATCGACGGAAAAGATTTTTTGAGAAAAAATAGCTACACCGTAGACCTCAGCCAGAAAACTAACGACCACGATACTTTTTATATTACCGTTCCGGATGATGCTCTTGATACATTCAAAGGCTATGTAATGGAAAATTCTAAACACCTGCTGGGAAAAGAAATAGGCATCACATATTGGCGTTATGGTACGATCAGACATTATTTCAGAGGCATCATCGGAAATAAGAAACAAAAAAGACGAAGGCGGAGGCTACGGAGATCTTCACATTACAGGTTATTCACCAAGTATTTTGCTTGAAAGCGGTAAAGACTGTCAGAGTTTTGAAGACAAAACCTTAGAGCAGATCATCAAAAAGGTTACTGAGGAATATCCACAGGAAGCAAAGGTGGAAATTTCAACCATTCATCTGAACGGATACAACAAAAACCCGCTTCCCTACGCCGTACAATACAAAGAATCTGATTATCAGTTTATAAAAAGGTTAGCCATTCGGCACGGAGAGTATTTCTATTATGATGGAGAAAAACTCGTCTTCGGAAACACGGTACAACCCATCCTCAAACTAAGCGAAAATGTAGATTTAATAGATATAGAATTTGAGATGCGGATGCAGGCTCAGGATTTTACCTTCACGGGTTACGATGCCCAAAGCGGAAGCAAAATAGAAAAAGACAGCAGCAATGCAAGAAGTGAATCTAAGGATAGTCCGTTTCAGAGCATTGCGGTGATTGCGTCCAAAAAAATATTCAGGAAGAAACCCAAAATGCACTTCAACCATACAGGAATCCAAAATTGGTCGGAAGGACATTTGGCAGAAGCCGTGAGATTAGAAAAAGAAAGCCGCGAAAATCTGATGCAGGTGCGAGGAAGAAGCAAAACTCCTGAACTGAAAATCGGAGGCAGAGCCAGAATTTCAGACATCAACGGAAGGGCGATGGAAACGTACAGGATTATAGAAATAAGACACGTTCATGAACCGGGAGACTATTACAACGAATTTGTAGGCATCCCGGATTTATTCAACGCCGCACCCTACATCGACATCGAAGCCGTACCGAAAGGTGAAGAGCAGCCTGCAAGAGTTGTAGATAATAATGATCCTATGGGAGCAGGTAGAATAAAAGTGCAGTTTCCGTGGCAGGAAGATAAAAACCATATGACACCTTGGATAAGAACAACAACAATGTACGCAGGAGCAGGACGAGGCGATTACAAAATACCTGAAATAGGTGACGAGATTTTAGTAGGTTTTGAAAGTGGTAATGCCGAAAAACCGTTTATGTTGGGAGCGTTGTACAATGGAGCGGAAGTTTCGGGGTATCATACACCAAATAATGATATCAAAGCGCTAAGAACCCGAAGCGGAATTGAAAGTTTAGCCAATGATGCAGAAGGAAGCTGGAAGCAGAGTACTCCGGATGGAAATTTTTTATGTTTTGACGGACAGGGAAATGCGACGCTGAATGTGCCTAAAGATTTAAGCATTAATGTAGGGCAGAATTTCAATATCAATGTGGGACAAAACGTATCGTTTCTGGTAGGCTTAAAAGCTATCTACAACATTGGCGTGCAAATGATGATGAACACCCCAATTTTAAAATATTTTATTGCAGACAATTATCATCTTCAAAGTCCTAAAACTCTCATTAATGGAGAAGGCGAAATAAAAATTGAAGCTAAAGAAACGAATTTAGCAGGAACACAGAAATTATTTATGCACTCGGATGAAATAGCAACGGTTAATTCCAAAGGGACGATTGATGTAAAAGGCAAGAATGGAACAAGCCAAAATAACATGCCTCAGAATTACAAAATGGTTCCTGTCTATGTAGATGAAAGATGCTTAGTTAGTTTTAGACCAAAAGACGACTGGAATGGTAAAGGTTATGGTTTTGACTGGATACGTGTTGGCGATACTAAAATACCTGGTGATGTTTATTATGGGAATATAATGGGGAAGTATAATGGTGCTTATGCTTCACGAGGAGGAATTATGACAAAAGATAAAAATGAATTTGTTAAGCTGATGTCTTTATTTAATCCACATAATTATACTGTAAAAACGAAAAAAGGAAAAAAAATTAATTTGAATTATTGTGTGCCTTGGCTAAGTCTTTATCCCAAAATAATTGTTAAGAACATAAAACAACCCAATGGAAAAGTTGTGCCAACGGAACTTACATCCACTTATAAAAACACGATAGCGACACTTAGGGTAATTGTTGAGGTTAAAAAGAAGCCTGAAAAATTGCAATTGGAGTATGACGATACATTATTTAGCATTACTCATAAGCCTTTTCCTTTGGCAGTTGGTAAACACGAAATAGAAGTAACTATTATCTGTTTGAAAGAATTTGCTAAAGACCAGCCCATTAAAGTGATTGCAACATATAAAGATGCACAGGGAAAAGAAGAATTGTCTTTGGCTGGCAAGCTGAAAGTTGCAAAGAATAAAAACCGATATAAAGCAAGGATTGTTTTTATTCAAGTTTCGACAAATATTGGAAATAGTAAAAGAACAGGACAACCTTCAGGAAGAGAATCTGAATTAAAAAAATATATGAATCAGGCTTTGGTAAATCCTCATTTTGAAAAAACATTAACTTTAGATTTAAGCCTGGACGTAAATCCTGTTACAAAGCAAAGACATAATCGAAAGACTAATTTTAACAGAATAGTTACTCCTATAAATAGCCCAACAGGAGGTTCAGACAAGTGGATTTATGATGGTACTGAAGATAAGATTTATAAGTTCTTAAATGAGGAATTGTACAAACAATACGGTACAAAATATCAGAATATTTATAAGGTCTATTTTATTGATGAAAGTAATGGGCATTTAAATAGTAGTGGAAATTGGGAGGGAGCTGTAGCAGGAATTGGAAGAACAATGAAAGATTCTAAAATAAAAACAATATTGGTTTATTCTTCTGGTTTTGCTGACAGTACCCTTGCCCATGAGGTTTTTCATTCAATGGGCTTATATCATAGTTTTGACAATAATAGTAATTTTACTTTTGAGTTTGAAAAAACAGATAACATTATGGATTATTCAGATATTGCCCCAGTTCCCATTACTGTAATAAGTACTTATCATTGGCAATGGAAAACTTTACAGGGTAGAGCGGGAGAAAAAGATTAATTATGAAAAATATAATTTATTTAATATTGGCCATATTATTTATTTCTTGCACTAAAAAAGAAAGAAATACTAATGTTAAAAACCAATATCAGCAAGACATTCTTAATCATAGATTTCTTTCCGATGTAGTACTTGGAAGCGAAAATGATATTTTAAAAATAAATTTATGGCGAGATAATAGAAACCATTACTTCAAATCGGCAGGAATATCAACAAGTTTTTTGAATGATAGTTTTGGTAGCGGAAATTTTGCACCTTGTGGAAATGATTATTTTATTGATGTTAATGGAAAATTTATACTTTATGATACTAATAAAATAACGATTTCTGCTGATTCTCTAACATATTCAGGAGAAGATAAAAGACCAACAGCATATAAAAATGGAGAAGAAACCGATTATTCTATTTCCAAAAAAGGCGATACTATTACACTTACAAAAATTGATTAAATAATGAAAAGAATAATTTATATAATTTCCTTATTGTTCATAATTTCCTGTAATTCACAGGATAAAAAGCCTGACAGCAAAATATTAGATAAACCACAACCAGTAAAGCATAATACAATGAATAACGAATACGATTATAAAAAACTAGTCAGTTCCAAGACAGAATACTTTGATATTAAAAAATTTTACCAAAATAATGAAGATGGCTTGGGAAAAACTTATGAAACTGAAAATGGAACAAAAACAGAAGAGTCTGCCGGTGATGAAGGAGGATGGTTCATGTCAAATTCTACGCTCAAAAGTTCACTCTTTACAATTCATAAAGAATTTAATTTAAAAGGTATTATCCAAGAAAAATGGGTTAATTTTAGAAATGGTGGCGGAGCCGTAGGCATAAAATATAAGTTCGATGATTTAGGTAAATTGATAAAAGAAGATGATACGGATAAGAATTTTAAAATTACCCCTCAAGATGTGATAAAATTCTGTCAAGAAAATAATATTGATTTATTTTCTGATTATACATTTATTGAAAGATTTATAGATGAAAAAACAAAAGAAAGTTTTTATAATGTCAATTATAGAGGAAAATACGAAGAGAAGTTTGGTGCAAGAATCGTAATTCAGTTAGACGGAAATTCGGGAGAGATACAAAAAGTAATCTGCATCAACGGAAAGCATAATGATTCCGTAGAAACTTTGTATGATATAAAGGAAGAGAAGGAAAAATCTGCAATGATTTATAAATCTTATCAAGGCAAAGACTACAATCAAGCAGAATGGATAGTTTTTGAAGAAAAAAAATATGAAGCCTACTGCAAAAGAACAGGGAGACCTTATACACCCAAAAATCAGAGGCAAGAACCAAGAACTGATAACCAAGGATACAAAAGTCCTTTTTTAGCCGATGATTTTGAGAAAGGCACTGACAATACACCAAAGAAGAAGAAAGGATATTGGGGATAAATCATTAAAATAATACTATGAATAAATTATCAATTCTAATTTCGCCTCTGGAAAAAACAGTACCACATTAGCAGACGAACCGCAGCATGCTCTAGGATTATATCACACACACCCTGATGCAAACATAATACGACTGGATAATCTTACTCCACAAACCTCTCACTCAATTGAATCTCCTCGTGATAATCATGCTTATATATTGGGATAGACAATAGCAAATGAATGTTTGATGGAATAAATTATGTTCCTTACGTATTTAATGAAAATGTAGCAATTGACAAAAAATTTATATACCATCATGCTCATGCAGATCTTCTTCTAGCCACGTTAAATATTATGAGCTATAGTGGGCATGCAAGAAAATATACATGGCATTGGCAATGGGTAAAAGCAAATAATAATATTCATTAAAAAAATCAATTATGAAAAATATAATATTAATCTGTGTTTGTATATTATCCATTAATAACTGCAACGCACAAAAAGGAAAACAAAAGCATGCTACAAATAAAACCATCACTAAAAAAAAGAATATGAACCTCTATCAATATCTAATAAATAAGTCTTTTGAAAAAATAAACCCTAATCAAAGAGAGGGAAGAGAAACTTTACCAAATGGAAATTTTCTTGAAGTGATTGTAGCTAAATCTGGCTCCTCATTTAATGAAATTATTAAGGATAGTTATTATCTAATTTATAAAGGATATTATCCCAATGGCAACATTCGTAATAAAGGTATTTCTTTCAATCAAGATACTTTTCAAATGGGCATTTGGTATGAGTTTGACGAAAATGGGAAACTTATAAAAGAAACCGACTATGACGAAGGTTATGATTTTACTTTGGAAAATGTTATAAAGTTCGCAGAAACCCAAAAAGACATTCGCAGATATCAAGACCTAAATAATGTTGTTTTTCCACAAGGCGAATACACAGTATTAAATCCAGGGTCAAACAATACCATAAGAAAAGAAATCCGAGAAGGAAAAAATGTCTGGGTATTAGAATATAATTTTTCAGAAAGAGAACAAAGTATGATGCAAGATGGTAAAATCGTAGGCAGAGAATATATTCAAATATATACAGAAATTGTTCTGGATGGTAAAACAGGGAAAATATTATCCAACAAAAGAATAGGTGAAAAAGAAGATTCGGTGGTACAATCTGAGAAAAAAAGAAATACATCCCTACTTGCCAATCCCGAAGAAAAAGGTACATATCATAAACGCGAACTTGGCACTGCCTACGCTTCCCAATCAGAACTAAAAGCTAACAAAAACATTTATCAAACATATGAAGGTAGATACTACACAAAAACAGAGTGGGATGAGTTTTACAAAACTTTATCTTGGGTAGACCGTTTATTTTTAGGAAAAAGTTATAATATGCCACAAAAACTCACAGAAAAAGCATTGCTACTCTGCGACAAAGGAGCAAAACTAAGTCAGCTAAAAGTAACCAGCCAAACATTCAGCAAAGCAGAGGATAAATTGGTTGCCACAGAACAGGACAAACGAGCCGAAACCAATATCCCAAATTTTGGGGTTTGTGCTATTACTAAAAGCAAATGTAATCCTGCTGTAATAAAATGGGAGAAAACCACAGAAAAAGATGTGATCAACAATTATAAAATCCTTACAGATGAAAGCACTTGTCAATGTTCCGTGGGAGGAAAAATTTCTGTTCAGCATAAAGGTCACAATGAAAAACATGACATAGTTTAATTACAGAATGCTCACAACTCTAATAAAAAAACCGTCCCGAAATTTCGGGACGGTTTTCATTTATATAAAGTTTAAAATAAATTAAAACTTCAAATCACCATTCACTTCTCTTACTGCTTTTGCAGCTTCAGCAAATTTCAACTGTTCGTCAGCTGTTAATGTGATGTTTACGATGCTTTCAACACCATTTTTACCGATAATTGCAGGAACACCTAAGCAGATATCGCTTTCGCCATATTCTCCATCAAGCATTAATGAACAAGGGATCATTTTCTTTTGGTCACAAGCAATTGCCTGAACCATTACAGAAACTGCTGCACCCGGAGCGTACCATGCTGAAGTACCCAATAATTTTGTTAATGTAGCACCACCCACTTTAGTTTCTTCAATTACATATTTTTGTTTTGCATCATCAAGAAACTCCGTTACAGGAACTCCGTTTCTTGTTGCTTTGCTTAATAAAGGCAACATTCCTGTATCACTGTGAGCAGCGATTACCATACCGTCTACGTCTGAAATTGGAGCTTCCAACGCCTCAGCCAATCTGTATTTGAATCTTGCAGAATCTAAAGCACCACCCATTCCGATGATCTTGTGCTTAGGAAGACCAGAAGTTTTGTGTACCAGATAAGCCATCGTATCCATTGGGTTAGAAACCACGATGATGATAACTTCAGGAGAATTTTTTACTAAATTTTCAGTAACTTCTTTTACGATTCCCGCATTGATACCGATTAATTCTTCTCTCGTCATTCCCGGTTTTCTTGGGATTCCTGACGTGATTACTGCTACATGAGAACCTGCTGTTTTGCTGTAATCTCCTGTCGTACCGGTAATTTTTGTATCAAAACCGTTTAGAGATGCAGTCTGCATCAAGTCCATTGCTTTTCCTTCAGCAAAACCTTCTTTGATATCTACCAAAACTACTTCCGAACAGAAGTCTTTCATTGCGATGTATTCTGCACAACTTGCTCCTACAGCGCCTGCACCTACTACAGTTACTTTCATAATATTTTTATTTATTGTTTTTAATGGTATTATGGAACTTTACAGATTCATAATATTTTTATTTTGTTAGTTTAATTTTTGCTTCCCAAATGTACAAATTCCCGAAAAATTGAGCAATCTTTCGGGAATTTTAATTATTATTTAAGAAAATTAATTAACGCTTAGTAAAAATGTATATAATTTCTTAGCTCCGGATAATACTTCGCTGTAATTTTCTTCAGCAACTTCATTATCCAAAACTTCTTTAAAGTTCTTCCACATTACACCTGTATTTTCCTGATAACATCCAAAAAAATTAAACGTCACATCATCAAAACCTTCAGTTTTTGAAAGCTGTTTTGCAATGACATTTCCGCCCAGAGTAGAGCCTTCAATGACATACATTGCTCCCAAAGCTTCGTTTTCATTGTTTACTTCAAAATCATGAGAAGCTGTTTGGTTTTTTAAAGCTAAACTTGCCAGATCTTTCTCTATTAAAGGAAGTTTTGCTCTTTTATTTAAATGAAGTTTGTCAGAAAATTTATCAGAAAGAGTACTAAATATTTTGTTTTCACTGTGAAGAAGCATCAAATAATTGGTATTGATGATTTTTTTATAATCTTCTAAAGTAAAAGTTTTATTGAAAATTTTTTGAGAACTAAATAATTTTTCTGCAGCATCATGAAACTCAGCTGTATTCTGTTTTAGATATTCCGACACCATAATCTTATTTATTTTAAAGTTTCACAAATTTAGGGTTTTGGAACGTCAAAATAAAACAAGTTCCGTTATTGGTGCTTTCATAATCTACATTTCCACCGATTCTGTTCATAATACGATGAACGATGGAAAGACCAATTCCGTTTCCTTTAAACTTTCTGGCATTATCCATCCTGTTGAAAATTTTAAACATTCTGTGCTTCTCAGTTTCAGGAATTCCTATACCGTTGTCGGTGATTCTGTAGATGATCTGATCGCCTTCTTCAGAGCCTTCAATAAGTACAGTTGGCTGATCCTGTTTAGAAGAATATTTTATGGCGTTGTTGATGATATTGAGAAAAACCTGATGCATTAAAGTTTTATCAGCCAAAACATTCGGGCAGTCTTTGATAACAACTTTGCTGCTCAAACTGTCGAAAGTCAGTTTGGCATTCTCTGTAATCTTTTCAATAGTTTGCTTCGTTTCTAAGTTTTCAAGCTCAATTTCACTGTGTTTAGCACGGCTTAGCTGCAGAACATCATGCATCATCTCTGCCATATTGTCGATCTCGTCAATAATCGAGCTGATCTTATGTTTGTTTTTATCTGAAGTTTCCGAAAGACTTTTCAGCAACATCTGAGCGTTGAGTTTCATCACCGTCAATGGTGTCCCGAGATCATGCGAAATGGTGTACGAAAAACTGTCGAGTTCTTCGTTGACCTTTTTAAGCTGCTCATTGAGCCTTTTAATCGTAATATATTGTTTGTGTGAAGTTTCCAGAATTACATCGCGTACAGCTTGCACGGCAATTTCGTTTCTGCTGCTCCATCTTTTTGAATTTCCTTTAATATCTTCTTTAAAAACTTCAAAAGAAGTTCGTGGTGAAACGATACTTTTCTCTTCTCCGTTTTGCGAAAACACACCGATTTTCTTTTCAGGGTTTCCGGCCCAGTTGATATGTTCATCAAACTCTTTTCTAAACCAGATCAGCAATTCGTTTTTACTTTTTTCAACAAAATAAATTACGATTCCGCCTACCGTCTCGTCCAGACCAAGTTCTTCACCAAAATCTTTGAGAAAACTACGGCTGATAAATAACATTTCTTCTGTATTCTGGTATGCCCAATCTACAATTTTTTGAATTGTTGCATGATCAGGGGCAGTACCATCTGTGACAATATAATTTTCTGAAACCACAGCTAAACCGTCTGCATCAGGCAGATTTCTGATGGCAGATTTGTTTTCTACCAACGATTCAAACAAAGTATTATGCTTTAAAAATTCAGACTTCAGCTGAGATGCTTTTAAGCTTAAATCCAAACGATATTCGAGCTCTTTTTTTGACTTAAATGATGAATAAGCGTTAGATGCCAAAACGGTAAAAATGCCCGCCTGCACACGATCTTCAAGATCAATATGCTTAGGCTCAGAATTCTGACAAGTCACCAGACCCCAAAGCTGATCATCTATGATAATTGATATACTGAAACTTGACGAAGCTCCTGAATTTTTGATGTACTGACCATGAATTGGTGACATTGCACGCAATGATGCAAATGTAAGATCGATGCTTTGCAGAGTTTTACTCAGAATTTTCACGGGTTCAGAATGCACATTACTGAAGATTCTTTTTCGCTTTTTCTTATAAAGTTCCCGGGCCTGTCTTGGGATGTCAGATTCAGGATAATGGAGACCGAGGTAGCTTTCTATATTCGCGTTTGTTTTTTCTGCAATTACCTTACCAGAACCATCTTCCATGAATTTATAGACCATTATGCGGTCATAATTGATGATATTGAAAAGTGTACCCAGAAGCTGATCCCAAATTTCTTTTTGGTTATCAATTATATAGAAATTGTCGTACTTGTTGGTAATTCTTTTATTAGGATTTGCTACCACGGCTTCGAATTCGAAGAAAATATGATCCTGACTTCTAAAGACAGAAAAATGATATTCTTTACCTTGGATAAATATTTTGTCAAAATAAGTTTCGTTATCTCTTCGGGTAAGATTTTCCAGCGATTCGTAGATATCCGATGCCATTACGCTATGGAAAAGCTCCGGAAAGTCTGTCATTTTCTTTCCAAAAAAAGCTTCAGAATTTTCAGTATTAAAAATATCCGTAATATTTTCACTGAAAAAAGCAATGGTTTGATCTTCTGCATCAATGCCAATCAGATAACCAAAACTTTGTATGTAACCCGGTATTTGGATGGGCTCCTCATGACATTCAACAAAATTCATAGATAACACTTAAAGAGATCAAAGTTAATCATTTTTCCTCCTAAAAATTACTTTGTGGTAGGTGTAATGAGATTTGTATATAGAATTAATAAAAATTATATTTTTTTATTCTTTCCTTAACAATATTGTGAAATTATATCCTTATGAAATATTATTTTCGACTGATAAATGATTATACATCTATCATCAGTAAAAATAATTCACTAATTACATCTTTGTATTACGTTATTCTAAGGCGCTTTTTACACTTCCTTATCAAAATAAAGCATGTAATATTTGCCTTTTTCATCCTGCCCTTGCTCCAGCATTTTACGGTCACCATGAATGTAAATATGGAAGTTTTTATCTAATTTAATGATGCTTTTAAAATGTCTCTGTGTTTTTTTTACAGCAGCTTCACTTATTGGAAATTCTTCAGCAATATTGATCTGCATTTCCTGTTCGTAATCGGTTTTATAATTATTAAAACTTTCAATCACATGCTCATCTTTCAAAACCTCAGCTGCAAAATCATCAAGCTTAAATTCTTCTTTTTCCTTAAAAAAATTGATCGACTGATTCAGAAAATCTGCCTGATCCGCCTTTGAAACCTCAAATTCCTGCGGAAGTTGTTTAATGATATAATCTTTGTAAACCATCAGAGCTTCCTGTGTATGAAAATACTCGTCATCGCGCTGTTTAACTTTAAGAAAATCCTCAAACCAGTAATACATATCGCCGTTTTTATTGTTATCAACAACCGACAAAACGTATCCGCTTTCTTTACTGCTGTTGTAGATTAGTGCAGCTTTGTCGATTTTTGAAAGACTGATTCCCTGATCTTTATCAATCTCAAACGATTCATTTTTAGGAAAAATCTTTAGGAAAGATTCTCTCTTTTCAGTTTTAAAAATTCCGATTTTATCTACTTTTTCATCGCCTTCTCTTTCGTCTTCAAAATAAACAACAAACAATTCGCCACCCTGAACTCTTGGGTTTTCGGCAGCTTCAAAAAGATGTTTTGCCAGATTTTCAGATTCCCAAAGAAATTTAGCCTTATCTTCAAAAATTTCCGACACAGAACTGTAAACAGGATTGTTAACCAAATAAGAATCGCTATAAAATTGATAAGTCTCTTCTGTTTTGAACGAACCTAAAAAATAATTCTCCAGCATTTCAACCGTTCCTTCATCCAGCTCAAGCTCTTCCTGAGAAAGCAAGAGAGATTCTCCATTGATTTTATTTCCTACCCTGTGTACTGCAATTTTTGAAAACATCTTTGATTTTTTGTGGACTGCAAATATATTAATCTCTGACTTAAAAAGGACAAAATATTTTTTTTCGTGAAAAGGTAACTCAAAAGCAAATTCTAATCAATCACTTTCTCATTGATCCGATTATTGTCGAAAAGACATTTGTAATTGCATAAATTTTAAGCAACAGATTATATCTTTGAACATCATTATGAGTTTTAACAGTCGTCAATCTTTTTCTACTATTAATCAAAATCAATTGATTTAATAATCAAACACTTACAAATTTGCATTTTCATCAGAAAGCTTTGTATCGTTGATCATTAAAGGATTTAAAGCAAATTTTAAGGTTAAATTTAAAAACTAAACAAGTCTGTTAATTTTGAATTTCAACGTGATTTTGGTACGCTTTTGGCTACTGCTTGAATGTTTTTAAAATATTTAAACAATGAAGAATTTTGCAGCGGATACTATTAATGAGACTCAGGCAATTGAGCATTTGAAAATTTTTTATCCAACAATTCAGAACGAGATCGCACAGCTTTCTGCACAGAATAATTTTCCTGCAATCATTCAATCGACAGTCGATTATCTGAAAGTTCTTTTACAGGAATCTAAAATCAATATCGTCAACAGAAACATCAAAATGATGGAATGGCTTTACAAAAACGGAACTTTCAACGTAAAGCACATCATCGAAAATCTATTTATCAGATCTTTCGGAAGCTTGAAAAAGCACACCGACACTCAGCAATGGAATATCCTTTATCAGTATATGCCGATTGAGTTTCAGCAGATCTATCTTAACCAGACCCGACTGGATGAGATCATGTTTAAGAAGAATTAAATTTTGCAATAGACAGCGCCCAGGCTTTTAGTTTGGGCGCTGTCGTTTTATTTTGCCAAATATTGAGATTTTTTTTGATATTTCTTTGCTAAATTTTTTGTCGGTTAGATTTAAATTGATGATACGATTTTTAATTAAATAAAATATATATTTAAAACAAAATTAAATTATGGGATCTAAATTTAAAATTATTCTAATACTATTACTTCAGACATTATTCTATTCCGCACAAATCAGTAATAAAATAAAAAAAGTTGTCGAGCCAATTGATCATCAATATTTCAAAATTATACTTACTGAAAAGTATGATGAAGAAGGATATTCCAACTTATACAAAATGTTTAGTAAAGTTTCTGATATTGCAACGAATGATGAACTATTCTATTTAGCATTAAATGGAAGTACATTTGTTAGAATAAATTCAGTTTCAGTTTTAGTGGCACGAAAAGACCATAGAATAATCAAATTATATCGATATTATTCTGAATTTCCACTCGAGTATGAAACCAAGATTGGCCATGTCATATCTAAGCAAGATATGGCACTCAGTAACATCAGAGCTCAGATCTTTTCGCAAATAATTAATTACAACAATTACCAAAACACTAAAAAATTAATTAAAAATCAATCTTTATCGGATTTTTATTCTAAAGATGAAATGGTTTATTACGAAAATTTAGATATTACACCGTTTGAAAATTTGATTGTTGAATTTGATAAAATAGATAAACTCTTCATTCCACAAAGAATAGAATCTTATGAAGAAATTCAAAAAAATTGGATAGACGAAAAATTACAAATACCAACTACTTCAAGAATTTAAATAAAAAAAATCCCTTTACAAAAGCAAAGGGATTTCATATTTAATTAAAAAAATTTTAAGGATTCTGATCATATCCTGCCACCTGAATTTGAGATAGTGGAACCTGATATAAATAATCATTCGTTGTAATCGTAAAATTATAGTTGAGCTGTGCAGCAGCCTGATTAATAACTGCAACTCCTGTATTCCAGCGAACTAAATCGTGCCAATAAACACCTTCACCGGCAAATTCTACTCTTCTTTCTTTTCTTAGAGCAGTGGTAAAATCAGCAGCTGATATTGAAGCGGAAACAGGAGCAAGACCTGCTCTCTGACGGATTCTGTTAAGATAAAAAACCGCAGCATTTGTAGATCCCTCATTATTTAATATCTCTGCGTACATCAACAAAACATCTGCATATCTTATGATAGGAAAGTTGATTGGCCAGTCATATCGGTTGGTTAAAACAACTCCTTTTTCACGGAATTTCACGAAAAATTTCGCCTGATCGGGTTGTCCGTTTGTTGCGATAAAACTTGTCTTGATCGTTAAAGGTAATCTCAAATCTCCTGGTTCATAACTGTCTATCAATGACTGAGAAACTCCCAGTTCAGCGGAACTGTACAAACTGCCTTGCGCATTGTAGTAAGGATCTGCGCTCCCAAAGTTTGGCGAAACATAACTTGGCAAGTAAGAACCTTGTGATAAGCCGCCACTAATATGCTGAATTTCAAAAATGTGGAATTTATTATCGTTGGCACTTTTAAATAAATCTGCATAATTAGCTGCAAATGTTACAGACTGACCTTCTCCCTGAATCACTGCAGACAGATGCTCTTTTGCTTTTGCCGAATACGAACTGTTATGGAGCGGAAACCCCGATCCTGTAAGATAAATTCTTCCCAACATTGCGTGAGCCGCTGATTTTGTAATTCTACCTTTGTTTGCGGCATCGTAAGTGTTTTTTAAACCAGCGACAGAGGCTTCAATTTCTGAGGTGATGAAGTTATAGAGCGTTACCAAATCTGTTCTCGGTATTTTTGAGGCTTCATCCGGACTTACCGGTTTATCAATTAACGGAACTTTTCCAAAAGTACGCATCAACTCAAAATAGGCATAAGATCTTAGGAAACGCGCTTCTGAACGGTATTGCTCTCTGGTTGCGGGATCTGCAAATGGTACTGCATCAATTCTTGACAATAACATATTTGCATAAGCAATCTGCTGATAAGCATCTTCCCAAAGAATTTCCATTTCGTCAGTCGAAGACGTATCCTGAAAGCGGTTGATCGCATAATAATCTCTATTTCCGTTTTGCGAAATTGCATTGAAATTATTTGATCGAACTTCTGACGCCAATAAATAAAAATTAACATCATAACCTCCTCGCGATGAAGCATTCACCATCGCAGAATAAACTCCCGACAAAGCTTGCTGAATTTGTAATTCTGTGGTATAAAAAGAGTTTTGGGTAATATTATTTTCGGGTTCCAGCATCAGATCATCTTCACAACTGACCATTCCGAGCATCATACTACCACAAACCAATGCTTTAGCAAGCGATTTCATATTGACTTGTAAAAAGGATTTATTTATTATTGAAATTTTCATTTTTTTTAATTTAAAAGTTAAAGTTTAAGCCCATCATATACACTTTTGCGTTCGGATATGCACCATAATCGGTACCATCTGACTGCACAGATTCCGGATTGTAACCACCGTAATAGTGATCTTTTCTCCAGACATTTTCTAAACTGACATACACTCTCAGGTTAGAAATTTTTAGTTTATTGACTAATTCCTGTTCAAAATTGTAGCCCAACGTCACGTTTTTCAACTGAATATACGTTGCATCATACAACCATCTCGTGTCTAGAAGACTACCTGTGGTTCCGTCTAATCTCGGTGTTCTTCCGTCTCCCGGATTTTCATCAGAACGCCAGCGATTTGCCCAGTTCCCCATTACATTGGTAGTGGTTCCCATACTGGTACGGTCGATTGCCCGTCCTAACAATGCATAGCTATAACCTCCTTTCTGACCCTGAAAAAATACAGAAAGATCAAAACCTTTATAAGAAAAAGTATTTGTAAAACCCCAATAATAGTCTGGTGTAGGACTTCCGATAATGTGACGGTCGTCTTCGGTAATCTTACCGTCGCCGTTAAAATCTTTATATTTTACATCTCCCGCAATTGCTCCAGCCGTTTTAGCAACACCAGTATTGGTGAGATCTGCAGTAGAAAGCACTCCTATCGCTTCATAAAGATAAAAAGAATTGAGCTCTTCTCCTACTTTGATAATATTTGTTGAGCTAGAGAAACCTGTGTAAATTGGCGCATTATCAGAACCCAATTGCAGTACTTTATTATTATTAAATGCAATATTCGCCGAAGTGTTCCATCTGAAAGCACCTGTTAAATTTTTTGTACTTAAATCTAATTCCAAACCAGTATTCTGAACCGACCCTACATTTTTCCACATGATATTGTAACCTGTAGCAAAAGGAATTGGCTGTTGCAAAAGAAGATCGTTGGTTTTTTTGATATAGTAATCTGCTGTGAAATCAATTCTGTTGAATAAGCCTAATTCAAAACCAAAATCTGAAGACTGGGTTTTTTCCCAAGTCAGATTAGGATTTGCGATGGTGTTTGGAATTAAACCATTCGATAAATTGCCACCGAAAGAATAATTACCACCCGAAAGTGTACCAAAAGCCCTGTAATCTCCAATGTTATTATTTCCGTTTTCACCCCAGCTGTATCTTAGCTTTAAATTGCTAAGCCACGTTTTATCCTGTAAAAATTCTTCTTCATCGATCTTCCAGGCACTTCCGAATGCTGCAAATGTTCCCCAAAGATTATTCCATCCAAATCTGGACGAACCATCTCTACGAATACTTGCGAACAGCATATATTTCTTTTTATAATCGTAATTTACACGGCCGAACATCGACACCAACATCCATTCTGAAACGGTATATTCTGAATTTAAAACCGATGCAGACTGCGTGAAATTAAATGTTTTTAAATCATCATTCGGGAAACCCTTGTTTCGGTTGTACTGGCTAGTCGTTCTGTAATTTTCTGCGCTATAACCCGCAAGAGCAGCAATACTGTGATTTCCGAAAGTCTTTTTATAATTTAATAAGGCTTCTCCTAAATATCTGTTATAATTTACAGTTCGGCGACTGGCAATACTTACCTGTCCAGGAATGTTTGTGATTAAATTAAATGTCGGTGTATAGCTATTGTTGAGATTAAAATTATTGGTTGCGCCTCCGGAAATTTTAAAATTTAAACCCGGCAAAATATCATAAGACATATAAAGACTAGATAATAACCTGAATTCGTTGGTATTGTTGGTTGTATTTTCTAAAACACCAATTGAGCTTTGCGAAGAACTTGCCCATCTGTACCGGTCATTTTTCCAAAAATTGGTATAGAGACCGGCCGACAATTCTGCAACAGGAACCATTGAGAGCATTTTGTGAGCTTCATTGTCTTTTCCGTCTACTGCTGCTCCGTAACTTTGTGAATAACTTGGCCTTAAGGCAATTCCTGCCTTCCATTTATCTGAAATATTAATATCGACTACTGCACTCAGATTATACCTGTTGAATCCTGTATTAAGAGCCAAACCTTCCTGATCAAAATACGAAGCAGAGATTGCATATTTCACATCTTTACTTCCTCCACGTACTGAAAGCTGGTAATTTTGAATTGCTGCAGGACGGTAAAAAGCATCCTGCCAGTCTATGTAAGCAACCTGATCTGTTCCCCAGCGAGGATCAATCATATAATTGACATTAGCTAAATTATAGTTTGTTGTATTTGCTAAATTTAAATAGTTAGCTCTTACCGCATAACTGTCTGATGCAGAATTTCCCGGAGCCAAAGCGACCCATCTTTTGTTGATTGATTCAGTGGCGTAATCTATCCACTCTGAACTCGTCATGATATCCAACTTTTTTTCAATTGTCTGGACGCCATAGTATTGAGAAAATGAAAATGAAGGTTTTCCGGATATTCCTTTCTTTGTAGTGACAATAACAATACCGTTAGAACCTCTGGAACCGTACATTGCCGTAGAAGCGGCGTCTTTTAGTACTTCAATCGATTGCACATCGTCTGGCGAAACATTTGCCATATCATCTGCTACCATTCCATCGATCACGTAGAGGGGAGAATTACTTGCTGAAATTGAAGCTGTACCACGAACTCTGATTTCCAGCGGTTCGCCGGGTTTTCCTGATGTGGCGCGTGTTTTCACTCCGGCAATTTGTCCCGTTAAAGCCTGATCTACTCTCGCTATAGGACGGTCTTTAAAACTTTCTGCACTTACCCTACCAACAGAACCCGTGACCTCTCCTTTTTTTTGTGTGCCGTAAGCAATAATGACGACCTCCTCAATATCTTTTGTTTTATTTTTAGGATTTTGTATACTATCCTGTGACTTTGCCGTATTGGCTGCTTGTTTTTCCTGTGCGAAGATAAAACCTGAGGTACTTAGTAAAATACCCATAGTTACTATGGACTTCTTCATTCTGTGATTGGTGATTTTATAATTACTTTAAAACTTTCTTTAAAATGAAACATGAGAAAAGAAATAAGTACAGACATGATATTTCTCATATTTTTATTTCCCTAAAAGTATACTTATCATCAATTTTTGCTATCCTGCTGTTACCTGCTTAATTTCTCACCTCTCGTCTACACCAGTAAACCATTTACTTTCAATACATTAAATAGTATAATAATCTTTCGGTAATAATTAATGAATTTCAATATGCTTAAATTAGAAACAAAAAAATCCCCAAGCTTACGCTTGGGGATTTCATTATTACTTACTCGATGAGTTTATTTCACTTCTTCAAAGTCTGCATCCTGAACGTCTTCCGCTCCGTTTGCATTTCCTTGAGACTGTCCTGCATCAGCACCTTGACCTTGCTGTCCTGCTGCGTACATTTCTTCTGAAGCTGCCATCCATGCTGCATCCAAAGCTTCGGTTTTAGCTTTTACATCATCGCCGTTTTTAGCTTCGAAAGCTGCTTTCAAATCTGTATGTGCTGTTTCGATTGCTGCTTTTTTGTCAGCAGACAATTTATCACCAAATTCTTTCAATTGCTTTTCAGTCTGGAAGATTAATCCGTCAGCTTTATTGAAAATTTCAACTTCTTCTTTTCTCTTCAAGTCAGCTGCAGAATTTTCCTGAGCTTCTTTTTTCATTCTTTCAATTTCCTCTTCAGAAAGACCTGAAGATGCCTGAATTTTGATAGACTGCTCTTTTCCTGTTCCTTTATCTTTAGCAGAAACGCTCAAGATACCGTTGGCATCGATATCGAAAGTTACTTCGATTTGTGGAACTCCTCTTTGTGCCGGTGGAATATCTGTTAAATCAAATCTACCGATCTCTTTGTTATCGTTGAACATTGGTCTTTCACCCTGTCCTACTCTGATGCTTACAGCAGGCTGATTGTCAGAAGCTGTTGAGAATACTTCAGATTTTTTAGTTGGGATCGTAGTGTTTGATTCAATTAATTTAGTAAAAACAGAACCCATCGTTTCGATTCCTAAAGAAAGTGGTGTAACGTCTAATAAAAGAACGTCTTTCACATCTCCTGTAAGAACTCCACCCTGAATAGCTGCACCAATTGCTACAACCTCATCCGGGTTAACACCTTTTGAAGGTTTTTTACCGAAGAATTTTTCAACTTCTTCCTGAATGATCGGGATTCTTGTAGAACCACCTACCAAGATCACTTCGTCGATATCGCTGATAGAAAGACCTGCATCAGAAAGTGCTTTTTTACAAGGCTCCATAGAACGTCTTACCAAATCAGCAGATAACTGCTCGAATTTAGCTTTAGTTAAAGGCTTCACCAAGTGTTTAGGACCTGTAGCTGTAGCTGTAATATAAGGAAGGTTGATTTCAGTTTGAGGAGAAGAAGATAATTCGATTTTTGCTTTTTCAGCTGCTTCTTTTAATCTCTGTAAAGCGATTGCGTCACCTTTAAGATCTACACCTTCTTCAGCTTTAAATTCGTCTGCCATCCAGTTGATAATAACATCATCAAAGTCATCACCACCTAAATGTGTATCACCATTTGTAGACAATACTTCGAAAACTCCGTCTCCTAAATCAAGGATAGAAACGTCAAAAGTACCACCACCTAAATCGTAAACTGCAATTTTTTGATCTTTGTGAGATTTATCCATACCGTAAGCCAAAGCAGCTGCTGTAGGCTCGTTGATGATTCTTTCTACAGTAAGACCAGCGATTTCACCAGCTTCTTTTGTAGCTTGTCTCTGAGCATCGTTAAAGTAAGCCGGAACAGTAATTACTGCTCTTGTTACTTCCTGTCCAAGATAATCTTCAGCCGTTTTCTTCATTTTCTGAAGAATCATTGCAGAAATTTCCTGTGGAGTATATTCTCTATCGTCGATTTTTACTTTTACTGTATCGTTTGGCCCGCTTACAACACCGTAAGGAACTCTTGAAACTTCAGAAGCATCATCTTTAAAATGAGTTCCTATGAATCTTTTGATTGAATATACGGTTTTTGTAGGGTTGGTAACAGCCTGTCTTTTTGCAGGATCACCTACTTTTCTTTCACCATCTTCTGTAAATGCTACAATAGAAGGCGTTGTTCTTTTACCTTCTGCATTTGGGATCACTACAGCATCTTTACCTTCCATTACTGCAACGCAAGAGTTGGTAGTACCTAAGTCAATTCCGATTATTTTACTCATAATATCTATATTTTTTTAATTTTTAAATTTAATTACACTCTCACTTTCTCAATATCTATACCATTAGAAATTTTGTGACAAATTGACATTATTTCGCTCAAAGCAGGTATATACTTCAATTAATTTGTGCTAATAAGTACCGAAAATTAAATCTAAAGATCGTGACAAACTTAAATAAATAAATTACTGACTTGATGTGACATTTGTGCTGGGGAGATCAAAATGATAAATAAATCTCGTTCTAGGATAACTTAATTTTTAAAAATGTATGACAACTGTAGGTATTATATTGACTGATAATAGATTGTCATTAAACTAAAAATACAGGCAAAAAAGATGCTTTTATTAATTAAAAAACCTTTCTAATGCTGAATTTTTCCAAAATTTAATATTGAAGTACTTTTTAAATATTTTAAATTTGGAGAATTGAATTAAAAATATGTCAGTACATTTTAATCCCAGAGATATTACCTGGTTGGCGTTTAATGAAAGAGTTTTGCAAGAAGCAATGGACGAAAATGTTCCGCTTCATCTGAGAATTCGTTTTTTAGGGATTTTCTCCAATAATTTAGATGAATTTTTCCGTGTACGTGTGGCAGGTCTTAAGCGTGCCATGGATTTTAAGGAAAAAGTAATTGCAGAATCGTTCTATCAGCCGCCTTCAAAAATTCTTCAGAGGATTAATGAAATTGTCATCACCCAACAGGCAGATTTTGATAAAACCTGGAAAAAAATTCAGGTTGAAATGGCAGAGCAGAAAGTTTTCATTAAAACTTCAAAAAATCTTACAGCCCGTCAAAAAGATTTTGTACGTCAATATTTTGATGAAGTAGTAGAATCTAATGTGATTCCTATTTTACTTCATGAAAACACTCCAATGCCTTACTACAGAGACAAAAGTTTGTACTTAGGTGTGGCCATGAGAAAAAAAGACTGGCAATATCACAGCAATTATGCAATTATTGAGATTCCCTCTCGTTTTGTAGGAAGATTTGTTTTGCTGCCAACAGAAGATCTAGAAGAAAAAAATGTCATGCTTTTAGAGGATGTTATTACATTCAATCTTCCGCATATTTTCTCTTATTTCGGATACGACGAATTTTCCGCCAATGCTTTTAAAGTGACCAAAGACGCAGAAATGGATATCGATAACGACATTCGAACCAACTTTGCAGAAAAAATAGAGAAAGGTCTCAAAAACAGAAGAAAAGGAAAACCTACCCGCTTTGTTTTTGACAAAGATATGGATAAAGCTTTGCTCGAATTGTTGATCCGAAAATTAAATTTAAGCAAGAAAGACAGTATTATTCCCGGTGGAAAAATTCATAATTTTAAACATTTTATGGATTTCCCGGATGTTTTTGAATACTATAAAAAACCTGTCGAAAGAACCTCATTTACCCATCCTTCATTTGAACATGGTGAAAGAGTGACTGATGTAATTCTGAAACAGGATGTTTTATTAAGCTTTCCATATCACACTTATACGCCTGTAATCGATCTTTTGCGTGAAGCAGCGATGGATCCTGATGTGAAATCGATCCAGATTACGGCTTACCGTTTGGCAAGCAGCTCGAAAATCATCAATGCATTGATCTATGCCGCAAGAAACGGAAAAGATGTAACCGTAATGCTCGAACTTCAGGCAAGATTTGATGAAGAATCAAACCTGATGTGGAAAGAAATGCTGGAACCGGAAGGCATCACTGTTTTGATTGGGCTTCCCGACAAAAAAGTTCATGCTAAGTTGTGTGTCATCAAAAAAAGAGTCCATAATAAGACCGTTCAGTACGGATTTATCAGCACCGGAAACTTCAACGAAAAAACGGCAAGAATCTATGGTGATCACCTTTTGATGACTTCCGACAGAGGTGTTATGGCTGATATCAATAAAGTTTTCACAGTTTTAAAAAAGCCTAAAGAAGATTATCTTGCTGTTTTAAAAACCTGTAAAAACCTCATGATCTGTCCTCAATTTATGAGAGAAAAAATTGTTAATCATATCGACAAAGAAATTGAAGAGGCAAAAGCAGGGCGCAAAGCTGAAATGATCATCAAGGCAAATTCTGTGAGCGACCGTGGTCTTATTCTTAAAATGTACGAGGCAGCAGAAGCAGGCGTAGTTATCAGAGTGATTGTAAGGGGAATTTATTGTGCTATTAATCAGAAAGATTTTAAACAGAAAATTAAGGCAATTAGTATTGTAGATGAATATCTGGAACATGCAAGAGTAATGTATTTCTATAATAAAGGCTCGGAAGATATGTACATTTCGTCCGCCGACTGGATGAACAGAAATTTGGATTACAGAATAGAAGCCGCAGCAAAAATCACCGATAAAAATCTTAAAAAAGAACTGAAAGACATTCTTGATATTCAGTTAAGAGATAATGTAAAAGCGAGAATTTTAGATAAAAAACTCAGCAACGAATACATCAGCAATGACGAGAAAGAATGCCGTTCTCAAATAGAAACTTACAATTATCTGAAAGCAAAGACTGCTGAAAAATAGATTTTAAAACGCAAAAAGAGTTGAATATATAAGGTAAAATAAGCTTAGATTTTTTAAGTTTTATTAAGGTAAAATCATTAAGTAAACCCTTTAAATCAATTTTATTGATCCTGAAAAAAATCTTAACTCTTCAATAATCTTCATGGTTTAAAATTTCTCAAAATGATTATTAAACCGGATTGGGATTAACATAAAGAATTAATTTTTGTAAATTCGGGTTTTAAAATTAATTTGTTTTAAATTAAACAACTGAAATTCAATATAATACACTTTAAAAAATGATCATTGCAGCGATAGATATAGGAAGTAATGCGGCCCGACTTTTAATCAATGAGGTGAAAATTCAAAATGGAAAGCCTGAATTTATTAAATTAAATCTCCTCCGAATTCCTCTGAGATTGGGAATGGATGTTTTTACGCTGGGAAAAATCGGTGAAGAGCGTGAAAAAATGGTTTTGGATTCTATGAAAATTTTCAGTGATCTAATGAAAATTTATAAAGTTGAACATTACAGAGCCTGCGCCACCAGCGCGATGCGTGATGCTGAAAACGGTAAAGATATTATTGAAAAAGTTAAAAATTACGCAGATCTTTCCATTGAGATTATTTCCGGAGACGAAGAAGCAACTTTGGTGTACGAAAATCACGTCGCAGAAGGTCTCGACAAAGATTTTGCTTATCTTTATGTAGACGTTGGCGGCGGTTCTACCGAACTGACTTTCTACGAAAATGACAAAATGGTCTACGAAAAATCTTTCAACATCGGAACCATCCGTCTTCTCAACAATCTCGTGACAGAAGACAACTGGAAGGAAATGAAAGAGGAAATTAAAGCCAATATCAATAGTAAAATGCAAATTGTAGCCATTGGTTCCGGCGGAAACATCAACAAAGTATTCTCGATGAGCAAAACCAAAGACGGCAAACCAATGTCGATTGCGTATTTAAAAAATGCTTACAAAGAATTTAGCAGTCTGACTGTCGAAGAAAGAATGACAAAATACGGTTTCAGAGAAGACAGAGCCGACGTTTTGGCTCACGCTTTGAAAATCTACAATTTTGTAATGCACTGGGCAGAAATCAACAAGATTTTTGTTCCGAAAATTTCTGTGGCGGATGGTTTGATTCATAATATTTATGAGAGGGTTTCTGGGGAGGAATAAATTCTGTAAAATTTACTTTTAAAATTTTTAATAGTCGGGTTTATATGAATAAAGTCCACAAAAAAATATTTAATCAGTAAATTTTTTACTTAGCAAAAAATACTATGAAACAAATCGCACTGATTCTAACTTTACTATATTCGGCACTAAATTTAAATGCTCAAAATATAAAATTTAGAGAAAATATTGACAAAGATTCTTTGTTTAATGTTGCAGTTCAAAAACTACCTATCGAAATGCGTGGGGATTTCACTAAAACATACAAGAGTGGAAATGAACAGGAAAAGGAATTTTTACTGTTTATGACTTTAATGCCAGAAAGTAGCAAACAGGAACTTATAGCAAATTTTGAAAATAAAAAAACAGAAATTCAAAGATTAAAAACTGAATTTCAAAAACTTGTTCCTAAAAATTACGTTGTGGATATCGAGTTTAAGCCTGAAAGTAAAATTTTGACTGTAAGTGAAGAAATTACTATTAAAATCTACAAGGTGAAAAAGAAGGATGAAAAAGAATATGCAGATGAGATTGAGAGATCTGATGACTTAAAAGTTATATCCCAAAATTGGAATTTGAAACCAAATTCGAATGAACTAGACAAAATTATTAAGTCGATTGGATGGACAAATCAAACTCTTGATCAAATCAAAAAACTTTTAAACGAAGCAAATTGCATTTCAATAGAAAATGGCAAAATTACTACAATAGGTTTTGCAAGAAGTGGAATGGGAAAATATTATTATAAAATTTTCGAAAAACCGCTTAATGAAAAAAATAAAATAGAATACACTAACAATTGTCAATACATTTTTTATAAAGATAACATTGTTCTTGAATATGGTGGCGGTGCAATCGGTTCACAATGTTTTGAAAAACATTAACAATAATTTAAAACTAAAACCATTTCAACCAAAACATTTAACCATTTCATAATCTTCCCGTAAAACCCTCACAACGTACAACGTTCATTTTTGCACAAATAATAAATTGTAAAAATGAAGAACAAATACCTATTGAGAGGCTTGCTGCCTATTGCCGCATTATTTTACGGTTCAGTTTCGGGACAGAGCACTTTAGTTCACTACTGGAACTTTAATAACAGTACATCCGTTGCAGCACTCACCACTCCTACTACATCTCTTCTGAATGGCTCCATTACAGCAATTTCTACAGGAACAGGAAGCACAGATACTTTCATTGATTTCGCAAATGGTGTCAACCAAAATTTTAATATTGAAAATTTAAACGCAAGAAACGGAGACGCTTCCGGAACACATTTAAGATATAATTATCCAATTAACGGAAATGTACAGTTTCTTTTACCTACAACCGGATACAACAATGTTGTTGTAAAATTTACAACAAGAAGATCAGGCTCGGGAGCGGGAAATCAGAATTGGTTCTACTCTTTAGACGGAACTACTTTTGTACCTTATCAGACGGTAACTTCTCAAGATGCTAATCCGCAGCTTATTACATTTGATTTTTCAGCTGTTTCGGGAGTTTCCAACAATCCGAATTTTAAATTAAAAGTGGAATTCGCGCAGGGTGGCGGAGGTGCAGTTGGAAACAACAGATTTGATAATTTCACGGTAGACGCCACTCCAGCCGGAGGGGTTGATACTACTCCACCAACTGTTGCCTACTTGCCTGCAAACAACGTAAATAATGCTTCTACAACAATAAATCCTACGATCACATTTAATGAAAATGTAAGATTAATTGACAATTCTGCGATTACTTCTGCCAATGCACAAAGTTTGGTTGAACTAAGAATTAACAATGCAACAGGGGCAGTCGTTCCTTTCACTACAACTTTCGCGAACAATGCTATTACGGTAATTCCTACCACTGGTTTGGTTCCGAATCAGGCTTATTATTTAGCTTTAAAACCGAATTTGGTTGAAGATACAAGCGACAATGCCGTAACGACCGTCACATCAAGTACTTTCACTACAGCAGGAACGAGCATTGCCTTGGAGAAAAATTTAATTAAAGTCAATGAAAATACTGGAACTTTAGCATTTAAGATCAATGTTAACAATCCTTCAAATGCAGCGGTTAATTTGGTCGTAAAACCTTCGTCATTCAACACTGCAAACGGCAGTGATTTTACTTTGGCTAATCAGACGATCAACATTACTCCGTCTACGACAAGTGTTACCATTAACATTCCAATTACAGATGATAACTTGGAAGAACAACAGGCAGAATATTTTGTGGTTGGTCTTGAAAATCCGGTTGGTGCTACGATTACGGGCGATGCCAATTCTACGATTTACATTATTGATAATGATAGAGCGGCTCCGGTGGCGTCCAATCAAATTCAGTTAAATTATATCGGAAGTTTTGATCCTTCAGGAAACAGCACGAGTTCGACTGAAATCGTAGTTCATGATGCTGCAACACAAAGATTGTTTACCATCAGTTCTTTAACCGATGTTTTTGATATCATTAATTTCTCAAACCCAACCACTCCGACCGTCATTCAGACTGTCAACATGACTCCTTACGGTGGCATTACGAGTATTGCTGTCAAGAACGGAATTATCGCCGTAGCCTCACCCAACGGAACGAATCCTCAAGGAAATGGTTCGGTTGTATTTTTCGACATTAATGGAGTTTTCCTTAAGCAACTAAACGTTGGCGTTTTACCGGATATGATTACGTTTAGCCCAGACGGAACCAAAGTCATGACTGCCAATGAAGGAGAACCAAACGATGCTTACACGGTAGATCCTGAAGGTTCGATCAGCATTATTGATGTTCCGACTTTAACGGTTGCAGGAATTCAGGCTTTAACGCAAACAAATGTTACAACACTTGGTTTCACTCAGTTTAACGGCATGGAAGCTACTTTAGCAACCACCGGAGGACGAAAAGTAAAATCAACAAGCACTTTGGCTCAGGATTTAGAACCTGAATACATCGCGATCAGTCCGGACAGCCAGAAAGCATGGGTTTCTTGTCAGGAAAACAATGCGATTATTGAAGTTAATTTAACCACAAAAGCGTTAACCGGAATTTGGGGATTAGGTAAAAAAGACATGAGTCTTCCAGGGAACGGTTTCGATGCTTCAGACAATAACGGAGAAGTATTGATTGCCAACTGGCCTGTGAAAGCGTATTACAATCCGGATGCAATGGCATCTTATAAAATCGGAAACACCAATTATTTAGTTACCGCTAACGAAGGTGACGAAAAAGATTTGGGTGGTTTCAGTGAAAGAACAACTGTCGGAGCGGCGGGATATACTTTAGATTCAACTGTTTTCCCGAATGCTTCTATTTTAAAAGCTTCGCATAATTTAGGAAGATTCAGAGTGACGAAGGTGAATGGAAACACTGATGGAGATACAGATTTCGAAGAAATTCATGCTTTGGGAGCGAGATCATTCTCAGTTTTCAATACAGACACCAAACAGTTGGTTTACGACAGTGGAGATCAGTTTGAAAGACACGTCGCAGCAAATCATCCTTTGATTTTCAATGCAGATAACGAAGCCAACGGAGCCAAAACCCGAAGCCGAGCAAAAGGCCCAGAACCGGAAGGTGTAACTTTAGGAACCATCAACGGTCAGACTTTCGCATTCATCACTTTGGAAAGAACCGGAGGTGTGATGGTTTACAACGTAACAGATCCAAACAATGTAACATTTACAGATTACAAACACTCAAGATCGACTTCTGCATTTGGTGGCGATAATGGTCCGGAAGGAATTACTTTCATTCCTGCAGCAAATATGACCAATGGAAAAGCCTACGTCATCGTTGCCAACGAGATCAGTGGAACATTATCAATGTATGAAGTTGCAGCTTCTCCAACATTATCAACTGGCGAAGTAAAACCTGAAAAAGCAACCTTCAATATCTTCCCGAATCCTGTAACCAAAGGAAATACCCTATATTTCAACAGAGCACAAGGTTATGAATTATTCGATATGAGCGGTAAACTTCTTGGAAAAGAAAAATCTGCCTTAACCATCGATACTTCAAAACTAAACACCGGAGTTTATTTAATTCAAACATCAGAAGGACAGGTAAAAAGAGTCATTGTAAAGTAACTTTTATATATTTGATTTTGATCAAGCCTCGGGATTTTCTCGGGGCTTTTTTGTTTGTTAAAATAGGCAGAGAATCAACCTTGTCAAGGTTATAAACTGCATGAAGATTAATCTTGACAAGGTTTTAGCTTTGCAACAATTCTTTAAGTGAAAAAACTAGTTTTGAAAAACTATCATTAAAATTTTGATTGTAATTGATATCAAACACTTTCACTCCATTTTTTAAAGATTTTTCGCGTTTTTGATGATCCAAAAATTGGGTTTGGGCTAAACCTTCGATTCCTCCAAAGAAATCTATTGGTTCGAAATGTTGAATACCGTTGTACTCAATTGCAATATTTAATTCTTTTATAAAAATATCAAACCGCTGTCCGTTTAACCATTTTGGAGAATATTGGCTAATAATTGTGTACAGAGGAAATTCAATTGCAAGAAGATTCAGCAAGTGTCTCTCCATCACATAACTTCCAACTTCGTCAAAACCTTTTTCTTGACGAATATGATTCTCCAAACTTCTGTAATTGTTCTTCAAACGAGAATAAAAAATATTTTTAATCTCGTTAGAGCTATAAATTTTCCTGTCCCAATCTGCATATTTTCGTGTATGCCCAGAATTAATGACTAACATATCCCCCAACAAAGTGTAGGAAATTTTATCAATTTTTGAATGAATACGTAAGTAATCTAAGCAGAAAAATTCTTCGATTTCTTCAAGGTTTAACTGACCTAAAAAAGATATAAATTCTTCATTACTAATTACTGCTTTTGTACCATATGACAAACTACGCAAAAGTGAATGAATAATTTTTTCGGTTTTTAAATTCTCATTCTTAAAAAGAACATATGTCAAATATTTTCTAGGAGAAACAAGACCTTCCGCAAAAATCTGATCTATTTTTTCTTTTTTACTCCAGAATTTTACGTTCCTATACTGATTTAAAATAAAATTATTTTTGTTATACCAATAATTTTCAGAAAATGAAAATTCAACCGCTTGTAGAAATCGCCTAAAGTCTTCCTCTGTATTAAACTTAGTGACAACTTCTGAAAAGTAATGAAGAATGATTCCAGACTTCCTAATATCCGTTTCTCCTGATATTTTATTATTATTTGGCAAAGCATAACACATTATCCAATTTAATCCATTTCCAATTCTAATAATATCTGAACACGGATAAGCTGTTTTATCTCCAACTAAATAATTAAGTCCGTTAAAATTTATTAGTTCAAACTTTTTACTAATTCCATCGTCGAAAACAATTCTATTATTGTCATTTATCTCTTTAATAAGTTTTTTCTCATTTCCATACTGTGACTTTTTTGAACGATGAATTCTCTTTAAATCTATTCCAAAATTATTCTTGTAAGAATTCTCAATAAGATCATTCAAATTGTTTTGCTTTGGTGGATACATTATTATTTTAGATTGGTTGGAATATAACTTTTATAAAAATAAAGATTCAGATTGATATACAACTTAAAATTTTATACTTAAACAAAAAAAACAGACCTTCACAGATCTGTTTTCAAAAAATATATCATCGTATTTTTTATTCTACATTTACTACCTTTTCAATTTCGGGAGCATGTTGCTTGATGGTATTTTCTACCCCTAATTTCAATGTTGAAAAATTAAGAGAGCAACCTGAACAGTTTCCCAGAAGTTTTACAAAAACGGTATTATCTTTTACATCCAAAAGCTCGATATCGCCACCGTCTTTGTTCAAAAACGGACGAATGCTTTCCAGAGCTTCTAATACCTTGGTTACAGTTTGTTCGTGTGTTATATTTATCTCCATATTTGAATTTGGTTTTTCAAAAATTAATTTGAAATCATTACTATTTTTTTGGTGAGCAACCTGCCATTGTCGTGATTTTCACGGCTTCTGTAGGCGGTAAAAACTTATTTCTTTCTACTAAACTCTCAACCATTTTTCTTGCAGTTTCTGTATAAATTTCTGCAATTTTAGAATTTTCCTGCAATGCAGCAGGTCTTCCCACATCTCCAGCTTCTCTGATGCTCTGAATCAACGGAATTTCACCCAAAACAGGAATATTTAAATCATCTGCCAAA
The DNA here is from genome assembly GCF_027945075.1 of Chryseobacterium sp. CY350. NCBI lineage: Bacteria > Pseudomonadati > Bacteroidota > Flavobacteriia > Flavobacteriales > Weeksellaceae > Chryseobacterium > Chryseobacterium wangxinyae. The sequence goes on from NZ_CP116034.1 coordinate 1,716,299, forward strand.
TATTGTGCTCCCTGGTTTCCAAAGATATAATATTTATTGTCAGGTAATTCTTCCGGCGTAAAATAAGCCATATTTTCTACCAGTCCAAGAACAGGAATGTTAATACTTTCCATATTGAACATGGCAATACCTTTTCTAACGTCCGCCAAAGCAACGTGTTGAGGCGTACTTACGATAACCGCTCCCGTTACCGGAACTTCCTGAATGATGGATAGATGAATATCACCCGTTCCCGGAGGAAGATCGATTAATAAGAAATCCAATTCTCCCCAGGCAGCATCTCTGATCATTTGGTTCAATGCTTTTGAAGCCATTGGCCCTCTCCAAACCACTGCCTGATTTGCTCCTGAAAAATATCCGATGGAAAGCATTTTCACACCATAATTTTCGATAGGTTTCATTAAGTTTTTCCCATCAATTTCTACAGAAATAGGCTTTTGACCTTCTGTATCAAACATCGTTGGAACAGACGGCCCGTAAATATCGGCATCTAAAATTCCAACTTTAAAACCCATTTTTGCTAAAGTTACCGCAAGATTTGCAGCGACCGTAGACTTACCAACACCTCCTTTTCCGGATGCGATGGCGATAATATTTTGAATTCCAGGGATTTGTTTTCCTTTGATCTGACTTAGCTGAACTTCACTTGGCTCGGGAGAAACTATTTTAAGTTTTAAATTAATTTCTTCTCCAAATTCACTTGCAAAAGCCTGTTTCATCGCTGCTTCAAGCTTCTTTTTTTCGTGCATTGCCGGTGAATGAGCGGTCATGTCGATGTATACATCGCTGCCCATTACCTGAAAGTTACTCACCAAATCATCTACTTCTATTTCTTTAAGGAAATCCTGAACCTTTTCTTTAGTCAACATAAAAATATAAATTGTCTACAAATTTACGGAAATTTAAACTATTTAGAATCAATAAAGAGACCGATAGATAAATTCTTTTGCTAAGCCAAAAATTGTGTATTTTAGGGCGATTTTAATTTTAAACTCATGCAGAAATTTTTATTTATTCTTTTAGGATTAATTACTCATAACTTATTTTCACAAAATTATTCGCAATACGTGAATCCTTTTATCGGAACAGGTGGTCACGGACATACTTTTCCGGGTGCCATCGTCCCTTTTGGGATGGTGCAGCTTTCTCCCGATACAAGAATTGACGGAAGCTGGGATGGCTGCAGCGGTTATCATTATTCTGATTCTGTGATTTATGGTTTTTCACATACGCATCTGAATGGAACCGGAGTTTCAGATTACGGCGACATTATGTTGATGCCCACGATGGGAACTCCGGGATTAACGCCGAAAGAATATTCATCAAAATTTTCACACAAAAACGAAAAAGCTACAGCAGGGTTCTATTCAGTTAAATTAGACAAACATAATATCGACGTTCGTTTAACCACAACAAAAAGAGTTGGTTATCACGAATATAAATTTAACAAAGCCGGAAATGCCAATATTATTTTAGATTTAAATCACAGAGATAAATTACTGGAAGGTGAAGTAAGAATTATCGACAGTAAAACCATAGAAGTTTTCAGGAGAAGTGAAGCCTGGGCAACGAATCAGTATATTTATGCGAGAATTGAGTTTTCTAAACCAATGAAAATTTCGAAAGAATTTTTAAACGGTGAAAAAATTGATGGAATCAGTGAAGGCAAAAAGAAAGTTTCCTATGATGGTGACAAGTTAGCTTTAGCTTTCACAACTGCCGTTAAAAGTGGCGAGAAAATTCTTGTAAAAGTGGCGATTTCACCAACGGGTTATGAAGGTGCGGGAAAAAATATGCTGGCTGAAGGAAAATCAAATGACTTCAACGAAGTTCAAAATCAGGCGGTTGCAGATTGGAATAAAGAACTTTCAAAAATTGAAGTGAAGTCTGCCGACAAGGACAAACTGACCGTTTTTTATACAGCAATGTATCACGTTTTTACACAACCGAACATCAATATGGATGTTGATGGAAAATACAGAGGAAGAGACAACAAATTTTATATGGCGAAAGACTTCGGGTACTATTCCGTTTTTTCACTTTGGGATACCTTCAGAGGCGCACATCCGCTGATGGCTTTAATTGATAAAAAAAGAACAGCAGATTTCATCAATACATTCATCAAACAATACGAGCAGGGCGGAAAACTTCCGGTTTGGGAACTTGCTTCCAACGAAACAGAATGTATGATTGGTTATCACGGAGTTTCTGTAATAGCCGACGCGATGGCAAAAGGAATTACAGGATTTGATTATGAAAAAGCTTTTCAGGCTTCAAAAAATTCGGCAATGCAGGATATTTTTGGCTTAAATGCTTACAAACAAAATAATTATATCAGCATTGATGATGAGCACGAAAGTGTTTCTAAAACATTGGAATACGCCTACGACGACTGGTGTATCGCTCAGATGGCGAAAATTTTAAACAAAAAAGACGATTACGAATATTTCATGAAACGTTCTCAAAACTGGAAAAATCTTTACAATCCAAATAACGGTTTTATGCAGGCGAGAAAGAACGGAAACTGGTATGAGCCGTTTGACCCGAGTGAAGTCAACAACAATTATACGGAAGGAAATTCGTGGCATTATTCCTATTCTGTGATGCAGGATATTCCGGCTTTAATTGCAGCTCATGGCGGAAAGGAAAAATTTGAACAGTTTATTGATGCAATTTTCGCAGCTTCTGATAAAACGACAGGAAGAGAACAGGTGGATATTACAGGTTTGATGGGTCAATACGCACAAGGAAACGAACCGAGTCATCATATCGCTTACCTTTATAATTTCGTTGATAAACCACAGAAAACGGAGGCAAAAATCAAATATATTCTCGATAATTTCTATAAAAATTCGCCGGATGGTCTGATTGGTAATGAAGATTGCGGACAGATGAGTGCGTGGTTTATTTTAAGTTCGATGGGAATTTATTCGGTAACGCCGGGAAAACCTGAGTGGGAAACCGTAACGCCTTATTTTGATGAAATTAAACTTCACTTAGAAGACGGAACTACGAGAATCATTACGAAAAACACTCCGAAAAGCGAGCTTAAACATTTGGGATTTGAGAACGTAAAAATGGCTAAAGATTTAAAATATCCTGAACAAACTGCTTCTCCGGTAATTGCTGCGGATCGATTGTTTGATTTTACAACTCAGGTGAAAATCACACCTTTGAACGAAAAAGACAAAATCTATTACATGACTTTGGATGAAGATGATGCCAACGTGAGAAAAACTTTTAAGGCTTACAAAGAACCATTTACCATCAGCAAAACGACGCAGGTTTCTACTTACGCCGAACGAAATGGCGAAAAAAGCGGAATCACAACTGCCAATTTCAACAGAAGACCCAACCATTGGGATATTACCATTAATGCTAATGTTAATCTGCAATACACAGCAGGCGGAAAACTGGCTTTGATTGACGGAATCAACGGTGATACGAATTGGCGAAAAGGTGAATGGCAGGGTTATCAGGGACAAACTGTAGAAGCGATAATTGATTTTAAATCGCCACAACCAATCAATCATATCTCGTCGACCTATCTCCAGGACAGCAGAGCATGGATCTTAATGCCCAAAAAAGTAGAATATTACGCTTCAATGGATGGCAAAACTTATATTCTTCTCAAGACTTTGGAAAATAATATTGATCCGAAAGATACGAATGTTCAACTGAAAGATTTCGCAACTGAAGTCCTTCCAACCGAAGCACGTTATCTAAAGGTAAAAGCCTATCACTTTGGAAAACTTCCTGAATGGCATCAAGGAGCGGATGGTGAAGCTTATATTTTTGTGGATGAGATTTCTGTAAAATAAAATATTTGCAGTTTAAAATAATGAAACCTCTTTCAATTTGGAAGAGGTTTATTTAGGGCTTTTCTAAATCTACAACATTCTTATTAATAAGAAATTTAAAATTTTCGCTACTCACAGAATGGTTTCTATCGATTTGATACAGCATTTTTACTTTTGTTGAATCTGTGTAATTTTCCTCTCTTATCGCAAGAGTATTTGAAACAATTACGTTTCCCATTTTGCTCTTGTCGAGTACAATGAGCGAATCCTTTATTTGATATTTTCCGCGTGTAATATCTGCTCCAATTCCAGCATGATTAATAAATTTATACGTTCCGTTCTCTCTGAATTCAAACCATGCTCCGTTAAAATCGCCATCGTAACTTGCATGAATAATTACAGGAGAATTGTCTCTCATGCTTAAAACCAAATTGGTGACTCCAAATGAAAGCAATATCAGAAGACCAACCAGTGATGGAAGATAATTTTTCACAGATCGTGAAAGTTTATATTTATGATAATCTTTGTATATCGAAAGACTTAGAAAAAGTAAAAAGATAAGCAGAAGGAATCCATAAATTAATTCCTGAAACACCATTTCACTGTCTGAATTCTGGATTTTCCACTGATTATAATAGAACCCAATGATTATCAAAGGAAGAATTAGCCAATTTTTTCTGATCATTTTACATTATGTTTTTTAGTTTAAATGAAATTTTTTAATTCATTTTCTCCGACCACTGCAATTCTGCAGGAAGTTCTTTATCCGAAAATTCAATATGAATCACTCTCCGTTTTTTACCGTTCGTTGTTCGGTTTGAACCGTGGAGAAGCAAAGGTTTCATAATCATAATCCCTCCTTTTTTTGCACTACAAACCGTTTCTGTTTCTACATCCCAGTCGATGGTTTCGGGTCTGTAAATTCCTTTTGAGTGAGATTGTGGAACAACTTTTAAAGCTCCATTATTTTCATCGGTATCGTCTAAATGAATTCTTATTGTAAAAATATTTTTAAGAATATCTAAAGGTGGCTGAACGGCAAACTGATTCTATTTGGTCGTCCACGGTCCGAAATTTTCCAGACTAACTTTTTTATCGACAGAAATGGTCAAATCCTGATGATAAGCAACGTACCAATTTGATTTTTCAGGTTTATCGAAGTAGATGCTTTTGACGACAAAATAATTTTCTCCAAAAATTTCTTTGATGATCGCTTTTAAATTTTCATTAAAAATCAAATCTTTTACTTCAGGAATTTCCTTTAAAAACTGACGGATCGCAAAAAGATCTTCCGATTTCCTGAATGTTTCTTTTGAAGTGTCAATACTTTGAATGACTTCGCTTATTTTTTCAATTTCTTTCGCAGAAAAAACATTGCTGATAACGGAAAATCCTTTATCAGCAATTGTATTTTTATGTTGTTGTAAGTTCATTTAATTATAGGTTTTTAATCTATTTTTAACGCAAATCTCGCAGAGTTTTTAATTTAAATGATTGAAATATTTTTCGTTCACAAACGCGTTTCACTTAGCAAAATACAAATTTCATAAAAAACGGTCAACAGAGAAGAAATCCTCTATTGACCGTTTATTTAAGTTAAATTAACATTTTACAAATCGCCACCATGATTATCAAGCTGACCTTCCCATTTTGAAACAGCAGACGTGGCCAACGCATTTCCTAAAACATTGGTCATACTTCTTGCCATATCGCAGAAGTGATCGATTGGTAAAATTAAGGCAATTCCTTCCGGTGGAATTCCAAACATTGAACAGGTTGCTACGATAATTACCAAAGAAGCTCTCGGAACTCCCGCAATTCCTTTTGAGGTTAACATTAATACCAAAAGCATCGTAATCTGTTGACCGACAGTCATTTCAATTCCGTAGATCTGAGCGATGAAAATTGATGCAAAAGTCATGTACATCATACTTCCATCCAGATTGAATGAATATCCCAAAGGTAAAATAAATGATACTACTCTATTATTACAGCCGAATCTTTCCAGCTCTTCAACCAATTTGGGGAAAACTGCTTCTGAACTTGTTGTTGAGAAAGCGATTAATAATGGTGATTTTATTCTTCTTAATAATTCGAAAAGTCGGTTTCCTAAGATTAAATATCCTACTATTAACAATACGAGCCATAAAACTGCTATAGCAAAGAAAAAGTCTCTCAAATAAATAGCGTAGACTTTAAAAATCTCAAAACCATTGGTTGCAACTACGGCTGCAATTGCACCTAAAACTCCAAGCGGCGCAAACCACATGATGTAGCCCACCATTTTAAGAATTGCATGAGCAATAACGTCAAATAACTTGATAACGGGCTGTGCATATTCGTCACCTAAATTAGCCAAAGCAACGCCAAACATAATGGAGAAAACGACAATCTGAAGAACTTCGTTTGTTGCAAAAGCTTCAAAAATACTTTTAGGAATAATATGTTTCACAAAATCTTCCATAGAGAAGCCTTTGCTTGATTTTAAAAGTTCGTCCGCAGATGCAGCATCCTGAATCGGGAGTTTTGTAACGTGACCGGGTTCCAGCCAATTAACCAAAATCAAACCTATGAAAAGAGAAATTAATGATGCAGAAATAAACCAAAGCATCGCTTTTGATCCTACTCTACCAATCATTTTAATATCACTCATTTTGGCAATTCCTACCACTAATGTTGTAAAAACCAAAGGCGCAATGATCATCTGTACCAACCTAATAAAAACGGTACCCAAAAGTTTGATGTTATCTGAAAACGGTTTTGCACTTTCGGGATATTGAATATGTACAAATCCGCCGATTACCACACCAACGATCAGTGCAACAATGATTGCTATAAATAACTTATTCTGTCCTTTCATATATAGAGTTCAATTGCCACAAATATAAAGGTTTTTCAATTGAAGTATAAACTTATGTTAAAATTACTTAAAATTCATTAATTAAAAATTAATATGCACAAAATGAAACATTTAAAATAAAACATTGATAGATTTATTTTTTATTTAGGTAAATGGTACAAATTTTATTATTACATTTGAGTCTAATTAAAACATTAAATTAAATCAATTATGAAAAAAACAATCGCAATGTCTGCCCTAGCTTTGGCAGTATCGTTTGGATCTATTTCGTGTAAAAAGAAAGTTTCTGATGCTGAATTACAAACTTCAGCGACTACAATTGTAGCTTCTAACCCAGCGGCAACAGTAGAAATTAAAGAAGGTGTTGCTCATCTTGGAGGAACATTTGCTACTCAGGCTGAAAAAGACGCTGCCATTAAATCTCTTAAGGAAATTAAAGGTGTAAAAGATGTACATGATATGGCTACTATTGCTCCGGCAGTTACTGCGCCAGAACCTGTAACTACTACAACAGCTGTAGATCCTATGGTTCAGCAAAAAGTGAAAGATGCGTTGAAAGATTTCCCTTCTGTAAATGTGGAAGTTGTAAACGGAGAGCTTACTCTTACAGGTACTGCATCTTCTGTACAGGCAAGAAAAATCAAAGAATCTGTAGATGCTTTGAAAGTTGGAAAAGTAAATTACAATTACACAGTTAAATAATTAGACATGAGCACATTACAAGATAAATACTCTAGCGTAGTTTCTGCAGCTCAGTCTGCAGGTGTTTCAAATCTTCAGGTTCAGGAGCAAGACGGAATTCTTTATGTTTCAGGACACGCTTCAAATACTGCAGCAAAAGACGCAGTTTGGAACGCTTTGGGAGCAATAGACTCTACTTATTCTGCTTCAGACATTAACATCGATGTACAGGTTGCTGGTTTAGCTGCGGGAGCATCTTTAACGATTGCAACTGAAGATTCTAACCTCAATATCAGACAAGAGCCTTCTACGGAAGCTGCGGTTGTGGGTAAAGCGGCAAAAGGTTCTTCGGTAACATTGGTAGAACAAACTTCTGATGACTGGTGGAAAGTTAAAACTGCCGATGGACAGGAAGGTTACGCATACTCAAGATATCTAAGAGCATAAGTTTTAAAAACTCACACTTTTTAGAATATTTAACATTTAACATCCCCAATCGGGGATGTTTTTTTTATACTTTTGCGCATCTAAAATATACAAATGAAGAAAATTTTATTGCTGTTGCTATTACTAATCAACGCAGTTATTCTCAATGCACAAAAGATCAGCATCGACGGAAAAGTTTTAAATTTCGAAAAAAAACCCGTAGAAAATGCTACTGTTTATCTTCTTAAACAAAAAGATTCGTCAATAATCAACTATACCTCGACCAATCGGGAGGGCAAATTTTCTTTGAAAACTGACGAAGTTGCCGAAGCTGCCGTTCTCAAAATTGATGCCGACAAACTCATTCCTTTTTCAAAAAATTATGACAGAATAGAACAGTCAATGTCATTAGGAGACATAGAGTTAGAAAAAAATTCTGTTTTTAATATAGAAGAGGTGAAAATTTCGGCTTCACCTGTAAAAATTAAAAAAGATACGATTGAATTTAATGCTTCGGCAATAAAAGTTCGTCCCGACAGTAAAATTGAAGAACTTCTAAAACAAATTCCCGGCGTCGAAATCAGCAATGAAGGTAAAATTACCGTCAATGGAAAAGAAGTCGACCAAATTATGATCAACGGAAAGCCTTTTTTCGATAAAGACGGAAAAATTGCTTTGCAAAATCTTCCCGCCGATATTATAAAAAACATTCAGTTTACTACAACGAAGACTAAAGAAGAGGAACTGAGTGGAAAAACTGCAAAATCAAACAATACAACCATTAATTTCAATATTGATGAGAAAAAAAATAAGGGTTTGATCTCCAGATTAACGCTTGGCTACGGCTCTGATAAAAGATATGAAGGCAGCGGATTGCTAAGTTATTTTAAAAAAGACACCAAAATTAGTTTACTGGCATCATCCAACAACATCAATTCTCAGGGTTTTTCTAATGATGAGGTTTTCGACAGCATGGGACATGGGAGAAATTCCTGGTTAATGCAGGGCGGGAGCGTGATAACGTCAGGAGGAAATGTAACTTATTACAGCCAGGGCGGAAATGGCAATACAAAAGGAATCCAAAGATCTACAACGGTAGGTTTTAATTACAGCGATAAATTGTCTAAAGATTCAGATCTTGAAACTTTCAGTCTCATGCATTCGGATAATAATCTTGAAACGAGATCTAAAGTTTCGAGAACAACACTTCTACCCGATTATACTTTGAAAACCAACTCAGAAAGCGAAGGAGAAAATGATAACAGACAATATAATTTTGATACCTCTGCAAGAATAAAGTTTGATTCTCTGACAAGCATTTACATTTCACCATCTTTTTCACGAAGCGAAGGATTTAATTTTAATAAATCTAAATCGAGCACTTTGCGAGACAATCTTCTTCTTAATGAAAGTGATTCTTACACAAGCACAGATTCTGAAAGCAATTCATTTAATCCAAATATTTATTTTTCTAAAAAATTCAGAAAGAAAGGAAGAACTGCGTATGCAAATATGAATACAACGATCTCCGAATCTAAGAGCGACCGTTTAAATAAATCTCAGACTTTATTTTATCAAAACGCAGAACCGAGTGACATTCGAGATCAGCTTTCAAAAAGCAAAACGCAGACAAACAGCTATAGATTTAGCGCGGGATATTCTGAGCCTCTTTCTGATTCTACTTCTATAAGCTTAAATGTAAGTTACGAAAATAATCTCGACAAAAATCTGAGAGATGTAAGTAATTTTGATCAAAATACTGGCAATTATTCTAATTACAATAACGTATTATCTAATCAAATGGATCAGAAAATCGACAAAATCACTCCGGAAATAGTTTATGAAATCAATAAAAGTAAACTTAATCTGTGGGCTACAGCAGATCTTGACATTTCAAATATGAACGTGAATTCTATATTTAACGGGCAGCAGTATAACCTGCAGAAAAACTTTGCACTTCCCGGTTATAGCATCAATGTACAGTATCAGTTTTCACAAAACAAAAGTTTAAGCTTTTATAATTATTCAGATTTTACGATTCCATCTGCTGATCAACTTACGCCTTACATAGATCTTGCGAATCCGTTAATTGCCTATCAGGGAAATCCTGATCTTAAAAATCCGTGGAGCAATCAGGCTTACCTTTATTTCAACAATTTTAATATACTGAAAAACACCAGTTACTATGTTAACCTTAGTTTTACATACGGTAATAATGATGTGGTAAACTATTCTTATTTTGATGATTCCGGAAAACAATTTGTAACCTATTCGAATGTGAGCGGAAATAAAAACATCAATTTCGGCGGCGGTTTTAGCAAAACTTTTAAATGGAAAGAAAATAAACTTACACTCAACCCGAGATTTAGCACAAACTACAGTTACAACCGGGGATTCATCAATTCTGTACAATACACCAGCGATTCTTATACAATCAGCCCAAGTTTTAATCTTACCTATGAAGTAAAAGATAAAATTACCATAAAACCATCATATAGAATCAGTTACAATTTCTCAGATTATACCAATTATGATATCGGAAGAGTGCAGACCACAAATCAGGTTGTAAAATTAGAGCTTACCAACTATATTTTTAAAACAAAACTCGTCTTTGGCAATGATTTTGAATACAACACAAACTCAAACATTGCTCCGGGTTTCAAGAGAGATTTTTATTTCTGGAACACAAGTTTAGGATATTCATTTTTCAACAAACAGCTTACTGCAAAAGTGAAAGTATATGATGTTCTGAATCAAAACCAAAGTGTAAGGAGAACCATAATGCCTGCATATTTTGAGGATCGTGAAGATCTTATTCTGAAACGTTACGTGATGTTTTCACTTACCATGAAACTGAATAAATTTGCCGGTAAAAAAACGGAAAGTAAATAACGACCAAACCAACCTATATATATTTTTGCTAAAATGATCAGAAGAGATTCTGATCATTTTCTTTTTTTAAATCTCTTCCTGTTTTTATTTTAAGAAAAAAGATGTCATCCGAACAAACATTTTTATTGAGAAAGGGAAAATCGTCCATGATCTAGCGTTTATCGTCCATTTTTTTCATGTCTAATCCGGCGCATCTTTGTACTGTTAATAACGACAAACAATTTAAAAAAAATAACAAAATGACAACAGTACAATTTAATGTCCCGACAAGAGAAGAAGTTGCACCTGCAAACCAGGCAATTTTTGACAATCTACAAAAAGCATTGAGTTTCGTTCCCAATTTATATGCGACTATTGCTTATTCCGAGAATGGTTTAGCAAGATTTCTGGCCTATCAAAATGCTAAAACTTCTTTATCCAACAAAGAAAAAGAAGCAGTAAATTTGATCGTAAGTCAGGTAAATGAATGTATATATTGTCAAAGCGCGCATTTGGTGATCGGAAAAATGAACGGTTTTACTGATGAGCAGTTAACTGATATCCGCAAAGGAAAAAGTGAAAACCCTAAATTAAATGCTTTGGTAAATCTGGCTGCGGATATTACAAAAAACAGAGGAAATGCAAGTGATGATCATGTAAATGCTTTTTTTGAACAAGGTTATACTAAAGAAAATTTAGTAGATTTGATTCTTCAGGTTAGTGATAAAACTGCGATGAATTATCTGCATAATTTAACAAAAGTGCCTGTAGATTTTCCTTTAGCACCTTCTTTATAAAAATAATTTAATACAAAAGTCTGTTGATTTTTCAGACTTTTGTATTTTTAAATTGACACAAATATGAACAACGAAAATAAAAAATTTCCATTGCCGCCCTTCACTTTACAAACGGCTCTTCAAAAAGTTCAGATGGCAGAAGACGCCTGGAATACACAGGATCCTGAGAAAATCTGCATGGCTTATACCATTGATACAGAATGGAGAAACAGAACCGAATTCATCAACGGAAGAGAAGAAGTGAAAGCTTTTCTGAAAAGAAAATGGGAAAAAGAACGGCAGTACAAACTTAAAAAAGAACTTTGGGGATTCCGGGAAAACCGAATGGCGGTAAGGTTTGAATATGAATATCAAAATCCCGAAGGAAAATGGTTCAGAGCGTACGGAAACGAAAACTGGGAATTTGATGAAAACGGGCTGATGCAGAAAAGATTTGCCAGCATCAACGATCTGGAAATTGATGAAAAAGACAGAAAACTAAAATAATCACCATGTCAAAAGAATATCAGAAAGAGCATACACTTGTAAATCCTGTCAACGGAAATCTTGCTTTTAAGGTGTCTTCGTTCGAAAGCAATACCCATTTTGACAATATACAAAGACTCAATTATTACAGTATCATATTAATTAACAGCGGGAAAGGAAAATTAAAAATTGATTTCAGCGAATATGATTTTACCGAAAATATGCTTCTGAGCTTTGTTCCTTATCAGCCATTTATGCTGGAGAGTGATGAAAATATCAGTGGATTTATTCTCAATTTTCATCCAGATTTTTTTTGTATTCATAAGCATCAGAAAGAGGTGGCTTGTAATGGTGTATTGTTTAATGATATTTACAAACCTCCTTTTATAACTCTGGAATACAGCGAAATGCAAAATTTCCACACATTAATCCAGCAAATGAAAGATGAATTACAAAATGCTGAACTTGCTCAATATGAATTATTGGTTTCGTATTTAAAAATTTTCCTCATTACGGCTTCCCGCATCAAAGTTAATCAGTCTCCAAAAGCACAACGGGATTTTGCACAGATCAAAGAACCTTTTATTTTACAAAACCTGAAAGATTCTATTGAAAAAAACTTTAAAACAAAGCATTCTGCCAACGATTATGCTGTACTGCTGAACATTTCACCAAAAGCACTGGCTAAAACCACAAAATCGTATTTTAATAAAACTTTAACCGATTTAATATCTGAAAGAATCATCATTGAAGCCAAACGTGAGTTATATTTAACATCGAAATCTGTGAAGGAAATCGCCTACGAGCTTGGATATGAAGACGAACATTATTTTAGCCGGTTTTTTAAAAACAATGCAGATATTTCTCCGCAGATCTTTAGAGAGACGGTAGGTTTTGCAAGAGCCGAATAAAATTATTTTTTTAATGACCTCATTTATCAACGATCAGAAGAACACTCAGGTCGTTTTTTTTGTTTTAAGTAAAAGGTTTTATTTCTAAATTAGCATCAAATTTTATTTATGAAGATTAATTTCTCAGTTCTGCTGATATTCCTTTTCTTTTTGGGAAATGCACAGAACAGTCAGCCGGACACTTTTGTAAAAGACAACTTCACCAAAAAAGAAGTGTATATTCCGATGCGTGACGGGACAAAACTTTTTACGGCAGTCTATATTCCGAAAGATATTTCAAAGAAAAATAAATATCCTTTTTTGATGCAGAGAACCTGCTACAGCATTGCGCCATACGGTGAAAATGAATACAGAACCAAACTCGGTCTCAATCCTTATTTAATGAAAGATAAATACATTTTTGTTTTTCAGGATGTTCGCGGACGATACATGAGCGAAGGAACTTTCACGAATATGACTCCGCAGGTTGAGCGAAAAACCAAAAAAGATGTTGATGAAAGTACCGATACTTACGACACGATCGACTGGTTACTGAAAAACGTCAAAGACAACAACGGGAAAGTAGGACAATACGGAACTTCTTATCCTGGATTTTATACCGCTGCCGGAACTTTAGCGCAACACCCTGCATTGGTAGCTTCGTCTCCACAAGCTCCGATTTCAGATTTTTGGAATGATGATTTTCTGCATAACGGAAAATTTATGCTGGCATATTTCAGAACATTTCCCGTTTTTGGAGTTCAGAAAACTAAGGCTGAAAACAAAGCATGGTATTCAGATTCTATGATTAAAGCCAACTCTGAAGACGGCTTAAAATTCTACAGAGAACTGGGAACCTTGAAAGACGCTTATGATAAATATTATAAAGATAATTTCTTCATGACCGAAATTATGAATCATCCCAACTATGATGAATACTGGCAAAAAAGAAGTCTTCTCCCTCATCTGAAAAATGTAAATCATGCGGTAATGACTGTCGGAGGATGGTTTGATGCTGAAGATCTTTCGGGTCCTTTAAATATTTATAAAACCATCGAAAAAACGAGTCCGAAAGCCAAAAATACCATTGTGATGGGACCATTTTCTCACGGCGCATGGGCTTATGAGCAGGGAAGACATTTCCATAACCAAATTTATTTCGGAGACAGTATTGCAACCTATTATCAGAAAAATATTGAGACTAAATTTTTTAATCATTATTTGAAAGGAAATACTAAAGAAGATGCAGGTTTACCCGAAGCTTTAATGTATGACACAGGTTCAAAACAATGGAGAGAATTTGCGCAATATCCACCAAAAAACGCTCAGAAAATCAATTTTTATTTAGCTGATAAAACCTTAAAAAATACTTCTGGACAAGGATTTTCAGAATATTACAGTGATCCGAACAATCCTGTTTTAAGTTCAGATAACCTGAAAGATTTCAATGGCTTTACTCCAAAAAATTATATGTCGGAAGATCAGAGATTCGCAGAAGGAAGACCAGATGTTTTGACTTTCACCACCGATATCTTAACAGAGGATATTACTTTCGCAGGAGAAATTATGGCTAAGTTAAATATCGCTTCCACTTCCACAGATGCAGATTTTGCAGTAAAATTAATAGATATTTATCCTGAAGATTTTAAACCTGCTGAAAAGAAAGAAGGCGTTATTTACGGAAATTATCATCAGATGGTACGAAGCGAAATCATGCCTGCAAGATTCAGGAATTCAAGAGAAAAGGCAGAAGCTCTGGTTCCGAATCAGAAAACGGCAGTGAATTTCAGATTACAGGATGTTGTTCATACTTTCAAAAAAGGACATAAAATTCAGATACAGATTTCTTCAACATGGTTTCCGCTTTTTGCTATCAATCCACAGAAATTCATGGATAATCCGAATTTTGCAACGAAGGAAGATTACACAAAAGCGCTGATCAAAATTTTTGAAGATTCAGCAGTTGAAGTTGAAGTTTTGAAATAATTTTAAGTTAGAAGTTAGAAGTTAGAAGTTAGAGACAAAATTACGTACAGAATGGCAGTGTTATCGACACTGCCTTTTTATTCTTCAATCGTCCTGAACGTCAGATTCACTCTCGGAGTTTTCACTTTTGTGGTTGGAGGAAGCCGATGCATCCACTGATCTTGCGTTTCGCCTTTCATCACCAGCAAACTTCCATTTTCCAGGAATAATTCTACTTTTTCTTTGGTCGTTTTATGTTTAAATAAGAATTTTCTTTCCGCTCCAAACGTTAATGACGCAATAGCTCCATGCTTTTTCAGATCTTTCTCGCCATCGCTGTGATACGCCATTCCTTCGCTTCCGTCATGGTATAAATTCAACAGGCACGAATTGTAGGTTTCACCGGAAACCGCTTCACATTTTTGCTTTAGTTGTAATAATTCCGGAGTCCAGATTTTTGCATATTTTGTTCGTTTTGAATAGGTATACTCAAATGGTTTTTCTCCGAACCAGGCAACTTTTCGTTTGGTTAAAATCAGTTTACCGAAAATCACGGCTTCATCATTTTCCCACGGAATTTCGTTGAATAAATAGTGATAGTTTTGTTCGCATTCTTCATCAGAAAAAATCTTACCGTAATATTCTGTTATTCCGTCTTTTGGAAGAATATTGATGGGGAAATTTTGGATATTTTCGAATAAATTCAGCATTGATTTTTAATTAATGTTTACGGTTAAAATTTAACCATTAAATTGATGAAAAAGGTAAGGAAATGTAAGTTTGCTTAGCTTAAGAATTATAAGGTCAGGTCGTCAGAATAAATCTTTGCACTCTCCCAGCCAATCATCAGCTGCTTTCTGTCGGTTCCCCACATGTAACCGCCCAATTTTCCAGACGATTGTATGACGCGATGACAAGGAATCAAAAATGCGACAGGATTACTGCCAATCGCTGTTCCGACTGCTCTGGATGCTTTCGGATTGCCAACTGCATTCGCTAAATTTCCGTAGGTTGATAACTTTCCCAAGGGAATTGTCAATAGACTTTCCCATACTTTTAACTGAAAATCTGTTCCCTTTAAATGAAGTTTCACAGAATTCAGTTTTGACCAGTCTTTATTGAAAATTGAAAGAGCATTTCTTTGCATTTCGTTCTGATTCTCAAAAAAAGATGCATTGGGAAATTTATTAATTAAATCTCTCAATGCATTTTCTTTATCTTCTTCAAACGCCATGTAACAGATTCCTTTGTCGGTTGACGCTACGATAACTTTTCCAAAACAGGTTTCTGAAAAGCTGTATTGAATGCTAAGATTTTTTCCGCCGTTTTTGTATTCGGCAGGAGACATTCCTTCAATGTTTACAAACAAATCATGAAGTCTGCTTGTACTGGAAAGTCCGGTTTCGTAAGATGCATCAAAAAGGGATAATTTTTCATCTTTTAGTAAACTTTTCGCGTGTTCAAGACTGATGAACTGCAAAAATTTCTTCGGACTTGTACCTGCCCAATCTGTAAATATTCTCTGAAAATGAGCCGGACTCAGATTTATGTTCGCTGCCACTTCATCCAGATTAGGCTGAAGCTTAAAATTGCTACGGATATACTCTATCGCTTTGGCAATTCTATGGTAGTCAATTTGATTTTGTGTGGACATTGTTTTTCATTTACCTCACAAAGTTCCAGAAAAAATACCTCCTGAAAAATCCGAATCCTGCGAAGTTTAGTTTTTATTAATATGATAATAAGCCAACATTTTATAATACAGTTTTGCGGCTAAGAATGCGCTTGGTTTTGAATAAGCAGAATCCATCAACTCAACAATATCAAAAGCGACAACATTGCATTTTTCAAAAACTTTTCTCAACAGTTCTAAAGTCGGATACCATTGTAAACCACCCGGTTCTGGAGTTCCTGTAGAAGGTGCAATTGACGGATCAAAAGCATCAAGATCAATCGTTATATACACATTTCCTGAAACTTTTTCTAAAACATCATTCACCCAGTTTTCATTATTGGCAATTTCGTGAGCAAAAAACACTCTTCCTTCAGGTAAATATTCAGCTTCTTCAACATCCATTGAACGAATTCCCACCTGCACCAAATTATGCTTTTGGTTTGCTTCAAAAACCGCACACGCGTGATTGGAAGTCGAACCGTGAAATTCAGGGCGAAGATCTGTATGCGCATCTAATTGTAAAACCGTAAGATTTTCAAATTTCTCACCAACCGCACGAATTGAACCGATAGAAACCGAATGTTCACCACCAAAAAGCGTAAACAATTTATCAGTTGCCAAAAGCTCTTTCGTTTTCTGATAAACCGCTTCTGTCATTGCTTCAGGACTTGATTTTTCCGAAACTTCTCCTGCCATATAAACTCCTTCCAAATAAGGTTCTGTTCCCGTTTCGATGTCGTACAATTCCATGTTTTCAGAAGCATCGAGGAACAATTCCGGACCTTTGTCTGCGCCTTTTCCCCAAGTTGAAGTTCCGTCATAAGGAACAGTTACCAAAACTACTTTTGAATTTTCTAACGAAGCATTTTCTTCAGGAATTCCTGCGTATGTTTTCATAATTTATAATTAAAAAATTAAATGATTTAAAGATTAAAATATTTTCGCCAAAGATACAAAGAAGTTGGGAGATTGGCAGGATATGAAGGACGGGAGAAACACTGAAAGAATACAATACTTCAGTATTCAGTCACAGAAAATATTATTAGTTGCTATAATTCAAAAAAAATCCCTCATAATTGAGGGATATAAATTTATGAAATTTTTAATTTTACGATTTTATCAGAATTAAATAACTCGTCTGAAATATCAATGGGCAATGATGTATAATTTGAAAAATCGTCTAAAGAATATGCTAAATCATTTTTGAAAATATTTATAGCATTTTTTAAACAAGTTGGTTTATCTATAAAAACCTCAATTGGTTCTTTTTTAGTGTATCCATTTCTACTCATTTCTATTAAAAAATACTTATAACGATTTTCATCTATACATTTTAAGTCTTTTGCTCTCCTAATTATAGACGACATTGAAGTCAACCAATAACTTTTCAAATCTCCTAACTCATTCAACCTTATGTTTCTTAAAGCATTTTTTATGGACTTTTCAGGCATCAAAAATTCACTAGCAAACTGATTAGCTTCCTTTTCTTTATCTCGATAAGATGAAATTGGAAAATTATTCTCATTATGCATCAAAATATGTCCCAATTCGTGGGCGATTGTGAATCGTTTTCTATCATTAGAGAAATTTTTATTTACAATAATTACTGGAAATCCTTTGTCTGAAATAAACGAAACGCCATCAAATTTTTCATCATCATTAATCTCAAAAAGAATAATTCCCGACGATTCTAAAAGAGAAAATATATTTTTTATTGGTTCATCTCCATTACTTTTTAATATTCTTCTTGTATAATTAGCAATATATTCTGGATAATAGCCATCCTCAACATTCAATGGAGACAATGTAAAATCAGGCCATTCTATAGATTCTGAAAGTTCATCGATGACATAACCAATAACCTTACATTTATTTTCAAATTTTAAAATTTTAGCTTTGCTCACAGTAGCTCTTTTTCTATAATTCGCATTTTCAATAGTTGTATTGATTTTACGATAATAGAAACTTTCTGGAAAATCCAAAAATACAATAATTTTTTTCTGAACATCCTCAGATAAAACACCAAATCCTTTCTCAAATTTTGAAAGATTAGATTGAGAAAGACCCTGAATTTGATTCGACAATTCTGTTTGAGAATATCCTCGATATTCTCTAGCGAATGTTAATTGTTTGTGGTTCATAATAGTATTCTCAATTTAGATAAAAGTAATCAAAGTGCTGCGAAATTACTAATTAGCTTTTTTTATTACATTTTGTACTTTCAATCTTGGAACAACTTCAGTTATATCATTAACGGTTTCATTTTTAGAAGTAGGAATTTTTATTCCCAGGTCATTTTCGTTAATAGAGAAGTTAACTTCACCATCATCAATATAAATTAATTGTGGATTTACGAATTGTCCAAATCTATTTTTTTGATAACCAAAATACAATATTGGTTCATCATTAAAATCTGAATTAGCAAATAAGTCTAAAACTTGATTTTGGCTTAATATCGATTGTACATTAATCGTTTTAATATTCATTGGTTTCCCTTTTCCATTCAATTTCTTAAACAAAATCAAATAACCATTGGTTCTTAAAATTAATCTTTTATATCTTCCGTAAAATGCTTTTTCTCCAAAAGCATTGGAAAGAGATTCGGCAAAACTACTTTGCATAACACTAGCTTCAAATGTTCTTGACCTATGAGAGGGCTCAAATGATGATAATACAATATTCGTTTTAGCTAATGCAGTATAAAATACGTTAAACAATAGTTGTAGTTCTTTCTTTAACTCAACTTTACATTCACTTTCAGAGGCAAGTCTTCTTTTCCCTTGCATTCTTCTTGACAAATTATTATCTTTGTCGGACAAATCAAAAAAATCTGGTTCTGTCATAATCATAAATATTTGTGCAGCACTTTGAAAACTTATATCTCTGCTCCAACAGAGATTTTTTATTTTACAAATATACGAAAAAAAACAGAGTTATATAAATTTTACAATATTTTGTATATAATTTTTTAATTATTTTGTATTAATTTTCAATTTTAAATCATTTGCGAATATCAGTTTATGAGCAATTATATATTTGTTACAAAGGCGTTTCTCTAAATTTTATCCAATTAATAAATTACTTTTGCTATTTTCTTTATTATTAATATCTTCTTCTATCTTGTGTCCCTCAAGTTTTTAAAAATTTAAATTACAGTCTGCTATAATCTCTAAGCATAAATCTCAATAATAAGTTTTTCCAAATTCTTAAATTTTAAAACATTATTTTTGCAAAAATTAAAACATGTCATTAAAAGCTGTGCTGTTCGATATGGATGGCGTAATTGTAGATACAGAACCATTGCACAGAAAAGCGTATTTCAAAACATTTGACCAATTGAAAGTCCCTGTTTCTGAAAAACTTTATACCTCTTTCACAGGAGCTTCTACCAAGAGAGTTTGCGAAACTTTAATCAGTGAATTCAATCTTTCTCATTCGCATGAAGATATTGCTGCAATTAAGAGAGGTCATTTTAAAGATTATTTTTACAATGATGAAGAATTTGATCTGATTCCCGGTGTAAAAAAATTGATCGAACATTATCATGAAAATGGAATCACATTAATATTAGCTTCTTCCGCAACAATGACGACTATCAAGATGGTTTTTGAAAAATTTGATTTAGAAAAATACTTTAGCGGAAAAATAAGCGGTGCCGATTTGCAGGAATCTAAACCTCATCCTGAAATTTTCATCAAGGCTGCTGAAATGGCAAACCAACCTATTGAAAACTGTATGGTTATTGAAGATTCTACCAATGGCATTTTAGCGGCACATCGTGCTAATATTTTCTGTGCGGCTTACAAAAGTGAACATACACATAATCAGGATTACAGTTTGGCAAATATTATCGTTTCAGATTATTCAGAACTGGAAGTTGATAAGATTTCGAAATTCTTTTAAACATAAAAACGGCTCTCAAAATTGAGAGCCGTTTTTATATACGTTTTAGCTAAAGCCACTGATAATTTATTTCGTGAAAACGACAGCCCTTCGATAAGCTCAGGATAACATATCGTTCTTATTGATAATCTTTAGCCTGCCAACTAAATTAGTAACCCAGTATTTTCAAAATATCTTCTGGTTCCTGTCTTTCTCTAAAAATTTCATACTGGAATTCTCCATTTTCATCTTTCTGAATCAGAATATGTCTTGGTTGCGGCATTAAACAATGATGAACTCCGCCATAACCTCCAATCGTTTCCTGATAAGCACCTGTATGAAAAAAGCCGATATACAAGGGCTTCGTATCACTGAAAACAGGAAGATAAATAGCGTTGGTATGCTGTTCTGAGTTATAATAATCATCAGAATCACACGTTAAACCACCTAAGAAAACTCTTTCATAAGAATCTTCCCAACGGTTTAACGGAAGCATGATAAAATGTCTGGAAATCGCCCAGGTATCGGGAAGTGTAGTCATGAAAGATGAATCGATCATATTCCATTTTTCTCTGTCATTCTGGCGTTTCTGAGAGATGATTTTGTACAAATTTGCACCACTCTCTCCCACCGTAAAGCTTCCAAATTCTGTATAAATATTTGGTTCTTCTACGCCTTCTTCTTCACAGAATTTTTTGATCTGAGAGGCAATTTCTTCCACCATATACTGATAATCGTAGTCGAAATTCAATGAAGTTTTAATCGGGAATCCGCCACCAATATTCAAAGAATTCACTTCGGGAGCAATTTTTTTCAAACGAGCATATACACGAAGACATTTATACAACTCGTTCCAATAATACGCAGTGTCTTTTATCCCGGTATTGATGAAAAAGTGAAGCATTTTTAGCCTTGCATTCGGATGTTCCGCAATTTTTTGGCTATAATATGGGATAATATCTTTGTATCCGATTCCTAATCTTGAGGTATAAAATTCAAATTTCGGCTCTTCTTCAGAAGCGATTCTGATTCCGATGTCGAAAGTGGTATCGATGCTTTCGGTCAGTTTATCTAATTCGCGGTAATTATCAAGAATCGGAGTAATGTTTTCAAAACCACTGTTGATCATATCTGAAATTTTCGCCAGATAATCATCCGTTTTAAAACCATTGCAGATCACTTCAATATCTTTGGTCACTTTTCCTTCATTGTAAAGTGATTTTACAATATCCATATCGTAAGCAGAAGAAGTTTCGATCGAAATATCGTTCTTCAGAGCCTCTTCTATTACAAATTTAAAATGGCTGGATTTTGTACAGTAGCAATATCTGTACTCTTTTTTATAATCGATTTTCTCAAAAGCTTCCTTAAACCAGCCTTTTGCTTTCTGAATATTCTGAGAAATCTTCGGGAGGTAACTTACCTTAAGAGGCGTTCCAAACTTCTCAACAACTTCCATTAACGGAATATCGTGAAAAGACAAATTGTTCTCAGAAACGTTGAATTCTTCCGTAGGAAAATACAAAGTCTGATCAATAAGTTCCGAGTATTTTATTTTCATTTTCTGACAAGTGAATTAAGAATGCAAAATTGCTAAAAAAGATTGATTTTTTTAGTTTAAATTTTCTTAAAGTTTTCACCGATCTGAAATTACTGTAATCGTTATTTTCTATGTAAAATCAAAGATCCTTTTTTCCTACAAAGACCAGCAGATCTCCGTTTTCATATTCAATTAAAACCTCGTCTTTCACTGCAAAATTTCTGGTTCCGATTCTCGACGTAATGATCAGATCTTCACGATTTAAAGTCCATTCTAAACCTTTTGTAGTAACGTTTTCTGCATTCGGGAAAGGATAAAGTGAAATCAGTTTATTCTTTACATTTTTTAGCATAAAATGTTTAGGTATAAAATAATACTGAGAAAATTCGTCGTAAAATTTGATATTTAAATCTTCTTTAAAAGTGTAAGCAACGGTAAGATTTCCCAAAAAATGGTCTTGCTCACCTCCACTGCCGCCAAAAACGTCGATATTCTTAAAGCCTTTTTCCAAAATTATCTCCAAAGCTTTGTGAAAATCTGTCTTCTCCTGATTCGGAGTATAGATAAATTTATCTTCATACACACTTTCATCGGCGCCAGAATGCGAATCAAAATCACCTGAAATAAAATCTAATTTCTCTACAGGGAAATTCAGGTTTTTGAGATAATGAAAAGCGCCATCTGTACAGGCAATAAGAGTATATTCTTGTAAATCCGGAAGAAATTTCGGAGCGTCTCCATTGATGAAAAGCAGAACTTTATCTCTCATTCGGATTCCAGTATTCTTCCGGTTCGTTGTTGATTTTTGAGATGTATCTTGCTAAGACAAAAAGATAATCTGAAAGTCGGTTTAAGTATTTTATCAATTCTGAACGCACTTCTTCAGATTCATTTAAAAAAACCAAAGAACGTTCTGCTCTTCGGCAAATTGTTCTTGCTGCGTGTAAAAAAGTGGCAGATTTTCCACCGCCCGGCAAAATGAAATATTGTAATGGCTCGAGTTTTTCTTCAAAAGCATCCATCCAGTTTTCCAGTTCTTCGATTTCGGTATCAGAAATAATTACCGGAAGACGCGATTTTCCGTTTGCCAACATGAGTTTATCCACCGGCGTTGCTGCTTCTGAACCCACCGTAAATAAATCGAACTGAATTTTTTTTAACTGTTTTAAAACCTCATCATCCGTGATATGACTTTTTGAAATTCCGATGAATGAATTGAGTTCATCTATATTTCCGTAGCTTTCTACTCTTGCACTGGCTTTAGAAACACGGGTTCCGCCATACAATGCCGTTTCCCCTTTGTCGCCTGTTTTGGTATAAATCTTCATATTTAAATTTTCATTTGTAAAAAAGCCATTCACAAAGATGGCAATTTGATACGTCTAAAATAGTTTATTTTACAAAAAGTAAAAAATGAAAACCTAATGTTCTTAAAAAAATGTGATTCCTAGCCCGGATAGGAACGGCATCCTTTTTTGTGGCGGACTGATCCCGAAACTCGGGAGCAGACCGATATAAAAAAGATACAGTGGATAGCCGGAACCAGCTCCTGAAAAAAATTGTCGTAAACATACAATTTCTCAAGGATCATACTACAATATATTTATCTTTCTACATTGAGCCGCGAACAATTATTTCACAAAAATAAAATAATTTAAAATTTCAAAATCCTACTGACAAACTGTTGTCATCTTCGCTCTTTACCTTTGCCTTAAGATTAACAATTCAAAACAAAATTATGACAACTACAGCAACAGAAACAAGACAGTTTATCTCGTCAGTACAACTTTTAGAGCACTGGCAAGGACACAGAAATTTAACGAGAAGGGTGATAGAAATGTTTCCTGAGAAAGAATTATTCGAATTTTCTATAGGGGGAATGAGAACTTTTGCAAAATTAGCAGTAGAGTTACTCAGCATTGCAGGTCCTGGTTTGAAAGGAATTGTTGAAAAACAAGTTGAAGACTTTTCTGAGGAAGCTTTTCAGCCAAAAACGAAGGAAGAACTTTTAGCAAAATGGGATTCTGAAACAGAGGTGATCAACCAATATTTTAACCAGATTTCTGAAGAAAGATTTCAGGAAACTTTCAATTTATTTGGTCAGTATGAATTTCCCATTTATCAGAATATCCTTTATTTTGTAGATAATGAGGTGCATCATCGCGGGCAGGGTTTTGTTTATTTGAGAGCCTTGGGAATAGATCCGCCTTTCTTCTGGGAAAGATTTAGCATATAAAATCAAACTCAAAAAAAAGCTTTCGGAATTTTTCTGAAAGCTTTTTTTTATGATTATACGTTTAGTTCAAATGCAAAAATTAGCATTGATTTTTAATGGTTACAAATTACAGATATTCAGATATTTTTAGTCAGGTAAGACAGACTGGAAGAATTTTCTAATATTTTCTTTCAGTTTTACAAAAATTTCAGATGTTCCGAATTCTTTATTATCATAGCCAATGGGAAAACCTTTTTCAACATATTCGTTGTTTTTATCTAAAGTTAAATCCTGAAAATCTTTATTCACCTCGCCTAGTTTGCTGGTATGAATATCTAAAAATTTTACTTTTGCATTTTTAGAAAAATCCAGTTTCTTAAGATCAATTGTTTTCACTTCTTTTTTGAGATCAGAGCGAAAAGTAAGATTCATATTTTTCACATCTATCACCGTTTGCCATTCTCCTGCATGAATTGAGTTTAACATATCCCAGGCGTAAGCAACAGGCTTTTGGTCATATTGATAATTTTGCAGCATGTAATATGCTCGGTTATAACGGTCTTCCCATTTTCCCTGTTTTGCAAAATCAAAATGCTCTTTTCCTCCTAAAAAATCAAATTTCTGAGCGCCCTGAAAATCTTTTTGATATTGATTATTGCATAAAAGCGGCATCGGCATTTCTTTGTCTGTAAGCACTTTATATTTCCCATTAAGCAAAGCAATAGTGGCCGTATTTCCTTTTGCATCTGTAACAAAAAAGTGACTGCCGGCTGCATTGGGCCACCAATCGATATTGGGACCGTCATTTAAATGATCTACAACTTCTTTTACGTCTTTATAATTATCCAACTGATACTGAATCCACTGTGCCCAAAACATATTCGGCTGTTTTGGGTTAACGACTTTTGTAGTTTCTTCCAAATACAATTCTACAAGAAAAAGGCCTTTCTCATTGACTCCGTAACACGGGAAATCATATCCTAAAAGATTGAAAGTGACCGATCCGTATTTTGAAGACCAATTCTTTTTTTGCTGTATATTATTGGTTGTCAGATTTTCCCAGCTTATGTTTCTTTTCAGAACATCTCTTTTATTAATGGCAATCATTCCCGGCATTGTTTTCCAGTTTTCGTTAAAACCCACAACACAATAATCTTTTCCTTTCAGTAAAAAAGCTGAACATGCAGAAGCGTTGATATAAGAACTCATCAAAACAACTAAGAAGCTGCGTAAAAGTAAATTTTTCATTTATTAATAATCTATTGCAATTTTAGTAATTAAATTTTTCATTTTTTCCTTTAGTAATTCAGGTTCCAGAATTGTGGCATAATCTGCGAAAGTAATGAACCACCGCGGAAACCCTTCATCAATCCATTCGGTTTCAAAAGTCATTTCTATCCCATTTTCAGTTTCTTTCTCTTCAGTTAATCCGTAATAACTTTTAGAATTAATTAAATAGCCCATGATTTTTTTATCGACCAGCAATTTAATTTTTGTAGTTTTTTGCGACGCAATTACTCTGTGATCGGTAATTTTTCCATATTCCTGCGAAAAAGCGATCTCGGTTTTGGCAATTTTTAGAATTCTGTCTACTCTGAACTGTCTGAAATCTTTTCTAAGTGTGCAAAAAGCCATAATATACCAATATGAAAATTCATAAAAGATTCCTACTGCCTCAATCGTACGGTTTGAAACCTGTTTTTCAACCGTCTGATATTCTATTGAAAGCTGCTTTTTTTCGGCTATACTTTCCAGAATAATAGGAATAACGTTTTTGATAGAATCATCCGGCTTTGGGCTGTAATCGAAAATATCAATCTGATTTTCAATATTCTGAATTAAATTTTTATCTGAATTCCGCAATACCGAACGCAGCTTTTCCATTGCCGTTTTATAATGGTTGCCCAAACTTTGGTGAGAAAATTTCTGCATGAGTTTTTCTGCAGTAATAAAACTTAGAACTTCTTCTTTCGTAAACATGACAGGAGGAAGTTTGTAACCTTCCATCAAAGAATAACCGCTTCCCGCCTCACCAACAATAGGAATTCCGGCATTTTCCAAAGTTTTAATGTCCCGATAAATCGTTCTTACACTTACCTCAAATTTTTTGGCTAAATCCTGTGCCCTTACGATCGGTTTTGACTGTAACTGGGTAAGAATAGCGGTGACGCGATCGAGTTTTTTTAAGTAATGGTCGTTCATTATTGAGATTTGTTCAAATGACATAAATTTACTTTAATCTTCATCAAATTCTAACTTTTGAAATTTTTAAAACATTAAGATTTGTAAGTTCTTAAGTTTGGTGAAGGAAATATCTGAAGATATTTATTAAGCGGACTGCTTAATTTAGCTTTGTCTGAACCTTAAAAAACTTACCAACTAAAATTCCTTAATGGTTTAAATCACCGGCAAATTAGTTCTTGAAAGAATTCACCAGTTTATCAAGATTCAAACTTCTCGCCGAAGCATCAAAAATTTCCCGGTACGTTCCATTCATTTGCACTAATTCGTCATGCGTTCCGCTTTCTACCACTTCGCCTTTTTTCATCACATAAATTTTATCGGAATCTAAAATCTGGGAAAGTGAATGTGAAATAATTACCACCGTTCTTCCTTCTTTAATCGCATCCAGTGAATTTTTGATCTGTTCCGTGGCAATCGCATCCAGACTTGCCGTAGGTTCATCAAGAAATATAATCGGTGGGTTTTTTAAGAATAATCTCGCAATGGCAATTCTCTGCTGTTGTCCTCCTGAAAGCTGGGTAGCATCATGCTGATATTTTTCTTTTAAATCTAAAATCTGCTCGTGGAGATAGGCTTTTTTCGCTGCCTCCTGAATTTCCTCAAAACTCGCATTCATATTTCCGTAGCGAATATTGTCTTCAATACTTCCCTGAAAGATGTGATTTTTCTGTAAAACCAAACCGAGATCACCTCGTAAAAATGTATTGTCATACTGGTTTAAGTCAACTTTATCCAATAAAATTTCACCTGAATCCGGAAGATAAAATTTGCATAAAAGGTTGATGATGGTAGATTTTCCGGCACCACTGAGTCCCACCAAAGCGGTAGTTTTCCCGTTTTCGATAACCATCGAAACATTGTGTAATGCTTTTGTACCGTTTGGATAAGTAAAATCGATATTTTTCAGTTCAAAATTTCCAGCAATTTCATTTTCAATAAAAGTTCCGTTTGGTTCTTCTTCGTTATCAGCATTTAAAATTTCGAAATAACCTTCCGCATAAATCATTGCATCATTCATATCATCATAAATTCTATGAAGCTGTCTGATAGGCGATGAAACGTTGTTAAATAACATAATATGAAGCATAATCGCACCGATTGTCATTTGCTGATTCAGCACCAGATAAACTGTCAATAAAATAATAAGAACAACACCAATCTGCTCGATGAACGTCTTTAAACCTTCATATATAAAACTGGTTTTCCGCGTATACATCTGGCTTTCCATCAATTGCATCTGAAGATCAAACTGTTTTTTACCTTCAAATTTTTCGCGCACGAAGCTTTTAATTACTAATATTGAATTGATTAAATTTAATAATCCTGAAGTTTTCTGCTCACGTTGATTACGAAGCTGTCTTCTTACACCACCCAATTTTTTCGCCTGCATCGATGTTACATAAAAATAAATAGGGACAATAATTGTAGAAACCAAACCAACGTAAACATTCTGCATATACATAATGACCAAAGCAATAATGGCATTAGAGAACATTGGTAAAATGTCGATAAAAAAATTTTGAACAAGCTTGGTTAAGCTCTCAATACCGCGATCAATTCTGGTCTGCAATTTTCCTGAAGCGTGATTTTCGTCACTGAAATAGGCAACTTTGTACGTTAAAATCTTATCAATTGCAGATTGTGCCAAAACCGAACTTACATTAATTCTGATTTTTTCGCCATAAAATTTCTGCCCGAAACTGATAAAAATGTTGGCAATTTCTTTTCCTAAAAGGATTAACGAAATAACGATAAGGACATGAATACCCTCCGACATCGGACTGGGAAGTTTAGTTAATTTCTCAACTTCGTCAACTGTATATTTCAGCACTACAGCATTTACCTGAGCCGTAATTGCTCCCAAAAATGTAAGAAATAAGGTTCCGTAAATCATCAAACGATAAGGCTTGATGAAAGGCTTTAGTTGTCTGTAAATTCCGAAAATGCTGAGTGCTCTGGTGAAAGGTTTTGCCATAATTGGTTTTAATACAGATAAAGATGACATTAAATGTGATTACTTGCAATATATGACTTCTTTAAATCGCATCAAAAATAGTGATTTAATTCATAAAAAATTAATTGTTGCATCGCTCGTACAACAATTAATTATTTTACATTTGTATATAATTTTTACTAAACAAAATGACAAACGATCAAAAAAATTTAATTAACTCTACCGTTCCGATTTTGAAGAGCAATGGTATCGATCTCACCAAACATTTCTATTCCAGAATGTTTATGCATAATCCCGAATTGAAAAATGTTTTCAATATGGGAAACCAAGCCAGTGGTAAACAGCAAAATGCTCTAGCTGGGGCTGTTCTTGCATATGCCGAACACATAGAAAACCCAGAAGTTCTGATTGATGTCTTGAAATCTATCGGAAACAAACATGTAAGTCTGAACATTACTCCTGAGCAATACGATATTGTGGGGCTGCATCTTATTGCATCTATCAAAGAAGTTTTGGGAGAAACTGCTGACGATAATTTAATAGAAGCCTGGAACGAGGCGTACAATGAGCTTGCTCAAATAATGATTTCTATTGAAAACGATATGTATCAATCTACCATGAATAAAACCGGCGGCTGGAAAGGTTGGCGAAAATTTGTGATTACAGATATTGTAGAAGAAAGTAGCGAAATAAAATCGTTTTATCTGCAACCCAAAGACCAGAAAGCGATTGCAGATTATTTTCCGGGGCAGTATATTTCTATAAAAATATTTGTACCAACTTTAGCACATGAGCAAACGAGACAATACAGCCTGTCTTCTGCATATACTGAAAAACAGTACCGAATTTCTGTAAAAAGAGAAGTCTCTAATGACCGTCTTTTCGAAGGTATTGTTTCTAATGAAATGCATCGTAAAAAAACAGGTGATGAAGTGTGGGTTACTGCTCCTTCTGGCGTTTTCTATGAAGAATTCATTATTCAACGTCCACGTATTTTCATCAGTGGTGGTGTTGGGGTAACGCCTTTACTGAGCATGTTGGAAACTAACAAAAATAATCTTGAAAAAAATAATGTCGTTTGGCTGCACAGTTGCAGAAATGAAAAAGTACATGCTTTCAAGGAGAGAATTAATCATTTATCCGATGAAAATAGTTGGCTGACAACGCATATTTTTTATGAAAATGACGAAGAAACTACTGACAAAAATGTTAAAAAAGGGAGAATCAATTTGCATGAGATGAAAGACGATGTGTTGTTAGAAAATGCAAAGTATTACATTTGTGGACCAGACGCTTTTATTAAAGTTCAATACAACTCTTTATTAGAATTGGGTATTCCGAAAGAAGATATCTTGTACGAAGAGTTTGGCCCCCAACTTTTAAATTTTAATTAAACCTATGAAACTGAACCACTTTACCGATTACAGCATGAGAGTCTTGATTTTTTTAGACAAAAAAGAAGAAAACAATTCTGCTTCTTTAGATGAGATATCAGAAAAACTCAACATCTTAAGAAATAATCTCATCAAAGTGGTTCAGTTTTTATCTAAAGAAGAGCTGGTACTAACAAAACGAGGAAAAAGTGGAGGAATTACTATTTCAAAAAAAGCCCAAAATATGGGATTAGGAGATATGATACAATTACTACAACAAGAGAAATTTCCAATTATCAACTGTCAGGCGAAATCGTGTATTTTTATTTCATACAATTGCCAACTGAAGTCTTTTTTAGATATTGCATACCAAGCATTTTTAGCCAGCCTGAATCAGCATCGATTATCTGATTTAGTTTTCCAAAACTGGGGACAGATTTTCAACAGCAAACAGCAATGAATATTATTTATAAAAGCTTCCTTATCACCATGGTTATTACATTTACCCTGAATATTGTCAATAACAACTACCAACTACCTAATCACTTTTTTCAGCTTTGGCTCAAGTCTTGGAGCATCGCTTTCGGGGTGACTTTGTTGTTTAATTTCATTCTTTTTCCGTCGATAAAAACATTACAAAATAAAATAAAGAACTGCAATTAAAGAAGAAATTATGCTTCAAGCAAATAACCTGTCAGATAATGAAGTTCTGGCTTACTCGCTACCTAAGATTCTGCTTCTGGCTGGTTCCAAAGAATAAAGAGAATTGATTTCTTTACGCTTAAAACAGAAGAATTATTGGAATTTTTGTCAACAACATCATTAAAAATATGCTGAATTTCTAAATTTTACAAAGATGCAAAACTGATATCCTCAAAACTGTGCATCACTAGTAAATCATCAAACGATAAGGCTTGATGAAAGGCTTTAGTTGTCTGTAAATTCCGAAAATGCTGAGTGCTCTGGTGAAAGGTTTTGCCATAATCGGTAAATTAAAAAAACCTCAACATTGTGTAATGTTTGAGGTTTTAAAAGTATTAAAATTTAAGGTAATAATGTGAATAAGCTTTGTTACTTTTTCAATTCAATAACCTGAATTTGATTAGCTCCGTCGGTAGATTTCCATTTTTGATATTTCTTTTTGTTCTCAAGAATGATCCATGTTTTTGAAAAATCTGCGCCTCCATTTTCTATCGTCACATATTTTTCGGTTCCGGTCCACTTAAAAGACAATTCATCATTTCTTTGAATTCCTAAAACCTGATAATCAAGCTTTTTTTCGCCTGTATTGTTTGCTTTAAAAGTCATTGTGCCAATATTGGTGAGTGAGATGCTTTGCTGCCCAGGAGTTACATTTTCATATTTTGCAACGTTCCAAGTTCCTACCAATCGTTGCGAACAAGAAGTAAGTGATAAGATTGTAACAGCAAATGCCGCCAATCTGAAATAATTTGATTTCATATTTTTTATGTTTAAAAAATTCATTTGTGTTCATTTTCATTGTGTTTGAAATAATTTTAACTAAAATCAAACAAAATAAAACTTTATAGATTCAACTCTAACAAAAATAATTCCGATGTTCATTTTTTAACATAATT
The DNA here is from genome assembly GCF_027945075.1 of Chryseobacterium sp. CY350. NCBI lineage: Bacteria > Pseudomonadati > Bacteroidota > Flavobacteriia > Flavobacteriales > Weeksellaceae > Chryseobacterium > Chryseobacterium wangxinyae. The sequence goes on from NZ_CP116034.1 coordinate 1,747,535, forward strand.
TTAAGTATAACCTATTTTCTTTACAACTATTTAACATAAAAAAACCATCATCTATTGACAATGGCTAAATATTTTTAAGGTGTAATTTATTAATTATCCTTCAAGCAAATAACTCGTTAGATAATGAAGTTCTGGCTTACTCGCTGCTTTAGATTCTGCTTCGGCCTGTTCCAAAGAATAAAGAGAATTGATTTCTTTACGCTGAAAAACAAAAGAATTATTGGCATTTTTGTCAACCACATCATTAAAAATATGCTGAATTTCTGAATTCCCCAAAGATGCAAAACTGATATCCTCAAAACCGTGCATCAATCTTAGATCATCAAACTGAGCAAAATTTTCATCAACAAAGCTTTGAAACTGAGATTTAGAATCAAAATTTCCTGCCCAGATATTATAAGCATGTTTTTTCTTGCTTTCTTTATCGAAAATACTTTGGTAAACAAAATTCTCTCCCAAATACGCTTCTCTTACCTGCGGATCATTTGCAAGATCTTCCGGTAAACCTTCTTTCAGGATTTTACCTTCAAACATGATGTAGGTTTTGTTGGTAATCGCCAAAGTCTGCTGTACGTTGTGATCTGTAATCAAAATTCCGATGTTCTTGTCGGTCAGACTTCTTACGATTTTCTGAATATCTTCTACTGCAATCGGGTCAACTCCGGCAAAAGGTTCATCCAACAAAATAAAACTCGGGCTGGTTGCCAAACATCTCGCGATTTCCGTTCTACGTCTTTCTCCACCGGAAAGAAGATCTCCACGGTTTTTACGAACGTGCTGTAATGAAAACTCTTCGATCAGCTCATCACATTTAATCTGCTGTTCACGTTTTGAAAGTTTCGTCAATTGCAAAACTCCCATAATATTATCTTCCACAGACAATTTTCTGAAAACCGAAGCTTCCTGTGCAAGGTAACCGATCCCTTTTTGAGCTCTCCGATACATCGCATCGTTGGTAATTTCCTGTTTATCAAGAAAAATTCTTCCGGAAGTTGGCTTTACCAGACCTACGATCATATAAAACGAAGTCGTCTTCCCGGCACCATTCGGACCTAGCAGACCGACAATTTCTCCCTGCTGAACCTGTACAGAAACGCCTTTTACAACTTTTTTGGGACCGTATTCTTTGATTAAGTTTTCTCCTCGTAAAATCATAAAGGCAAAGATAAAGTTTTTTTGAATTTAAATTTCAGATTAAAAAACGGTTGGTTCAGTTTTATGAAAATTTAAGGTTATTTTCTTTTTACCTAATTAATAATACAGAGTTTCGTCATTATTTTGTTGCCGGGGGAACTTTAAGTTGTTTTTAAATTAAATCTTTTTTAAATCATATTTTTCTTACATTTAAATCACCAAAAACATTTAAATTAACCATGGAAAACAATCAACAATTAACCGATTTACTGGCTTTAGATCTAGGAATCAATCTCATCAACCGCAGACCTTACGCAAAAGAAGTATTTAAATGGAAGGATATTGATCTTCTTCCGCACTCTTCCGCAGACACTTTACTGTGTGAAATTTACGAATGGAACGGCAGAAATTGGAGAACAACTAACAATAATCTCATCGGATTTCTATTCTCCGACGAGAAATTAAAATCCATAAAAGAGCAGCTTTTAAATGTTCCGAAACATCCGGCTTTAATTCCTGATTTTGAATTTACGAAAGAAAGTATGATTGAGTATGGTTTGTCTTTACCATCTTTATTTAATATCGGAATTAACGGAAATATCAACAGTGCGAAAAGTTTTTCTGTACGCGTAAACGGCGTTACTAAATCCCGAATTACAAATATCGATTCTCCTGGAATTGAAATCCTGAGAAAATATTCTGAATTTACAGATTCACAATCAAAAACTTATCGGAAAAATATAAAATTTAACTATCTGAGCACCTCATTATTCTATGCTGAAAGTGTAGAAATTTTCCTTGAAAAAGAATCCGGTGTTGGTATAGATGTGAGTTTTCAGACAACAAATGTAGAAGCTGAAGCCAAAGTTGATACGGATACTAAAAAACATTTCGTTTTAAAATATACTGGAAATCAGGCTCCATTTGCAGCAAAATTTACGAAAGGAAAAGATTTTGACTTCAAATGATTTTAAATGCTATAAATTAAAAGTTATGAATTATGAGTTTAGATTTTAAACTTATAATTCATAACTGATAACTTAAAACTAATAAACTAATTACCTGTTTAAAAGAATTGCAGCTTCTTTCGCAGCATAGGTGAAAATCATATCAGCTCCTGCTCTTTTGAAGCACGTAAGACTTTCAATAATCGCTTTGTCATTATCTAACCAACCGTTTTGTGCTGCAGCTTTCAGCATCGCATATTCTCCGCTCACATTGTAAACTGCAATTGGCAAATCGATCACTTCACGAACTTTTGCAACAATATCCAAATACGGTAAACCTGGTTTGATCATAATAATATCTGCACCTTCTTCCACATCTTTAAATACTTCATTTAAAGCTTCACGTGAATTGTGAAAATCCATCTGATAGGTCTTTTTATCTTTTGGAATTTCCATATCATCCTTTGGCGCACTGTCTAAGGCACTTCGGAATGGTCCATAAAACGAACTTGCATATTTTGCAGCATAACTTAAAATCCCAACATCGTGAAAACCGCTATCTTCTAATGCTTCACGAATCGCTAAAACTCTTCCATCCATCATGTCACTCGGTGCCACAATATCTGCTCCAGCTTCTGCATGAGAAACTGACATTCTTGCTAAAGCTTCATTAGTTGCATCATTCAGAATTTTTCCGTTTTCAATAATTCCGTCATGACCGTAAATTGAATATGGATCTAATGCGACGTCAGGCATAATTACCATTTCAGGAATCGCATCTTTGATTGCTTTGATCGTATTTTGCATCAGTCCGTCTTTGTTCCAGGCTTCTTTTCCGGTATTGTCCTTTAAGTGTTCTGAAACTTTCATGTACAGATTGACCGCTTTTACGCCTAAAGAAAATAATTCTTTACATTCTTTTACCGTCAGATCGATACTTCTCCTGAAAATTCCGGGCATTGATGAAATTGCCTCTTCTTTATTTTCACCTTCCATCACAAAAATCGGCATTACAAAATTGTCTGTAGAAAGGCTGCATTCTCTCACCAATCCTCTCATAGATTCATTTACTCGTAATCTTCTGTTTCTTGAATATATCATTTTGGAATACTTTTTGAATAATTTATTGCAAATTTAATATAAGTTCTATAAAAAACTATTGTGGATGATTATAGAATTTATTACTTTTGTTAGTAATAATTATGCAAATTATACGTTAGATGAAAAAAATTCTACTTTTAATTATATTTATGGGCGCTTTTGTTGGTTTTTCCGACAATCTTAAAGCACAGATAAAGGAACCTTCTTCAACTTCTCAGAAGTCTGACGATGGCGTTCTTACTGCATACCCAAATCCTGCTAAAGACTTTTTGGTGGTAAAAGCCAAAGACGCATCTTTAAAAATTAAATCAGTCATTTTCTATTCTATATTAGGGACGCAGGTTGCTAATTATAATGTCAACACCAACAGAGCAGAAATTAATATTGAAAAATTAAAACCCGGAAAGTATCTTATTCGCTACATTCTCAGCGACAATACGCAAAAGGTTACTCAAATAGTAAAACAATAATATTAAATCCTGATAATCATCAGGATTTTTTCTTTTAGATTTATTCTGTTTTAATAATTCCGTAACTTTCGGATTATTTTTATACTCATTATAAAAAAACAAATTAATGCTAAAAGCTGAACACATTACTAAAACTTACAACGCAGGAAAAAAAACAGCCTTGGAAGATTTTAGCATTCATGTGCCGAAAGGAAGTATCTACGGTCTTTTGGGACCCAACGGAGCAGGAAAAACCTCTTTCATTCGTATCATCAATCAAATTACACAGGCAGATTCCGGAAATGTTTTCATCAATGGTGAAAAGCTGAATCCAACTCACATCAAAGACATCGGATATATGCCTGAAGAACGTGGTTTGTACAAAAACATGAGCGTTGGAGATCAGATTCTCTATTTCGGAGAACTGAAAGGAATGAAAAAAAATGATGCATTGAATGAAGCTAAAAAATGGTTTGAAAAACTGCATATCGATCAATGGTGGAAGAAAAAACTGTCAGAACTTTCAAAAGGAATGGCTCAGAAAATACAGTTTGTAGTGACTGTACTTCACAGACCGCATTTATTAATTCTTGACGAACCATTTTCAGGTTTTGATCCTGTGAATGCCAATTTAATTAAAGATCAAATCATTGAACTTAAGAACAACGGAACAACAATTATCCTCTCTACCCACAGAATGGAAAGTGTAGAAGAAATGTGTGATTATGTTGCATTAATTGATAATTCTAAGAAGATCATTGACGGTAGAGTTTTTGACGTAAGAGAAAAATTCAAGAAAAATATTTTTGGAATTACACTTTCTGATGTTAACAATGAGCAACTTCAAAATTTTCAAAATAAATATGAGGTTTTCAACTTATCGGAACAAAACAATTTGATTTCGTTTGACCTGAAAAATACGGTGAATCAAAATGATATATTGCTTGATCTTGTACAAGCCGGAAAAGTAAGATCATTTGACGAGAAAATTCCAAGTATGAATGAAGTGTTTATTAACGCCGTAGGTAATCATTCTTAAACTTATGAACAATATATATTTAATTACAAAAAGAGAATTTCTTACGCAGGTTAAGAAAAAATCATTCATCTTACTGACTTTACTAGCTCCACTAATGATCATCGGATTTGGTGCCGTGATCGGATTGATGTTTAAAGCCAACGAATCTCACAACGTTATTGAAGTGGTTGACAACAGCGGACTTTTTAAAGGTCAGCTAAAATCTAATGACAAACTGGAATATATTTTTGTTCCCGTTGCTGATGAAAAATCAAAAATAAAAAATCTCAAAGGAAATGAATCTTTAGATGGAATTTTAGTTTTACCTCAGATTTCTAGTAATAATTTTGATGATTTAGAGAAAAACACGAGATTAGTCGTCAACACTAAGATCGGTCTTGATACTAAACAGCGCATCATCTCTGATATTAGCAATGTAATTAAGAAAGAGAAAATCAAACAATTAGGCATTGCAGAATCTCAGCTTAATAATCTTGATAAAAGTTTTGAACTTAAAACCATCAATGTTTCTGAAGACAATAAAGAAGATTCTGATCTTGCTTTTGGGGTGAAAACCGGATTGAGTTTAGGATTGATGTACGTTACTTTTATGTTTATCATTATTTACGGAGTTCGTGTCATGAGAAGTGTTTTGGAAGAGAAAAACAATAGAGTGGTAGAAATTATCATTTCATCGGTAAAACCTTTCGAACTGATGATGGGGAAGATTCTTGGGGTTACTATGGTTGCTCTGACACAGTTTATCGTTTGGATATCGATGTCTGTAATTGGAGCTTTAGTTTTGAACACAGGGTTTAATTCTATTCAGAAAAACATTCCAGGCGGAGAAGAAGGTGTTTTAAATAAATTAGATATTCTACAAATATTTACACAGATTTCTCATAGTTTATTGGATTTAAATTTTCCATTAATTATCTTTGTATTTATTGTATTTTTCCTTTTAGGGTATATCTTTTACAGTTCGATTTATGCTGCAATCGGTTCAGCAGTAGATAACGAAACCGAAACACAGCAATTTACTTTATTTGCAATCTTACCATTGACTTTAGGAATGTACGGAAGTTTCTCTTTAATGAATAATCCTGACGGACCGCTAGGTTTTTGGTTATCAATTATTCCTTTCACATCGCCTGTTGCGATGATTGCAAGAATTCCTTACGGCGTTCCAGCTTGGGAAATCGCTTTATCAATCTTTTTACTTCTGGCAACAACTATTTTTATGATTTTCTTAGCAGGAAAGATTTACCGAGTAGGAATTTTGATGTATGGAAATAAGGCGACTTTGAAGGAACTTTGGAAATGGATCAGAAGTTAAAAAATTTTAAAAATTATTAATTATATTGCATAAGCATGACAGAAAAAAATCTTTATATAATTGCAGGTTGTAATGGAGCCGGAAAAACAACTGCTTCTTTTTTACGATTTTACCTGAAATTTTAGATTGTAAAGAATTTGTTAATGCTGATGAAATTGCAAAAGGATTATCACCTTTCCAACCAGAAAAAGTTTCTTTGGAAGCTGGAAGAATTATGTTAAAACGAATCGATGAACTTTTTAAAAATAAAGAAAATTTTGCATTCGAAACTACTTTAGCTACTAAGTGTTATCGACCAAAGATCAAGAATGCACAGGAAAATGGTTACAATACTACATTACTCTTCTTTTGGTTGGAAAATTCAGATTTAGCAAAGGAGAGGGTTAAAATTAGAGTTGCAGAAGGTGGTCATAATATTCCGAATGAAACTATTGAAAGGCGTTACATTAATGGAATTAAAAATTTGTTTCAAATTTACCTTCCAATTGTTGATCAGATTTTGATTTTTGATAATTCTGAAGGAAAGCATAATTTAATAGCCGAAAAGAACCTTAATGAAGAAATTTTAATTCATAACACAGAAAAGTTTAACATTCTAAAACATTATTATGACGAAGGAAGATAAAAATATCAGAAAAAACAAAATACTAAAAGGTTTAGAAAAGGCATACGATAAAATGATTGAATTTAAAAAGGAGAAAAACAGTGAAATAGTAATCATTCGCGAAAAACAAATTATTAAAATCAAACCATAGTTTACGTATAATAGAAAAAAACTCCTGAGATTAATCTCGGGAGTTTTTATGTTAACTGAAAAATTGTTATTCAAAAATATAACTTAGGGTTACACTAAGAACCTGTTCAGATTTCTTTTTCACCGTATTCGGGTCTTTGGTGAAATCTTCAATCAGATTCGGATATGTGTTTGAAACTCCGAAGTCATATTTTAAAGCTAATTCGAGTTGTCTTTTGTAACTGTATCCTACTCCCACTCCCACTGCGAAATTAAAACTGTTTGCCTTTCCGCTGATCTGTGGATTGTTCGGAACTGATACATCCGGATCATAGTAGGGTCTTCCAGCAGGTACATTTTTAACATTTTGACTTAGCAAAAAATTAAATCTTGGGCCAATCATTCCAAAAAATTCTGATTCTGCTTCAGAAAAATATCCTTTAAAATAAATCGGTACACTCAGATAATTGTTTGCATACACCGCATCATAGCCATCCGCACCTTTTGAATCTTTATTTTTACCAGATTCTCCGGCTCCGTAATATGTGATCTCCGGCTGAAGATAAAACTGGTTCGCGCCACCCATCGGGATCAGTGCTAAAACACCACCCTGAAAAGCATATCTGGCTCCTGAAGGATTGTGTGCATTTTTTACTCTCGAATAGTTTCCACCAACTGTAACACCAAATCTTGTACTACTGAAGTCGATCTGAGCGAAAGACATTGTAGAAAGTGCTAAAGCTGATGTTAATAAAATTTTTTTCATATCATTTGTTGTTTATGTTATCCTAATACTTTTGCTACAGTAACACCAATGTCAGCAGGGGAATCTACCACATTGATACCGTTTTCTCTCATGATTTCCATTTTAGCCTGAGCCGTGTCTTCGTCACCACCAACGATAGCACCTGCGTGACCCATCGTTCTACCTTTAGGAGCAGTTTGACCCGCGATGAAACCAACAACAGGTTTTGTAGAACCACTGGCTTTGTACCATCTTGCAGCTTCAGCCTCAAGACCGCCACCGATTTCACCGATCATTACAACCGCTTCAGTTTCCGGATCGTTGATGAATAATTCTAAAGCTTCTCTTGTAGTAGTGCCAATAATTGGGTCACCACCAATTCCGATTGCTGTAGAAACACCGTAACCAGCTTTTACAACCTGATCAGCAGCTTCATAAGTAAGTGTTCCCGATTTTGAAACGATTCCTACTTTACCTTTTTTGAAAACGAAACCTGGCATAATACCAATTTTAGCTTCATCAGACGTGATGATTCCAGGACAGTTTGGCCCGATCAATCTGCACTCTTTGTCAGCGATATAAGATTTTACTTTTACCATGTCTGCAACAGGAATACCTTCCGTAATACATACGATTACTTTAATACCCGCTTCAGCAGCTTCCATGATAGCGTCTGCAGCAAATGCAGGCGGTACGAAAATAATACTTACATTAGCTCCTGCTTTTGCAACAGCGTCAGCAACAGTATTAAATACCGGCTTTCCTAAGTGCTCGCTACCTCCTTTTCCTGGAGTAACGCCACCTACTACGTTTGTACCGTACTCGATCATCTGACCAGCGTGGAAAGTACCTTCGTTACCAGTAAAACCCTGTACAATTACTTTAGAATCTTTGTTTACTAAAATTGACATTTTATTGTTGTTTTAATTTATTTTTTATCTTTTTATTAATGCTCACAAAAATAGCGATTATTTGCCGTAAAAAAAAAGTTTGATTCCGAATTATTCATCATATCTCTTTAATATATTAAGCAAATCCTGATCACTAAGTTTATCATAATTAATCTTCTCAATAAGTGGCTCTAGCTCGGGCTTATCACTCATTAATGCTTTTAACCTTTTTCTGTTATTAACAAATAAGCCCAACTTCTGTATTGTTCCGTTTTTGACTAAAAAGTCTGAAAGCTGTACAGATCCATCATAACCGTTAGCAAAATAACTTCTGTACCATTTAATTTTTCCGTCATGTAACAGCTCTACTAATACATCTTGGAAATCAGGAGCATGCACAAAAGTTCTATTTCTATTTTTTAAATCGGTAAATTCTAATCTCTGTATCGCTGACGATAAATACTTTATTTTTTCGCCATTTTGAAAAACAACCACATATTTGTCAGTTACGGACAGTTCATTGATCAAATCCCGACTGAACATATTAACCCGGAAAGGTATTTTGGTTTCAATGATCTTACCATTAGTCATGGTAATTTTAGAATCAATATCAGATTTTTGTCCTAAACAGATTATAGAAACAAGAATAAAAAGAAAGCTTATTTTTTTCATCACAAATTTCTGAGTTTCACCTCTTTTTTGAGGTACGTTTTGTAATCTTCTGCGAACATCCCAATGTAAGTTCCTTTTTTGAGATCTCTATTGACCCCTGTTTTGCCTAAAAGTACAGATCCTGTTTCAATATTATTACCTGAAGCAATGCCAACCTGTCCCCACAAAGTGACCTCATCACCAATGATACAACAGCCGGCAATACCAACCTGAGAAGCAATGAGACATTTCTTTCCGATCACCGTATCATGACCAATCTGAATCTGATTGTCTAAAACCGAACCCTCACCGATGATGGTAGAATCTGTCACACCTCTGTCGATGGTGCAACCATTTCCAATTTCGACGTTGTCTTCGATGATGACGTTTCCTACAGAGATTAAACGGTCAAAATTTCCGTCTAATTTTCTGTAATAAAAAGCATCTCCGCCCAAAACAGTGTTTGATTGAATGATGACGTTATTACCGATCACAGTTCGGTCTCCAATGACTACATTTGGGAATACAATCGTGTTTTTCCCGATGGTAATGTTGTTTCCCAAAACTGCGGATGGATGTATCTTTGTACCTTCTCCTATTTCCACATCATGAAGTGTTTCTGTGAAATTATAGATCTTCGTGAAATGGGTATTGATTTTATTGAAATCTCCAAACGGATCGTCTGAAATCAAAAGTGCTTTTCCTTCCGGACACTCAACTTCTTTATCAATTAGAATGATGGTTGCAGCCGAATTTAAAGCTTTATCGTAATATTTTGGATGGTTTACAAATACGATTTCACCTGATTTTACTCTGTGAATTTCGTTGGTGCCAAAAACCTGAAAATCTTCGGAACCCACAAATTTTGCTCCGATAAGATCTGCAATTGTTTTTAATTTTTGTGGCTGATGAAACGTCATATTTTTTAATGATGTTTATTTAGTTTACTCAATCTTGATAAGACTCTTGAACCGTAACAAATGTTGTTTTTGGTTCGACTCTGCAGCCCGACCTGAGTGGAGCTCTTTTTTATTTTTTCAAAAAAAAATAAAAAAAGCGGGAACGGAGGGCGGAAATTGCTGCCATAAAAAAAAATCACAAACGGACAGCGCCGAAATGCTTTTAAAATAAGAAAGCTGGAAAACCAATGCTTCCAGCTTAATTATTTTCAATATTTATTCTTTTACTCTTTCCAGATAAGAACCGTCTTCAGTGCTTACTTTAATTTTGTCTCCTGCTTCGATGAACAGAGGAACCATCACTCTAGCTCCTGTCTCAACGATTGCGTTTTTCAGAGCATTTGTTGCTGTATTTCCTTTTACGCCCGGATCTGCTTCTACAACTTCTAAGTAAACAGACTGTGGTAATTCCGCAGAAAGCGGAGTTTCGTCAGCTTCTTTCAAAATGATCGTCACTTCTTCACCTGCTTTCATCAGATTTGAATTTTCAATCATTTCTTTATCTAAATATAATTGAGAGAAATCTTCATTATTCATAAAGTGGAAACCGTTCTCATCATCATAAAGATATTGGAATTTTCTTGTAATTACCTTTACTTCGTCGATTTTGTGACCTGCAGAAAAAGTATTATCAATTACTTTACCGTTGGTTACAGATTTTAATTTTGTTCTTACGAAAGCAGGACCTTTTCCTGGTTTTACGTGCATAAATTCGATTACTTTAAAAATATCATTGCTGTACTCTATGCAAAGACCTTTTTTTATATCGTTACTTGTTGCCATTATTTATAGTATATTTTTTTATTTTGATTTATAAATCTGAAGATGAAGCAGCTGTCTTCCCATCAAATCAGTAGCGTCAATTCTTGGTCTGTAAAAAGTTCCCGCGTCAACTGATGTCACAGAATGATTATTAATAACAGAATTAAAATTGATATCATTAATTAAAAGCTGATCAAGATTTTTATTGATTTCTGATGAAGATTTCAAGCTCAGATTTGAGAATGTTTTTTTCGAATGATCCAGAATAGAATTTACATTTTTAACTGCCAGAGAATCTCTTAAATTCAGAGACAAATCCTTTTTTTGTTGCGCAAACACCAAAGAAGAGACTACTGTAAGAACTAAAACTGGAATTTTCATTATTTTAAATTATTATTCTTTCCCTGTTCCGTATCCTTTGACGATACCTCTCGGGGAATTTTGGATAAACTGTAGAATTTCGTCTCTTTCTGCTGTTGGAAGCATTTCTTTTTCGATGTGAGAAACTGCTTGAGAGACATTCATTTTCATCTGGAAGATTGCTCTGTAAATTTTTTGAATTTCAAAAATTTTATCGTTGGTAAAACCTCTTCTTCTTAAACCTACAGAATTAATTCCTGCATAAGACATCGGCTCACGAGCAACTTTTACATAAGGGGGAATATCTTTTCTCACCAGAGTTCCACCGGAAATCATTACGTGTTTTCCGATTTTTCCAAATTGATGAACAGCACTTAAGCCGCCCATTACCGTAAAATCACCAATTTCTACGTGACCTGCAATACCGCAACCATTCACGATGATTACATGATCACCAATCACACAATCATGAGCGATATGAGAAGTTGCCATAATCAAGCAATTGTCACCAATTTTGGTATAACCTAAGGCTTTTGTGCCACGGTTTACAGTAACACATTCTCTGATTGTGGTCTCATCACCGATGATCGTCTGTGTATCTTCACCATCAAATTTCAGATCCTGCGGAATGGCAGAAATTACGGTTCCCGGGAAAATTCTGCAATTTTTACCGATTCTTGCACCATCCATAATGGTCACATTAGAACCGATCCAGGTTCCTTCACCGATTTCCACATCACCTGCAATCGTAGTAAAGGGTTCTACAATTACATTTTTACTGATTTTTGCACGTTTATCAACGGCTGCTAATTGGTGAATCATTTAGTCAACTTTATTTTTTGCAACCTGAGCCATAAGCTCGGCTTCTACAGCTATTGTGTCCCCAACATATCCGTAACCCTGCATATGCACGATACCTCTTCTGATTGGCTCTATCAATTCGATTTTAAAAATCATGGTATCGCCAGGAACTACTTTTCTTTTGAATTTTACTTTATCCATTTTAATGAAATAAGTAGAATAGTTTTCAGGATCCGGCACGCTTGCTAAAACCAGAATTCCACCAGTCTGAGCCAAAGCTTCCACTTGTAAAACTCCCGGCATTACAGGTTCTTTCGGGAAGTGACCAACGAAGAAAGGTTCGTTCATCGTCACATTCTTTAAACCGACAACGTGCGAGTCTGACAATTCAAGAATTTTGTCGATCAATAAAAATGGAGGTCTGTGAGGCATTAATCTCATGATTCCGTTGATATCGAAAACAGGTTCTTTATTTAAATCAAAATCGGGAACGTTTTTCTTTTTCTGTAATTTCCACTGACGGTTCAGTTTTTTCGCAAACTGAGTATTTACAAAATGTCCCGGTTTGTTGGCGATAATTTTGCCTTTAATTTTAACACCGCACAAAGCCAGATCACCAATTACATCAAGCAATTTGTGTCTTGCAGCCTCATTAGGATAGTTTAAAGTCAAATTATCAAGAATTCCGTTTGGTCTGATCGCAACATGATCTTTACCAAACGCTTTCTTTAATTTTTCGGTAGTTTCTGCAGTAAGATCTTTGTCAACGTACACAATTGCATTAGAAATATCTCCACCTTTGATCAAACCGTGATCAAGAAGCATCTCTAATTCGTGTAAAAAGCTGAATGTTCGTGCAGAAGAAATTTCTTCTTTGAATTCTGAAATATTTTTAAGAGTAGCATTCTGAGTACCCAAAACTTTGGTTCCAAAATCTACCATTGTTGTAATTTCGTAATTATCTGAAGGGATAATTGTAATTTCCGAACCTGTTGCAGGATCGCTGTAGCTTAGAACTTCTTTCACAACCAGATATTCTCTGGCAGTCTTTTGTTCTACAACACCTACGCTTTCGATAGCTTCAACGAAAAATTTAGAAGAACCATCTAGAATTGGCGGCTCCGAAGCATCCATCTCCAAGTACGCATTGTCGACATCACAACCAACTAACGCTGCCAAAAGGTGCTCGCAAGTATTGATTTTAACGCCCAGCTTTTCAAGAGTTGTTCCTCTTTCTGTGGCTACAACATAGTTTACATCAGCTTCAACCTGAGGGTGACCCTCCAAATCTGTTCTCACGAAGATGAAACCTGTATTTTCTTTTGCAGGTTTGATGGTCAGTTTTACTTCTTTACCAGTATGAAGGCCAATTCCGGAAAGAGTAACCTCTTCCTGAAGTGTTTTTTGCATATCACTCATTAGTCTGATCTTTTGAGTTATTCTCAAGATTATTTATTCGCTTTACAAGTTCAGGAAGATTCCTGAAATGTACGTAACTTTTAAGATAATTATTATAGCTGATCGCAGGCGACCCATAAACCGTTTCTTTGTCATTCACATGAGAATTGACACCGCTCTGTGCCTGAATTTTCACCTGACTTCCAATTTTTATATGTCCCACGATTCCTACCTGACCGCCAATTTGATTCCAATCACCGACAATTGTAGATCCTGCAATTCCCGTCTGGGAAGCAATTACATTGTTCTGGCCAATCTTTACGTTGTGTGCAATCTGAATCAGATTATCAATCTTCGTCCCCTTACCGATTACCGTAGAACCAATTGTGGCTCTGTCAATACTGCAATTTGAGCCGATCTCAACATCATCTTCAATGATTACATTCCCCAATTGAGGAATTTTTTTGAAACCTTGAGGAGTTGGCTGAAAACCAAAACCGTCACCACCAATCACTGTGTTTGAATGAATAACACAATTGTCACCAATAATGCAGTAATCATAGATTCTTGCACCACTGTCAATCTTACAGTTTTTACCAATTTTCACACCTTTTCCGATGTAAACTTGAGGGTAAATCTGTGATCCTTCACCAATCTTGGCTTTTTCTGAAACATAGGTGAATGCTCCAACATAGGCTTTTTCTCCCACTACAGCAGTTTCGTGAATAGAAGCACCGTCTTCAACACCTTCTTTTCTACCCTGCATTTCCTGATACAAATTCATCAGAACCTGAAAAGAAAGATAAGCATCTTTTACAGAAATAATTGTCTGACTGTAGCTGTCTTTGGTTAAAATATTTTCCGAAACGATAAGAACGGAACAGTTTGAAGTATCTAAATAGTGTGAAAAACGTTCTTGGGCGATAAAAGAAAGATGCCCGGCTTCCCCACTTTCAATAGGTGAAACTCCTGTTATAAGTGCATTTTCGTCACCTATAATTTTTCCGTCAATAAAACTCGCAATTTGCGAAGCTGTGAATTCCATATCCTGCAAAGATAACAAATTCTATTATTCACCAACATTTTTTAGATTGCGGAATATAGATTTTAATATTCTTTAAGAGTTTAAATTCAATATAAATCAATTAATGCCTCGGAAATGTAAGAATGTATCTTGTTGTCTTGTTGGTAATTAATCCTGATAAAAGCTGATCTTCAGATTCTTCGAGTCTTAAAATTTTACCGCTTTTCTGAAGCAAATAAATAGGCTGTTTATCTGTGTTATAAGGTAAAAGCGTTCGCTCAATCTCGTGCACAAGGTCTTGAGCATTATCTATTCCTAAAAACTCATTGGTGTTTTTTATTTTTTCTGCCACAAATTCCGGGTCGAAGGGTTGTGAAGAAATGATTGTTTTCGGAAGATTTCTCTGGATCACACACTGACACCAATAAGACAGAATAAAATCATCTGAAGTTTGCCACAATTTCATCGCATGAATAATATCATTGTCATCCATTTCGGTAAATCTTTTCACATCTTCGTCTGTTTCTTTACTTTTCTCGCGATTGAGAAAATACTTCAAATTCTCCGTCGCTGGTAAATCGATTCCCTGTGAAGCGAGATATTTTGCTCTTTCTAAAATTTTAACCAAAATAAATTCTGCTAAAGCCGATGTTTTGTGATAATAAACCTGCCAGTACATAAACATTCTTGCGGTAAGGAAGTTTTCAATCGAATAAACACCTTTTGCATCGATCACCAACTCGTCTTCGCAGACATTCATCATCGAGATAATTCTCTGAGTATTCACATTTCCCTCAGAAACTCCTGTAAAAAAGCTGTCTCTTTTCAAATAATCCAAACGGTCAACATCCAGCTGTGAACTAATCAACTGATTAAAAAACTTTCTGTGATACTTCCCCTGAAACATTTCTATGGCGGTTGAAAGCTGTCCTTCAAATTCGGTATTCAATCTGTTCATTAATAATAACGAAAGATTTTCGTGATGCCAATCATCCATCAACATATTTTCTAACGCATGAGAAAACGGACCGTGACCGATGTCATGCATTAAAATCGCCAGCATCGCTCCTTTTTCTTCTTCTTCAGAAATCTGAATTCCTTTCTGTTTTAAAGTTTCCAGCGCAGTAAACATCAAATGCATCGCACCTAACGCGTGATGAAATCTGGTATGGGTAGCTCCCGGAAAAATTAAATTCAGAAGTCCGGTTTGCGAAATTCTTCTTAATCTCTGAAAATAAGGATGTTCTATAATATCAAACAAAATCTCGTGTGGAATTTTTATAAATCCGTGTACAGGATCGTTGATAATTTTAAGCTTGTTCTGCATTGAAATAAATGTGATGAATGCAAAATTAAGGTATTAAACTTAATTCAAAGAAAACAGCTAAATGTATTGTGGTGAATTTTTATTAATAATGCTTTAAAACCTAAAGATTTTAGACTATCTTCATACCACATTTATATAATGTCTGCGGTAAATTTTCTTTAACTTACATTTAACTTTTTTAGCCTCCGAATTGGCTTTTGTTATAGGCTTTTGGTCGCAGTTTTGATACAATAACCATAGAAAAAATTAAACTTTTATGTCAGAAAAAATATTATGGATCGATGATGAAATAGATTTACTCAAACCTCATATCGTATTTTTAGAGAAAAAGGGTTACCACGTAACTCCTGTAAACAATGTGAACGAGGCTTTGGAATTGATAGATTCAGAAAAATTTGCATTGACGCTTATTGATGAAAACATGCCCGGTATTTCCGGTCTGGAAGCTATACCGATGATAAAGGAAAAAGACAGTTCTTTGAAAATCGTAATGGTAACGAAAAGTGAGGAGGAACACATCATGGAAGAAGCGATAGGATCCCAGATTGCAGATTATATCCTGAAGCCGGTAAATCCTAATCAAATCTTATTATCCTTAAAGAAAAACCTTCAGCAGGATAATTTAGTTGAGCAAAAAACCATTCTACAATATCAGCAGGAATTTAGAAACCTTTCGATGGAGCTTTCTTACCTGAAAACTTATCAGGAATGGGCAGAATACTATAAAAAAATCGTTAACTGGGAGCTGAAATTTGATAAAGTTGCCGACAACGAATTTGCAGATTTACTGCAATCTCAGAAAGAAGAAGCTAATATTCAGTTCGCGAAATTTATCGAAAACAATTATGAAGACTGGTTGAATGGAGGTGACAAACCTTTAATGAGCCACACTTTATTCAGAGATAAAGTAAAACCTGAAGTTGAAAAAGACAAAGTTCTTTTGCTGATGGTTGATAATTTACGATATGACCAATGGAAAGTCATTGAACCTTTGTTTACCAAATTTTACAATAAAGTGTCTGAAGATTATTATTACAGCATTCTTCCGACCGCAACTCAATATGCAAGAAATTCGTTTTTTGCAGGAATGCTCCCTTCAGAAATTGAAAAGCGTTTCCCGGATAAATGGTTTAATGATAATGAAGAAGGTAACAAAAATGAATATGAGCGTGATTTCTTAGAAGATCAGATGAAAAGAATCGGTTTAAATTCCAAATCGATGAAATATCTGAAAGTTCTAAATGCCGATTTTGAGAAAAAGATTTATGAAGATTTTAATCAGCATAAGAACAATGATCTTTTGGTGATCGTTTATAATTTTATCGATATTCTTTCTCACGCGAAAACAGATAATCATATTGTTGATCAGTTAATCCGTGATGATAAAACTTTCCGTTCTTTGACATCGAATTGGTTTGAGAACTCATCATTAATTAAAATTATTAAACTGGCAGCCGAAAGCGGTTATAAGTTGGTGATAACAACCGATCACGGAACCGTTTATGTCAAAAAACCAAGCCGTGTTGTGGGCGACAGAGAAACCTCAACCAATATTCGTTATAAGACAGGAAAAAGTTTGACGTACGATGACAAAGATGTTTGGGCAGTAACGAATCCTGAAAAAATATTTTTGCCAAAAGGAAATTTAAGCTCTAAATATATTTTCGCCAAAAACAATACGTTTTTAGCCTATCCTAAAAACTATAATCATTTTGTAAATTATTATAAAGAAACATATCAACACGGCGGAATTTCTCTTGAAGAATGTATTATACCGATTAGTATTTTAGAACCGAAATAGGTTTTTTCATAGTTTATTATTTTGGGGTCGGTCGGAAATAATCTTAGATTTTTTCCGACCGATTTTTTATATTTTTGAGCTATGAAATTAATTACTTACAACGTTAACGGAATCAGAGCCGCTTTTACAAAAGATTTTCTCGGCTGGCTGAAGACCGCAGATCCGGATATTATCTGCATTCAGGAAAGTAAAGCCGGAAACGATCAGATAGATATCGAAAGTTTAGAGAAAATAGGATACCATAGTTATTGGCATTCGGCAGTTCGAAAGGGCTACAGCGGAGTCGGCATCGCTTCTAAAACAAAACCTCATCATGTAGAATATGGTTGCGGAATCGAAAGCTATTACAATGAGGGAAGAATTATTCGTGCAGATTACGATGGCTTTTCTGTAATTTCTGTTTATGTTCCGTCAGCCTCTAATATAGAAAGACTGGAATTTAAAATGCAGTTCTGCAATGACTTTTTAGAGTACATCAAAAATTTAAAGAAAGAAATCCCTAATTTGATTATTTCCGGTGATTTTAATATCTGTCATGAAGCGATAGACATTCATAATCCTGTAGGTTTAAAAAATACTTCAGGCTTTTTACCAATGGAAAGAGAATGGATGACCAACTTTATTAATGAATGTGAATTGATTGACAGTTTTAGATTCTTCAACGATCAACCCAATAATTATACATGGTGGAGCTACAGACAAAATTCAAGAGCCAATAATAAAGGATGGAGACTTGATTATAATTTCACTTCGTATTCTTTAAAAGACAAGCTTACCCGAGCGGTGATTTTAAAGGAAGCTGTGCATTCTGATCATTGTCCTGCGATGGTGGAATTAGATATTTAAAAACAGTAAAGCCAGCTATATGAGCTGGCTTAATAAATTTAAGAATCGTATTAAATTTTAATCGACAATTTCGTACTCTACTGGTATGATACCTTTGCTGATACCGCCAATTTCGTCAAATGCTGCTTTAGACATATCTAATGCTCTTGACGAATGGAAAGGCCCTCTATCATTAATCGTTACAATCACCTCTTCTCCATTATTCAGATTGGTTACCTTAATCTCGGTTCCGAAAGGAAGCGATCTGTGTGCTGCAGTAAGTTTTGAATTATTAAAAACTTCTCCGCTTGCAGTTTTTTTACCATTAAACTTGTCGTGGTAATACGACGCATAACTTGTTTTCTTCGCATCTTCGGCATTATTCTTGAAAGAATTAAGACCTAGTGTTGAAATCATCATTATGATTACGAGAATGAATCTTTTCATCATTTTGAATTATTTTATTGTTTGACAGGGCAAAAATATACTGAAACTAATTACTCACCTATTCTAAAGGTTAATAAATCATAATAAAAAGTTAAAATAAACTTAATTTCACTCATAAACACCTGTTTTTAGGGGATTTGCAACACTATGTTAAAAAATGTTAAATAAAAGAGCTAAAAGTTAACAGAATTAACTGCCTTGAGGTTGTTTAAACACGGTTTTAACTTTTAACTAATTAATAATCAACTTTTTAAAAATTTTCAATTATGCCAAAATCAACCATAATTTTGAACTTTATTACTACGATTACTTGTAAAATATATTGATCAAAAATAAATTTAATCCATAAAAAGGATCAAAATAATTAGCTTGCTCCTGCAATGATATTGCAAATATACACCTCAAATATATCATCAAATTGAAAAAAAATTTGCGCAAAAAAAACCGATGAATGAATCATCGGTTTTTACTTATTTTTTGTTTAGACAAGTTCGCCATATAAATCGAACTCTTCTGCTGAAGTAATTTTTACGTTGGCAAAATCGCCGATAGAAATGTACGTATTCTCTGCAGAAACCAAGACGGTGTTATCTACGTCTGGCGAATCATATTCTGTTCGTCCGATGAAATAGTTACCTTCTTTCCTGTCAAATATACATTTATAGGTTTCACCGATTCTTTTTTGATTTTTCTCCCAAGAAATCTGCGACTGCAATTCCATAATCTCTTCTACTCTTGCTTCTTTTACCTCTTGCGGGATATCGTCTTCTAAAACGTACGCTCCAGTATTTTCTTCATGAGAATAGGTAAAACATCCTAGTCTGTCGAATTTTTGTTCTCTTACCCAATTCTTAAGCTCCTCAAACCTTTCTTCCGTTTCTCCCGGATATCCAACGATTAAAGTAGTTCTGATCGCCATATCCGGAACTTTCTCTCTGAACTTATCTAATAAAGCATTTGTCTTTTCGTGCGTTGTACCACGTTTCATAGATTTCAATAAATCTGAATTAATATGCTGTAACGGAATATCTATATAATTACAAACCTTTGGTTCTTCTCTAATGATATCCAAAACATCCTCGGGGAATCCGCTTGGGAAAGCATAATGCAGACGAATCCATTCGATTCCTTCTACTTTCACCAATTCTTTCAGAAGTTCACCTAAAGCTCTCTTCTTATATATATCTAAACCGTAATATGTCAGATCCTGAGCGATCAAAATCAATTCTTTCACTCCCACTTTTGCCAATTTCTGAGATTCTTTCACCAATTTTTCAATTGGCGTCGAAACGTGACCACCTCTCATCAAAGGAATTGCACAGAAAGAGCAAGGTCTGTCGCAGCCTTCAGAAATCTTTAGATATGCATAATGCTTTGGAGTCGTCGTCAATCGTTCGCCTACCAACTCATGCTTGTAATCTGCACCCAAATGTTTAAGCAAAATCGGCAAATCTCTCGTTCCGAAATACTGATCTACATCAGGAATTTCTTTAATTAAATCTGGCTTATATCTTTCTGAAAGACAACCTGTAACAAAAACTTTTTCAACCTCGCCTCTATTTTTAGCGTCAACATATTCAAGAATAGTATTGATAGATTCTTCTTTCGCATTATCAATAAATCCGCAAGTGTTGATTACCACAATATCTCCTCTGTCTTCATGCACCACTTCTTTGCCATTGGCTTTTAGCTGGCTCATCAAAACTTCTGAATCGTAAACATTCTTGGAGCACCCAAGCGTTACAATATTTATTTTCTTCTTTCCTACAGATTTTGTACGCATCTTTCTATTTTGAGTTTGCAAAGATACAAAATATAACGCTGTATCTTAAACATATAAAAACCACTTGTAAATTAAGTGGTTATGATTTTATATTTAATAATTTTTATCCTTAAAATCTGGTGAGTTTTGATCTTTATCGGAAAGTATCATTTCTTCTTCTCTAAGCTTCCATTCTATATTGAGGTCTTTATCGTTATACTTTACGCTTCCTTCAGACTCTTTATTATAAAAGTTATCGCATTTGTAAGAAAAGACAGCAGTTTCGCTAATAACAGAAAAACCATGACCAAAACCTCTTGGCACATATAATTGCAATTTATTTTCTGCAGTAAGTTCTATACCAAACCACTTTCCAAAAGATGGAGAATCTTCTCGTAAATCAACAGCAACATCCCAGACTTTACCCTCTAGGCAAGAAACCAATTTTGCCTGAGCATGTTCACCTTTTTGCAAATGTAGACCTCGTAGCACTCCATAAGATGATTTTGATATATTATCCTGTACAAAATGACCATTCATTCCTGTAAGCTCCTCAAATTTTTTTTCATTAAATTTTTCAAAGAAATATCCTCGTTCGTCTTCGAAGATTGTTGGTTCGATGATGTAGCAGTCTTTGAGTGGGGTATTTTTTATTTTCATTTAAATCTTTATTTATTTAATTTTCGTGGGTAAATATCAAAATATCTCCTGGCAAAATTGTTGATTTATTTTTTTTAGACATTGCTACATTTTTTGTTTTTCCTGAAGAATTATCAACTATTTTCATTTCTTTTTTTAACTGATATTCAAAGGAAAAATTTTCAATGAGCGAAGTATTTTGAATAATTATAAATTTCTTCTTACCGTTAGACATTAGGGAGACTAAGGCATTTTTTCCATTAGTTGAAAAATATTTAAATTCTTTTGGTATTGTTGTTAGCTTTACTGTACCTTTTGGAACCGTAGTTCCAGTATGAAAAATTGCATCAGACTTTGAGTCAAGAAAAACCCAAGCTAGTCTTTGAATTTGTTGATTGACTTTCTTAACTATTTCATATGTTGGCGTCGGATTACCTTTTTCATCAACGATTGCATAAGAATAATTATTTTTTCTCCAATTTGGATCCGAACTCATTGTCCAATACGTAAAGTATTGTAAACCTTGCGCGCCATATAGTAAATTTGCAAAATTTTGCAGTTTAATCCCAGAAATTGTTGGCTGTAAATAATCAAGATGAATCGTGGAACATGCAAATCCCCAAAACTGTTTATTATGTAAAAGTGATATTCTTCTGATTACTTCTAAATTCTCAAAAAAATTGTTTCGAATTGCATTGTTGATAATTGGATAATGGTCGAATGAAATAAAGGTTAATGGCAATTTTTTTACTGCTAAATTTATATAATTTTCATAGGTGAATTTTTCAATACTTTCGGCAGAGACGTAATTAGGAAATAAATTTGTATAGAAAATATGTGAATTATCAAACTTACTGATCTTTCCTGCAAATTGAGTGTAATTTGTAAACTCTTTTGGGGAAGGCTCGTCTCCCATAAAGTAGCCTTTAAAGGCAGCATATATTTTTATTTTTGGAACAACTTCTTCTGGTTTAGAATAAAGTTCTGGGTATGCGAGAATTAATTTCATACCAGCCTTCTCAGCTTCTTCAAGCGATTTGATAGCATTTTCATGACTTGAAAACGTCATCAAACTAATTGAAATTCCCGCATTCTTCATTTTGGTATAATTCGCTGAGTTGGCATATTTTTCAGGAATTCCAATAAATCCTAATATTGGAATTTCTTGAGCAAAGCACAACGAATGCCATAAAAATATACTGAATGAAATCTTTATCTTGGACATATAAATTAATTACTATTCATAGTTAGTATAATTCTTATTGTTCTCATGATTGTTTCGATATCTAAAAGAATAGAGTAATTTTTTATGTAATATAAATCGAATTCTAATTTTTTTAAATTATCTTTGGGTGTAGCTTTAGGAAGATGTACCTGTGCCCATCCAGTTATTCCAGGTTTAATTAAATGTCTAAGATTAAAGAAAGCATTTTCGTTAACTGCCTCAATAACATACCTATATGTCTCCGGGCGAGGTCCTATTAAACTCATATCGCCATTAAAAATATTATACAGCTGTGGTAATTCATCGATTTTAGTCTGCCTTAACAACTTCCCTACACGAGTAATTTTCTTATCCACAGAACCATCCATATTGACTATATCTTCCATTGTTCTGATTTTATAAATATAAAACGGTTTGGAGTTCTCACCAATACGTTCTTGGATAAAAAAAGCATTTCCTTTTGAAGATATTTTTACAAAACTGATTCCCAACAAAATTAACGGAAGGGCAATTGGAATGCATAAGACTGCCGCAAATAAGTCTAAAAATCTTTTTAAAACAGCTTGCGAAGGACTTATACCAATAGAAAAAATATCATCCACATGATATTTATGTGGATTAAACTTCACTAATGAAACCCTTCTATTCAGTATTTCATAAAAGTGTTGAGCATCTAAGACTTCTACACCAATCATCTTTAGACTACTTAGAATTTCAATATTTTTTTCAGATATATGATTTACCCTGGTATTATCTATAATAACAATCTTAATGTTCAATCTACGAACATACTCACCAATGTCTTTTAAATGATCATTGGAATATATTATCGGCTTGTACAGTTTATTTAGCTTATATCCATTGATCAATTTAAATGAAGTTTCACTTACATTAACGAAAAGACATCTTTTCTTATTCCTGTATTTATCTAAATATTTTTGCACTCTTCAATTCGTGTTTGTATTTTTCTAAATTGTTCAAATCTACAACATTTTAATATTTAAGAAGAAAATACCTGTGGTCTACCATCCCCATTTTTTGAAATAAATATATGCCCCATGAATATTATACAGCATCAATTTAAAATTTTTGTACGATCCTTTACCGTAGTGATGAAAGACCTCTGCGTCAGGATAATATACAGTATTAGAAACTTGTAAAAACCGCCTTGTAATATCAGCATCTTCTATGTACATGAAAATTCGTTCATCAAATCCTCCAACTACATTTAATACCGAATTTCTAAAAAGCATAAAACAACCAGAAAAATAAGGCACATCATAAATTATTTTATCATAATCATAATCTCTGTATTCATAATAATCCATTCTCTTTTTAAATATCTTCTGCACTGCTTTTGGCAAAAATCTACGAGCAAAAAGATCCATAGGGGTGGGATTCCTTTTACACAGATACTGTATATTACCATCAGGATATTTAATCTTAGGCATAAGATGACCGATATTTTTATTCTCTTCCATAAATGTGATCATACTATCCATATCTTTTTTTTTAAAATAAATATCAGGATTTAAGATAAAATGATAATCATTAGAATGAGATTGTAAACTTTTATTTATTGCTATGTTGTGTGCTTTTCCAAATCCTAGATTCATTTGATTAAATATGTAAACAATTCTATCATCTTCTGATATTGATCTCAAATCATCTGTTGGGGAATTATCTATCAAGTATAGGACACATTTGTGACTCGTTGCAAGAAAACTATTGATAGCATCTTTTAGAATCTGACGATCATTTTGATATAACACAATACTTCCCGTAATTTTCATTGCTTTACAATTGGATTAATTTTATTGGGTATTTTATTTTGAAGCCTCACATCACCCCATTTAAGTTTCCAAGCATTAAACGCATTATCATATATAGAATTTGTGCAAAATTTATAAACATTCCCGTCCTCTGTAACAACAGCTAAATTATAACCAAGCTTTAGAACTATATTAGACATTTTAATCTCACCCTTTCTAATTAATAAAAGTTTGTGATCAATTTTTTCACCGGGAAACCCTCTATTAAACTCTACTATTTCTTTTAGAACGTCTGATGTTGTTAGATAAAAAAAACTTTGGAGGTGAGGTGTAAAATTATTCTTTACAAAAGTCTGTATCATCTTTGTGCAATAAGATACACCCAGAATTCCTACATCTTTATTTTCCTTCATATAATCTATATAACCATCTAAAAAAAGATCTTGTGAACATTCTACTGAAGAATTGGTAAGTATAACAAAGCAATTCTCTTCATGTTTTATAGTATTGTAAAAGGATGAGTAACCAGAAAAGTCCATCCCTTCATTTACCACGTCTAGAATATTATCCGAATGCTGCTCTACAAATTTAATATTCTGATGTTTACGTATTTCTGAAATGGAAACATTAATATGCACTTTATTATACTTCTTTTCCTTATTAAATCTTTCTAATTGAAATTTTAAACCACATTTAAATTCTGGTATTGTGCTTACAAATTTGCACCTCTCAAGAGCATATCCACCCCATTCGTGTATATTAACATAAACAATAGGATTTGTAACCTTTTTTCTCTCTTTTAAAATTTCTTTATATTTTTTGCTGCTGCTTATATTCAAAATAAAATTTTTTAAATACAATAAGGGGAGGAACAAAAACTCTATTAGGAGCATTAAATAAAATTTGAGTGTATTAGCTTTTATCATATTACAATTTCCTTATAAGTGTATAATAAATTTTGTAATAGTAATAACCGGCAACGCCAAGTCCGTTAATTTCTTTCAGAAATTTAATGTGCTCAAATTGCTTTTTAAAAGTTGTATGACAGTTTAGTAATTTTAAGAAAAAATATTTTAATCCAACTTGTCTTGCCCCAACTTCATTATGCGAATGTTGACGATAAAGAATTAGAGGCTCTTCAATTTCTACAACCCTTCCTTTGTGTTTAATCACACATAAAGTTATCCACCAATCATGCATAGGAATATTATGGGGAAAAGGGAAAACTATTTCTTTTATCTTTCTGTTAAAGCACATTGTACAGCCTGTCACGAAATTAAATACCTCCGATATACCCTTTTTTTTCAGCAAATATGGTTTGATGCCAGAAGACTTCCAAAATGAGGGGTTAATTACATGTAGATCTTTGTTGACAACTTTTAAATCTGTATGCACAACTATGGGAATGTCTGGATTTTCCTTTTCACACTCCTGCAAAACAACTAACGTCTTTTGTACTTTATCAGCCAACCAGACATCGTCGTGATCACAAAAAAAATAATAATCGGCTTCAACATAACTTAGAAGTTTCATAAAAGTAATTGCTGGTCCCAAATTGATCTCATCTGATTTTAATACATTTATTCTGTGATCCCTCTTTTGATAATCAGCTAAAATCGATAAAGTGCTATCACTCGATCCATCATCTTTTACGGTAAGCTCCCAATTGCGATAAGTTTGATCAACTAACGAATCTAGGAGATCAGCAAGATATTTTTCACTATTGTAGGTCGCCAACAAAACGGCTACTTTCATATAAATGTAGTGTTTACAATTAACTCATTATATAATATGTTCAAAAGCAAATATATTAAAGTATATACAATTACAAAGGTATATCCTGCAAATTTATTTTTGAATATATAAATACCTAAAGGAATCAACGCAATTTCCGCAACATTGAAAAGTTCATGAATTCTATAGGATATTGCCGGTATTACAGCCAACGCAGCAAATGCAAAAATTGACACTGCATTAATTTTAATAAATAATAATGCGTACTTATTCTCGTTTAAAAATTTATTCCTAAAAAAATACATTATATAAAAAAATACTATTTTTATGATCATAGCATAATTAAATACATTTATTGTACTGTCTTGCTTGTTACCGCTTTCCACACCTGCCTGATAAAGCTTGAGCTTTTCTTGAAAATAAGGTATTGGTATCTCAATAATAACATTAAAACCTAAAAAATATATGAGATAACCCAAAGGAATTAGGTATCCATATATTTTCTCTTCTTTTTTAGGATTAACGAAATATATAAATAGCAAAAAAAATGCTGAATAATGAAATATAATTGCACATCCTATACACAGTAAAAACTTTACTAAATTTCTTTCATATATGTAGGGAATTGAAAATAAAAAGAAAGCTACAGCAACGCCAGCCCTGATTTGAGTTAAATCATGTAGAATATAGTAATGCGAAAAATATACGAGTAGAGATAATAAAAATAAGTCACTAATTCTCTTTATAGCAAAAAACTTTATTGAAATACCAAGCAATGCATAAACTATCAAAATAGATCGAATTGGTAATTCTAGTGTATATCTCAAAATATCTCTTATAAAAACGAAGGAAACTTCTATAATGGCTCCATAAAAAGCATAGTGCCATGCATTATAGTAAATATCACTGTCTTTATCAGAATTTTCCGGACGAAGACCCGCTATTAAAATAAAAACAACAAGTAAAAACCAAAAAATCACATTTTTAGCATTTTTTATATCAGTGGGAAAACAGATAAATAAAAGCAGTACTGTATACATTAAAAAGATAGACTCAACGATCATAAAATCTGTTTTTTTTCGGGTACAAAAAATCTTAATAAAATGTACAAAAGCTTTAAAAATCTTTTAGGAAAAATAGATAGTATTATTAGTAAACAATTATTAATACCAGTGTATTTTGTAAAACTTCCTTTTAAAGAACAATATATCTTATAATTTAAAACATCATTTATTCGCATTTTCACAAAGCTATGATAACCAAAAAGTTTCGATTTTATAGAGTGTGATTTTACCGAGTCATCTATCAGATTCTGAGGAAAATTCTGAGGGAAATTTGAGTACGCCGACTCTAAGTCGGTGAAAAAGACTTCGAAAACGTTATTTGTCCAGTAACTTTTTTTACTTAAATTACCATAAATCAGACTCTCTGAAAACCAATACAGTTTACTTTCATTGTCTATGAAGCTATTAAAAATAAGTGCTAATTGTGGGAAATTCTTAAACTTCCTAATATCAAAATTTTCAAATCTTAAAGATGATCTACGATAAACAGTTGTTCCGGTCATTGTAAGATGCCAAGCCAAATCTACAAATATATTTTTTGCCCGATGATAATTTTTTGAGCTAATATCTACACGTCTATTCTTTTCTTTAAAAGAGATGAAATCAGAGTTTTCTGATTGAATAATGGACAAAATCCGACCTATGGAATTTTTATAAATCAACATCGAATCACCCAAATACCAAATATAATCTTGTTGAGGGGTAGAAAGACTTTTTATACAATTGAGATCATGACCCAATCTGTTCTTATTTTTTGTATAAAAAATATAAGAGTATTTTTTCTTGAAGATTTCAACAATATTTTTCGTATCATCATTTGAGCTATCATCAAATATATAAATAGGAACATTATTAAATAGACATTCTTCAATAATGATCGCAAGATTTTCAGAAAGTATACCCGCCCGATTATAAGTAGGAATTGAAATTGCTAAAATTTTATTAATATCTTCCATCAAACTTTTCTGATTCAACATGCTTTATGCCAAAGTTTTCTTTTAGAAATAAATGTGTACACTACCCACGGCAAACTTATAAAAAAAGTTATAAAAAAATAACTCCACACTACTCCCATAAGACCACCTTTTTTACCAAGTATTAAAAAGAAAGATGCCGTTACTATTGCTATTGCAAGAGAGTATATAAGTAGAGGTTCTTTTTTATGGCATCTTAAATATATTGCAAGACCACCAATAAATTGATTAACAAATGCTGAGATTGCCAAAATTGAAAAAGGAATAAAAGATAAAAATCGATTTTCAATTTCCATATTGTAATAATTTAAATATGCTATAAAGAGAATTGCGACTAATAAACCTGTAAAGCTGAAAATATTAGCCAACATAAAATTCTTCTTAAATACCACATCTAACTCATAAAATTTACTTTGCGCAATTAATTTTGAAAACTGTGGTATTCTTATATTCATCCAACTTAATGATATTGTTAATATCCCATTTATAAAAGCAAGCGAGATACCAACTTTCCCAGCAATAACTGCGCCTTCGGTCGCAAAAATGATAGGATTAAATAATTGATAAATAAAATAGCCGCTTGCCCAACTAAGTGCTATTTTCCACTGAAGTGGAAAAATTTCTCTTATGTAATCTACTTTATGTATTATTTTATTACGCCAAACTTTTAACAACATTGGGTTTAACTTAGAAAATAAAATAAATGATGGAGGTACAAACGCGGAAATTAATAATGCAAAAGGATTGGCATATAAACCCATACCGGAAAAAAGCAGCAAAATACTTGCAAAAATAACGATGAGTTGTTGTATCGCACGTATTTTTGATGAAGTTGCAACAAAACCCAAACCTTCAATAAATGCCAGTATTGGCGTATAAAAAAGATTTATTACTGTAGACAAACATAAAATAATCCAGGGTATATGCCAATCTATAGACTGTGCATTACTGAAATTATTAAAAAAAAAGAAACCTACAATAATCAAAGTTACAAATAATAAAAGCGAAATGCAAAAAAACCATTTTACACAAAACTTTAATAATGATGATAATCTTGAGCCAGCTTTTGTATCTACTTTTATATCATAGTTATATAACGAAATACTGCCCATCTCATGAGCAACAAACTGAGTAATTATTGCAGTAATGCCAAGTTCAAAGAAAACTTGAATAGCAAGAATGCTTCCAAATGTATAATAATATCCCTGTTCTTCTTTATTTAAGAACGTAGCGATGAAAAATATTGTAAAGATTGTACCAACAGCTTGTAATCCTCTAAAAAGCAAAGTAAAAAAAAGAGCAGAATCGAGTCCTATTGTACGGAAAAATTTTCTGATTTCCATTTATCAATATTTATTTAAAAAACTTCTGCCACCACTTTTGTTCTGTTGCGGTATAACCATATCCATACTTATTGCCGTAGCCAAGAAGTCCTAGAGCTATATCATTTAAAACAAAACCAACGTTTTGAATTCTTTTCTCTTCGACTGCATTGTTAACAAAATCGATGTAGCTTTTTTCTGAATATCCAGATCTCGTTACATAAAGCGTCGTATCCGCAATATGAGAAATTAACATTGTGTCAGTTACCAACATAAGTGGTGCGGTATCAACCACAATATAGTCATATCGCAGTTTTAATCGTCCAATAAGTTCATTAAATCTTCCATTATTCAATAAATCTGTAGGGTTTGGTGGTATTGTACCTGAAAAGATTACATCACAATTGCTATTAAAGACAGATTGATGTATGATCGTATCCATCTCAGTTTCTGATGAGGCCAAATATTCCGTAAGACCGCTTACACCTCTCTTTTGTTCGTCATATCTTTGCAATTGGGGATTTCTTATGTCAGATCCTATGATAACGACTTTTTCTGACGGTGTCGCTAACAAAAGTGCTAAATTTAATGAAACAAATGTTTTACCTTCTCCTTTCACAGATGAGGTTACAAATATAACTTTACCTTTATTTATATTTAAATTTTTTGAAAGCAGAAAATTCATGTTTGTTATAAGAATCCTGAATGATTCTGCCATTGGGCTAAGTGGCGACTTAATAACAATTTCATCATCATTTTTTTTCAGAGTTGGAATCTCTCCCAGTACAGGATTATTAGATAGCTTAGAAAGATCTTTTCTAATCTTGATTTTATTATCAAAATATTCACGTATATATATGTAAGCGAAAGGTAAAAAAAGACCTAAAAATAGAGATCCAAGTAGTATATATATTTTTTTTGGTGAAACAGGTTTTTTTAATTTATATGCAGAATCTATTATTCTTGCCTTTTCCGAGGTTATTGCTTTTGAAATAGCAGATTCTTCTCTCTTCTGCAAAAGTAAAAGATACAGATTTTCTTTGATTTCCTGTTGTCTTTCGATACTTCTAAATATTTTTTCCTTAGCAGGAATTCCCACCAAATTAGCTTGACTCTTAGAAATTTCAGAAGAAAATTGATCTTTTATGACCATCTGATTATTTTTAGCCCTAACTAAACTCTCATTAACGCCATTTTTTAGGGTTGTTAATTGCTGTGTGATTTCTTTTACTATAGGGTTTTCAGATGTGCCATTCTCAAGCAACCTATTCCGGTCTAAAACAAGCTTATTGTAGGCACTTATATTTGAAGTTGCAGCATCATTATCAAGTCCAATATTTGTAGGTAATACGTGACGTAAATCATTTTTTTGAAGAGAGGATAATAAGATGTTTGAAATTTCAATCTGTGTCTCAATATCTAAAAGCTTATTCTTGGCACTTGTTGACAACTGAAGACTTAGCTGTGCTTCCCTAGCTAAATCTATAGTCTTATTTTCAACCTTGTATTTTTCTTTCCTATTTTCTACTTCTCCTAGTTCTTGCGAAATAATAGTAATTCTGTCATCAATAAACTCTTCAGTTTTTCTTGCTTCTATATTTTTATCAATAATTGCATCTTCATTGTAAAAACTTACTAAACCATTAAGTATCGCAATCGCTTTTTCAGGTTCCTGATATTGCATTCTCAGTCCTAAAACTGTGGATTCCTTTTCTACAATTTTAACTTCATTTAGTTTCTGTAGATTATCTGTTGCATCATCAAAAGAAGAGTAAGTAAAGAAGAGATCATTTAAATTCCCGAGTTTTCTAGTTTTTCGTGGATTATAATTTCTATTTTTAGTAATTATAAAGCTCGCAAATTTATATCTTATTAATTTATTAAATTTAGTTCTTAATATTCCAAAATCTTTTGAATCCAATATTACATCATCATTAGTAAAAGATATTTTTATAGGAGTTTTTGGTGCATCTTCAAAAGCATTTTCTGCAACAATATTTACTGTAATTGGAGAAGTTTCATTAAACAGCTCTTGATCATAAAACTTACCGCTATTATAAATTGATATTTGCAGATTAAGATTTTTCACAACTTTCTCAGCAATCTTTTTAGAAGTAATCACTTCAATTTCATTCTCTATACTATTAGCGGGCATTCCCCCTAAACCAGTAAGCCCTTGAAGCAACGACGCTTCAGGCGAGCCACCTGACGACTTTTTCGCATCTTTAATAAGAATTTTAGTTTGTATTTGATAGATTGGAGTAGAAAATTTAATAATTAGAAATCCTAATACTATAAACAAAAAAACTGATAAAATAAATAGGTACCATTTTTTTATATAAGGCTTCAAAGCTTCAGATGCGTTTACATCTTTATTTTCAGGAATTTTTGTTTGCAAATTACGTAATCGCATCTTTGTTTACTTCTTTTAATAAGTTCCGCAATTTACATATATTTTTTAATTGTAGCAATTAAATACATTGATGATAATTTACATATTAAGTACTAAAATATTTGTAAAATTAACCTTTAATTACGATTAAATTTATTTTTTCCCAACTCGTAAGTCAACATCAAACCTCCTCTTGTCGGAATGATTTCGCCACTTTTATTCCATCTTGAAGAACCGTCATATCGCTCATTATTATCCTTCAGATATCCTCTATAAAGTGATTGAGATGTTCCTACTCCAGCGTAAAGATCTAATCCCAAATTTTCGTTGATTGTAAAATGATATCCGCCACTGACTCCGATGACAAAGGCTAAACCTTTTTGATATCTCTCAGTAATACGTACACCTCCATCTGCTAAAAGTTGCGGACTACCGTCTTCGTTCAAGACAGGTTTTGCCTGAAAATAATTCCATTTCTGGAGATTGTACGCAGCAATGCTTCCATAAGCACCAACATACCAACCTTTCATCACATCTTTAAAATAATATCTCCCTTCCAAAGTCCCCATATAAATTTGCAGATTTTTGCCAGCAAAGGATTTCCATGGCGATATAAATCCTTCTGCCTGAATAGAAATTTTATTATTCAAAGCCTTTTCGGCTGCAATATTGATCATTCCGATCGGAACAAAAGGAGCATTGACTTTTATTTCCGTTTGAGCATGTGCTTTACTACAGAAAAATGATGCTGAGATAAAAGTCATTTTATAAAACAACTGCATTGTACACTTCATATTTTTGAACGGCTTTATTTATTTAAAACCGAGAATGTCCTAAGCAAAATCTGTGCATCTTTTTTAAAAGAGAGATGATGATAGTACATTAAATTCATTTTAATTTTTTGGGGGAAGAGAATTTCGTCATTATATTTCAACGGATTCTCCTGCATATTCAGAATTTCTTCTTCGTTCCTAAATTCGATTCCTGCATCACTCGTCAGTCCTGGCTTTAGTTCTAAAATTTTACGATCAGCACCTTGCAGTCGATCGTAATAACCAGGAATATCTGGTCGTGGACCAACAAGTGACATATCTCCTTTTAAAACATTAAAAAGTTGGGGCAATTCGTCAAGTTTTGTTTTTCTGAGCCATAAACCAATTTTTGATTTTGTGGCATTTTTTGAATGGTAGGTCTGAAATTTATAGATTGTAAAAATTCTGCCTTCGCGTCCAATTCTTTTTTGCATAAAAATGCCGGGGAAACCAGTATCAGCTGATGCAACGATAAGAATAATAAGAAGAATGGGTAGTAAAATACAGATCGCCACGAAACTTAATCCGTAGTCCATTATTGCTTTCCACCATGGATATTTCTTCACTTGTGCTGAATTGATTCACAAATATATATAAATAAAATGATCTGTGAATCTAGGCGTGCTTTTTAATAGGTTTGTCAATAACAAAAAAAACTGTTTACTTAATGAAAAGCAAACAGTTATAGTACATATTAATTTTAATTAAACTGAAAATTATTTAATAAAAAAATCTGTGATAACTTTTTTGATTCTTGCTCGGTCATCGTCCGAAAGATTTGAACCAGAAGGTAAACATAAGCCATTATCAAACAATTTTTCTGCTACATCTTTACCATAATACGGTGCATCAGCAAAGATTGGTTGCATATGCATTGGTTTCCAAAGCGGTCTGGATTCAATATTATCTTCCAAAAA
The DNA here is from genome assembly GCF_027945075.1 of Chryseobacterium sp. CY350. Lineage (NCBI taxonomy): Bacteria > Pseudomonadati > Bacteroidota > Flavobacteriia > Flavobacteriales > Weeksellaceae > Chryseobacterium > Chryseobacterium wangxinyae. The sequence goes on from NZ_CP116034.1 coordinate 1,780,856, forward strand.
GGCAAGCCTCAAATCTTCTCTAGTTTTACCTGTTTTTATTGCATCAACCAAAATTGCAGACAGCCAGTGATTGGAATAAAAATCTTCTGAAGGTTCAGAAAAAACCTCAACACCGTCAATATTACTAAAAATATCAACGTAGAAATGATGCATTTTTCTGCGTGCTTCAACTCTATCATGCAAAACTTCCATTTGCCCACGGCCTATTCCTGCAACAATATTACTCATGCGATAATTGTAACCGATATGGGAATGCTGATAGTGTGGAGCGTTGTCTCTCGCCTGAGTTGAGAGAAACACTGCTTGATCCTTATCTTCCTGCGTATGGCAAACCAAAGCTCCACCACCCGAAGTCGTAATAATTTTATTCCCGTTAAAAGATAGAATACCGAAACGTCCGAAAGTTCCGCAAGCTTTTCCTTTATAAGTTGAACCTAATGCTTCTGCAGCATCTTCGATAATAGGAATTTCATATTTCTCCGCAATAGCTGTAATTTCATCCATTTTAGCGGGCATCCCGTACAAATGCACAACAATAATCGCTTTTGGTTTTTTACCTTTTGAAATTCTATCCTGAATCGCTTCTTCCAAAGCAACCGGACACATATTCCACGTATCTTTTTCTGAATCTACAAAAATTGGAGTTGCACCGCAATATGTAATTGGGTTGGCGGAGGCAGAAAACGTCATCGACTGGCAGATTACCTCATCACCATATTCTACTCCACATTGAATCAAAGCCAAATGCAATGCTGCTGTACCTGCAGAAAGAGCTCCCACTTTTACATCAGCATTTAAATATGTTTCTAAATCTTTTTCAAAACCATCTACATTGGGTCCTAAAGGAGCCACCCAGTTTGCAGCAAATGCTTCATTTACATATTTCAGTTCAGTTCCTCCCATGTGTGGGGAAGATAGCCAGATTTTATCTTGCATAGTTTTAATTATTTCGCAAATTTAGTATATCTCAAATAAAGTTCTGAAAATTTTTGTAAATTTGTATATAATTATTTATTTACATTAAAAAATGCAGAAATTCTATTCTTTAGTTGTAAAAGAAATCTCTAAAAAAACTTCCAAAGCTTATTCATTATTATTTGATATTCCTTCAGAATTAAGAGAATCTTTTGCTTTTAAAGCTGGTCAATACATTACAATAAAATGTAATATTGATGGTGAAGAAATACGAAGATGCTACTCCATCTCGTCGATTTCAAATGAAGCAGAAACCTTTCAGGTTGTTGTAAAATCTGTTCCGAACGGAATTTTTTCAAAATATGTTGAGGAAAATGTAAAAGCAGGAGATATATTGGAGGTTTCTGAACCGGAAGGTAATTTTTGTTACGAACCGACAAATGAAAAATCAAAAACAATTGTTGCGGTTGCTGCGGGAAGTGGGATCACGCCGATTTTTTCAATTATTCAATCGATTCTTTCTTTTAGTAATGATCAAATTATATTGTTTTACGGGAACAAAAGTGAAGAACAAACAATATTTAATAAGGAAATTATAAAATTAGAAGGAGATTTTAACGACAGATTTAAAGTCATTAAATTTTACACTCAGGAAAAGATTGAAGGTTCTCATTTTGGGAGAATAAATCAAAAAATTATTCTTGAAACACTTCAAAATCATGATTTCTCGACGATTGAAAAATTTTACGTTTGTGGTCCTGAAGATTTGATAAAAAATACAACAAACACTTTTTTATCTCAAAATATTAAGAAAGAAAATATTTTGTTCGAGCTTTTCTTTTCACCACAAACTTGTGAGCAAAATAAAGCTGTTGTTTCGGAAAATTCGGGTGAAACGATCGTTAAACTTATTCTAGATGGTGAAGAAGAAACTATTAGCGTAGACAAAAATACATTGTTGTTGGATTCTATTTTAGATGCAGGTTTTGATATTCCTTATTCTTGCCAAAATGCAATTTGCAGTACTTGCTTGTGCGTGCTGACAAAAGGAGAAGTGAATATGGTAAAAAATGAAGTTCTTTCGGATGCTGAAATTGATGAAGGTAAAATTGTCGTTTGCCAGTCTTATCCGGTTTCAGATAAAATTGAGATTAATTATGATATTATTTAATTCTTAATAATCAAATATTTAAATAAAAAAGCCTTACAATTTTAATTTGTAGACTGCACCCCAAAGTTTAGACAAAATTAAATAATATTTTGATAATAAAGAGTTCGGTACTGTACCGGACTCTTTCCTTTTAAATTGAGTCTTATTCTGTCGTTGTTATAGTAATTAACCTGAGTTCGGGATAAAAAATGAAATATAATTTGTAAAAAATAGCAATAATTCGTATATTTAAGTTTCTGACATTCAAATATTTAAACGATTTATTGCTATGAATTTGAAAGACCAAATTACAAATATTTTTGTACAAATTGATGATTTTTGTAAAGAGTTTGATGCGCAAATTAAAAAATTAAAGCTTGATGCGTTAGGAGATAGCAAGAAGAGAAGGAACAGAAATTCAAAAATGTCTGATTCTGAAATTATCACAATCATGATCGGTTTTCATTTAGGAGCTCACAAAACGTTTAAGCATTATTACAAAGAAATAGTTTGTGGATATTGGAAAGATCTGTTTCCAAACAGTCTTTCCTACAATAGGTTTATCGAACTTCAACAAAGATGTTTTGTTGTTTTTGCCTTATTTTTAAAAGAAAAATGTCTGGAAAAATGCACAGGAATAAGCTTTATGGATAGTACAACTTTGAAAGTTTGCAGAAACCAAAGAATACATAATCATAAAGTTGTCAAAGGTTTAGCAGAACGCGGAAAATCCTCAATGGGTTGGTTCTACGGTTTTAAACTGCATTTGGTATGCAATGAAAAGGGAGAACTTTTATCTTTTTATGTGACAAAAGGAAATGTGGATGATCGAAATCCGACACACATTAAGAAGATGACCAAGCAACTGTTTGGGAAATTGTTTGCCGATAAAGGATACCTTTCAAAAACCTTGTGGGAGATGCTTTTTGCAGATGGAATTCAACTCTTTACCAAACTTAGAAAGAATATGAAAAATCATATTATGACTATGGAAGACAAGATTTTGCTCAGAAAAAGAGCCATCATCGAAACCATAAATGATGAATTGAAGAATCACTGTCAGGTTGAACACACGAGACATCGCAGTGTGAACAATTTTATAATGAATATTCTGGGAGGGCTTACAGCATACTGTTTCTTTCCAAAAAAACCGTCACTTAATTTGAAAAAAGTAAATGACGGTCAATTATTTTTAAATTTTGCTTAAACCGAACTCAGGTTAAACTATATTTTGATTGTACCATAAATAAAAATGCCCCTAAAAAGTGTCTAACTTTTTGGGGGCAGTCCATTTGTAAGGCTTTTTTATTATATAATTGCAGTTCTACCTCCATCGAGGATTAGATCCTGACCTGTAATCCATTTACTAGCTTCTGATAAAAGGAAAACAATTGGCAATGCAACATCTTCCGGCTCTCCATAACCCAAAGGATATTTTTTCTTATCTTCATTAATTACTTCTTCAGACAAAAAGCTGCTCGCATCCAAAGTAATCTGAGTATTTACCATTCCCGGAGCAACTGTATTTACCCTGATCTTTTTGAAAGCCAATTCATTAGCATATGTCTTTGCCATAATTCCCAATGCTGCTTTTGTAATTCCGTACAGACCATTGCCTTTCATTCCGTAAAGTCCTGATATTGAACTCACAAAAACAATAGATGCCGGTTTATTGAATTTTTTCTTTTTTAGTAAATGAGAAATAAAAACCAAAGCAGAGTCTAGATTTACTGTTCTGATTTTGTTATATAATTCTTCATTAAAAAATTGAATAGGATTGTTTTCTACAATACCTGCAGAATGTACAAAACCGTCAATTTTCACTTCCAAAGATTCAACTAATGCCGGGATAGTATCTAATTGCGTAACATCCAAAAATCTTGAAGAGGAACCTTGTATATTATTTTCTTTAATAAACTGATCCAGCTGATCTGTTTTTCTTCCTAAACCGATAAAGTTTCCTCCTGCGTTAAAGATTTGTTTACAAACCTCAAAACCTATTCCTGATGTAGCACCAGTTACTAAAATTGTTTTATTTTCTAGCGAAAATGCATTCATTAATATTCAATTAAATCGTTGATTATTCCTTTATCAAAATTCATCCTTACAATACCGATACTCAATCCTACTCCAAAACCGCACATTACAACTTCAGTTTTTTCAAGATTTGTATCTTGGGTTGTCATTGTCATGGGAATTGTTGCAGAACTCGTGTTACCATATTTATCCAAAGAATAAGGAACTTGTTCTGTTGTAAGCTTTATCTTTTTTCTGATCATATCGTTCATAAAACGATTTGCTTGATGGAAATAAAAATATTTTACTTGCTCTTTATCAACTTGAAAATGCTCAATAAATTTTTTCAATTCCTGAGTCACTGTTCCTATTCCGAAAGAAAAAACATTAGTTCCATTCATGTACGTATTAATACCCGAACGCATGTTTCCGTCTTTATCTTCCTTTAAAACCAAAGATTCTTCAGTAAAAGGGTTTCGATATCCACCTTCGGGAACGATAATATCTCCGAAGCCGCTTCCGTCTGACCACAAATTAAAATCCATTTTACCGCCAACAGAATATTCTAAGGCAGTAGCACTTCCTGCATCACCAAATAAAGGATATGTTGCTTTATCTAACGGTGAGCATTGTTTACTCAAAGTATCTCCTACCAAGAGAAGACCTTTCTTGAGTTGTCCGTTCTGAAGAAAATTTGATAAGATGGATAATCCGTAAACGTAGCCACTGCATCCTAGAGGTACATCAAAACAAATTGTATTTTTAGAAAGTCCTAATTTGTCTTGAATAATAATAGATGTATTTGGTACAGGAAAATCCGGAGTTTGGGTAACCATAATCAAAACATCTATATCTTCCTTTTGCCAGTTTAGCTTTTCTAAAAGATTATTGGCTGCTTTTATACATAGATCTGAAGTACATGTATCGTTATCAACATGTCTTTTCTCAGCAATACCGGTAACAGAGATAAATTTTTCTGCTTCGTCTCTTGTTGAAAACAAATCGTTCTCCAAATTTTTTACAATTTGGGTAGGGACTGCAGAAACAACTCCAGCTATACGTACATTTTCAATAGAGAATAATGCCATAATTCTACTTTTGAGTCAATTGAAATAAATCTGACAAAGTGTTAGCTTTATTAATGCTATCTCCATTGAGTTTAGCTTCATACTGTTCATCAAACATTGCAATAAGCATTAAAGCAGTCATCGAGTTCCATTCATCCAGATTCTTGAATTCTGTATCTGGAGTAATTACATCTCTATCTGTTTCTTCTAATAATTCGTAAAAGTTTTCTAAAAACTGTTCCATTGTATTTTTATTTATAATTAATAATATTTTTTATATTTTGATGAAAAGCCTCAATCCTAAATTCCTCTTCGCCAAATATTTGTTTATCATTCAGGATAATACTTAAATTTTTTTGGATAACTTCCAAGATATCTCTGTCCTCAAAAATAACTCTCTTGGATGAGTCTAAAGAAGCCTGAGCATAGGCATTGAGTAGCATTCCTTCTTTTTTCGTAAGACCCGTATAAGTAGGCTTTACAAACTCTGCATATAAATTGGTGAGATTAGGCTTTTCAGGCGATAATTTCCCGACATAAAATAGATTTCCGGCAGTACTCGAAATGAATAGATTCGGAAATATATACCAATGCTGCAAAGATTTATGTGAATATTCAGTTTTAGTTAAAAAAGACAATTTCGCTTCTCTCTCTGTTTGTAACGCCGTAGTTCTAATAGGATAATCAACTTTATCGTGTCCATTTTCGTAAAAATGATTCTCAGGCTTTTTACCCCCGATTCCGATAGGAACTAATGTTTCTTTGTGAACACTGCTGCAGTGGTAACATTCTAAGACATTCTCTACCAATAATTTCCAATTAGCTTTATGATTAAGAACTATTGTTTCGTGATTGATAATTTCTTGAAAAAAAGAAGATAGTTCAAATAATTTATCGTAAAAAGTTCCCAAAAATTCCTTCAAAGAAACAGAATCTTTTTTGTTAACTTTCGCAAAAACAAACCTACCACAAATTTCTACTTCATGTTGTTCTAATTTTGATCTGCTACAAGACGTCAATTCTTCTTTTAAGCAGGCAGATCTCACCATAGGATTACCGTTGTCATCGTAAACCCAATTGTGATAAGAACAAATCACATGTCCGTTGCCTTCATTTCCTTTATGAATGTTATTAAATCTGTGCAGGCATATATTTGAAAAGCATTTCAATTGCTCTCCAAAATTCTGTACAAAAACTGAAACAGAACCACAGCGATAAGTGATATAATCATTTTTATTTTGCAGCTTATCTGAAAGCCCTACAAAAAACCAACTTTTATGAAAAATTCCATCCAGCTCTTGGTTGAGTACATTTTCATCTGTATAATTGATATTCTTAATCATAAGTTTATCTTTTTTGCGGGAATTCCGAAATAGGTATTACCATCCTTCAGATTTCGCATAATGCTTGTATTCATCCAGATATTATTATTGTTTCCAATATTTTTATTCTGTAAAACGATGGAATTTACTCCAAAATCATTCTTATCGCCGATGGTTACAGCTCCTGAAATTGCAACTCTGGGACCAAAACTGTTGATATCACCAATTTTACAATCATGACCTATTCCTGTGTAAGAATTGAATATATTAAAGCTCCCAATTTCCAAATTTGTGGAAAGAATAACATGATGCATCACAATATTACCTTCTCCTATTTTAATATAATCATAATCAACAATCGCATGAGGCGAAAATAAATTTGGAAAACATACTTTATTATTTTCTTTTAATTTATTAATAATAATCTCTCTAGTATTTACATTATTTATAGTAATTACAATGTCTATTTCAGAATCAATAGTCATCAGAAAATCTGATCCTGCAAGAACTTTCACTCCACGAAGTTCAGTATTTTGAATTTGAGGATTATCATCAATAAAAAAAACCTGGTTCCACTGTTTTTTTTCTTTCTGAATAATTTCTACCAAATGTAAAATCTCTGTAGAAAAACCTCCTGCTCCAATTAGATATAAATCTTTCATTAAAATTTTTTGTCAACACTTATTACAGTTCCTCCCCAAGATAATCCTACACCAAATCCTACTAAAGCAATATTTTCTACTGGAAATTCGCCAGAATATCCATCACTCCATCTCTTTAATGCAATTGGAATTGTACACGAAACGGTATTTCCACCGTCTTCTAAATCAATATAGAATTTTTCTTTTGGAGCTTTAATTTTCTTTCTCAAAAAATCGAGCATGAATTGGTTTGCTTGGTGAAGAACAAACAAATTGCACTCATCCATCTCTACATTATTTTTTTCTAATAAATTCAGCGTAAATTTAGGAATCACGGCACTTGTGAAGTTAAAAATCTCTGGGCCATCCATGTACAATTCATTATCTGTATATCTATTACCTGAACCATATTCTTTTACTTTTGAATTGGTTTCTATTTTATTTTTACTTGCTCCGTTTTTAATAATCAATTTATCATATCCTAGACCATCCGTTCCAAACAAAAAGTTTTGAATATTATTATTTTCTTCATCATAAGATATTATCGTAGCTGTTGCAGCATCACCAAAAATTCCGCGATTAGATTTATCTTCAGGATTAAGATATTTTGAATATGTTTCGGCAGTTACTAACAAGACATTTTTAGCTTGTTTAGTTTCTATAAGACCTTTTGCCATACTCAAACCATATATGTAACCGCTGCATCCTAAATTGAAATCAAAGGCACCAACTGAAGTATTTAGTCCTAGTCTCTGTTGAAGAATACAAGCAGTAGTTGGTAATATATATTCAGGACTTTGAGTACAGTAAATTATAAAATCTACAATATCTTTATCAAAGTTATGAAAGAGTTTAAAACATGCCTTTTCAGCCAAATCTAATGCTGTTTCACTTTCATTAACCCAATATCTTTTTTTAATTCCAACCTTAGTATCAAATTTAGTGAAATCGTAATCTGGAAACTGTTTTGAAAGGTCATCGTTTGTGTAACCTTTTTCAGGAAAAATATATTCTATATGTTTGATTATTGCTCCCATTAAGTTTAATTATAGCCATTAAATGCCTCTGTTGTAGCCTGACCTTCGGCAGAAATTCCTTCTCTCACAAATACTTTATTTATTGTTTGGAAGAAAATTTTAAGATCCAAAATTACGGATAAATGATCGACATACCAAACATCCAATTCAAACTTCTTTGTCCAGGAAATGGCATTTCTGCCGTTTACCTGCGCCCAACCTGTAATTCCAGGTCGAACATTATGTCTGCGTTTTTGATTATCGTTATATAAGGACAGATATTGTGGAAGTAAAGGACGAGGACCAATTAAAGACATGTCTCCTTTTAAAACATTAAAAAGCTGTGGCAATTCATCCAAAGATGTTTTTCGTACAAAAGCTCCGACAGGAGTCAGTCTTTCAGAATCAGAAAGAAGATTTCCCCGAATGTCTTTCTTATCATTCATAGTCTTAAACTTGATGATTCTGAAAATTTTTTCTTTTAATCCCGGGCGAGCCTGAAAAAAGAAAGGCTTACCATCGTTTGCAAAATACAAACCAATTGTTACAATAATAAAGACCGGACTTAAAATCAATAATGCAAAAAATGCAACCATGAAATCAAGCAGTCTTTTTATATAATTTTTATACATTCTTATATCTTTTCTATGATCAAATTGTACGATATGTCGACTAAATATTCACTCATCAGAAGTTTCTCAGCATTATCTCCCAATTTACACAAGTCATTATGAAGTAAAGCTTCTAATTTTATATGCATTTCGTTCTTATTGCCTGCAATAACTTTATATCCGCAATTCGCTTTCTCAATGATGTCACCGATGTCTGTATTTGCATCAGTTGCAGCAAGTACAGGTATTTTCATTTCCAGATACGATAATAATCTTGATGGAAAATTAGGAATCAGGAAATTTTTATCTAGAAAAATTAAACCTACGTCACATGCTGCCAATAATTTATCATAATCATCTTTTGGTAACCGTTGAAGAAGTTTTGCATTACCCGGTTTATTATTATTGAACCAATCCTGAATTTTTGGAAACTCAGTGCCATCACCAACTATCAGAAAAAATATCTCTTCAAATTTTGTTGTATGAATAGTTTCTAATAAAAAATCTAAACCTTGCGGTTTTCCTAAATTACCTCCGTAAACAAAAACTTTTTTATTTGCAGGAATCTGATATTTTTCACGAATAGATTTTTTTTGTGCATCAGAATATGAAAAAACAACAGGTTCTATTGTGTTCGGATTAACTTCAACTTTATTACGGTTGATTTCAGGATTATGTTTTAGAACAAATTCTACATTTGCAGGAGACATACATCCTATTGTATCTGAAATCTGATACAGTTTTTTTTCCTTTTTTAAAAATTGTTTATGCAGAAAACCATCTTTTTTAAGCATATTCATATCTACAGCGTTCTGAGGAAAAATATCTTTTAGAAGTAAATAAGATTTTGCATGATCTCTTTTTTTTACAAACTCAATTACCTTTGCAAAGGTAATGGGTGGTGTAGAATATAAAACCAGATCAAATTTTCTATCTTTAAGATTATTTTTGATTGCTGAAAGATATTGATATTCTATTGCAAGAGTTCCAATTCCTTTCTCAATAATATTGGTTTTCTGAATATTAAATGTCTTTACCTGCAAAATTGAAACCCCTTCTTTTTTACTGAAATTAGTAGAAATCCCCTTTCTTCTTTCAACTGGTGATACGATGGTAACATCATGCCCTTCCTTACGAAATTTTCGCAACAAGTCCTGATAAATACCCCGGTCTTCTACAGAGTTGATTTCAACTAAAGTCAAAAAAAGTATATTCATATGCAGATTTAAATTGTCTTAAAACGATATGTAATCACATTTGCGATTTCATTCTTAAATTTCTTCTGACCAAACAGTCCTTTTAATATAATCTGTATAGGAAATAATAATTCTCACCACTTTTTCAGAAACATTCGGCATCGAATAATCGGAAACAGGTCTGAAATTTCTTTCTGCTCCTACTTTTTGTTGTAAAACCTGAGTCAAACCCTGCAAAACTCTTTCTGGAGACAAGCCAACCATCATTACGCTTGCTTCTTCCATTGCTTCAGGTCTTTCGTGCGCCTGGCGAATGTTTAGAGCTCTGAAATTTAAGATAGATGATTCCTCTGAAATTGTTCCCGAATCTGAAAGTACGGCATAAGCTCTTTTTTGCAAAGCATTATAATCGTGAAAGCCTAAAGGCTTCAAAAATTGAATTTCAGGACGCATTTCAATCTGCATTTTGTCAATCATGTTTTTTGTACGCGGATGAGTGGAAACGATGATTGGAAATTGATACTTTTCAGCGATAGCATTCAAAGAATCCATCAATCCTCTAAAGTTTTTCTCAGAGTTGATATTTTCTTCTCGGTGAGATGAAACTACAAAAAATTTCCCCTCCTCCAAATTTAGTTTTTCAAGTACCTTTGAAGCATCAATTTGTAGTAAATAATGATTCAAAACTTCAAACATAGGCGAACCCGTTTTGATGATCCTATCTGCAGGCAATCCTTCTCTTAAAAGATATTCTCTCGCAATATCTGAATATGTAAGGTTGATATCAGAAGTATGGTCTACAATTTTACGGTTGGTTTCTTCAGGAACTCTCTGATCAAAACATCTGTTTCCAGCTTCCATATGGAAAATAGGAATATGTCTTTTCTTTGCAGGAATTGCACACAGACAAGAGTTTGTATCTCCTAAAACCAAAAATGCATCAGGTTTTAATTCTTCTAATAAAGGATCAATTTTAATTAAAATATTTCCGACAGTTTCTGTTGCTGTTTTTCCAGCTGCTTCCAAGAAATAATCGGGTTTGCGAAGTCCTAGATCTTCAAAAAAGATCTGATTCAATTCGTAATCATAGTTTTGCCCAGTATGAACGATGATATGTTCTACTGCTTCAGATGCATCTAAAGCATCTAATACTCTTGATAATCTAATGATTTCAGGTCGTGTACCAACGACCGTCATTACTTTAAGTTTTTTCATTATATAGCTTTTTGCTGACGGCTTTCGTTTTTAGCAATTACTTTCAGCTTTTAATATTAAATTTAATTACAAATTATACTTCAAGAAAATAAGTGTCTGAATTTTCTGGGTTGAATGCTTCATTGATCCAGAAGATCGTATATAATTCTTCTTCTCCAATATTTTTAATGTTGTGAGTATACCAGATCGGCATATCTACATAAGCAGGCTCATTTCCGTCAAGATAAAAATCTAAAACTTCGTCAGTATCTATTTTTCTTAATTGAATCAATGCTTTACCCTTAATTACAGCAAAACGCTCAATTTTTCTTGTGTGATAATGATTTCCTCTTGTGATATCCGGAACTGTGGTTGAAAACGAACATTGTCCGCCAATTCCAAGTCTGATCACTTCAACAAAAGCTCCGCGAGGATCTGTATGTTGAGTAAATTTTACCGGATAATGTGTTTTATGATCAATATAAGAACGGTAAGTGTTGAATAAATTATGTTCGAAAGAATCATTGATCACAGGAATTTCTCCGCCGTCAAAATATTTCGTTTTATAATCATTTAATAATGCTAAGACTTCAGAAACTTTTTTAGTTGTGGTAGGTTCAATAAAGAATTCTGGTTTACTATTACCTTCTCTGATTTCACTAATAATCGTATCAACCAATTCCTGAACGTAAATTAATTTAACTTCTCCATCTGTAGCAATCGTCGGAGTTTCTCCATGTGTTAACTGATGACAGAAAGTAGCAACAAAAGAATTGTAGAAAGGTTTTCCGAAAGCACCAAAAACATTAGGAATAATTAATCCTGTTATTTTTCCACCATTTTCATTGGCCCAGTTTACCAATGCTTCTCTTCCTTCTTTTTTAGATTTCCCATATAAATTATCTCTTTCTTCCTGCGTAGAAGAAGAAATCATTACATGAGCTTTTGAATCAGTTCTTTTTAAAGAATCTACCAGCTTTTGAGCCAAACCAACATTGGTCTCATAGATAAATTGCTCACTTTCGTGACGGTTCATCGCAGCAAGATGTACAATCACATCGCACTGCTTTACAAATTGATCTAATTCAACCTGATCTTCAAAATATTCTTTTTTAAAATCAACTCTTTCAAATTCTTCAGGAAATAAGCCCAAAGTATTGTATAAATGTCTTCCGACAAAACCATTCTGACCGGTAATTCCGATTTTTTTCATTTTTAAATGCTTTTAGCAAACTTAAACCATTGCAAAACACCCATTAGTTAAAATGTTATGCTTATATATTATTAAAATAATCTAAACTGTATCTGTACTCATCGCTGATCTCTCCCATTTCATGGTCAGCTAAAACCAGCAATTTACTTTTGCCATTTCTTGCCCGAATTGCTGTAATATATCCCGCAGGAATACGAAGGTAAGTTAGCGCATCATCTTTTAAAAGATATTTCTGAATTGTTAAATCTTTTGAAGGATTTGTAAAATTATCTACTGCAATTACAGAAATTTCAAAGCTTCCTTTCATACAAGCAAACCATCTCTGTTCTACTTTATGACCTTGCCAGCCACGAATAAAATCTGTAGAATGATTTTCGATAGTGTAGATGCTTTTTATCTGTGAAGCAACAAAGTCATTATTAAAAGTAATAATTCCTCTTTCGTCCTGATGTTTCTTTCCTTCTAAAAGCATCAATTTTACTTTTTATACTTAACTTCATCTTATTATTTCTAATAAGGATATTGCATCACATCTTCTCCAAAAACTTCTTTTCTGATTAAAGGCAAAGTGGAAATCAGTTTTTTCAGACCTTCAACGCCTTCCTGCTTTGTATTGTGAGAATGATAATCTTCAATCTGGGCAACTTCTTCTTCACCTTCAGAGAAATACTGTGCATAATTCAAATCTCGGTTGTCTGCTGGTACTCTGTAAAAATCTCCCATATCCTCAGCTTTTGCCATTTCTTCCCGGGTACAAAGTGTTTCATATAATTTCTCGCCGTGACGGGTTCCGATTACTTTTACAGGAACATCTTTACCTGTGAGTTCAATTAAAGCTTTTGCCAAATCACCTATGCTTCCAGCTGGAGCTTTATTAACAAATAAATCTCCCGGATTTGCATGCTGAAAGGCAAATAAAACCAAATCTACAGCATCTTCCAATGACATGAAAAAACGTGACATATTCGGATCTGTGATTGTAATAGGCTCACCTTTTTGAATCTGATTTAAAAACAAAGGAATAACAGATCCTCTTGAAGCCATTACATTTCCATAACGGGTAAGACAAACCACTGTATCATTTGTATTTCTGGATTCTGCAACAGCAACTTTTTCCATCATTGCTTTAGAAATTCCCATCGCATTGATAGGATAAGCTGCTTTATCTGTCGACAGACAAATTACTTTCTGTACTTTGTTTGCAGTGGCTGCACGAATAACATTCTGAGTTCCTTCAACATTAGTTTTCACTGCCTGCATCGGGAAAAATTCACAAGATGGAACTTGTTTCAACGCTGCAGCATGAAAGATATAATCTACACCTCTGGTTGCCGGTTCTACACTTGAGAAATCTCTAACATCACCTATATAATATTTTATTTTATCGTTTTTGTACAAATTTCGCATGTCATCCTGTTTTTTCTCATCACGAGAAAAAATACGGATTTCCTTGAAGTGGTCTGTTTTTAAGAATCTGTTGAGTACAGCAGTTCCGAATGAACCTGTACCGCCTGTTATTAGAAGGATTTTATTTTGAATTTTCATTGTATTCTTTTACTTAATTTTTTCTAAAAATGCCCAAGTTTCACTAATACCAAGCATTAAATTTACCTTGGGACTAAAAAGCAAATCCTTTTTTGCTTTTTCAATATCTAAGCAAATATGCTGTACATCAAATTTATTTGACTCAAGGTATTGCACCTCAAAATTACTTTCACAAACATTTTTTATTGTACTGATAATTTCATTAATTGAAGTCCCTTTACCGCTTCCAATATTAAATATTTCTCCATTTGATGTACATATTGATGCTTCATATATCGCATCCGCCAAGTCGGTTATAAAAACATAATCTTTAGATATATTTCCATCTCCCCAAACCTCAAGATTCTGTTTTTGAAAAACTTTACCTAAAAAAACCGAAATAACCCCCTGATTACTAAAAGGGTTTTGCCTAGGTCCATATGGATTTGAAGGTCTTATAATATTATATTCCACCCCGTAATTTAAGGAAAAATAGGCTAAATACTTTTCGATTGCCAATTTGGTAATTCCGTAAGAAGAGATTGGGTTTGTAGATGAATCTTCTTTAATAGGTACGATTTCAGGCTCTCCATATACTGCTCCACCACTTGATAAGTAAACAATTCGCTTTATATTTTTTTCACAAGCTGTTCTAAACAATTTGACAGAGTTTATTAAATTCGATTCGATATCAAATTCAATATTTTGATTTGAAGTTATCGGTACTGTCGTGCTTATGCAATGAATTAGAACGTCCTTACCCTTAAAAGCACTTTCAACTAATTTTTGATTATTAATATCTCCAAATACATATTTTACATCCGATAGAGGTTGTCTGAACTTTTCACTCCCTAAATCAAAAACGGTAACTTCGTGACCTTTACTTATCAAGATATCTACAACGTAAGAACCTATAAATCCATTTCCTCCAAGAACTACATATTTCATATTTCAATTTTTAAAAAATAAAATCAGGTTTTTGACTTTTGTTTAACATCCAACTATATAATGACAAAGTTTTTTTTGCAATTTCATCCCAAAGATATTTTTCATTAACTAATTTTCTTGCATTTTTGCTGTAAGTACTCAGCATATCCGAAGATAAATCAATCATCCTAATCAAAGAATCTGTTATTGAATTGACATCAATATCAACCCAAAAACCGCATTCATAATCATTCAAATCTTTCCAACTAGAAGACTTTGTAGTTATAACAGGTATTCCATACGCTAAAGCATCTACAACAACCATTGGAGAACCTTCAGAATAAGAAGGTAAAATGAAAAAATCTGAGGCATCAAAAGCATCGAATTTTTTATCTCCAAGCTGAGGCTCAATAATAAAGACACGATGAGCAAGCTTCATTTCTATAATCATATTCTCTACGACATTTTGATAGCCAAACTCATCATTTCCCACTATAACTAAAACCCAATCATCGAATTTATGGTTTAACTCAAAAATTGATTTTAATAACATATCCAATCCTTTTTTAGGTGTAATTCTAGATAAATATAATAGAACTTTTTTATCTTTTGGAAGATTATATTTAATTTTAAATAGATCTCCATTTCCTTTTTTCTGTAAAAACTGTGATCCTATCCCGTTTTCTATATAGGCTATTGGATTTTTTAATCCTAATCTTCGAAAATCTTCTATTTCATATTCAGAAGTTGCATGGAGAGTATTTGATTTTTTCAAATTGTTTTTTTCAAATAAATTGAGAGCAATATCTTTCTTTATCTTGGAAGTATTTAGTGCATATTCTGATAATGTTCCATGTGCAGCGATACATGTTTTCGCACCATTTTTTCTCAAAATAGAGGTAATTAAAGATTGTGCTGTCCATAAACTGTGTTGATGCACAATATCAAAGCTTTTTTCAGATATTGATCTTTTATGTTCTATCCTCGAAAAATTCAAAAAAGGTATATCAGATGGAAACCCTTCTAATCTTTCTTGTTCTATATTGTAATTTGACGAAGCCCAAATTACATTTTCTTTATTGTCAGAGCTCCAAATATAAACATCTTCCCCAAGTTCAAGTTGAGCCTTTACCAGTCCCATACTGATTGTTCCAAGACCATAAGACTGTTTTGAATAAGAGGAAACAATATGTAGTATTTTCATTTTTGTTATTTCTTGATTATAACTTTAAGCTAGATAGACTTTAACTTGTTCTTCGGCAATATTATAAAAATCCATTTCGCTTACGTTTTTTCTTAAATTATTATAATAATCTTTATCTGTCATTTTTTTTATGGATATAAGTAGACTATTTTGATTTTCAAGATTAAAGATTAGACCATTAAAATCATTCACAACAATTTCGTCACTACAACCAACCTTTTCACTAACAATTACTGGCATTCCATTATTAAGAGCTTCTTCTACCACGAGCCCCCAAGGTTCAATTAAAGATGGCAGAATAAATACATCATAATTCTGATAAAATTTATATAAATCAACATTACTTATTGCTCCATGAAATTTGACATTTTCAAGCGCGATGTTTTTTAAATCTTTTTCCTGCGGTCCAAAACCAATTATATGTAAATTTAAATTTGGAAATGAATTGAAAACCTGGATAAGATTTAGTAAGTTCTTTTCAGGAGAAAGTCTACCTACATAAAGAAAATTTTTTACGATTGTTCTTTCTTGAAAATATGGTTGACACTTTATATTAAATAAACCTACTCCTTTCGTCTTCTTTATTTCGTGATTAAAATTCAATGCTTTTAATAATTTCATTTGCGCTTCACCCGAAGCATATGCTCGATTTACCCTATTTAATACAAGTTTCTTTATAAAAGCCTTAAATCCTTCCGTTTTTGATTCATAAATACTTGATTCAACGATAATAGAATTTTTCCTTTTTGCACTTAATAAAGAGGCGAACCATAATAAAGGCTCATCCCAGCCTCCTAAGATTAATTCTTTATATTTTGAAAATACAATCAATTTTAGTAAAAATGCAAACTGTTGAACGCTACTCTTATTTTTCAAATCAACAAACTTAAACTTAATGAGTTCTTTTTTGAAAAAATCTTCATTACGTAATTCAGCCGTATTTCCAGTGAATATGACAAAAACTTTCTGAGTTTTTGATATTTCATTAAACAGATTAACCTTATAAAAAGCAGGAAGATTAGTTATAATTATTTTATCAAATTCCATTTTTTTAATAATTTAGAGAAAATATATGCTAGCAAAATAATAAAAATCATCATTATACTAGATGTAACTATTGATCTCACTGCAAAGAACAACCAAGCAATCACAGAACTTGAAACGATAAGTATAAAATATGAGTTAATTTCAACGTTGAGTAACTTTTCATTCAATTTAGACAACAGAATTCCTATTAAAAAAAATACAATTACAGTCAGGTACTTACCAAAATCCATATATATTTCTCCTAAAAAACCAGATGCCGTCGAATGCCCACTCTCATCATACTCATCAGTATATTCTCTGATTAGCCAGAAATCAATTTGAGTTGGTTTTGAAGTCCAAATTACTCTCGGAATCCAAAAATAAAGTAGAAAAGAAAAACTTTTACCGTAAGTGAAATCATTTTTTTTAGTATAATCTGTAATCATCGCAGCATTTCTAAAAACACCTTCTTCTGTAAAGTTACTCACCACTTTTTGATTAAATGAAGAACTTTCGTCATATGAAACAGATTCATATTTTGCCCCTGATGCAATACCGATGTTGCGATACTGTAAGAAAAAATTTCCTAAAAGTCCTATCATCAGCAAAACAATTCCTAAGCCTGCTATTTTTTTTAATTTTAAATTAAAAAGGGAAGAATTTATTAATGCAATTATTCCAAACAAAAGTAAAAACCTTGTACCACTTCCAATATATAATATAAAAATAGGAAGCGAATACAATATCACTTTTATGTAATTATCTTTTCCATAGAACTGTTTAAAATAATATTTATAATTGACGATACAAATTACACCAACTGCATAACTTATAGATGATAAAATACCATATTCAAAAGCGTTCTGCCTACCTTCAGTTAAACCTTTTATAATCAAGACAATATTTCCAAAAAAAATTAAATAAGTTAAAAATAGATTAAATTTAAAAAAAGATTTCTTATTTTTAATGAAGAAAAAGTTTTTCCTTTCTCCATTTTTTATCTTTTTTTTACAGAATAAAAGTTGATGAAAATAATATCCTGATAAAAAGGTAATGGCTGAGAAAAGAATTGTTTGAAAGGCTATTTCTACGTTTTCTTTTCCCCAATCCACTATTAAATTATCTGTATTGTTTAGAATTTCTTTGAAGTAGATATATATGAAACCAAAAATAAAAATTGAAGCTAGTGATACATATTTATCCTTTATAACATTATATCCTAAAAACAAGATAAAAACCCACAATAATATATTTGCAGATAATAATAAATTACTAAATGAAATTAATGTAGTTACAATAAGTATAAAAATCAAAAATAGTCTCACAATAAAATAAATAATAAAAAGATTAAAAAAGTTGCTCAAAGCTTAAAGAATGAAATTTTTGCTGCGGTTATAATACTCAATTACTAATTTCTGTTAAACATATTTTTAATAATGTATATATATACATTATTTTTATATTTTATTGCTTCATCAAACATAATTTTTAGTTATGATAATTATTTTTTTCTTAATAAAAAACAATACTAATGTCTATATTTATTATAGAAAAACTGCCACTTAGCAATCAACTTGTCATCATTGAGAATATTCATTATTACATCAAAATTATGATATTGAATTTCTAAAGATAATGGTTCTAAAAAAGCTTCAACTTTCATTTTTGGTATTTCATCAACATGATTAATCTTACAACCTAAAGATTTTATGTAATCGAAATTATTTCCTGCTAAAAAAATTTTTTTTCCCAATTTTAATGCTGAGTATATTGCTCCTAAACCTGTTTGCTCTTCAATGGCACATATATAGATATCACATCTATCTATATATCGTGGATAATCTTTTAAATCATAAAAACTTTCATCAGTCGAAAAGTTTGTATGATAATTTAATTTACCAAAAGAAATCAAATTATTATAGGTTTCATTTTTTACTAGATCATAATTGAGCATAGCAGTTATCTTAATTTGATTTTTAAATTTTTTTAGCAGAACCACTAGCGGTAAATATGAATTTATAGCAGATGAATTATTTCCTATAAAAACATCTGCAATCAATTTATTTTCAACACTAAATAACTTTTTATCAAAATTGAATAAAGTATTTACAGATTCAAAGTATGATATTTGTTCTATATTTTTTACTTTAAAATTTAATCGTAAATTATTAGTGTCGATGTTTGACAGCGTTATAATACTTTTTAATCTTCTGTATAAAAAAAATTTAATAGGAGCACTTATATAAGATTTAATAGATCTATTTATAACAGTTCCACTTCCCCAGCAAACCCAATGAATATTTCTGTAAAATCTAAGTATGAAAAAAAACATCCATCTAAAAGAATCACTGTGAAGTATAATGAAAGAATCCTTTAACAAAAAATTCCCTAACATAAATGTTTCAAAATTATCATACATTTTAAAACATTTAACCGATAAATCCTCAAACAAGTTATTATACAATTTCCAGTTCTCAGTCGAATTGTCTTTTCCAATAACAATAAAAAAATGTTGTCCTGGAGTATTAGTTACAATACTCCTAATTAACTGTGGACTAAGATGATAAACATGTGCAGGAAAAATATGATAAATGTATTTAATCATTTGTTATCAAGAATTATTTTTTTAAAATTTGAAACATTTTTTTTTATAAACTACCTAAAATATCAATTAAATTAAATTTTCTTTATTACTCTTGCAGGCACACCTACCGCAACACAATTATCAGGTATATCTTTATTAACAACTGATCCGGCGCCAATAATTACATTTGAGCCAATTTTCACTTTAGGTAAAATTGTTGCACCTGAACCAATTTGTGAAAACGCCCCTATATGACAACCTCCCAACAAAGTGACAGCCGGAGATAATTCAACAAAATCATCAACTTGACAATCATGAGTTATTGTGACATTGTAATAAACTAAACTACATCTTCCAATTATTACACTATTAGATAAAATTACATTATCTAAAATAGTTGATCCTTCAGCAATTTTCACATCATAAGATCCAATTTGTGCTTTATCACTAATTACAGATATACACTTTCCATTCAAAGAAATAAATTTTTTATAAATGTTAAATCTTAAATGTGGATTTCCGATCCCAATAGTAAAATTAGAATCTGAAAGATCAAAAAACTCTTTAACTTCATCTTCATCTTTGAGGATTTTAAATTTGTTAAATAAGAGGCTATCACCATAATGATTAACATCATCAAAGAATGCCAAGTTAGATAATTGATTTTTTTGATGAAAAATTTCTAAAACTTCCTTTGCAAAACCTTTTGCTCCAATTATTAACATTACTTAATTATTTTGGATTCTTAACAACAATCTACAAATCAAATCTACTTCTTCCAAAGAAAGATCAACATAGAGAGGTAGACATAAGACTCTTTTTGCAAAATCGTCAGTTACTTGAAAATTTTGTTTTTCAAGATAAGGAAGCGTACTAGCTAGAGAAGGATAAAAATAACGACGTGTAAAAATCTCATGTCTCTGTAGGCCCTCCATGCATTTTAACATTAATTCTTCTGTGTCAAAAACTAAAGGATAATAAGCATAATTTAATGTGCCTTCTTTATGCCATACTGGTTGTCTGGCCTTTAATCCTTTTAATTTTTCATTATAATATTCGCTTAGCTCCTTTCTTTTTTGATGAATTTTCTGAATATAAGAAAAATTAGTCAATCCAATTGCAGCATGAAATTCTGAATTTTTTCCGTTTAAACCTAATTCTGCAAAAGCCTCTGGACCGTTGAATCCAAAGTTTCTGATAAACGCCAATTTTTTTAGAATTTCTTTATCATTAGTTACTACTAATCCTCCTTCTCCTGAATGATATAGTTTGGTTGCGTGAAGACTACAAGTAGAAATATCTCCGTATTCAAATATAGATTTTCCGTTTATTTTAACACCGAAAGCATGGGCTCCATCATAGATAACTTTTAAATTATGTTTTCGAGCAATTTTTTCAATTGCAATTACGTCACATGGGTTTCCATAAACGTGTGTGGCTAGAATCGCAGTCGTTTTATCAGTGATATTTTCTTCAATCTTTGAAGGATCAATATTAAGAGAACTTTTATCAATGTCGACGAAAACTGGTCGACAACCTTCCCAAACAATACTGCTTGTTGTAGCTACAAATGAGAATGGTGTAGTGATAATTTCTCCTTTTAAATTTAAGGCTTTAATTGCCATTTGTAATGCAACAGTTCCATTTGTTACAAATAAAAGATGGTTTAAACCTAAATATTCTTTGAGCTTTATTTCCAGATCGCTTGCCAAGGGACCCATATTAGTCAACCATTGGCGTTGCCAAATTCCTATTAAGTATTTCTGATATTCTTCAATTGGTGGAAGAAATGGTTTTGTTACTGGTATCATTTTTTTAATATAAGATTTTTTATATCGTTTAAGCTTTCAAATTTAAATAACAATGCTAAGCTAAGATATATAATTACACCA
The DNA here is from genome assembly GCF_027945075.1 of Chryseobacterium sp. CY350. Classification (NCBI taxonomy): domain Bacteria; kingdom Pseudomonadati; phylum Bacteroidota; class Flavobacteriia; order Flavobacteriales; family Weeksellaceae; genus Chryseobacterium; species Chryseobacterium wangxinyae. The sequence goes on from NZ_CP116034.1 coordinate 1,802,354, forward strand.
ACCGCACTACAAACAAGTATTTGTAAAATATTTGTTTGTTTAATTAAAATTAGATTTAATGTATACATCGCAAAACCCATAATTGTAGAGAAAAGAAATATGGGAGATATATCTTTAATTTGATAGAAGCCACTATAGTTTAACATTTTACCAGCATAATGTGTATTTATAAGTAATGCTAAAATGGAACAGATTAATTGTCCCCAAAGGAGAGCATAAAAACCATAATATAAAGTGATTGCTAATACTATCGTAATTACTACCTTTTTAATAATTTCTAATTTTAAAAATAAATCACTTCTTCCTTTTACCTGTAAAACTATTAAATTGTATAAATGAATAGGATATAAAATTCCACTAGCGCAAATGATTTGGAAAATTGGAACCATAGGCAGCCACTTTTCTGTGAACAATAGAATAATTAATGGTTTTGCTAAAACTGCCATAATTATCATAATGGGTGTTATGATAAACAAGACAAGCTGCATTACTTGCTTGTATGCTTTTTTTAAACGAGGAATATCATCTTGAACTTTGGAAAAAATTGGAAATATTACTCGACTTAGCGCTCCTGAAACATTAGACACCGGAAGCATCATTAGCGAATTTGCCCTTGCATAATATCCAACCTGTCCTGCTGAATAATATTTACCAATTACTATTTGGTAAATATTAGTAAAAATTATATCTAAAATTCCAGACAACGTAAGCTTGTAACCAAAATGGAAATGTTGGCGGAATTTGTCCTTATTAAACACAAGAATTGGATGCCACTTTGAAGATACCCACAAAAAAAAACTGGTAAAAAATGAATTTGTTATAGCTAAGCCAACTAGACTCCAAACTCCCCAATTTTTGTAGGCCATTAAAACACCTATAACTCCACCAATAAATACTGCTGGAAAAGTTATTAATGCTTGTTTTTTAAATTTTAATTCTCTTGTTAATATAGTGTTTTGCACGGCTCCAAAAGCAGAGATTACAAATGTTAAACCATAAACGCGGGTTATAGAAGCAAGCGAAGGCTGACTATAAAAATCTGCAATTAAAGGAGCACATAGATATAATATTCCGTAAATTATAATACTACATACTAAATTAAAATAAAAAACTGTTGAATAATCCTCCTGATTTACCTCTGCAGTACGAATTAATGAACTTGTCATACCACCATCAAAAAGTGTATTACCTATTCCAATAAAGATTGCAAGCATACCAATTAAACCAAATTCTTCAGGCAATAAAATTCTTGCCAAAACAACAGAAACTACAAATGTTAATGCTTGAGTACCAAATTGTTGAGAATAAGTCCAAATCATTCCCGCTAAAGCTTGTTTTCCTAATGACATTAATTAGATATTATATTTAATAATTAACGGTATTTTATATTAATGATTCCTCCCTTATTCTTAATTTGCATAGCTAGTAAGAGATTGCAAAAATCTTCTAAGTAAATAATTAGATATCATTACCAAATATACTCTAAAATTATCTACAATCTCTTACTTACGCTATCTCTAGATAAAACTCCTTTCACATCATAGACAATTCCATGTTCTTTCAGATATTTACTAAGATCAAGTGTGAGAAATTCATGGTGTGAAACTGTATGAATAATAGCATCAAACTTAGTATCAAAAGCTTTTTTAAATTCATTGTCAATAGTATTTGAATAGCAAGTTATTCCATACTCATCAAAAACGTCCTTAGAGTTAGCCCAAGGATCATAGGTTATAATCTCAGCACCATAATCCTGCAAATTAGTAATAACATCAATGGCCTTCGAATTTCTAATATCAGGGCAATTTTCTTTAAAAGTAATGCCGAGATTCAAAATTTTAGCACCTCTAATTTTTATGTCGCTTTTGATCATTAATTTTACAACCTGTGATGCTACAAATGCTCCCATAGAATCATTCAGTCTTCTAGCAGCTAATATTAATTCAGAATAATATCCTATTTCCTGAGCTTTCTGAGCTAAATAAAAAGGATCAACCCCAATACAATGACCTCCTACTAAACCAGGCTTGAACTTTAAAAAATTCCACTTTGTTCCTGCAGCTTCCAAAACATCGTGAGTATCAATATCCATTAATGAAAAAATTTTGGCCAACTCATTCATAAAAGCAATATTAAGATCTCGCTGAGAGTTTTCAATTACCTTTGAAGCTTCAGCCACTTTAATAGTCGGGGCCAAATGAGTTCCTGCTACGATAACAGACTTGTATAAATCGTCAACAATTTTTCCGACTTCCAGAGTAGAGCCAGAAGTTACTTTTAAAATTTTATCTACCGTATGTTCTTTGTCTCCGGGATTAATACGTTCTGGTGAATAACCCACAAAAAAATCTATATTGAATTTTAATCCTGAAACTTTTTCCAAAACAGGCACACATTCTTCTTCAGTTACACCTGGATATACCGTAGATTCATAAATGACAATATCATTTTTCTTCAATACATTTCCTACTGTTTCACTCGATCTGTATAATGGAGTTAAGTCAGGTCTGTTATGTTTATCGATAGGTGTTGGAACGGTGACAATGTAAACGTTTGCATCCCGAATGTCTTCATGATTTGACGAGCAGTATAATCCCAAATTGTTGGGTGTTGCAAAAGGATTCTCACTGACCTGTACTGACTTTAATAAATCCTCAGAAATTTCCTGGGTAGAATCAACTCCGTTATTAATTTCGGCAATACGTTTTTGATTGATATCAAAACCTATAACCGGATATTTCGTTGCAAAAAGTCTTGCCAAAGGTAAACCCACATATCCTAGACCTATTACTGCAATTTTATTTTGTCTGCTCATCAATATTTTCCACATCAATTTCATTACTGAAACTTTGTTACTTATTTACCTTCCAAAAATTCTTTGTAAAAAAGATTTCTTTTGGTCTACAGAATATCCGTATCCATATTTATAACCATAACCATATCCACTGTTCATCTTACTTACATCATTCAAAACCAAACCAACATTTTTAATTTTTTTGTCTTTGATTTGTTTATTGATGAAACCAATCAGTTCTTTTTCTGTGTAACCAGACCTTGTCACATAAACTGTCGCATCAGCTACATCTGAAATTAATAATGAATCTGTTACCAACATTAACGGTGCTGTATCTAAAATAATATAGTCATATAAAGGTCTTAAATTCTCTATTAATTCCTGATATCTTCCGTTCGACAACAATTCTGTAGGATTTGGAGTAATTGCCCCGGAATATATTACATCGCAGTAAGGGTTAAATGTAGTTTGATGAACAATTTCAGAAGCAGTCATAGCATCATCATGCATAAATTCAGACAAACCAACCAATCCTCTTCTGCTTTCGTTGTATCTCTGTAACTGTGGATTTCGAATATCAGAACCAACGATTACTACTTTTTTTCTAGGCGTTGCCAAAGTAAGTGCCAGATTCACTGAGGTAAAAGTTTTCCCTTCTCCTTTAACTGTAGAAGTTACAAAAATAACATGACCTTTCTTATTTTTGGGTAACATAAAATTGATATTGGTAATCAAAATTCTAAATGCTTCTGCCAGTGGAGACATATCGTTCAGTTGTACAATTTCAGGATCACCTTTTTCCAAAGATGGTAATTCACCAATAACGGTTGCACCTTCAGCTAGTTTTTCTAGATCTTGCTTGGATTTAATTTTGTTATCAAATAATTCAAGTAAGTAAATTATTACAAACGGTATTAAAAGGCCAGCTATCAAAGCAACAAGATAAATAATTTGTTTCTTGGGTGAAACTGTACTTATTGTCAAGGCATCATCCACTACTCTTGCTTTAGGTGCGGCAATAGCTAACGAGATTGCTGCTTCCTCTCTTCTTTGCAACAAAAGCAAATATAATTGCTCTTTTATATTTTGCTGTCTCTCTATGCTTCTAAAAAGCTTTTCCTGAACGGGAATTTTAGAAATTCTACCGGAAAGCCTGTTCTGCTCAGATTGCACATTATTTCTAGAAATCTGAAGCCCAGACCTGCTTTTCTGCAGACTCTGCAACACAGAACTCCTAATACTGGTAATCTGCTTTGTTATATCCTGAACCATAGGATTTGAAGTAGTAGCATTCTGTAATAGTCTTGCTCTTTCTAAAACAAGCTGGTTATACAGAGCAATGTTTGAATTGGAATCTGAATCTGTAAGACCCACGTTCAAAGGTAAAACTTCGTAATTCCCTTGCCTGCTGTTCAAATTGCCAATTAAACCATTAATTAATTCAAGTTGTGATTCGGTAGCAATCTGTTGTTGACGTATTGTCGAAGCTGTTTGTAAGGACAATTCTGCTTCAGTTTCAATATCTGCAATGTTATTCTTAACCTTAAAATTCTGCTTCTGTGTTTCAACCTTTCCTAACTCCTCACCAATCAGATTAATTCTTTCATCAATAAATGCAGCTGTTTTTTGCGCTTCAGAATTCTTATCTAAAATTGCCTCACGATTGTAATTGACAGCCAATCTATTCAATATATCTTCAGCTTTTTCTGATGAAGGATGATTAAGACTTAATTTTATTACTGTAGAATTTTTTTCTACTAAACTTACTTTGAGCTCCGAGAGAAGTGCTCTTGATCTGTTCATTGCCGACATAAATTCCAATCTGTAACGCACTTGCTTATCAGTATGAGAAATTACATTCGGATCTCTTTGAAATATCACCACACCAAACGGTAGAGACAACGACTTATTAAAAGTGATTTCTATCGGATTTTTAAAGCTTTCTGACTTTAGGGTGATTGAACTGCCTTTCACAGTCGCAAAAACTTCTTTTGCTGGATAAGTACCTTTAGATTTTTCACTAATAACTCTCACAACAAAAGGAGCAGAATTTCTATATAGTTCAGTATCTTTTAGCTTTCCGTTAGAATAGATATTTGTTTCCAAGCCCAGCTCTTTTACGACAGAAATCATCAATTTTTTTGATTTAAAAATTTCAATCTCATTATCTACAGAGTTCGTACCCATACCTCCAACCCCACCGATTTCTGAAAGCACAGACATTTCAGGCTGACCAGACGAAGATTTTTTCACCTCTTTAATAAGCAATGTAGATTCTGTATTGTAAACAGGAATTGTATACCTAAGAAAAAACCAAGCTGTTATGATTGCAATAATCGCCCCCATAATAAACCAATACCATCTATAGACGAAAGGTTTTATAACTTCCCTAATATTGAAAGACTCTTCTTCATGAGTCTGATCTTGTGTCTGATTATAATCCACTATAATGAATAATTATGATATTATTAATTTCTTGTAAGTGCTAATACTCCAAGAGCAATAGATGCTATTACTGATGCGACAGAAATATACAACCCAGTATTAGGATCTATTCTAGCAGATTTTTCTCTGATAGAGTTTGGCTGCACGTAAATCATATCATTCTGTTTTAAATAATAATATGGTGAATTAATAAATTGTGCACTTGTTAAATCGATTCTTTGTTGTGCAAATTTACCATCTACATTTCTAACAATCAAAATGTTATTGCGCACACCAAAAGAAGTTAAATCTCCGGCTAAGCCTAAAGCTTGCAATAATGTGGTGTTTCCATCTGGAATTACATAGGTTCCTGGTTTTGCTACCTCACCTAATAATGACACTTTAAAATTGATTAATTTTAAATCTACCACAGGATTTTTGACATATATAGAGATTAAACCCGAAAGTTTTGCTTTTAATGTTTCAATGTTTTCGTCTTTGGTACTAACCAAGCCTATTTGCGGAAAATCTATATTTCCATCTGTATCTATTAAATAGGTAGGTCCTGATGCAGGTACTGGCTGAAACTGGTTATTACTGTTTGGGGTAGAATATTGTGCCACTGTAGCTGCAGAAGAATAATTTTGATTAAATGGCTTTACTACATCAAGATCTTTAGCTGAAACCATAATTACCAATTGATCGCCTGGCTGTAATGTAATTCTATTGTTTTTCACAGAATTATCAAGAGCGATGCTTTCAATATCTTTCATGTAATTGATTTCCTGTCTAGGCGCACAAGAAAATATTGTCAAACTTAGAGCTCCGTATATATAGTATTTTTTTATATTCATTCTAAATAATTTTTTCACAAAAATAGTATTATTATTCTTTAAACAAAATTTGTTTGTTTTTATATTAGTTTTTAATTTAGTTTCAGAGAATACGTCTATATATTATTCTCTATTTCTAAAGTTAAATTTTCCGTACCATTTAATAGCTTTTTGTCCAAGCTTTCGTACTCAGAATTATTACTGATAAATTCGGGCACAATTTTTTTCAACAAAGTCACAACCTGCACTTTATCACGTTTTACCGCTGATTTAATAATTTGTTTGAACAGAACTTCAATTTCACCAAAATTAACAGTTGGGTCTTTAGAAATCATAATTTTCTCATGATGAGTAGGTACTGTTGTAGCATCATTACTCAGCAATTCTTCATATAATTTCTCACCTGGTCTTAATCCTATGAATTTAATTTTAATATCTACATCAGGAGTAAAACCAGACAATTTAATCATTCTTTTGGCTAAATCTAAAATCTTTACGGGATCACCCATATCAAATACATAGATTTCACCACCAGCTCCCATTGTTCCCGCCTGCAGAACCAATTCGCAAGCTTCAGGTATGGTCATGAAGTATCTAATAATATCAGGATGAGTAATCGTCACAGGACCTCCTTTCTCAATCTGCTTTTTGAAATGTGGAATTACTGATCCATTTGATCCCAATACATTTCCAAAACGCGTAGTGATGAATTTTGTTGTATTCCCTTCAGAATTTTGCAATGATTGTACAAATAATTCTGCTGTTCTTTTTGAAGCCCCCATTACATTGGTAGGATTCACAGCTTTATCGGTAGAAACCATTACAAAACGGTTTACCTTATATTTTTTAGAAAGTAAAGCCACATTTTTTGTCCCTAACACATTCACAAAAATAGCTTCGTGAGGATTTTCTTCAATTAACGGAACATGCTTATATGCAGCAGCATGATACACCATTGAAAACTGATAGATCTCAAATATTTTTTCAAGCCTGTAACTATTGGAAATATCCGCTAAAACAAATTTAAATTTTTGTTCGGGAAACTTTTCTAATAACTCTAGTTCTAATTCATACAGAGGTGATTCTGCCTGATCTAATACTACTATTAAAGATGGACTAAACTGAGCGACTTGTCTTACAATTTCACTTCCGATAGAACCTGCTCCCCCAGTAACCAAAACATTTTTCTCAGCATGTCTGATGATAACATCTTTATTTTCAATTTTAATTGGTCTTCTATTCAATAAATCTTCAATCTGAAGCTGACGAATACCTCCAACCAAATCAGAATCTCTCATTTTACTGACGGTAGGCGCCTTCAGAACCTTTAAGCCATTATCTAAGGCTAATGTCATCCATTCTTCAAGCTCAGGTTTTGACATGATTTCTTTTATAATTAAAAGCGCATCAAAAGATTTTATTAAATCTTTATTCCTGAAAAAACGGTCGCTATTGTATATTTTGTGTCCCAACAAAAGAGCTTTGTGGGAATCTGATCTTTTTGTAAGAAAACCTTCTAATCGATAAGGATAATTAGGGTTATGCAAGATTGCTCTAGCCAAAGAAACAGAGGCATCGCCTACTCCAACAACGGCGATTTTGATTTTAGAAGAAGAACCTTTTATATCTATTAATATATTGAAAAACTGTTTTGTCAGCATTCTAAAGAAAAACATGATAGAAACAGAAATAAAAAAGTAAAGAAATAGATTTGGATATAGAAAAAGTGATTTTCCCAGCCAAAATTCTGTAGCATAATTTACTAAAAGTAATGTCAATAAAGTACTTCCAGAAGACAATACGATTTTAAAAAAGTCAAAGAATGTTGAATGTCTGATAATTCCTGCGTATGTTTTAAAAGTAAACATAAACAGAACATTTATTGCGATCAGCAAAATTCTTTTTTCAGTAAGATATTGCGGAAAATTAACTTTTACATGTAATTTTTCTAAGAGAAAATAAGAAATAAGTATGGAAGATAATATGATGATAACATCAATAAGAATAACTGTCCACCTAGGTATATATCTTAGCTCTGTGAGTTTCACAATATTATCCCCGTTATATATGGCGTTAAAAGCGTCATTCAGCTTTTTCATTCAGCATTCGTTGTTTATTTATTTTCGGCAAAGATAATCATATTATTTTGATAAAAAATGACTTAACTCATAAATTACAGTAAGCATTAGAAATCATAAGACGTAATCTTAACCATCTTAATTACTTAGGTGCTCCGAGTTTAATTTAAAAATTAGTTATCCACATTATCCATTTGCAAAACTACAAAATAATACATCACTGAAGCTAAATTGAAAACAATATATCGGCAGATTAACAAACTTTATTACAACAAAATATTTATGAGAAAATCTTCATACTTAGAATAAAAACCCCTCGAAGCTGATTCCGAGGGGTTTATTTTAATTATATTGAATGATTAAGCGATTTGCTTTCTCTTTACAACAATAACTATTAAAGCTAAAGCTGCAATTATAAGTTCTGGAATGTATTCGTTGATAGGAACTGTATCGCCTGGGTTTCCCGGAACCACATCTTCCTGGATAGCCATCTCAGAATTATCATCATAAATAAATGGATTTGATGAAGTTTCCTGCGCAAAACTCATCACAGAAAGTATGATTAAGCTTGCAATTATTATCTTTTTCATATTTGTTATTTAATTATTTTTTTAGAGTAATCTTTTCCTCCTGAAACAGCTTTGACTATGTAAAGGCCTTTAGCTTGAAGTTTTATATGAACAAGTTTGGAGTTTGCCTTAAATTGCTGAACAATTCTACCAGCCGCGTCAAATACTGCTACTGAATCAATATTTTTATTATTTCTTACATAGAAATCCTCACCTTCTCTATAAATTTCAAAAGAATCACTTTGTACTTCTGACGTAGATAACACATCTAGTTTGTACACAATTTCAAATCTGTTTCCAAATTCTCCTGCATTAGATGCAAATGAGTAAGCTTGATTTTGAAGATTTATATACGTTCCCAGCTGCTTATCATGAAGATAAATTGCCTGTCCGTTATTAAAAATTCCTTCTTTCTGAGCTAATGAAATCACAAAATTCCCGTTCTCAAAATGCTTAACTCCCATCGGAACTACATCATTCACATCAAAACCAGCTTTCCCCTGAATTACTAATTTCTGCGCATCTGCCGTTGTATAAAAAGCATCTGAACCCATAGCAATAGCTTTAGAATCGTAATTATCAAATGCATCTGAAGCAGAATTTAGATAGGCAACAGCAAAAGTATTGTTGGTGTTATAGGATGAATTTAATCTCAACCAAAACTTACCTTCACTTGCATTATTATTTTTATTGAAGAAAGTTCCGTCTGTAGCATTTCTCATGTCGTTTGTAAAACTTAATAATGTATTCACAGTAGGAGATGAAGTTTTAACGATAAATCCTTGCGCAATAGGAGCAACAGTTCCCGTAGGAATAACTGTTCCCGGATTGTTATTTACAGGAACCCATGCTGAGCTCAATGCATTATAAGTAGCGTATCCAATGTTTGTGGTAGTAGCACCATTCTGAGTGGTCACAGAATTGCTGGTGTTATCCCAAAAATACATAGTGCTCGCAATTCTTGATGAATTTGCAGTGTAAAATGCATTTAGATCTAAATTTGAAGGATAAGGGTTTCCAACTAAGTTGAATCCGTTACCGGTTGTAGCTAATGTAAATGTTTGACTTCCGTTATTTGGAACTCCAGTGAAAGTTACCGCCGCGTTTGCAATAGGCGTTTTAATAGCATAAGCTTTTGCAAATAAAGAAGATGCATCAGCAGTATTTACAAAATAGTCTGTCGCTGTATTGTAATCTGTCACAAATGCAGGAGTAGCGCCCGAATAGATATTGTTCAGATTTTGTGAAGCTACAGGCGAAGACCAGAATGCGTACTTATCAACTACACTTGTTCCTGTTTTTAAAACTTTAAAAGTTCCTGCATAATTTAGCGTAGAACCGTCTTTCTGAACAAGATTTCCACCGTTTTCAATGGTAACATCTAAAGCTGAAACTGTACTACCTGTCGTTATTTCTAGAACTCCGCTATTTTTAATTGTGATATTTTTCGCAGCAAATACAGGAAGTGAATTTGTTGAGTAAACACCTGTAAGAATAACATCTTTACCATCAGGAGTACCATTTGACCATGTTGTACCGTTCCAAACTGTAGTTTCTATTCTTTTATAAAGAGCAACTTCAGGTAATTGGCTACTTGGTGCATAAGCCTTAAAGCCCGGTGTTCCCAAACCTGCATTGTACTTTAAAATTCTTGTAGCGTCAGAAGCATTTTTAAAAGAATAATACCCTGCATTTACATAGGTCACATTCCATCTCTGCTGAGTATTGGATAATGTTGCAACAGTTGAAAGGTTTGTACTACCTCCCGCATAACTCAGATATTTAGAGTCATTAGAATTTTGAACGGTATAAACTCCACTAACATTTGTAATATTCCAAACATTATTTGTTGGAGGATTAATCACTTCATTATTTACCGCATTTAAATTTGAAGTAACCAACGTACCACTTGTAATGGTATTTGTTGTTATCACCTCATCATTAGCATCTGCAATTACATAATAGCCATCCGTTAAATTCGCTAAAGAATTGATTTTTTCAAATCGTCCGATACCATTATAAGTGACAGGATCATTGGCAACAGTTAAAACAATCTGCTGATTATATACATTCCAGTTAGTATCACCTGCTTGAGCAGCTGTGATGGTCGTTGTTCCTAAACCTGTAACAGTTACTGTATTTCCAGAAACCGTTGCAACTGCAGGATTTGAGCTTGTATAGGCAACCGTTAAATTGGCATTAGTTGTATTTGCAGGAAATGTGAAAGCAGGACTGCTTGCATATTTTGTAATATCAGAAAATCCTGTTAAAGTTTGAGAACCTTTAGCAATTGTAATCGTAATAGTTGCCGCAACTGAAGTTCCTGAAGCATTTGTAGCAGTAACATCAGTAGTAAAAGTTCCTGCTGAAGCAGATGTTCCTGTGATTTCACCAGTAGTTGTATTTAAAGTCAAACCAGATGGCAAATTACTTCCGCTTACTAATGCGTAAGAAGTAGGAGTCTGTGTAGCTACAATATTTTGAGAGAAAACAGCACCCACATTTCCCGTAAAGGTAGATGCAGTGACAGTAGGTATAGCAGTTACATTTCCTGTAACAGCAATATTTGTATTTGTTGCTACACTTCCTCCCGCAAGAATAATATTCCCTGAGTAAGCTCCTAAAGCTAAACCTGATTTTAATCTTGCATATACACTTTGAGCTGAAAATGCTCCTCCTGTATATGTAATAGTCTTTGTATCAGCAAAGTCATTTCCACCTGTTAAAGAAACTTCAAAATTTGTCGGAGCAGTCACTGTAACCGCAGTATTATCTAAATTACTTCCTGAAGTAGCAATAGATTGACTTGCTGAAGGACCATTTCCTTCAACATATGAAAATGCATTAAATGTTCCTGTTGTAGTAAAATTAGGAGTATTTGCAGATTCATAAGTAATTACAATAGAGGTAATGTAAGCTGCAGCTGTACCCTTTTTTAAAACAAAAAAAGTATAGTTATTTGCTGACAGATCTCCGGACGTCCAGGTTGTACCTGTAACTGATCCTGCAGATGTGCCACCCGTAACAGTATAGTTACCTGTTGTACTGTTTACAAGTCTTGATGTACCCCCGAATAAGGTAAATGATGTTGCGGCATTTTGATTTACTTGAATCGTCTTGATTCTACCAGGAATTGCAGTTGTATTATATACAACTCCATTACTTGCCTGAGCCTGTATAGTTCCTGCATTTGGGCTGATTGCACTTGTTATAGCTTTACCACCGAAACCTACACCTGTTTGCGTCCAAGTTCTTTCAGCTCCGCTAGCGTAAGCATTAACACCTAGATTTGTTGATCCTCCTGCCGAGGTCAAATCAATCGTTATAGTCTGGCTCATTCCCCAGACCGAGAATAGCGCCATCAAAAATGCCAATGACATCTTTGAAAAGTTTTGTAGTTTTAAATTCATAAATTATTTTTTTCAACTACAAAACTATGATTTTTAACCAATCGTTGCGAAAACTTAAAATTACATAAATATTAACTTTCGATTACATGTAAAATATTATCATATTCGAAGCCTCTGCTTAAAAGATATTTAATTGTTTTTGATCTTTTTTGATAGACCTGCAAACCTTTCTGTTTTGAAAAATGACTTTCGTAAATTTTCCTGATTATGTTTAAATAATCTTCATCATCAATCTCATCAAAACATCTGTTAATTAGCTTCTCGTTAATGCCTTTTTGCTTGAGATGCATTTTTATTTTGTTTTTTCCCCAATGTTTTATATTAAATTTTCCGCGAATATAGCTTCGTGTGAATCTCTCTTCGTTCAGATAATTTTCTTTCATCAGGTACAAGAGAATTTCATCTTTCGCTTCAGGAATTAAGACAAATTCCCGCATTTTCTGCTCTACTTCTGCATGACAGCGATCCTGATAAACACAATAGTTGACCAGTTTCTGCTTAGTTTCTTCAAAAGTAAAAAGTTTTTTATCCGGCTGCATAATTAAAAGAGTAAGAGTGATGAGTAATTAAATTACGGCTTATTAAAAAGAGGCACAAAATATTTGCACCTCTTTGATATATTTACGAAATGAAAAATTTCATGTCATTTTTTAAAACTAATTAGTAATTGAATAATGCTTTACCTTCCATCAATCCGTTCACTTTTTTTCTTACTTCAGAAATTACTTCCTCATTTTTGATATTATCTACTACTTCAGAAATTAATTCTGCAATGGTATTCATATCATTTTCTTTAAGACCTCTTGTAGTAATGGCCGCAGTTCCCAATCTTATTCCGGAAGTTGTAAAAGGAGATTTATCATCGAAAGGAACCATATTTTTATTACACGTAATATCAGCTTTTACCAAGGCCTTTTCTGTTTCTTTTCCGTTGACACCTTTGTTTCTAAGGTCAACCAACATCAGGTGATTATCCGTACCGCCACTTACAATGTCAAAACCTAAATCTACCATTGCTTTAGATAAAGCTTTAGCATTAGATTGCACCTGCTTTGCATACGTTAAGAATTGATCATCAATCGCTTCAGCAAAGGCAACTGCTTTTGCTCCAATCACGTGCTCCAGCGGACCACCCTGAATTCCAGGGAAAACAGCTCCGTCAAGAACCTGACTCATCTGTTTGATTTCTCCTTTCGGAGTTTTGTGACCGTATGTATTTTCAAAATCTTTACCCATCATGATCATTCCGCCTCTAGGACCTCTCAAAGTCTTATGAGTCGTCGTTGTCACAACATGGCAATGTTCAAATGGATTATTTAAAAGACCTTTTGCAACCAAACCTGCAGGATGTGCAATATCTGCCCAAAGTGTCGCTCCAATTTCATCTGCAACCTCTCTGAATTTCGCATAATCTAAATCTCTGGAATACGCAGAAAAACCTGCAATCAGCATTTTCGGTTTTTCTCTCAAAGCTACTTCTCTCATCTGATCGTAATCAATCAAACCAGTTTCCTGCTGAACTCCGTAAGAAACTACATCGTATTGTATCCCCGAGAAATTAACGGCAGAACCGTGCGTAAGGTGACCTCCCATGGAAAGATCCATCCCCATGATTTTATCTCCCGGTTTCAAAACTGCCAGATAAATTGCAGCATTCGCCTGAGAACCAGAATGTGGCTGCACATTTACATAATCTACCCCAAAAAGTTCTTTAGCTCTGTTAATGGCTAAAGTTTCAACCTCATCTACAACTTCACAACCTCCGTAATATCTTTTTCCGGGGTATCCTTCTGCATATTTATTGGTAAGCACACTTCCCATGGCTTTCATTACGTTTTCAGAAACAAAGTTTTCTGAGGCAATAAGCTCTAATCCGTGGGATTGTCTTTCTCTTTCTTTTTCGATAAGGTCAAAAATAATGTCCATTTATTTTTAGATTTTAGATTTTGAACCTCAAAAATACGCAATTTCGAACAGACTTAAGTATTCCTGTTGATGATTTTTATATTGAAAGTTTTATATAATTTAGATCAATAATATTTCTTTTTCAGCCATAAACTTGCTCTTACCAATAAAATAAGTACCGGAACCTCCACCAACGGCCCGATTACACCAACAAAAGCTTGTGCAGAATGTATTCCGAAGACTGAGATCGCAACTGCAATTGCCAATTCAAAATTATTTCCGGTAGCTGTAAATGATATTGATGCATTTTTATCGTAACTGACGTTCATCGATTTACTTAAAAAGAAACTGACAAAAAACATCAATATAAAATAGATAATCAGCGGTATCGCAATCTTCAGAACATCCATCGGTAATTCTACAATTTTATCACCTTTCAGACTAAACATCAGAACTATAGTAAATAATAAAGCATACAATGTAATAGGTGAGATTTTCGGAACAAATTTCCTGTTGTACCAATCGATTCCCTTTTCTTTTACTAAAATAAAACGGGTAAAAAATCCTGCCAAACAAGGTATTCCTAGATAAATCAAAACACTTTCAGTAACATCTCGCATTGGCACATAAACATTGAAATTTCCAAAACCTAATTTTTGTGGCAGAATATTAATGAAAAACCAAACGAAAAAACCGTAAGAAAATATTTGAAAAATACTGTTCAATGCTACTAAGAGCGCAGCATATTCGCGGTTTCCTTTGGCTAAATCATTCCAGACAATGACCATTGCGATGCATCTTGCCAATCCGATCAGAATTAAACCAACCATGTAATCAGGTTCATTTTTAAGGAAAATGATGGCAAGTACGAACATTAAAATCGGACCGACAACCCAATTGAGTAATAATGAAAGTGACAGCACTTTTTTATCTTTAAAAGCCATTGGCAGAAGCGAATAATCTACTTTTGCGAGCGGCGGATACATCATTAAAATTAAACCGATCGCCAACGGAATATTGGTGCTTCCTATGGAAAGGGCGTTGGTAAATGTTGAAAGATTAGGAAATAAAAAGCCTAGTCCTACTCCAATTGCCATTGCAAGGAAAATCCAAAGAGTGAGGTAACGATCAAGAAATTTGAGTTTTGGCTGCATTTTTATTGTTTAATTAAAGAAAAAACATACAGACATTCCATTGCAATCTCGTTGCTTCTCTCCGTATATTTTTCATCCTGAAGATCGGAGTTATCATAAGATTTCGGGTCAAAATAAGTTGTTCCGATTTTCAAATCACAACCCGGAATAAACGGACAGTTTTCATCTGCATCACCACAAGTCATCACCGCCAAGAAGTTTTCTTTAGGCAAACTTTCATCATCAATTGTTTTAGAAAAACAGAGATTAGATTTCTGTTCGCCAAAAATCACTTCATATTTTGGATTGCTGGTTTCATCTAATTTTTTAACTTTAAAACCTGCAGAAACCAAAGCATTGATTGCGTTTTGATTAAAAGCCGTAGCTTCTGTTCCGGCAGAAAAGGTATTGATATTGAAACCGTAAAAATCGGCAGCAACTTTTGACCAGACTTGTCCCAAATGACTTCTTCGGGAGTTATGCGTACAAACGTATACCAAGTTAATTTCTTTGCCTGAATTCAATTTTTCCTCAATATGACTCGCTAATTTTCCTAGCAAAGCTTTTCTTTCCAAAGTAATCTCATTGAAATTTTCACTGAGTACTTCGCAGCGCTTTCTGATTAACTGATTCATTTTCAAATTATTTAGTTTAAATGTATATTAACAACAGCCACTTCCCGGCGTGCAAGAATCTGACTGTTTTACGGTTATTTCCCTTAAATTTATTTTCTTCTTTTCCCCAGGGATTCCACAGGCATCTTCTGCTAAACATGCGGTGGTTTTATTTTTCAGAACAAAACTCTTCCCGTTAAAATCAAGATCATACTTTCCAATTGTTGTGTTTTGGTATTCAACTTCAACCTCAAAATCTTCAATTCCTAATTTTTCTTCTGAAAGTTTAATTATATTTAAAAGTTTTGTCGGTTTCAAACGATGTTCAAAATCATTGGCATCCCAAAGCTGAAAGTTGACTACTTTTTCCGAACGCATAACGCCACCACAGTCAATAAAGTCTTTCGCGATCATTCCTACTTCTGTCACATGGAAATGCTCCGGAACCAAAGTTCCATTTTCCAATTGAAATTCTACATTTTCTAATGTCGTTAAAATCTCTTTTATGGTTGATAATTTCATATTATATATTTCAAATCGTTATAATGCAATATTGCGATGAATCTGAGAAAAAAAATGCTTTAACAGCAATTCTGCTTTTTTACGGTAGAAATAATATTGCCGAAGTAAGTAGTTAAAGTTCCAAAAGCCATTTCATTAATACAATAACAGATTTTATTTCCTTCTATATTTCCTTTAATAAGACCGGCATTTTTCAATTCCTTTAAATGTTGTGAAACTGTGGGTTGTGCCAATGGTAATTCATTCACAATATCTCCGCAGATACATTCGTTCACCTTCAGTAGATACTCAATTATTGCAATTCTTGCCGGATGTCCCAATGCTTTTGCGATGGTAGCAATCTGATTTTGCTCTTCGGTAAAAAAATCTGTTTTTGTTGCTCCCATCCCGATAATTATATCGCAATATTACGATAAAAATTTACATCGCAATAATTATTTTAAAAATTTGTGATAGATTAACGATAATATGAAAATACACTCCGAATGAAAATGATATATTTGCATAAATCTTAAAAGCGTAAAGCGTCTGACATTATGGGAAAGAAAAAATATAAAAAACAATTACTCAATTCTTTAAAGGCTCTCGGTAAATCTGAACACCGTATTCTTAAAAGTATGACCAATCTTATGCTGCAAAAAGAACTGAAGAAAAACAAAATCACTTTCAAAGATGGTGACACATTCAGTTTTAAAGATGATATTTTTGATTACAGCGAAGACAAAAACATCAGAAAATTAGCTAAGTTGAGAAGACAGATGCTGAAAACGATGAATAATCTGGTTTTGAAAAATAAATTTAAAGACGAAGAGATTAAATTCTTAAGTTAAATTTTAATACTTCATTTAAAAGCAAAACAAAAAAGTCCCGAATTTTTCGGGACTTTTAAATTATAACGAAAGTAATTACTTCTTCGCTTTTTCCTTCAGTTCTTCTTTATCTTTATCCGAAGGATTCCATACTTTTACTTCAGCATTTTTATCTATTCCCGAAAGAATCTGCACATTGATCCCATCGCTTGCTCCTAATTTCACAAAGACTTTCTTAAATTTTCCGTCAGGCTGTTTTACCTCAACAAATGATCTGTCTTTACCGTTGCTTTTTTCGTACTGAACCAAAGATTCATCCAACAACAAAGCATTTTTCTGAGAACTCATTACGATTTCTCCGTTTGCTGAAAACCCTGCTCTGATGTATTCGTTGTTTGGATTATTTACATCACCTTCTACGGGGAATTTTATCGTTCCGTTGGTATCTTTACCTTTTGGAGCGATCATCGTCAGTCTTCCAGGGAAAGTTTTATTCTGCAAAGCGCCAATCACGATGTTCATATCCATTCCCTGCTTCAGTTTTCCTGCCTGTGCTTCGTCAATTTCTCCCTGAAAAATCAATGAATTTAAATCTGCAATCGAACAAATAGTAGTTCCTGCGTTGAAAGAGTTGGCTTCAATTACCTGACTTCCCACTTTCACAGGAACTTCAAGAACAGTTCCTGCAGCTTTTGAGCGGATTTGAGTTGTTGCCAAACCTTGCAATTCGGGAGTTGCACCTGTTTTCACAATCTGCAATCTTTTCTGAGCCGTCTGAAGTTGCTGATTGGCGTTTTTCAGGCTTTGCTGCTGAGAATACAATTGCTGCTGAGAATTTAAAAATTCCTGTTTTGAAATCACGCCTTGAGTAAACAATTTTTGCTGCATTGCAAACTGTTTCTGCATATTTTCAACATTCATTCTTGCATTGCTGATCTGGAGCTGAGAATTCATCACTTCTTGCTGAGCATTGTTTACTTCAGCAATATTCGGGATGATTTTTACGGTAGCAATCAATTGTCCTGCTTCTACTCTGTCACCTTCGTCAACCAATATTTTATCGATAATTCCTGCAATATTCGGTTTAATTTCAATTTCTTCTTTCGGAACAATCTTTCCTGTTGCCATCACTTTATCATCCATATTCTGAACGGTAGGTTTTCTGGTGAGAAACGCTTCACTTTCTGTAGAATTTGATTTCACCAAATAACTTATTCCTGAAAACAGTGCTAAAGCCAATAAAAGCCCAAGAATGATGTAAATTGCTTTTTTCCAGGTAAACTTCTTTTTCATATGTAAATTTTTATTTTTTTAATGGTCATATGTGATCTATTACGATTTCATATGTGTAGCTTATTTTAATATTGAATCAATTTCGTTTTGTCAATTTCCCTATACTCCGCAAGTTTTTCAAATGCAGCGTTCAGGTCTTCTTTTTTACTAATAAAAAGAATAACAATCATCCTATTTTTAGCATCATAAAAACTGATATTTTGCACTGAACTATTATATTTTATATTCCTAATCTCAGGAAAAGCTTTTTTTAATTCTTCAAAATTTTCCTGATGATGAGTATCAATTAGCATAAGAAAAGAAGACTCTTCTTCTGAAAGTTTTGAACTTTGAGAAACATTCTTATATGGACTTGAAATTCCTATACTATTTGCATCGAAATAGCTGAAGAAATTATCAAATATGTCATTCGAATTTAATTGTTCAGTATAGATATTCAGGGTGTTAAAATTTGGAGCATATTCATAGATAGAATCAGGAAACGTTTCTTGAAATTTTTTAACTACCTCATCAATAAAATTCTTGTCAATAGATCTATTTGCTTTAAGATATTTTTCCGTTAAAGGATAAATAGCTTTTGCAAAAAGATTAATAGTTTTATTATTATACCAATCCTGTTTATCTAAAATATTATTATTTATAATTTTATAAGCATAGCCATTTCCTAACACGGTTGCCATTGCTTCATTAAAATAGGAATAAGCAAGTTTAGAATATTGTGACTGATTCTGTTTAAAATAATTCTCAAACTCAAGCTGAATATTCTTGCTTTGTTCGTTGTATAAAATATGACACATCTCGTGTAAAGTAACACCCAATGTTCCTACTGTATCATTTGCATCTGTCAAACTTCCGATACAAAGTGCATTACCATGTGGCGTTGCTGTCGTTGTGCCATTTTTCCCAGGAATCGGATATAATACAACGTAAAACGGAATCTCTTTATCCCAAGATGATTTATAAAATTGATTGAATTTTAAAAACAACTGAGCATTAACTTCATTATATTTTTTGAGTTGATCAATCTGACTTCTAACCTTACTTTGATTTTCATTCCATACAAATTTTCTGAAATAAGGCTGTGCAATTTTCAATGAATGATACATTTGCAATTGTTCATTCATCGGTAAAATTCCCGTAATCCTTTCATTAAAATCTTCAAGATCTTTGGATTTCACAGCATTTGTGATAAGTAATGTCAAATAACTTTTTCGATAACTTCTTCCCCTCGGATAATCATGCCTTGTAATTCCTTCATTAAAATTAACAGATCTGAAATCTTGTACCGCTTTTTTAAAATCAGTATCTCCAGATAATTTCCCATCGATAAATTCCTGATAGGTAGATGAAGTTCCTGGCATTTTTGCTGCAGTTTCCATAAAATTAAACAGACTATATACTTCATTCTCTTCAAAAATGAAAAAATCGCGCTTTTGTGCATTGGCAAAGCCAAAACAGCAAACACATATTATTACAAAAAGTCTGCTCATTTTAATTTTAAATTACTCACTTCTTAATGCTTCGATAGGTCGTATTTTCACCGCTCTCTGCGCAGGGATCATTCCGATAATTAATCCCAGCAAAATCATGATTCCCATCGCGGCAAAAACCTCTGAGTAATTAACCGTCGGGTTATAAAATGGAAATTTATCCTGATTTCTGGTGAGAACATCAATAATCATCAGTAACATGATTCCGAATATGAAACCCAATAATCCGGAGGCGAGTGTAATGACGACACTTTCCAGCAAAATCTGATTTCGCACTTCAGAAGGTTTTGCTCCGAGTGCTCTTCTAATTCCTATTTCTTTCGTACGTTCTGTCACCGTGATCAAAAGTATATTTGAAATCGCAATAACTCCGGCAATAATTGTTAAAGTTCCCACAATGATAGTAAGGAGCTGCATTCCTGTTAGAAATCCGGTTACTTTTTCGAACATTTTACCGAGATTAAAAGTTCCGAATGCATTGGTATCTTCCGGAGAAACGCTGTTTTTCTTTTTTAGTTCTGCCTTGGCAAGATCTTCTACTACGGCAAGATCAGCATCTGGTTTGCTTACAATTGCAAAAAAATCTACTTTATCACCATCATTAAACATTTTTGTAAAAGTGGAAAGAGGTATATAAGATGTGGTGTCGTTATTATTGGGGCCACCTGCCTGAGCAACTTTATAAACTCCGATTACATTAAAGAACAATCCTTTAATATTGATCGATTTTCCTATCGGATTTTCGTTCTTTTTAGCATCAAAAAAATTTTTATAAATAGCTTCTCCAATCACCACAACATTCTTGTTTGCGGTAACATCGGCGTCATTGAGATAACGTCCGAAAATAAGTTTTTTCTCAGCAATTTTATTTCCTACAGGATAATCTCCGGTCAGCGTGTAAACTGCAGTTTTTCCGTTTCTGCTCATCTGTTCTCCTGCATTTCCGAAACTTCCTCTGGAGTTCTGAGGCGAAATATAATCGATCTGAGGAATTCTTTTTTGCAGCAAATCTATATCCGGAAGATGCAGACTTACCTGTCTCCCTTTCGGAAAACCGTTGTAAGGAATTGACGTTGTCTGCGACCACATAAAAATGGAATTGGTGGCAAGACCGGAAAATAGTTTATCAAAACCATTCTCCATTCCTTTTGCAGCTCCCAAAAGACTTACAAACAAAAACATCCCCCAACCTACACCGATCATGGTAAGAAACGTACGAAGCTTATTATTCTTGAGCGAATAATAAATTTCCTGCCAGGTATCTTTTTTAAATAAAATGTTCATTTTTAAAATGTCAATTTTTTACTTTATAAAGTGAGTTTGCTTTGCTGTGAATTCTGCTTCGCAAGTCCATTATTTTAATACTATTTTATTCTACTTCAATTATGAAATTCATTTAAAAAATTCACAATTGATAATTCACTTTTTATTACTCTGTTCTTAAAGCTTCAATAGGTCTTATTCTTGATGCTCTGTATGCCGGAATAAAACCTGCAATCAATCCTGAAAGAACAAGGCTGATAAATGCTGCGAAGATCAATCCCCATCCTACACTAGGATCTTTAATAAAATATTTTTCTAAACCGTCGCCTATTAATTCTAAAGTTAAAACGCCCACACCTACACCAACAAAACCGGAAATGACGGTGATGACGATACTTTCCTGCATAATTAATGCAACGATGCTTCTCGGCTTTGCTCCGATTGCTTTTCGTACTCCAATTTCCTTCGTACGTTCTTTTACGATATATACCATGATATTGCTGATCCCGATAATACCGGCAAGCAAAGTTCCCATTCCGATAAAACCTACAATAATGGTAATTACAAACAGAAAAGTAAAAGAATCCTGCAATCCTTCCGCACGGTTATTGATTCCCACAGCATTTTGATCATCAGGCGAGACTTTTTTTCTTGCCCTCAATTCTTTCTCCAAATCTTTACCGTATTTTATCGCCTGATCTGGCTCCATTTTTTCGTCATACGCTATAAAAACAGTACTCAGTGTATCAGATCCTTTTTTCACCTGCTGCAAAGTAGAAATCGGAACACTGATCATCCTTTCATCCCAGTCTCCGCCGTCATCACTAAATACACCGATAACTTTAAAAATACTTCCGTTAATTTCTAATTCTTTTCCTACAGGATCACCGTTTTTAATCAAATCACGCTGCACCATTCTTCCGATCACGGCCACGTATTGATTGTTTTCTATATCTCTTTCGGAGATAAATCTCCCATTCATCAGTTTCCTGTTTTCAATGAAAGCTTCCTGATCATTGGCTCCGGAAATCTGATAACTTCCACTTTCTTTACCGTATTTTACCAGAAAATTTGTGGAATATCTAGGAGTTGAATACTGCACTTTTTCAGGCTGAGACTTGATCAATGCTTCGTAATCTGAATTGTTAAGAGTAATATTACGATCTGCCTGCAAACCACCGTACGCGATGTTTGCACGACCTGTAAAAATCGTAATCAGATTCTGTGCATCTCTTGTAAAACCTTGCTGAAAAGCGTTCTGCAAACCATTTCCAATACCAAAAAGTACAATAAAAATATACAGACCCAAAGCTACCGTAAAGCCCGAAAGCACGGTTCGCAATACATTACTGCGAATAGAACTGAATATTTCCTGCCAACGATCTAGGTCAAACATTTTTTCCTTATTAAATGATTAAAAAACTTAAAGATTAAAAAATTAATGACTTTAAATTTTCTGTTGATTATTTTAATTTTACAAAACGATTTGCTTGATAAATTCGTCACTTTCAATAATTCCGTCTCTGAGGATCACGTTTCTTTTCGTTTGTGCAGCAACATCGGGTTCGTGAGTTACTACAATGATCGTTTTTCCTTCGTTGTTGATATCCTGAAGCAATTTCATAATATCATGAGTCGTTTTAGAATCTAATGCTCCGGTTGGCTCATCCGCCAAAACTACTTTAGGATCTGTAATCAATGCTCTCGCTATGGCAACTCTTTGTTTTTGTCCACCCGAAAGTTCGTTTGGAAGATGCGTCGCCCATTGTGCCAAACCTACTTTTTCCAAATATTCCATAGCTCGGAGGTTACGCTCTTTTCTAGGTACGTTTTGATAGTATAAAGGAAGAGCTACATTATCCAAAGCAGTTTTATATCCGATAAGGTTAAAAGACTGGAAAACAAATCCCAGAAATTTCGAACGATACTCCGCAGCTTTTACTTCATTCAGATGTTCAATCGGAATTCCGTCAAGCTCGTAAACGCCGGTGTCTTTTTCATCCAAAATCCCGATAATATTAAGCAAAGTAGATTTTCCTGACCCCGAACTTCCCATAATAGAGACAAATTCGCCTTCGTTGATATTAAGATTGATACCTTTGAGAACGTGTAGTTTACTCTTTCCCGTATCATATGATTTATGTAAATTCTGAATTACTAACATTGACCAATTGCTGTTTTTATTTTTAATAAGTAGAATATATCGTGGTTTTGTTACAAGATTAAAATTTTCTTTATATAAATTAATGTTTAATATATAATTAATTGATAATCATATAATTAAAATTTAGTGTTTAACTTTAAATTCTGCTATCCCTTTATTTTTATTGCCCAACATGCTATAAATCAATATCAGAGCGACTTTCATGTAAATGTGGAAAACTTTTAAGGTTAAAAGTCAGTCAATTACTCTTTACCCCTTTTAAAATACATCTGTGTTGTCTAACTTTGTGCTGCGCACGTTACGAGAGATCAATATAGGCCATGATTGGTATTTTAAAATATAAAGACCAAACAATCAGAAACTTACCAAATCTTCTCAGTTATACAAACAGTGATCATTTTTTAAATTTTAAAGACATTACAATTCGATATGGGAATTTTTGATAAAAGAGTAAGCTACAAGCCATTTGAGTATCCTGAGGTTCTTCAGTTTACAGAAGCGATCAACAAATCTTTCTGGGTACACTCAGAAGTTGATTTCACGGCAGATGTTCAGGATTTTCAGTCGCAACTGGAGCCGCACGAAAAAAATGCGGTAAAAAATGCACTTTTAGCGATTGCTCAGATCGAAGTTTCGGTAAAGTCGTTTTGGGGAAACCTTTACAATCACTTACCAAAACCTGAATTGAATGGTTTAGGATCTACATTTGCAGAATGCGAGTTCCGTCATTCTGAAGCGTACTCTCGTTTGCTGGAAGTTTTGGGATATAACGAAGAATTTACTCACGTTGTGGAAGTTCCGGCTTTGAAAAAGAGAATAGATTTCTTATCCAACGTGCTGAAACACGCTAATTCTGCAACGCCGAAAGAGTATGTTTCTTCTTTGCTTTTATTCAGTATTCTGATTGAGAATGTGTCTTTGTTCTCGCAATTTGCGATTATTTTATCGTTTACAAGATTTAAAGGATTCATGAAAAATGTTTCCAATATTATTGCGTGGACATCTATTGATGAGCAGATTCACGCGAATGGCGGAATTTACCTGATCAATAAAATCCGTGAAGAGCAGCCGGATCTTTTGACTGATTCTGATATTGAAGATATTTACACTTTGGTTGACCAATCTATCGAATTGGAAGGCGAAATTCTTGACTGGATTTTTGAAATGGGTGAACTGGATAAATTCTCTAAACAGGATTTGATCAACTTTATGAAATACCGTGTTGACGAAAGTTTAACCAAAATCAACATGGAAAAACGCTACAACACGACAGCTGAACAATACAGCCCGATGAAATGGTTTGAAGAGGAAGTTTTCGCCAATTCTATGGATGATTTCTTCGCAAAAAGACCGGTGGATTATACGAAGCATGATAAGAGTATTACGGCGAATGATCTTTTCTAACTTAAGAAATTTATATGTTTAACAAAAGTGCATTAATTTCTGGTTTTTCGATGACTATTTTATCGAACTACCCTCCTGAATGCCCTTGTTGCCACAAATCAACAACACCTAACTTATTAAGTCAAAAAGCAAATAATAGCAAAGACAAAATATATGTTTTTTTATCTTGCCCAAATCAAGATTGTGATGTTAGCTATGTAGCACAATATAAACGTTATGGTACAGCATCTAATAGTAGTGTAACTTTTAATTTTGATAGAATAATTAAAGGAACCGCTAATACAGAAACTTTTAGCAAAGAAATCTCGGAACTATCTCCAGCATTTGTTAAAATTTATAATGAAGCTTATTTTGCGGAGCAAAACAACTTATTAGAAATCTGTGGAGTTGGATTTAGAAAAGCATTGGAATTTTTAATTAAAGATTACATAATAAAGAAAAATCCCGATAAAGAAGAACTGATAAAAAAAATTCTTTTAGGAAAATGCATAAATGAATTTGTAGAGGATTCACGAATAAAAGAAACGGCTAAAAGAGCTGTTTGGTTGGGAAATGATCATACTCATTATGTGAAAAAGTGGGAAAGCAAAGACTTATTGGATTTAAAATTACTCATTAAGTTATCAGTTAATTGGGTAGAATCTGAGATAATGACTGAAGCTTTAATTAATAGCATGACTGAGTAAATTGGACTTTGTTGTTCCATAATTACATAA
The DNA here is from genome assembly GCF_027945075.1 of Chryseobacterium sp. CY350. Taxonomy (NCBI): domain Bacteria; kingdom Pseudomonadati; phylum Bacteroidota; class Flavobacteriia; order Flavobacteriales; family Weeksellaceae; genus Chryseobacterium; species Chryseobacterium wangxinyae. The sequence continues at coordinate 1,827,775 of NZ_CP116034.1, forward strand.
AATCTAAAATATGATTAATGTAATCGTAAGTTATACCGTAAAATCTGTGTTTGTTTCTGAAAAAAAAAACAATATTCAGAAGTTTTTGAATGATTTTAAAACTTTAGACCAGACAAAATTTGAGTATAAAGTTTTTGTGAAAGAAGACGGTGTTACGTTTGTTCATTTTTCAAATTATGAAAACGAAGAAGTGCAGAATGAGGTTTTAAACATTCCGTCTTTCAAAGAATTTCAGAGGTTAAGAGACGAAAGCGGACTTAATGATTCTCATAAAGTAGAATTTTTAAAACCTGTTTGAAATAAAGGCGCGAGCGAAGCGAGCGTCGAAACAGATAGTATTAGAGAGATGTCATGCTGAGCTTGTCGAAGCATTAAACATAAGATTACTTTCCCGAAGGGTCGGGACGGGCTGTTCCTCGCAATGACAAAGCAACAGCAATAACGTGATTCAGAAGTAAAGAAAACAAACCGTCGTCTTAGCCCTGATTGAGCGGCATGTTTGAGCTCTTTTTCTTTGCAAAAGAAAAAAGCGAGTAGAGAAAGCAGGTAGAAAAGTGAGGAGAAAGACAAAATTTTCTGCTCCTAAAAAATTAACAAAATAATGCATAAGTTGCATTTTACAATATAAAAAATGGAAGAACAAAACAACAATATCTGGTGGCTCAACGAAGAATCTGAGCAAATGCTGAACAGAGGTTACCTTCTGAAAGGTGAAACTGTAGACGGTGCAATCGATAGAATCACGACTGCAGCAGCAAAAAAATTATACAAACCTGAACTTCAGCCGGCTTTCAAGGAGATGATCATGAAAGGATGGATCAGTTTTTCTTCTCCGGTATGGGCGAATATGGGAACGCAGAGAGGTCTTCCAATCTCTTGTTTCAACGTGCATATTCCGGACAGCATTGAAGGAATTACCCACAAAATGGGTGAAGTGATCATGCAGACGAAAATCGGGGGCGGAACTTCGGGATATTTCGGGGAACTCCGTAACAGAGGAACTGCGGTAACCGATAACGGAAAATCTTCGGGAGCGGTTTCGTTCATGAAATTGTTTGACACTTCAATGGATGTGGTTTCTCAGGGCGGTGTAAGAAGAGGTGCTTTTGCAGCTTATCTTGATGTTGACCACGGCGATATTGAAGAATTTTTATCAATTAAAGATATCGGAAGTCCGATTCAGAACCTATTTACGGGAATTTGTGTACCGGATTACTGGATGCAGGATATGATTGACGGTGACGCCGACAAGCGTAAAATCTGGGCAAGAGTTTTGGAAAGCCGTCAGCAAAAAGGTCTTCCGTATATTTTCTTTACGGATAACGTGAATAGAAACAAACCTCAGGTATATAAAGATCTTGGATTAACGATTAATGCGAGTAATCTTTGTTCGGAAATCATGCTTCCGTCAACCAGAGAAGAATCTTTCATCTGTTGTCTTTCGTCTATGAACCTAGAATTATACGACGAGTGGAAAGATACGAACGCGGTACAATTGGCAATCTATTTCCTTGATGCTGTTTTATCTGAATTTATTGAGAAAACAGAAGGGAATTATTATCTTCAGGGAGCAAGAGACTTCGCTATGCGTCACAGAGCGCTTGGTTTGGGAGTTTTGGGTTACCATTCTTATCTTCAGAAAAACATGATTCCTTTTGAGAGTTTTGAGGCAACGCAGTTTAATGCAAGAGCTTTCAAACACATCAGATCTCAAGCCGATATCGCATCTAAGGAATTGGCAAACATCTACGGCGAACCTGAATTGTTGAAAGGTTACGGTATGAGAAATACGACGGTAATGGCAATTGCTCCTACCACTTCAAGTTCTGCAATTTTAGGTCAAACTTCTCCGGGAATTGAGCCTTTTGCATCGAATTATTACAAAGCTGGTTTGGCGAAAGGAAACTTTATGCGTAAGAATAAATATCTTGCAAAATTGTTGGAAGAAAAAGGTCTTGATAACGAAGAAACGTGGAGAACAATTATGCTAAATCACGGTTCTGTACAGCACTTGAATGAATTGACTGACGAAGAAAAAGCAGTATTCAAAACATTCAAAGAAATCTCTCCGATGGAGATTATTTCTCAAGCTGCACAAAGACAGCAATACATCGATCAGGCGCAGTCTCTGAATTTACAGATTCCGTCTACGATGCCTGTGAAAGACGTCAATTACCTTTACATCGAAGCTTGGAAGAAAGGCGTAAAAACTTTGTATTACCAAAGAAGTTCGTCTGTTTCTAAGGAAATGATGGTGAATTTTGTGAGCTGTTCGGCTTGTGAAGCTTAGGTTTAAAAGAGCCAAGTAAAAAGTAAAAAGAGTCAAGTTGGCTGTGAATATAAACCGCGGGAATTTTTTCGCGGTTTTTTTGTGTTTAAACGCAAAGTTCGCAAGTTTTTTTTAATGTTTGAAAATATTTTTCGTTCGCAAAGGCGTAAACTCAGCAAAGAAATACAATGATTTAATTTAGAAAAAACGGAAAAAAATAATAAAGTCTAACAAAAAGTAAAATAAACTTTACATATTGTAAAATATTATTTACATTTGAATTACTAAAATTACAAGCATGAATACTTTACAGCTTTTACCCAACCGTTTTAAAATGATCGGTTGGCTTATTTTTATTCCGTCACTTATTTTGGGGATGACTTCTCTTACAGGAATTTTGAATTTTCAAATTTCTCTGCCTGTCATCTATAATTCCGGATTTTTCAATGATGGACAAGACGGTTTTCTGAAAACAACAGAAATTGATTTATTGCCGAATTTATTTGGTATTTTGATTGTTATCGGAGGAATTTTGGTAGGATTCTCTAAAGAAAAAATTGAAGATGAATACATTTCAAGTCTTCGTCTAAAATCAGTCTTCTGGAGTTTGATTGCCTCCTACTCTATTGTTCTAATTTTATTTTTAACTGTTTTTGGAAGCCTATTTTTCACCATCATGATTCTGATAATGTTTCTGCCGTTGGTTTTGTATATTTTAAGATTTAATTATTTATTGCTTAAAAAATGAAAAATTCCATTAAAATTGAACGAGCCGTTAAAGGTATTACGCAGGAAGATTTAGCGAAAATAATTGGCGTTTCAAGGCAGACCATCAATGCTATGGAAGCGGGAAAATATGTTCCGTCAACCATTTTAGCTCTCAAGATTGCAAGATATTTTGGAAAAAAAGCAGAGGAAATCTTTGAGTTGGAAAGTGGAGATTAGCTTTTAATCTGCATATTCAGGGTGTGATGAAAACAAATTCAAACTTTTTATCTCTACACTTTTATTCAAGCTTTTTTACTTACTAAAAAAACATAATCGATTATAAATATAGGATTTCATTATAATTCAAACGCATAGCATAGAAATCAAAATAATATTTTTAAACAATCTGCGGAAAGCTCAAAATAAAAAATATATTGCAAACTGTATATTTGCACCATTAGTTGATATATTATCACACAATAATTACTAAACACATCGATGAAAAAAATTTTATTTACCGTTTTGGTAAGCTGCTTTTCTGTAGTTTACTCACAAAATCTGAATTTTACAGATTCTAAATTTAAAGCTTTAATTCTAAGCTCAAACTCCACAAATGGAATAGCAAAAAATCTCAGCGGAAATTCAATTGCGATTGATGCAAATGGTGATGGAGAGATTCAGACTGCGGAAGCGCAACAAGTGAAAATTTTAAAGGTACAACTACCAACTTTTGCAACCAATTTGGTTCCTGACAGTGTTTCAGATGCGACCAAATTCTCAAATGTTGAAGAGCTGTATATTTATCATGCAAACTCAATTATCTTAGATTATATTAACAACAGTAAAATTAGAAAAACCAAATATGTACCGACCACTGATGGCACCCCATCTGTAATTTCATATTCGTATAATAATTGTTCAGGAATACAAAATCTTAATGATGTCATAATTTCTCCCTCTACTACATTTTTTGCACCTAATAATCCAGAAACTTTAACGCTAAAAAACTGCACAGGAGTTGATATTAATCAAAATATAGAAGGTGAACTTAAAGAGCTATATATAGAAAACTGTCCTATCATTAATTTAGCAATAAAAATCGGCAATAACTTCACTAAACTACACGTTCCAAATAATAATTCTTTAGAAAGAATTGATTTTACGACTATCACGTTTCCATTGTACACCTATCTGGGGACGGAGTTAATTGCAAATAATTGTGAAAATCTACAGGAGATCACTACTGCAGGAGATTACAACAACAATTCTATGGTTTTCATTTCTTCCATAAATATTAATGGATGTACTGCATTAAAAAAACTTAAAGGGCTAAACTATGTGAATATTAATTTCTCTGGTGCAGGATTAATAAATCTTGAAGAGCTAGATTGTGCATTTTACAACAACCCAAATTCTTCTATGGGATTTGTGAACTTAGGTAATGTAAACTCTATAAATCTTTCAGGGCTTCCAAAACTAAAAAAATTAACAGCCTTTAATCAACCACTCAATTATGCAAATATAAATGTTTGCCCTCTTTTGAAAGAGATAAATATCGTAACATCGTGCCAATTTTTAAGTAATTTAGACGTTAGTAATCTACCAGCGTTGCATACGCTTTTAGCTTTTGATGGTGATTCAAATGACTATACCTTACCTCAGAATTTACAGAATATAAATGCACAAAATTGTACCGCTCTTACGACTTTAGAAATATGGGGAAACAGCGATTTAAAAAGTTTAAATTTACAAAATTGCTCAAGCCTTCAATCTCTTAATCTTAGTCCCAGCTCATCTGCATCTACATATTACAACTATAATGAACTGAATACGTTGAATATCCTTCAATGTTCAGGTCTTGAAGAATTAGAAATTGGAGCAACAAAAGTAAATACTTTAGATATTTCCGACTGCGTGCAATTAAGATCATTGAAACTTTATAATCTTGAACTTCTTTCTCAGGTAGATATCTCAAATAATACTGTTTTAGAAGATTTAGCGATAAAAAATTTACCATTATTTACTACTCTAAATCCTTCTGCTAATGTTAATTTAAAAAATGCAAGTGTAAGTGAATGTCCACAGATTACTCAATTAGATTTTTCAAGCAACTCCAGCTTAGAATCAATTTTGTTACCTGATATGGCCAATTTGAATTCGGTAAACATCAGAAACGGAGCTATAGAGCAAACTATTATGCTTTATGGTACTGTTTACGATCCTATGCCATCTATTAATCCCAATTTATCATTATGTGTAGATGATGGTCAGTTTATTCAGTTATCAACTACTTATACGGATCTTAATTTTTCGACTAATTGCAGCAATTTACTCACCACCATTTGGAACGGAACTAGCTGGAACAACGGTATTCCTACATCATCGGTAAATGCAATTATCAATGCACCATATTCTACAACATCCAACCCTGCGTTTACGGCAAAAAGCATTTTTGTTAACAATGGTGCATTTGTAGAAATTACTTCAGGAAACACCATCAACGCTGCTGATGTAACCGTAAAAAATGGTGGAAACCTTATTCAAAGAGATGGTTCTACATTAAATTATACAGGAGATTTCAGCGTTAAAAAGTACTCAAAAAGTGACTTTGATAAATACGCATTCTGGTCTTCACCAGTTGCTTTACAAGATCTTAATACAATCTACGGAACAGGGATTACCCCTCAATTTATTACGGAATATAACACTGCTACAGACAATTTCGTAAACGCAGCTTCTACAACTTCAGCTTTCGGTAAAGGATATTCTATTAAAACGCCTTCAGGTTCAACAGGAACTTTAACTTTTACAGGAGTTCCAAACAATGGTACTCAAACATATAATTTAGCAACGACAGGAAACAGATTTAATTTAGTGGGAAATCCTTATCCTTCAAATTTAGATTTAGATAGTTTTTATATAGCAAACCAGGGAAGAATTTCTAATACATTATATTTTTGGGATAACACGAGTAATTCTGTTACTACTCAAGGTGGTGCTACTTCTGTAAACATTGGGTATGCCACTTACAATGCTTCTACCTCGGCTTGGGTTCCTGCACCAAATACTAATACTGCTATTCCTACCGGAAATATTGCCAATATCGGACAAGGGTTTTTTGTAAGAGCATTATCGGCTCCTTCAGATACTTCTCTAAGTTTCACCAATGATATGAGAAAAGCTACATCAGGAGCTTTCTTTAATAAAAACAATTCTACTACAGAAGGCAAATTTTGGTTAAAATTAAACTCTTCTTACAATACCAACAATACGATTGCGGTGGCTTATTTAAATTCGGCTTCAGATGCTTTTGATCAATATGATTCTAAAGCAATCGGAATGGGTTCTGATGCTTTTTATACAATGGCAGATGCTCAAAAACTCGTAATTCAGGGAAAAGCTGGTTTTGACATCACTGACATCGTTCCTGTAGGAACAAAACATTTTCAAAACGCAAACTTTACGATTTCCTTAGTTCAGAAAGAAGGAATTTTTAATAACGGACAGGCGATTTATCTTCACGATAAAGATTCGGGAACGTACACCAATTTGCAGAATGCTGAATACAGCTTTACCAATAACTCAGGAGAATTTGCAAACAGATTTGAGATTGTTTACAAGCTAGACGTTCTTGCAACAGCAGAAACTACTAGAAATTCTTTCGAAGTGTACAGGGAAGGCGATGATTTCTTCGTGAGAAATGATAAAAACATTGAAACAGTTGAAGTATTTGATGCAGCCGGAAGAAGAGTCTTGAAGCTGAATTCTAGTGCGAAATTAGTACGCATTAAAATAGATGCAAAAGGTGTATATTTTCTAAAAGCGGTCTCAGCAGGAAAAGAATATTCTAAAAAAATAATAAAATAACAAATGAAAAAAATTTTAATAACTTGTTCTATTGTGCTTTCAGGGCTGGGTTTCGCTCAGTCTTTAGACGACAATTCCTACGTCTACGAAAAAACACCTGTAACCCAAGAAGATACTTTTCCGGGAAATCCGGGAGATCCGAATGCATCACCAATCGATCAGTATATTCCCTTCCTTTTATTGACTGCGATTGTGATGCTTATCGTGCTTAAAAGAAAGCAAAAGACAGTTTAATTACTGAATATCCACAATTAAAGTAATTACTTGAAATCTTCTCGAACATTATTTGATAAGATTTTGACTGTAAGAACTAAGATTTTATTAAAAGCTTTTGAAGGTTTTAAATTGGTGCTTTATGTATTGTTTGTATAAGATAAACGACTATTGAATCATAAAAAATTTATAATACAAGAAGAATATAGTTTTGTGGTTTGTATCGTATATCACATTACCAAAAAACAATATAATTACACTTTTATAACAATACAATCATAAATTTTACATAGACCGATGAAATCATCACAAAAAAATGAAAATCAATTAATTATCCAAACAAACTTCAATTATTACATTTGCATAATCAGCTGATAATTCTAATATCAAAGAAAAATTACTAACACATCGATGAAAAAAATTTTATTTACCGTTTTGGTAAGCTGCTTTTCTGTAGTTTACTCACAAAATCTGAATTTTACAGATTCTAAATTTAAAGCTTTAATTCTAAGCTCAAACTCCACAAATGGAATAGCAAAAAATCTCAGCGGAAATTCAATTGCGATTGACGCAAATGGTGATGGAGAGATTCAGACTGCGGAAGCGCAACAAGTTGTGATTCTTGATGTAAAAATGGACGAAACGCAAAAAATTGATGCCGCAACCGGAGAAATTAACTTTCCATATTATTTCGCTCATCTTCCTGACAACATCACTGATGCTTTGCTTTTTACGAATGTGAAAGAACTTTACATTTCAGACACAAAGAATGCAAATATAAGTTTTATAAATAATAACAAAATAACAAAACTAGCATGCATGAATCGCTGGTACTACGATGAAGCCTCTTTTAATGGAAATTTCTATGAATCATATTTCTTTGATGTAGATTTTACCATTGACAATTGTCCATCAATTCTGACGATGAATGATATTAATGCTTTTTATCATCCCTATTTTTTGGGACAGACTATTTTCAGAATCAAAAATAACCCACAGTTTAATGGGGCATTGGTGATGAATGATATATTAGTTTCTGAGCTGTACATGGAAAATATTGATTTGACATCAATTAAAATTGATGATTGCAGAGGTCTTGTAAAATTATCTGTTCCTAATATTACAACATTGCAAACGATTAATATTACCAATACACAAAATGCCAGCTTTAATCAAGAAATTAATCTGATCGCAAACAATTGTACGTCTTTGCATGAAGTTATTTTAGATGGTGACTATTATGACAGTTATGCCGTATACATTACTGCGATTAATGTCAATGGATGTTCTTCTCTAAAGAAACTAAAAGGTCTTAATGCTTCAAATATTGATTTCTCAACAGCAGCATTAGCGAATCTTGAAGAATTAGACTGTGCGTATTATAACAGATACCTTTACACAGCAAATTCTCTAGGAAGTGTAATATTAGGCAATGTAACATCGTTAAATCTTACAGGACTTCCTAAATTAAAAAAATTAACAGCCTTTAATCAGCCTCTCAACTATGCAAATATAAATGTTTCCCCACTTTTGCAAGAGGTAAATATTGTAACATCAATTCAGTTTTTAAGTAATTTAGATGTTAGTAATTTAACTGCACTGCATACACTAAAAGCGAATAATGGTGCTCCGGAGGATTCTAGTATACCTATAAATCTACAAAATATAAATGCCCAAAATTGTACAGCTCTTGCAGATTTAGAAATTTGGGGAAACTATGATTTAAAAACTTTGAATCTGCAAAATTGTTCAAGTCTCCAAACTTTGTCTATTAGTGATAACATACTTTACAATTATTTTACTGAGCTCAATACACTAAATCTCCTTCAATGTTCAGGTCTGCAGGAATTATATATCAAATACACAAAGATCAGTTCATTAGATATTTCTGATTGTACAGGATTAAAAAAACTTGATCTTATTGAAAATAATTTTCTCAATCAATTGAATATTTCTAATAATGTAAATTTAGAAGAACTTCATATAGAAAAACAACCTTTGATAGCACAGTTAAACACTTTAAATAATGTCAATTTAAAGAACGTATTTTTTAAAGAATGCCCATTATTAACACAACTGGATTTCTCAACCGCTTCACATTTAGAGAGTTTTTCTGCATTAGATAATTTAAACTTAGTTTCAGTTAATGTTCACAACAACTCCATAGAACAGTATGTTGAAAATTACAATCACAATCCCAGCTTATCAGTTTGTGTTGATGATGCACAGTTGGCAAGCTTTAATGATTTTGATATAAATTTCACCTCAGATTGCACAAACTTAATCAAAACTATATGGAATGGTACAACTTGGAGTAACGGAGTTCCTACGTCAGCTATCAATGCATTTATTGCCGGAAATTATTCTACAACAACACACCCTATGTTCACAGCAAAAAATATTATTGTGAATAATGGAGCTGTTTTAGAAATTACTTCAGGAAATACAATCAACGCTGCTGATGTAACCATAAAAAATGGTGGAAACCTTATCCAGAGAGATGGTTCTACATTAAATTATACAGGAGATTTCAGCGTTAAAAAGTACTCAAAAAGTGACTTTGATAAATACGCATTCTGGTCTTCACCAGTTGCTTTACAAGATCTTAATACAATCTACGGAACAGGGATTACCCCTCAATTTATTACGGAATATAACACTGCTACAGACAATTTCGTAAACGCAGCTTCTACAACTTCAGCTTTCGGTAAAGGATATTCTATTAAAACGCCTTCAGGTTCAACAGGAACTTTAACTTTTACAGGAGTTCCAAACAATGGTACTCAAACATATAATTTAGCAACGACAGGAAACAGATTTAATTTAGTGGGAAATCCTTATCCTTCAAATTTAGATTTAGATAGTTTTTATATAGCAAACCAGGGAAGAATTTCTAATACATTATATTTTTGGGATAACACGAGTAATTCTGTTACTACTCAAGGTGGTGCTACTTCTGTAAACATTGGGTATGCCACTTACAATGCTTCTACCTCGGCTTGGGTTCCTGCACCAAATACTAATACTGCTATTCCTACCGGAAATATTGCCAATATCGGACAAGGGTTCTTTGTAAGAGCATTATCGGCTCCTTCAGATACTTCTTTAAGTTTCACCAATGATATGAGAACAGCTACATCCGGAACTTTCTTTAATAAAAATAACTCTTCCACAGAAGGCAAATTTTGGTTAAAATTAAACTCTTCTTACAATACCAACAATACGATTGCGGTGGCTTATTTAAATTCGGCTTCAGATGCTTTTGATCAATATGATTCTAAAGCAATCGGAATGGGTTCTGATGCTTTTTATACAATGGCAGATGCTCAAAAGCTCGTAATTCAGGGAAAAGCTGGTTTTGACATCACTGACATCGTTCCCGTAGGAACAAAACATTTTCAAAACGCAAACTTTACAATTTCCTTAGTTCAGAAAGAAGGAATTTTTAATAACGGACAGGCGATTTATCTTCACGATAAAGATTCGGGAACGTACACCAATTTGCAGAATGCTGAATACAGCTTTACCAATAACGCAGGAGAATTTGCAAACAGATTTGAGATTGTTTACAAGCTAGACGTTCTTGCAACAGCAGAAGCTACTAGAAATTCTTTCGAAGTGTACAGGGAAGGCGATGATTTCTTAGTGAGAAATGATAAAAACATTGAAACAGTTGAAGTATTTGATGTAGCCGGACGAAAAGTCTTGAAGATAAATTCAAATGCGAAATTAGTACGCATTAAAATAGATGCAAAAGGTGTATATTTTCTAAAAGCGGTCTCAGCAGGAAAAGAATATTCTAAAAAAATAATAAAATAACAAATGAAAAAAATTTTAATAACTTGTTCTATTGTGCTTTCAGGGCTGGGTTTCGCTCAGTCTTCAGACGACAATTCCTACGTCTACGAAAAAACACCTGTAACCCAAGAAGATACTTTTCCGGGAAATCCGGGAGATCCGAATGCGTCACCAATCGATCAGTATATTCCTTTACTTTTATTGACTGCGATAGGATTGGTTGTCGTGCTTAAAAGAAAGCAAAAGACAGTTTAATTACTGAATATTTAATAATCACAAACTCCTAAAGTTAAACTTTAGGAGTTTTTTTTGAAAAGCAAATATTTATTAAACATCTGAACCGAAATAGATTCGTGCTTTTTTATATATTTGTTTAGATAAGAAAAAAGATTCTTAAAAATATTACAATATGAAATTCGGACAAGTAGAAGATCCTTCGCAAATAGATTTTACGTTACCAAAAGATCATCCTAGAACTAAAGAAATTTTAAAGGAAAATAAAAAAGGTCTGGAAAATATTTCTATCGGATGTGCAAAATGGAACAAAACGGATTTGAAAGGTTTCTATCCGAAAGGAACGAAAGATGAGCTGACCTATTATGCCACACAGTTTAATTCAATCGAATTAAATGCTACATTTTACAGTCTGCCTTCCGCCGAACAGGTTTTGACGTGGAAAGTAAAAACACCTGCTGATTTTAAATTTTTCCCAAAAATCACCAACACAGTTTCACATTTCAGAAGACTTTTAAATATTGATGATGTGGTCACACAATTTGCGACGGCAGTATTGAATTTTGACGAAAAACTTGGAATGGTTTTCCTACAGCTTCACGATAATTTTAAGCCAAAAGACTACGAAAGACTGGAACAGTTTGTGACTAAATGGCCAAAAGAAGTTCCCCTCGCAATAGAACTCAGAAATACAGAATGGTTTACTGATGAGGATATTTTTGATAAAACCTGTCAGCTTTTTGAAGATAACAATATCACAAATATTATCGTAGATACTGCCGGAAGAAGAGACATGCTTCATATGAGACTTACAACGCCAACTGCTTTCATAAGATATGTAGGAGCAAATCATGAGAGCGATTATGATAGATTAGAAGATTGGCTGAAACATTTAACTAAATGGAAAAAAGAAGGTCTGCAAAATCTTTATTTCTTTGTTCACCAAAATCTTGAGAAAGCCTCACCTTTACTTTCTGCACATTTGATTGAGGAAATGAATAAAGACTGGAAAACAGATATTAAAATTCCGAAGTTAGCTTTTGAAACTCCACCGAGTTTGTTCTGATAAATAATTAATTAAGATTTAATTAAATTTATCTAATTATGCTTTACCTGTTTTTTTCGCAGCATTAAAGAAATATTTAGAAATATCAAAAGGAAACAGAGCGTCACCCAGATTCCTGTCTGCATATTTTCAAAATTGTAGGCCTCAACATGCTTTTTTGCCTGTTCAGAAAGTTTCTCACTTTGAATAATGTAGTTTTGGGCCTCCACAATCTGATCCATATTTTTATTCGGGACAGCATGTTGAGAGAAGTAGACCAGATTTTTCTTGCCTAGATAACCAGCGACCCAGTATTGATCTGATTTTGTCAGTTTAAGATGCTCAATTCTGTAATATTCGGGACGTACTTTACCTATGTGTTTGGTTTCGAATGTTCCGCTTTTATCAAGATTGTTGACATTAATTACATAAAAATCAAGCGGCTGCGGAAGTTTATTGATTACCTGCAACGACACCGAATTGCTAACAATGCCGATCGAACTTTTCTTGACAAACCAATACGTGAAGAGCGAAATGGAAATCACCAGAGTAAAAACCCGAAAGATCTTTGCCCATTTCGCAAACGATCCGGATCTCACCTTAAAAAGGAAAAGTGAAAGAATCAGTGAAAAAAAAATGATAGAAATGATAAATCCCATGCTGCAAAGATAATCATTAGAGATGTTTCACGGAATGTTAATCAACATTCCATTCTGCAAAAAATTGATCCAAAAAATTCAGCATAAACTGATGTCTTTCCCCGGCTATTTTTTTTCCCTCTCTTGTATTCATTAAATCTTTCAACAGGAGAAGCTTTTCGTAAAAATGGTTAATAGTCGTTCCGTTTGATTTTTTGTACTCTTCTTTTGACATATTCATCTGGGGTTTAAGATCCGGATGATACATCAGATTATTTTTAAAACCTCCAAAATTGAAAGTCCTTCCAATTCCGATGGCGCCGATAGCATCAATACGATCTGCATCTTGCACGATTTTTAATTCGATAGGCAAATCTTTTGGCGCTTCTCCTCTATTTTTGAATGAAATATTTTGAATGATAAACAAAACCTGCTCTATAATCTCTTCACTTACTTTCTGACTTTCCAGAAATTCTCGAGAAATTTTTAAAGCTAAAGATTCGTCACCATTGTGAAATTTGGGATCAGCAATATCATGAAGTAAGGCAGAAAGTTCTACAACTTCAAGATTACAGTGTTCGGTTTTTGCGATTTTTTTTGAAAGTTTCCATACTCTTTCGATGTGAAACCAATCGTGTCCGGCTTCCGCGCCTTCCAGTTTTTCTTTTACAAATTGTACGGTGTTTTCTATGATGTTGTTCATTTTAAGTTTATTTCTTTCGTTTATTTTATTTAAAGGCATTCCCAAAAATTATTGAATCTCAGCAAGCTTTCGAAAATAGCAAATTTTGTCTTATTACTTCACTTCATTTAGAACAATTTCCCAAAGATTCATGTTATATTTTCTGAAAAAATTGATGTGTCCTATTTCTCCTTTTTCAGATTCAGAAGTTTTGATTAATCTGTAGGTTGGTTTTAAATTCGGGTAGGTATCATTCAGTAGAGATTTTACTCCTTTATCCGTTAACCAAGCATCATCTTCAGCTTGTATCACAAAAACTTTCTGTTTTAAATCTTTTGAAAAGTCTTCAGTTTTAAACAATAATTTGTTGGTAGATTTGGGGTTCAAAATTAACGTTCTCCAGTCATAAGCGCAATTTTTTGGCAGACTTTCTCCCAATCCAAACCAATGTGCCGGAAAATAACCGAATAGCTCTGTGAAAAAAGGCTGGGCAATTCCGAAACCGAGTAAAGCTTCAACTTTTGTACGCCATCTTAAATGTCCGACAAAAGCGTTTTGAGTGCCAACAAAGATAAATTTGTCGAATATTTTTGAATCTTTATTCATTCCTAAAATCAATGCGCCCACCGAATGACCGAGACAAAATTTCTGATAATCCGGAAATTCATCAATTATAAATTGAGTAATTACTTTGTAATCTTCACTTCCCCACATCCTCATCGATGCATCGAAGTTTCTCATTCTCTGAGGTTTTGAAAGACCAATACCGCGATAATCATACGTAATAACGGTAAATCCTTTTTCAGCAAAAAACTGAGCGAAAGAAAAATAGACATGCTGTCTCACACCGGTAGCAGAATTGATCAGCAAGACCTTGTGATTGTTTATTTCAGGTTTAAAAACATGTGCAACAATCTGAATCTTATCATGTGTTTGGAGAATCAGTTTTTCCATAAGATCAAAATAAAATATCCACCGATAAAAGTGGATATTATTATGTTGAGATTGTATTAATTTTTAACTTTTCGATATGCAGCAAATAATTTACTTAAAATAATCTGAATATCTAGGAAGTGCTGTCTGCGCACCTTTTCCTAAAGAAACCTTTGATGAGACTTCATTTCCAAACTTCACGCATTCTTCGATTGAGTTCTTATGGCACAACGCTATTGCGAAACCAGATGTGAACGCATCGCCCATTCCCATTTTATATACCATACTTTCATCTTCATTTCTAAAATATTTCATCTCTGTACCATCAAAATAGACTGTAGAATTGGTCTCGTCGCGGATGAAAACCTTATTAAAATATTTTTTTAGAACTTTTTCTCTTTGATCGTCACCAAAGATAATCTCTAATTCGCTGCTTTTAGCAACAATAAAATCTGCACTATCAATTATTTCCTTCGTAAGCGGTCTTCCCGGAGAAGCATACAAACCTACCATTTTCCCGTAACTTTTTGCTTTCCTGACAGTATATTCCACAACATTCATTGGAATTTCCAACTGCAAAAGAACCATATCCGCTCCGTAAATATATCGGTCTGCTTCCTCCACGTCTGCAGTTGTAAGATAATTATTAGCGGCAGGAACTACCACAATAGCAGCTTCGCCATCAGAACTTGTGACGTATGCTGTTCCGGTTGCATCTTTATCAGTCTCTGTAACGTATCCTACGTTTACTTCTTCTTCGACCAGATTTCTCATGATTTGCTGACCTAGTGGATCAAATCCCACGCATCCTATAAAATAAACACTTGCACCCAATCTTGCCGTTCCTACTGCCTGATTTGCACCTTTACCACCGAAATAATTATCACAGGAACTCGCCATCACTGTCTCGTTAGAAGATGGTATTTTCTCGGTATATAAAATCAAATCCAGAGAGCAACTGCCAACAACGACTATTTTAGGCTGTGTCGAAGTAAAATTCATATTTTGTATTTTTAGCTTTTGGTAAATTTAAACAACTTAGTGTTACAAATAATAATTATTTTTAATTTACTAAAATCTCTATAAATTCAGTAACGATTTTGACAGGTTTATCATTCTGCTCATACGCAATATAACTGGCGTAAAAACCTTCTCCATAACCCGTTTCGAAGCCAAAAATTGTCCCGGGAAGCTCATCCGATGGCTTTAAAAATGCATATTGATCGATTGCTCCTTTCTCATCAAAAAAATGCTCATGGAAAAACTCTTCGTAAATCCCCATAAAATCGTCTCCTTTTCTACGGTAAAGCTTCTGCTCGAGTTCATTGAGACTTGCCTGCGTTTCAACATCCATGAAACAGCCCATTCCGCTTTCTACAGGATAACCAAAAACTTCACCTTCTGCTAAATCTTTGATATTCTGACTTTCGGTTGTTGCTAATTTCCACGATGTAATTTCTGAATCGTTGAAAACGATTTCGGCATAAGCAACGCAATTGCTTTCTCTTTCTTTATGAAGTAAAACTGCAAAATCGCCTTTCGGAAAAACATCTGTAAATGATTGCATATCATTTGTAATCAAAGGATCACAAGCAACCAGTTTTCCGGTTGAAAGATATATTTTTCCCACATCAAAACTTTCAAGAAGCGGACTTTCTACAAAGTTTTTTGAGAATAGTTTTTTTATATTTTCTAGGTGTGTCATTTTTAATTTTTAGGTTAAGGTTGAGGCTAAGATTAAGATGTAGTCAACCTTAGCCTAAGTCTCAACCTGAATTACAAACTTTTCAGCTTTTCTTCAAGAATCGCAATCTTATCCTGCGCGTCTTTTTGTTTCTTACGTTCCACTTCTACCACTTCAGGTTTTGCGTTGGCAACGAATTTTTCGTTGGAAAGCTTTTTATCAACAGAAATTAGAAATCCTTTAAGATATTTTACTTCCTCTTCTGTCTTCTTTTTTTCTTCTTCTAAATCTAATTTTTCACTTAAAGGAATTGAAACTTCAGTCGATCCAACCAGGAACGTGAAACTCGGTTTATCTGTTTTTTCATTAAAATGAATTTCAGAAATACTTGCTAGTTTTTTAACAACTGCTTCGTTTTCAAAATTGGCAACGTTTGTATAAACTTCAACCGCTTCTCTTGGTGAAATTCCTTTTGTCTGACGGTAATTTCTTACTCCTGAAATGATTTCTTCTGCAGTTTCAAAGTTTTTAATGATATCTTCATTAAATTCTTCTGCTTTCTTTTGCTGAGCGATTACCAAAGCTTCTTCAGGTTTTCTTTCTGAAATCAACTGCCATAATTCTTCTGACAAGAATGGCATAAAAGGATGCAGAAGTTTCATTAATTCTTCAAAGAAAATAATCGTCTGATTATAAACTTCTTTAGAAATTCCTTCTCCGTAATTTGGTTTAATTGCTTCAAGATACCATCCGCAGAAATCGTCTTTCACCAATTTTTGAATCAAATGCAAGGCATCAGAAATTCTGAATTTATCAAACTGATCATTGATTTCTGTAATTGATTTATTTAATTGATTTTCAAACCATCCAATTGCCTGATGATCTGAGTCAATCAATGGTTTATCTTCTTTTGTCCAGTTTTGGGTTAAACGGAAAGCGTTCCAGATTTTAGTCATGAAATTTCTTCCCTGAACCATTAAATCTTCGTCAAACAACAAATCATTTCCGGCAGCCGAACTCAGTAAACTTCCAACACGAACTCCATCTGCACCGTACTGAGAAATCAAATCTAAGGGATCTGGTGAATTCCCCAATTGCTTAGACATCTTTCTTCGCTGTTTATCTCTTACAATTCCAGTAAAATAAACATTTTTAAAAGGAACTTCACCTTTAAATTCTAACCCCGCCATAATCATTCTGGCAACCCAGAAGAAAATAATATCCGGACCTGTTACCAAATCTGAAGTCGGATAATAGTAATTGATATCTTTATTATCAGGATCAAGCAAACCGTCAAAAACCGACATTGGCCACAACCACGAAGAGAACCAGGTATCAAGAGCGTCCTCATCTTGCTTTAGGTTGCCCGTTGTTAATTGGTGATTATTGGTTTTTTCTTTAGCTAAAATTAATGCATCTTCGATGTTTTCTGCAACTACGAAATCATTTTCACCATCACCATAATAGAATGCGGGAATCTGCTGTCCCCACCAAAGCTGACGGGAAATATTCCAGTCACGGATGTTGTCCATCCAGTGTTTGTAGGTGTTTTTAAATTTTTCAGGATAGAATTTCACTTCATCATCCATTACAACGTCTAACGCAGGTTTTGCGATATCAGACATCTTTAAAAACCACTGGACAGAAACTTTAGGTTCAATAACTGCGCCTGTCCTTTCAGAAGTTCCTACTTTATTTACGTAATCTTCTACTTTCAACAAAAGATCATTTTCGTCTAATTCCTTAGCGATTTGCTTTCTTACATCAAATCTGTTTTTTCCGGCGTAATGTAAACCATGATCATTCAGATTTCCGTCATCATCTAAAGAATCAATCATTTGTAGATTGTGCTTTTGTCCGATTTCGTAATCATTGATGTCGTGAGCAGGAGTGATTTTTAAAGCTCCTGTTCCGAATTCAA
The DNA here is from genome assembly GCF_027945075.1 of Chryseobacterium sp. CY350. Classification (NCBI taxonomy): domain Bacteria; kingdom Pseudomonadati; phylum Bacteroidota; class Flavobacteriia; order Flavobacteriales; family Weeksellaceae; genus Chryseobacterium; species Chryseobacterium wangxinyae. Next base: position 1,845,767 of record NZ_CP116034.1, read on the forward strand.
TATCAACATATTCATCTTCAATAATCGGAACTACTCTGTTTACAATCGGTACAATAACGTTTTTACCTTTCAAATGAGCATATCTCTCATCATTTGGATTGATACAAACTGCAGTATCACCAAAAATCGTTTCAGGACGCGTAGTCGCTACCGAAAGAAATTCTTCTGTACCTTCAATTTTATACTTTAAATAATATAATTTTCCGTTTTGTTCTTTAAAAATTACTTCTTCATCAGAAATATTGGTTTTTGCTTCCGGATCCCAGTTCACCATTCTGTAACCTCTATAAATAAGTCCTTTATTATATAGATCAACAAAACTTTTGATAACCTGCTGCGACATTTTATCTTCTAACGTAAAACGAGTTCTGTCCCAATCGCAAGAACAACCTAATTTCTTTAATTGTTCAAGAATGGTTCCTCCGTATTTATCAGTCCATTCCCAGGCATGTGTCAAAAATTCTTCACGGGTGATATCAGATTTATTAATTCCTTCAGACTTTAGTTTAGCAACAACTTTAGCTTCAGTAGCGATTGAAGCATGATCCGTTCCCGGCACCCAACAAGCATTAAAGCCCTGCATTCTTGCACGACGCACCAAAACATCTTGAATGGTATTATTCAACATATGTCCCATGTGAAGAATTCCTGTAACGTTTGGCGGCGGAATGACTACCGTATAAGGCGGCTTCTCATTAGGTTCTGAGTGGAAATATTTGTTTTCCAGCCAGTAGTTGTACCATTTCTGTTCTGTATCTTGTGGATTATATTTTTCTGAAATCTGCATAAATTCTGGTTTCTTTGACTTATAATCTGCAAAAATAGTTTAAAGTAAAAAAATGTGAGCATTAATTAAAATAATTTTTAACTTTGTTTCTCAAAATTTATCTAACAAATATATTAACATTCAAGAATATGAATTGCCCAGACTTGCTTTTGGATAAATTCCGGTAAAGTCATGCGATAATATATTACTTTTAAAATTTAATAAAAATCTTCATATGAAAACATTATTTGCAGGAATTGCATTATTCGGAACGATTGCTTTAGCATCTGCGCAGACAATTACATTTGACAAAACTACTTTTGATTATGGTGCGGTGAAACCAAATTCAGACGGACACAGATTTTTTAATGTAACCAACACAGGTGATAAGCCTTTGATCATTTCAAATGTAAAGGCATCTTGCGGATGTACAGTTCCTGAGTGGAGTACAGATCCTATTGCTCCCGGGAAAACAGGCAAAATAAAAGTTGGATATGCTACAGCTAACCCTGGTGCATTCAACAAAATGATTGAAGTATTTTCTAACGACCCTGTTAACAGCAGAAGTGTGATTTACATCAAAGGCGATGTAAATGCTAATGCTCCTGAACCAAAACCTTTGACTCCGGAAGAGCAAAAAGCTGCTGCTAAAGCTGAAAAGAAAGCTGCTAAAGCTGCCAAAAAAGTGGCTGTAAAAAGTTAATATTATTTCAAAATAATACTAAACCGTCTCAATTGAGGCGGTTTTTTTCGTTATATTTAGTAAATATTTAAATATAAAAATTCAAAAATCTAAAAAATGGCAGATAACTTTTCGGATGACTTTCTTGTAAAAGGAAAATTTTCAATAAAAAAAACTTCAACAGAATATAAAGGCAAACTTACAAAAGAAGAAGGAATGCAGATACTTGAGAAGGAAAAAGAAAAACTACGGGAACTTCAGGAAAAATTATATGCCGATGGCAGCAAATCTCTTTTGGTGGTTCTTCAGGCGATGGATGCTGCAGGAAAAGACAGTTTGATTGAGCATGTTTTCGGTGGGGTAAATCCGCAGGGATGTAATGTCACAAGTTTTAAAACTCCCAGTTCGAAGGAATATTCTCATGATTTTTTGTGGAGACATTATTCAGCCCTACCACAAAAAGGGATGATCGGAATTTTCAACCGTTCGCATTATGAGAGTGTTTTGGTTTGTAAAGTGCATCCTGAATATAATTTAAGTGAAAAAACATGGGATTCTGTAAAAGATTTTGATGATAAATTTTGGAAAAACAGATATGAAAGCATTAGAAATTTCGAAAAACATTTAGCTCAAAACGGAACTACGATTATTAAGATTTTTCTTAACGTTTCGAAAGATGAACAAAAGAAAAGGCTTCTTGACCGAATCAATGAGCAGGAAAAAAACTGGAAATTCTCAACAGCCGATTTACCGGAGCGAGCGCTATTTGATGAATATATGACTTGCTACGAAACTGCGATTAATGAAACCTCGAAAGATGAAGTGCCGTGGTACGTACTTCCCGCAGATAACAAATGGTTTGCGAGGCTTGCGGCAATACAGATCATTATTGATACGTTAGAAAAAATGGACTTGAAATTTCCCGAACTTTCAAAAGAAGACAGAGCAGGTTTGGATGATGCTAAAAAACAATTGGAAAGTGAATAAAGAAGAATCTAATAAAATATAAAATAGCCTTGTGAAAATGTGGCTATTTTATTTCCAGCTAAAAAAATCACGAGAAAATCTGTAAGCCGGATTTTGTACTTCCTAAAAAATGCCTGTTATTTATCTACGTTTTACATTGCTGCAAAACTTGAGCTGATTACCCCTCGGCTTTCAGGACGAGCCGCCCCTATTTTCATTGCTGAAAAGAACCGATATACTTATCATTGCACCGCAAAGAGTTTACCTGGTTTCACTACAGCCGAACTGTACCTGCTTTCTGTTGCACTTGTCCTATCCTCACGGATGACGGATGTTATCCGCTTTGCTGCTCTATGGTGTCCGGACTTTCCTACCCTTACCGAAATAAGAATCAACAAGCCGACTTTCTCGTGGCTGCAAAGATAGGAATTAGTTATGAGTTAAAAGTAATAAGTCAATGCCCTAGAGTCGAGAAAACTTGGCCATGAATATATTTCAAACCCATCACTTATAATTAATAACTTATAACTCTTCACCAATTACCACATTATTGTTATCTTCGTGCCAATTATACAGAATTTTGATTTCCAAAGAGAAAGAATTTGCCCAGCTTATAAAAGATAATCAAGGTTTGATTATTAAAGTTTCGCGGCTGTATACTAACTCTCTTGAAGATGAGGAAGATCTTTTCCAGGAGATTGTCTTGCAGTTGTGGAGAAGCTACGATTCATTTAAAGGAAATTCAAAAATATCTACCTGGATGTATCGCGTAGCTCTTAATACAGCAATCACGCTTTTCAGAAAAAAGAGCAAAAGTTTACCTACCAACGAACTCGACATCAATCACAGAGATTTTATTGAAGATGATGATGACAAGCAACAGCAAATCTCATTGTTGTATACTGTTATCAAAACTCTACCGAATGTTGAAAGAGCAATCGTAATGATGTATCTGGATGATCTTCCCTATAAAGACATTGCAGAAAACCTTGGAATAACCGAAGTGAATGCTCGCGTGAAAATGAACAGACTAAAGAAAGTCCTTAAAGAAAAAATGGAACGAAATGCCTGAATTTGACATAGACAGTTTTAAGAAAACATGGCAGGAGCAGCCTGTTGAACCCAAATATAACAACGACGAAATCCTTCAGATGTTGAATAAAAAATCGCGCAATTATGTGAAATACATTTTTTGGATCAGTGTCGTTGAATTCGTTCTTTTCACTATTTTTGGTCTTTTTCTGATACTTCAAAATAAAGAATCTAATACTTTTCTTACTTCCTTACAAAGATTAGGCGTTGAAAAAAACGACGAGATGCAGAATATTCTTGATAATATTTATTTGATTATCAAAATCTGTACTTTATTTATAACAGGTTATTTTGTTATCCGATTTTATAAAAATTATAGAAAAATAAAAGTTGAAGAAGATCTTAAAGAATTCATTTCAAGAATTATCAGCTTTAAAAAAACAGTCAATGCCTTCATTTTAATAAACATTTTAATTGTGGTTGTTTTTACGTCTGCTCTCACAATTTTTGGAATTTACTCTATAAAGAACCAAAATAGTGCACTTGCCAATTCGTCAATATTAGCTTTTATTATAAGTTTTATTATTAGTACTGTGCTTTGTGTGGTTTTAATTTGGGCTTATTACAGATTGGTGTACGGAATTCTCATTAAAAGACTAGATAAAAATCTTGTTCAGCTCAAAGAGATTGAGTCTCAGGAATAATAACTTTAGAAGCATTAAAAATAAAAAAAGCGTCAGGAATAATCCTGACGCTTTTATATTATTGTTATAATTCTTTTCTAAGTCTTGCAACCGGAATATTCAGTTGCTCCCTGTACTTAGCGATCGTTCGCCTCGCAATATTATAGCCTTGTTCTTTTAAGATAACAACCAAAGCATCATCCGTTAATGGTTTTCGTTTATTTTCTTTACTGATGACTTCCTGAAGATGCATTTTGATTTCTTTTGTAGAAACTTCTTCACCATCATCATTCGTAAGACTGTCGGAAAACAAGTCTTTCAAATATAAAATACCATTCGGCGTATCGGCATATTTACTTTTTACTACTCTAGAGATTGTAGAGATATCGAAACCTGTAATATCGGCAATATCTTTAAGAATCATTGGTCTTAATGACTTCTCATCACCTGTAATAAAATAATTATGCTGAAATTTTACTATAGCGTTAATGGTCTGTAACAAAGTATTCTGACGCTGATTAATCGCATCGATATACCATTTGGCAGCATCTAATTTTTGTTTGATGAATAACGCAGCCTGTTTATGCTCTGATGAATTTTTATCATGAGAATAAGTTGTTAAAATATCTTTATATTCTTCAGAAACACGTAAAGTCGGCGCATTTTTGCTGTTCAACATAGGGATTACCAAACCATCTTTTACTTGAATAACAAAATCCGGAATAATCTCCTGATTGATTGTTATGGTCTGAGTTTCAAAATTTCCTCCAACTTTAGGCGAAAGTTTAGCTATTTCCTCCAAAGCATCCTTCAGATCTTCTTCTTCTATATCGTACTTTTGAATAATTTTGTTATAATGCTTATTCGTTAAGGCATCAAACTGGAATCGCAAAATATTTGCTGCTAAAGAAATCGCTTTGTTGGCACTAACTTTCTTTTCTATTTGCAATAGCAAACATTCTTGCAAACCACGCGCTCCAACTCCTGATGGATCAAGTTTTTGAATATAATTCTCTAATATATCTTCTACTTTTTCTGTAGTGGTATAAATTCCCTGAGAAAATGCAAGATCATCAACAATTGATTTCACTTCTCTCCTCAAATAACCGTCAGTATCAAGGTTACCAATAATATATTCAGCGATCTTTAGATCTTCTGAATTAATATTGATAAGGTTAATCTGTTCCATCAAATAATCATACAGAGACTGACCTTCTGTTAAAAGACTTTCGTTATCAAAATCTTCATCATCAGCAGAATAATTGCTTGACGCTGTTTTGTAAGTAGGTTCATCATCGTAGATGTAATCATTTACATCAAAATCCGTTTCAATACTTTCAGTACCTTCAGTTTCATATGAATCTTCAATTGACGAATATTCATCTTCCTTTGGCTCTTCTTTTGCAACTTCTAACGCAGGATTTTCCTCCAGTTCCCTTTCCAATTCCTCTTCAAATTCTAACGTATGAAGTTGAATTAACTTCATCAGTTGGATCTGCTGGGGAGCGAGTTTTTGTCCTAATTTAAGCTGTAAATGTTGTTTTAGCATATCGACTCTGATTTTACATAACGTATTCTACGAATTTAGTAATTATTTTTTAATAAAAATAACTTTTAGCATGATTTTTGCTTTATGCAGATAATTATATCAATAATGAGAAAAACTCATGTGCTAGCGTGAGTTTTTTTTTGTCCAAAATATTCATCAATTTCCATTTGCATGATAGAATTAACGTCAAAATAAGAATTAAGAATATAAGATTTTCAAAATTTCTTTCATTATTCCAATGGAGATCTATACCGATTCTAATACTTACTGAGTAATATGCTTTTACTAATTTCGACAGTAATGGCACTACAAGGTAGAATTTTAACAAGAAGCATCACAGCATAATTTAATTTAATATAGATCTTATTACAGAAATTACCACCTTATACTCAATTACACATTTAAGAAATACGCTTTTTTCGAAATTTCTCTTAGCCTTTGAATCATAGAAAAATATTGACATTATTTAACAGTAGTAAATAATATTGTTTGGTTAATTTTAAAAAATATTTTTTGAAGATAAAATTTTTGGTACTTCAAAGGAGGTTACTATACTAAAACAGACCCTATAAGGTTTGAGAAGCAAAAGTAATTTACATCGGTCTTATTTTATCCTTTAAAGGATTTTTTTTAAGAAGACCTCTTATAATCTGTCGGCTTAGATAATTCTAATAATACAACCTAACATAACTTATTAACTTGTATAAAATTACCATATTTCGAAATATCACTGTTATAAAAAATTCTTGCAAAGAGTATTAGAGTTATTTTTAAAAATTTTAATGATTAATTGTATGAAGACATCATTTCAAATTTTGAAAATATTCTAATGTTGATACAGAAAATTTAATTGTTGATATTGCTTAGCTACATTATACTCAGAGAAATTATATTTAATCATAAGATAGTTGTAATTTTCACTATGCTTAAATTCATATTTTAGTTCAAGTTAAATAGCTCTCTTCTCAAGAAACAGTAATATTTGATGTATTCTAATTGTAGCCAGCGCTTTATACTTAAAATAATTGATTCGGATGTAAATGCTAACTGCAATAAAGCGTTATCCAGAACCATAGTTCTATGATGTTTTGCCTGGAACTAATAATTGCTGGAATTAGAATGAAGTTAATAGCTGTTATTACAATTACGTTTAACTTTCAATTGCGTATACACAAAAAAAAGCTCCTTTATCGGTTGATAAAGGAGCTTTAAAAAAAAAGACTGGCGGCGACCTACTCTCCCGCTTTCGCAGTACCATCGGCGCTGGTGGGCTTAACTTCTGTGTTCGGAATGGGAACAGGTGAGCCCCACCGCTAAAACCACCCTAAAGGTTGTATATAGCTGTAAGCATTAGGCTTTAGGCCTTAAGCTTATGGCTTTTTAATCGATAAAAACAGTCACAAAGAAAAAACCTTTCTTGCACTTGCAAGCGATTTGAGATAGGTTTATAATTTTTTAAATGATTACTCATTGATGATTATATTTATTCCTGTAATAGGCTATAAATCTACGGGTAATTAGTACTACTCGGCTATGCTGTTACCAACTTTACACCTGTAGCCTATCAACGTCGTCATCTCCAACGACCCTTAAAAGATGTCTCATCTTGAGGCGAGTTTCGCACTTATATGCTTTCAGTGCTTATCTCTTCCAAACGTAGCTACTCAGCGGTGCTCCTGGCGGAACAACTGATACACCAGAGGTTTGTTCAATTCGGTCCTCTCGTACTAGAATCAAGCCCTCTCAAACATCTAACGCCCGCAATAGATAGAGACCGAACTGTCTCACGACGTTCTGAACCCAGCTCGCGTGCCACTTTAATGGGCGAACAGCCCAACCCTTGGGACCTTCTCCAGCCCCAGGATGTGACGAGCCGACATCGAGGTGCCGAACCTCCCCGTCGATGTGAGCTCTTGGGGGAGACTAGCCTGTTATCCCCGGAGTACCTTTTATCCTATGAGCGATGGCCCTTCCATACGGAACCACCGGATCACTATGTCCTGCTTTCGCACCTGATCGACTTGTAGGTCTCACAGTCAAGCACCCTTATGCCATTACACTCTACGCACGGTTACCAAGCGTGCTGAGGGTACCTTTGAAAGCCTCCGTTACTCTTTTGGAGGCGACCACCCCAGTCAAACTACCCACCACGCAGTGTCCTTCTAAAAGAAGTTAGGCTCCAAGTAAGTAAAGGGTGGTATTTCAACGTTGACTCCACAAACACTAGCGTGCCTGCTTCAAAGTCTCCCACCTATCCTACACATTACTTACTCAAAGTCAATACGAAGTTATAGTAAAGGTTCACAGGGTCTTTTCGTCCCATTGCGGGTACTCGGCATCTTCACCGAGACTACAATTTCACAGAGCTCATGGTTGAGACAGTGCCCAGATCGTTACACCATTCGTGCAGGTCGGAACTTACCCGACAAGGAATTTCGCTACCTTAGGACCGTTATAGTTACGGCCGCCGTTTACTGGGGCTTCAGTCAAACGCTTCGCATTGCTGCTAACGCCCTTCCTTAACCTTCCAGCACCGGGCAGGTGTCAGACCCTATACAGCATCTTTCGATTTAGCAGAGTCCTGTGTTTTTGATAAACAGTCGCCTGGGCCTCTTCACTGCGGCCAGCATTGCTGCTGGCGTCTCTTCTTCCGAAGTTACGAGACTATTTTGCCTAGTTCCTTAACCATGATTCACTCTAGCACCTTAGGATTCTCTCCTCGACTACCTGTGTCGGTTTTGGTACGGGTTGCTTCACTTCGGCTTTTCTTGGAAGCACTTTCCTTACAGCAACTTCGCCCGAAGGCTAGGTCTTGACTATTCCGTCAGTCTCCAGTAAGTACGGCACTCCGTCCCCTTTTTAGTGTGAGCAAGTATGGGAATATTAACCCATTGTCCATCCACTACCCCTTTCGGGTTCGCGTTAGGTCCCGACTAACCCTCAGCTGATTAGCATGGCTGAGGAAACCTTAGTCTTTCGGTGAGCGGGTTTCTCGCCCGCTTTATCGTTACTTATGCCTACATTTTCTTTTCTGTACGCTCCACAATGGCTCGCGCCACTGCTTCTGTGCAAACAGAATGCTCCCCTACCAGATACAACCCTAAGTTGTAAATCCATAGCTTCGGTACTCTATTTATGCCCGATTATTATCCATGCCGGACCGCTCGACTAGTGAGCTGTTACGCACTCTTTAAATGAATGGCTGCTTCCAAGCCAACATCCTAGCTGTCAATGCAGTCCAACCGCGTTGCTTCAACTTAATAGAGATTTGGGGACCTTAGCTGTTGGTCTGGGTTCTTTCCCTCTCGGACACGGACCTTAGCACCCGCGCCCTCACTGCCGTGGAACATTTATTAGCATTCGGAGTTTGTCAGGAATTGGTAGGATTTGACTCCCCCGCATCCAATCAGTAGCTCTACCTCTAATAAACTTATACACGACGCTGCACCTAAATGCATTTCGGGGAGTACGAGCTATCTCCCAGTTTGATTGGCCTTTCACCCCTACCCACAGGTCATCCGAAGACTTTTCAACGTCAACCGGTTCGGTCCTCCACTTTGTGTTACCAAAGCTTCAACCTGCCCATGGGTAGATCACAAGGTTTCGCGTCTAATACTACTAACTATGCGCCCTATTCAGACTCGCTTTCGCTCCGGCTCCGGACCTGAAGTCCTTAACCTCGCTAGTAACATTAACTCGTAGGCTCATTATGCAAAAGGCACGCCGTCACCCAACTTGTGGGCTCCGACCGCTTGTAGGCGTACGGTTTCAGGTTCTATTTCACCCTTCTATTCGAAGTGCTTTTCACCTTTCCTTCACAGTACTTGTTCACTATCGGTCTTTCAGGAGTATTTAGCCTTGGAGGATGGTCCCCCCATATTCAGACAGGATTTCACGTGTCCCGCCCTACTCATTTATCATCTAAATATACCTTTCAAATACGGGGCTATCACCCTCTATGGCTGTTCTTTCCAGAACATTCTTTTAAATATATAAAGACTTTTGGGCTAATCCGCGTTCGCTCGCCACTACTTACGGAATCTCTTCGATTTCTTTTCCTCAGGGTACTTAGATGTTTCAGTTCTCCTGGTTTGCTCTCCTTGCGGAGTGACTGGTCTTCAACCAGACGGGTTGCCCCATTCGGACATCTCGGGATCAATTCGTGTGTGCCGATCCCCCGAGCTTTTCGCAGCTTACCGCGTCCTTCTTCGCCTCTGAAAGCCTAGGCATCCGCCATACGCCCTTAACGATTTCTTTCCTATTTATTTCTCAAGCACTCGCAAGTGCTCGGTTTTTTCTTTGTGATATTTTTACCGTTAATGTCAATGATCTTAATGTCTTTCTGCTCGTCTGATAAATGGATATTTGTTTTGGCTCTATCCATCTTACTTTTAAATCAAACTTACAAAACTGTGGAGAATAAGGGAGTCGAACCCTTGACCTTCCCGATGAATCGGGTCGCTCTAGCCCCTATCGGCTAAAATCCTTTGTTTATTCTTTAAATAACTTCTGTGCTCGTTACATCTCTGTAACTTTTTTATTACTTCTCAGTAATGGTGGAGAATAAGGGAGTCGAACCCTTGACCTCCTGCGTGCAAGGCAGGCGCTCTAGCCAGCTGAGCTAATTCCCCTCTAGGTGCTTCTGGCGATTTGCTTCTTGCTTCCAGCTTTCTTGCCATCAGCTATAAGCCATTTGCCATCCGCTTCAATTAGTAGTCTCGGGCAGGCTCGAACTGCCGACCTCTACATTATCAGTGTAGCGCTCTAACCAGCTGAGCTACGAGACTTTGTTTAGATGTTAGATTTTAGACACCAGATGTTAGACTAATCTCTAACTTCTAATTTTCTAACCTCTATTTTCTAAATCTCTCCCTCTGATACTAATTTCTAGTGGGTTTGTATTTTTATAATATAAGCAACCGAGTAAAAAACTAAAACGTTTTCTTTTAAGTAAGTACATGGTACATTAAAGTACCTTTATTTGTTTAACGTCGAAAGACGCTCTAAAATGAGATGTTCCAGCCGCACCTTCCGGTACGGCTACCTTGTTACGACTTAGCCCTAGTTACCTGTTTTACCCTAGGCAGCTCCTGTTACGGTCACCGACTTCAGGTACCCCAGACTTCCATGGCTTGACGGGCGGTGTGTACAAGGCCCGGGAACGTATTCACCGCGCCATGGCTGATGCGCGATTACTAGCGATTCCAGCTTCATAGAGTCGAGTTGCAGACTCCAATCCGAACTGAGACCGGCTTTCGAGATTCGCATCTATTCGCATAGTAGCTGCCCTCTGTACCGGCCATTGTATTACGTGTGTGGCCCAAGGCGTAAGGGCCGTGATGATTTGACGTCATCCCCACCTTCCTCTCTACTTGCGTAGGCAGTCTCACTAGAGTCCCCAACTGAATGATGGCAACTAGTGACAGGGGTTGCGCTCGTTGCAGGACTTAACCTAACACCTCACGGCACGAGCTGACGACAACCATGCAGCACCTTGAAAATTGCCCGAAGGAAGGTCTATTTCTAAACCGATCAATTCCCATTTAAGCCTTGGTAAGGTTCCTCGCGTATCATCGAATTAAACCACATAATCCACCGCTTGTGCGGGCCCCCGTCAATTCCTTTGAGTTTCATTCTTGCGAACGTACTCCCCAGGTGGCTAACTTATCACTTTCGCTTAGTCTCTGAACCCGAAAGCCCAAAAACGAGTTAGCATCGTTTACGGCGTGGACTACCAGGGTATCTAATCCTGTTCGCTCCCCACGCTTTCGTCCATCAGCGTCAGTTAAAACATAGTGACCTGCCTTCGCAATTGGTGTTCTAAGTAATATCTATGCATTTCACCGCTACACTACTTATTCCAGCCACTTCTACTTTACTCAAGACCCGCAGTATCAATGGCAGTTTCATAGTTAAGCTATGAGATTTCACCACTGACTTACGAGCCCGCCTACGGACCCTTTAAACCCAATAAATCCGGATAACGCTTGCACCCTCCGTATTACCGCGGCTGCTGGCACGGAGTTAGCCGGTGCTTATTCGTATAGTACCTTCAGCTATCTACACGTAGATAGGTTTATCCCTATACAAAAGAAGTTTACAACCCATAGGGCCGTCGTCCTTCACGCGGGATGGCTGGATCAGGCTCTCACCCATTGTCCAATATTCCTCACTGCTGCCTCCCGTAGGAGTCTGGTCCGTGTCTCAGTACCAGTGTGGGGGATCACCCTCTCAGGCCCCCTAAAGATCATTGACTTGGTGAGCCGTTACCTCACCAACTATCTAATCTTGCGCGTGCCCATCTCTATCCACCGGAGTTTTCAATATTAAATGATGCCATTCAATATATTATGGGGTATTAATCTTCCTTTCGAAAGGCTATCCCCCAGATAAAGGTAGGTTGCACACGTGTTCCGCACCCGTGCGCCGCTCTCAAAGTCCCGAAGGACTTCTACCGCTCGGCTTGCATGTGTTAGGCCTCCCGCTAGCGTTCATCCTGAGCCAGGATCAAACTCTCCATTGTATGTTTGTCTGACTCACTCAAAGTTTTGACGCTTTAGTTTTTCCTTACTTGGTTGTTATATCTATTTTTCAATGATCTCTTCTCTTACGCTTTCTCAGCTGCCCTTTTCTGTCGTTGGGCGTTGCCGTATTTGCGTGTGCAAAAGTAAAACTTTATTTCTAATTAGCCAAATGTTTTTTGAAGAAATTTTAAAGTTTTTTAAGTAACCCTAAACCCTTCTCTTAACCCTCAACCTATCTACTCCTGCGCTCCCCGTATCGGGACTGCAAAGATAAAAACTTTTTCTAATTACACAAAATTTATCTGAATAAAATTTCATGGTATTTAAAATCATTTCTACCGGAGTTTTTTTTGTTCCTGCCTGTCTAAAGGCGCTTCTGCGCTACCGATCTACTCTCGTTTTTCAGTGGGGCAAAAGTAGCACGTTTATCCCCATACTTCCAAATATATTTAACATAATGTTCATTTTTAATTCATATCCGAACTTAACCCTTTGAAGATCTGATAGAAAAATTTCTAATTCCTCCGGTGGGTTTTAATGAGGTCACATGTTCGGCACCGTTTTCTGATGAAAACTGAGGCTTCATTATATAAAGTTGGTTTTCTGAAGGGCTGATTTTGACTCATGGAAAGCGCTCATCCGAAGATCGCTCCCCTAGCCCCGATCGAAACGGCATCCTTTTCCGGGATGGACGAAGCGAAGCGTAGACCTTCCCGGAAAAGATACAGTGGAGAGCGGGAAAAAGCTCCTGAAAAAAAACCTTCTTTTTATAATCGGTCTTTAAAACAAAAATACCTCTGATTATTTCAGAGGTATTTATATATATTAAGTGAATTTTAAAATTCTGCATTCTTTGGAGTTCTCGGGAAAGGAATCACATCACGAATATTGGTCATTCCTGTCACAAATAAAACCAAACGCTCCAGTCCTAAACCGAAACCGGCATGAGGAACGGATCCGAATTTTCTTGTATCAAGATACCACCAAAGTTCGTGCTCGTCTACGTGCATTTCTGCCATTTTGCTTTTGAGAACATCTAATCGTGCTTCTCTTTCTGATCCGCCAATAATCTCACCGATTCCCGGGAAGAGAACGTCCATCGCGGCAACGGTTTTGTTGTCATCATTCAGCTTCATATAGAATGCTTTGATTTCTTTTGGATAATCGAAAAGAACTACTGGACATTCAAAATGCTTTTCTACCAAGAATCTTTCGTGTTCAGACTGCAAATCTGCTCCCCACTCCTCGATCGGATAAGCAAATTTTCCTTTTTTATTTTCTTTTGAATTTAATAAAATCTCAATTGCTTCTGTGTAAGAAACTCTTTTGAAACGTTTTGCAATTACATTTTCTAGTTTTTCGATCAAACCTTCCTTGGCTCTTTCTTTTTCAGGTTTTGATTTTTGTTCTTCTTCAAAACGCTTATCTAAAAATTCAAGATCATCTTTACAGTTGTCTAAAACGTATTGAATCACATATTTTAAGAAATCTTCTGCCAAATCGATGTTATCTTCAAGATTGTTGAAGGCAACTTCAGGCTCGATCATCCAAAATTCTGCTAAGTGACGCGTTGTATTTGAGTTTTCCGCACGGAAAGTGGGTCCGAAAGTGTATATTCTTCCCAATCCCATTGCAGCAGTTTCACCTTCAAGCTGTCCGGAAACCGTTAAGTTGGTTTTTTTACCAAAGAAATCCTGAGCAAAATCGATATCTCCCTGTTCGTCTCTTGGAATATTATTTAAATCAAAGTTGGTTACTCCAAACATTTCACCTGCACCTTCTGCATCTGCACCGGTAACAATGGGAGTGTTGATGTAAAAGAATTGGTTTTGGTTGAAAAATGAGTGAATCGCAAAACTCACTGCATGACGTACTCTGAAAACAGCCCCAAATAAATTGGTTCTGAATCTTAAATGCGCCTGCTCTCTCAACACTTCCAGTGAATGTTTTTTTGGTTGAAGAATCGTTTTGTCTCTTTCTTCTGTAAAGTTATCGCCCAAAATGATGATTTTTTTTGCGATAATTTCTACGGCTTGTCCGGCTCCCTGGCTTTCTACCACTTCACCAACAACTTTCAAAGAAGAAGCTGTACTTATTTTACTGATGATCTCAGCATCGAAATTTTCGAAATCAACAACAACCTGCAAATTATTAATAGTAGAACCATCATTAAGCGCAATAAAGCGGTTTGCACGGAAAGTTCTTACCCAACCGTAAACTGTAATGTCATGATGTAGTACTTTTTTGTAATCCTGTAGGACTTCTTTAATCGTCTGCTTTTTCATTTGTTGATTGATAAATTTTTTATGTAAAAATTAATGTGTGCAAATCTACAAAAAACAGGGTAATTTTTCTATGATTACACTGTTTGATTTAAAAATGATATAATAATGTTGAAATTTACTTCTATATTAATTGAAAAGTGTAGTTTTTTTCCTCTGCTTTCCTTTTCTGATATTCCATGCGTGGTAACAACTTGGGACATCATATTGCCAATTAGGAAGAATCAAAATAATAAAAATAACATCAATATGAGAAATAACCCCTAAAATTAACGCTAATTGAAATGCCCGACCAGTCTGTTGAAATCCTATTAAATAAGTGAATGTAATGAGTAAACTCAAACCCCACAATTTTGAAAGCCAAGCATGAGTACAGGTTTCTTTTCCGAATTTTAAGATGCTAATAATATAACATAAAGCTTCCATGATGAAAATTACCGTTATACTTAGCCAATGGATTTTTATTAATTCGGTATTAAGAAAGTAAGTTGCAAATCCTAACGAGAGCCAAAAAACTAAATCAACCTGACTGTCGAGTCTTCTCAATTTTTCTGTGGAGACACCGATTTTTCTTGCAATGATTCCGTCAAAAATATCTGTAAGCAACCCAATAAACATTAAGGTTAAAATTAAAAATCTGGATTCTTCACCTTTTAAATAGGCTAAAAAGAAAATCACTGGTGCAAGAAGAAAACGGATTGCTATTAATAGGTAAGGTGTATTTTTCATGATATTTTGATTTCGAGTTACTTAACAGTTAAATGGTTGATAATTTACTTTCTATTATTTTGTAAAATTATACTTCAAAGCTAACTGCGAAAACCAATTTTATGAATGCGAAAAAAAATTAAAATAAATCTTTACATTTGTGAAAATCGCAAAAAAGTATGAATCAGGAAACTCTACTCAAACAAATCAGAAAGAAAATCGGACATAAATCGTTGAATGATGAGATCGCCAATATCCTTAACATTAGTTATGATTCGGCGCACCGCAGAACTTCAATGAAAGCAAAATTCAGTTTTGAGGAAGCAATAGAATTAGCAAAATATTACCAGATTTCACTAGATAAGTTCTTGGGAACGGAAAACCAATTGGTGGTTAAAAGAACAAAACCCGTAAAAACCCAAGAAGATCTGTTGTATTTTTTTGAAAGTTCGCTACAGATTCTGGATGTCTTTCAGAATATCAATCAATCGAAAGTTTATTATTCTGCGAAAGATATTCCGTTTTTTTATACAATTTCGAATACAATTTTATCTCGCTTTAAATTTTATGTCTGGATGAATCTGTTGAACGAAGATAAATTCCTCTGTTCGTTTGAAGATTTTGATCTCCCATACTATTCGCCAAAAAATGAAATGCTGAAAGATTTGTATGAAAATCAAAACGTAACGGAAGTCTGGAACGACACAACCATCATGAGCATTCTCATGCAGATTTCTTTTTATTCTGAAATGGGACTTTTAAAATATAAAGATATTGAGTTAATTTTGGATGAAGTGAGATATGTTCTTCAAAAAATTGAATTTAAAATTCAAAATAAACCTGATTTTAATTTCTACGTGAACGATCTGGTGATTTTAAGCAATAATATTTTGTTTAAAAATGAATATCAATCTTCGTTTTTTATTCCTTTTAATATGTTTGGGTATATGATGACGAACGATGAGAATACTTGCAATGACACATTGGTTTATTTTGAGCACGAAATCAAAAATTCAAAATCGCTGAATACTTCCGGAAACAGAGAGAGAAAAATATTTTTTAACAGGATGTATAAACAAATTGATGACTTACAGGCAAAGCTCAAAAGTTAATTGCATCAGTTTTTTTTATAGTGCAGCTAAATATAATTAAATATTAATTACGATTAATTAATGTGTGAATACCGATTATACCTTCAAAATTTTGTAGATTTAGCGTTTAACTAAACCAAAAATTTATGAATATTACATTAGATCAAGCCCAAAGAATAATTGCAGCTGCAATTGAAAAATCAAAACAGTTAGGTGTAAAAATGAATATTGCTGTAATGGACAGCGGAGTAAATCTCGTAGCATTTGCTAAAATGGATGATGCCTGGCTTGGATCCATTGATATTGCCCAGAAAAAGGCGAAGACGGCCAGATTTTTTAACATGAATACCGGCGAAATTGGAAAATTATCACAACCCGGACAACCTCTATACAATATTGAACACTCTAATAACGGACTGATAACTTTTCCTGGTGGAGTTCTGATAAAAGATTCTGAAGGAAATATTATTGGATCAATCGGGGTAAGCGGAAGTACCGTAGATGATGATCATGAAGTAGCCTCAGCCGGAGCAGCAGCTTTATGATAAACTTAAAAATATAACAGAAAATAAAGTTGGTTAAAGAAAAACCAGCTTTTTTTGTGAAACAAAATCAGAATAAGTTATTCGTCTTTTTTAGAAGGAACCAAGAAAACATCAATCAAACCTTCAGGAAGTTCTATTTTGATATATCTTTCTTCCCTGTTTACCTCAAGAATCCACTCTTTGATCATTGGGATTACAACTTCCTTTCCGTATAGATTGGTAATAAAATAGTTCTGCGCGGTCTGATCGTTTACAGATCTTATCACTCCACAGTCTTTATTATCCTGATCCATAATCTCAAAACCAATCACTTCATGGTAATAAAACTGATTTCCGGTAAGTTTGGGCAATGTATTTAATGGAAGGTAAACGTTTTTACCTAAAGATTGATCTACCAAAGCTTCCGAAGAATTTTTGAAGGCCAGATTTAGAGCATCTAATTTGCTCCAAGATGATTTTTCAATAAAAAAAGGAACCAATAATCCGTTTATTTCTACGAATATTGATTCCAATTTATTGTAAAGCTCGGGCTGGTCGGTATCCAGTTTAAGGATAACGTTTCCCGCAAGGCCGTGTCTGCGCGTGATTTTTCCTAAAAAATAGCAATCTTCTTTACGCATATCGGTTTGTTTTTAAGCTTCAGTGTTTTCTTCAGTTTCAGCAGCAGGAGTTTCTCCTTCTGTAGCTTCAGCAACTTCTTCAGCAGGTGCGTTTGCAGCCTCTTCAGCAGCTTTAGCATCAGCTTCTACTTGTGCAGCAGCAGCAATTCTAGCTTCGTTCACTTTAGTTTCAGCATCGAAAGCAGCTTGCTTAGCATCAGACTGAGCTTTAGATAAACCTTCTACTTTACCTTGTACTTTTTGTTCTTTTGATTCTACCCAAGCAGCGAATCTTTTTTCAGCTTCAGCCTCATCAAAAGCTCCTTTAGCAACACCACCTTGTAGGTGTTTTTTGTAAAGTACCCCTTTGTAAGAAAGAATAGCTCTTGCAGTATCAGTTGGC
Organism: Chryseobacterium sp. CY350; assembly: GCF_027945075.1. Lineage (NCBI taxonomy): Bacteria > Pseudomonadati > Bacteroidota > Flavobacteriia > Flavobacteriales > Weeksellaceae > Chryseobacterium > Chryseobacterium wangxinyae. The sequence goes on from NZ_CP116034.1 coordinate 1,863,597, forward strand.
TGAGCACCGTTGTTTAACCACTTTACAGCAGAATCAACGTTCAAATCGATAGTAGCAGGGTTAGTAATTGGGTTGTAAGTACCTAGTTTTTCGATGAATCTACCATCTCTTCTAGCTCTTGCATCTGCAACTACGATGTGGAAAAAAGGTCTCCCTTTTGAACCGTGTCTTTGTAATCTAATTTTTACTGACATAATGTTTGAATTATAAGGGAACTCGTCCCAGTTAAATATTTAAGTGTGCAAAGATAATAAAAAAGTTCAAATTAAATCTTTCGAGGTGAGATAATATTAAATTATTTCAGATGAAAAATAAAAAAGGTAATAGTGTTGAAATAATTACAGAAATAAAAACTGCCAAAAATACTATAAGATTATCCCTTGTTTTCCCAACAATAAATCTAATAACAAAATAATTAATTATATAGATAGGAACAAGTAAAAAAAATGAAAACACATTTGTAGTTAAAACAAATATCCAAAAAAACAAAAAACCTATTATAGAAGAAATGAAAACTCCAAAAAAACTTTTGTAAATAGTAACTAAATCAATTTTGTTATTTTCAATTACCAAAGAAAATTGATGATATTTATGGATTATAAAATCTTCAAGCTCTTGATTATTGAGAACACTTGATGAGATACTTTCAATAATAAAAAATAAATCATCACCCTTTTTTACCATATTGTATACTTCAAAAGATATTCTTCCTTTTTCTTTTATAAATGATGTTCTCCTATTTGCTTTGCTTACAAATTCGTCATAATTAAATTTCTGTTTAATAGCTTCAGTCATTTCTTCGTCGATTTTTCCGGTATGCTCACTCATATACAGATAAGCGGCAATCAAATCTTCTTCACTGAAATTTCTATAAAAATTTTTCATTTTAAACTAATCCCATATAGAAAAGCCCAAGACATTTTTGGTTTTCTTCGATCGTTAAAGATTCTTTCAGTTGATCTACAATTTTTGGTGAACTCCAGTAACACCCTACTCCGTTTGCGGTACAGGTAAGGTACATATTCTGAACTGCCATAGAAACGGCAGAAATTTCTTCCCATTCAGGAACCATCCCGCTGAAGTTCACAACGATAGAAACTACAGCATCCGCTTTATTGATTTTAAAACCAATATCATTATATTTTTTCTCTAAGAAAAGTTGTTCGGGTTGTGAAGATTTATAAATTTCCTGCATTTCTACAGCCAGTTTAGCTTTTTCTTCACCTTTGAAAATTTTAAAACGCCAAGGTTTTGTACGTTTATGATTGGGAGCAAACTTTGCCGAATTTAAAATCTCGTCTACAATTTCCTGTGAAATTTCTGTTTCAGAATAATCTTTAGGAAATATACTTCTTCTTTGCTCTATGATTTCTTTTAAAACTTCTGCTTTATTCATAAAAGCAAATTTACAGAAAAGTTGCTGGATGCATGTTGATCTGTGATAGTTTTTATGATTAAAATTTATACCAAAAAGCGTTTTAAATAGTTGATTGCGTTTTCATAATGTAAATTTGAAACTTACAATTTCTAAAGAACCTCAACAATTTTTTGGTGAATTTTATTTAATGTAAACTCATCTCCCGGTTTCATTCCCATCATTTTTTTCGCCATCGGACTTTCTGAAGAAATCGCGTAGAAACGGTCGCCTTCAAAAAAAAACTCACCCAAAGAAACCGAAATATAAAAACGCGCTTTATTGGTAATTACCAAAGAACCCAACTGCACTCTTTCTGTACTTTTATTTAAAACTTTTGCCATGTTGGTTTTAAGATCATTCAGAGCACCGAGTTGCCTTTGCATTTGATAAATTTCTTCCTGCATTTCCTCACGCATACTATCGTACTTCGGTGTTTTTTTGATATCCCGACTGGCTTCTAAAGTAAATTCTATAAATTTTTTAAGTTTTTCTATTTTTTCAGAAATTACGTTTTTTACATAATCTCTTATGTTGTTTTTCTCAAATACTATCTTCTCCATGTATCGTAATCTTTAGATAAAGATAATATTTTTTTGAATAATTAAATCAAAAAACCACTTCTCTAAAGAAATGGTTATATATTTTTATTTTGGCTTGTTTTGCTCGTAATCTGAGACATCAATTTTTCTCTCGTCTGCTTCGCGCCTTTTTTCGAGCTGCTGAACATTTTTATCCATTTCGCTCTGACTGCCTTCCATGTAATTTTTGTTGTTTCCCTTTCCTAGGTTTGCTGCGCACGATGCCAATAAAAAGCAAAGACAAGTTGCTGTTAACAAAAGATATTGTTTCCTCATTACTAAATTTTTTTTCAAAGATATATGTTATGTTTATTTCAAGCTAAAAGTTTAGCTACAAATTATAGATCTGAGAATCTTTAATTCTAGGTCTCAGCAAAAAGCTGCATCCAAAAGCCTCATGATACTATTTTTCGCAAATCTGCTTCAGACTCTGCAGACCTTCTTCATAAGATTTTCCCATTTGATAATCCATCATTGGTCTCATTATTTTCATCCATGTTTCCTGTTCTGTATCCATCGTCCAGGTTACTTTTGTTGAATTTCCTTCAGAACTTAAAAGAATTTCAGAAGTCGCCTGCCCTTCGAAAGGTTTTATAAAAGTCATTTCCGATTTTTGCTTTTTATTCAAAACCAATTCTTTAATTTCCTGACAGCCAGCTCCTGCATCATCGTTTTTACTGTCCCAGTAGTACTTATCTCCTACTTCGCCCGAATTTCCGGTGTACGTAACTTTCATATTTTTATCCAGTTTCATCCACGGATTCCATTGGTTGAAAGCTTTCATTGAGTTTATCTGTTGCCACACTTTTTCTTTGGGAGCATTGATGACCATTGACTTTTCGTAATGATAATTGTTTCCGAAAGCCAAAATCGCAACTATTGCGTAACCTACAATGAGCAGAACAATGATTCCGATCACTTTTAAAATTGTTTTCATGTTATAAATATTTAAGTTTATTTTTTCTGTATTAAATAAGAAACCAGCTTTTTGACTAATCTTTTTTCTATTTCGAAGACGTCACAGAAATCTGTATTTTAGAATATCTCCTATCTTGAAAATCTAATCCATTTTCTGGAATCGGTATTTTAAACGTTTTTACTTTTTTGAGATATCATTTGAGTTTATCATTTGAAGCAAAATTACACTTTAAGAAGAAATTTAATCTTTTCTTAAGACAAGAAAAATTAACAATTAAGTATTTTTGTCACAACTTGATGTTGAGGAATCATTTTTGAGCCTTGAAAATCATTAAATCAATTAAAATTAAAAATACATCAATGAATATTTTAACAGAAAATTTCAGCACTCCATATCATTCAGCACCATTTGATCAGATCAAAAACGAAGATTATCTTCCGGCATTTAAAGAATTAATTCAGAAATCGGAGGAAGAAATTGATTTAATTGTCAATAATTCCGACGATGCAACTTTTGAAAATACCATCGAAGCTTTAGCTTTTTCAGGAGAGCAATTAGACAGAGCTTCCAATATTTTCTTTAATTTAAATTCTGCCGAAACGAGTGACGAGTTGCAACAAATCGCTCAGGAAGTTTCACCGATTTTAACTGAATATTCTTCAAAAATCTCTCAAAATGAAGCTCTATTTAACAGAATTAAAAAAGTGTACGACGAGAGAGAAAAGTACAATCTGAATGAAGAACAGGAAATGCTTTTAAATGAAACTTATAAAGGTTTTGTAAGAAGCGGTGCTCTTTTAAATGAAGAAGACAAAGAAAAATTGAAGAATATCAGTATGGATTTGTCTATAAAATCTTTAAAATTCGGACAAAACGTTTTAGCTTCAACCAATAATTATTTTAAACACATAAGCAATAAGGAAGACTTAGCCGGAATTCCTGAAGCAATCATCGATCAATACGCAGAAGAAGCTAAAGAAAGAAATCTGGAAGGTTGGGTTGTCACTTTGCAATATCCAAGCTATATTCCGTTTATGACGTATGCTGAAAATCGTGAATTGAGAAAAGAACTGGCTTTGGCAAACGGTAAAAAATCTTTTAACGGTGGCGAATATGACAATCAGAATCTTATTAAAGAAATTTTAAATTTAAAACTACAGAAGGCTGAATTACTGGGTTACGAAAATTATGCAGATTATGTCTTGGAAGAAAGAATGGCAAAATCTCCCACTAAAGTTTTAGACTTTTTGAATGAGCTTTTAACGAAGGCAAAACCTTACGCGGAAAAAGAAATTGAAGAATTAAAATCTTTAGCAAAAGCAGACGGAATTGATGAAATGCAAGGTTATGACCACGCTTTTTATGCAGAAAAACTACGTAAAGCAAAATATGATCTTAATGATGAAGAACTGAAACCTTATTTTCCATTAGAGCAGGTTCAGGAAGCCGTTTTTGGTTTATCAAAGCAACTTTTCGGATTGACTTTTGTGGAAAAACATGACGTTCCGAAATATCATGAAGATGTAAAAGTGTATGAAGTGAATGAAAATGGCGATTTCAAATCTCTTTTGTACGTTGATTATTTCCCAAGAAAAGGCAAAAGAGCCGGAGCGTGGATGACGAGTTATAAAAATCAGTATAAAAAAGACGGTGAAAATTCTCGTCCGCATATTTCCATTGTCTGTAATTTCAGCAAACCTACAAAAGATACACCTAGTTTATTGACTTTTCAGGAAGTGACCACTTTGTTCCACGAGTTTGGTCATGCGCTTCATGGAATGTTGGCCAATACACAATATCCGAATTTATCGGGAACTTCTGTGAAATGGGATTTTGTGGAATTACCTTCTCAATTCCTAGAAAATTTCTGCTACGAACCTGAATTTCTGAAAACTTTTGCCAAACATTACAAAACAGGTGAAGTTTTACCCGACGAAAAAATCGAAAAGATTGCTCTATCCAAAAACTTCATGGAAGGTTACCAAACTATGAGACAGCTTGGTTTCGGAATTTTGGATATGAATTATCACACGAAAGTTGGAGAGCTGGAAAATAAATCTGTGAAAGAGTTTGAAGATTATTACACAAAGGCAACACAATTATATCCGTCAAACGCTGAAACGGCGATGAGTCCGAGTTTCTCACATATTTTCCAGGGAGGATATTCTGCGGGATACTATTCTTACAAATGGGCAGAAGTTTTGGATGCCGATGCATTTCAATATTTCAAAGAAAACGGAATTTTTAATCCTGAAATTGCCGCAAAATATAAAATTCTTCTTTCTTCCGGCGGAACAAAGGATCCGATGGAATTGTACAAGAATTTCAGAGGAAGCGAGCCGAAAGTGGAGAGTTTGCTGAAGAGAGCGTTTGGGTAATTAAAAATACAATCAATGCAATGAGTCCGTTATACAAATTTAACGGACTTTTTTTATAATTTTATGAAAAACAAACAATAACTTGAAAATTAAAATTCTCTTCGCTCACACATTTTTTTTCTGCATCAAATTATATTCGCAAAACACTTATGTCTTTTTCGGTTCGTTTAATCGCGATAAAAATACAGAAGGAATTTTCGTCTATCAATTAGATACCATCAAAGGGAAATTATCGAAGGTTACGACTGTAAAAAATATTCTGAATCCGTCTTATCTGACTTTATCACCGAACGGAAAATACGTTTTTGCCTGCACCGAAAGCAAAACCAAAAATGCAGGAAGTGTTAGCAGTTTTGAATTCAATCCTGAAAATAAATCGCTGACTTTCATTAACAGTCAGAAAAGTGGCGGTGAAAATCCGGTTTATCTTACCGCTCATCAAAACGGAAAATGGCTCATCAACGGAAATTATACAGAAGGTAGTGCTTCAGTTTATCCGATTTCAGAAGATGGTAAAATTCAACCAATGGTTCAGAATTTTCAATTTACAGAAGGAAGCATCGATCCCGGAAGACAGGAACGTTCGCACATTCATTCTACTGTTTTTTCACCCGATTTTCAATATATCTTCATGCCTGATTTAGGAGCAGACAAAATAAGATGCTACAAATTTAATGATCATAAAAATGAGCCTTTGGAAAGTTGTAAGATCCCGTTTACCAAAACGACTATGGGAAGCGGACCGCGACATTTTACATTTCATCCCAACGGAAATTTTGCCTATTGTATTGAAGAACTATCGGGAACAGTAAGCGCATTTCGATATTCTGACGGAGCTTTGGAAAGCATTCAAAGAATTAATACCCATTCTGAAAAGTACAAAGAAAATTTTGAAAGCTCAGACATTCATATTTCTCCCAACGGTCATTTTTTATATGCTTCAAACCGTGGCATCGAAGATAATATCGCCATATTTTTAATTCAAAATAATGGAACACTGAAGACCATTGGTTATCAACCGACCTTTGGTAAACACACCAGAGTTTTCGCTATTGACGAATCTGGAAAGTTTTTGATTACTACCAACTCAAGAACCGGAAACGTAACTGTTTTCAAAAGAGATCTTAGAACCGGATTGCTTCAAAAAGTTGGTAAAAAAGTGAAAATAAAAAGCGTTTCATGTGTACAAATCAGAAAATATTAGTTGATCTTTATATAGAAAAAGATAAAAAGTAGTATTCACAACCAACATGAAAGATTTAATTCCGACAATCAATGAAATTATTAAGTTTGGACTTTATCCAAGCTTAAGCGAAACTAATAAGGAAACTTTGCTGGAAAAAAATCTTATCAAAATCTACAGTCTCTATTTCGATATTACCTATACATTCGATAAGGCCAAATATCCTGATTTTAATAAAAAGCAGTTTCGTAATGTTCAGAAAAATGTAGAAAGTAATTTTAAGGACTTTGGATTTTACAAGATAATTCTTGATATTCAAAATATTGACGGTCTGCAGGAAAGCGCGCTCGGTGACGCAATAGACGATCTGAGCGATATTATTTTAGATCTTTTAGAGATCAAATGGCGAATCAATAACAATAGCCTGAATGACGGACTTTGGTATTTTAAGTTTATTTTTCACGCACATACTCAGGAGCATATTATTGGATTACTAAACTTTATGAAACAAAAAAACACATAATTCGATTGTTTTACCTTTAATTTAATTTCTAAATAATTACTTTTATAAAAATTTAATCATCATGTTACTTGCCATTCTTTTACCTTTTCTTTCATTCATCCTTCGTGGGAAAATAATCACCGGAATTATATGTTTTATTTTACAGATCACCATTCTGGGCTGGATTCCCGCTGCAATATGGGCTGCGTTATCTTTGCAGAACTCAAGAGCCGAAAAAAGAAATGAGAAACTGATCCGAGCAGTGGAGAAAGGAAAATTATAAACCTGTGAAAAAATTAATCTTTATTGTCTGGGGAATTCATATCATAATTAGCATTGTGCTTTTCTGTGTCTATAGATTTGTCATTGCTTCAAAAGAGTCTACAGAAACAAACTTTTTTGAAGCTTTTTTAAATATTTTAGAAACACTGGTAGATTTGGGGTTTTCTATTTTATATTTTTTTGGAATGGTTGCATTCTCACTTCCTTTTTTTCTCAATTTTATTAAGCAGATCAGAAATAATTATTTTTTATCACTTCTCACTTTTTTAGGTTTACCAACAGCATTTCTCATCTATTTTATGATCGATGTCTCGTTCGATTATCATTCGAAAAACGTTCTTACAACTTTTGTTACTTTCTCTATCATTTATCTGCTAATTACTATCACTGAATTTCTTGTATTCCGCAAAAAAATTCAAAACTGCCATTGACAACGTAAATAATCAAACTAATAATCAACGATTTAAAAATTATTTCCCACGCTGTTGTAATATTTTAGTGTTAAGAGTTGTCTTATCAGTAAAATAATATACATGAATAAGAAAATTGTTCTTCTTTTTGCGGTTGCCTCATCAGCATTTTTTTCTGCACAAAGTATTGAAGGAACCATTACCGATAAATCTCATCAGCCATCTGCCGATACAGAAATTCTTTTAACTAAAGAAAATTTAAAATTCTCATCGATTACAGACGAAAAAGGAAAATTCAAAATTCAGCTTAAAGAAGACGGTAAATATGTTATCCAAATCATTAAAGACGGAATTACAACTAACACAGAAAATATTACCATAAAAGGTGATCTTTTTAAAAACATAGAAATAAAAGAAGAAACAACACTCACCGAACAGAAAATAGAAGGTGTAACGATGACAGCTAAGAAAAAACTTTTTGAAAGAAAAGTTGATCGATTAGTTTTTAACGTCGAAAATTCAGTAGCCTCACAGGGTATTGATGCTGTGGAAGCTTTAGCCAAAACTCCGATGGTTCGTGCCACAGATGATGCAATTTCTATTGCAGGAAAAAGCAATGTTGCCATCATGGTGAATGATAGATTGCTTAATCTATCCGGTCAGGAAATGATTAATTATCTAAAAACTTTGCGTTCAGACGATATATCGAAGATCGAGGTAATTACTACTCCACCAGCAAAATATGAAGCGGAAGGAAAAAGCGGATTAATAAATATTGTTTTAAAGAAAAACACGAGTCTCGGCTGGAACGGCTCGCTACAGACATCCGGAAGTTATTACTGGAACAGACCGGCAGTTTCTACGAGAAGTGGAGCCAGTTTTAATTATCAGGGTAAAAAACTTTCTATTACTACCAACTTGTCCTTGGGCGACAATTTTTGGGAACAGAAATCCTACAATTATCTAAAAGGAAAAGGAAATAGCGATTATTGGAATACCGACAGCAAAAGCTCAAATAATTACCGTTATAAAGGTGGAAATTTAAAAGGTGAATACAAAATAAACGATAAAAATCTTGTCGGAGTCAATTACAATTATTCATACAGCAATCCGATAGAGCAGGCAAAAAATTTGACGCAAAGACAGAATAATAATATCCAGCAGGATTTTTACTCGGATTCTGATAACAGGAATATTAGAAAAGTACATAATGCAACGGCTTTTTATGATGTAAAATTAGATACTTTGGGAAGCAAACTGAGCCTCTCAGCAAACTTGATGCTGAACGATGCCAATGCTAAAAATCTTTACAATACCATTACTGATATTACCACGTCATCATTCGTAAATCCTATAAGTCAATATAAAATTTATTCGGGCCAGGCAGATCTCGAAAAGAATTTCTCAAAAATAAAAACAGAATCCGGAGTAAAATTTACCAGTATTAAAAATGATTCTTATTTTAATTTTTTTGATATTGAAAACGGGCAAAACATTAGAAATACCGCTCGAAGTAATGACTTTTTCTATAACGAGCAAAACTATGCTGCTTATGCTTCCACAAGTTTTAAAATCAGTGAGAAATGGGATGCAAAAGCGGGATTGAGATATGAATACACCAATCTGGAAGGAATTTCCGTAAACGACAATATTACAACAAATATTAAATACGGTAAATTTTTCCCAACTGCTTATCTAAGCTATAAAGCAAACGACAACAATACATTTTCGGTAAATTATTCCAGACGAATCAGCAGACCGTACTTTGGAAATCTGAATCCTTTTAAATATATTATTTCAGAATTTGAATACAGCACAGGAAATCCTTATTTATTGCCAACATTTTCAGACAATCTGGAATTTGGATATGTCTTAAAAAATAATTTCAACATTACTGCGTATTACAATTACAACAAAGACAATTCAGATAGAATCCAGATTGTTGACGGACTCGAAAAATACAGCATCGTCAAGAATTTTTATAATGAAGATCAGGCGGGAATCAATATTTCGTACAATTACAATAAATTAAAATGGCTGGAATCTAATATTTTTGTCAACGGTTTTTATGCCAAATCAAAATCTTACGATCCACAAGCAGTTGCCGCTCCTGCAGGTTATGGAGCCAACTTCAATCTCGATAACAATTTCTTTTTAAACAAAGAAAAAACCTTCACATTAATGCTTGGGTTATGGAGCAACATTCCCAACAGAAGCGGAAACACATATTTTTATGGAAATTTCTCAGCGTATTCAGGTGTTAAACTAAATCTGATGCAGAAAAATTTAATGATCAATCTATATGTGAATGATCTATTAAATACTAACCGCTCAAAAGGAACAGAGTATTATCCAAATTATAACGTAGAATATTATTACAAAGGAATTACTAGAAACGTGTATCTCTCCGTGACGTACAAATTCGGAAACAACGATGTAAAAGGAGCAACCAAACAGGTGAAGTTTGAGGAATCAAGCAGAGCCGGCGGCGGAAGTTAAAAATTAAAAAGCTGTTTCAGGTTTATCTGAAACAGCTTTTTCTTTTATTTAATAATTTCTCCCTTATAATATTTCTCTAAAAAGAAACCCAAATCAGCACGATAACCGATGCCGGAAGCTTCAAATTTCCAACTGCCGTTTTTCTTGTACAATCTCCCGAATTCAATTCCTGTTTCTATGGAGAAATCTTCATCGAGTTCATATTTTGCGATCTCCTGATTGTTATTCTGATCGACAATTCTGATATACGAATTTCTTACCTGCCCAAAATTCTGCCTTCTTCGTTCAAAATCTTCAATCGTTACCACAAAAAGAATTTCTTCAACTCTCGCATCAACTTTATCAAGGTCAATCATAATTGCTTCATCATCATCACCGTCGCTGTTTTTTCCACTGGGATCGTCGCCGGTGTGAGTTAACGCTCCGTCAGGAGAATTCAGATTGTTATAAAAGACGAAATAATCTTCACTTACTAATTTTCTCTGAGCATCAATCATAATTGCAGACGCATCAAGATCAAAATCGTAACCCGTTCCTTCATTGGGATCCCAACCAAGACCGATCGTCATTTTTGTAAGTCCGATATCAATTCGCTGCCCTTTCTGTAAGTTAATTGCCATAGTATTTTACTTTATGCCTAAGATAGTTTTGATTTGCTAAATTTCCAAATAATCAGCTTAAAAAAATATTAAAAAAGCCCGATCAAAATGATCAGGCACTATTATTTAAGTACAATTTTTAAGTTTAAACAGATTTTAGTTCTGTCTCTTCAGCAAGTTTATTTCTGGCTTTTGCCAACATCGGAATTGAAAGCAGTCCTGTTGTCAGCATAATTACAATTTGTAAAGGAAGGGAAATGAATGAATACGTTAAACCCATTTCACCACCGAATTCTGCACTTTTCCCCATAGAGATAAACAGAGCCATAAAACCATATTTCATTGCAAGATTAAAAGCTCCGATTCCGCCGCTTGCCGGGACGATCATTCCTAAAGTACCAACTACGATGATGAAAAATCCGTCGGCGATTGTAAAATTTGAAGTTTCGGGTAAGGCAAAACAAACGAGGTAAGCTGCCATGTAATAGCAGATCCAGATTCCTAATGTGTAGAGTATAAATTTTACTTTTTGTTTTAATTTAAATATCGACATTAAGCCTTGAAGAATTCCGTCAATAAATTCGATTATTTTGCCCAATACCGGAACTTTGGAAAGTTTATTTTTAAAAACAAAAAATAAAACCGCCCCGAAAATTAGGATGGCAATAATCAATAAGACTTTATTTGGGTTGACTTTAATATCTGAGTTTTCATAAAATGAAAGAATAGCATCGTATTTAAAAATCAATGTTAATCCTAAGAATCCCATCATACAGACCAGATCTACCACTCTTTCCAGAATAATCGTACCAAAAGATTTGTCTACAGGAACTTTCTCTACGCCATATAAAGCCGTTGCACGAGCAACTTCTCCACTTCTTGGAATCGTTAAATTCATTAAATATCCGAAAGAGATTGTCCAGAATGCATTAGAAGTAGAAATCCTATGTCCCATTGGTTCCAGCAATAGATTCCAGCGAACTGCTCTGAACCAATATGCCAAAACACCAAAAACAGCAGCAAACAAAACCCACATATAATTTGCCTTTGCTAAAGACTTTTGTACTACATCAAAATCAAAACCTCTGAGAGCAAGCCACAGGAAAAATCCTGCAAATGCAAGCGAAACAACAATGGTAAGAATAGACTTTAAAGGATTGGTCGATTTTTTTTCCATGAATTAGGTAAGAAGATTAGTTTTCTCATCCGGGAAAACAATTTTCGGCTGAAAATCTCTGGCCTCTTCGGGTGTCATCTGTGCATAAGCGATGATAATAATGATATCATCTCTCTGTACTTTTCTCGCAGCCGGACCATTCAGACATACTTCTCCTGATTTTCTTTTACCTTTGATAACGTACGTGTCAAAGCGCTCACCGTTGTTTACATTTACGATATAGACTCTCTCTCCTACAACAAGACCTGCTGCTTCGATAAGCTCTTCATCAATCGTTATACTTCCTATATAATTAAGGTCAGAAGCGGTAACTCTTACCCTATGAATTTTAGATTTAAATACTTCTATTAACATAATGCAAATTTATTAATAATATTTAATAAAATAATACATTACAAAATAATAGAAGAGTCAGAAAAACAGACAATTAATTTATAACACAGCAATATATTTTATATTCAATTGCATATTGTCTAAGAAAAGTATAAAATACATAAAAACTAAATATCAAATTTAGGATTTAATAATAATAAAAATTATTATACTAATTTTTGGAAAGTCAATAAACATAAGCAGTTGGCACGATTTTAGTTTCTCGAAACGTACATTTTACGTAAAACTATAAATTGTGAAATGTTGATTGTTTTTAGGCGAAAACAAAAAATAATCACAACTTTTTAGAAAAAATTTGCACAATTTGAAAATTGTTTTATATTTGCTACAATTACTAACTAACTTTTAATATAAAAATTATGAACAAGTCTGAATTAATCGACGCAATCGCGAAAGATGCAGGAATCACTAAAGTTGCAGCTAAGGCAGCTCTAGAATCTTTCATTTCTAATGTTTCAACAACTTTGAAAGAAAAAGACGGAAAGGTATCTTTAGTAGGATTCGGAACTTTCTCTGTATCTGAAAGAGCTGCAAGACAGGGAATTAATCCTGCGACTAAAAAGCCAATCAAGATTGCTGCTAAAAAAGTTGCTAAATTCAAAGCTGGTGCTGACTTGGCAACTGCTGTTTCTGGTGTAAAGAAGAAATAATCTTTTCTGATTATAAAAATGCAACCTCATCTTTCGGTGAGGTTTTTTTATTGCATTAAAGTCAGAAATTATCTTTAAACTCATTAAAAAGAATGAAGATCACGGCGCCAGTCTGGCAATTTCCCAATCAAAATCTTTCAAAGAGTAGATAATTCTGTCATGTAATCTATTTGGTCTTCCCTGCCAAAATTCTATCTCATAAGGTTTTGCGATGTAACCGCCCCAGTTTTCCGGTCTCGGAACTTCAGAATTTTCAAATTTTTCTTCTAATTCTTTTAACTTAACTTCCAAGAACTGTCTGTTGGGTATCACCTCGCTTTGTGGAGAAACTGCAGCTCCGAGTTGACTTCCTTTCGGTCTGGAATGAAAATATCCATCACTTAGATTTTCTGGTATTTTTTCTAAGTTTGCCTTAATGATAATTTGTCTTTCTAATCCTGGCCAAAAAAAATGAAGACAGGCTTTGTGCGTTTTTTCAATTGCTTTACCCTTTCTGCTGTCGTAATTGGTATAAAAAATAAAACCTTCGTAAGTGTATTCTTTTAGCAAAACCATTCTCGTTCTGGGGCAGCCGTCATTTTCTACAGTAGAAATCGCCATTGCATTTGCTTCAGAAACGGTGGGATTAGACGAAGCATCCAAAAACCAGTCTCTGAATTGCTCTATAGGATTCTCTTTAATCTCACTTTCAATAAGTTGAGATTTTTCGTATATTTTTCTCTTATCATGAAGGTTTTCCATAAATAATTTTTATTAAATTTGAGTATGAATTACTCATACAAAGGTAAAATATTAATTTCCACGCCTGATATTTCCGGAGATATTTTTTCCAGATCAGTCGTCCTTATTATAGAACATGATGAGAATGGAGCTTTTGGTCTAATCCTAAATAAGAAAAATTCTAAGATGAGTAGCAGATTCAAAAATTTCTTTGACTTTGCAATCGAAGTTTACGACGGCGGACCTGTAGAAAACGAAAAAGTATTTTTTATTATTAAAGGAAAAAAAGTTTCACAGACATTTACAGAAATTAATCCTGAGTTTTATGTAACCGAAGATATCGAAACTGTAATAAATGCTGTTCTGAGCAAAGAAATAAGTATAGATGACGTAAAGATATTCTCTGGATATTCCGGATGGGGCGCGCTTCAGCTCGATAATGAGATCAGCCGTAAAATGTGGACTGTTGTAGATGTTTACAATCTAGATTACACATTGCCAAATGATCAGACTTTATGGAAATCTATTATGCAAAATCTTGGCGGTGAATACCTTCTGTGGGCAAATGCGCCAGAAGATATTTCTCTCAACTAATCATTACTTCACAAAGAAGCGATTTACATTTAACAAACTTTAAGTATTTGTTGTATAATTTTTAACATACTTTTCACGTTCTTTGGAAAAACAAAAACAAAAGCTATGAATGTAAAAAAACTACTTATTTCTCCCCTTTTCGCAATTGCATTTTTATCTTTTAAACCGGTTGACAAAAAAATAATCATCATCGATGCCGGACATGGCGGAAATGACTTAGGTGCAAGTTACGATGGTATTTCTGAAAAACAAATTGTGTTGGCAGTTGCTTCAAATATCAAAAAAATTAGTAATTCTCAAGATCATTATGAAATCGTATTGACTAGAGATTCTGACAATTCTTCTTCTCTGAATGAAAGAACTGATATGATTAATAAACTTAATCCTGAAATGGTTATTTCGCTTCACATGAACAGAAGCGCTGAGAAAGAATCTAAAAGAAAAGGCCACGAAATATTTACACAAAACTCTGACGCTTCGAAAGCATTAGCCGGGAAAATCTCAAAAAAATTGGGAGACTGTAATATCCAGGAAAAAGATCTGCATATTTTAAGAGAGTCTAAAGCTCCTGCCGTGTTGGTAGAACTTGGTTTTCTTAACAACAAAGATGATCGCCAATATTTAAGCAGCGAGGCAGGACAAAAAGAAGTTGCACAAAAATTTACGGAAATTATTACCGAGAAATAAATACAAAATACACTTTTCTGATTGTATCAGAATAAAACCCGGTAAAGGACGTCACTGTTGTTTACCGGGTTTGTCAATTTAGATGGAAAAACTAAAACTATTTTTCCAACCTTCTACCAATTCGGCAAAGCGGACATTTTCAAATGTTTTATTTCTAATTTTATTAATAGAAAAAATACCTTTTTCGTCTGATATCATCAATATTTCTTCGGCTTTTTGAGATTCGAAAGCGATAATCTCATGCTCCTGAATATCTGCAAGATTATTTTTGTGCAAGAATGTTACAAAATTTTCCAGCAGCGGAGAAATATATGCTCCTTCGGAATGCTTGGGAACTTTAATGATGTCTCCATCCAAAAAGAGAAGATTTCCCGAAGTAGAACGTGCAATTCTCTTATTTGGATTTAAGAGAATAACATCATCAAGATCATTTTCCTGAGCATAAATTCCTGCGTAGATATTTTCCGGACAGTGAACTCTAATATTGCTCAAAAGATTATTATTGACATTGATTTCTTTAATTAAATCGAGTTCCAAATGTCTATCATGAATTGCCAGAACATCTACCATGTCATCAACTTCAAAGAAATATGAGATGGTAGATTTAGATAAAGTCGCCCCGTCAGAATTTCTATACACTAGAAAATTGACAATTCCGCTTTTGACTTCTTGATCAATAATTACTTTTTCATTAAAAAGATTCTGAAAAAACTCCAAAGTATAGGTCAACGGAATATTCATCCTCATTTTTCTCATCGAAGCCATCAGGAAGAAGTAGCATTCTTCATCCATGATCAGTTTAGAATTTCTTACAAAAAATGAAACTTTCACAGCATCTCCCAAAAGAAATGCTCTGTTTTTCAGCTCAAGCTCTTCCGAAGTAAAATATGTATTTTGCAAAATATGATTGTTTATAAAAAAATAATGAACGATAAATCGTTCATCAGTTTTACCATTAAGTCAGTATCGCTTAAAAATTAAGCAGCACCTAATTTTATTCTAAGATTTTCGATCAGGTTTTCCCAGTATAAAGCATTTTCCTCTTCGTCACCTTCTTCACAGAAATCTGTAATATTAAGAGCTAAATCTTCTGTAATATCGTCGATAGTGATGGTCATTTCAAAGAAGTTTTTGGTACCTTCATCTTCTTCCCATCGGAAACGTACGAAACCTTCAGGCTTATACCTGATCAAAGTCGCTTTTTCTTCAGAACCTCCACCCCAACTAAAATAGAAATCGTCTCCTTTCTCTATAACATCATCTGCAAACCACTCGGATAAACCCTCAGCACTAGCCAAATATTCATACAATATCTCTGAAAGACAATGCATTGGGAATTCGTAATGGACTTTATGTTTCGCCATATAACTTATTTTTAACGTCACGCAATATATAAATTAATTTTTTTATTACACAAAAAAGTAAATAGATTTTTATGCTTTATGAATGATATTTGTCAGAAAAATAATTTTAAATTTTGCCAATCAGGTTTTTGTTATTTAATCGACACAATTCGGCATAAAAACAGTTTTATCTAAAAGATTTTCAGCTCTTTCATCAAAATCTTATTCCATATAATATATGTAAATAAAAAATGAAGTTTCCAAAACCATATGTTATGTGGTTATGGAAACTATATTTTCGAGTTACTGTTTAATGATCATTTAAGACCTCAATAATAATTTTACATCCTTCCTCAATCTCTTTTTCTGAGATAGTAAGTGGTGGTGAGATTCTCAAATATTCGTTTCTGTAAAGCTGCCAGAAGATTACAAGACCTTTCTCCATACATCTTTTTGCAACATTGAGTGTATAATCTGGCGATTCAAGATTTACTGCGAGCATTAAACCTTTTCCGTTGATATTTTTGATTTTCGGGTGCACCAAAAGTTTTCTGAACAATTCTTCTTTTTTAGCAACTTCGTTCATCAGTCCGCTTTCCAAAACTTCCTTTAAAGTTGCGTGAGACGCTGCCGCAATAAGAGGATTTCCTCCGAAGGTAGTGATATGTCCCAATTTTGGTGAATGCGAAAGTGTTTCCATGATTTTTTTTGAACTCATAAAAGCTCCAACAGGAACTCCGCCGCCCATTCCTTTACCCATTACCAAAATGTCCGGAACAATTCCGAAATGTTCGAATGAAAAAAGTTTTCCCGTTCTTCCGAAACCAGGTTGAATTTCATCTAAAATTAAAAGAGCCCCAACGTCCTCGCATCTCTTTTTTAATTTAACCAAATAATCTTCGTTCGGAACTAAAAATCCTGCCGCTCCCTGAATAGTCTCCAGAATTACACAAGCTGTTTTTTCAGTTATTTTATCAAAATCAACTTCATTATTAAATTCAATAAAAGAAACCATCGGCAACAACGGACGAAATTCTCTTTTGTGATATTCATTTCCTGAAACACTTAATGCGCCGTGTGTATTTCCGTGGTAAGAATTTTTGAAAGACACAATCTCTTCTCTTCCTGTGTATCTTTTGGCTAATTTTAAACTTCCGTCAATAGCTTCTGCGCCGCTGTTGACCAGATAGGTAATTTCTAAAGGTTCAGGTGTCGCCTCTGCCAATAATCTGCACAATGCAACAGGTTTTTCCTGAGCATATTCTCCATAAACCATTACGTGAAGATATTTATCTGCCTGTTCTTTGATTGCTTTCACAATCTTGGGATTAGAATGACCTAAAGTATTGGCAGAAACTCCTGCAACAAAATCCAGATATTTTCTTCCGTCTTTTCCGAAAATATAGCTTCCCTCTGCTTTTTCTACTTCAAAACCTGCGGCAAACTGCGTAGTCTGAGCCTGATATTTAAAAAAATCTTTTTGCATTTCTATCTATGAAAAATTTAGGCAAAGCTAAAAAAGATTTGGTAGATGATGAAATTTTGAGCAGTGGAAAGTGCTTTTAATATCTTGCAGTGATTATTTGTTATTAATCAACCTCAATTTAATTTTAAGTATATTTTTGAAAACGAAATTATGAAGAAAGACTTTATAAATAATGATTTTTCTGTATTAATAAAACGAACACATTCCAGACAGTTCTCCATACAAGTCGAAACTTATTCATAAAAAGAAAAGGACATCTTGCTTAAAAATTCAACATTCTATCCGAAAGTTACTGATGATTTACTTGCTGACATATCTACATAAAAAAAAGACCAGCTTCACAACTGATCTTTTACTTTTATCTTCTCACCCTTTTAGGTTTTTTGGCTTCTTCTGCGGCTTTTTGCTTATCAATAACTTCCTGAGCCTGATTAAAAAGCGTATCTGCCGATTCATATTTAATCTCTTCGTAATTTGGAGTATCAACGAGGATATCCTGCCATTTCCTTATGCGATCTCTGGTATTCCAGTTAAAATCGGGGAATTTCTTTTTATCCGGGCCAATCTTACTCATCGGATATGTAGAAGCCTGAGCGCCAATACTGCATGAAATAATCTGCAACTCCTGCTGCTCGAAAAGCGTTCCTATGATTCCGCATGTTGACAGTGTAATTCCCAATCTTTCATTCTGCTTGGTTTTTTCATTGAAGTCATCATCATAAGTAATTGCCTGAGCATTCCCTATTACCTTGATCTCTTTAATATCCTTACCCTCATAATAAACCGCCATGAGCTTACCTTTTACCTGGTTAAACTCATCTTTCATATTCAGAGAATCTGCCTTGCTAATGGCAAAACCATTTCCGATTACTTTTATAGAATCTATATTTTCTGTCTGTGTGTTAGAATAAACCTCTACTTTATCTCCGGTTACCTGTTTTGCACCGCTCCACAAAATCGGGTTCTTGTACATATGCATTACGCCGTCGGTTTCGTTAAAAGCGATAGAATCGGCTCGTCCCTGTGCATTAGATTTAAATATCCTTGCTTTTTTAAATGCTCTTAGATAACTTTTCTTAATGTTCGTAGAATCTAATTTTTGATATGAAAGTATTTTTTCGGCAGCAAAATAAATAGAATCTTTCTCAAGAATTTTAACGGCATAAGGCCCTTTTGTCATCATGGCAGAATCTCTCTTTTCGAAAATTTCTCCATATCCTCCTTTCAAATATCTTTTTTCTAAAGGATCGTCCAAAGTTACATTTCCTGTAGCAGTACCAAAACCGCTCAGCTGGTTGTAGTACATTTTATCTCCGGTCAGTATTTTATCGTTATAATAGATCCTTGAATTCTTATTTAGAAAAGACTCTTTGGTATTCAGATTATGTGTACCTTTTTCGGTAAAGATTCTGTTCTTAGGATTTTTTCTATTCGTAATCGTAGTGGGACCGTTGATATCAACAATGTTGGTGTTTTGATTTTGAACTACATTAATTCCATCTAAAATATAATCTTTGTCTTCAATTCTCACATTATCGGTTAAATTGATTGTTCTGTTGGTCAGATTATAAGTAGCAGATTTTGAGTAGGTAGTACTTTTACCGTCATTGATGGTTCCTCCTGTATTGTAATAGGCGAGATTTGAACCTCGGTCATAATACATCGTTTCAGTTTTTATTACTGTACCTTTAGGATCATTAAGAACCACATTTTTCCTGGCTACACCTTTTTGAGTATTTCCGTCGTACTCCATTTCTGAAGCAGTAATTACCGATCCGTCTGTATTCTGAAGTTTTGTATTACCAATTGCTTTTACGAAATTTTCCGCATCATACATAACAACCAAATCTGCTGTAAGTATGGATCCCTGATGTTCTATCTGCACGTTTCCGACCAGATATCTGTTACCGTCATATTTCGTATCTTTCTTAATTTCATCAGCATTGATGATCTTCACTTTATTATTAAGATTTGATTTCTGCGGCTGGTTTTTTACTGGATTCTGTAAAAAAGGATCTCTCTGCACAAGTTTTGGGTTATCTTGTGCAAAAGTGAAAGTAGAAAATAAGATAAATAGAAAAAGAAATATTCTCATCAATTAGTCATTCTTTGTGCCATAAAAATACAGCGAATGAGAGTCAATTTTAACACCAAAAGCCTCTTCAATAGCTTCTTTAATGCCCTGAATTCTTGGATCGCAAAACTCGATGATCTCTTCAATTTCTTTATCAGAACCCTTTTTGTAGATCACCAAATGGTCATGCTGTTTATCAAAGTAAGACTTTTCATAAGATGAAGACGTTAATGTCTTTTCTCCAAACTGGTGCTTACGGATCAATCCTGCATCAAGGAAAATTTCTATAGTATTGTAAATCGTTGCTTTAGAAACATGATATTTCTTCTGCATCATCAAAAGATACAAATCATCTACATTAAAGTGGTGATCCATATTATAGATTTCCTCTAATATAGTGTATCGTTCAGGTGTGTTACGAAATCCCTTTTCAAGCAGGTAATTTCTTAAAACATCTTTTATCAGCGTAATATTTTTTTCTTTTTGTAAAGTATCCATCAAAAAATTTATACTACAAATTTATCGATTTTTATTTAAATACAATATACCACTTGAGAGAGTATGAAGCTGATATTCTAAAAATTATATCCTTTAAAGTTAGACTGCTGAATCCTGTTTGCAGAAATAGTTTCTTCGGTCAAAGGTGCCGATTCTACTTCTACATTGTGCATGGTAACTCCCCAAGATTTAAAATCGTCACTTCCGATATACTTAACAAAGTTGTACAAACTCAATGTAATTTTCTGTTTTACCGTGAGAAGAATATCGTTTATATAGGTGTTATCAATAATCACATATTTCAGATCCGGCGGAATATTGTGTGCTCTCAAAGAAGGGTGACTGCTTCGGGAAGGAATCGTTCCTTCAGCCATAAGATCCTTTAAAACCATACTGAAATAATCATTGATTCTTCTGTCTATTTTAAATCCTAAAAGGAAATTAACTTTATAAATTGTTCCAGGTAAAATTTCATCTACGGTATATTTAAAAGTATACGGATCTTCCTGATTGATAATGCTTAATATAAAATAATGGTCTGCTCTTTTTGGCTGTTTTTTGATAATTGAATATATTATTTTAGCCTCAACCTCATCATTATATTTTGCTCTGCTCAGATATGCCAGATTAGTACAGTATTTAGGAATAGTTTCATCAAGCTTCATGTCTTTTATGATAGCGACATATTTACTGATTTTAACAAAATTAATGAATTTAGCTTTAATCAATCTACCATTAATCCACGAATACATGCAGATTCCGATAAAGCCTGCTAAAATTACGGTTATCCATCCTCCTTCGAAAAACTTAATGATATTTGCACTGAAAAATCCTAATTCGATCGACATGTAGGTCATCGCGAACAATAAAATAATCAATTTATTTACCCTTTTCTTCAGAAGCCAAAATACAAGCAATACAGTTGTCATTAACATCGTGACGGTAATTGAGAGACCATATGCTGCTTCCATTTTACCAGATTCTCTAAAGTGTAGAACCACAATAATACAAAGAAATAATAGTCCCCAATTAATTCTCGGAATATACATTTGCCCTTTCACACCAGAAGGATAATTAATCTTTTGGTTTGGCCATAAATTAAGTGACATAGCCTCAGAAAAAATTGTAAAAGAACCGGTAATCAAGGCCTGACTTGCTATAATTGCTGCTGCTGTAGCCAAAATAACTCCCGGCAAAATCATCCAGCTTTCCATAATTCCGAAAAACGGATTTATGGTGACTAATCCTTCTTTTCCATAATTACTTAAGAGCCAAGAACCCTGTCCTAAATAATTTAAAATCAACATGATTTTTACAAAAGCCCAGCTTACTCTGATGTTTTTTGCTCCACAATGTCCCAAATCTGAATACAATGCCTCTGCCCCTGTCGTACAAAGGAAAACAGCTCCTAAAATTACAATTGCACTTGGTGAGTCTACGATAAGTTTATATGCATAGTAAGGATTAAAAGATCTTAGAATTTCAAAATTTTCGCTTAGATGAGAAACACCCAAACCTCCTAAAATAAGAAACCAGATCACCATGATAGGACCAAAGAATTTCCCAATAAAGCTGGTTCCAAACTGTTGAACAACGAATATTGCAATCAGTATCGCAATGGTAATAGGAACTACCGGTGTATGCGGATTATAAATTTCAAGTCCTTCTATAGCAGACATTACGGTAAGAGACGGAGTAATCACGCCATCTGCAATTAAAGCTGCAGCTCCTATGATAGCTACGAGATAAAGCCAACGTTTCTTCAAGTTTTTCACCAAAGAAAACAATGCTAAAATCCCTCCCTCACCTTTATTATCAGCTCTTAAAGCTATGATAACGTACTTTAGTGTAGTCTGCAATGTTAAAGTCCAGATGATACAGGAAAGTGCTCCTTCGATGTATTCATTAAAAGGCATGGTATTTTCCGTTCCTCTCGCATTCACAATTGCTTTCATTACGTAAAGCGGTGATGTTCCGATGTCACCGAAAACAATTCCTAGTGATACAAGAACTCCCACAAATGAAAGTTTTTTAAGATCTAAATGATGACCTCCCTCTGTAACTTCTGCCATGTCAGCTGATTATTTTTGAATGCGCAAATGTATACTAAATTTATGATCTTGAGATCAAATAGTTATTCATTGTATAAATGAAAAAACTTCCTTTCGGAAGTTTTTTTCTATGATTTAACGTACATCGCTTTTTTGATTTCCTCTTTTACTTTTTCAAGTTTTGGGAACCAATCTGCAAATAATGCCGCTGAATAAGGTGCAGGAGCATCAGGTGTTGTAATTCTCTTAATCGGAGCATCCAAATAATCGAATGCTTTTTGCTGTACCATATAAGTAATCTCTGAAGACACAGAACCAAATGGCCAGGCTTCTTCTAAAATTACCAGTCTGTTTGTTTTCTTTACTGAAGTTAAAACCGTATCAAAATCCAGAGGACGAACCGTTCTCAAATCGATCACTTCCACAGAAATACCTTCTTTAGCCATATCTTCAGCTGCCTGAATAGCCAATTTCATGATTTTCCCGAAAGAAACCAAAGTAACATCCGTTCCTTCTCTTTTTACTTCAGCTTTTCCTATCGGTAAGTAGTATTCTTCTTCAGGAATTTCCATTTTGTCTCCGTACATCTGTTCAGATTCCATGAAAATTACAGGATCGTTATCCTGAATTGCAGTTTTTAATAATCCTTTCGCATCATACGGGTTTGAAGGAACTACTACTTTAAGACCTGGTACATTTGCAAACCAGTTTTCGAAAGCCTGAGAGTGTGTTGCTCCCAACTGACCTGCAGAAGCTGTAGGACCACGGAAAACAATCGGGCAATTCCACTGACCTCCACTCATCTGACGGATTTTTGCCGCGTTGTTGATGATCTGATCGATCCCCACAAGTGCAAAATTAAACGTCATATATTCTACAATCGGTCTGTTACCATTCATTGCAGCACCCACAGCAATCCCTGTAAAACCAAGTTCGGCGATTGGTGTATCGATTACACGTTTAGCACCAAACTCATCCAGCATTCCTTTTGAAGCCTTGTAAGCACCATTGTATTCTGCTACTTCTTCTCCCATTAGAAAAATGGATTCGTCTTTACGCATTTCCTCGCTCATTGCCTGCGCAATCACTTCACGAAAAGTATATTCTGCCATATTTATTTGAAAAATTTAGACTACAAAAATAGTAATTATTTATTATCTACATTACAAAAACGGTAATTGATTGAATGAATTATTATTTTGTTTAAATTGCTTTTTCTTCAATCTCACTCAGTTCTTTATAATTTTTTCTAAGATGAGATAAAATTTTCCCGTAGGTGCTTTTATAAATAAGGAATAAGATATACATAAAAAACAACAGTAAAACCGCAAAGATTATATAAATTCCCAGTTGCGGATTCAATAGTTGCGGATCGGTGGTGTAAAGATTATTGTGATGATAACCGTCTTTAACACCTGCCAGGAAATCTTTAGTGTAATCATTGAAGTTAAAAATATTGTCTATTACTATCAACAGAAAAGAAATGACGGCATATCCCAAAATTACTCTTTTGATATTCAAAATACCTTTCATTAATAACATTGAGCTTTTTTCTATTTTTACCTTCAAAAAAAAGTAAAGAGTTAGCGCAAAGAACAATGCGAATAAAGCTATCCTTAAAGCAGGAAATTGCCCGTCGATATATCCGTAAACTGCCCATAAAGAAAGTTCTATCAATCCTATCAAAAATAATATTTTTGTAATCGAAACAGATCTCTGCTTTATCATTTTATAGATTTCATTTTCTGAATATTCTTTAAACCCTTTAGATTCTTTACTCCAATCTGCTTTTAAAAGTTCTAATTCATCCATCTTATTTTGTATTTATTTTTGCTTTCAAATTATTCTTAGCTCTATTCATTTTCACTCTTGCATTTCCTTCTGTAATTCCCAGAATATTACCGATTTCTTTATAGGGTTTATTATCAAGATACATCATAATTAATGCTTTTTCAATATCCGTAAGAGAATAGATATGATGATACATTTCTTTAACCTTATGTTCATCATCTTCGTAAGATTCTTCCCTAATCTTCAGACATGAAACACTTATATCAACTTGTTGGAAATGCTGTTTCTTAGTTTTCTTAAATAATGTCATGGCTGTATTTAAAGCAACCTGATACATCCACGTAGAAAATTTCGATTCACCTCTGAAACCCGGATAAGATTTCCATAATTGTATCGTGATCTCCTGAAAAAGATCTTCATGATCTTCAGAATTATCGGTATAAATTCTACATATCTTATGTACAATCCTTTGATTTTCTTTAAAAACATCAATAAATTTTTTCTCCAATCCTGAGTTCATATTCTATAGGTATATCATTTCAGTTTTCGTTACAGGTAATCACATAAAAAAAAAACAACTCATTACTGAGTTGTCCTATATTTAATATTATTTTAAACTGATTAGTTGACTTTCTGCCAAACCTGAGTTCTTCCTAAAATAGAAACTCCCATGTAACCTCTCACGTTCAGTTTATCACCAGCTTTTGTAATTGTACATTTGTACGTTTTTCCAGTTTTCGGATCCGTAATCGTTCCGTCCGTAAACTCATCACCGTCCTTTACCAAACCTCTGATGATTTCCATTCCTAAAATCGGTTTTCCTTTACGATCATCTTTACAACCTACACAGTTGGGATTTGCTGGCTTTATCAATAGCTGAGAAACTTTACCGTAATATTTACCGTCAGATTTTTTCCAGATCTCCACGATAGATTTTGCCTGCTTAGTTTCATCATCGATTGTTTTCCATTTTCCTTCAATCTGTGCGAATGACATTACGCTGAATAAAGAAAGTACAAATGTTGCTAATAATTTTTTCATATTATTTAAGTTTAATTTATTAATAAGATACGTTATCTGTTCAATAGTTAAAAATAGAAATAAATTTTAAACAAGCAAACATTTTTACTATCCTTTGCATATATAGTAAGAGATGTAACGAATTAGAAATTTAAACGCATATTTAATTTAGCTTTCTGTTGATCACTCTAGTCATATAATCCTGATACCATGCTTTTGCTATAAGCTTTCCTTTTTCAGTTTCCGGAGTTTTTATTTTGCCATTTAAATTATTTTCAAATCCTAAGTCATTTTTGTCATAAATCCCTGTAATTTCCTTACCATCAAAGCGATAAATATAATTCCCGATGATAAATTGTTCCGAAGATCCATCAGAATTAACGATTAATGGAGAATACTTTTTATCGCTCAGTAGACTTCTTCCCCAGCTTCTGATTTTCTTATTATATCCAATTAAATCTGCCAAAGTAGGATAAATATCGATCTGCTGTGCAACTTCATTATTAATTCCTTTTAAATTAAATTTCGGATTTGGAGAATAAAAAATCAACGGAACAGCAAAGCGATTCATTGCTTTTTCATATTCCGGATAATAAATCTGGTTCGGATGATCTCCCGTAAACACAAAAATCGTGTTGTTGTACCAAGGTTGTTTTTTAGCTGTTTCGAAATATTTTTTGATCGAATAATCTGTGTACTGCATTGGCTCATGCATTTCTACTTTTCCTTTTTTAAATTTTCCGTTATATTTTTCAGGAATTTTAAAGGGATGATGAGATGAAGCGGTAAAAACCGTTGTCATAAAAGGTTTCTTTTTGCCTACATTTTTCGCGAAATATTGGAGAAAAGGCTCATCCCAAATCGCCCACATTCCGTCAAAATCTTCATCATGATTATACTCGTCTTTCCCGAAATAATTTTTAAAACCCAAAATATTTCCAAAACCTAAAAATCCCATTGAACCGTTTGGCGCACCATGATAAAACGACGTATCGTAACCCATATCATTACAAACAGAAACAATCGACTGAATTTTTTGATTAGAATAAGGCGAACTGGTAAAAGCATCGGTCAAACTAGGTATTCCCGCAAGAATGCTGCTCATACCGTGAATCGACTGCCTTCCGTTTGCAAAAGTGTTCGGAAAAATAAGACTTTCATTAGCTAAACTGTCGATAAAAGGCGTGTAAGAAACGTAATCCTTAATATTTTTATCTTTATTAAATGCGCCGGAATATTCTCTGCCAAAAGATTCTACAATAAAAATCACAACGTTGGGTTTATCCTCAACCTCTCTGTCGTAAATTTTATAAGGCTGAATATTTTCATCAATAAATTTCTCATCAACGAAACGAACTTCTTTAAAATTATTGGTTCCCAAAGTTCTGAAAAATGAAAAAGTACTGTTGAGAACCACATTTCCCTGTAGCGGCGTTTTCACAAATTTATTGGCATCCACCAGATTGATTGGTCTTGTACTGTGCTTGAAATCTCCACGAATTCCGCCAACAATCAAAACAGCGGAAAGACATATTGTAACCACAGAAAGAATAAAATAAGGAATTAATTTAGCAGGTTTTCTCTCCTGAATTTTAAATCTCTTATAAAGAAAAACCCACAAAGCCATTAATGCGATGAACCAAAAAATCACAAACGGATGCTCTTTAGTGGAAACCGTGAAAACTTTTAAAATATTTGTTTCATGTTGTGCCACCTGAAAAGCCGCGGAAGTCAGTCTGGTCTGAGAAAATTTATAATAAATGAAATCTCCGAAATTCATGGCATAAGCAATTCCATTGGTGATAAAATACAGCCAGAAAAGAACTTTTTGATAAGTTTTTTTGGTATTGATAATAATCGGAATGAGACTCAGGAGAATAAATAATGAGTTAACGTATAAAATCGCAGTCATATCAAACGCAATCCCGTGATAGGCAAGACTGAAATAATCTGAAACGCTGTCAATTTTTATTAAATCTTTATTGAAAAACCAAAACAGAAATCTGGCAAACTGATAAAAAACGAATGCCAAAAAAACCCTGTAACATAATATCAGGACTTCTTGTTTTCTAAATTCTTTAAAAAATTTCATTGATATATAATGTTTTTAAAGTAAAAATAAGATCGCGTGGTTGACAAAAAACGGTCAACAATAGCGATTTTCGCGATGCAAATTTACATTAAATTGATAGTATTGTAATTTTTAGTTCATATTAATTAAGGTTAAAATTTTTAAAAAATGTAATTTTGCTTTTATGAATTTCATTAAAAACAATCTGGCAAATGCGATCACACTTGGCAATTTATTTTCCGGTTGCGTGGGAGCTATTCATCTCATTTTAGGCGATTATCAGACGACTGCAATTTGCATCATCCTTTCTCTGATTTTAGATTTTTTTGACGGATTTGTTGCCAGAGCGTTAAAAGCGAATTCCAATTTGGGAACCCAGCTGGATTCTTTGGCAGATATGGTGAGTTTCGGACTGATTCCGGGATTGGCCATGTTTAAAATGCTTGAACCTTTCGGAAACGAACTTTTAGGATTACATCTTCCTATTGAAATCAAATATTTAGGATTTTTCATCACGCTTTTTTCGTGTTTAAGATTGGCAATTTTTAACTTAGATGAAGACCAAAAATATTATTTTAAAGGTCTGAATACACCGAGTAATACAATTTTGATTTTTAGTTTGTATTATGCTTTTAAAGAAACTCAAAGTTTCAGTTTTCTATTCAAAAGTGAATTGTATCTGTTGATTCTAACAGTCTTATCTTCTTGGCTTCTAATTTCACCAATAAAAATGATTGCAATGAAATTCAAATCAATGAAATTACAGGATAATTATCCAAAATTAGCTTTGTTGATCGGAGCAATTCTTATTTTAATTATATTTAAAACAGTCGGAATTCCCTTGGTGATTCTCTACTATATTTTCATTTCATTACTATTTCAAAAACAACTAAAATAGTATGAGTGTTGAGTTATAAGTTAAAATAATTCTTACAACTCATTATTCATAATTCGTAACTTATAACGCTTTAAAAATGAACTTAAGACTACATAAACCACTCTGCGTATTTGATCTTGAAACTACAGGAACTAACGTCGGCAAAGACCGGATTGTTGAGATCTGCATCTTAAAAGTAAATCCTGATTCTTCGAGAGAAAGTAAAACCTGGCGTGTAAATCCGGAAATCGCAATTCCGAAAGAATGCAGCGAGATTCATGGGATTTATGATGAAGATATCAAAGATGCTCCGACTTTCAGAGAAATTGCTCCCAAAATCGTTGAAATGATTACAGGTGCAGATTTGGGTGGATTCAATTCTAACCGTTTTGATGTTCCTTTACTTGCGGAGGAATTGCTTCGAGCTGATTTTGATTTTGATTTGAGCAAATTTAAATTAGTAGATGCACAAACGATCTTCCATAAAAAAGAGCCTAGAAATCTTAGTGCAGCCTACCAATTTTACTGTGGAAAAACTTTAGAAAATGCACATTCTGCAGAGGCAGATGTTTTAGCAACATTCGAAGTTCTTGATGCACAGGTTGGTAAATATGATGATATTCCGAAGGAAGTGGCCGAACTGAGCGAGTTTTCTACTCAGAACAAATTTGCAGATCTGGCGGGCATGATTCATTACAATGCAAAAAATCAGGAAATTTTTGCGTTTGGAAAGTACAAAGGTCAGGTTGTAAAAGAAGTTTTCCAGAAAGACCTGGGATATTACGGTTGGCTTCAGAATGCTGATTTTCCGCTTTATACAAAGAAAGTTTTTACAAAAATTCAGTTATCAAGTAAATTTTAGAAAAAACTTATTTTCTTGTATGGAACAGATATTGGAGTTATAAAAATTAAAAGAAAAATGAGTGAATTAGTTAAGTTCAAATTTTACGAAACAGCTCTCGAAGCGAATAGAGATAAACAGATCTTAGCTGAGAACGACATTCAGAGTTTCATTGCGAATGAGCAGACGATACAGTCAGATTGGCTTTTATCACAGGCTTTAGGCGGAATTCAGGTTCAGGTTTTTGAAAATGATTTTGAAAGCGCCGAAAAAATTCTGAATGATTATCACGAAAACGACAAATTTTCTCTGGAAGTTGAACATACGGTTGAAAATCCAAAGTTTGATTTTGTCTGTCCGAAATGTGGTTCAAACCATATTTACAGGGATGACAGTTCCACGAGTTTTTTTGGAATTTCTTTAATTTCAAGCCATAAATTTGTGTGCTATTTTTGCGAAAATGAGTTTACGCATGATTAAATGAAGTGTTTTAGATTATTCAGAGATTTCTAAATATCGATAACATGAAATTGATGTCTGGTCTCAAAAAAGAATTACAAAATCCTTAGCCCCTATTGCAGTGGAAATCCTTTTTTGAAAAAAAAGATTGTAACGGAAAGCGGGAAATAGCTCCTAAGAAAAAATAAAAATGGCTTAGTTATGATACGTTGGAGAAAAATAATGATATTAAATAAATTATGAAAATAATCTGCATAGGAAGAAATTACAGCGAACACGCAAAAGAATTGGGAAATGCAATTCCCGACAAGCCTGTGATTTTCATGAAACCCGACACGGCGGTTTTGAAAGGAAATGATTTTTATATTCCTGAATTTTCCAATGATGTACATTATGAACTTGAAGTTGTAGTGAAAATCTCAAAAGGAGGAAAATATATTCAAAAAGAAACAGCTAACAAACATTATGATGAGATCGGTCTGGGAATTGATTTTACAGCGCGAGATCTTCAAAGCGATCTGAAATCTAAAGGTTTGCCGTGGGAATTGGCAAAAGGTTTTGACGGTTCTGCTGTTGTAGGAAACTTTTTCAAAAAAGAAAATTATGATCTTGATAATCTGCAGTTCTCATTGCTGAAAAATAAAGAGAAAGTACAACACGGAAACACAAAAGATATGATCTTCAAGATCGATGACATCATTGCTTTTGTATCGCAATATTTCACGTTAAGAGTTGGTGATCTTATCTTTACAGGAACTCCTGAAGGTGTAGGAAAGATTTCTGAAAATGATATACTTGAAGCTTATCTTGAGGAAGAAAAAGCTTTAGACATTCGAATATTATAAGTTTTTAACAAAGAATATTTTATAATATTTCATATCTTTAAAAGACAAATTAAAATATGAAAATATGATCAACATCGTACTGCCTGTAGATTTTGGCGATAAAACAGATCAGCTCGTTGATGGAGCTGTAGAATTTGCGAAAAAGGTTAATGGAAAGATTAATCTCATCCATGTTGCGCCTACAGATATAGGTTTTGCCATCGGAGATATGGGTTATCAATATTTCCCGGAAATAGAGGAGAACGAGATCAGAGAAGAACTTGTACTTCTGAACAAAATCAATCAGAAAATTTTATCTCATAATATCGATTGCGAACACCTTTTAAAACAAGGTATCGCTAAAGACATCATTCTGGAATATGCAGATACTAAAAACGCAGATTTCATTGTAATGGGATCACACGGAAGAAGCGGAATTTATGATGTTTTCGTCGGAAGTTTAACGAAAGGCATCACTAAAAGCTCTAAAATTCCGGTAGTTGTACTTCCGATTCACGATTAAAATTTATAATTAAGCATAAAAAAGACCGATCAAAAAATTTGACCGGTCTTTTTACTATATAACCAATTAATTAACCTTCTTTTTTGTAGATCGTAGGATCGTAATAAGGGTGTTTACCCTCAGTTGGAGAATAATATTCTTTGTCTTTGTCTCCTCCAAGTGTTACCACCAAGACATAGCACCAATATGTAAATAGTACGCAACAAACGATGAATAAAATCCAGTTGAGTACGTTTCCAAAGGTTGTAAAAAAACCAAAAGACCATTTGAAAACATCACTTAAGAATAGAAAGAAAGACGTCATTATTTTCCTTTTTTAAATTAACTTTGCACAAATTTATAAAAAATGTTTAGATTACTTTCAAAAGAAAGCAATATTTTTTCAATTCCTGTTTATATTGGTTTTCTTCTTTTAGTAGTTATTATTATTAACACCCTGAACTTCAATACATATGAAGCGATAATTGCGATCATAACATTTCTTGGAATTTCGTTGGGTTATTTCTGTTTTAATACGATTGCGCTAAATTATCAGACGCATCTGCCATTATTTCTCTACACATTTTTTGTTTTGGGCCTTTATCCCGGAAAACTCGACATCGGAATTGCCGTTGCATTGCTTACCAATTCGTTTCTTTTGCTTCTTCTCACAAGCACAGATGAAGATCTTAGAAAGAAATCTTATGTCTTAGTAGGAGCCATTTTAGCATTAAATTTCATCTTCCTTCCTACGACATGGCCGATGATTTTCTTTGTATTGATTCATTTAATTGTTACTTCAGAAAGAATCGGGCTTAATATTTTCAGATTTATACTGGGAATATCATTAATTGGTTTAAGCTATTTTTCTCTGATGTTTTTTATGAAATTTAATGACTGGAATACAGATTATCTGCCATTCGGAAAGATGAAATTGATTTCTGATTACACAGAGCTTTTGCCCCTCATTCCAATTATTCTGATGCTCTTTTACGCAATATATGACCATTTTAAGCATTACAATAAAAAAAGCCCTGTAAGCAGGTATAAATATACTTTCCTTCTGGTTTTCTCGTTTGCACAGTTAGTAAGCATCGTGATGTATATGAACACAAATTATGAATACTTACTGCTTCTTGCATTTCCTACAACCATTATTATGAGTAGAATGCTGAGATTTTTACCTAAATACTGGATGCAGGAAATAAGTTTGTGGGTAATTATTGCGAGTCTTGTTGTTTTTAAAGCAGGAACTCATTTCAATTTATTTTAAAAAAAGATTATGATTCAAATAGACGATAAATTAATTTCTGAAGATATTTTCTCTGAAGAATTTGTTTGCAACCTTACCAAATGTAAAGGTGCATGTTGTGTAGAAGGTGACGTGGGCGCTCCTTTAGATAAAGATGAACTGGTGATTTTAGATAATATTTTCGATAAAATAAAGCCTTATCTTACCGCAGACGGCATCAAAGCTTTAGAAGAACAGGGAACGTGGACGACCGATCCTATGGACGGAATGTACGTTACTCCGATGATCGAAGATGCTGAATGTGCCTACGTGACTTTTGATGAACGCGGAATCACCAAATGTGGAATCGAAAAAGCATATGAAGACGGTGCCATCGATTGGCAAAAACCCATCTCGTGCCATTTATATCCGATTCGTGTAACTGAGTATTCTTCTTTCTCAGCTTTAAACTATCACGAATGGCCTATCTGTAATGATGCCTGTACTTTGGGTAAAGAATTGCAGGTTCCTGTTTATAAGTTCCTGAAAACACCTCTGACAAGAAAATACGGTGAAGATTTTTATTCTACTTTGAGCGAAGTTGCTGAAGAATGGAAAAAAGAATATGGGAAATAGTTGATTATCTAAAATCCAGATGTTTTATAAAAACAAAACCACCGCAGAAAAATTTCTGCGGTGGTTTTTAATTAATCGACTAAAATTAAGGAACTTATTTTGCTACAGTTGCTTTTACCGTTGCAGTTTCAGATTTTTTTGGTGCGTTTTCCCATCCGTCTTCCGGCATTAGTGTAGCAACCACTCTGTTTTTAGTAAGATATTTTTTGGCAACATCCTGCAAATCTTTTACAGTAAGTGCTTTAACCTTCTCCGTAAAGTTGAGTATTTCATACTTATCACTTCCATCTAATTGATTTTTAGCGATCGCATTCAACCAATACGAGTTATCTTTCATATCTGTATTGTAGTCGTTCATCTCTCCTTCTTTGTACTTATCAAGATCTTTTTGTTCCGGACCTTTATCAATAAGTTTCTGAAGTTCTGTGATTGCACTTTTTGTAAGCTTATCAGCATTTTCAGGTCCGCAAGGGAAACTTAAACTGAAAGAATAACTGCTGTAAGGAACTCGTCCCATATAACCTCTTGCACCACCACCGTAGATTCCGCTTTCGTCTTCTCTCAGTTTTTCTATTACTTTGATCGTAGCCACTTCGCCGAGCGCAGCTAATGCCATTGCTTCTTTTTCATTGTACGGAGCTTCACCGGAGTATACAATCTGAACCATGCTTTTAGGATCTTTTCCTTTCTTGTAAACCTTGGTATGATCGCCCGTCAGAGATCTGTATCCTGTATCTTTATAGTTGGTTGCTTTGCCTGTAGAAGGTAAGCTTGCAATATACTGTAGAACTTCATTTTTAAATTTTGCCTCTTCTACGTTTCCTACAAAATAGAAATGGAAGTTTCCTGCATTGGCAAATTTCTCTCTATAAACATCATATGCTTTTTTATAATCAGTTGCAGCCCAGTCTTTTTCCATAGGGAATAAACCGATAAATCTTGGGTTTTTTTGATTGGTAAATTTAGCATGTTCACTTGCAAAATAAGTCTGTGGGTTAGACATCAAATTATCCAACATCGCAGACTGTTTCATTTTAAATGCATTAAATGCTTCCGGGCTGTAATTTAAACCTGTAAAATAAGCATACATTAATTCCATCGCGGAACTAAGATCTTTCTGGCTAGTTCTTCCGGAAACACCTTCTACAATACCGCTAACGAAAGGATTTACACTAAGTTGTTTTCCTGCAAGATAATTCGTAAGATCAGCCTTTGACAACCCATTAACACCAGCTTCCATCAGAGCGTTGTAAGCAAACTGAGTTTTGTTGTAGTCTGCATCGTTTAATAGAGAATTTCCTCCTAAACTTCTTGCTGTAAAAACAATTTCGTCATCTTTAAAATCAGTTTTTTTGAATGTAACTTTTGCTCCGTTGTTAAGCGTCCATGTTGTTGTGCCTAATTTAGCGTCAGTTTCTGTTTTAGCAATTTTACCTTCTGATTTAAAAGGTTTAACTAAATTTTTAATAGCAGCTTTTTCCTCATAAGGTTTAAGATCTGCTAACTTTACATCATCAAAAGTTTTTAAAACTGAAGCCTCCGTTGGCATCGTAACATTGTCTTTTTTAGGACCTGTAATTACGATTACACGGCTGTCTTCTTTTACCATTTTCTTGATCACCTCATTTGTCTGAGCAAGCGTCACGGTTGGTAAAAATGTTTTAGTATCTTCATATTTCCAGGCAATTCCCGGCATTGGCTCTTTCTCCAAAAAGTTTCTTACATATTCGTCTACCAACATATCGCTTTCAGTTTTGTCACGATTGT
This sequence comes from Chryseobacterium sp. CY350, assembly GCF_027945075.1. Taxonomy (NCBI): domain Bacteria; kingdom Pseudomonadati; phylum Bacteroidota; class Flavobacteriia; order Flavobacteriales; family Weeksellaceae; genus Chryseobacterium; species Chryseobacterium wangxinyae. The sequence continues at coordinate 1,898,056 of NZ_CP116034.1, forward strand.
TGTAAGATCTTTCCATGTTAGACATGATCTGAGACTTTGCTCTGTCTAATTCACCTTGAGTAAAGCCAAATCTTTTTGCTCTTTCCGTTTCTTCTAAAAGAACTTTCAAAGCATTGATCTGGTTCCCTTCTTTTACCATTGCAAACCCCTGGAAAGCTTCCTTCGTTCTTGCGTACGTTCCTCCGTGGTATACAGACCCGAAAGTAAACGGCGGGTTATTAGAATTTACAAGCTCTCTCAGTCTGTTATTCAACATTGTAGTTGCAACATTCTCAACAAGACTTTGATTATATTGTTCTACTGTAACGTCTGGCGTATAAGCATCTGCATCTTTCATGATAAACTGAACCATAGAGTTGGTAGCATCAGGATCAGTTTCTATGGCTACAAGAGTTTCTGTGTGATTCGGTAAATCAAAAGATTTTCTCTCTCTTGGCTTAGAAGGATTTTTATATTTGCTGAAATTATCTTTAATTTTTTTCTCAACCTCATCTACATTAACGTCTCCTACTACTACAATCGCCATAAGATCTGGTCTGTACCAATCTTTGTGGAACTGTCTGATTACATCCGGCTTGAAATTCTCCAGAACATCTTTTTTACCGATTGGGAGTCTGTTAGCATACTGAGATTTGTGTAATAATTTAGGTAGATATTTATCAGACATTCTTTTGTCTGCGCCCAATCCTAATCTTAATTCTTCTAAAACTACACCTCTTTCTTTATTAATCTGCTCATCCGTAAGAGTCGCATTAAAGGCCCAGTCTTCCATCACTTTAAGACCAGCGTCAAGATTACCTGGTTTATCTAATGGTACAGGAAGCATGTAAACAGTCTCATCAAAACTAGTGTAGGCATTAAGGTGCTGACCAAATTTGATCCCGATAGACTGTAGAAAGTCTACCAATTTATTATCAGGGAAATTTTTGGTTCCGTTGAAGTTCATATGCTCCATAAAGTGAGCGAGACCTCTTTGGTTTTCGTCTTCAAGAATAGATCCTGCATTGATTGCTAATCTGAAATCTACCTTCTTTTCCGGTAGCGTATTTTTTTTGATATAATACTTCATTCCGTTTGGAAGAGTACCCGTTTTTACAGAAGCATCCATTGGGATATTCTGTGCGAATCCATTAGCTGAGGTCAAAAAGACAACACCCAATGATAATAAAATTCTTTTCATATAGTTAGCATTTAAATTTTGCGATGTAAAAATATACATTATTCACAATTACAAGAAATTTAAATACACATCTTTTAGTTAAATTACAGTTAAAATTAACAACAAAATATACGAAAAACAAAAAAGACCGGAATAAATCCGGTCTTTTTAACATAATGTATTTATTTACTTAAAATCCGCATCGCTCACACCAGAGTTCAACGTCACTTTATTAGTTTTGATAGTCACTTTCTGACCTGCTCCTTCTGCTTCTATCAGTTCAGGAAATTTTATTCCGTCTACCGTAATATAGCTTTTCATAATTGCATCTCCCTGTCCTGTTCCAGCTTTGTAAAGCAATCCTGTAGCAGCATCGAAGTAAAATTTACCTTTGTCTGAAGACAGAACATTGTAATCTTTGCCATCTATTTTTTCTACCGTTACGGTCTGGAATTTTGACGCATCATAACCTAAGGCATCAATTGTTTTGCTGTTTTTAAGGTCTGCAATCTGATTTGCAGGAAAATCTGTTTTAGTACCCATCTGGTTCATATATCCTTTCTCACCATCGAAAACCTGAGTCATTTCCTGCCCCATTACAGATTGTACAGATTTGAATTTATTTCCCATCTTCTTGGTCGTAGAGTTGATCTCCATACCCTGAGCATTGATTGTATTTTCAATAATGGTAGATTTCACTGCTTCCAACTTTGCTTTTCCGCCAAGAGCCGTCAAATAGTTGTCGATGACCTGCTTCGGAGTGATCTGAGATGTTGAAGCTGTAGATTTTACAGTAGCCGTAGATGTTTTTTGTGCCACTGCTGATGTAGAAAACATCATAGCACAGAAAAACGGAACGATTATCTTTTTCATATGATTTAAATTTTAGTGATGTAAATATATGAATTTTTGAGCGGTGCAGATGTATCAACTTTTGTTCATTGAAAAAAGCTACATTGCTACTAATATTTAAATAGTTTTAATCTGAGCTTAAAAAAAAACAAAACCCACCAAAGCGGTGGGTTTCAATTTTTATATGAAATGTAAATTACTTCTTCAATTCTTCCAAAAACTCGTCGTGAGAGATTGCAGTTTCTTTTTTAGTCGCTTTTTCAAGAATTACATCTTTTAGTTTAGCCATTGCAACTTCAGAAGAGATTTGTCTCACCTGCTCCTGATCTTTCAACATCTCAACAGCGTATTTCTGAATTTCCTCGTCTCCTAAATGGTGAATTCCGTAGATTGCCAACTGGTTTCTTACCAACTGCTCAGCCTGAGCCAAAACATCTGCATAATCTAACTGGATATTGTTATCAGACATCAATTTACCTTCAATGATCTGATATTTCAATTGATTTTTCTCGTTTTCAAGAATCTCTTTTGCCTGCTCTTCATTCTGAATGTTCTGATTAGAGAATACCAACCATTTTGTCAGGAAAGACTCAGGAAGTTTCACTTCTTCTTTTTCAGAAACCTGCTCCAATACTTTGTTTACGAAATGTACATCAGCATTTTGCTGGAAATATTCATCTAACTCAGATTTCACTTTTTCCTTAAGTTCTTCCTCAGTTTTGATGTTTCCTTCACCGTAAACTTTATTGAAAAGTTCTTCGTTAAGTTCTGCTAAGTTTAAGCTGTAAAAATCTTTTACTTTCACTTCAACTTCAGCGTGGTGCAAATGCTCAGCTTCTTCTTTAGTAAACCCTAATTCTTTAGCTAAGTTTTCGTCAGAAGCCAAAGTTTCTTTAGAAACTTTCACAGACTCATCCATTTTCAAACCTTTTACCAATTTGAAAGCATCTTTGTTTTCAGCAGTAATGGTAACATTTTTTGGATGGTGGTGGTGCTCACCTTCAGCATCTTCTTCTATAACCTGAGAAATTTCTAGGTTGATGTAAGAATCTTTAGTGATTTTGTCTTGCGGAACCTGCTCTGCAAAACGCTTCTGCATGTTCTCAATGCTTTTGCTGATTTCTTTATCAGAAGCTTCTACTTTGTAGTGTGGAGCTTCGTATTTAGCTAGATCTATAGTAAATTCTGGTTCGTAACCTACTTCAAAAGCAACTTCCAATTTCTCTGCATTATGATTAAAATCATTTACAGGCTGTGGAACTGGCTGACCAACTAATCTTAGTTTGTTTTCGTTGATATAGTTATTCAAAGCATCAGAAACTTGTTTGTTGATTTCTTCGAATGCAATCCCTGCTTCATATTGCTTTCTAACCATACTCAAAGGCACTTTTCCTTTTCTGAAACCAGGAACCTGTGCGTTTTTAGCATAATTAATCAATTGCTTTTCTACTTTTTCTTTGTAGTCAGATTTCTCCAATGTTACTGTAAGCAATGCACTTACATCATCATGGTTTTTTGCGGTAACCTTCATTATTGATTAAAATTTTAGGTTGCAAAAATATGAATTTTTTATTAAAACAAACCATTCATTTTCTTATAATAAAGTTAAAATAAAAAACCACTGAATATTTCAGTGGTTTTGGTATATCTAGAGGCTATTACTAATTTATTAGGTTATATGTTGCTTCCGCATCAGTTTCACCTCCTACTACACTTCCCCAAGCTGTTCCGGACTTTGCATCGTTTACACTTTGAGGAGCATGAATTAAATCTAATTTTAAAAATGGCGATGGAGAATTTACTACATTTACCACTTCCCATTTCGTTCTCAACCCTACTCTTTTTCCGTCATTTCTAAGATCGTTTCCATCTAATCTTGTAATATTGATATTAGATTTAGGGAAATCAAAAATAAGGAAATGCTCGTCTTTAGCTTCAATGATTTCCTGAGTTGCATCGTCATTTCCGTTTCTGAATTTTGCTTCGACGGTATACGTTTTTCCGTTGGTAAGCGGAATTGTAGGAATCCCACCTGCGCCAATGCTGTAGTTATATTCTATTGCAGTAGCTCCCGGAGAATCTTCTTTCACTAATAAAATAATATTGGTTAATTCTTCTTGTGGAAGATCATCTTCTTCGGCCGAACCGTCTCTCTGACAAGAAACAACCGTAATTGTGATGAATAAAACAGCTAATAATTTGATGATATTTTTAGTACTAAATAATTTGTTCATTTTGATAAATTTAAGTTTGTAAAATTTGATTGAATAATTTGTTGAAATCTTTAGAATCTGTATCTAAAGTTTAAAATAAAGTTTCTTCCTGCCTCATCCGCAAAGAATCTCAAACGATTCAGATAATCTCTATATGAAGTGTTAAATAGATTATTCACGATAAGACCCGCAGAAAGATTTTTGCTAATATTAACGCCCGTCTGAATATTCCAGAGCGAATATCCGTTTGGCGGAGTACTGAAATCAATTGTTTTATCAGTCAGTTCTCCGTTTTCGTAAATTTCTAAGTCTGCATTTCTGATAGGAAATCTAGTTTGCTTTAAAGAGGTTTGATTCTCAATAGTAAAATAGAAGTTATTCCATTTTTCTTTTTTGAACTGCAATGCATTAGAGAAATTCGGAGGCATCATTAAAATTAATGGTTCGTTGTTGGTTTCGTCTTGTCCGTAAACATAACTTCCCTTTCCAACGTAGGTGAGATCATCTGTAAGTTTAAAATTCACATCCAGATCCAGACCATACATTTTTGCATCAATCTGCTGATACGCCCATTCCGGGAAAACACCTCTGATCGTACCTTTAATCCCAACAGGAACTTCATTAATGAAATTTTTAGTAATGAAAAAATAAGGATTTACAGAAATATTCAGCCCTCTCAAAACATTGAATTTTGAATCCACTGTTAAATTAAACTGATGTCCCTGTTCGTTTTTCAATCCCATATCTCCGGTTTCAATAATTCCTGCGGAATGATGCAATCCGTCAGAAAACAGTTCTGCAACATTCGGAGATCTTCCCACTTTCGCATAATTAAATTTCAGATCAAATACAGAACCTGGATGATATTCCAGACCTGCATTGAAAGAAACATTGTTATAGTTTAATTGAGGACGCGTCAAAATTCTGTTTTGATCAGTTTTCACATAAAATTCTGGAAAAACGTTGGCATATCTTCCTTCCCAATCGCTTTTGTCATACCATTTCGTGACATCATAACGGGCGAAATCATATCTCGCTCCAGCTTCAAAATTAAAATGATTCGAAATTTTATATTTAAAAACCGAATAAGCACCCGCAGAATATTTGTCATAATTAGGAATCAGACGTCTCGCTTTTGTCGCAGGATCTGAATAATTGTTTTGAAAACTACCGTCAATACCTGTTTCTAACGACCATTTTTCTCTTTCCAGTAAATCATTCAAATTAAACTGATGCGTCATCAATTCAAGATCCAGAGAAGGCGTATCTTTCAATTCACCTCTTCTGATGTCGTACTCCTGTCTGTGATTGTACTGATAACTGTACGTTGCAGAAAGTTTTCCGATCGTTGAAAATCTTTTAAAGGCCGAAACTTTAGCAATATGATGCTCAATCACCTGTCGCGGATTATCAATATCATAACTGAAATTCCCCGAATAAACAGGAATACTTGCAGTCATGGCTCTGTCATAATCACCCGTTGTAGAAACGTGAGAATCTCTTAAAATCCCTATATTCTGATTGGTCAAATAATAATCAAATGAAATTCCTTTTTCAAATGTATTATTCTGAACCGTGAAATTGAAGGAAGAAAAATCCATTCCCGTGTTTTTCAGGTTATAATCCGGAGCACTTTGATCGCCTAATTTTTTGATGCTTCCTCCAGATTTAACCGCCCATCCGTTTTTCCATACCTTGGCAACATCTACATCAAGAGCTAAACCTCTACCATTTGAAATTCCCGAAAGACCGATCGAACCTTTAATTGTATCTTTTTTAGGAAAAATCTCAGGCTCAAGGACGACAACTCCTCCGATCGCATCGCTTCCGTATTTCAAAGCCGAAGCACCTTTAATGACATCGATATGTTGAAAGTTGTTGATATCAACATTTGGCGCATGCTCAACGCCCCATTCCTGCTCGGCAAGTTTCACTCCGTTGTTTAAAATAGCGATCCGGCTTCCGTAAAGACCGTGAATAACCGGTTTTGAAACATTATTACCCGTTTTTAAGGCAGTAACGCCAGAAATTTTTGATAATAAATTCCCAAGATTATCGGTCGTGTTTCTTTCGATTTCAGACTTGTCAAGGGTTTTAATTATTAAAGAACCATTTGTTTTATGACTTCCATGAATGGTCACTGTTTCGATTTCGCCAGCGTGATGTTCTAACGTAATCGACAGATGAACATCCTTCGTAACTCCTACATTTTCAGTATAATCATTACAATCAGGATGCTTCGCAATGAGTTTGTAATTTCCCGCAGGAATTTTATTGAAAGAAAACTTTCCGTTTTTATCTGTTTTGGCAGTGAAATCTCCCAATTTGACCACAGCATTTTCGAGCATGGTTTTGTCGTGGAAATCCTGAACTGTACCCTGAACAGAAAAAGTTTTCTGTGCGTTTGTAATTACTAATCCACAAAAGATCAGTAATAAACTATATATCAGTTTCATTGTAAATAGCTTGAATTGACTTTACACAATGATGCGATTGGCAACACCTGTAAAGTTGTGTTTGTTTAAAAATTTGACTGGATTTTTTGTTTAAATTAAAACTCACAGCCATTCATATTCTGAATATATTTTCATTAAAAATTTAATGAAAAAACTTGAGTTTCAAATTTGAACCATTAAGATTGATAAGTGAATAAGGTTTTTAAGATTCAAATAAATTTGAAGTAAGCGAACCGCTTATCAATATCTTTTAGATATTAAGCTTAAAAAAACTTAATATTTTCACTTTCTTAATGTTTAAATTTTGCGGTTTAAAATCAAAATATCGTTTAAACATTTAATTTTTAAAAATTAAATCAAAAAATCCGGCAAGTAAATTGGAAATTAAGAAATTGTGGGTGGACCCCGAAGTTGAAAAGTATATTTGGTTTGAGACCAAATTTTTTCCTGTAATGTAAGAATCTGTTCTACTTCCTGAGTGTAATTTTCAAAAGTAAAATTAAATTCTTCAGGAACTAAAGTATTTCCTGTAGCCAAAAAATGACACGCCAGACAGTCACCGGCTTTTTCTTTGGCATCAGATTTTGAAATGTTGTTTTCTGTTTTTTTAAAATTAAATCCTACAAAAACATCTGAAGATTCATGACTGTGAAAACTTGAAGAAAACAACGCAAAAAAGTAGATCCCAAACAGAAGTTTGGAAACGAAACTTTTCAGATTTCTGCTTTCTTTGAAAATCATTTAGCAAAAATAAGAATAATATTTTAAAGGATTTTAATTAAACATTAAATTATGGATATTTATGATGATTGTATTCACCTAATAAAATTCCATGTTTACGAAACTGATAAAACAGCACAACTTCCACAAAAAAAGGATGAGTTATAAACCCATCCTTTCATATATTTTTAAAGAAATAAAATTACTCAAGCTGAGTTCCAAGATATTCCCATTCCTGCAATGCTGCGTCAAGATCTTCTTTTGTTTTATTGTATTTTTCTAATGTTTCGTCAGACGGATTTTCAGAAGTGAAAGTTGCTTCCATAGTTTCTATTGCCGTTTCCAGTTCAGAAATTCTTTCTTCAACTTTTTTTATTTTATTCTGAATATTTTTTTGCTCTTTGCTTACGATGACAGTCGATTTTATCTCAGCTTTGGCTTGTTTTTCTTCTGCTTTAGCTTTTTCCACAATCTTTGCATCTTCGTCATGAAGTTTTGCTTTTTCGGCAGAAATTTCTCTGATTGATTCTTTTTGTCTGAATTCAAGATATTCATTCACACTTCCTAAGAATTCTTTCATATGTCCGTCACGGAATTCATAAATTTTATCACAAAGTCCCTGTAAAAATTCTCTGTCGTGAGAAATAACGATTAAAGTACCTTCAAATTTCTGTAGAGCCAGTTTGATAATCTCTTTAGATTGAATATCAAGGTGATTGGTAGGCTCATCCATAATCAACGTGTTGAACGGACGGAGCAATAATTTACAAAGCGCCAAACGGTTTCTTTCTCCTCCGGAAAGTACTTTCGTTTTTTTATTCACCGCTTCACCCTGAAATAAGAAAGATCCTAACAAATCTCTTACTCTCGGTCTCGTTTCTTCGGTTGCAGAATCTTCAGCTTCTTCCAGAACAGTTTTATTCGGTGTTAAAACCTCTTCCTGATTTTGTGCAAAATAACCGATATTTACATTGTGGCCTAAGTTCCAACTTCCAGAATAATCTTTAATATCTCCTGCAAGAATTTTGGCTAAAGTTGTTTTTCCCTGTCCGTTTTGCCCAAGAAGCGCAATTCTGTCACCTCTTTGAACAATAAAGTCTACCTCATCAAAAATCTGCTTTTTACCGTACGCTTTTCCTAAATGTTCTGCTTCGAAAATCACTTTCCCAGGAACAACAGACTGTTGAAAACGGATATTAAATTTAGAAACGTCTTCGTTATCAACTTCAATACGGTCAATTTTATCTAATTTTTTAATAAGCGACTGCGCAAAAGATGCTTTGGTGGCACTTGCACGAAACTTATTAATGTTATCTTCCATTTGCTTCTTCTCCGCATCCTGATTCTTTTTAGCCTGAATCAGTTTTTCACGACGTTCTTCCCGCATTACCAGATATTTAGTATAATTAGTCTTATAATCATCTACTTTTCTGTTGTTTACATCAAAAGTCCTGTTACAAACTGCGGTCATAAACTGTTTATCGTGACTTACCAAAACGATTGCTCCTGGATAATCTTTCAAAAAGTTTTCCAGCCAAATGATCGATTCCATATCCAGGTGATTGGTAGGCTCATCGAGAAGCATCAGATCATTTTTCTGAAGAAGCAATTTTGCCAGTTCAATTCTCATTCTCCAGCCTCCTGAAAATTCATCAGTTATTTTTTGAAAATCATCGGCTTTAAAACCTAAACCAAACAATACTTTTTCAATATCACCTTCCAGATTATACGCGTCATGATGCATCAAAAGATCATTCAGCTCCGTCATTTTGTTGATGATATCCGTATAAGCATCACTTTCATAGTCGGTTCTTGTTGCCAACTGATGGTTAACTTCTTCCAACTCATTTTTCCATGCATTAATCTGCTCAAAAGCCTGCATAGTCTCTGCCCAAACGGTTCTACCCTTCACGAAATCCAGATCCTGCTTCAGAAAGCCGATCGTAATATTACCTTCCGGAACGACCACGCCTTCGTAAAAAGTGATTTCTTTGGAAAGCATTTTTAACAAAGTGGATTTCCCCGCTCCGTTTTTACCGACCAAACCAACTTTATCATCCTTTTTGATGGTGAAATTGACGTTTTGAAACAGATAGTTTCCCGAATGATGTAAACCTAAACCTTGAACCGAAAGCATCTTTATGAGTAATTAATGATGAATAATGTATACTGAATATTTTTCGGGTGCAAAAATACGCAAAATAAAAGACTTTAAATTTAATAATTCCGAACCGTCACATGAAAACAGCTTTGCTGCCTCTCTTTGATGTAAAAAATCTGCCCTGCATTGACGTAATATTTTAAAACTTTTTCAAGTGCGGCTTCCATTTTCTCATCTGGTCTCAATTTATTATTAAATCTTACATATGAAATATCAAAAGAATTACCGTAATTGTGCGAGCTGATTCCTAAAGACGCATTGGTATTAACTTTTCTTAATCTGCATTGATCTTCCAGCGTTCTGGTAATAGAAGAAACAGTAAATGTGCGCCCTTTTGTTTCTTTGCTGAATCTAGCTCCTATTTTTTCTAAAGTTTTTTTTGCCTTAGAAACCAGGTATGGCCTGCTATAATCTAATTTTTGCACTCTATATCCTTTTCCTGTCTTATTGATAGTGTGAAATTTACCTTTATTGATATATTTCTGAACGTTTGATGTGTTTTTCAGAATATTTACATTAAAACTTTTCGAAGCATCCAAATGAGGTTTATAAAGTGCGGTAGGCTCAACTTTCAAAACCTCGGTGAGATCATAGCATGGCAATGTTTTCTTCGATGCCTGACCTTGGGCAAACTGATAAAAAGCCAGTATTATAATGTATAAAAACTTCCTCATAGAAACTATTTTCAAATTTTAAACGTAAAAAACAGAGATTTTGTTATTGCCAAAGATATTAATTTAATAAAACGACATAAAATATTATGATTGAAATATAATCAATGATATATAAAATAATTATAACTAAATCTAATAAAATATAATATTATTTATTTAAAATTAAATTTATTAACCATAATTATGAATAATTAATTTTTGTACATTCGCTCAACAATTTAAAATACATTAAAAGATGATTTCAAAAACTTCAAAATTTGTTGCAGAAATGCTCGGTACCATGGTACTTGTTCTAATGGGATGCGGAAGCGCAGTAATTGCGGGCGCAGACGGCACTACAGGAGTCGGACTTCTGGGAATTTCTTTCGCATTCGGTCTCAGTGTAGTTGCTATGGCTTACGCAATTGGTCATATTTCAGGATGTCACATCAATCCCGCGATCTCAATTGCAATGGTTGCTGCCGGAAGAATGAAAATGGATGAAGCCATCCGCTATATTATTGCGCAGATTATTGGCGCTATCATCGGAGCAGGAATTCTTTATATAATTTTCATGAATCATCCCGGTGCAGAAATGAAAGAATGGGCCTTGGGTTCCAACGGTTGGGGAACGGGATATCTTGATGCTTACAATACAACAGCAGCTTTTGTAGCAGAATTTATCTTTACCTTTATTTTCCTTATGGTAATTTTGGGATCAACTTCTACAAAAAATATCAATGGCGGCTTTGCGGGTTTGGCGATCGGATTTTCTTTGGTTTTAATTCATATTGTAGGCATTAAAGTGACCGGAATTTCTGTAAATCCTGCAAGAAGTATCGGTCCTGCAATTTTTGCGGGTGGTGCTGCTCTTTCACAATTATGGTTATTCGTTGTTGCTCCGGTTTTAGGAGGAGTTGCAGCAGCTTTTACCTATAATTTATTGATGGAAAGACCTGAACAGGCAAAATAATAAATACAGATATATCAAAATCCTGTCTTTTGACAGGATTTTCTATTTTAATTTCTTTATTTCAAAAGGGTTTTTGAAGATAAGCTCTTCATGTTTTCCTTTAATCTCCATTTTTCGCTGGAGTAAGTTTAAGGCCATTTTTCTGATAAAAAGATCTTTATCATTCAGTTTCCAATAAGAATCTTCGTGTACTTTTTTGGGTTTCCGAATGAGATAAAATTCTGTTTCCCAAGTATCAGCATTGTGGTAAAATTCAATAATTCCACAATGTTCCGGAATCTGAGCATGCTCAATCATTCCCATCGGAAGCAAAAAACTGAATGAGTTGCACGGATAATCGCCACAACATATTTTATCATGCTTCAGAAACTTCTCACCAGTTTTAGCATTGACGTACGATTTTTTAAAATCATTTTTAAAATCACTTTTTGAAAGTTTAATTTCAATTTCGTGACTGAATCCTTCAAAATCAATAATCAAAATATCTGCTTCCCAATCTGAATGAAAATGGTTGCTCAAAACAATTTCTTTTTCAAAATCACAGTTTGTGTGAATGTAAGCGTGAACTAATTCTTCTATTTTTAACACTTTTAATGCCTTTAAATTTTTAACGCAAAGTTTGCTAAGATTTTTTTTAAGTATTGAGAATATTTTTTCGTAAGCAAAGGCGTGTCACTCAGCAAAGATCACAATCCCTAAAACTCTCTCTTATTCTCCCACTCTCAAACCCATCAACTCACCAACAAACTACATCCCCGAATATCCGAATGATCAATTCTTCCCAAAACCTGAAATTTCTTATGATCTTCAATCAATAATTTACCCAAATCCTGTGTTGCAATAAACGAACACGAATGAATATTTGCCAGATCAATTATGTTGACAGCTCCCGTTCTCCCGGCTTTCTCATATCCGAAAGGATCTTCGGCATTTCGTATCAAAACCCGCATCCAATTCGGACATTTGTAAATATTTTTGCCCAAAGAATAGGCCTGCGAAAGCAATTCTGTCATCGAATATTCTGAATATATTTGTTCAGTACTAAAACCGTTCTGAAGAATTTTTAAAAGTTCGTCTTTCGTCATTTCTTCTTTCCTCCCTTTCATTCCGCCTGTTTCAATAACTGTCAAATTATTAGATTTTATCAGAGCCTGCGAATTTGAATTACAGAAATCCAAAAAATCTAAAAGAGCAAATGAAACACCAAATAAAATGACTTTTTTGTCTTTCAGTTCATTTAAAAGGTTGAATAAATCTGCGTGATTGTAAAGGAAATATCCATTTTCCGGTTTGCCAGATTTTTTCATTAGAAAATCTACCATATAGATCAGCGAAGAATTCTGTTTTTCGAGGTAACTTGGCAACAATCCAAGAAAAATATAATCTTCCGGCTTTCCTATAAATTGCTCAAAACTCTTGTAAATACTTTCCTGATAAATGTTTTCGTCTGCGATGAAATGTTTAGACAAATTCATCTGAGTAGTTCCTGAACTTTGAAAATACAGATCAGTAGAGATATTTTTGTCTAAGATCTGATGATTTTTAAACATTTCGATCGGCAAAAAAGGAATTTTATCTAATGACATTATTTTTTCAACATCAATATTGAGATAATCTACAAATTTTCTGTAGACTTCTATGTTTTTATACTGGTAGCGAAAAGTCGTCAGCGCCAGATTTTCAAACTCCTGCTCGGTTGTGATATCAAATATACTTATCAACGTAATATTTTTTAAACTTTATTGATTCATTATGAATCACTTACAACATTATAATGAAAACTTTACAGTTTATTAATCTATAAATGATCAGGTTGGTCGGTTTATTGCAAGTCAATCTGCGGAATATGGATTAGAAATAACAGCCGTAGAAACTGTTATTCGGAATTACCTCTTCGGAGGTAATTTTTTTTATTTCTGTTCAAAAGTTTTCAATTCAAAATCATGTCGAAAAACTCCGTAAGTGAAATAAGAGATCCAGTCCCCAAGATTGATGTACTTTGAATTTTCACTTAAATCTAATACCATTGGCAGATGTCGGTGACCATAGATAAAGTAATCAATTTTTTCAGTTTTCAGCTTTTCTTTGGAGTAAATGATCAGAAACTCTTTATCTTCTCCCAAAAAAGCTTTGTCTTCATCTCCTGAAATCATTTTATTTTTCTGTGAAAGATACAGAGCCACTTTCATTGCAATATCAGGATGAAGCCATTTGAAAAACCACTGTGCAACAGGATTTGTAAAGACTTTTTTCATTCTTTTATAGCCTTTGTCACCTGGTCCCAAACCATCACCATGAGCTAAAAGAAACTGTTTTCCGGCGATTTCAAAATATTGCTTTTTATAGAAAACAGTGCAGCCAATTTCTTCTTCAAGATAGTCTTTCATCCAAAGATCATGATTTCCGACAAAAAAATAAACATGAACGCCGCTATCTTTCAATTCAGCAATTTTCCCCAAAACTCGCACATAACCTTTCGGAATGACATGCTTCCATTCGTGCCAAAAATCAAATAAATCACCCATCAAAAACAAAACCTGAGCATCTTCTTTGATCTCATTCATCCAACGGATAAATTTTTCTTCCCGAATTTTGCTCTGTTTCGGATCGGGAGCACCAAAATGCTGATCTGATGCAAAGTACACCTTTTTTCCGGGTTCTAAATTGATGGTCGTTTTTAGCACTCTTTACTTTTAAATTCAGAAAAATTATTGGTTATCTTCTGCAAACCACTCTCCGTAAGAGTTTTCTGTTTCGTGAAGTTTTAAATAAGCCAAAGAAACATCCGCAGGAAGTTTTGATTTTATTTTTGCAGCAATTGCGTACAACATATTTTCACAAGTTGGCTGAAAGTTGCAGTAAATCACTTTCTGACCTTTATTTTCTAATTCCTCTCCCATTTCTCTATGCGGAGAAACCCCGTTGATCAACACCGAATGATCCCAAACATCTACGATTTCAGCTTTTACAATGGCTTTAATATCTCCGAAATCTACTACCATACCGTTCTTAGGATTTTCCAGATCATTGATCGGTTTTCCTTTTACGGTAACAAAAAGTTTGTAAGAATGCCCGTGCATATTTTTACATTTCCCATCATAATTGTATAAAACATGAGCTGTCTCGAATGTAAAAATTTTTGTAATACGTATCATATTGCAAAGATATAGAATTTGATTAAAAAACCAGAGTTTCAATCGTAATGCTGGAATATGATATTTTCATTAAATTTACACTCAGACACACACAAATGATTTTAGATATATTTTTTCCGAATCGCTGCATTCACTGTAACAGAATTATCAATGGCAAACTGCTTGTCTGTAATCTCTGTTTTGAACAAATTCATTTTACTCATTTTGAATATTCTGAAGAAAACAGTTTAAAAGAAAAATGCAAATTGCTGTTTCCGATCGAGAACGCTTATGCATTGATGCAGTTTGAACAAGAAAATCTCAGTCGGAAAATCATTCATGAGTTAAAATACAGAAGTCGCGAAACGACAGGAAAAATTCTTGCAGATTGGGTAATTGAGCGTTTGGATTTTAAAAACGAAAAACCTGATTTGTTGGTAACCGTACCTCTTCATCCCAAAAAAGAGAAAGAGAGAGGGTATAATCAATTGCATCTGTTTACAAAAGTACTTTCAGATTTTCATACTATTCCGTTTGATCATCATTTATTTAAGCGAAACCATTACTCAAAGGCTCAAGCGTTAAAAGATAAAAAACACCGTCTTGAAACCCAACATACTTTTTCTTTAATTAAAAACGTTTCCAATCAGCATATTTTAATAATTGATGATGTTTTCACCACAGGAAATACTTTGGCTACAATTGCCTGGGAAATTTTGAAAGCAGGAAATAATAAAGTGAGTATTTTGGTGATGGCGGTTGATGAATGATGAGCGGAAGGATTTTACTGCGAGAGTGCAAAATTTAATATAAATTAATCTTTATCCTTATTTACTATTTGTTTTGTACATAAATAAAATATTCTGATCGAAAAGAATATAAGTAAGATTCCAAAAAAATAAAATACTGCTGGCTTTTCGTCAGCAGGGATTATGAGGAAAACAATTCCTCCAATTAAAAGAAATACAGCAACGCCAAAATTAGTTTCGACACTCCCTAAAGAAACTTGAAGAACTCCGTACAGAAATTCTTTAACGATTTTCAATATCAAACTTTTTTTCATCTACATCAATTATCGCTGCAGTTTTTCACCATAGCTCAAATCTCCGGCATCACCTAAACCCGGCGTTATATAACCTTTCGTTGTTAAATTTTCATCAATGGCTCCAACCCAAATTTTTGCCTGTGGATAAGCTTTTTCAATGGTTTCTACACCTTGTCGGGAGGCAATTGCCACAACGATGTGTAACTGAGAAGGTGTTCCGTTGGTCAAAAGATCTTTAATGGCTTCGATTAACGATGCTCCGGTTGCCAACATCGGGTCTGCAACAATCAAAGGCCGTCCTTCAATATTCGGACAGGTAAGATAATCCTGTTTGATTGAGAAATAATCATTGGCATCATGTTTTCTGTAAGCGGCTACAAAACCACAATCTGCTTTGTCAAAATAATTTAAAATTCCTTCAAATAAAGGTACCCCGGCTCTTAAAATGGTAGTAATAACCGGTTGAACGGCAATTTCGTGAACTTTTATTTTATCTAAAGGAGTCTGAATTTCAATTTCCTTTGTTTCTAAATCTTTGGAGATTTCAAAGGCCGAAATTTCACCAATTCGCTCCATATTTCTACGAAATCTCATTCGATCGTGCTGAATTTCTACATTTCGAAGTTCGTTAATCCACGAATTAACCAAAGAAAAAGTTTTTGAAAGCTCTACCGTCATAATTTTTGAATATTCTGCTCACAAAACTATGAAATTTAAAATAAAAATCCCTCTCAGAAAATTACTGAGAGGGATTTGTTTGTATGATTTAAAATCGCAAATAATTACGATTATTTTTGTCTGAAATATACTTCGATCGGAACTCCTGTAAAGCCAAATTCTTTTCTAAGTTGGTTTTCTGTAAACCTTTTGTATGGCTCTTTCACATACTGAGGAAGATTACAGAAAAATACAAATTGCGGTGAAGGCGTTGGAAGTTGCACACAATATTTAATTTTAATGAATTTTCCTTTGTTCGCAGGCGGCGGTGTACGTTCGAAAACAGGAAGCATTACTTCATTTAATTTTGAAGTTTTGATCTTCTTTTTACGATCTTCGTAAACAACCATTGCCATTTCTACAGCTTTTAAGATTCTCTGCTTCGTCAAAGCGGAAACAAAAAGAATAGGAATATCACTGAACTGACCAATTTTTTCTTTGATAGACTGCTCAAAATCTCTTACGGTATTTGTCGTTTTATCTTCAATCAGATCCCATTTGTTGACAACGATAACGATACCTTTTCTGTTTTTCTGAGCCAGACCAAAAATATTCATATCCTGAGATTCCCAACCCAATGTTGCGTCTACCATGATGATCACCACATCAGAATATTCGATGGAGCGAATTGATCTCATTACAGAATAAAACTCCAGATCTTCATTTACCTTTGATTTACGACGCATTCCGGCAGTATCTACCAACACAAACTCATGACCAAATTTATTATAAAGTGTCTGAATACTGTCTCTTGTGGTACCTGCAACATCTGTTACAATATTTCTTTCTGCATCAAGCAAAGCGTTAGTTAAAGTAGATTTTCCTACATTCGGACGACCTGCAATCGTGATTTTTGGAAGACCTTCAAAAGGATCTTTATAATCAGTTGTTGGAAAATCATTTATCACAGCATCAAGAATCTCACCTGTACCCGAACCTGTAGCCGAAGATAAAGTGTAGTATTTTTCGATTCCCAGCTGATAAAATTCTGTAGCCGCCAATTCTTCTTTCGAAGAATCTACCTTGTTAATCACATGATAGACAGGTTTTTTAGCTCTCCTTAACATTTCATGAATCTCAATATCTGTATCGGTAAGACCTTCTTCTACATTCATCATAAAAATGATAGAAGTAGCTTCATCAATTGCAAGCTGCACCTGTTTTGATATTTCTTCCTGAAAAACGTCTTCACTATTTACTTCGTATCCACCTGTATCAATCACAGTAAAGTCTACACCACTCCAGTCAGATTTTCCGTAATGACGGTCTCTGGTAACTCCGGAAGTAGAATCTACGATAGCTTCTCTTCTTTCTAGCAGACGATTAAAAAGTGTGGATTTTCCTACGTTGGGACGCCCAACGATTGCAACAATATTTGACATAAAAAATGTTTAATAATCCTTGAGATATACTCAGGATCAGATTATCAATGGGTTACTCCAACTATTGGAGCCCAATTTTTTTGCAAAGATAAGGTTTTTATTATTTAAAAATAGAAAAGCTTTTTTTAAAGATCTAATTCACAAACCTATACTCAGAATTTTTTCATAAATTTATAGCTATGCATGAGATTTGATTTAATCAAAATCCCGTATATTGATTTAGCTATGAAAAAAATACTTACAATATTGTTGGTTGCATTTATCATCATTCAGTTTTTCCCTATTGATAAAACCAATCCGCCGGTGAATGAAGGAATGGATTTTCTGAAAATTAAAAACACGCCGGAAAACATCACAAAACTCATTAGTAATTCTTGCTATGATTGTCATTCTAATGAAACGCGATATCCTTGGTATTCAAATATTGCTCCTTCTTCATGGTTTTTAAAAAATCATATCGATGAAGGGAGACAAAATTTGAATTTCTCCACATTCGCAATGTACGAACCTAAGAGACAGATTCATAAAATGGAAGAATGTATTGAAATGATTGAAACTGCTGAAATGCCTTTAGAATCTTATTATATTGGTCATCAGGACGCAAAACTTACGGATCAGCAAAGGAAAGAACTTGTTGTTTATTTTAAGAAACAAATAGAAGATACCAAAATTAAAATGCAATAAATTATGCAGGAAAAATGGAACGATAAACACATTGTTTTTTTTGACGGAGAATGTGGTGTTTGCAATTTTTGGGTTCAGTGGATTTTGGAAAGAGATAAAAATGATCAGTTTATGTTTGCTTCTCTACAATCACCATTCGGGCAGAAGTTTCTTTCTGAGAGAGGTCTCGAAACGAAACAATTCAAGACCATGTATCTTTGGAAACTTAAAAGTTATTACCTTACAAAATCTGAGGCCGTTCTAAAAATCGCCAATTTACTGGGAGGAATTTACAAACTTACAGTTATCGGAAAGCTGCTACCATCTTTTTTGAGAGATAAGATTTATGATCAAATTTCGGAGAACAGAATGAAAATGGCGAATCAAAAATGTTATCTGCCAACACCTGACGAAAGGAAAAAGTTTATTGAAATTTAAGATAAAAAAATAAGACTGCCTCACAATTGAAGCAGCCTACTTTCACTCACTGATTTACACAGATTTTTGATTTATAAATTTCTAAAATTATTGATTTAATGACCAAACCGAATAACTGTTTGGCGGACATTGAATTTTCACCCATTTGTCTCCCTGTGTTGTAGGATACCACGAAGAATTACCTGTAAAATCTTTGATTTGCTGACTTGCCCAATTGGTCTGAATCCATCGTTCCTGCCAGTTTGAAGAACTATTGATGTAAACAACCAATCCCGGATTTCCGTTGTAGCCGTTTCTTCTTGCAATATATTCATCATTGTCGGTGTAAAGAATTGAGGTATTTCCTGTTGCTTTATTATTATGAATCCAGATCAGATTATTCATCTTTTCTTTGTTCAGCCATTCTTCATAATCTCTGTAAAAAATTGTAGGATATCCTTCATGAGTTAAAATGTAAGCGTACGCCAAATTTTTATTATGAATAATATCTGTGTCATGATTTGAAACGAAAGTTACCGCTTTGTAAGGATTTCTCTTCCACATCATGTCGTCGTTCAAAACATTTAAATTTCCGTTATCAAAAGCTTCATCCATTTTGTAATAAGCGGCAAAATCAAATACCGAACTGTTGGCATTATTTGCCCACCATTCAAGAGTATTAACATTTGAATCCCATAATTCGCCGACAGAAAATCCTCCAACATTTGAGTTCCAGTTATTGACAACCCACGGTCCGAAACCTTTAACATAATCGAACCTCCAACCATCAAATTTCATTACATTTTTGTAATATTTCCCGACAGAATCTTCTCTTTCCCACAGCCAATTTTGCACGTAAGGATTGGCATGACAAAGATCTGGAAAACCACCGAAAGCGCCTTCGTCATTGTTTCCGTAAGAATTTTTGTAAAAATCATTGTAACCTCTCTGAAATTTCCCTGAAGCTACACCCGAAAAATCAGTCCATGTGTTTGTTCCTGTAAAAGGATTGGCCTGCGATTGCCCACCACTGTTGTGATTAATAACAATATCGGCATACACCTGCATATTTTCTGCATGTGCTTTTGTAATTAATCCTTCCAATTCAGTCTTTGAACCGAAACGGGTTTCTACAGTTCCGTTTTGATTGTAATTTCCAAAATCGTAATAATCTGTAGGATCGTAACCCATAGAATACGCACCATTTTGCGCTTTTGAAGCCGGGGGAAGCCAAATTGCGCTCATTCCTGCATTTGACCAATCGGTCACTTTGTCTTTGACGGTATTCCACCAGATTCCGCCATCCGGAACATCCCAATAAAAGCCCTGCATCATAACTCCTCCACCGGGTCCGGCAACAAACTTTCCATTAGCAGAAGAAGAATTTCCTGTACTGAATGGTTTTCCGTCATGGGTAGTAACATTCACTATTTTGTCATGTACTTCTAATTGTTCTGGAGTTTCACCAATCGCTTCATCACTATTCTGGCAAGAATTTATAAACCCTAAAACCACAAGGGAAGCTAATAAATGTGTTTTTTTCATATAAAATTGTTTTAATTATTAAACTGACAACTAAATTACACATTTTGCTGAATAAATTTCATAATGCAGAAAATTTTTTACTGACTTGTGAGTATTGATGTACAAATTGTTTTAAAATTTTTATTAAAAAACCATAAACTTTTCACATTTTGGAGCCATATTTTTTATTAATCCATATATTTGCATATTATGGAATACAATACCCAAAGAACTCAGCTTAATATGCCTGAATATGGCAGAATTATACAACAACTGGTTGAGCGTTGCAAGGAGCTTTCTACGAAAGAAGAGAGAAACGATATGGCAATGGCAATCATTGATTTTATGGGTCAGAGAAACCCACAACTACGCGACGAAGACAATTATAAACATAAACTTTGGGATCATTTATATATTTTGGCTAAACATGATCTGGATATCGATCCCGTTTATCCTTTCCCTACCAAAGAAGAACTTGAGGAAAAACCAAAAAGAATGGAATACCCTAAACTTCAGGGTGATTTTAAATTTTATGGAAAAAGTATCCTTCAATTGATAGAGAAAGCAATCGAGCTGGAACCAGGCGACGAAAAAGAAGCCTTGATCGAAGTGATTGCCAATAACATGAAGAAATCTTACAATGTTTATAATAAAGAACATGTAACCGATGATGTGATCTTCCGTCATCTGAAAGAACTATCATCAAACAGACTTGATTTAACGAATATTGAATCTCTTGAAAAAAGCAAAATCTATTACGCTACAGCCAACCGTAATAATCTTAACAAGAACAACAACAATAACAGGAATCAGGGAAATACTAACAACAATCTAAACAAAAGAAGATTTACAAATAACAACAATAATAAGAATAGAAGATAATGAGTGGGACATTTCAAATAAGAGGAGGAAAGAGACTGCAAGGTGAAATCACTCCACAAGGAGCAAAAAATGAAGCTCTTCAAATCTTATGCGCGGTTTTATTAACGGATGAAGAGGTAAGAATAAAGAATATTCCGGATATTCATGATGTCAACAGATTGATTGAGATTTTAGGCGATTTTGGTGTAAAAATAACCAAAAATGCACATGGCGACTTTACCTTTAAGGCAGATCATGTCAATTTCGATTATATTAAATCAAACGAATTTAAAAAAGACGGAGCAAAACTTAGAGGATCGATCATGCTGATGGGACCAATGCTGGCTCGTTACGGCGAAGCTTACATGCCAACTCCGGGAGGTGATAAAATTGGCAGAAGAAGACTTGACACTCACTTCCAGGGTTTGGTAGAACTGGGTGCAGAATTTCACTATGACGAAAATGAATTTTTCTATTCACTAAAAGCGAAAGAGCTTAACGGAAAATTTATCCTTCTTGAAGAAGCTTCCGTTACAGGTACTGCAAACATCGTGATGGCAGCAGCTTTAGCAAAAGGAAAAACAAGAATATACAACGCAGCCTGTGAACCTTATCTTCAGCAACTATGTAAAATGCTGAACAGAATGGGTGCTCAGATTTCAGGAATCGGTTCAAACTTACTGACTATTGAAGGGGTTTCGGAACTGAACGGCACAGAACACACAATGCTTCCCGATATGGTAGAAATTGGTTCATGGATTGGTCTTGCAGCCATGACAAAATCTGAAATTACCATTAAAAATGTAAACTGGAATCAACTTGGTGTTATTCCAAATACATTTAGAAAACTGGGAATTGAGCTTGAACAAAGCGGAGATGATATTTACATTCCTTCTCAGGAACATTATAAAATTCAGAAATTTATTGACGGATCTATTCTTACGATTTCCGATGCGCCTTGGCCGGGATTTACTCCGGATCTACTTTCTATCATTCTGGTAGTGGCAACACAGGCAAAAGGAAGTATTCTGGTACATCAGAAAATGTTTGAATCGAGATTATTCTTTGTTGATAAATTAATAGATATGGGTGCACAAATTATTTTGTGCGATCCTCACAGAGCAACCGTTATTGGTTTGAATCAGGAATCACCTCTTCGTGGAACAACAATGGTTTCTCCGGACATCAGAGCAGGGAATGCACTTTTGATTGCGGCATTATCTGCAGAAGGAAAATCTATCATTCACAACATTGAACAGATCGACCGTGGTTACGAAAATATTGATGGAAGATTGAAGGCGATAGGTGCCGATATTGAAAGAATTTAAGTTTAGACAAAATTACAATTAAGGTAATAACTCAACTAATAATAAAAGAAGCGTTTAGAAGTAATTTTCTGAACGCTTTTATATTTAATTATAGATAATTTGACATTATTTTATAATTTTTTGCACGACAGATTACCAGCCGCCACCGCCACCGCCACCTCCGCCGCCGCCGGAAGAACCTCCGCCGGAAGAACCACTTGAGTCGGAGCCGCCTGAATACGAAGAACTGCCTGAAGAACTTGAGGATGAGGATGAAGATGAAGAAAAACTGCTTACAGGAGACACCGTAGATCCTTTCAAAGTGCTTGTGAACGAATCGGCAAAGCTATAATCGAACTGATTTTTGATTTCTAATGGTTGAGAATCTATGCTATCCTGTAATTTATTTCTAAATCTTTTGCCCCAAATTCCTTCTACTCCAAAAACGATTGCATAGGGAAGAAATTTTTCATAAACATCGGTCGTCATTTCCGGAGGATTATGAAATTTCAACTGATTTTCTTCGGCTGCACTCAAGTACATCTTAAAGCCTGCAATTTCAGATTCCATTTTTAATTTTTCTCTACTCGGACTTTTTATAAAATATCTGAAGACAAACAGTGAAGCAATTGAAAATATAAGGAATTTATAACAATTTGACTGAAATGATGATAGTTCGGAAGACTCTGAAAATGCCATCACGAAAAAAGGAATGATAACAGCACAGGCAAAAAACAGAACAACATAAAATACAACTTTATTTCTGTCTTCCCATATAACCACTAATATTGCTGCAAATAATCCTGCAAACACACTCATTACAGCCGTCATTCCTAAAACCTCAAAACTCCGGTAAAAGAACGAATGAATAATCAGCGCAAGGAAAAAACTCACGACAATAATTTTAAGAGCTTTGTACACCAACTTTATATTTGAGTTGTTTTGGACGTAAATTTTATTCTCCGTAACGATCTCTTCTTCAAAATCTTCAATAGCGTCCTTAAGATTTGAATTGTATTTACCGTCGACAGATATCGTATCTTGCTCTCCAAAAATCTGTTTTAAAAGTAATTTCTGATCACTTTGTAAATCGTGAGAGCCTATTTTTAATTTTTTCAAAATAAATATTCGCGACAGAAAAGTTTCCTTACTATCTTTTACCTCATCAATATCCACCAAGCCTTTTATTGATAAATCTACAAGACTCGCGGTAACCAGGTTGGCATCAAATACACCATTATCAATATAACCCAGAGATGCGGGAGACAAGTTTCCAGGAGCATTAAACTGGGGAATTACCACTGGTTTTTCGGGATCTACTCCGTGTTTTTTCCAGTTTCTGTAGTAAAAAAACAGCAGATAAATTCCAACCAAAAATAATGGCAGACTTTCTAAATTTCTCCTCATCCATTTAAAAAAAGAAGAAGGTTCTTTTAAAACTCCATTTTTAAATCCCACAGCAACTGTAAGATTTTCATTTTCTTTTAAATCGTTAGCTTTAAAAACAATTTCCGTGGAAGATATTTTGTTACTCGTGCAGTTTTTATCTTTACTTCCATGAAGCCCGGTATAACATGAGTTTTGAAGAATATCTGCATTTTTGGGAAGGTGAATCGTTGCCTGAATATTTTCTACAGGAAAATCCCAGTCTGTACCATTGACATTCCAGTAAAATTCATCGTACCCTTTAAATTTACCTATTTGATCTTGCGTTTTGTAAACAATTTTATAAGTATAAATGCCGGAACTTAGTTGATAATCCTTATCACCAATGTAGATCGTGAATACTCCATTTTCTTTTTTGCTGTGGTGCGGCTCTTTCGCTCCTTCTCTTTCTACAGCAATAATTTTGTAATCAATATCAATCTTCCCACCGTTAATATTTCTTACAGTTGGCAATGCGCGGAAAATACCTCTTTTAATTGCACCTCCGTTTGCAAATACTTTAATTATTTCTGTAACGGTGACATCTGCATTTTCTGCAATAGAAATATTTGAATTAAATGAAATAATTCTTTCTTGATCAGCTTCAGGTTCAATTACATCTGTTGCAACAGCGCTGGAAGGCGATAAAACATAGTCGTCTTGTGCAAATGTGAGAAAGCAGAATAGTACCGCAAATATTTGAATCAACTTTTTCATAACTGTTATTTTACCAGCCGCCACCGCCGCCGCCGCCACCGCCGCCGCCGGAAAAACCACCCCCACCTGATCCAGAACCGGAACTGCTGCCAGAACTTGAAGGTTGCGTTGATGAAGACTGTATAGAATTGGTTAAGCTTGAATTTAGAACATTCGACATGGCAAAATGATTCATAGATGAGCCGACATACCAACTGCTTTGATATTCGGCAGACATTTTTTGAAGTAAATCATCAAATTTCTTCCCCCAAATCTCATCAACTCCTAAAACCATCGCAAAAGGGAGTAGTTTTTCAAAAGACTGCGGAGTCATTTCGGGTGGATTATGAAATTTAATCTGTTCGTTTTCTGCTGCACCCATGTACATTTTGAAACCTTCAATGAGCGATTTTTTCCGAAGTTTTTCTTCTGACGGCCGTTTAATCAAAAACTGATAAATCACTAAAAACATACTGCTCAAAATAATAAAAATGTAGCAAACATTGAAGTTATTGTCAATCGTAAAATCACTTTCATTATGAATGAGTATCGCCAAAAGCACGAAGGCAATCACTGGGAACGCCAGAAAAACTTTAAATAAACCCGGAAAGAATTTAAACAAGACAACCGCAACTATAAAAAATACCGTTAGCATCGCAAGAATAAAAATCCCTAAAAAAACTTTCTCGAACTCTGGGAAAATCCTGAAACTCAAAAATAATCCTAAGAAATATACAGACAAAATAATCAGAATGGGAGATATCAGTTTCTTAGAATTATTACCTTCCTTTAAGAAAGAATCGTGCTGAAACCTCATTGATGACTGGAAAGTACTTACCGCATTGTGAACTTTAGGATCATATTCTCCATTAAAAGTAACAATGTCTTTGCCGATTGTAAAAAGACTGTTCATCAAACCAATTTCCTCTTTCGGTAACGTTTGATCTGGTTCTATGAGTTTTTTGACAGTGTAAATTTTTGATTTAAATAAACCCAAAATTCCAGAATCTGCACCCTCAATAATCTGAACATATCCTTTCACAGCCAAATTGACTATGGCTGCGGTAAGAAATTTATTTTTAAAACTTTCATTCTGAATATATCCCAATGAAGCCGGCGAAAGATCGTCGGGTGAATTAAATTGTGGATAAACAACGGGTTTTTCAGGATCTACACCATACTTTCTCCAGGTTGAATAATAATAAAACAGTAAACCTAAAAATATAAGAACTCCTGCAATTAAAATCCCGAACTTCTCAAGAAAAGTTGGCGGTGGCGGAGGAACCATCACACCTTTTTTAAAACCTACAGCAACCGTCAAACCCTCACCGGAACTTAGATTTTCTGCACTCCATTCAATGGAATATTTTGATAAAATATTGGCAGTACAATCCTGAGAATTACTTCCGTAAGATCCTTTGTAACACGAGTTCTGAAGAATTTGCGCACCTTCAGGGAGATTGATTCTCGCCGAAATACTGTCCACCGGAAAATCCCAGTCATTGCCATTCACATTCCAGTAAAGTTCATCATATTTAGGGAAAAAGCCAATTTGCTTTTCTGTCGTATATTTTATTTCATAGTCATAATCGCCCGGTTCTAAAATGACGTCTTTATTTCCAACATAAATTTTAACAGTACCATCTTCAAATTCTTCATGATAATCTTCATCTACCCCATTTTTCTTCACAGAAATAATGTCGTATTGCACTTTCTGTCTGGTATTATTAAGATTTCTTGTCAGTGGAAGAGACCGGAAAATCCCTCTTTTAATTTTATCTCCAAGACTGTGTACTTTTATTTTTTCAGTAATGCTTAATCCAGAATTTTTATCAACATTAATATCTGCATAAAACGAAATGATCCTTTCAGAACCTTCATAAGAAGTACCAGATTCTAAACTCACAGTTTGAGCACCTTCTGCTTCCTGAGCATAATTAAAGGAAAATACAATAATAAAAAGAAACGCAAATATATTTTTCATTCTTTAAAATTTCACCATTGGAACTTCCCTTTCTGCAACATTTTCAAGCTCAAAGAATTTGGCTTTTTCAAATTTGTACATATTAGCGACGATATTACTAGGAAAAGATTCTACCAAAGTGTTATTTTCTCTCACGGTTCCGTTGTAATATCTTCTAGATTTTTCGATGTCGTTTTCGATTGAACTAAGTTCTGCCTGCAACTGCTGGAAATTGGTATTTGCTTTCAAATCAGGATATTGCTCTGCAACCGCAAAAAGATTTACCATTGCCTGGTTCAGATTTTTCTCTGCAATCTCCTTCCCTTCTACAGAATCTGCTCCTACTGCAAGATTTCTGGCTTTAGTTACATTTTCTAAAGTTTCGCGTTCATGTGTCGCATATCCTTTCACTGTTTCCACTAAGTTCGGAATGAGATCGTGACGTTTTTTCAGCATCACATCAATACTGCTCCATGCTTCCTGAACAAGATTTCTGAATTTTACAAGACGGTTATAAATGGAAACTCCGTACAAGGCCGCAATGATTAAGACCCCAAGAACAATAATAATTGTCATCATATATGTAATTTTATTTTAGCTAAAAATAATGTTTTTCTCTGACAATTGAATAAAAAAAGCGCTCAATACATTGAACGCTCCTCAAACTATATGGACTTACAGCTTACGAATACTTTCTGCAGGTATAATCTACAGTTGTATTCATCAGTTTATGTTTATTAAGGAAAAACTCCAGCTCCTGAGATTCTTCTTCGTTTGCTTTGATATGTAGTTGAAAAGATCCGAAATTTGCTCCGTTCATATATTCTACATTGACGCTCAAAACCTTATAGCAGATTCCTGTTTGCTGATAAATTACATGTAGAAGATGATCAAACTTCATTTTGCCGTTCAGTTCGACTTCGATGATCAAATCTTTTTTAGCAAGGCGACCATTTTTTGGCAAGGTTTGGAAATCTGGAATCATCATAATTTAAACAATTGATTATTAAAATTTTCTGAATTACATCTTGAAATATTGAATCATTAATTCTTAACAAAAGTATAAAAAAATATTAGTCTACAAAATTAGTAGGGTAATAATTTTTGATTTTAACAAAAAAAGAGAAGATTTATACCTTCTCTTTATATTTAAAGCTCTCTAATTCTTTCTATTTTGTCTGAAGCGGCAAGTCCGTTTGGATTACACCCTAGCTCGCCTTCCGGGACTTTGAGTTTTTTTCTGGAATAAAATTCTTCCCAAAATGTGTTAGTTTCACCAGTTTTAGGATCAATAAAAGTCATGGGTTCTAATTTGAAAATATGATCTTTCCTCAATGCTCTTTCAATAAAATCTGAACAGTAATATGAATTTTCGTCTAAGATATAATTGAAATTGTAAGGTTTCCCCAACATTGAATTTGCTTTTTCAATCGCATTAGGAATCACATTTCGGAATTCGGGCTTTAGCCTGTAGACAATAACTTTTTGTCCGTCATTTGCCTGATCTTTTAAAAATTCTTCGAGATTTTGTTTTTGAGAGCCATTCTTTGGGGCCGCGTGAAGCACAAAAGTATTTTTTCCTTCTTTTTGTAAAATTCCGATATGATCAAATGAGGCATTTTTTTGCTTTTGGGTAACATTATTGATCGCTCCGGAAAGTCCGTCTTCTTTTGCTGTTACAAATAGCAAATCACCGTTTTTCAGATTCGAGGAAATCGAGTTTTTGCAAGCCGTTAATAGAATAAAAAAACAGGTAATTGCTACGATTTTAGCAACATTATTATTTTTTAAAATTGCTTTCATAAATATTAATCCATTCATCAACGGTCATTTTTTTGCTCAGTTCGGCGATTAATTCAAAAGGAATTTCATCCATCTTTTTAAAACGGATACAAGATTTTCCCATATCCAGTTTTCTTTTAGAATGTTTAGGAAATTCTTCTACGAACCAGTCTAAGAGCTCAGGTTTTGCATAAATTCCCATATGATATAGTGCAATAAAATTTTTCTGTGAAACCAGAGCCAAAAAAGGTAATGGTGAGCCCGGTGTACAGTGATAACCTGCCGGATATTTTTCCAAAGGAACGTTCCAGCCGATCATTCCGCTGCTGAGGCCGTTTTCAAAACCTGCCGGTAAATTTTGATTGATGATATCAAAAAGCTGTTTAAAAACAACCTTTCTTTCTTCAGGAATTTGAGAGATATAATCTTCTACAGTTGACGCAGGAATTTGCATACTATAACAATTTTAAGTTTTCAAATTAACAAAATAATATTTAAATAAAAAAGCAGCCCTACTTTCGTAAAGCTGCTAAAAAATAATTCAAAAATAAAGGTTATTTCTTGATTGCTTTTGTAACAGATTCTGTTCCGTCCTTAAAGCTTACTTTAATCATATACAATCCTTCTTTCACTTCAGATAAATTGATTTCTTTCGAAGCATCATTTAATTGTTTTACGATACGACCGGCAACATCGTAAACTGTTACTGATTTGATATCTTTCGTTTCAGAAATATAGATTACGTCTTTGAATGGGTTTGGATAAACTTTGACCTCTTTTTTAACCGCAGAAGTTTCCGCAGTCGCTAAAGTTGCATCATAAGCAGAAATTCTAAACTGTCCGTTTGTAGAACTTGAGTAATTCCAAGCACTAATCAGCAAAGTAGCTCCAGGAGTTTGGCCTGTTAAAGTGACAAGAGAGAAGAGTCCATCTGTTGAGCCGTCGTCATCACAGCCAACCTGCGTTAAACTACCACAAGATCCTGTATAAACTCCTAAAACAGTATCTGTAACTGATGACCCAGTTGCAGATTGCGTCTCTATAGTAAGGCTTCCGCTTGCAGGAACTATTACAGAATACCAAGTTTCATTGTAGCCTGTATTTTGACAGCTATGAGTAGCAGTTGTATCTGATGTAGTAGTTGCTCCTACAGTTGTCGCGATCACAGGATTTGTTCCAAACGTTGCTCCGGGAGTAATAGCAACAGGTGCAGAACACTCATCATTTATAGCTTTGGTAGCAACTGTGGCACTCATCCAAACGCTCGCACTGGTGGCAGTACATTTTGATCTTACCCATAAATAATAGGTTGTGGAAGGAGAAGGTAAAGCTATCGTAGCCGTGGTTCCTGAAACAGATGTTCCACTTCCTGTAGGTGCAACATTCGTAGTTGTAAAAGCATACTCATATCCAGATGCAGGAACAGCAGTAGGTGCCGTCCAGCTTAATGTAGCAGAAGTTGCTGTAATAGCAGAAGTTGTAAGTGCTGTAGGTGGAAAACAAGAAGGAACAGCTTCCCAAACCACATCATCCCAGTAATAACCTTTACCATCAGCAGTATTACGAATTGCCAATCTTGCATTTGCAGGAACGGAAGACGGTACAATGACAGTATATTCAGGGTTAGTACTCGTATAGTTTGTATTGGCAATACTTAAAGCCTGTATTAAGACAAAAGTG
Source organism: Chryseobacterium sp. CY350 (assembly GCF_027945075.1). Taxonomy (NCBI): domain Bacteria; kingdom Pseudomonadati; phylum Bacteroidota; class Flavobacteriia; order Flavobacteriales; family Weeksellaceae; genus Chryseobacterium; species Chryseobacterium wangxinyae. Next base: position 1,927,839 of record NZ_CP116034.1, read on the forward strand.
CTTGGATCTGTAGGATTAGTAACATATCCAACATTTAATGTTCCGGTCGCAGTATTGACTCTCGCTTTTAATTTCAGCCAATGAGTACCGGCACTGATATTACTAAATTCTGGCAAAACTGCAGTTGTTGGAACTTGTGTTGTTGAACTCGTCTGGTAGACATTTCTATTTCCAGATGCTGGAGTAGTACTGCTGATTGATAAGGTACCTGTAGTAACAAATCTAGCCCAACAATCAGGAAAAGTAGTTCCTGTAGCATAAGAATCAAAATTTTCAGATAATGACGTCACCGCACCGCAAGCTGATTTGAAAGTTGTAGCGTAAGCCCATTGTCCTACATTTCCTGAGCAGTTTGATCTTATCCAAACATGATATTTCGTTAAAGCAGATAATCCACTCATAGAAATTATTGTTCCTGTAACCCCTGTAAACGAAGGTGTTGTTGCTGCAGCCGGAGCAACCGTAGAAGAGGTATAGTACACATCATAGCTGCTTGGTGCAGTTGCGGGCGCAGTCCAGCTTAGTGTTGCTGAAGAAGCTGTAATAGCAGAAACTACAGAAGCAGTCGGAGCCAAACATGTAGTATATTTATCTGCAGAAACACCAAAAATATTTACAAATCCGGAACCTGAAGTTTTGGTAAAGGCAACACTTTGTACAGTTTTAGTTTGATTAGCTGCTGTTATTGCTAATGGAATCTGATAAATCCTTGGATTAATACCTGCCCCATCTTCTAATACGTTACTAACAATATTAATTCTGCCAATGCCTTGTATTGCAAAATTGGGTTTATCGTACCAGTCGCTCACCGCTAAATTTGTAAATGCCTGTGATGTTCCGTCTGAGAAATTCACTGTTGCTCCTACAACTGCATCACCACTACCTCCGGTTGCTAAAAAATAAAGATTGTAAGCCGCAGTAGGAGTAGCAAAAGTTAATGTTCCGACATCATTTGCTACACTCAGCTTTATTGCATTACTGCCGCTGTAAGGAGCTAACTGGAAAGTAAGACCTGGTGTAGATGTATTAACTGTCATAAACTGACCAGTTACAGGAAGACCGTATGAAAGTACGGGACTTGTAGCAGTAGACTGAAAATCTTTAGCTACATAAGCAAAGTCAACAGCATCAACCGAAGTAGTTGTACTGGTATTGGCATTACCAACTCCGTTTGCAATTACATCTTGCGTAAAACCAGATACCGATACCGGATAATAGTACTGAGCCGATAAGCCTGAGGAAGCTAACAGAAAGGCCAAACTGGCAATTCCAAAAAATCGATTTGTTTTCATATTATTAATTTTAGATGCGCTAAATTAATAAAAAATCAATACAAATTATTTAAATTTAATTATAATATGTTAATATTTTACAATTTAACTACTAAAACGCAATTCTATAATATTAACAATTTTAGCATAAATTCAACAATTAAATTCTCACAATGAGACAACAGTAAAGTTATTGTTGAAAATTTAAACAAAATTCAAATTCTAGCGAAATATAACATTCTTTACATAGTTTTTAATTATTAAGAATTTTAATCTTATTTTTGTCGTACAAATTTTAGAACAATGCCCAACATCTCAAACAGAGCACAACAAATGCCGCCTTCGCCGGTAAGAAAACTTGTTCCTTTTGCATTAAAAGCAAAACAGAGAGGAACTAAAGTGTACCACCTGAATATCGGCCAGCCGGATATAGAAACCCCGGAAACTGCTCTTAATGCTTTAAAAAACATTGATTTAAAAGTATTGGAATATGCACTTTCTGAAGGAAATATAGAATACAGAAAAGCACTTACCGATTACTATCACTCGTTAGATTTCACAGATCTTACTCCAGATAATTTTATCGTAACAAATGGCGGATCAGAAGCGTTGAACTTCGCAATATCTACCTTGTGTGATGATGGCGATGAGGTAATTATCCCAGAACCTTATTATGCAAACTATAACGGATTTACAAGTACCTTCAATGTGAATGTTGTTGCCGTACCCTCAACAATTGACACAGGATTTGCGCTTCCTCCGATTGAAGAATTTGAAAAAAAAATAACAGCAAAAACTCGGGCAATCGTTATTTGCAACCCCGGAAATCCTACCGGATATCTTTATACAAGAGAAGAGCTTCAGCAATTGGCTGATATTGCTTTAAAATATGACATCGTAATCATTTCCGATGAAGTTTACAGAGAATATGTTTACGATGGCAAACAGCAAATTTCAATGTTTGCTTTTCCTGAATTGGCAGAAAACTGCATCATTATCGATTCAGAATCTAAAAGATACTCAATGTGCGGAGTAAGAATTGGCTGCCTGATTACCCGCTCAAAAAAAATTCATGATGCCGCGATGCTTTTTGCACAGGCAAGATTAAGCCCTGTACTTTTAGGACAAATTGCGGCAACTGCTGCTCACCAAAATGACGGAGCATATATCAGAGCAGTGAGAGAAGAATACACACACAGAAGAAATGTATTGGTTGATTTACTGAATGCAATTCCCGGTGTTATCTGTCCTAAGCCAAAAGGCGCATTCTACTGCGTGGCAGAACTTCCGGTAGACGATACTGAAATATTCGCACAATGGCTTTTAGAAAAATACACTTTGAACAACGAAACCATCATGGTGGCACCGGCAGGAGGATTCTACAGCAACCCCGAACTGGGCAAAAAGCAGGTAAGAATCGCATATGTTCTGAAGGAAGATGATCTTAGGAAAAGTGCTGCAATTCTGAAAGACGCTCTCGAAAAATACAGACTGGAATTTAATTTCTAATAAAACTGATGTCAGCAATAAAACTGAATATTCTGAAAATATTTTTTTCAATATTATTATTGCTGACATTACTTTTTTGCACAAAAAATGAGTCTGCAAAAAAAACATCTTCCGCAAATCATGAGGAAATCACTTTCATCGAATTATCACATGTAGGAGGAGAATTAGGAAGCTATAGCAATCTGAAAATCACAAAAGATTCCATCCATTTTGAGCGCGGAATGTCTGCCAATAAAACCCATAATGAATGGCACAATAAAATAAGCACGAAAGATTGGAAAAACCTTACATCTTCTTTCAAAATTAAAAATTTTAATTCGATAGAAAGTTCGCCCAGCATTCAGCCAATCGATGGTATGGACGAAACTTTTCAGATTAAAACCACAAAAAACTCTCACGTATTTGTTAACGCATACAGCGACAAACATTACAGACAATTTGAAGAATTTAAAATAAAACTTCAAAATATAATTCCTAAGAAACATCAATAGCATCATAATTCTTGTCTGCTAAAAACAATTTAAAATTCAAATCTTTAATGCACGAAAATTTTTCTTTAAAAGCTTACAATACTTTCGGCGTCGATGCAAAAGCCCAATATTTCGCAGAAGTAAATTCAGTAGAAGAATTAATTAAGTCAATCAAGCCGGCAAATTCTCAGATTTTCAAGATCCTTTTTCTTGGAGGAGGAAGCAATATTTTGTTCACCAAAGATTTTGACGGATTAGCTATTAAATTAAATTTAAAAGGAATTACAGAAGAAATTTTAAATGAAAACGAAATTCTAGTTACCGCAAAAGCAGGAGAAAACTGGCATGATTTTGTGATGTTTTGTTTAAATAAAAACTATGGCGGACTGGAAAATCTTTCGTTGATTCCGGGCAACGTAGGAACTTCACCCATGCAGAATATCGGAGCTTACGGAACAGAAATAAGAGATATTTTTGTAAACTGCAAAGTTTTAAATCTCGAAACGCTTGAAGTTGAAGCATTTGATCTTGAAAAGTGCAGATTCGGATATAGAGATTCTATTTTTAAGCAGGAAGGAAGAAATAATTATGTAATTCTGGAAGTTACCTTTAAACTTACAAGAAAAAACCACATCATTAAAACCGAATACGGCGCAATAAAAACCGAACTGGAAAACTTAGGAATTCAAAACCCTACAATTCAGGACGTTTCTAGAGCTGTAATCAATATCAGGCAAAGCAAATTACCTGATCCGAAAGTTATTGGTAACGCGGGAAGTTTTTTCAAAAACCCAACCATTCCTTTAGTTCAGTTTGAAGATTTAAAGCAAAAATTTGAAAACATTCAAGGATATCCAAAGGGAGATTTCGTAAAAGTTCCTGCTGGTTGGCTGATCGAACAGTGTGGCTGGAAAGGAAAACAGATCGGGAATGTGGCTTCTCATCAATTACAATCTTTAGTCATCATTAATGCTACCGGAAATGCTACGGGAAAAGAAATTTTTGATTTTTCGACGATGATTATTGATTCGGTGAAAGAAAAATTCGGGATCGAATTAGAGAGAGAGGTGAATATTATTTAAAAATAATACATCAAAATCTAGTTTTAACGATAGAATTCATTACTTTTAATGTTTAAATAACTTTCAGAAAACAACTGAAAGACTTCATCGTTTAAACAACACACAAATGAAAATTGCCATCATCGGAGCCGGAAACATGGGCTTATCTTTCTCAAAATCATTTCTAAAATACGATCTCATAAAACCTGAAAATCTTCAGTTGATCACGAGAAATGAATCTAAAATTCCAAAAATATCTGCAGAGTTTCCAAAATCTAAAATCTCTATTTTTCACGATGTTGAAGAATTAACTGCTGATTTAATTATTATTGCTGTAAAACCACAGGATTTTCAACATGTTGCAGATTGTTTTAAATTCAAACTCAATGAAAACCAGATGATTCTGTCGATAATGGCCGGAATTAAGATTTCTAAAATCCAGAAACTACTTCATCATCAATCGGTTGTAAGAGCAATGCCAAACTCTCCTACTCTTCTCGGAATGGGAATTACAGGCTACACTTCTGCGGCAGGAATTGCCTTCAATGAATTAATGAATGTGGAGCGACTTTTAAACAGTACTGGAAGATCAGTTTATCTGGAAAATGAAGACTTACTTGATGGCGTCACCGCACTCTCAGGAAGCGGCCCGGCATATTTCTATTATATCGTTGATGCCATGATCAAAGCCGGAATCAAGATGGGAATTGATGAAAATCTCTCGAAACTTTTTGTAAAACAGACGATGCTTGGTGCTTATCATTTGATTAATAATTCGGAGAAAAATCTTGAAGAACTCATTAAAGATGTTGCATCAAAAGGCGGAACAACTGAGGCTGCTCTGAAAACATTTGAAGAAAATGATTTTAAGGAAATTTTACAAAAAGGAATTTTGAATGCTGAAAAAAGAGCAAAAGAACTGAACGGGTAGATATTTTGGAGTGAAATTATCTTTTTAAACAACTAAAGATTTAAAACGTAATTCCAGAAACTCACAGATTTTCCATCCCAAACAAACCCCAAAAGTATTAAGAATAACATCATCTACGTCAAAAACTCCGCGTCTCGAAAAATATTGAAAAGCCTCAACAATTATAATTACAGAAACAAAATCTATTGTAAGACTTTTTAAATCTTTCAGACGAGGAAAAACCCATCCTAGAAATCCGAAAGGAATAAACATCAGAACATTTCCCAATACGATTGTCAAAATATCTTTTAACGAAAACGTTTCTTCAATAAAATATATAGTAGAAAGAATTGGTTTAATTCTAATGATATTATATTCCATCTGATGTCTCCCCATCCCAAAAAACATTAGATAGAGCAGAAAGATTGTGTATGGTAAGATTATGAATTTATATAATTTCTTTAACATCATTTGCAAAGTTATTCATTTCAAAAACATTAAATTTGTATGTTAAAATAATTTAATGAAATACGTTTTACTTACGCTCATTTCAGCGATGCTTTTATCCGTATCGTGGCCAACATACGGAATTCCGTTTTTTATATTTTTTGCGCTTGTTCCGCTTTTAATGATGGAACACGGCGTTTCAAAGTTTTCACAATTTAATAGAAAAAGCTGGGTCGTTTTCGGACTCTCTTATCTCTGCTTTATTATCTGGAATATCGTAACTACAGGCTGGCTTTACGGTTCAAAAAACCCGGACGGAAGCCATTCTATGATGGCAGTTGTTTTTCCTGTTTTGGTTAATTCCTTTTTATATTCAATCGTATTTCAATGCTATCATTGGTATAAAAATGCACAGGGAAGTTATTGGGGGCTGGCTTTTTTTGTTGCAATCTGGATGAGTTTCGAAAAATTTCACTTAAACTGGGAATTTACCTGGCCTTGGCTGAATTTAGGAAATGTTTTTTCAGATTACCCTCAGTTTATTCAATGGTATGATACCTTAGGGTCAACCGGCGGAAGCTTCTGGATATTGTTAATTAATGTGCTCATATTTTACACAATCAGAGTATTTGAAGCGGAAAGAAAAAGAAAAACGCTCATCAGAAATTCATCAATTGTTACTTTATTGATCATTGTGCCGATGATTATTTCGCTGGTTAAATTTCACAACTTTAATGAAAAACCAATCGGCGAGGTCAATGTGTTAATGTTACAACCAGCGCTAGATCCATATGCCGAAAAATATTCTAAAGAAAGCGTCACCATCGTAAAAGAACTTCTGTCGCTAGCCGAACAAAATACAAAAGGGAAAATCGACTATTATATTGCTCCGGAAACGGCAATTCCTGGGAGAGGCTCTATTTCTGAGACAGCATTCGAAAAGAGCGGACTTCTGAATGATGTGAAAGGATTTTTAGCCAAACATCCCGGTTCGGTTTTCACAACCGGAATTTCATCGCATCGTTTTTACAAAAGCGGAGAAAAATTACCAAAAGAAGCTTATCAACTCAATCCGCAATTATGGGTCGAAAATTATAATTCTGCGGTGCAAATTATTCCTAATCAAAAGGTTGAAGTTTACCACAAAGGCAAATTGGTTCCCGGCGTTGAAATATTCCCATATATGAGCGTTTTTAAGCCTCTTTTAGGTGACGCAATGATTAATCTGGGTGGAACCGTAGCGTCACTTGGAAAAGACGATGAACGTGTGGCTTTTTCTAATCCTTATAATAAAGGAAAAATTGCTCCGATTATCTGCTATGAAAGTATTTACGGCGAATTTGTAACGGAATACGTAAAGAAAGGAGCAAACTTTTTAGCAATCGTAACCAACGATTCTTGGTGGGGCGTTACAGAAGGTCACAAACAGCTTTTATCGTACGCAAGACTGAGAGCCATCGAAACGAGACGTGAAATTGCAAGATCTGCAAACAGCGGAATTTCTGCCCACATTAATGCAAAAGGTGAGATTTTGGAAGACACTTTTTACGGAGATCAAACAGCTTTATTTGCAAAGGTGAACCTTTATGACCATGAAACTTTTTATGTAAAATCCGGAGATTTGCTGACTAGATTTTCTATCTTTTCTTTTGGCTTCCTTCTTTTTTACTTTTTAATTAAATGGGCTCAGAACAAATTTCAGAAAAAGAAAGTTTAATATTAAAAAAAATTAGACAAAACATAAGGGAGAAAAAGCTAGAAAGAGCTTACGATCGCAGTATTCAACTACTACTAAATCAAAATTGTTTCAGAATAAGAATAAAATACAAAAAATTATTATAAAAGTTTTGCAGAAAACTTGTCTGTCTAAAAAATTATTCGTTATTTTGCAACCTCAAATATTATACAAATAAGAACATCGAGATATGTCAAGAATTTGCCAGATAACAGGAAAGCGTGCAATGGTTGGTAACAACGTTTCCCACGCTAATAACAAAACGAAGCGTCGTTTTGAAATTAACTTATTGGAAAAGAAATTTTACCTTCCAGAGCAAGACAAGCACGTTACGCTTAAAGTTTCAGCTCATGGATTGAGAATCATTAACAAGATTGGAATCGAAGAAGCTATCGAAAGAGGCATCAGAGAAGGATTGATTAAAAAGAACTAAGATCATGGCAAAAAAAGGAAACAGAGTTCAAGTAATTCTTGAATGTACAGAGCACAAAGAAAGCGGTATGCCAGGAATGTCTAGATACATTTCTACAAAAAATAAAAAGAACACAACAGAAAGATTGGAATTGAAAAAATACAATCCTGTTCTTAAGAGATCTACCCTTCACAAAGAAATCAAGTAATTTATAAATATAATTTACCATGGCAAAGAAAGTAGTAGCAACCCTACAAAGCGGACAGTCAAAGAAAATGACTAAAGTGGTGAAAATGGTGAAGTCTTCTAAATCAGAAGCTTACGTTTTCGAAGAAAAAGTAATGAATGCAGACGAAGTTGACGCTTATTTGAAAAAATAATCAATAACTTTATTTACAATACAAAAAACTACTCATATTTTGGGTAGTTTTTTTGTTATCTTTGCTTTTAATACGCTGGGTGTCGGATATCTGATGCTAGATGTTTCTAATATATATATTTTAGATTCTAAATATCCATCCACCACATCCTTCGTGCCACAATAATTAAAATTCCATAATTCATAAGATGAGTTGGTTTAAAAATATTTTTAAAAAAGAAGAAAAAGAAACGCTAGATAAAGGTTTGGAAAAATCTAATCAGGGGTTCTTTGAAAAAATGACGAAAGCCGTAGTCGGCAAAAGCAAAGTAGATGACGAGGTTCTTGATGATCTTGAGGAAATACTTATCGCTTCTGACGTTGGCGCGTCTACCACCATCAAAATCATTCAGAGAATAGAAGAACGTATTGCCAGAGACAAATACGTCAATACAAGCGAATTAGATCGTATTCTGCGTGAAGAAATCTCAGGACTTCTGCTGGAAAATCCACAGGCAAATACAGGAAACATTGACAATTCAAAAAAACCTTACGTCATCATGGTAGTAGGCGTAAACGGTGTAGGAAAAACCACAACAATCGGAAAATTAGCTCATCAGTTTAAGGCTGACGGCAAAAAGGTTGTTTTGGGCGCAGGAGACACTTTCCGTGCAGCTGCAGTTGATCAATTGACTATCTGGAGCGAAAGAGCAGGTGTAACAATTGTAAAGCAGGAAATGGGCTCTGACCCGGCTTCCGTTGCTTTCGATACTGTACAAAGTGCCGTTGCTCAAGATGCTGATGTAGTGATTATCGATACTGCTGGGAGACTACACAATAAAATCAATTTAATGAATGAGCTTTCTAAAATCAAGCGAGTGATGCAGAAAGTAATTCCTGATGCTCCTCACGAGATTTTATTGGTATTGGATGGTTCAACCGGCCAGAATGCATTCGAACAGGCAAAACAATTCACAGCCGCTACCGAGGTAAATGCTTTAGCGGTAACAAAATTAGACGGTACCGCAAAAGGCGGAGTTGTGATAGGAATTTCAGATCAGTTCCAGATTCCTGTGAAATATATCGGCGTTGGTGAGAAGATGCAGGATCTCCAATTATTTAATGGTACAGAGTTTGTAGATTCATTCTTCAAGAAGAGGTAATTACTTTTATCTCTTGAAAATAAATCACATTCACTAACATTAAAAATTTAAACTATGGGAATTTTAACATGGATCATTTTTGGTCTTATCGCAGGGGCAATCGCTAAAGCTTTACATCCGGGAAATGACCCAGGAGGCTGGATCGTAACGATCATCATCGGAATTTTAGGAAGTATGCTGGGAGGCTGGATAGGATCAATGATCTTCGGAGTAGATGTTTCAGGATTTAACTTATCAAGTTTCCTTGTTGCAATCGGAGGTTCAGTTTTATTACTTGCAATCTACAGGATGGTAACTAAGAAATAAAGAACTACAAAAAATAAAAAGCCGGATTTGAAATTTCAAATCCGGCTTTTTTGTGAACAATTTAGTTGATTTTAATCTGATATGGCATTTCCATTTTTACTTCAGATTTCAGTTTCTGATCTGTCATCTGCTGGAATATTTCGTAGTTTGCCTTACCAATTTTGTTTTTGATCACTCTTGCAGAAATATCATCTTCATTTAAATCCTCAAAAATCTGTTCGAATGCAGTCTTCGTTTTTGGGTAAGAAGAAACATGATAAGATTTTAAGCCTGCTTTTTGTGCTGCAAATTTCACAGCATCTTCTAGACTTCCCAGCTCATCTACCAAACCAATTTGTTTTGCACGTGTACCACTCCATACTCTTCCTCCACCAATTGCATCGATATCTTCGAAAGATTTTTTTCTGTTCTCTGTAACAAAATGTACAAATCGTTTGTAAGTTCCTTCTACACTTTTTGTCATCAGCGTTACTCCATAAGGTGTTAATCCGTTTAATGAAGAATAATATGCTGAGTTGGCATTTGTAGCAACGATATCAGATCGTACACCGTTTTTGTTGGCCAATTCTTTAAAGTATGGCAAAACACCAAATACTCCAATCGACCCTGTAAGCGTATTAGGTTCGGAGTAGATTTTATCGGCAGCCATCGCAATATAATATCCTCCTGAGGCAGCATAATCACCAAAAGACACAATTAGCGGTTTTTTCTTTTTTAATTGTTGAAGTTCAAATAAAATTTCATCAGAAGCATTAGCACTTCCACCCGGAGAATTGATTCTAAGAACCACTGCTTTCACTTTTTTGTCTTCCTGAAGATTTTTAATATAATCAATATATTTATCAGAATAAATATCGCTGTATTCATCGCCATTATTGATAGATCCCGATGCGTACAGTACTGCTACTTTTTCGCCTGATTTATGTTTATCAAAAAAAGAATCTATATATTTTGTTAATGAAATTTTATTTAATTTATCATCATCTTTTAAACTCAGTTTCGCTCTGATCATTTGATCATATTCAGTTTTTTGAATCAATTTATCTGCAAGCTTAAATTTCAAGCCTTGATCGGGAATCATACCGTACAAACTGTCTACAACAGTTCTAAACTGAGAAACATCCATTTTTCTGGAAGCAGCAATTTTTGACGCTGTGTTATCCCAGATATCGTTCAAAAGCGTGCTAAGTTGTTCTTTATTTTCCGGTGAAATATCGTTTCTTAAAAACGGCTCAACGGCAGATTTAAATTTTCCATGACGAATTACTTCAATACCTATTCCGTACTTTTCAGCAAAATCTTTGAAGAAGGTAACTTCGGTTGAAAGACCCTTCAACTCTATACCACCTGAAGGATTAAGATAATACTGATCGGCAACAGATCCCAGATAATAAGAAGACTGCGAAACAACATTACCATAGGCGTAAACGAATTTTCCGCTTTTCTTAAAATCCTGAATTGCAGCCCTTAAATCATCGATTTGAGTAATCCCTGCGTTAAGATTATCAACCTCAATACTTATACCTTTGATTTTATCATCAGTTTTGGCTTTTTTTACCGCCTGCAAAACATCATAAATAAGAACGTTTGTATTTTTCTTATTCATATTAAAGATACTTTGCTGATCTTCTGTCGGGCTATCGATGATATCAGTATTAAGATTGATCGTAAGAACAGATTTATCTTTTACACTGACTGATTTTTCGCTACTCATAGATCCAAACGCAATCATCATGATAAAAAAGAAGAAAAACACTACGCACAATATTGCAATTGCGACTATATTTGCCAATACATTTTTAAAGAAACTCTTCATAAATAACCATTTTTCAATATGTCGCAACATAAGGTAGTTTTGTTACTGGGAAGTAACATTTGTGATAAAAAAAACAATCTTGATCACGCTTTAGAAAGGCTAAAAGAGGTGGGTGACATATTAAAAAACAGTGAATATTTAACATCCGAACCTGTGGAATTTGTAAGTTCCAATAATTTTTGTAATATTGCATCGTTAATATTTACGCATCTTTCGCCGATTCAGTTATTAAATTTTATAAAGAAAATTGAGATTGAAATGGGCAGACTTAATGATTCAAAGATATCGGGAAGCTACACAGATAGAATTATTGATATTGATATTGTTACTTACGATGCCTTGAAGTTTTCATCAGAAAGATTGGAGATCCCTCACACAAAACATCTTTTTGAAAGAGACTTTTCGAGAATATTATTAAAAGATTTTATTTAATCAAAACATAAAACAAATTGTATGAAATTAGGTTTATTCTTATTGGCCACATTGCCTATTGCTACGTATGCACAGGACACCATTGCGGTTAATACATCAGACCAGTATCCCAACACTTTTTCGTCTGGTTCTGCAAACATTCAAAAATTTGACAATAAAGCACGTAGATTCAACGATTGGTCTGTTTCGATTGGTGGAGGCCCGGCTTTCATGACATTCGCAGACGTAACATCGTTTTACGGAGACAAAATCAACTGGGGCTGGAGTGCTTATGCAAGTATTGATAAGCAGATTACCCATACCTTTGGATTGAGTCTGCAATATCAAATGGGTGAAACAAAACAACAAGCTCAACTTCCGACAAATCCAAAAGCAGGTGTTGCCAATGCATGGACAAAGTTTAATCAGGTATCAATCTTAGGAGATGTGAACTTCTCAAATTTATTGAGAAGAGTTGATAACAAATCACCATTCAGATGGGCTCTTCACGGTTATTTAGGAGGAGGTTTCCAAGGTTATAAAACTGAGCTTATCGATAAAGACATCTCTCAATGGCAGACCAACCCGCCAAACTTTCCTATCATGGTTGACCAAAAGCTAGGTATCGCATCATTTTTTATGCAGGCAGGAGTTGGTTTGAAATATAATGTTTCTAGGCTGATTGATGTTGAGGCAAGAGTAATGTATATCAATAGTTTTGATGAAGAATTTGATGGCGGAGGTGATGTGAGAGAAGTAAATGGTCCAAATGGATACAGACTGAACTATAATTTAATTAACGACTCTTACTCTGATGCAATGATGTCATTTAATTTGGGCTTATCATTCAAATTAGGAAAACAGCAATCTCACTTAGCTTGGCACGATCCTTTGCAGGAAGTTTATTACAAAACATATCTGCTTGAAAATACAGCGGAAGATCTTGTAGTATGTGAAAAAGGAGATAACGACAATGACGGAGTTTGTGACGACTGGGATAGAGAACTAAATACGCCTGCCGGAGCTAGAGTTGACGGAGCTGGTGTAGCATTAGATATAGATCTTGACGGTGTAATCGACTTGTACGACAAGTGTGTAACTGTTGCGGGACCTACAGACAACAATGGTTGTCCAAAATAATTCAAATAATAACAAATCAATTAATTAAAAAAATACACTATGAAATTAAGTTTAGCAATTGTTGCATTTGCTTTAGCAGTACCTACTGTAGCGTTTGCACAAGATTCAATAGCGGTAGTTTCAAATGATGGATATCCAAATACATTCTCATCTGGCTCTGCTAATGTTTCTCCATTTACTCAGAAATCAAAAAGATTCAATGATTGGGCAGTTTCATTCGGTGCAGGTGTACCTCTGCTTCAATCGGCTGATTTGACTTCCATTAAAAACGGTAACGGAAAAAACCTTATTGGTTATTCTGCTTACGTAAGTATTGACAAAGCAATTACCCATGCCTTTGGTATTAACTTACAGTATGACAGAGGAGAAACTAGACAAGGCTGGTTTAATACCAAAGATGCAGCTCCAACTAATGCAGCAGCAAACAGACAGGAAGGTGCAAGAACTCAATATGATGCAATTTCAATCTTAGGGGATATTAATTTTTCAAATCTTTTAAGAAGAGTTGACAATAAATCTACTTTCAGATGGGCACTACATGGTTACGCAGGTGTAGGAACTTTAGCATATAGAGCATATCAGAAAGACGATTCAGGTCAGAGATTAATGACAGAAGTTAAGCCTTTCAAATTTGGCTCATTTTTCGGCCAGGCCGGAGCAGGGCTTAAATTTAAAGTAAACAGAAGATTAGATCTTGAGACAAGATTAATGTATGTTTACACCGGTGATGATGAATTCGACGGTGGAGGTGCTCAGTATAGTAACATTAATAAAAGAGAAGATCAGATTTCTGACAACTTCTTCAACGCTACTGTAGGTTTATCTTTAAAGTTAGGAAAACACGAGTCTCATCTAATGTGGCATGACCCATTGCAGGAGATTTACTACAAATTAGATGTTTTGGCTAACAAAAACCAAGATATTGAAGTTTGTAAGAAAGGTGATGCAGATAACGACGGAGTATGCGACGATTGGGACAGACAACTTGATACTCCTGCAGGTGCAAGAGTTGACGGTGCTGGTGTAGCTCTTGATGCAGATTTAGATGGTGTAATTGATCTTTACGATAAATGTGTAACGGTACCGGGACCAGTTGAAAATGACGGTTGCCCTTTAACTCCTACCACTCCTGTAGGACCCGTTGATGAGAAGGTTACAAACATGGAAGGAATTGAATTTGATTTAAATTCTGACAGAATTTTACCTTCAAATACTCCAATTCTTAACAATGCTGTAAGCTATATCAATTCTTCAAGCGGTTCTTATACTGTAATCGGAGCAACTGATACCAGAGCTTCTGACGCTTACAACCAAAAGTTATCTGAAAGAAGAGCAAACAGTGTGAAAAATTATTTAATCAAAAATGGTGTAGATTCTTCTAAGATCAACGCTGTAGGTAGAGGCGAAAAAGACCTAAAATACCCAGAGTGTGATCCTGCTACTAAATGTCCTGAATGGAAAAACAGAGCAAACAGAAGAGTTTATTTTGAAGCAAAATAATAAACTTCTTATATAGTAAAAAGTCACGCAGTGCGTGGCTTTTTTTGTTAAATTAGTTTCTATATTATTACAGTATGATTTCTTCAGATGATTTTCAGGAATTGAAAAGTAAAACCCTTAAGCACTTTTGGGGTTACGACACCTTTAGGGATTCTCAGGGTGATATTATTGATTCTGTAATTACGGGCAACGACACCTTGGTATTACTTCCCACCGGTGCAGGAAAATCACTTTGTTACCAGCTTCCCGCATTACTCAGAGAGGGAGTTTGTCTTGTAATTTCTCCCTTATTGGCTTTAATGAAAGATCAGGTTAATCAACTGAAATTTAAAGGAATTGAGGCCGAATATTTATCATCAGAATTAGAAGATTTTGATGCTGAAGTAATCTATAACAGATGCAAAGACGGTTTAACCAAACTACTTTACATCTCTCCGGAAAGGCTGACAAATACTCAGTTTATTCAGCAAATTGAAGAGATTCAACTGTCATTTATTGCAGTAGATGAAGCACACTGTATTTCAGAGTGGGGACAAGATTTCAGACCGAGTTATCAGAATATCAAAGAGTTCAGGAGAAACAACCCTGAGATTGCTTGTTTAGCATTAACGGCCACCGCGACTCCGAAAGTTTTAGAAGAGATAAAAAACAAATTAGAATTAAAAAAGCCAAACGTATTTCAGCGAAGTTTTAAAAGAAGTAACATAAAAATATTTTCCGAGCAAGTTTCAGACAAATATCAAAGGATATTTAATATTCTGAAATACGCAAAAGAATCCGGCATCATCTATGTGAGAACAAGAAAGGATGCGGAGTTACTCACAGAATTTCTTCACCGAAATAAAATTAATAATGTAGATTTTTATCATGCAGGTCTGGCGACGAAAGAAAAAAACGAGCGCCAAAACGCATGGAATAACAGTGATCAAAACGTGTTGATTTCCACCAACGCATTTGGGATGGGAATCGATAAAGACAATGTACGATTCGTTATCCACTTCTCTCCTTCCCAGTCGATTGAAAATTATTATCAGGAAATAGGTCGTGCTGGAAGAGACGGAAAAAAAAGTTTTGCATTCATTCTCTGGAATGAGCAGGAAGTCTTAAACTTTGACCAGATTTTAAGAAATCAAATTCCTAATAAAGATGAATTTCTTAAGATACTTTCCTATCTGTATTCTAAATTTCAAGTTGCAGAATTTGAACTTCCGGAGAAAGTCTTTCAACTGAATATCTCTGGAATTCAAAATTTTACTAAACTTTCGACAGCAAAAATTAAAAATGTTTTAAACTTTTTGCATACTCAGGAGATTATTTATTATAACAGCAACAAAAGCTTATCTTCATTAGAACTCCTGATAAAGCCTGATGAAATTGATCAGATTCCGCAGAAAGATGCTTATTTCGTGGAATTGCTTTTGCGTTCAGTTTCCGGAATTACGACACACAAAGTAATGTTCAGCGAACAGAAAGTAAGTGATAAAATTGGAGTGAGTATTCATTTGATTAAAGAAAGGCTAAAAGAACTTCAGCAGAAAAACTATCTTGAATATATTGATGGCGCTTTGGCGAGTGTAAAATTTCTTAAACCAAGGGATGAGAGAGTCACCAAAAGCATTTACTGGAAACTCTTTGAACAGATTCAAAAAAACAAGATTCAGAAATGGGAAGAAATGAAATTTTACATTGAAGATTCTACTTATTGCAAAATGAAATTGATTTTGGCTTATTTTGGAGAAAAGAATTCAAAAAATTGTGGACAGTGTACCGTATGCGAGAAAAATAAACAATCTATTTTTGGGAAAAATATGGGTGGTGAAATCTTGAATCTTTTAGCTAAAAAGCCTGCAACTATTGAGGAGCTTTCGATACAGTTAAATTTTCATGCGAAAGAAGATATTTTGGAAAACCTCATATTTCTTTTAGATTCAGGAAAAGTGAAAATGCTGAATTTCAGAACGTACGCTTTGACGTAAGCAATAAGTAATAAGCAATAAGCAATAAGCAATAAGCAATAAGCAATAAGCAAAATTAATCTTTGATCTTTAATCTTTAATCTTTTATAAAATAAAAAGAGAATTATCTTTGTGTTATGAAATCATTGAAAGTCGTTTTTTTTGGCACTCCTGAGTTTGCAAAGACAGCTTTGGCAGCCATTCATCAGTCAAATCACGAAGTTGTAGGCGTTGTTACCGTTGCAGATAAAGCAAGCGGACGTGGACAAAAAATTAATCAATCTGCCGTAAAAATGTATGCGGTTGAAAATAATCTACCTGTTTTACAACCTGAAAAACTAAGAAATTCTGAATTTTTAGAAGATATAAAAAATTTAAATGCTGATGTTTTCGTTGTCGTGGCGTTTAGAATGATGCCAAAAATTTTATTTGAAATGCCAAATCTTGGAACTTTCAACCTTCATGCTTCCCTGCTTCCGGACTATCGGGGCGCAGCTCCCATTAATTATGCTGTGATCAATGGGGAAGAAAAGACAGGAGCGACAACATTTTTTATTAATGAGAAAATTGATGAAGGAAATATTCTTCTACAGGAAGAAATTGAAATTTTACCCGACGAAAACGCCGGAAGTCTTCATGACAGACTCATGGAAATGGGTGCTAAACTAATTGTAAAAACTTTAGACGGTTTATCTGAAAATTCAATCACAGAAAAGCCTCAGCCGCATGTAGATCATCCGAAAAATGCTTTTAAAATATTTAAAGAAGATACAAAAATCGACTTTAATAGAACTTCAAAAGAAGTGCATCAGTTTATCTTAGGAATGTCACCTTATCCCGCAGCTTTCACTACATTAAAAATTGCAGAGGAAGAAAAAGGCTTGAAAATTTATGGTGGTAAATTTGAAATATCTGATCACGGGAAAACTTCGGGAACTTTAGATATTTCTAAAAATGAACTTAAAATTTACACCCAAGATGGAATCTATTATCCGCTAGAATTACAGCTAGAAGGTAAGAAAAGAATGAAAGTAAAAGATTTTCTGAACGGTTTTAGAAATTTTGATGAAATAAAAATGGCTTGAGTACATCAAGCCATTTTTTATGTTTTAATTGTGAATTTCATTCGAAGTCAATTCACTTTTAAAGCTGAACCATTTCCGTCACCTCAACGTCATAACCACCAACTTGCGGTTTTACATTAGGGTTTTGAGTGATTACTTTAAATTTATTGATTCCTAAATTTTTCAATATCTGAGTTCCGATACCGTAATCTCTGTAATTAAAGGCTGCGGTTGGATGTTTTTGCTGACCATCCTGATAATTTAAAAACTGTTGTAATTTTCTTAAAGTATTTTCAGAATTAGAAACATTATTAATAAAAATAATAGCTCCCTTTCCTGCTTCATTGATCATACTGGTCACCTTTTCCAACTGTGGTTTTTCACCATTATTCAATCTGGTCAAAACATCAAAGTAAGAATCTGAGGACTGTACTCTTACCAAAACAGGCTCATCAACCGTCCACGTTCCTTTGGTTAAAGCAAAGTGAATCTGGTCGTTAGAAGTTTCTCTAAAAGCCAGAAAATCAAAATCGCCATATGCGGTTTTCACTTCTCTCTCTTCAAGTCTTTCAATAAGGTTTCCTTTTTTCAACTGATAATGAATCAAATCTTCTATAGAAATGATTTTCATATCATGTTTTTGCGCAAAAGTATATAATTCCGGCAGACGAGACATACTTCCGTCATCATTCATGATTTCACAGATTACTCCACCCTCTTTCAAACCTGCAAGACACGTAAGATCAATTGCAGCTTCTGTATGTCCGGCTCTTTTTAAAACACCACCTTTTTTTGCACGAAGCGGGAAAATATGACCGGGACGCATAAAATCTGTAGGTTTCGATTTTTCGTCCATTAATGCTAAAATCGTTTTAGCTCTGTCGCCTGCAGAAATTCCTGTAGAAGTTCCGTCACCTAAAAGGTCGACAGAAACCGTAAATGCAGTCTCTTTAGGATCACTGCTTCTACTTACCATTATATCCAGACCAAGTTCATCGCATCTTTTTTCGGGAAGTGGCATGCAAATTAATCCTCTTCCGTGAAAAGCCATAAAATTGATCAGTTCAGGAGTTGTTAGCTCGGCAGCACATAGAAAATCTCCTTCATTCTCTCTATCTTCATCGTCTACCACTATGATTATCTTACCATTTTTAAGGTCTTCAATAGCCTCAGGAATAGTATTTAATTTAATCTCAGACATTTTTTTACTATAAATTTTCGCAAATATACTCATAAAAATAAGCATCAACAATTAATATGGATGGTTTGTGTTTATCTTAACTACAAAAGATTTTCTACACATAAGTCACATCAGTTTTCACTTCATGATTGGATAATATTCAGAAAGAATCTGTTGCTTTGCGAATTATTTCGTACGATTCCAATCTTTTCTGATGGTCGTAAATATGAGAATTGATCATTAATTCATCCACCTGATATTTCTCCTGAAAGTCTTTTAGCTGATTGCAAATTTCAGATTGATTACCGATAAAGCTAAATTTCAGCATCTTTAAAACCATTGCTTTTTCCATCGGAGACCAAATATTATCCATATCTGAAATCGGTTTCGGAAATGGTTTTCTGTCGTTTCTGATGATATTAATGAATGCTTGGAATAGAGTAGTTGAAAGAAAGTTTGCTTCTTCGGAAGTTTCGGCTGCAACTCCGTTTACGCAGGCAATTATGTAAGGTTTATCTAAATATTTTGACGGCTCAAAATGTTCTCTGTAAATTTTAAAAGCCATTTCCATCTGATCCGGAGCAAAATGACCTGCAAAAGCATAAGGCAACCCTAATTCTGCAGCCAGCCAGGCGCTGTCTGTACTTGATCCTAAAATATATAATGGAATATCTAAACCTTCGCCAGGAATTGCACGAACCAACGAATCAGAATTTTCTTTAGAAAAATATCTCTGCAGCTCAAGAATCTGTCTCGGAAACTGCTCGTTAATCGTCATCGGATTTCTTCCCAAAGCTTTTGCAGTCATGCCATCAGTTCCCGGAGCTCTTCCTAAACCCAAATCTATTCTTCCCGGAAAAAGTGATTCTAAAGTTCCGAACTGTTCGGCAATCACTAATGAACTGTGATTCGGAAGCATAATTCCTCCAGAGCCTACTCTGATTTTTTTTGTTCCGTTGGCGATAAAACCGATCAGAACTGAAGTTGCCGAACTGGCAATACTTTCCATATTATGATGTTCGGCAAGCCAGAATCTTTTATAATTTAAATTTTCAGCAAAGTTCGCCAAAGAAAGACTGTCCTGAAAAGTATCGTTAATGCTTTTTCCCTGCTTTACTGGAGCTAGGTCTAAAACAGATATTTCAAAATTTTTCATATTGATATATTTTTTCGTCGAAAGTGACGTTTAACTTTTTTTATTGAGTTCATTAACAAAGATTGAAATACAAATTTAAAGCTAATAAATTGCATTAGTTACTTTTTGTAATTGATAGGAATAATGGTTATGTTGTGAGAAAAACTATTAATAATAATTTTGTTTAGATCTATGAAATTTGATACATTTAAACATGGAAGAAAATTTATCAATAGCAGAAATCGAAGAAATAATCAATAAATCTAGAGAGGAGCCTTACAACAACTTATCTTTACTCCATCTTTCATTTAAAAAAACTGACATCATAAAGATATCTCCAAAAGGATTAATTTTTTTTCACGGGAATAAGGATACAGGATTTATACATATAAATGAAAGACATTCTAATTATTCGTTTAAACCATTTTGGAAAAACTCAAAATTAGATAATCAGTCGAAATTTCATATCTCTATATTTCCTCTTCAATATGTGACAATTGCTGATGAAGTTTTTAAATCGGAAAATTTGAATAATGAAAAAAACTCTTCAAACAAAGTTCTTGACTTATACATTGGAAAAGCTGTAATTAATTATATAGAGGAGGATTATAGATTAATGCTCTACAAAGACACAAAAATTATTCATAATTTATATCCTGTAACAAAACATAATAATATTAAGTTTAATAAAAAATTTTCTCGTGGCCCAATCGAATTAAAGTATTCCTTTGACGAAGATTCAAAATCCTTATTTCTACCGTATTACAATGAAAATAAGGAAATTTGCTACAGTATTACTATAACCTTTGAGATATTAAAAAAAGTCAAAAACATAAAGATCACTAAATATTCCCAGCAAATCGAAACTAATAATATAATATTTACTGAAAAAAATATTACTGAAAGTACTTCCGATATTGATTTATTAAATTACAAGCTTAAAGAATTATTAGATTATGAAAAAGAATTTCTAAATCTCTAACTTTTAATTATTTCTCCTTCAAAAAATTAAAATGATTAATCAAAATCCTGATTTCATTAAAATCAAAATCATTAGGCAATGCAGTTTTCCATTCGTTTAAAGTTTCTTTTGGATCGGTTTTAAAAGCTTTTTCGAAAGTTTTAATTTTATCAGAAGTGATTACTCTAGACAAATCAAGCAAACCCTGTTCGGCAAATCTTGCCAAATGTCCCAAAACCGTTTCTTTGACTAAACCTCTTTCCAAAGCGATTTCTGAAATGGTTTTTCCCTGTTCAAACAATTGAAAAGTAAGAACCTGAGAAGGAACTTTCGCAATTTTCATGCTAAGTTCTTTGTCGTTTTTTTCGTCTAAAAGCTTCGTTTCCAAAAGATGAGCGGTTTTCAGACCATTCAGATATTCTTCAATATCTTCGAGCCAGCTTCTGAGTTCTTCATTGTAATTTTTCAGACCTTTCACTCCTTTTATTTCAGAGTAAAATTCTTTCAACGGACTGAAAATTTTATCTTTCACCTCACTGAAAAAGAAATTAACGGCACCCTTGGTTTTACTTTCAATCTCGCTCCATTCTTCGGTTTTACTGATGAAATTATTGACTTTTTGGAAAATAATTCGTTCCAGTTTTTCGAAGATTTTACCCAAATTGACAACGTCACGTTTCAGTTGAAGATAAAGCTGTTTAGATTTTGCATGGTCAATGCTTTTTGTGGTAATCGAAAGATTATTCCACAACTCCACTTCTTTTAACAACCATTGAGAATCGACATAGCGCAGCACTTTTCTGATGCTGTAATCGTATTTTTCTTTATTGATAATATCTTCCACATGATCATTAGCAAAAGTAGCACCTTGAAACTGAAGAATTCTGTTGTCCTTAAAAATAACTTCAGGAGTAATTTTAGATTTTAAAACAATTCCTTCTAAAGTTCGGCAACGCGATAAAGCCACATAAACCTGACCTGCGGTGAAACTTTTCCCGGCATCGATAATCACTTTATCAAACGTTAAACCCTGACTTTTATGAATTGTCACTGCCCAAGCTAATTTTATTGGAAACTGCTCAAAGCTTCCCAAGACTTCCTCTTTAATATTTTTTTCGCCGTCCAGAGAATATTTTTTTTGTTCCCAGACTTCTCTTTTTACGGTAATTTCTCTTTCGCTTCCTTCAAGAATAACCTTGATTTCTTTCTCGTCCAGTGCAGAAATTTCACCAATTTTTCCGTTAAAATATTTTTTCTCACCGGAAATATCGTTTCTGATAAACATTACCTGAGCGCCAATTTTTAATTCTAAAAACTGCTCATTAGGATACTGATTTTCTTTAAACTCACCAAAAAGTTTTGCTTCAAAAGTGGCCGGACTCACTTTTATTTCAGCCAATTTCTGCTGATTGATATCGTCGGCCAATTTGTTGTGCGAACAGAGATAAATGTAAGAATCTTCACCCGCATTAAAGTCAGGATTATATCTTTCATTTAAATGTTCAAAATCTATATTGTCTACGTCGCCATCACGAATTGCATTTAAAATTTCGAGAAATTCTTCATCGGTCTGACGGTACACTTTCGTCAGCTCAATCGTGAGCAAAGGAATATCTTTTATGGCAAGGCTGTCAAAAAAGAAAGGCGAATTGTAATACATTTTTAAAATATGCTCATCTCTCACCACAGGCGGAAGCTGATACAAATCTCCAATAAATAACATCTGAACACCACCAAAACGCTGGTTATTTCTTCGGATAAATCGTAGAGAAAAATCCATCATATCCAAAACATCGGCACGCAACATCGAAACCTCATCAATAATAAGAACTTCTACCTCTCGCAAAAGCTTGAGTTTGTCTTTTCTATATTTAAAATGCTGTTGTAGATCTGCAATGTTATTCCCTAAACTTCCGTCAATTCTATCTGTTGTCGGTAGAAAAGTACGCAAAGGCAATCCAAACATCGAGTGAATGGTGACGCCACCAGCATTGATTGCAGCAATCCCGGTAGGAGCCACAACAATGTGTTTTTTTCTGGTTTTTTTTACAAATTCGTTAAGGAATGTTGTTTTTCCCGTGCCTGCTTTTCCGGTAAGAAAAACACTTCGGTTGGTATGTTCTATTAAGTCAAAAAAATGATTATTCATCGCTGCGAAATTACAAAAAATGAAAATAAGGAACGAAATTTGATGACGATAAAAAATTAAAATCTGCCTATGAAAAACCAATTTATCAAAATCACCTCGGTTGCTCTGCTTGCAAGCATTACAATTTTCTCATGCAAATCTGCTCAAAATAATGATCCTTCAGAAATGCCAAAAGATATTTCAGAAAGACCTGCCGACGAAAGTTCTCAAAAATATGATGAAGCACAGCTTGATAAATTGAAGGCCTCAATAGAGTCGATGGCTACTAAAGAAAAATGTACAAATGCAGAAGAATGGGCTTTTGCTCCCTTGGGAACTAAAGCCTGTGGCGGACCCGTTTCTTATATTGCTTATCCAAAGAAAAACGAAGAAACTATTCTGCCGAAAATTGAAGAATATACTCAGAAGATGTCTGATTTTAATAAGAAATACAGCATTACTTCAGACTGTATGATGGCGGCTGAACCTACAGGTGTAAAGTGTCAAGCTGAAAAGGCAGTTTTAATTTATCCGTAATCAATCAATTTTAAATATAATAAAAGCTCTGAATAAAATTAGTTCAGAGCTTTGTGTTTTTTCCGTGATTTAAAAAAAAGGTTTGGATAAAGCCAATACATTCTTTCCTTATTGAAAACGGGCTAAAGCCCGTTCCTCTTGAACAATTTCATATCACTCTTTATACCAAGAAGAATATTTCACATAATTATTGGCAATTCGGTTAACTTCGCCTTCCAATAATTCAGAAGAAATATCTTTTATCTTTCTTGCAGGAACCCCGCCCCACACTTCTCCTGATTTTATATGAGTTCCCTGCGTCACTACAGAACCTGCGCCAACGATCGAATTTTCTTCTACCAAACAGTCATCCATTACGATGGAACCCATTCCGATGAGAACATTGTCTTTAATTCTGCATCCGTGAACGATGGCGTTGTGACCGATTGACACATTATTTCCGATTTCAAGAGGAAATTTTTCGAAAGTACAATGCAGCATCGCGTTGTCTTGTACATTTACTTTATCTCCCATTTTGATGTAATTTACATCACCTCTTATCACCGCATTATACCAAATACTGCAGTCTTTTCCCATAACAACATCTCCAATGATGGTTGCTGTTTCTGCCAAAAAAGTATTTTCTCCGATTTGCGGTGCTTTTCCTAAAAGTTCTTTTACAAGTGCCATTTATATAAATTTGAAATTTGTTAATGAGTCCAATTGAAAAATTAAATAGTAAAATCACGAATTCTAAATTACAGTGATAGCAAAAATCTAACTCTCTAGCTCCGACTTCTAAGTTCTAAATCCGTATTTTTGTATCTCAAATTTAAAGAAAAAATGCATACTATTCTTATAGAACCAACAGAAAACCCGAAAGTGATGAAATTTGTAGCTGATTACAATTTGATTCCCGGGTCTTTAGAGCTGGACAGAAATTCAGATATATCAGAAATCCCTTTGGCACAGGAAGTTTTCAACTACCCTTTTGTAGAAAGAATTTTCATCACTGCTAATTTTGTTGCAGTTGCAAAACAAGATACTGTGGAATGGGAACACATTGCCGAAAATCTGAAAAATGTAATTGAAGACGAGCTTTTGGCCAACCCAAGAATTTATCTTCAGAAGAAAAAAGAAATGATTCAAATCTATGCAGAGATGACACCGAATCCTAATGTGATGAAATTCGTTTCGAGCAAAATTCTTATGGAAGGTTTCGTAGAAGTAAAATCCAGAGAAACTTCGGAAGGAGTTCCTTTGGCTCAGGCTATTTTTAAAGATTTTGATTTCGCCAAAGAAGTTTTTATTTCAGATAATTTTGTTGCAGTAACGAGAGACAATTCTGTAGAATGGCATCAGGTAATGATGGCGGTTCGTGGCTTTATCGCTGAATACCTTCAAAGTGGTGGCGAAATTTCAAATATCGTCGCACAAAAACACGAAAGTCCGGTTGAGAATATTATCAACAGAGACTATACAGATAACGAACAAAAAATTTCAGATATTTTAAATGAATATGTAGCTCCCGCTGTAGAAAATGACGGTGGAAAAATTTCATTAATTGAATATGATGAAGCCAACAAAACTGCAAAAATGCTTTTACAGGGCGCTTGCTCAGGATGCCCAAGTTCTACTGCAACATTAAAAGGTGGAATTGAAAACATTCTTAAACAATTTGTTCCGGATCTTGTCGAACACGTGGAAGCCGTAAACGGATAACCATTTACATGAAAATATTTCTTTATTTAATCTGTCTAAGTCTTTTTTCATGCAAAAAAGAACCACAATTGAATGACGGCATTCATGATGATCTGGTGGAAATGGGTGTTGCGAAAGACAGCCTTCAGAAAATGGATGTTATTCTGGAAAAATTAAACAAGAAAAACACAACCTTTCTCGATTACTATTTCCACAATTACTATATACTTGATCAGGAATCTCATGAAGAAATAAAGAAGTTAAAAGGAGAAGAATTTGCCTATGATGCAGATGAAGAATACCAAAAGATGTTCACAAAAACCATTATTCAAAAAAGTGGTCAATACTTAAAATCTTTCGGAATTACGGATGAAGAAAAGCATTTAGCACTTGAAATTTATGTTTTACGCTTAAAAAAGAAGTACGGGCCGACAATAGACTCGCAACTGGAAAATCTTAATAAATAATGAAAGGAATATTATTAGTCAATCTCGGTTCGCCAAGATCAACCTCTGTCCCCGATGTAAGAGAATATCTTGACGAATTTTTGATGGACGAAAAAGTGATTGATTACCGATGGTTTTTCCGGGCACTTTTAGTTCAGGGAATTATTTTAAATACAAGACCTGCAAAATCTGCCGAAGCTTACAAAACTGTTTGGACAGATGAAGGTTCGCCATTGATCGTCATCACTCAGAAAATTCAGAAAAAACTTCAGAAATTGGTGGATGTTCCTGTAGAAATCGGGATGAGATACGCTCAACCGAGTATCGAAGCCGGAATTCAGAAATTGGTAGATCAAGGTGTTACTGAAATTGTGTTATTTCCCTTGTATCCGCAATATGCGATGAGTACTACAGAAACGGTGATTGATAAAGCGGAAGAGGTGAGAAAAAAGAAATTTCCGGGTATTAAAATTAATTATATTCAGCCTTTTTACAACAGAGAAATTTACATCGATTGTCTTGCAGAAAGCATCAAAGAAAAACTTCCTGAAAATTTCGATGCATTGCAGTTTTCTTATCACGGTGTTCCGGAAAGACATATTTATAAGACAGATCCTACAAACACCTGTAACCTGAACGATTGCTGCTCGCGAGAGAATAATCCGAGTCATCAGTTTTGCTATCGTCATCAATGTTTTGATGTAACCAATTCTGTGATTAAAAAATTAGGTTTACCCAAAGAAAAAGTGATGGTAACTTTCCAATCAAGATTAGGAAAAGATAAGTGGATGGAACCTTATACAGATGAAACTTTGGAAAACATTGGCAAAAAAGGAATTAAAAACCTGGCAATTGTTTGTCCGGCATTCGTTTCTGATTGTCTTGAAACTTTAGAAGAGATTTCTGTTGAAGGAAAACATCAGTTTGAGCATGGCGGCGGAGAAAATTTCCATTACATTCCTTGCCTGAATGATGAAGACCGATGGATTGATGTTGTGAAAACTTTATGTGAAGAAAAACTGAACGAGTTTTATCTGGTTTAGTATTTAATTTTCTAAAAACAATAATAAAGAAGACCACATGAAATTCCTGTGGTCTTACTCTTTTTAATTATTAAATAGTATTATTTCTTAATTAAGTTCCCTGCTTTCTGTCCGTTTACGGTTACCAGATAAATTCCAGGAAGGATATTACTTGGGAGTTGAATTTCCAATCTGTTAGCTCCATCTATTAGCTTCACTTTTTCGGAAACCTCTCTTTTACCAGTTAAGCTCGTCAATTCTACCACTCCGCTTCCCGATTTACCATCAAATGAAATAGTAAATCTGTCTGTTGCCGGATTAGGACTGATTGTATATAACGATGCATCTGAAACAGCAATTTTTCCTGCAGCAGAAAGTCCGCCTCCCACTCCTACAGCATTCCAAGCATTGATAACCTGCGTAACTTCATTACTTCCTGCACCATAAAGATCAGCTGCGGCCTGAAGAGAATAAGTTCTTGCATTCATATATGTAGAAGAAGAAGATAAATAACTTGTTAGAGTTCTATAAGCGATTGCTGCCGATTTATCAAGACCAATTCCTGAAACATTATAAGCAAATCCTTTATCATTTGTTCCGCTTCCTCCTGTTACTAATAAATAATACCAGAAATTAAGAACTCCTGAATTAGTATGAACTCCACAATAGTCATTAGATTCAATAGGACTAAAACAACCTACAGTAGTTGTTGCTTTCCAATACTTTCCAAGATATGTATCGGGTTGGGAGAATGCATTAGGATTTGACATATCTCTAATTGCATAACTAAAATCTTCTCCTAAAGTCCAATTGTATTGCGTAGGTCTTGCCCAACGCTCAATTGAATTTCCGAAAATATCAGAAAATCCTTCATTCAATGCGCCGGATTCTCTTTGGTAAGCGAGGTTTGCGGTTTTTGTAGTTAATCCGTGAGTAATCTCGTGACCGCAAACATCTAAAGCGGTAAGTGGTTTCCCTCCGTTTGCTGAGCTTCCGTCACCGTAAGTCATTCTGGTTCCATCCCAGAAAGCATTGAAAAAATTAGTAGAATAATGTACATAAGATTTTATTGCGAAATGATTGTTATCGATACTCTTTCTTCCGAATTTTGTAAAAAGATAATCCAATGTCATTTCAGCTCCCCAATGAGCATCAGTTGCATATTGATCTTTATTTGTATTTACGTTGTTCCAGCTATTATCGGTGTCTGTAAAATCTACCGCAGAAGAGTAATTAGTTC
Source organism: Chryseobacterium sp. CY350 (assembly GCF_027945075.1). Taxonomy (NCBI): domain Bacteria; kingdom Pseudomonadati; phylum Bacteroidota; class Flavobacteriia; order Flavobacteriales; family Weeksellaceae; genus Chryseobacterium; species Chryseobacterium wangxinyae. The sequence goes on from NZ_CP116034.1 coordinate 1,955,696, forward strand.
CTTTCTTCAGATTAAAAGTCTGTACAGCAGTTCCTCCGTTTCTTCCGGCTTCTCTCAATCTGTAGCTTCCGCTATAAGAATCTGTCATAATATTTCTGGTTGAGCTATAAGCTGTAACAGCCGTTCCCGGAGTATTTACTTCATGGATGATCGCATCAACACCCAAGATTTTTCCGCTTTTTGCATCTACAAAAACATATTGTCTGCTTAACGGCTTTTCTGCGTAGATATCAAACTTATAAGCAAGCTTCAGATCGTTCATTTTTTCGTCTGTAGGATCAGAATAATAAACTACTTCACCTTTAGGAGCGAAAGAAGCATTCGCATCATTCGATTCTTTCTTAATAAATTCTTCCTCTTCTTTATTCTGCCATTTGTAAGATTCTGCGCCTACAAAAGACATAGCATTCTGTAAAGCTAAACCTTCCGAAATTTTAACAGTTTTTTCTAAATTCTTAGGAGCTTTAACGATCCATTTTCCAGTTTGACCTTCAATTTTACCGTTTTTGGTCTGTACAGCCATCATGCCGTATTCTACAGGAATTCCATCGATTGTCTGCTGAAATCTATATGTTTCAAATCCTAACTGATCTTTCTCAGAACCAAGTTTAAGACCTTTAGCTGCAGATAACCGTTGAGTTGCCTCGTCAAATAAGACCGGATTTCCCTGAAAAGCAGGCTTGTCTTTTTCAAACCTCATAAAATCTGCATGAAGCCCGTCTTTAGCAGGATTTAATTTTGATGGAACACTTTGTCCGAAAACCAATGAGCAAGCTGCAACGCTAGATAATAAGATAATTTTTTTTCTCATAATGATTTGATTGTATTTTTAGTTAATTAATAAATTATTTACATCAAATTAACAAATAAATTATTTAATATTTATCAAAAATTTAAATCAAATGAAAAATAACAATCTTGAATTTCATCAAAAGTCTATGATATTTTAGCGAATAATAACACATATGCTGATATTGACTCAAAATAGATAATTTAAAACAATTTATAATGTATAATTATTTCAATATGCAAAGCATAGTATTAAACTTTGGTGAATTTTGACAATTTCTAATTTATAATGAGGATCTTTCTGCCACTTAATTTTTTATGCTAAGAATTACAATCAATACGAACTCTCTTTTGGTTACTTTACAATTTTATAGAAAGACATTAAATAATAAAATTTTTATCATTTTCTACTGACACCCCATAAAAAACAGTATCAATCGATTAAATTTTGAAATTTTTAAAAATAATATTCAAATTTAATGGGGTTAATTTTGTTTTTTAATATTTTTTTGTACATTTACCCTATCAAATGACAGAGGCCATTCAAAAATTTAGAAATTATGGATTCAAGTATAGAAATTCTTAAAAGAAAAATTGAAAGTTTCACTCCGGAACTTGCAGAAGCGTTTATTAGAATTGTGGATAATCTAGATACAACTCCAAAATCTGATGTTTTGCAATTTCAGTTAGATGAACTATCTCAAAGAATTCAGTTTCATTCTGAAAACACAAAGACAAAACTTGATTTTTTTGAAAGCTTATCAGAATTAGAAAAAATCTGTGCATAATGAAAGTTTTATTGTCCTCCATCGCAAAAAATGACATCAGAATGTTGATGAGAGTTTTTAATGCTGAAGAACACAATAAAGACAAATTTTTTTTGGATGATTTAAAAGAATCAATCAAGACAATTTTAAAAAACTGCGACAATTTAGATATCAAAAGTAGAGAGATTCAGGTTTATAAGACCGAAAAATTTCCCGTTAACATTCATTATTTATTTGAAGACAATGACAGTCTTTTTATCACAGCCGTCTTTAAGAATTAATAAAATGAGACTTTTTTGACATTATTATATAGTTTGATTTTATCTGTAAAGGTCTTGTACACCTTAAGCAGCAACCTTACAAATTTTCATTTGTAAGGTTTTTTTATTTAAATCTAATTTCTCCTAAGAAAATGACAATTATCTCACAGGCGTTCTAAATTCGCCATACCCCAATAAGCCATCATAGTTTCTGCCAAAGGGTTTGTAGTACAAAAATGCCTGATATAAGTTTTCTGTCTGCCAAAAATTCCCGTTGATTTCGCCAAAATTTAAAGAACCGTTAGTTTCTTTTGTTGCCAGAATATAATTGTAGAAACCTTGTTTCAGAAAAATTTTCGCAACATATTTTTTCTGTTCTGCATCGTAAATCATCTGTGATTCTTTGGTCGCCTTAAAATCATTAAAACCTCCGAGAATGTACAATTCTTTTTCCATAGGATCGGAGTCTAATGAGAAATGAACCCATGCGTAATCTGCTTCTCTTTCTGCATTTCTTTCTAAGCCTAAATCATTTCTCCGGTAATAAAATGCTCCGTTTACATCCGGCTGGTACTGATAATTAAGCGGATACGCCCACACCGGATGGAGATAAGTATGATTAATCCCATCTTTCAAACCTGTTTCATACACCATATCCGCAGGCATATTCATGTTTTTATTATCAAAATAATAGAATTCGTTATTCCCTGGAAACACAATACTCATTTGCTGAAACAAAATCTGACTTCCCAGCGTAGAACTTGGCCTCAGATTGGAAATCCTCATATTCGGATTGTTATTTTGCATTACATTCAGCGTCATAGAATTTACATTTGACGAAAGATCTCCACCTTTTGATGTCACCTGCACTTCTACTCGTTGGTTTACATTTGGATTTCTCGCATCTGAAATCCTGGAAATATTTAATGCTAAATTTGCCTGATCTTCAACCAGCGAAAATCTTTTGGTGAAAAGCGGTTGATCAGCAGAATCTTTGTAAACGATGATTTCAAAATTTCCAGATATTTTTGGTCTGATCTTATCGTTTGGAAAATTCAGTTTATAATGCGTGTAAGACTGTATCGTATTGAAAGAATATTCAAACTGATCCAGCAGCGCATTCATGCTTCCGTTGGCAATTTCTGTAAAGAAAAGATTGTCATCCTGCCAGTTTCTGTCGTAATGTTTGATCGTATATCTATAAACATTACTTGAATTTGTAAGATCATCAAAACTCAAAATCAGCTGCTGATTCATAGTGATGACCGGCGTTTCGTCATTTGTCTGAGGATTAAATAACTGCACACTTTGAATGTTCTGCCCGAAAGCCAGAGAACCTAAACTAAATAAAAATATCTGCAACGTTTTCATTATGACGAAGATAACGAATCTCTAAAGAATATTGTATTTTTGATAAAAAAATATTCAGAATATGTTTCAAATACAAGCTTTCGTGTGCAACTTTGCGAGTGAAAATACTTATGTTCTTTTTAACGAAAATAAAAATGCCTGGCTGATTGATCCGGGAAATATGAATGAGCAGGAAACCAAAGCGATCGAAAGTTTCATCACAGAAAACAAACTGAACATTGAAAAAATTATTTTAACGCATGCTCATATAGATCATGTTTTGGGTTTACAATGGGCATTCGACACGTATAAAGTTCCTGTGACGATGCACGAAGATGATAAGGAGGTTTTGGATATGTTCCAGATCAGCGGAATGAGATTCGGATTTGAACTCGACCACATCAATGTCGATTTAGAGTATGTAAATGAAGGAGACGAACTGGATTTTGACGGAGAAAAATTCAAGATTTATCATGTTCCGGGGCATTCTCCGGGAAGTGTTGTTTATCATCATGAAAATCAGAAATTTATTATTTCCGGAGATGTTCTGTTTGAAGGAAGCATCGGAAGAACAGATCTTTACAAAGGAAATTACGAACAGCTTATCGAAGGAATTAAAACTAAACTTTTTATTTTAGATGAAGAAACCAAGGTTTTTTCAGGACACGGAAATCCTACAAAAATTGGTTTTGAGAAGCAATACAATCCGTTTTTCAAATAAAATTTATTTATTTTTAAGAGAAATAAATTTTTAAGTTTCGGTAAAATATACAAGCGAAAACCGTCAGAAAAATCTGACGGTTTATCAATTTATTAAAAACTAACTTTAGAAATCTAACGTAATTGAAGCTCTCGCTGCAGCACCCATGATTGGTCTTGCCATAATTGTTGAATTTCCTGCAGACTGTACTGATGGTGATCTTGGATCTCCTTCTGTAATACCGATCGTATTAAACACATTTGTAGCATCAACAGCAAAACGTATTTTTCCTAACTGATAAGACATTCCCGCTCCCACTTCACTGAATGAAGGTAAAGTATCCTGATTGGTCTGATCTTGGAAACGTTTTCCGTAATAATTTAAGCTCACATACGTTCTCCATTCTTTTGTAATATTTACAGCAGGAGAAATATTGAAGTACAGTTTCGGCATTCTTCTTACTGTGTTGTCTTCCAAAGTACTGTTTCCTGCAAGTCCTGTATATTTAGGATCCTGAATTGTTCCATTGAAGTTTAATTCAACTAAATTGTTGAAAAAACGTGCAAAACCTTCAATCTCAACACCCATATTTTTGGTATCGGCAAATGTATTTTCTGAACTTCCGTCTGAGAAAACATCTGTAAATGATAAGTTTTTAAGTGTAGAATAAAAAGGAATTACTCCGATATCAAAATTACGAGTGTAATATTTGTAACCTACTTCTACCTGATTTGTAGTAACCGCTTTCAGTGGCTGATCAGGATTTGTTGTCGTGAAATAATTGTAATACGCTTCCTCGTTTGGAGATCTGAAACCATGAGAGAAACGACCGTAAACTGCATTGTTAGAATTAATCTTATAATTCGCAGCTAAAGTGTAAGAAATTTTATCGATGTCGTATTTCCAGTAAGAATATTGATTGCCCAAAACACTCATGTTATCATCTGCCGTTGTGGTAAGAAAACTGTGAGTACCGTCAGTCGTCAAACCCGAATTATTAAGGTTTCCGCTTGTTGTATTTACAGAATATCCTTTGTAGAAATCTCTGCTGTAACGGATTCCCGCATTAAGGTTTAAATTATCTGTTACATTTAAATCTAAATTTGCATACAGATCATTCAGACTACCCTGAACCTGAGAATCTCTCTGTAAAAACGATAAAGCCGTAACACCATTGTATGTTTTAGAATACCCTGTTGAAGTTGGTAATAAAGAGTTGTCTACAAGATTCAGCAATTCCGGTTTATCGGTCGCCGTTGTAAGAATATTGCTCCAGTTCCAGTTTTGTTGCGATTTCCAATTAGATTTATAGAAACCTGCGGTAACATTTCCTTTATCAAATTTATAATTAAACTGTAAATCGTTGACGAAGTTATTCATCTTTTTATCAATTGCCCAAAAACCTAATTCCTGAACAAACTGAGGATTTACATTTTGCGCGTTACTTACCAGAGAATATTGGAAAGTGTTGCCAGTGATTCCTTTTTTCTTGGCAAAATCTGCCGCAGAAGTTGGTCCGCCTGCAGGGAAAATTCCGGTATAGCTCAGATCAATATTCGTGTATCTTGTTTTGTTTAAAACGGTAATGTTATTTCCAAGATCATATTTAAATTCTGCTCCTACTACATCAACTTTTGGATGAATTCCGTCTTCCAGATTTCTGCTGAAAAATCCTCCTCCAGCTTGTGGAATGTTAAGCTGACTGATATTTCTGTAGCTGTACGTACCGTAATTGGCATCGAACCCCGAAAATTCTGAAATATCATTCCCGTTTCTTACCAATGGAATTGGCAAATAGAATGTATTTCTATCGTCCAGTTTCTTGTAGTAAACTTTAGCATATCCTTTATCGAAGACATATTTCAGATTCATCCTGATTTGTCCACCCTGATTGGCTTTGAAATCAGTTTTTCTGATACCGTCATCCGTTCTGTAAAAACCTCCTACGTTGAAGAATAATTTATCCTGAATTAATGCGCCGCCAAGGTTCACATCAGTACGCATCAAACCATAAGTACTGGTTTCTAATTTTGCCGTTCCTTTAAAGTCGTTTGTTCCTTCTTTAGAAATAAAGTTGATTAAACCTCCAGGCGAATTGGTTGCAAAAATAGAACCCGATCCTCCTCTTAAAGCTTCTAATCTTCCCGTTGTATTATCTACTCTGAAAAAATTATCTGCATTGGCAAATTGCAGTGCGCCGTCTTCAAAAACCGGTAAACCATCTTCCTGAACCTGAGTAAATTCGTATGCCCCCGCAGAAGGAATTCCTCTTGCGAAAAGGTTGTTACCTACTTCACCACCAGAAGTTTCGACAGCAAAACCGGGAACTCTCTGCAATAATGCAGCAGCGCTTATCGGGTTTTGTTTCTGAATTTCTTTTGCTGTAAAAGTTGAAATTGCGGTACTTGATTCAATTTTTGTTTTCGGTCGGGAATTCCCTGTAATAACTACCTGATCGATGGATGCTGTTCTGGTAGAATCCTGAACAGTTTCCTGCGCGTAGGTGTTGTTAAAGTAGAATGTTGCAATACCTGTAAGCAACAGAATAGATTTTTTTTTCATAGCTTTTTGATTTTTATTATATGTTAGTTTTGTTTTAATTTTAAATAGACACCGTTGGTCCAGCCAAAACCGTCCTGATTGGGATATTCTCCTCCACCAGCGATGTTTTCTGTGTCCAGAGCGTTATATTTTTCCATAAGTTTTCCAGTGTTATTGTAGACTCTTTCTACATTTGAGCACCAGTTATTTTTAATTTTATTCGCCAGATCATCAAATCCATAATTTTTTGATGAAACAAATCCTAACCATTGATAAGGAGCCCATGCATTTGGAAGATCCCATTGCTGTCCAGAATTTTTGGTCGTAGTAACCAATCCTCCCTGATAAAGAAATTTATCTTCAATGGTTTCTATCACCGCTTTTGCCTGTCCTAAATTTGCCAACTTTAAAAACACAGGATAAAGCGTTGCTATGCTTTCTGATGAGGTTTGCATGTGATTTTTTATATGATAATCTCTATAGATTTTCCCATCTGCATCCCAAAAATATTGATCGATTGCCTTTTTCCTGTTTTCAGCTCGCTGAGTATAATATTCCTTTTTTTCTGAAAGATTTTTGAGCTCGGCAGCCTGAGCTAAAGTTTTTTCTAAATGCCACAAAAGACAGTTAAGATCTACCTGAGCAATATCTAAAGTTTCAATGGACTGAATTGTATTTCCATCGGCAAACCATCGGCTTGAAAAATCCCAGCCAGATTCGCAGGCAGCTCTTACATTTCGGTAAAACTCGCTTCCTAAAGCTTTTTCAGCATCTTCAATATCAATTAAATAACTTTCAGGACGAGGTGTATTTTCTTCATCACAATATCTGTTTAGAATTGCTCCTTCCTGAGTTTTAACAACCCTTTTAAAGGCAGAATCATTTTCCAAGCCTTCTTCGCCATCCATCCAAAACTTATATTCCTTTTCAAGACTTTCGTAATACTTAATGTAGATTTCTCCATCATTTGTGCTTTCAAAGAGCAAATCAAGCATTAGCGAAAAGTAGGGTGGTTGTGAGCGGCTCAGAAAATGCGTTCGGCTTGCATTAGGAACAAATCCGAATTTCTGAATTAGATATGAGCAATTTTCAACGATGTTTTCCATCATTCCAAATCTTTTGGAAACTTGCAATCCCAACATTACGTAATAACTGTCCCAATAAAAAAATTCATTAAATCTTCCTCCGGGAACAATATATGGTTTCGGGAGTTTCAGAAGTGTTCCTTTTTCATCGGTAGCGGTTCTAGTTAATTCGTCCCACAGTTTCTCAATATGGTGATCAATTGGTAACTGATCTGCTCTTTCAATGGTAATTTTAGTTCCCAAAAAATCGAAATTTGAAACAACAAAAGATTTCAGATTAAAACCTGCAGCATTTTTTTCTTTTTCATATTTTTCATTGATTTCCGAAACAGGAAATAAAGGAACGGCATCTGTCATTGTTTTCTGATCTTCAAAGATTTTTGATCTTTGGACATCATCAAACAGAGACTCAATATCTTTTATATATAGTTGAGGACTCATATTTATTTTTTAGGATTTATTTTTAATTTATTCATGATTATTGCCGAAACTATAAGCAAAGTCAAAGGAATCAAAGACAGATAAAAAGCCTGTTGTCCGCTAAATTCCTGAAATACAAAACCTGTAATAATTGACCCTATTGTTCCGCCGATTGCAGAGAAAACCACTATTAATCCTGCCATTGCGCTATGTAAGTATTTAGGAATTGAAGCCAGAATCACAGAATTGATACTTGGATAAATGGGCGCCAACAAACCTCCCATCAAAGGAAATAAATAAACAACCAGCGGCGCATTCAGCCAGTTTGTATTGGTTCCGATGACAACATTGTGCGTTAATGGTAAAACCAGTAAAATACTTATCGCAAAACCAACAACACAGAAAGAAACAACATAGATCCAACTGATTTTTTTTGAGAAAAAGCCCGATAAAAATCTTCCTAAAGCAAATGCTCCCGCCAAAACCGCGCCCGCCTGAATGCTCATAGAAGTCGGAACTTTCAAAATTTCTTTATAGAAAGTCGGCGTCCAGGTCTGGAAACTTTGTTCGACCAAAACAAATAGGAAAGCACACAGTAAAAAAAACAAAACTTTTTTATAACTGAATAAACTGATGCTGTTTTTAAGATCTCCAAGCAAGCTTGTCTGTTCGCTTTTAGCTTCATTTTCATTCAATTTGGAAAAGAAAAGAAACAGAAAAGACAGAACCGAAAGACCTCCCAAAACCCAGTATGCATTTAACCAATATGTAGATTTAGGATTATTATCATCCATAAAAAGACTGAAAAGTACGTTTCCCATCAAAACTCCGATCATGAAAAAACCCTCAAGAAATCCCATAAAACTGGAATGCTCTTTATCGGTTTCTGTCACCAAACCGATCGATGTAAAAACTGAAATTTTAATTAAAGCGAAAGAAATCCCGACGATAGCAAATAACAATTTGAAAAACCAAAACTCATTGGCAAAAGGCATTACAAAACACATGCAGCTTACCAAAAAAAGTGCGATAAGCATTGAGTTTTTGATTCCTATTTTTGGTAAAAAAGATGCCAGTAAAAATGAGCATATTGCGATCGGAAGATCTTTAAAACCTTCCAAAATACTAGCCTGAGATTTTGAGATTCCGAAGTTTTGCTGCATCTGCAAAATCACTGTACCAACAGAATTGAGCAGAATGGCAAAGACGAAATAATTTAAAAACAAAGCTGCCTTTATATTGAAATTTTTCATGGAGTTAATTTCTTGGTGGCTAAGATAGAAGCATTTTACTTAACGTTAATTTAACATAGTAAATCAATATTTGAACTATATTAATATAATTAGTATTTTCAGAGCTTAAATATCATTAATTAAATGAAAGTAACTTTTGAAAGAGTAATTACCGATGAGAAGAGTTCTTTTCGCACAATTCACAATACGGCACCAATTTCAGAATTCAAATGGGAGTATCATTATCATCCGGAAATTGAACTCGTCTGCGTTGTTTCGGGGAGCGGAACCCGTCACGTAGGTTATCATAAAAGCAATTACACAAATGGAGATTTGGTATTAATTGGTTCAAATATTCCGCATTCGGGTTTTGGTTTAAACTCTATTGATCCGCATGAAGAAATCGTTTTGCAGTTTAACGAAAATATTTTGCAGTTTCCGGAGCAGGAATCTGAAGCAAGGTCAATCAAAAGTCTTTTGGAATTATCAAAATTCGGAATACTTTATAGTACAGAAATAAAGACAAAACTACTTCCAAAGCTAAAACAAATGTTGAAATCTGAAGGTTACAAGCGGTATCTTTTGCTGCTGGAAATCCTTTTTGAGCTTTCAAAATGTGAAAAATATGAGCTTCTCAATCAGGAAATCATGCCTTACACCATCATCGCAAAAAATAAGACAAGATTACAAAATATTTTCACATATGTAGAACACAATTATGATAAATATATTGATATTGAAGATGTTGCCAGATTAGCAAATCTCACTTTACCGGCATTTTGTAATTTTTTTAAAAAGGCGACGCAGATTACTTTTACTGAATTTGTAAATCGCTACAGGATCAATAAAGCCTGTCTTCTAATGACGCAGGATAAAACGATTTCCGAATGCAGCTACAGTTGTGGCTTTAATAATGTAACTTATTTCAACAGAATGTTTAAAAAATACACAGAAAAAACACCTTCTGAGTTCATTAAAAACTACTCTCACAATAAAGTAAATGTTGAATTAAAAGTTGAAGCTAATATTAAAGCTACATTTTTAGAATAAAAAAAGCTGTTCAAAAGAAGTGAACAGCTTATCTATCTTTAAATAAATCAAATTATTTCCATTTAATATTACAACCCATACTCGGACGTTGAATTTCTTCCTGTGGCTCACCAATTAAAAGATTTTCGAAAGCAATAATTAAATCTTCACCAGTAACTTCTTTATGATTTCCCGGTCTAGAATCATCCATCTGACCTCTGTAGATAAGGTCTAGCTTGTCATCAAAGAAAAAGAAATCTGGAGTGCAGGCAGCATCATATGCTTTTGCAATTGCCTGACTTTCGTCATATAAATAAGGAAAATCGAAATTTCTCTCCATTTGGAACTCAATCATTTTCTCCGGAGAATCTGCCGGATATTTCTCAACATCATTAGAATTTATTGCGATAAATTCAATCCCGGCTTCATTATAATCTTCATACAATTCTGTCAGTTTATCGATAACATGAAGTACAAACGGACAATGGTTGCATATAAAAATTACCAAAGTTCCTTTTTCACCTTTCAAATCATCAAGTGACTGAATTTCATTTCCTGTAGAAGGATTCGGAAGTTCGAAAAATGGTGCTTTTGTACCTAATGCCAGCATATTTGAAGGTGTATTCATTTCTTTTTATTTAATTACAAAGATAAAGATTTCTTTTAGTAGTTGAGTAAATAATGAGATGATTGACACTGACTATGCAATCTATTAATTTATGCAATAATAAAAAAAATCATCTTTAAAGCTGCATTTTGTCGGGCTTTTGTTAATGATTCGACCTTACATTCTTAATTATGATTAAAATTTTAAAAAAAGATTTGGTTGGTATGGTTAAATCTTTGTAGTTTTGCTAACACTGTTAGTAAAATAAAATCATGGGTTTACATGAACGTCGCCAAAGAGAAAAAGAATCTATCCGAGCAAATATTTTGCAGGCTGCATTCACTTTGGCTAAAACTGACGGTTGGGCTTCGCTTTCTATTCGTAAAATTGCAGATGCAATTGAATACAGCGCGCCTGTAGTTTATGATCATTTCGAAAACAAAGAGGCGATTCTGTATGAAATCTCAATCAATGGTTTTCACTGTTTACAAATAGAATTACTAAAAGCTCAGAAAAAACACGAAACTCCTGAAGATCAATTGACAGCAATTGTAGATGCTTACTGGAATTTCGCTTTTAAAAACAAAGAATATTACCAGTTGATGTTTGGTCTGGGAATGCAGTGCAGCGGAAAAGGTTTAATGAAAGAAGAGTTTTCATCTTTTCAGGATATGATTTACGACTGTACTTTTGAAATTATTAAGAAAAAAGGATCAAATCCCGATAATGCATGTCACTCTTCTCACGCTTTGTTTTCTGCAGTTCATGGATTGATCTCAATTATGATGATGAGAAATGATGACATCCCTTCTACAATGAATAAAACAACTTTGGACGAAACAGTTTCGGCTTTTATTAAATCTTTGTAAATTTTTTTTAAACCAAAAATTAACACCGTTAGGAAAAGTAACACGAATTGATTAATACATTCATTAATAATATTAAAAAATAAAAATTCTTTAAAATGAAACATAACTTCTTTACCTTATTTTTGGCTATATTTTTTCCTTATCATTAACACTGTTAAGAAAAATAACATCTAAAAACGCTCAACCAAAAAATATATTTAAAAATTGTAATCATGGAAACGATAACTTAGTTAAGCAATAAAAGCGTAATTTTTTTTAACCAGAAATTAACACCGTTAGAAAATATCACATCTATAAAATTATAATTACCTACTCAACATTTTATTAAAAATAAACTAAAATGAAAATAACTGTAAAAACAAAGATGATTGTACTTATATCAAGTATAATTCTTTTACAAAGTTGTACTAAAGCTGCAGAAAGCACAAACGCAGCACCGCCTGCACCACAATTACCCGTATTTACCGTAACATCAGCACCGGCAACTATCTATCAAGAGTTCCCAACTGCTTTAGAAGGGAAAAACAATGTAGAAATCCGTTCACAGGTTGACGGATATTTAGATAGAATTTATGTAGAAGAAGGCGCTTACGTAAGAGCCGGACAAGCATTATTTAAAATAGATTCAAGAGCTTACGGAGAACAAATGAATATGGCCAACGCCAATTTACAGGTTGCCAATGCCAATATTCAGAAAGCTAAAGTGGAAGTTGACAGACTTCAGCCGCTGGTTGCCGCAAAAGTAGTTTCTGATGTACAGTTGAGAACTGCAAAAGCCAATTATGCAGCAGCAGTTGCAGCAGGATCACAGGCAAAAGCTTCAGTTGGTGGAGCCAGAATCAACGTAGGATTTACAACAATTACAGCACCCGTAAGCGGTTACATCGGAAGAATTCCTTATAAAAAAGGAAGCCTGATTTCAAGAACAGATGCCAATCCCTTGACCATGTTATCTGACATCAGCGAAATTTATGCATATTTCTCTCTAAGCGAACTTGATTTTATCGGTTTCCAGAAAAAATATCCCGGAGCAACGCTGAATGAAAAACTCAAAAATATGCCAATGGTAGAATTAGTGATTGCTGACAACAGCACGTATCCTGAAAAAGGTAAAATGAGTATTGTTGACGGACAGTTTGATAAAACTACAGGTGCAATCAGCGTTCGCGCAGTGTTCCCAAATGCAAACGGAGCTTTGAGAACTGGAAATACAGGAAGAGTTCGTATGCCACAGTTATTCGCCAACACACTTGTTATTCCTCAAGAATCAACCTTCGAAATTCAGGATAAAGTCTACGTTTATGTAGTTGGAAAGGATAAAAAAGTAACCTCAAAACCTGTAACGATCTCAGGAAAAACAGACAGTTATTACTTTATTTCTGAAGGACTTGCTACAGGTGATAAAATCGTTTACACTGGAATCGGAGCGTTGAAAGATGGGGTTACCATTCAACCAAAAGCTATTTCTTCTGACAGTCTTTTGAGAGCAAGACCTCTTTAAAACGGCTTAAAACTTTTGACACAAAAGTCAGAATAGCGTTTAAACAACATTAAAAAATAAACTTCTTATGTTAAAAAAATTCATAGATAGACCGGTACTTTCTACGGTTATCTCCATCATATTGTTGCTGTTGGGAGCGATGTCGGTATTCAACCTTCCGATTACGCTGTTTCCCGATATTGCACCACCGAGTGTTCAGGTAACGGCGTTTTATCCGGGAGCGAATGCAGAAGTTGTTGCGCGTTCCGTGGCTGTTCCTATTGAGGAAGCCGTGAATGGTGTTGAGAACATGACGTACATGACCTCAAATTCAAGTAACGACGGATCAATGACCTTGAGTGTATTTTTCAAACAAGGTTCAGATCCTGATAATGCAGCGGTGAACGTTCAAAACCGTGTTTCTAAAGCGATGAGCCAGCTTCCGCAGGAAGTTGTACAGGCGGGAATTTCAACACAGAAAGTTCAGAACAGTATGATTATGTTTATGGGATTATCAAGTGATGATCCAAAACAATACGACGAACTTTTCTTACAGAATTATTTAAAAATCAACGTCATTCCGCAGATACAGCGAATTCCGGGAGTTGCGCAGGCTCAGGTTTTCGGAACCAGAGATTATTCCATGAGACTTTGGCTGAAACCAGATCGTTTAGCCGCCAATAATCTTTCTCCGCAGGAAGTCCTGGCAGCAGTAAAAGATCACAATCTTGAGGCAGCACCAGGACGTTTGGGACAGGGAAGCAAGGAAACTTACGAATATATTTTAAAGTATAAAGGTAAATTAAATAAAAATGCAGACTACGAAAACATCGCCATCAAATCAAACAGTGACGGTTCATTTTTAAGATTAAAAGATGTTGCGAGAGTAGAATTTGGTTCTTATACGTACACCGCAGCCAACAGAATGGATGGGAAACCTGTAGCAGGATTTGCAATTTTACAGACTGCAGGTTCTAATGCAAATGAAATCTTAACTGATATTGAAAAGCAGGTTGAGCAAATGAAAACTACCCTTCCAAAGGGAGTTGAGCCCATCATCATGTACAATTCAAAAGACTTTTTGGATGCATCAATTCATCAGGTTGTGGAAACCTTAATCATTGCATTTATTTTGGTATTTATTGTTGTGTATATTTTCCTTCAGGACTTCAGATCTACATTAATTCCTGCGATTGCCGTTCCGGTAGCAATTATTGGTACATTCTTCTTCCTACAGATGTTTGGTTTCAGTATCAATATGTTGACATTGTTTGCATTGGTACTCGCCATCGGGATTGTGGTGGATGATGCGATTGTCGTCGTAGAAGCCGTCCATTCAAAAATGGAACAGACTGGTATGCCAGTCGAGCAGGCAACTACAAACTCGATGAGTGAAATTTCGGGAGCTATTATTTCTATTACTTTGGTGATGTGTGCGGTATTCATCCCCGTTGGTTTTATGGAGGGTCCTGCAGGAGTTTTCTACAGACAGTTTGCCTTTACTTTGGTGATTGCGATTTTGATTTCAGCGGTTAATGCATTGACTTTAAGTCCTGCTTTATGTGCTTTATTATTAAATGATCCTCAGGGAGAACATGGTGATCATGGTCAGAAAAAAGGTTTTGGAGCGAAGTTTTTTAATGCTTTCAACAAAAGCTTCAACAACATGACCAGAAAATACATCTACAGCCTTAAATTTTTAATTAAAAATAAATGGGTTGCGGTTACCGGTTTAGCGTTACTCACAGCGGCAAGTGTTTTCTTGATTAATAAAGCTCCGACAGGATTTATTCCTACAGAAGATCAGGGATTTGTTTTGTATGCAGTGAATACTCCTCCGGGAAGTTCATTAGACAGAACGCACAGAGCCACTGAACAGATTGATAAAATCATCAACGGTGAAAAAGCCAAAAATCACCTTTGGGTAGCCGACGGAATGAACTTCATCAGTAATTCCAATGCTTCTCCTTATGCTGCAGGTTTTATTAAACTGAAAGATTTTGAAGACCGTGGCGAAGTGAAAGATCCCGATCAGATTGCTGCGGGATTGACAGGAAAAGTAGCACAGGTAAAAGATGCCAGTGCATTCTTCTTCAACTTCCCTACCGTACAGGGTTTTGGTAACGTTTCGGGGTTTGAATTTATGTTGCAGGATAAAACCAACGGCTCTTTTGAGCAGTTGGGAACAACGACTCAGGCGTTTATCGGAGAATTGATGAAACGACCGGAAATTGCTTTTGCCTTTACAACGTATGCAGCTGGGAATCCTCAATATACAATTGATGTCGATACCGATAAAGCCAACCAATTAGGCGTTTCTATAACCGAATTGATGCAGACCATGCAGATTTATTACGGAAGTAGCTTCGTTTCAGATTTCAACAGATTCGGGAAATATTACAGAGTGATGGCACAGGCAGATATTCCTTACAGAACTGATGCGAATTCTATGGAAGGAATTTATGTTAAAAATAAAACAGGCGAAATGGTTCCTGTAAAGACTTTGGTGACTTTAAAAAGAACTTTCGGACCTGAAACGGTTTCAAGAAACAACTTATTCAACGCCGTGACAATCAACGGAACTCCAAAACCTGGCTACAGTACCGGAGATGCTATTAAAGCCGTAGAAGAAGTTGCCCAAAAATCACTTCCTCGTGGATATGGATATGAATGGACAGGAATTACCCGTGAAGAAATCAAAACCGGTGGACAGACTGCTTTTGTATTTTTGTTAAGTATCATATTTGTGTATTTCCTGTTAGCTGCACAATATGAAAGTTATATCCTTCCGTTTGCGGTTATTCTGACCATTCCCACAGGGGTTTTCGGAGTATTTGCCTTCACAGGATTGGCTGGAATTGATAACAATATTTATGTTCAGGTTGGATTAATCATGCTCGTCGGATTATTGGCGAAAAATGCGATTCTGATTGTCGAATTTGCCGTTCAGCGAAGAAAAGCAGGAAAAACACTGATTGAATCTGCACTTCAGGCCTCAAGATTGCGTCTAAGACCCATTTTGATGACTTCATTCGCCTTCATCATCGGTATGCTTCCGTTGGTTTGGACTCAAGGTGCAGCAGCAAAAGGAAATCACTCTATCGGAATCAGTACTGTTGGTGGAATGTTTACAGGAGTTGTCTTCGGGATTTTCATTATTCCGGTGATGTATGTGATCTTCCAGTATTTACATGAAAAAATGCCAAGCCGAAAAAATAAAAGACTTCAAAAACAAAAATTGGAGGCAGAACTTTTAGCAACAGCACATTAATAAAAAATGATTAACAAAACTTTGAGATCTGAAATTCGCATAAAAATTTTTCTTCAAATTTAATTTTTAAGATTTTCTAAAACGAGCAAAATATTTTCTCCTACTAAAGACAACTTTGCTTACCACTCAAAGTTTTGTGATCAATTTAAATATATAGACTTATGAAAAGAGTAAAAAATATAATCATCGCTTTTGGGATTGCATTAGGTGCAGTTTCTTGTGTGCCGAAATTGGCATACCAGGAAACGAAACCCGAACTTCCCGAAACATTCAAATACACAGCGACCGCAGACACTGCAAGCGTTGCTAACTTAGAATGGAAACAGTTTTTCAGCGATCCGATCTTGCAAAATTTAATCGAAAAAGGAATAAAAAACAATTACGATTTACAAATTGCCTTAAAACAAGTCGCCTCTTCCCAGGAAAAACTGAAACAGGCAAAATATCTTCAATATCCGGATGTAGGTTTCGGAGTTTCTGCGCAAATTTCAAAGCCTTCAAAAAACAGCATGAACGGACAAAGCTTAAATTTATTTTTAGGTCAAAGTCATGTTGAAGATTATAATGCAGCATTCAACTTATCTTGGGAAGCAGACATTTGGGGAAAAATTAAAAACCAGCAGGAAGTTTCAAAAATGCAGTATCTGCAGACTTATGAAGCGACAAAAGCAATTCAGACACAGGTTGTCGCAGCGATTGCTCAAGGGTATTATAATTTATTGATGCTTGATAAGCAATTACAGATTGCAAAATCCAACTTAGATTTAAGCAGCAATACACTTTCACTTACAGAAAAATTGTGGCAAAGCGGCGACACGACTTCTTTGGGAGTTCAGCAGGCGACTGCTCAAAAGCAATCGACAGAACTTTTGATCACTCAATTAGAACAAAATATTGCCATTCAGGAAAATGCTTTGAGTATTTTGGTCGGTGAAAATCCGAATAAAGTCAACAGAACCATTGAAATGTCTGATACTTCTTTACCACAGGATATTTCAGCAGGACTTCCTGCAGCAATGGTGAGTCGTCGTCCGGATGTTCGTCAGCAGGAATTGGTTTTATTGGAATCTAATTCAATGGTGGGAATTGCTCAGGCTAATATGTATCCTTCATTAAAAATTACAGCTGCCGGTGGAGTTAATTCATTTAAAATTGATAACTGGTTTTCAATCCCGGCATCATTGTTCGGTTCTGTTTTAGGAGGATTGACTCAGCCTATTTTCCAGAAAAGACAGTTAAAAACAGATTTAAATGTTGCTAAAATTCAGAGAGAGAAAAACGTATTGGCATTCCGTCAGTCTGTTTTGAATGCTGTGGGTGAAGTTTCTGATGCATTGGTTTCCAATGAAAGTTTAAAAGTTCAGGAGCAAAAAGCAAACGAACAGGTGACAACTTTGAAAAACGGAATCAAAAGTGCCGAACTGTTGTACAAAGGCGGTATGGCCAATTACTTAGAAGTGATTACTGCTCAGGGAAATTCTTTACAGGCTGAACTTAATCTTGCGTCCGTAAAAAGACAGAGATTGAGCAGTATTGTAGATTTGTACCGAGCTTTAGGTGGCGGATGGAAGTAGTAAATTAATTATATTGTTTGAAGTGCGGTCTTTCGGGATCGCATTTTTTTTATTTATACTCTAAAAGTGGAGTTTGGAAATCTAATCTGTATCTGTTTAAAAACATACCTGAGATTTCTAATTGGAACTAAAAGGCTTTTTACTTTGTGTTAAATATGAATTTCACTAGCTAAGAATAGTTTTCATATTTTTTAACTAATCACGAAAAAGAAGATTTGTACGTAAGTTAAAATATTTGTGCTTCATCGTATGAAGAAGCACAAAAAATCGCAAACCTTAAAGGTTTAAAAGAAACTGTTACTGATTACATTTCTTTATAACCTGAAAATTTAGCATTATTAATTGCATTTTGCTTTGAGGAAAAACCTTCACTTGAAGCAGCAACTATTTTACCATTACTGGCTGTCGCTCTCCATCTCCACTCATTTTTAGAATCTTGATAAAATTCCCATTTAAAATCATTCATACAAATATGTTTTTATTAAGACAAATATACAAAAAATTAACACTTTGTATTAATTTAATTGAAAATTTTCTTAATTTAACATACAACCCTTTCATTAAATCGTACATTTCCCAGTATTTTAGAACCATCAAATTTCCTTAATGAACAATCCTGTCCTAATTTTACCAAACAATTTCGTGAAAAGTAAGTTACAATTTCGTTTTATTTACCATCAAAAGTTTTCGAATAAGAGAAATAGATATATGGCAAAATACAAGAGATATTTCGAAGAAACATCCAAAGTTAATTTGGCAATCAAAAAGTATAAGAAAATGAAGAAAAGCTATTTGAAAAATTTATAAATCAGTAAAAAAGTGAAAGAATTGACTATTATTTTCGGGATTGCACATTTATATACTCAGTCAATTGATCAAAATCCTCTTTAGAATATCCTGCATGAATATAATGAATATTTTCTTCCTTTCTATACCAGGTCAATTGCCGTTTTGCAAATCTTCTTGAGTTTTTCTTAATCTCAGAAACCGCAAAATCAAGATCCCATTCTCCATCAAAATATTTGAAAAGTTCAGAATAGCCAACCGTATTCAATGATGCTAAATTCCTTCCTTCCTGAGATTTTCTTAATTCATCAAGTTTTTTTGCCTCATCAAGCAAACCATTTTCCATCATTTTATCGACACGAAGATTGATTCTTTCATAAATCTTATCCCGTGGTGCCTCAATGCCAATTCTTATCGTTTGGAAGTTTCTTGGATTTTTGTCGTGAGAAATATTTTCAGAATATGTTTTTCCGGTTTGCCAAATCACATCAATTGCTCGCAAAAGCCTTCTCTGATTATGAATATCTACATTTTCATAATATTCAGGATCTAAATCTTTCAACATTTCCTGAAGTTTTTCGATTCCTTCAGTTTGCCAGATGGCTTCCAGTTTTTCCTGATTTTCTTCGTTGGCTTCAGGCAAATCATTCAGACCTTCAATCACTGCTTTCTCATACATCATACTTCCGCCAACCATAATTACAATGTCGTATTTTCCGAAAAGTTGATCTAATAATTCCAAAGAATCATGCTCAAACTGGCCGATAGAATAATAATCTTTTACAGAAAGCTGGCCAATAAAATGATGTTTTGCCTGCGAAAGTTCGTCTTCTGAAGGAGCCGCGGTTCCGATTTTCATTTCACTAAAAAACTGCCGGGAATCACAGGAAATAATTTCGGTGTTAAAATGATTTGCCAGTTCGATAGCAAGTTTTGTTTTGCCAATTCCGGTGGTTCCTACTACGGAAATCAATGTTTTATTTTTCACTTGGCTAATTTACGAAATTGCATTTATTTGAATTTTAACTTAAATCCAAAAACACAAGACAATTAGAATATATGAAATATATAATTATTCCTTCTAGATTTTGAATTTTTGTATTTCTAAAATAAGTGAAAACGACTTTGTTTACCTTATTTCCGCTTCTTTTGAGTAATTCTTTATCTTTCCTTGCGTATTTTTTAAACGCAAAGAAAAACAAGGTATTGTAATGGAAATGCTTTAATGAAGACATACTAAGGCATTTCATTTAACAAAGAAATACAATTATTCTGAACATCAAATACTTGTAATAAAACTGTAAAATATCTAATTGATTTAATATAAAGTTTTTGAATTTCACATTACATAAGTAGAGCAAAAAGTTAATTGCTAACAACTACTTACACTTAAATGTTTATCTTTGTAAGACAATAAAAAACTATGATTTTATCAATGACCGGCTTCGGTAGAGCCGAAGGTGTTTTTGAAGGAAAAAAAATTTCTATCGATATTAAATCACTGAACAGCAAGAGCTTTGATTTAAATATTAAAATTCCTCTGCGTTATAAAGAAAAAGAATTTGAAGTAAGAAAAATTCTGAACGATAGAATCATCCGTGGAAAGGTAGATTGCTACATTAATATTGAGAACCTTGAAGAGACGAATGATGTAAAAATCAACAGAAGCCTAATCGATTCTTACATGAATGAGCTTAAAAATATCGCTTCTGACGGACCAGATTTTGAATACCTGAAAATGGCAGTTAGACTTCCGGATGCTATAACATCAAGACCAGACGAACTGACAGAAGGTGAATGGGAATCTTTGGCTAAAATTGTAAATAATGCTGTCGATAAATTCCAGGAATTTAGAAAAACTGAAGGTAAAATTCTTCACGAAGAACTGGAAAGAAATATCAGAAATATCGATAAATCCTTGGCGGAAGTTGTTCCTTATGAGCAATTGAGAATTGATGCCGTGAAAGAACGTTATATGAAAACTTTAAAAGAGTTTGAAAACGTTGACGAAACAAGATTCTATCAGGAAATGGCTTATTTTACTGAAAAATTAGACATTCAGGAAGAAAAAGTGAGACTTTCCCAACATTTGAAATATTATTCAGAAGTAATGGAAAATGAAGATTTTAATGGAAAAAAACTAGGTTTTATTTCACAGGAAATCGGAAGAGAAATCAATACTTTAGGTTCAAAAGCCAATCACGCTGAAATTCAGAAATTGGTGGTGATGATGAAAGATGATTTGGAAAAAATAAAAGAGCAAACGTTAAACGTGTTGTAAACAGTTATAAGTTTTAATGATGAGTTATAAGTTGATTGTTGCACACTTTTCTAATAATTCATCATTTAAAACTCATAATTCATAACTAAAAAACATGAATAAAGTTATCATATTTTCAGCGCCGTCGGGCAGCGGGAAAACGACATTGGTAAAGCATTCTTTGGAAGCTATTCCGGAATTGGAATTTTCCATTTCATGCACCACAAGACAGCCGAGGGGGACTGAAATTCATGCTGTTGATTATCACTTTTTGAGTCCTGACGAATTCAGGCAGAAAATTTCTGAAGAAGCTTTTGTAGAATTTGAGGAAGTCTATACCGATAAATATTACGGAACTTTAAAATCTGAGGTAGAAAAGATCTGGAATCAGGGAAAAGTTGTTATTTTTGATGTAGATGTAAAAGGCGGCATTTCATTAAAAAAATATTTTGGAGACAAAGCATTGTCCATTTTCATCGAACCACCTTCGATTGCCGAGTTGGAACGAAGATTGATCTCAAGAGGAACAGATGATGCCGAAACCATTAAAACACGCGTTGAAAAAGCTGAAGAAGAGCTTACCTACGCCATAGAATTTGACGAAATCGTGATCAACAGCGATTTAAATCAAGCAAAAGTAGAAATAGAAAGTTTAATAAAAAGTTTTATACAAGAAACTAGAAGTTAGTAAAAAACACCCGTAGATTTGGTTTAGAAACTAACTTCTAATTTCTAAAATTTAACTTCTATAAAAGAAAAAACATTGAGGCTGAAATGAGCATTGAAACATTAGAAAAAGCAAAATCTGCAATTCCTGTAAGAGGATTTTTAGATATAAAAGATATAGCGATTCCTCAAGGTGAAGATTTGGTAAAAGCCATCCTTCAACTGAAAGAAGAAAAAAACGCAGTAATTCTGGCGCACTACTATCAACCGGGAGAGATTCAGGATATTGCTGATTTCCTTGGAGATTCTCTTCAATTGGCAAGACAGGCGAAAGATACAGATGCCGATATGATTGTATTTTGTGGAGTGCATTTCATGGCCGAAGCTGCAAAAATTCTGAACCCGACAAAAAAAGTAGTTCTTCCAGATACAATGGCAGGATGTTCTTTAGCAGACGGATGTTCAGGAGAAGGTTTGAGAAAAATGCGTGAGCAACATCCAAACGCTTTGATTGCTACTTACATCAACTGTAATGCAGAAACGAAAGCTGAAAGTGACATCATCGTAACCAGTTCAAATGCCGAAACGGTGATTGAAGCTTTACCGACTGACAGACCGATTATTTTCGCTCCGGATAAAAATTTAGGAAGATATTTATCAAAAAAAACCGGCCGTGATATGATTCTTTGGGACGGAAGCTGCATCGTTCACGAAGCTTTCTCCATGGAAAGAATTGCACAACAGTTAGCCGATAATCCTGATGCAAAAATGATTGCTCACCCCGAAAGTGAAGAAGCCGTTTTGAAACTGGCTCACTTTATCGGTTCAACTTCTGCACTTTTGAATTTTGTGGAACAAGACGACTGTCAGAAATTTATCATCGCAACTGAGGAAGGAATTCTTCACGAAATGAGAAAACGTGCACCACACAAAGAATTGATTCCTGCTTTGGTTTTTGACGAGAGCTGTAACTGTTCAGAATGTTTTTACATGAAGAGAAATACAATGGAAAAATTGTATTTGTGCATGAAATACGAACTTCCTGAAATCATTATTGAAGAAGAGCTTCGACTGAGAGCACTGAAGCCGATTGAGGCAATGCTTGATCTTTCTAAAAGTATTAAATAAATTCTCTACTTGATGATAAAATTTCTCAGCATGTAAATAAATTTATTACATTTGATATTCATAAAAATATTTACATATGAAAAATTTAAAAAAATTAGACCGATCAAGCTTGAAAAAAATTAAAGGTGGAGATCTAACTTTATAATGTAGTTTAGAATGTAGAATTAGCTACGAATGCAAAATAGGATGTTACGGAATTCCTCAATGCGTTCCAATGGGACAATATATTCCACCAAATTGCTAAAAACTAAGTACTCGTAAAGAGTACTTTTTTATTTTAAAAACAAAACTATGAGCAAAATATTCTTAGAAGACGTAAAGATTTACGCTTATCACGGCGTTCTTCCCGAAGAAAACATAATCGGGACTTATTATATTGTAAATGCAGAAATTCATACAGATTTGTGGGAAGCAGCAGTTTCGGACGATTTAAATGATACAATCAGCTATGCAGATATTAATGAAATCATTCATGACGAAATGAAAATTCAATCTAAATTGCTTGAGCATGTCGCAGGAAGAATTATCGCGAAAATCAATGAAAAATTTGATCAGATTTCTTACATCAAATTAAGAATCACCAAAACCAGTCCGCCCATGAAAGGCGAAATGAAAGGCGCAAGTATTGAGCTTGAAAAAAGTTTTTTATTAGGTGGAATAAAAGGAAATGAGTAATTTTCGGTTTAATAAATTTAAAACACAGTGAAGTTATTCAACATATTATCTTTATTTCTTTCTCTTGGAATTTTTGCACAGAGCAACACAACTTCCGGCGATCCCATCTACAGTTTCCCGAAAATAAAATCGAGTATTACAATGCCGGTGACGATCCCGCTGTCGGAGATTAGCAATATGATCAATACTTCGGTAAAAGATCTGATTTTTCAGGACGATTCTTACAGTGACAACGACAATGATCAGTTTAAAGTAAAAGTCTGGAAAACCCGAGCAATAAGACTTGTAGGAGATGCCAACCAAAATATTTTAATTGAAGTTCCTTTGAAGATCTGGGCAGAAAAAGGAATAGGAACGTTAGGCATTTATTCTTATCAGGAAACTACTTTCGAAACGGTGATGTACTTTAAAACTGCTTTAAGTTTTAAAAATAACTGGACGGTGAACACATTTACTCAACCGATGGGTTTCAAATGGGTAAAAAAACCTGTACTTACTTTTGGGAAAATTCAGATCCCCATCACTTCTTTGGTCGAAAAAAGCCTGAAAGAACAACAATATAATTTTTGCAAAACTATTGACAAACAAATGGCTTCACAGCTAAACTTTCAGCAATATGCAGTTTTAGCTTGGAATGCTTTTTCGCAGCCTTTCAACATTTCTGAAGAATATAATACGTGGTTGAAAATCACACCGATCAACGTAAATATCACTCCATTAAAGTTTTATGGTAACGAAATAGACACCAACATAGGCATTGATATTTTCTCTGAAACTTATACCGGTACAAAACCCGAAGCGGCACAACCTGCAAAAGCGGTTATGAATTTTAATTTCATTCCACTTTTAGCAGACCAGTTTATATTGCAGACCACGGCTAATATTCCGTTTTCTGAAGCAACAAATATTGCGAAAAAAACTTTTCTCAATAAAGAATTTGATGTTAGAGATTCAAAAGTGACAATTACCGACATTAAAGTGTACGCAGAAGATAAAAGAATCATGATCGAAGCTGAAACAAAAGGTTATGTGAACGGTACAGCATTTATTTCCGGCATTCCTGTTTACGACGAAACAAAAAGAAAAATAGTGCTTTCGGACACAAAGTTTAAGCTTAGAACGGCCAATATTCTTCAGAAATTGGCAACCTCTCTTTTTAAAGGAAAGATTGTAAAAATGATCGAAGATGAATACGGAATTCCTACTGTTGAACTGGAGAATTCATCTAAGAAAAGTATTGAAGAAGCTTTTAATAAAGAGTATTACAAAGGTTTGAAAATGACCGGTAAAGTCTCGAAGCTGAAACCAAATCAAATATTACTGAACGATTCCGGAATTACTGCAGTAATTGACACCAATGCGAATTTAAGATTCACTTTAAAAGGATTTTAATATCATACAAACTAAAACCATTATTAACCATGAGAAAATATTTACAGATTATTGACAGAAACAGAGCTACAAAATGGACGAGGGTGGGAAACAATGTTATCGACAGGATTGTTTTTAATTTACTCTTTTTTGCAATTGGTCTCCTAGGAGGAATTGTAGACAGTATTTTTGAAATGTATTACTTCACCAAATATTTTGAACAATTAGCAAATCTGGGAAAAGTTGCTGATATTTTTATTACAAGCATTTTGTTTTTCTTTTACATCTTTATACTTGAATATCTTACCAAAGGAAGAAGTATAGGCAAATTCGCGACGGGAACAAAAGTAATTATGATAGACGGAACAGCACCAACTGCAAAAGATTATTTTATCAGGAATATTTGTAGGCTTGTGCCATTTGATGCATTATCATTTTTGGGTGAAAACGGTTGGCACGACAGCTGGAGCGACACACGAGTAATCAATACAAAAAACTATGAAGCTGAAAAACAGGTTAAAATCGATATCGAAAATCTTGGTAGTAAAGAAATCGCGTAAAAATTTTGCATTGAATGAGAAAATCTTCTATATTTGCACCACTTAAAAATGGTACTTTGGCCGAGCGGCTAGGCAGTGGTCTGCAACACCATCTACAGCGGTTCGAATCCGCTAGGTACCTCAAAAAAACTCCGTTCTTACGATCGGAGTTTTTTTATTATTATATCGCGAGAATTCATTCCAATTATTCAGGATAGCAGTAGGTTTCACAATCTTTAAAACATTAATAACCTTCCCAATCGCTTTCCCACTCTGTAAAAATAAATTTTAACAGTTTCTTAACTAAAACTTGGCTTCATAATTGAACATACCACATCAATAAATTGTAAAGTTTATATAAAATTTAAAAAATTTGAGTTATGAAAAATATAGTTTTAACAGGTTTTTTGTCAATCATGGTATTGGCCGCCTGTAAGAAAGATGATCAGGTCGCCGAAAAGTCACTCGAACAGCAAAAGATAGAATTTCAGGCTAGACAACTTGAAATAGAAAAGCAAAAACTGGCAATCGAAAAAGAAAGATTTGCTTACGAAACTCAGAAAAGAACAGACAGTATCGCAGAAGTTCAAAAAGCAAAAGAAACTGCAGCTGCTGCTAAACCTCAAGTAATAAGAGAAACAAGAACGGTATATAGAGATAATCCTTCGTCATCAAACAACAGTGTTGCAAGTAACAGCGGAGGATCATCACAAGGTACAACTGCCAAGAAAAAAGGTATCAGTGAAGCCGCAAAAGGCACTGCCATTGGTGTAGTGAGTGGTGCTGCATTAGGTGCTCTTGTTAATAAGAAAAACCGTGGTGGTGGTGCAGTAGTTGGTGGTATTATTGGTGGTGCAACCGGTTATACATTAGGTAGATCTCAGGATAGAAAGAGCGGAAGAGTACAGCCGAGATAATATTATCAGTATCGAAATATATAAAAGATTGCTTATTTTTAAGCAATCTTTTTTTATGCTTTTTATTTTATTTTCAATGATCGTGGTTATTCCTGTCCTGATTGGCTGGGGAAAATTCTTTGAGATCATTACCAAAACACAGCTACTTGAAGGAATCTCCGGAAAAATAATCTTCGGTATTTTCGGGATCAGTATGATTTGGACAGTTTCAGCATTTTTTGTTCCCCTGAATATATATGTCGAGGCTTCTACAATATTGATCGGTTTGCTCTATTTTTTTAGGGAGAAATTATATCTTGAATTATACAGTTTCTCATCAAAAGATTACATAGTCATAGGAATAGGTTTATTGATAATTTTATTTTGTGGCTCATTTTATCCTTACATTTTAGATCATTTTGGATATTATGTTCCAAGTTTATTATGGCTGAAAGACTACGGCTTGGTAAAAGGAATATCAAATCTCGATCTTGTACTGGGTCAGATGTCGATATGGCATATTTTTCAGGCAGGATTTTCAAATTTCACTGATCCTTTTTTAAGAATAAACACGGTTTTACTTCTCGTATATTTACTTTACATTATTGAAAAAAGAAGCTGGATTCAATTATGTTTCCTTCCCATTTTACTGCTTTTTTCGCAATCTCCAAGTCCCGATTTGCCTGTTATTATTTTTTCATTAATTACTTTACAAGAAATTCTTGCCAACAACAGAAAAACAGCAATACTTTTTGCTTTTTCAGTTTTTGTTTTTGCAATTAAACCAACAATGATCTGGTTGCCGATTCTCGCCTTCCTCTACTCTATTTTCATTATTAAATCTCCATTAAAAAAACTGACTGCCGGAATTGTGATTTTCGTTTTATTTTGTGTGAAAAATATCTGGACTTTTGGATATCCTTTTTTTCCTATTTCAATTATTGATCTGGGACTTAGCTGGAAGCCCAGTCAAGAATTATTAAAGGCGTCATCTGAATTTGCCATTCTGAAAACCTTCGACAACCAATACTCATATCAACAAATTCAGCAGTTTTCTACATTTGATTATATTAAAAACTGGCTTCTTTTAGATGGAATTAAATCTGTGATCAATATCTTGTTTATATTGAGTTTATTGGTTTTCATCATATTTACTTTCATCAAAAAAAACAAAATCATTACTTGTATCTGCATCTCGCTGGTAATAAAAAGCACTTTTGTTTTGCTGTTTTCTGCACAATACAGATTTTTTATTGATGTGTTTTTTGTGATCATTTTTGTGATGTTTCTAAAATATTTTAATGAAAGAAAATCATTAATTCTCTCTATTTGTTTAAATCTCGTAATTATCGGTTTTATGATTTTCCCTTCGATTGCCGCACAGTTGATTCCTAGTTACAGAATGTCGTCAATGATGGGAAAATTTGAATTTAAACAACTTTACAAACCGTCCTCTTACAATTACAAAACATATCATTCTTACGAAGTTGGTAACTTGAAATTTAATGTTTCTAAAAAATATCCTTTTAATTTCGATACACCTGTTCCTGCAATTTCTGAAAGTTTCGTTTTTGACTATCAGAAAGCCGGAGTTTTTCCTCAGATGATTGATAAAAAAGACCTTAAAAAAGGCTTCTATACAAAGAAAATGTCTGTAAAAGAACAAAATAAGGTTAAAAAAATCACAGAGAACATCACAAATTCATATAAATAGTATAAAACCAAAAAACTTTATTATGTGAATAAAAAACGGTAATTTTGTACTATGTTCAATACTTTAGGTAATCTGCTCAGCCTTACAACTTTCGGTGAAAGTCATGGTCTGGCTTACGGCGGAATCATCAATAATTTTCCGGCTGGCCTGGAAATCGATCTGGAAAAAATTCAACACGAGCTTGACCGTAGAAAACCTGGTCAGTCAGCAATTGTGACTCAACGGAAAGAAAGCGATACAGTGAAATTTCTGTCAGGAATTTTTGATGGTAAAACAACGGGAACGCCGATTGGTTTTATGATTGAAAATGAAAATCAGAAATCGAAAGATTATGATCACATTTCACAATATTACCGTCCCAGTCATGCAGATTTCACATATGATCAGAAATTTGGGATTCGCGATTATCGTGGTGGTGGAAAATCTTCTGCACGTGAAACGATCAATTGGGTAGTTGCCGGAGCTTTAGCAAAGCAACTTTTATCAGATATTGAGATCAATGCATATGTTTCGTCTGTAGGCGATATTTTCTGTGAAAAACCTTACCAAGCCTTAGATTTTTCTAAAACCGAAAGCAATGATGTTCGTTGTCCGGATGCGGAAACTGCCGAAAAAATGATTTCAAAAATCAAAGAAATTAAAAAAGAAGGCAATACCATTGGCGGAACAATTACCTGCGTCATTAAGAATGTTCCCGTGGGAATTGGTGAACCTGTTTTTTCTAAATTGCAGGCAGAATTGGCAAAAGCAATGCTTAACATCAATGCGTGCAAAGGTTTTGAATACGGAAGCGGTTTCTGTGGCGCAAAAATGACAGGAAGCGAGCACAATGATGCTTTTAATACAGATTTTTCTACTAAATCTAATCTTTCAGGTGGAATTCAGGGTGGAATTTCAAACGGAATGGATATTTATTTTCGTGTTGCTTTCAAGCCTGTAGCAACCATTTTGAGACCTCAGGAAAGTGTAGACAAAACCGGAAACGCTGTTACGGTAGAAGGAAAAGGCAGACATGATCCTTGCGTGGTTCCGAGAGCGGTACCCGTTGTGGAAAGTTTAGCTGCTTTTGTGTTGGCCGATCTTTTTCTGATCAATAAAACAAGAAATTTAAATCAATTTTAAACCTAAATATTTTAAGTAATGCAAAATTACTGGGAAAAAAGCATCTCCTTTGAGGACTATCTTGAAGTAGGAAAACAAAGATTAGAAAATCCTGCCACACAGCAGGAAATTGATTATAAGCAGTACTACGAACTGGGGATTCAGAGGATCGACCGAACATTAAAAAAATATACTCCAGACGCAGATCAGTTAAAGGAATTAGAAATCAAAAAATTTAAAGGAAAAATTTTGATCATTTCTGAAGTCTGGTGCGGTGACGCAAGTGCAACCGTTCCTGCTTTGGTTAAATTTTTTGAAGGCAAAAACGAGGTCAAAATTTTTCTTAGAGACAGCGATAAAAGCTTTATCAATCAATTTCTGACCAATGGAACAGAATCTATTCCTAAAGTTATCATTCTTAACGAAGATTTTAGCGTCAAAAATTCTTGGGGACCACGCCCGAAATATGGCAAAGAATTGCTCATGAAGCACAAAGCAGATCCAGAAAATTACACAAAAGATCATTTTTATAATGATCTGCAGGTTTATTATTCAAGAAACAGAGGGAAAGATGCTGTTCAGGAAATTTTAGAATTATTATGAAAAAATTAGTAGTATACATCGTTATTCTGGCGGCTCTGGGTATCATTTTTCTTGTTCCGGGAATCAGAAATTCTCTGAAAGAATTATTCTTTCCGGTTGCAACGGTCGAAAGTGCTGTACATATTGAGGCAGACGATTACGACGTCGATTTGCAGGGAATCAATGTACCAAGTACCAACATGAAAAACTTTAGAAACAAGCCTGTTTTTCTGAATTTTTGGGGAACATGGTGTCCGCCTTGCAGAAAAGAATGGCCGTCAATTCAAAGATTGTATGACAGGAGAAAAGATCATATCGATTTCGTTTTAATAGCGATGAAAGATGAAGAAGCCGCTGTAAGAAAATTCATGAAAGAAAACAATTATACCGTTCCTGTTTATATCGCTCAAAGTCCTATCTCAGAGAAGATTCTTCCAAAAGCATTTCCCACAACGTTCCTTTTGGATGAAAATGGAAGAATTCTCATCAAAGAAGATGCTGCAACCGACTGGGATTCAGAATCTATCCACCAGTTTATTGATAATATATTAAAGTAAGTTTTAACTTAAATTATAATTTGTTGGTATAGAATTTGCGAATTTTATTAGGTTGAACTACTTTAAAGCGAACACAATATGAAATATTCTAAATTAAATTTAGCTAAACAAGCTATCAGTCACAAAGGCTTCGTAAAAAAAATACCAGATATTTTCAGAATGGTGAAGATGTGGAAGAGAGGAGAATATCCCGTAAAATCTATCAATATTATTTTGCCATTGGTGGGTCTTCTGTACGTACTTTCTCCTATAGACGTCATACCAGATTTCATCATCGTTGCTGGAGTTTTAGATGATTTGGCAGTCTTGTCTTTAGCGATACCAAAGCTAATCAGAGAGGTAGATAAGTTTCTACTTTGGGAGGCAGAGAGGAAATATGGAACTGAAGGCGCAAAAATTATTGACGCAGAAATTATTGGCTAAAAATTAAACCATCTTTACAGGATGGTTTTTTTTTGAGTTGATATTTGATGTAATTAATTTAAATTCAAAAAATTTAAAAATTCTTACAATTTACAAGCGAATTAAAATTCGCAATTGACTTTTAACATCATTTCCTTAAATTTGCAACATCTAATAAAAAATAATGGAAAGTAAAAAAGAATTCTTTTTGGAGTGCTACAAACTCGGCATCATCAAATTTGGGAGATTTACCTTAAAAAGCGGAATTGAAAGCCCATTTTATGTAGATTTAAGACCGTTGGCTTCAGATCCTAAAATTTTGAAAAATCTAGCTAATTATTTATTGGAAATGCTTCCACTGGATAATTTTGATTTGATCTGCGGAGTCCCTTATGCTGCACTTCCCATGGCGACCGCGATGTCTCTGGAAAGCTATATTCCATTAATCATTAAGAGAAAAGAAGCTAAAAATTACGGAACAAAAAAACTGATCGAAGGAATTTATCAGAAAGGACAAAACTGTCTTTTGGTAGAAGATGTCATCACATCAGGAAAATCTTTAATCGAAACTATTGCCGAAGTTGAGCAGGAAGATCTGAAAGTTGCTGATATTGTAGTTGTTTTAGACCGGGAACAAGGCGGAAAACAACTTTTGGAAAGCAAAGGTTACAGAGTTCATACGCTTTTCAATATTTCAGAAGTTTGTACAATTTTACAGGAAAAAGGTGAACTTTCTGATGATGAAGTAAGAAGAATTCAGGATTTTCTTGCAGGAAATCATATTCAGTTTGAAGAAAAAACGAGACTTTCTTATCAGGAAAAATTTGAAGCTTCACAACATTCAGTTTCAAAAAAATTATTAGAAATCGCTTTAGCAAAAGAATCAAATCTTATTGCTTCAGCTGATGTTACTACAACCCAGGAACTTCTTGAACTGGCAGAAAATGTTGGCCCACATGTGATTGCTTTAAAAACTCACATTGACATTATTTCTGATTTTGATTATCAAAATACAATTGTTCCGTTAAAAGAGATTGCAGCAAGACACCAATTTTTATTGATGGAAGACAGAAAATTTGCAGATATCGGAAATACTCAGGAGCTTCAGTTTACGAGCGGAGTTTTCAAAATAACAGATTGGGCAGATTTCGTAACCTCACAGGTTATTGGTGGTTTTGAATCTTTAGACTGCTTCAAAAATGTAGGTGTTGTGGCAATTATCGGGATGTCTTCAAAGGGAACTTTAACGACAAACAGCTATCGAGAAGAAGCTTTGAAAGTCGCTTTATCGCATCCAAATGTTATTGGCGGAGTTTCTCAAAATGTGCTTCCTGAAGAAATGTTGCTTTTTACTCCGGGCGTAAATTTAGCAGATTCAGGAGACGGAAAAGGTCAACAATACAATACTCCGGATCATGTTTTTAAAACTCTTCACACAGATTTTATCATCGTAGGAAGAGGAATTTACAAGTCTGAAAATCCTGCAGAAGCTGCTATCAATTACAAAAATGAGGGTTGGAAAGCTTATTTAAATTCTTTAGAAAAAAACACAATTCAGCAGTAAAATCGGCTTTATTGTATTTAAAATAAGTTATATTTGATGCTTTATCATCAGTTTGAAAAAGTTTAGTATTTGTTTTATTTTGTTTTGGGGCATTGTACAGGTTTCTGCGCAAAAAGACAGCATTTTTATTGTTGCAAAAATATCTCAGGACAAAAAAATTCTTGACGTAGATCAGGAAATTATTTATCACAATCAATCCGGAAAAGCATTAGACAGCATTAAACTTCTTAATTGGGTCGCTGCCTACAACAAAAGAGGCACTTCTCTGGTTTACAGAAAGTTGGAAGACAGAAACAACAGTATCCACTTCGCCAAGTCCGGATTACTAGGCAAAACTTTTGATTTGAAGATCAATAGCAACGAAGATCAAATTGTTACAAAGAATAATTTATCGGAAGAGAATTTATACTTTGTTTTAAATAAAGCTTTACCGGTTGGTGAAAGCATAAAATTACATCTACAGTATCAGATTCAGCTTCCTGATAAGCAATTTACAGGATACGGAACTTCTGAAAATACGATCGCTTTAAAATATTTTTTTATTGTTCCGGATCATTTTGATCCGGACAATATTTCTTCAAGAAATTATCAGGACATTGAAGAATCTGTCAACTTTAATACAAACTGGACGGTCAATTTTGACGTTCCAAGTGATTATTTTATTGAAGGAAATCTTCAACAGGCTGTCAAAAACTCTTTCAGCGGTTATCTGGATACCGATCCCGAATTTATAATTTCTCAAAATCAGTTTCAGACCATAAAAGTAGATTCTGATGACATTGAAACTGAAATTAAATTTGGCTATGCCCTAAGTCCGCAGGAAATTCAAAATCTGGAATTTTTCCTTCCGCTTCAGCTAAAATTCATCAAAGAAAAAATTGGTTATATACCGGAAAGTCTTTTTATATCTGATAAATTCAGGGCTAAAGAAGATTTTTTTGGGAATAACGACATCAGTTTCTTGAAATTTAGATTTAAACTTTTTACTGATGCCGAAAAAATTGATCAGGATTATTTCGGAATCATCACAAAAAAAATTCTCGATAAAAGTATCATTACCGACAAAGAAGATCATCATTGGTTTAAGAACGGTTTAAAATCATATCTTGAAATTCAATATTTAAAGAAATTCTATGGCGAAGCCAAGCTTTTAGGAAAATTACCGGAAACGAATATTTTGGGAATTAAACCTCTGAAATGGTTTCATGCTTCAGATGTAAAACTTTTAGATCGCTATGGTTTAGCGTATCAGTATATAATGTCTCAGAATCTTGATCAGAAAATAGACGAGCCTTTTTCTGCTTTAAGCAATTTTAACGATATGGCGATCAGCAGCTTCGAAACAGGAAGTCTTTTCAGTTTTTCTGCTGATAAAATGGGTGAAGATAATTTCAATGATTTACTTAAAAAATACATTACTGAAAATAGAGATCAGGAAATT
This sequence comes from Chryseobacterium sp. CY350, assembly GCF_027945075.1. Classification (NCBI taxonomy): domain Bacteria; kingdom Pseudomonadati; phylum Bacteroidota; class Flavobacteriia; order Flavobacteriales; family Weeksellaceae; genus Chryseobacterium; species Chryseobacterium wangxinyae. Next base: position 1,989,352 of record NZ_CP116034.1, read on the forward strand.
AACCCTGAAGATTTTCTAAAACAGCTTTCACAAAAAGAGCCTTCGACAGATTATTTAGCAGAATTTTTAAAACAAAAAAACAGAGTTAATTTTAAACTTAAAAAATTTAAAACTAAAAATGATTCTCTGGAAATCAGAATTGCAAAAAATACAGATGATGCAATTCCTGTAAAACTTGAAACACAAACCAGAGATGGCGAAAGGAAATCATACTGGATAGAAACCGAAGAAAAACAGAAATTGAAAACTGTAATTCTTCCTTCAGAAAATATTTATAAAATCACCTTAAATGATGATTACATTTTCCCTGAAGCCAATTACCGTGACAATTTTTTGTATACAAAAGGTCTATTTTCGAACTCAAAAAAAATTAAATTTAAACTGATCAAAGATATTCCTAATCCTGAGTTTAATGAAATTTATCTAAACCCAAGAATCAGATTCACCAACACCTACGACAAGTTTCTGATTGGAATGAATTTTAAAAACCAATCGCTTTTTGATCAGAAATTCCTCTACTCTATCACTCCGTCTTTCAGCACTGGAACAGGAAAACTGACGGGATCCGGAGCAGTGGAATATTCTTTTCTTCCGGCAGAAAGCATGATTCAAAGTCTGACCTTCGGAATTTCAGGATCATACTTTCACTATGATTATGACCTTGCCTATCAGAAAGCATCAATATATTCTTCTATAAGATTCCGAAAAGACCCACGAAGTACAGTGAGCCGCGGAGCCAGTTTTTCATATAACTATTTTCAGAGAGATCTGAATGCCAAAATGATCGCCGAAAACGATTATAAAAAATATAATCTTTGGACACTTGGTTATGGTTTTTCTGACAATCAGATGATTCATGAGAAAAGTTTCAGCATCAGCACCCAGGGAATGCAGGATTTTAATAAAATTACTGCAGAAGCTTTCTACAGATGGGAATTTGCGCCAAGACAAAAACTGAGTCTCAGATTATTTGGTGGATATTTTGCCAGAAATGAAACGAGAAATAACACGTTCGACTACGGAATTTCACGGGTTTCGGATTACTCTTTCTCATACAATCTTTTGGGACAGAGCGCAACCGGAGGAATTTTGTCTCAACAATTTGTTTTGGCAGACGGTGGTTTTAAATCTTTCATTCCGGGAACAGTAAATCAGTGGATTACGTCATTGAATGTCGATACAAGTGTCTGGAAAATTTTCCATATTTATGCAGACGGAGGAATTTATAAGAATAAAAATAACCCTACACAGTTCATCTGGGACAGCGGAGTGAAAGTGAGAGTAATTCCGGATTTTCTTGAAATTTATTTTCCTGTGCAATCTTCGTTAGGCTTTGAACCTGGTTTTAAAGATTATGGAAAAAGAATCCGTTATACTTTGATTCTTAATCTGAGCACAATTATTAATGCTGCGAGAAGAGGTTGGTACTAAAAAAAACAGCTGCCGAATCGACAACTGTTATATTTTGTTTCTTTTTTCTGATTAAATCAATCTTTTAAGATCTTTTGAGATACAGGTTGATTATTAACAACTCCAGTTACAATGTAATTACCTTTTTGTAATTCAGCAATATTCAAAGTTGTATTTCCTTTTACTGAGGCAGTTTTTACAAGTCGACCGCTCAGACTGTAGATTTTCACGTCTTTTACATCGCTTCCAAATGTAATCTCTTCATTCTTTACAAATGAATTTTTAATAAACTGTGATTTTACAGAATTGTTTGATACATCACTAACAGCTAATGTGCCCGATGATTGAGGAGTTGGCAATGTGATGGTAAAATCAACATTATTGTTGTTGGTGTCGCCATTTGTTCTCGTAATAGAATTAAGAATTGTTGGTGACGGCGCAGATCCTATGCCTTCGTACTGATTGGCAAGACCATATCCTACAAAATCTAAAACGTTGGAAGCAGTAGGGCCGGTAACTTGGGTTGCATTACTGGCCAAGGCTACTTTTCCGGAGGTAAGTGCGAGACCAACCCCTACTCCAACACTTGGCGAGCCGTCAAGATTTAAGAAAACACTTACAATAAGATTGGGATTCAATAAATTAATCAGTCCACCCAAGCCGTCAGAACCTTGTTGAATCAAATACGTCTGACCAGGTCCCAATGTGATGCTTGGTAGATTATTGTACTGAGTAAAAGCACCCGATGCAGAAGCATATTGAATGGTAGCACCATTAAGAGTTGCGGTAGAACTACCGATATTCTTCAGTTCGATGAAATCATTGGTAATTGCCGCACCCAGAAGTCCGCCTCCAGAATAGATTTCATTAATAACAATCTGAGCATTAGAGAATGCAGCTATCGAAACAAGTCCGATAAAAGTAAATACTTTTTTCATAACTATAATATGTTGGTTTGTTCATAAATAAGCAGCAAAAACAATACCATATTCTTAATAAAAACACAAATACTGTTAAAATATATTAAAATGTAATTTTTCTAAATAAATACAAAAAGACCACTTCATTGAAGTGGTCTTTAGAACTAATATGATAGAAAATTTAGTCTTTTAAAATCTTCTGAGAAACAGGTTTATTGTTTACAGTTCCTGTCACAATGTAGTTTCCTTTAGAAAGCTCTGCAATATTTACATCATATCCAGCCTTCACGGAAGCAGTTTTTACTACCTGCCCGTTTAAATTATAAATCCTAAGATCTTTCACATCTGCTCCAAAAGTGATTTCGTCATTTTTAACGAAAGTATTCTTAATGAAGTTTGATTTAGCTTTAGTCAAATCAGAAACTGCAAGGCTTCCAGCTTGCGCAGTTATAGAGAAGTTGTCAACCGCCAACATGCAGTCACTTCCCGGATCATTTGCATCAGTCCATTTAATCCATAATGAACCACTATTTGGAATATTCAGACCTGAAATTGTAAAACTTTTAGCCATTTGATTAGCTGCCAAATTACCATCTACTGGCGCATTATCAATTGCACTGGTTAAAATTTCAGTTAAATTTCCAGAAGCCAATGGCGTCCAGGTTGCTGATGCGTCAGTAAATGATGAAGCATTGGTACTGTATGCAAAACTTACAACTTCATTCACGGTTGCATTACTGCCAGTTCTCCATTGCTCTTCAGTAAACGAAATACTAACAGAAGTTATAGCAGATCCTGTATTATTAGAAAACTGCGCACCAAATGCAGGTACAGTAGAACCCGAAGCGATAGTTCCCAACGCTCTGTCTGCGGCAGAAGCTGCACCCACGCTATAAACAGCACCCGAGTTTGCACTTCCATTATCAACAACCGGAGCCAGAACCTGCCCTATAGTTCCTGTACCTGAATCTCTTACAGCATTCCATCCCGCAGGTAATGTTGTTTCTAAATTATCAAAATTTTGTGTCACCGCTGTTCCTGATGACGGAATGCTCACCTGAGCAAAAGACAATGCCGAAAGTACTATACAAGACAGAAGATAAACTTTTTTCATAATATTAAATTTTTTAATTATTTATAATTTATCCTGCAAAATTAGAGGTAATTTTACGTCTAATACAATATTAAGGTTAATTTATTGTTAATTATACTATAGACTCTACTGTTCATATTTTTTAGCTATTTTTACCAATTATTTTATAAGAGTTGCGGAATTCCTTCCTGATTTTTCTGTTTTTTATCTTGGGCTTATCACTGAATAGCGCTCAGATATTTTCATGGAAAAATCCCAATATTCCGCAAGACAGCGTGAAAAAAGACAGTATTCTTGCGGCACGGCTGGAACAGGATATTTTCGCAAAAGACACAATGGATTTTGTGAAAACCAGCAACAGAATTATAGTTGATGAAGCCGTTTTGGCAAAAAACGATAAAAAGCGTTTCTTGGGAGAACTAAATTCTAAGGGTTCGATTATCAGAGGAATTACATTCGGTAACAATCAGGGGCAATCTGTGCAAAGTTCGATGGATCTGCAGATTTCCGGACGATTATCTAAAGATGTCACTATTTTGGCCAGTATTTCTGATCACAATTTACCAATTCAGGCAGATGGATACACACAAACGCTGGAAGAATTTGATAAAATCTATATGCAGCTTAATATTAAGGATAAATCTATTCTGAGAGCAGGACATTTAGACTTACTTGATGATAAAAATTATTTTGCAAAATATCAGCGAAGAAGCATGGGACTTCAGTTTCAGACACAGTTCGGAACTGAAAGTAAAACTTTTGTAGATGTTTCTTTGGGAGTTGCACGAAGCGAATTTCACCGAATCCGTTTTCAGGGTGTGGAAGGAAATCAGGGACCGTATCGACTTACCGGGAAAAATGGCGAACAGTTTATCACTTTGATCTCCGGCTCTGAGCAGGTTTTTATTGACGGAATTTTAATGAAACGTGGCGAAAATCAGGATTACATCATCAATTACAATACCGGCGAAGTAACTTTCACAAGTTTTCGGCCGATCTTCCAACAGAACTTTATCACGATTTCTTTTAATTATACCAATCGAAATTATTCGAGATATTTATTTACAGGAAAACTGGAACATCAGCGTGAGAAATTCAGAATCGGCCTAAACTGGTTCATGGAAAATGATAACAAAAATGCACCTTTAGCTTTAAACTTATCAAAAGAAGACGAGCAGATTTTAGCAGATGCCGGAAATGATCCTAATTTAATGTATGCACCTTCCGGAGTAATTACAGAATATGACGTTAATAAAATTCTTTACAGTCTTGTGCAGGATACCAACGGAAGTCATTATCAGTTCTCTACCGATGTTACACAGACATTATACACGGTTTCTTTTACCTATTTCGGAGCCAATCTGGGTGATTACAAGCTGACACAGACAACAAATAACGGACGAGTTTTTGAGTACGTCGGTCAGAATCTAGGAGATTACAGAGCGGTAAGAAAACTACCTTCCCCTCAAAAATCACAGGTCTATACTGTAAATTCAGAATACCTTTTAAAGGACGGAAAAATAGGTGCAGATATTTCTTTAAGCAATTATGATCTGAATCTATTTTCATCAAAAGATTCTGATCAGAATCTGGGTTATGCTGCAAGAATTTTTGGAAACAAAACATTTACTAAAAACAGCTGGAAAGGAACTCCGAGCTTTGAGTATCAATATATCGACAAGCAGTTCCACATTCTAGACCGTATTAATGATGTAGAATTCTCCAGAGACTTTAACCTTGCACAGGAATTTAGCGGTAAAACGCAGAACAGATTTATTTTTAATTTCCTTAATAAATGGAGCAATAAATCGGTTTTAAATTATCGCATCAACTATCTGGACGAGCAGGATTCTTATAAAGGAATTAAAAACGATTTAGACTTCAGCTGGATCAAAGGGAAATTCCTCACCAAAGGAAACTTATCTTATCTTGATACCAATGCCATTTTGCAGGACACCAAATTCATCCGGGGAGGAGCCTCCTCAGAATATACAGGTAAAAAAGGAAGCTGGGCGTTGGGCGGAAGCATGGAACACAATGAAAAGAAATTTAATGATACTCAACTGTTGGATGTCACAAGTTTCAGCTGGAAAGAATTGTTTGTTCAGAAAAAAATAGGTGACAGCACCAGAACGAAGCTGTTGGCAAAAATGTATGTCCGGGACAACGATTCGGTGCGTGACAACAGACTTCAGAATATGAACAGGATCTTAGGTTTCATGGCAGAAAGTCAATTGATCAAAACAGAAAAAACTACTTTAAATGCTTTGATTCACTACAGAAAATTCTTTTATAAAAATGAAGACGTAGACATGAATCAGAATAAAGATTTTGTTGTTGGAAACCTTCTGTATAATCAGCAGTTGTTTAAAAACGGAATGCGTTTGCAGGCATTTTACGAATTAGGAAACGGACAGGAAGCGCAGCGCGAATTTCAATATATTAAAGTAACCGACGGACAGGGAGTTTATAAGTGGACTGATTATAACGGCGACGGAACGCAGCAGCTCGATGAATTTGAGATTGCCGAATATTCTGATCTGGCGCAGTATATAAGAATTTACACCAATTCCGTGCGCTACATACCTTCCAATAAAAACAAATTGCAGCTGGCATTATTTGTAAATCCTGCGATTGTTTTCAACTCGGAAAACAAGTTTTTAAAGAGATGGAATTTTAATGTTTCGCTAAATTCTCAAAACTCTTATTTCAAAGGAGACAAAGTATTGGTGATTAATCCTTTTGAAAAAAGTGAAGATCAGATTCTTAAAAATCAGAATATTCTGGCATCCGTACAGTTCAATCCTACCGAAATATCCGGCTGGAACGGAAACTACCGTTTCATCGCCAACGACAACCTCATCAATGCAAATTTCAGTAACGAAGAAAGAAATCAGACTTCACATTTCGTCAATCTCGGCTATTGGTTTAATAAAGAATTCAGGGTAGATTGGGAAAACTCTGTACATGATCTGCAAAACTCATCACAGCTTTTTGCGACAAGAGATTACCGTTTGAATAATTTTGAAACCAAACCAAAAGCTACCTACAAATTCACAGACGCTATACAGGCAGAATTTTCTTCTGCTTACCGCGAAAAGAAAAGAGTGGATGGCGAAGAACTTCTGAAAGCTTTTGACATCACCGGAACCATACAATGGGAACGTAAGAAAACTTCGATCCGTGGGAATTTCTCTTTCATTAATAATGATTTCACCGGAAACAATTTCAGTATTGTTGGAAACCAAATGCTTGATGGTTTAAAACCCGGTAAAAACCAGGTTTGGAGCGTCTTTATTCAACAGGCTATTAACTCTTTCTTACAATTGAATTTAAATTATGAAGGCAGAAATTCCGGTGAACGTACAATTCATATCGGCAGTATGCAGGTGAAGGCGAGTTTTTAATGAGTTAGAAGTTAGAAGTAAATTAATAATTATTTTTCTTTCTAATTAAACCACTGCTTTTGTCATTCCGGAGGAATCTAAACATTTTAGTTTACAGTGTTGATATTTCTCCAGAATGACAAAGTGCATTCTATCATTAAATTTTAAAATTACCTATATTTGTTAAAAAAAAATAAACCAATGAGCATAGGAAATAATATCAGAAGAATAAGAACGAAATCTAAAAAGACACAGCAAGAAATTGCAGACCTTTGGGTGTTGAGCGAAACACCTATGCCAATTGGGAAAGTGAAACCAACGATATAAAGTCTGAATATCTGCCGAAACTTTCTGAAATCTTCAATGTAGAAATTAAAGACTTGTTTGAGGATAAAGAGAAAGTAAGTTTCGTTAACAACTCAACAAATAGCGATCATGCTTCAGGTGGACAACATGGATTGATAATTAACATTACTGATAAAGAAGCTGCTGAGAAATTAGTAATGCTGGTCGAAAAGTTACTACAAAAATTAGATAAAGAATAGAATAAAACCGAAGAAAATATCTTCGGTTTTATTTAACAAAGCCCTGAATCATGCCATCAAGTTTGTCATTCACTTCGTTGAATCTTTAATTTCCGGAAGAATCTCAATCACTTTAGGTGCTATGTTTAGATTTCTACGAAATGACAAAGTGTATATTTAGGGAATTTGGAGCTGAGAGTAGTTTGAAAAAGCTAAGTAATCAAAAATAAAAAGCAGGCATGCTTTTAGAAATTGCACGCCTGCTTTTTTGAAAAGCTCTCGACCTTTTGTACAAATCGTCGATAGCTTTTGTTATAATCCTCGAAGGGATTTAGAGTTAAACATGAGAACAAACAAAATACCACAGAGTTTCCTGTGGCTTTCATTTTAAATTATTTGTAAATTAATTACTACAAACAATAATATCTTTAATTGTTTTATCTATGTAAAAATTCTTTTCGTTAGTTGTAAAACGAAAATTGTTCACCTTTTCAAAGTGTTTTATAGGCATAGGTAGAAAGTTTTGTTCCCAGAAGATAATTAATATTACTTGTTTATTATAAAAATCTCTTTCCGAAAATTTGAAAATAGTATTTATTTTCTTGTCAAATACTATTCTAGTAATCTTAGGTTTTAGTAACCCTAAGTCATTTAATAAATTAGAAAAGGGTTTCCCTATATATTTCTCTTTATTGATCTCTATTTTTTTCAAATAAGATACAGTATCAGTAATCGGTCTCTTCGTACAGGTTGTAAAAACATTAAGTCCTTGTGCTTTAACAAAGAAAATATTCATAAATAAAAACAGAATAATTATTTTCATTATTTAAAGATTTTGTAAGCAGATCTTATAATTAGCATTATTTGTTTCAAATTGTTTAAGAAATTTATAGTATCAAACTTTGGCTTCTTCATACGACAATTTAAAATAATACAAGTTTCACCATTTTCCCCTTTCACTACTTCCTGTGCACATGAAAAGGTAAAAAATATAATTAAAAGTAGTGAGAGTTTGTAACTGCCAATCATCGGTAAACAACAATATTCTTTATTATTTTATTACCATAAAAAACTCTTTCTTCATTGGTAAAATAAAAACCGTTTTTCTGTTCATAATATTTAGTTTGATCTCTCGGAATTGGACTTTGCCATTCTACTAACAATGTAATTGTATTGTGAAAGCTTAATTCCATATCGCAAAACTTAAATCTTGTACCCGGCGTTATTGTTTTCTTGCGACCATGTGATGCAGACCAAGCGGTTTTTGGTTGTATTTGTGTCATATCATTTAATAACACTGACAAAGGCTGATTGATGTAATTGGCTTTATTGGCTTCGAACTGTTTAAGATAGTTTAAAGTATCAAGCTGCGCTGATAGTGTACCAAACCCAATTATCAAAAGTACAAAAGCATATAAGTATTTTAAATTTTTCATTTTTTTCATTTTAAATTACAAGTCGTGGTTTGAGTATATGTTGTGATTGGCACATTTACTCCTCCGATGTTTACATTGATGATATTTTCTTTAATAAATATTGAATTAAAATTACCAGCAGCATCTTTTTGACTTACTGTAGCTCCCATATCATATTTGTTTAAAACAAATGCTACTGCATTGGCATAAGCATCATCATCTGATAATCCCTGCTTAGCAAATATATCTTTTATATTCTCTGACTCAGCATAAATTGGAGAAGTTGGCTTCCAATATGATGTTGTTATATCCAAATGAGTTCCTGCAGGATTATTAGCTACAAAATTAGCGTATTTTACCGGATCTGTGATCGTTAAAGCATATACAACACCACCATTGGCAAAAACAAAAAATGTTTTAAAATTAGAATTTATAGCATTAGCTCCCTGCAGAGAATAAATATCTCCAGAAGAAAAACAATTGTACAAATCAATTGTGTGTGTATGTCCCCCTCCTTCTATGGCTAAGTTCGGGTTGTTTGCTTGTACTCCTACTTGATTTCCAGCAGTTGAAGTATTTATTGGGGTTGTATCATAATCACCAATAGCGTCTTTCCCGAATGAAAAAGATTTTTCGTTGGTATCTGTCGCAAGACTTGAGGTAAGCTGAGTTTGTGCTGCTGCTATTTTAACATCTGCTAATAATTCTTTTGAATGTACATTATTATTAATTGCCTTCTGACACGGGCTACCTTTCGGCGGCAGATTCGGTGCAGTAGTTGTCTCATCTGGGGGATTGCTTCCTAATCCACCCGGTCCGCTTCCTCCTCCTTCTCCGTTTTCTCCCAAACCGGTATCTGCAGGAAGTGCAACTGTACATTTTTTCACCAAAGAGACCACCAACACCGAGGGCGTTTCAGATCTACAAGGGCCAGCTGTCCCCGTTAGTTCACCATGATGATGATCATCTGTATCGCCACACCTAGTGTAGTAAGTGCTGATTTCCATATGGCAATTCATAACATCCTGCTGCATGATTGCAGATGAGTAAGTTCCGTTTTGAAGTATTTCATGAGTTACCTTTCCGGTAAAATCTACTGTACCTCCCGAAAGCAGATTCTGTCTTTCCAGAGGAGTAAGATAATACGTTACCAAAACTTCTTTCCAGGTACCATCAGGACGCGAACTGATCACAAGGTTCTCAATTGGTGCATTGGCAGGAGCATTCTCATGATCGATACGAAAGGTATAGCTGTGGAAGTCCGGGCCTTTTTCGAGGTAGATTACATCATCGGTATCAATAGAAATTCCGTTTCCGAAATTCACGGTTTTGCCCTGCAGATTGTTTTTTGAATCATTGTAAAGGTTAGTCTCTACCTGTTTAATCTTAGAGACAAGATTAGCTTTGTGTTTAGCTTCATTTAAAGAGATTCTTTTGGAAGTAAGCTGAAATGCTCCGCTGTTGTTGTAGGTTTCCTGCTCAGGAATATCCTGCCTACACGCATTGAGAGATAATAATCCCATCGTCAGGCAAAGCCTGAGAAATAAATTTTTCTTCATTATTATGTTTTGAAATTAACTTTAGCAAATATGAAAATAATAATTCACAATTCATGCATTTATTTTTAGGCAAAATATGCATCATTTTTATGGTATTCTCGTCAACTATATATATTTAAAATTTCTATATTTGTTACAGTAATAAATACACGGGGTGCCGAAAGGCTGAGATTATACCCGATGACCTGATTTGGATAATGCCAACGTAGGGATGTCTGCTTAAAATATTTTCATTTTATGCTTTATTCGTTCGCATGCTTATCTGTGGTCTGAACCGAATATATCAACATAAAATAAAATGGAAGTAACAAAGTATTCCGGAGAACTGATCCCAAAACAAGACAAGAACTGGCAAGGAAGACCCGAATGGTTTTTCAACCGAGAACATACCGACACCTACGAATTGTGGTATGAAGGCCGGTACAAACGCGCCGAAATCTGGCAGAAAAAAGTAATGGAACAGCTCGTTTCCAAAGATCAAAGAGTAAAAACGCTTTTAGAATTCGGTTGTGGCACTACCCGATTTACCCGTTGGTGGAAAAACATCGGGATAGAAGCCACCGGAGGAGATATTTCGCCTTTGATGTTATCGCAGGCCGTACATCTTTTCGATGGCGATCTGGTGATGGCAGATTCTCATTTTATGCCTTTTAAAGATCATACTTTCGATTCACTGGCATTCATCACAACATTTGAATATTATAAAGATCCTGTGAAAGTAATTCGAGAGGCAGCCCGTGTCGCCAAATACGGAATTGCAATGGGTATGATGAATAGAAATTCTCCTAAAGTTGCCCGAAGACGAGTGCAGCAGTTGTTCGGGAAAAATCCTTTTTATGTGACGGCAACGTTTTATACTCCAAAAATGCTGACGGAAATTATCGAAAAAGCTTTGGTAGGAAGAAAATATACGATTGAATGGACGTGTACCGGACTTCCAAAATGGTTTCCCGTACAGCAATGGAATGTGCCGATTGGAGATTTCTTCGGACTTTATATTAAACTAAATGATGTGGAATGAGTGACACTTTAGGGAAAATAAATCATTCCGAATTTGAAGATTTCCTCAAACATCGATGTGGAAAAGAGCGTGACGAAGTACGGATAGGTCCTGAGTTTGGTGTAGATGTTTCCGTTGTTGATCTGCATGGCGGAAAAGCAATGGCGTTAACGAGCGATCCTCTTTCTTTGATTCCGTCTTTAGGTTTGGAAGAATCTGCCTGGCTGTCGGTTCATCTGATGGCAAATGATATGGCAACTACAGGTTTTGCACCGATGTTCGGGCAATTTGTTTTAAACCTTCCTGCACAGCTTTCTAAAAATGATTTTGAAATTTATTGGAATTACATTCACAAGTTCTGTAAAGAAATCGGTGTAAGCATCACGGGCGGACATACCGGATTTATTGAAGGACAGAATTCTACCATCGCAGGTGGCGGAACTTTCATCACGATTGCTCCGAAAGAGGAAATTTTAGTTTCAAAATATGCAAGACCCGGCGATTCAATTTTAGTAACCAAAACAAGTGCACTTTCATCGGCAGCCATTTTAGCGATGAACTTTCCTGAGACGGTTAAAAATAAGGTCGGAAAAGAATTTTACTATTCAGCCTCTGCTTCATTTTTTGAAACCTCATCATTAAAAGATGCTTTAATTGCTTTTCAAATTGAAAACTCCGGAGTATCTGCAATGCATGATGTGACGGAAGGTGGTGTTTTGGGAGCGATTTATGAATTGGCCATCGCATCAGGAAATGGTGCCGAAGTTTTTAATGAAAAGCTTCCGATTGGAGAAGTGCAATCGGCGGTTTGTAATTTTTTTTCTTTAGATCCGAGATATTGTATTGGTGCAGGTTCCATGATTATTACCTGTAAAAAAGAGAAAGCTACGGAAATTATCTCAAGATTGGAAACGAATCATATTCTCTGTACAGAAGTGGGAACGATTACAGAAAAATCTAATGGAATTAAACTGATTGAGAACGAAAAAGAAAGTGATTTAACGTATTTCGATGAAGATCCTTATTGGAAGGCTTTCTTTAACGCTTATAAAAACGGCTGGAAATAATGAAAAAGCAAACCGTACAATCGGGAATTTATTTAATTATCGATCCTTCGATGGATGAGGAAATTCTTTTTTCAAAATTAGATTTAATTGTAAAAGAAAAGATAGCAGCTATTCAGATTTGGGATAATTTTAAAGACAATCAGAATATTGAAGAACTGCTTTTAAAAATTTATAAAAAAACTTCTTTACATAACATTCCGTTGATTATCAATAACCGCTGGGAATATTTAAATAAAATTCCTTTGGATGGAATTCATTTCGATGAAATTCCTGAAAATTTGTATGAAATTAAAAAAGAAATCAATCGCAATTTCATTGTAGGAATTACCTGCAATAACGAACTTTTAACGATTGAATATGCTGAAAGATATCATTTCGATTACATTTCTTTCTGCTCGATGTTTCCCTCAAAAACAGCCAACAGTTGTGAATTAGTCAACTTTGAAACTGTTCAGCAAGCGAAAAGTATTTTTAGTGGAAAAATCTTTTTAGCCGGAGGAATTGATTTAGATAACATTAAAAATTTAAGTGAATTAAATTATGACGGAATCGCTGTGGTCTCAGGAATTATGAGTGCAGAAAATCCTTCAGAAACTATTAAAAATTATCATCAAAAAATTAAAAAGTAAAATAATGAGAATAAAAACCATAGAAAAATTATGCTGTCCGTTTGACAAATCAGATTTAAATTTAACCATCATTTCGCAGGATGAAACTGAAAATATTATGGAAGGTTTACTCATCTGCGACAACTGCAAAAGAGTCTACCCGATCATCAGCGGAATTCCCATCATGTCTCCCGACGAATACCGAGAATTTAAACTGGAACAACCTGTTTTAGAACGTTGGGAAAAGAATCTGGAAGGTAAAAAAGTTGAGAATTTCAGGCTGATTTCGTAGCGATAACAGCAATAGATATTTTCAAAACTCAGAAAGTTTAGAATTTCGTAAATTTGCGGCATGATAAAAATAGGCAACATAGAACTGCCGGAATTTCCGCTTTTGCTTGCACCCATGGAAGATGTGAGTGATCCTCCGTACAGACGCCTGTGTAAGTTGCACGGTGCAGATATGATGTATTCAGAATTTATCTCTTCTGAAGGCTTGATTCGTGATGCGATGAAGAGCAGAAAAAAGCTGGATATTTTCGATTATGAAAGACCTGTTGGGATTCAGATTTTTGGAGGTGATGAAGAAGCAATGGCGATGTCTGCAAGAATTGTGGAAACCGTAAATCCTGATTTGGTAGACATTAATTTTGGTTGTCCGGTAAAAAAAGTGGTTTGTAAAGGCGCCGGAGCCGGAGTTCTGAAAGATGTTGATATGATGGTTCGCTTAACGAAAGCTGTTGTAAGTTCTACGAGTCTTCCAGTGACCGTAAAAACACGTTTGGGATGGGACAGCAACTCAATCAATATTGATGAAGTGGCCGAACGTCTTCAGGAAACAGGAATCAAAGCGTTGACGATTCACGCAAGAACCCGCGGACAAATGTACAAAGGTGAGGCCGATTGGGAACACATTTCAAGAATCAAGCAAAACCCGAATATTGAAATTCCTATTTTTGGAAACGGTGATATCGATTCACCTGAAAAAGCTTTGGAATATAAAAAAAAATACGCTTGTGACGGAATTATGATCGGTCGTGCTGCGATTGGTTATCCGTGGATTTTTAATGAAATAAAACATTTCTTTGCAACCGGAGAACATCTTGATGCACCTACAATTTCAGACCGACTTTTAGCAGTACGTCAACACGCAGAATGGAGTGCAGAATGGAAAGGTGAGAAATTAGGCTTGATTGAAATGAGACAGCATTACAGCAATTATTTCCGTGGAATTCCTCATTTTAAAGATTTCAGAAGGAAGTTTCTTGAAGTTTATTCTTTAGTAGAAATGGATGAAGTGATTAAAGAAACTGAAGGATTTTACGCTGAATATCAGGCGCAGGTTTAGTTTAGGCTGAGAGTAATTTTTAACCATTAAAGTTTTATTAAGAGGTTTAGAATAATTAAGTTAGCTTCGCTATAAGCATAAACGCTAAATTAAAATCTTTTTGATTTTATTTAATAAAGATTAACTCCTAAATTATTCTTCATGGTTCAAAATTTACATAAAAAGCAAACCCATCAAAATTTTGATGGGTTTATTTATTTAATTATGGCTGGTAGAACTGTTTATTTTTTAATATCAGCTTTCACATCCTGATATGCTTTTCCTACAGCTTTTGCACCTTTTTTACTTTTATCACCTACCCAATTGGCACCTTTTTTTACGCCTTTTTCTGTAGCTACAGCTCCTTTCTTTACTGTCTTGCCTGTCCATTTCGCGCCTTTCTGCACGCCTTTTTTGGTTGCGTCTGCTCCTTTTTCAGCAGCATTTCCTACCGCTTTAGCATCTTTCTTTACTGTTTCTTTTACAGTTTGTTTTTCTTGTGCATTGACAGATAATGTAATCAATAAAACTGTCAGAATTGAAATTGTTTTTTTCATCGTATTTAAAAATTTAGAATAAAATTACTAAATTATTTTTATTTACCATTAAATTTTTCATTTTTGTTTTACGGCACCATCTTATCTAAGCTTTCGTCATTAGCACAATATTTAAAAAAACCTTCCAGCTTTTTTAAAAACTGGAAGGTTTAATTATTACAGCGGGAAAATATACAAATAACAAACCCATCAGCACTTGATGGGTTTTGTAAATTTAATATCCTTCCGTAGAAGATTCATCTTTAATTAAAGCTAACGCTGAGGAAGTTCCTATCCGTTTAACACCGAGATTAATCATTTTTTCGGCATCTTCGGGAGTTCTTACTCCGCCAGCAGCTTTTACGGGAAGTTTTCCGGCATTGTCGAGCATCAATTTAATACCTTCAAATGTTGCTCCGTTTGGTTTTCCATCTTTAGTTTCGTAAAAACCTGTGGAAGATTTCACAAAAATTTTAGACCAATCATTTTGAGAAAAATTTTCCTCTGCCCAACAGGAAATTTTTTTAGTTAAGTCTGCAATTTGCTCATCCGTAAGAGCTGCGATCTCAATAATCCATTTCGCAACTTTGTGATGATTGATACACAGTTTTGTGCATTGCAAAAATTCATCTTTTACAATATCTAGATCTCCTTTCAGATATGCAGAATAATTGATCACGAAGTCTAACTCGTCTGCACCGTCTTCGATAGCTTTCAGTGCTTCTGTAAATTTTTCAGTAACAGAATATGTGCCTTCGTGGAAGCCAATCACTGTTCCCAACACCACATCTGAATTATTTTGCTTAATAAAATTTCTGACAGCGGAAACATAATCCGGACGTATCATCACAGCAAAAATACCGTTATCAATGGCAACTTTTACAAGATCTATAACCTTAGCGAATGTTTCTTCCTCTGATAAATTGGCCTGCAATGGCGTTTTTAAATATGTGGAATCTAGATATTGGGCAATATTCATAGTAGAGATTAAACTTTCAACTGTCTGTTAATACCTTGCTCCAATGAGATGAAAGTTTCCGTTCTTGTAACACCTTTCATTTTCTGAAGTTTATTAAGAATTTCCATTAAATGATCATTGTCTTTACAAAGGACTTTAAGGAAAATTGTATAATTACCTGTTGTGTAATGTGCTTCTACCACCTCATTAATCTCCTTCAAAGCTTTTATTACTTCATTGTAATGGCTTGGCTGATCCAGAAACATTCCGATGTACGAAACTACTTTGTACCCTATTTTTTTTGGATTCAGAAATGAAATAGAATTTTCTATTACACCTGCATGCTCCAGTTTTTTAATTCTCTGGTGCACCGCCGTGGTAGAGATCCCCACCTGTTTTGAAATGTAGGCTAACGAACTTTTGGTATTATCCATCAGCATGTAGATAATCTCTTTATCTAACGGGTCTAAATGATAGCTTGTACTTGTTGAGTTTTTCATCTTAGATTATTACTTTTATATTGTCATTTATTTCTTTAATACTACATAAACAGGAAAATGATCGCTGTAACCACCCAAATATCGGGTTCCTGCATAGGTTCTGAAGGGTCTGTCATTAAACATTTTATTACGGCTCCTAAGCTTTTCCGGCTTAAATATTCTTGCGTCGTAAAAAGATAAAGCACGATCGTTTTCAAAAAAAGACTGTGATAAAAGAATCTGATCAAACAGCAGACCAGATTTGTAATGAAAAGCAGAGTAATTCTTTTGTGAGTACAACTCCTGGAAAGGATTCTGCAACACTTTCTCGTGCGTATTATCAAAAAGAATATTCACTAAATTTTCATCATCCGGATTTTCATTAAAATCCCCACACAGAATTACATTTTCTTTTTCTACATTCACGATCTGAAGAATTCTGTTTCTGATCTCGCTCAGAATATAATTTCTTTTGGGCTGATTAATATCTTTTTCACGTTTTGATGGCAAATGAGCTACGAAAACATTAATGATATCATCTTTATATTTTACTTTTGAAAACAAAACATCTCTTGTAGTGTCATAGTTTTCAGGATTTTTATCTACAATTTCAAAAAAGAAAGTGATGGCTTCAGAATCGATGATCTCAATTTTAGATTTGTCATAGAGCAAAGCAACATCTACCTTTCTCTCGTCCATAGAGTTGTAATGTACAATACCATATTGCGAATTAAACGGGCTCATTTCTACGAGATCTTCCAAGACTTTTCTTCCTGAGATCTCCGAAAGGCCGATCATACACGGCAAAATACCTGTTTCTTCTTTCATCAGCTGGAAAACGTGAGATATTTTATGAAGCTTATCTCGGTATTTTCTTTCGTCCCAATTTCTAAGTCCCGATTTGGTGGGATCTAGCCTATGATTGGGAGGAGGATCCGGCAAAAATAGATTTTCTACATTATAAAAAGCAAACAATTCCATCTACAAATTTTCTATTGACAAGTCTGAAATTTTATTTTCAGCATGTAAATTTATTCTTTTTTTCAGTACCACACTACTTTTCATAATTAAATTTTCACATAAATGGCATAAAATTTACCATAATCGTAAGCTTGTGAAATTATTCTAATCAAAATTTTAATTAATTTCAAAATATATTCAACAAAATCACGATAAATATTTCTGAAATAATCAACAATACTGTAATTGGAAACGATTACATATTTAATTTCTTGAGGATTTGGTTGATTATTTTAAAAGATCAGGACGTTTTTCCTGAGTAATTCTTAATGCCTCATCATGTCTCCATTCTTCGATTTTACCAGAATTTCCGCTTAAAAGAATTTTAGGAACTTCTAAACCTTTGTAAGATTCCGGCCTTGTATAAATTGGTGGTGACAACAGGTCATCCTGAAAACTGTCTGTTAAAGCACTTTGCTCATCATTTAGAACTCCGGGAAGCAATCGAATAACAGAATCTGCCAAAACGCAGGCTGCCAATTCTCCTCCAGTAAGTACATAATCGCCTATAGAAATTTCTTTTGTAATATGCAGATCTCTCAATCTCTGATCAATACCTTTATAATGACCACAAAGGAAGATCAGATTATTTTTTATTGAAAGTGTGTTTGCTATTTTTTGATTAAGTGTAATTCCGTCGGGCGTTAAATAAATTACTTCATCATATTCTCTTTGCGATTTTAATTCAGATATACATTTATCTATCGGCTCAATCATCATTACCATTCCTGCGCCGCCGCCGTAAGGTTCATCATCAATCTGTCTGTGTTTGTTAACCGACCAGTTTCTCAGCTGATGAAAGTGTACTTCTACCAAACCTTTATCTACTGCTCTTTTCAGAATAGAAGTTCTGAACGGACTTTCCATCAATTCCGGCAGCACACTTATTATATCAATTCTCATTGTTCCGTACTATTTTTCTTATTGGGCGAAATAATCAGTCGCAGAGATGAATCTTTATTGAAATAGCTCCACATCCAGTTAAAAAATATCGCCAGTTTATTTCGAACGCTCAAAATAAGCATTAAATGTAAAAACATCCAAAAATACCATGCTAAAAATCCCTGAAATTTTATAAAAGGTAAATCTACAACGGCTCTGTGCTTCCCGATTGTTGCGAGCGAACCCTGATCTTTATATTCGTATTCACTCCACTCTGAAGCGTTCTTTGTTAAAAAATTTCTTCCTAAATTCTTTGCCTGGTTGATCGCTACATTCGCAACCTGAGGATGACCTTGAGGATATTTTGGTGTTTCCATATAAGCGATGTCACCTACCGCATAAATATTGTCGTACCCTTTTATTTTATTAAACCGGTCTACAATGTATCTGTTTCTCATCAGCTTTTCAGAAGGGAAACCGTCAACTACATTTCCTACAACACCGGCTGCCCAGATGACATTATTAGACGGTATCATTTTACCGCTTTTAAGATGAACTTTATCACCATCATAATCTGTAACCACTTCCCCGCTCATAAAATTAACGCCAAGCTCTTTCAGATACTGCTCAGATTTTTCCTGAGCTTCAGCGCTCATCACCGCCAAAGGTTTTTCTGTGGAACTTACCAGGATGATTTTGAGATTATTAAAATTCATGTACGGATAATCTCTCGGCAGAATTTCTTTTTTCATTTCCGAAAAGGCTCCGGCTAATTCTACTCCGGTCGGTCCGCTTCCAACGATCACAATATTCCAGTTACCATCATCGCTGCGGCTTTTTTCAAGTATCAGTTTTTCAAAAGTCATCAGAACATGATTTCTGATCCCGATGGCTTCCTGAGTATTTTTCATCCCGAAAGCTTTACTTTCAAGATCTTTATTTCCAAAAAAATTGGTTTTACAGCCTGTAGCGATGATCAATTTATCGTAAGTAAATTCCGCTTCATCCGTGATGACTTTATTTTGGGAAGGAACAATTTCTTTAACTTCCGTTAGACGAAACTGTGTGTTTCTGGAGTTCTGAAAAATTTTCCTGAAAGGAAAAGAAATATTGGAGGGTTCTATCCTACCGCATGCAACCTGATAAAACAATGGCTGAAACATGTGATGGTTTACTTTGTCTAAAACAATTACTTTTTTGTTTTTATTATTTAGTGTCTTCGCAAGCTGCAGCCCCGCAAAACCGCCTCCGATAATGATGATCTTTTCGCGTGTTTCCATATAAACAAATTTACTGAAATTATTTAGCATTTTCAGGCGCAAAAAGTTAGTTTTGCAAAACTTTATGACTGCTAAAAAGTACACGAAAAAAACTGCCAAAAAAATCCATAAAACACGACGAAAAAATTATTTTTTCCGCCGCAAAATGCTTTTTGTAATATTGATTATTGCACTTATCGGAACAGGTTTATATTTAAAGCAATCAATAAGTTACTATTATGCTTTATACTTTAATAAATTTTCTCATAAAAAGCTTCATAACAACGAAAAAGAAACTTTAAGGATCCAGAAAATCCTCAGTAATAATCTTGATAAAACCTATGGTTTTGATATTTCCCATTATCAAAATAGAGAAGATATCAGCTGGGATAGTCTGAGCATTGGAAACAAAACTATTTCCTTGGAATTTGTCGTAATGCGTGCAACGATGGGAAATAGAAGTGCAGATAAGCATTTTAGCGAATTTTGGCAACAGGCGCAAAAACACAAATTGATTCGTGGTGCATATCATTTTTACAGAGCTGATGAAGATCCTATCATTCAGGCAAATAATTTTCTGGAGAATGTAAAACTGCAAAGTGGAGACCTTCCGCCAATTTTGGATATTGAAAAAATTCCGAGAAGAAAATCAAACAAAAAACTGATAGAAGATCTTAAAATCTGGTGCAAAATTATAGAAGAAACCTACGGCGAAAAACCTATTATTTACACTTATTACCATTATTACAAGGACTTTCTAAAAGGCGAATTTGATGATTACCCACTTTGGCTGGCCAATTACAATGACGTTCCTACTCCATCACCAGATGATCAATGGGATTTCTGGCAATTCAGTGAAAACGGAATCGTTCATGGGATCAACACAAAAGTTGACTTGGATGTTTATAATGGTGGAGTCTGGTCGTTGAAAGGTTTGACTTTAGATTAAATTATTTATTTAAAAATTCAACGATATCTTTATTCAGCTGATCCGCATTTTCAAACGGAATCATGTGTGTAGCGTCTTTGTAAATTTTTAGCTTTGCATTGGGAATTTGCTTAGACAATAATTCAGAATGTTCAGGCTTGATAACATCTTTTTCTCCGGCAATCACCAAAACTTCAGATTGAATTTTATTTAAATTTTTATTGGAAATATTCGGTTCTTTCAACATCAGTTTAAGCAGTCTTCTTTCGTTGAACTTTTCCGGTTTATTTTCATACTGCATGGCTTTGAGGCTCAATTTAAACTTACTTATCAACTCTTCATCTACTCCGTCAGCAGAAGCATTGGCTCCAATGGTAATTAATTTATTTAAATTTTTAGGATATTTCAGCGCAAACTCAAGTCCGGTATTTCCACCATCGCTCCAGCCTACGATATTTACTTTTTTTAAGCCCAAACCATCAATTAAAGCTTTCATATCATCTGCGAAAATTTTATAATTGAAATCATTTTCTGTTTTATCAGTACTTTTTCCTTGCGCTCTCGTGTCAACAACAATCACTTTAAAATACTTTGAAAGTTCGGGAATTTGCTGATAAAAATCTCTGATGCTGCCTGAGTTTCCGTGGATCAAAAGCATAGGCTCTCCTTCACCGTAACTTTCGTAATATATATCTGCATCTTTTAGTTTTAATGTTTTTCCGGCAGATGCATTTTTACCGTAAATTGATTGTTCAGCTTCCATTTGATATTTGCTTACATCATAGAAGAGATTTGACAGACCGCTGTCATTATCATATTCTTCCTGAATTTCATTTTTCCCATTTTTATCTACTTTCACATCAATGTTGATTGCAGGCGCAGCGATGGTCATTTTTTTCCAATCGCCATAAAATTTTCTCAGATAACCTGTTCTGAAAAGCGCAGCACTGATATTCAATCTTCCCTCAAACTCTTTTAAAAACTGAATTCCGACAAAAAACTTGCCCTGCACCCAAATATTTTTTTCATTGACATCTAAAGTAAAGGTATCATCTATAATTTTATCCTTGGTTAGTTCCACCGTTATTTCCTCATCCAAAATACTCTCTCCCGGCAAACCATTTTTCTCACTATAAATGGTGTAACGCATAATGATCGGTCGGTCTGCAGTGATGCTTGCAATATTCAGATGAATATTTATGATCTTTGATTTCTTAGTAGCCTTAAATTCCAAAGCGGTTTCACCTAAAAAATCATCTTTGCTTAACTCTGGTTTTACAGAATACATCACACTTTTCGTTTTCGTATTCACACCCCAATTTTTATCAACCAGTTTTTTAGGGGCAATTTTTACTTCCTGAATATTTTTGAATTTCTCTTTTAAAAAAACTTTCCTGTCATTTTGTTTTACGAAATGCTGAACAGTTTCTGTATAGCTTTCGTACCCCGCAACATCGATTCTGACTTTAGCAGCAGGATTGATTTTAGAAAGATCAATAGCAAACTCTCCTTTTTCATCACTGATGATTCCCACATTTTCTTTTTCAACACCGATCTTTACGTAAGCAATCGGTATATTTTCTTCCCTGGACAAAACAGTTCCGGAAATTACCTGAGCATGAAGCAAAAAAGCAGCGAATAAAAGAATTAAAGCGTTGAGTTTCTTCATAATAAAAGTTTGATGCAAAAATCAATATTTGAAGATGAAAACAATCTTAATTTCTTATTAAATTTAAAGAAGATTTAGTTAAATAACATTTAAAAAATCACAACCATGTGAGCATCTTCATTAAAATTACTTAAAGGGCTTTCTCTGAATCCAATCAACTGTTGGATTGAGTGATTTAAAAATCCTTCCTATGAATTTATTGATAAGTAAATTATTATGTTTAATTAATCCAAAAATCTCTACTGGTTGCGCACCGATCGTAGATTTTATTTCGAGTGCTGTTCTTCCGAAAATAATTCGGTTAAATTTTTCCTTGATTCCGAATTCAACCATATCTAAGAGCATATTTAGGTAGATTTGTTTTTCTTTTTGCAACTCCTTGTCATACCCAAGAAAATAGGTATCAATATCTTGATTGTTGAGGATTAAAGTATAAAAACCGATCAGTTTTTCATTTAAATAATATCCAAAAACTTTGAAATTTTTTTTTAAAGATTCTTTCATGCTTTCAAAGTGATTTTCGGTGAGAAAAAAAGTATTGAAAGGCGCATTTTCAGCTACATTTTGATACAAGAGATTCATTTCTTTCTGATGAAATTTAATGTCGTGAAGATTCATTTCAGATTTTTCAATTCCAGCAATTTTTTTCTTTGCAGATTTGGCTCTGGTTCTGTATTTTGTAGAAAATGCATTCAGATAATCTTGAAAGGTCGTCCAGTTTTCCGTTAAATCTAAGAGCATATTCGGCTGTACAGAAAATCTGTAGAATGATAGGTACTTTTTACCTTGAAAATGTTTGATAAAACCGGCCTGATAATCTTTATAAATGATCAAAGAAGTTTTACCTTCCTTTTTTTGCATTTCATGAACAGCTTCATCTAAAAGCATAATCATATCCGGAACAGTAATTTTCTCAGCATCAAAATAAAATCCGTTTTGTCCGGTCAACATATTATTCCCGAGAATCATCACGTTTTTACTAAACTTTTTCGCCACAAAATTTTTTAAATTACAAAAAGCTTCATCCTGCTGAAAAGTTTTGTGCCGGAAAAAATCTAAATATTGAAATAAAGAACCGCCGATCAATTCATCACCTGAGAAAAATCCGACATAAAAACACTTCATATTTTCGGGACATGAGGTTTCTAAAGTTTCAAAATATTCTTTAGACAACATAATATTATGCTGCCCGATGACATCGTTCCAGTTATGTGGAATTTCTGACGAAGATTTGTATATTTTGAAAGTGTAAGACATAAAAAAGGCCACAAATGTAGCCTTATAATTTAGATTTAAATGTTTTATTTTTGAGTAACCCAATTGAAGCCATCCATGGCATACCAACCGCAGATAATTCCTCCCATAATGGTGATGGTGATCGTCCAATAAGCAGCATTAATCAGAGCATATTTCCAGGATTTTCTCTCAAACATCGCATTGATTGATATTAGGGGAAGTACAAAGAAAATTCCTGCCATAAAAGAATGTAAAGCACCATGACCAAAAGATCTGAAAGCAGTTCCGTAATCTTGCATAAATGCTGTAAATGAAGGTTTTGCCAGATCCGGATTTCCACCAACCATTCCTACAGCGCCAAACTGATGAATCGTAACAAACTGTAAAAACATTCCGATGAGTACCGACAAAACAACAGATGAAATGAAGATCACTCCCATATTTGCTCCTTTCATTTTATCTTCAGCCAACCCAGCTTCTCTCATCCATATTTTTCCGAAAACTTGTGGGCTGTACCAAATAAATCCCGTCAGTAATGGCACTAATGCAGCAAATAGTATTGCTAAAAAGTTGATTTGTATCATAATTTAAAGTTTTTAGGTTATTGTTTCAAATTTACATTAAAAAAATTACGTACAGATATTTATCATTTAAAAGCTTTAATATTTTGTACTTTTGCACCACAAAATTTGGATATTAATGAATTACGTTGCGGCAGAGAATCTTACAAAATCTTACGGGATAAAAACTTTATTTAAAAAAATTTCTTTCAACATCAATGAAGGTGACAAAATTGCCATTGTTGCCAAAAACGGAAGCGGAAAATCTACCCTTCTGAAAATTCTGATGGGTAAAGAAATAGCCGACAGCGGAAACGTGGTGATTAATAAAGATATTCAGGTGGTTTTGTTTGATCAGGAGATAGATTTTGAATCTGATTTGACGATTGAAGAATTCATGATGACTTTGGATTCAGCACCAATTTTGGCTTTAAAAAAATATCATCATGCATTGCTGTCGGGAAATCCGGATGAAATGGAAACTGCATTGGCCGAAATGGAAATTCACAAAGCGTGGGATCTTGAAAATGAAATGAGCCAGATTCTGTCTCAGCTTAAAATCACTGATCTGACTGCCAAAATGGGAATGCTTTCCGGTGGACAAATAAAACGTGTTGCCTTAGCTAAACTTTTAACGGAAACCAGAGCCGAGCATCGCCACACGCTTTTAATAATGGATGAACCTACCAACCACCTGGATGTGGAAATGGTAGAATGGCTTGAAAGCTATTTAAATAAAGCAAAAATCACTCTTCTTCTTGTAACTCACGACCGATATTTTCTTGATGCAGTGTGCGGAATTATCTGGGAAATGGAAGATCAGAATCTATATTTCCACAATGGTTCCTACGCTACTTATCTTGAAAATAAGATGATTCGTGAAGACAACATGAACTCGACCATCGACAAAGCACAAAATCTTTACAGAAAAGAATTGGAATGGATGCGAAGACAGCCGAAAGCGCGAACGACAAAATCAAAATCGCGACAGGATGATTTCTACGAAACTGAAAAAGTAGCCAAAACCGATACCCGAAAGGAATCTCTGGAGCTTGATTTTGAAATGAAAAGATTGGGTAACAAAATTCTGGAGCTTAAAGACATTTCAAAAAGTTATGGTGATAAATTATTACTGAAAGATTTCAGTTATTCTTTTCAACGTGGCGAAAAAGTAGGAATTGTAGGTAAAAATGGCGCTGGAAAATCTACTTTATTGAATATTATTCAAGGTTTTGAACCGAAAGATTCCGGGGAAATTGAAACCGGAGAAACAATTAAATTCGGATATTTTTCTCAGAAAGGCCTTAAATATAAAGAAGAGGAACGAGTTATTGATTTTATTAAAGATATTTCAGAAAACTTCCCGTTAGCAAACGGACGAACGATTACGGCCTCGCAGTTTTTGAGATTATTTTTATTTGATGATCAAACACAATATTCTCCGATTTCTAAACTTTCGGGTGGAGAAAAAAGAAGACTGCATTTGATGTATATTTTATATCAAAATCCAAACTTTTTGATTTTTGATGAGCCAACGAATGATCTTGACCTTCCGACTTTGACGGTTTTGGAAAATTTCCTTTTAAATTTCCAGGGAAGTTTAATTATTGTTTCTCACGACAGATATTTTATGGACAGAATTGTTGACCATATTTTAGCATTTGAAGGAGAAGGAAAAATAAAAGATTTTATAGGAAACTTCTCAGAGTACAGAGAAAATAAAAAGCTGGAAGACGGAAACCAGAAGAACGAAGATAAAAAAGCGAAAACTGTCGTTGAGAAAGTCGTTGAAAAACCTGTAGAACTAGTTGTTTCAACACCGCAAGCTCCAAAAAAGAAATTGTCTTTCAAAGAACAACGCGAGCTTGAAACAATCGAAAAAGAAATTCCTGAATTTGAAGCAAAAAGAGCAACTATTCTTGATCAGCTAAATAATGAAACAGAATATGAAAAAATTGTAAAACTGTCTGCTGAGCTTGAAAGTCTTTCAGAAAAACTCGAAAATCACGAAATGAGATGGCTTGAACTTCAGGATTAAGCAAAATTTTAAGTATAAAAAAGAGCTGTTCGGTATATTGAACAGCTCTTTTTGTTTTAAAATTATTATATAAAAATATCAGATATTGAATTAGTATTCCTATGTTTGGGAAATAAACTTAAGCTTGTCATGCGAAGTTTTATTACCTCAAAAAAATCATTATGCGAAACTTTCATTTAAAACTCATTATTTTTATTATCCTTCTTTCGTTTTCAAAAACATTCGGGCAATATTTCATGGTTTGCCAACCCGTAGAAATTGAAAAATATCGGGGGAAAGATTTTATTCTTGAAGGAAAAATATTTTATAATAGAGAAATCAAGAATGATTCCTGGGTTGTTTTGTCGGCGCTTTTCGTTGATGAGAAGGGCAAAGGAATGAAAAACACTATTAATAATGATGATGCCCAGGCGTATTATAAGAATGGGAATTGGAGCTCTTATCAGCTACAGGGAAAGATTGAGAAAAAAGCAAAATACATAGCCGTAGGAATTACTGTTGCCGGGTCGGGAAGTTATCACGTTGACGATTTTAAATTATTTATACAGGATGGCAATAATAAAATAGAAATTCCTGTAAGAAATGCCGGTTTTGAGGACGCTTCTTTAACTCCTTGGCAAGCACAAAACATTGATAAGGATACAAGATTATCTCTTGCTAATGATCAATATTTTTCGGGAAAACAATCTCTTTTCGTTGACAATTCTAACATCAAAATGACACCAACTTTTGGTAATAATAAAGAAAACGGAAAATTTACGGATGTGAACGGCGTAAAACTTTATTATGAAGTTTACGGTAAAGGTGAACCGCTTTTGTTGATTCACGGAAACAACTCTTCAATGGCGAGTTTTAATCAGCAAATTGACGTTTTAAGCAAAAAATACATGGTCATTGGTTTAGACAGTCGTGGCCAGGGAAAGTCTTCTTCTGATGACCAAAAGTTGACCTATGAACTAATGGCAGATGATATCAATGTTTTTTTAGAAAAGATAAACCTGAAAAAGGTTAATATTTTAGGCTGGAGTGACGGTGGAAATATTGCAGTTATTTTAGGAATGGAACATCCTGATAAAGTAAAAAAAATGGCGATTATGGGAGCCGTACTTTACAATAACGAAACTTCAGTTTTTCCTGAGATTAATAAAATACTGAATGAGCAGGTAAAAGAAATGAAGGAACGCGGAGTATCTGAAAATGACATGAATTATCGTCTTAAAATTCTTCTCCTTACTGAACCTAATATCAATCCCGATTCTTTAAAGAAAATACAGGCACCGACATTGGTAATGGCAGGTGAACGTGATGTAATGCCTGAAAAACATACAAAACTGATTGCAGAAAAAATTCCAAACGGTAAAATGTTGATCTTTAAAGGTGCTGATCATGAAGCTCCTTCCAAAATACCCGAAAAATTTAACCAAGCAATTCTAGATTTTTTCGAGTAATTCATTTTGGATATTCGGTTGAAATAAAATACAAAAGTTAGATATTCGATATCTAACTTTTTTTTATCATCGTAGAAATACTGTACAGTAAAAAAGCAGTTCCCAAAATCAAAAAACCATATTTGAGATACATATTGTCATTAACCAAAGTCAGACCGATTCCTAAAAAAAGAAGACCGATCACTGTAAAACTTGAGCTCCTTTTTTTCATATTTTTAATGTAAATCTAAAACTTTTCCTTTATCAGAACTCTCCAATGCCGCTTCGATGATTTTCATATTCTGAACAACTTCATTTCCTAACGAAGGCAGAGCATATCCGAATACGATGTGTTCATAGATTTGTTGATAGTAATTCATATAATTTCCGGGTTCGCTGGATGTGAGAATTTTTTCAGTTTCTTTATTTTCATTCAGCACATTCAATATTCCGTCAGATTCTTTCAATGGCTGCATCCAGTTTTTTCCATATTCGGGAATTGCTCCTGCTACCAGTTCATTTTCCTGATCGTCAGTTCGTTCCTGAAGAAAACTTCCTTTACTTCCAAAAATTTTATAAGCGAAATGATCTTCTTTAGTAAAAACAGAAGACTTCAATCTTACTCTTAAATCATCTTTATAATAAAGTAAAATTTCAAAATAATCATTGGCAAAATCGGTTCCTTTCATTGAGAAAATGTCAGCAAACAATTTTTCGGGAAAGCCAAACAGTTGCGTCGCCTGATCTACAAGATGAGAACCTAAATCGTGAACTGATCCGGAACCGTTTAATGCAGGATTTTCTTTATGCTCTTTTGCACTTGGCTCAGTTCTGAATCTGTCAAAACGGATTTCAACTTCTTTGATTGTCCCTAATTTACCTTCTGAAATAACTTTCTGTACCTGAAGATAATCACGATCAAACCTTCTGTTCTGATAAACGCTGAGAAAGAGATTTTTAGATTCAGCCAGTCTTACCAATTCTTCGGCTTCTGCAACATTTACGGTAAATGGTTTTTCTACAATTACATTTTTCCCCGCTTCTAAAGCCATTTTTGCATAATCAAAATGAGTCTGAACCGGTGTATTTACCACCACCACGTCAATATCTTCATTTTTGAGCATTTCTTCTACTGAAAGATAAATTGTAGCATCAGGATATTTTTCTTTTGATTCTTCCTTACTTCTTTCTACAATCGCCGAAAGAAAAAATCCGGGATGTTCTTTTAAAAATGGTGCGTGAAAAACTTTTCCACTCATTCCAAAGGCACAAAGACCAACTTTTACCAATTGCATGCTGTAATTTTTTAACAAATATATTTATAAATGTCATTGAAAAGAAAAAAATATAAGCGTCAAAAGAGTTACAGTACAGCATATGATAAAAATCACCATATTTATTTTTATTAATTCTAAATAACAAGTTGCAAATTCTTACTTTTGCTGCGCTATTTAAATCCATTCCAAATAAATAAAAATGAATAGAAACATTATTTCTTTAGGTTTTCTTGTTATTGCAGCATCTGTAAATGCTCAAATGAAATATAATCCTGAATCTGATACTATTAGAATTCAAACCATTGAAGACGTGAATCTTCATAAAACAGGAAACCCGAACACAGCGAAGCCAGCAACTACAAAATCTAATCTAACGGTAATGGAAAATCCGCAGGCGATTTCTATTGTTACCCATGAGATTATTGAGCAGCAGCAAGCTAAGCAACTAAGCGATGTTCTGCAAAATGTAAACGGAGTGTATGTGACTTCTTCGCGAGGTGGCTCTCAAGACAGTTTCGGAGGTCGCGGTTTTATTTTTGGAAACGATAATATCTATAAAAACGGAGCCAGAGTAAATAGTGGGGTTTTCCCTGAAGTGAGCGGTCTTGAAAGAGTGGAAGTTTTGAAAGGTGCAACTGCAATGCTTTACGGAAATGCCGCAGCGGGAGGCATCATCAATTTGGTTACCAAAAAACCTAAATTCAATTTTGGAGGAAGTGTAGGAATGAACGCCGGAAGCTGGAATTCTTACAAACCGACGGTCGACATCTACGGACCAATTTCTAAGAACGTTGCATTCAGAATCAATGGTGCTTATGAATATGCGGAAAGTTTCAGAGATGTTGTACAATCTACAAAATACTATTTCAACCCCTCATTTTTATTTAATTTAGGTGAAAAATCTCAATTAATAATTGAGGCTGATTATCTTAAAAATGATCTTACTCCGGATTTCGGAATCGGTTCGATTACCAACAAAGATCAGAGCTACCAACTAATTGATTGGTTACCGAGAAATACTTTTTTCGGAACCGACTGGCAATATCAAAATGTACAGCAAGCATCAACAAACGTAACTTTTAATCATCAAATCAATGACAAATGGACGCTGAATGCTTCTGCATCGTATCAAAATTATACGAAAGATTATTTTTCAACAGAAAGAGTTCAGTGGACTTACGATAAAATTTTTCCCAACAGACTTTCCTGGAATACACCGCTAAATAAAACTTATAACGAACAAAACTATGGTTCTGCGCAAGTGAACGTGAATGGAGATTTCAATACAGGAAAAATAAATCATAAGGTATTAATAGGTGCAGATGCAGACTACGGACAATCTGATGCGAATGCTTACAATTTAATTCAAGCTCCTACCAACATATTATATTTGGATGACCCAAGTTCTTGGGACAATGGAAGTTTAGCAATGCCAGATTCTAATTTAAATACAAAGACAAGAACAACAGCAAGACGAGTTGGGGTTTATGTTCAGGATTTTGTTAGTTTAACAAAAGAATTTAAAGTACTTGCAGGTCTTCGCTGGTCGTATATCGAAAATATGCCAAGCATACTTACTCGTTTTACCACAAATGTAAAAACTGAAGTATTAAATTCGGCGACATCCGACAATGCTTTTTCTCCAAAAATTGGCTTCGTCTATATGCCAAATGATAATTTTTCAGCATTTGCGACGTATACCAATTCATTTGCGACCAATGCAGGGTATACTTCTGATGCGGTGAACAATTTAGATACCTCAGGATCTTTGCAAACAGTACAAGGAAGAGTAGCAATATTGCCTAAACAAGGGATAAAACCTACCACCGTAGATCAATACGAAGTGGGAGTTAAGAAAAATATCTGGCACAATGCAGTAGCGGTTAACGTTACGCTTTATCAGATTTTATATCATAACTTCTATCAAACATATTTCTATGTTGAGTCTCCTAGCGGAGCTCCTCAAACACCAGACACAAATTTAAAAGAGTTTGCAGGAAAAATGAGAAGCCGCGGCGTGGAAGTAGATATTACCGGAAATCCTACTGAAAACATTTCTATTATCGGAGGTTTTTCTTACAACAACTCTGTATATTTAGACACACCAGAAAAAGGGTATGTAGAAAAGCAGAGATTAGTAAGAACACCCGCAACTACTGCAAATGCGTCTGTATTTTATAAATTCACCAATTATGTTCCTGGTCTGAAAGCGGGAATCGGAGTTTATTATATTGGCGACAGAATTGCAGGATGGAACGATTCTAAATCTACGAATATCACCAGAAAAGATGTCAGCAGAATGATGGATCTTAAAGATTACACTACCTTTTCCTTATCTTTAGGATACGACTGGAGAAAATTCACATTACAGGCAAAAGTAGGAAACTTGTTTGATGTCGTTAATTATAATGTGCACGAAAATTATTCCGTAAACCCTATCACACCAAGAAATTACTATTTCACATTAACATACAGACTTTAGAATTTTATAACATTAAAAAATTTTCAAATAAAGGTGGAAGTTGCATTTTTGCAACCTCCACTTTTGAGATTTAAAAACAAACTAAAAATTTATGGATAAGATTAAGGATACAAGAAGTTTTATGAGAATCACTCACCGATATTTGGGCTTTTTTATGGCAGGAATCATGGCGATTTATGCGATAAGCGGTGTCTTGCTTATTTACAGAGATACAGATTTCTTGAAGAAAGAAAACAAAATCGACAAAAAAATTGCAGTAAATCTTGGTGAAAAAGAGCTTGGAAAAGAGCTAAAAATCAAAAATTTTGAAATCGAAAAAAAGGAAGGTGATCTCATTAAATTTAAACAAGGGACTTATAATGCGGCGACCGGCCAGGCAAAATATACGAAGAAAGAATTGCCTTTTGTTTTAGATAAAATGACAAAGCTTCACAAATCGCAATCCAAAGACACGTTATCACCGCTTAATGCCTTTTTCGGTTTCTGCTTATTCTTCTTTGTAATTTCAAGCTTCTGGATGTTTAATACCAAAAGTAAAGCCTTCAAGAGAGGAATTAAATTCGCAATCGCCGGGCTAATTATTTCTGTAATTCTAGTTTTTATTTAAATAATACTTCATTATAATTTCAGGTAAATTTTAACATTTAGACTTTAGCCGTTTTACATGATATATTCCCACATAATGGTGGTAGAAACCTTGTGGCACATTTATTGAATTGAACTGCATATCAAAATAATTAACATTAACTTATTAAAATTATAAATTATGAAAAAGCTAATTTTTACAGGAATATTAGCTGTTGCAGGATTGACGGCTACAGCAAATGCACAAATCCAGGAAGGTAACTGGATGGTTGGTAGTAGCTTACTTTCTAGCAACTTTGGATTAAACACAGGTGCAGGATATGATATTAAACTTCAGCCAAGAGCAGCATATTTTATCAAAGATAACGTTGCATTAGGAGGTTATGTTACCTTAGGATTTTCTAAACCAGGTGCAGGTGCATCAACTCAGTTTGATTATGGTGTGGGAGCTTTAGGACGTTACTTTGTATCACCAGGTGAAAAAGGTATTGATAATGTACTTAATCACGGTAGATTCTTCTTAGAAGGTAACTTAGGTGTAGGAGGATTCAATGTTGAAAACGGTATTTCAACTACAGGTTTAGACTTCGGTGTTGGTCCTGGTTATTCTTACTTTATCACTCCAAACATTGGTGTTGAAGGTTTAGTAAAATACAATGGTGTAACAGGTTTCGGTAATGAAGGGTTAACTTCAAGAATCAGTTTCAATGTTGGATTCAGTATTTATTTACCTTCTTCTAAAGCAAAAGCAATTGCTAACGATGTGAAATAATTAAAGATTCATACAATATACAAAAGCGGCTCGGAAAATTTTCCGAGCCGCTTTTTCAATTAAAACTAAACTATATATAATAAATAAAAAATCTAAGCCTACTTAATGGGTTGTGGAGTATATCGCAGATAGGGTTTTATCTCGTTGACGCCTTTGGGAAAAATATTTTTAGCATCTTCAGTCGTTATAGAAGGCGGAACGATCACATCATCACCGTCATTCCAGTTTGCCGGAGTAGCAATTTTATGCGAATCAACCAACTGTAAAGAATCTAAAACTCTTAGAACTTCGTTGAAGTTTCTGCCGGTAGACGCAGGATAAGTAATGATTAATCTTACTTTCTTATCAGGATCTATAATTAACAAAGAGCGTACAGTTGCTGTAAGAGAAGCATTTGGATGAATAAAATCATACAATTCAGAAACCTTTCTATCCTTATCTGCAATGATCGGAAACTGCACATCTGTATTTTGAGTTTCGTTGATATCTTTGATCCAGTTTTTGTGATCTTCTACTCCATCTACACTTAATGCGATAACTTTAGTATTTCTCTGTTCAAAATCTGCTTTCAGTTTTGAAGTGTAGCCCAACTCTGTCGTGCACACCGGAGTATAATCTGCAGGATGTGAGAATAAAATACCCCACGAATCTCCCAAATATTCGTAGAAATCTATATTTCCCACAGTAGAATCTGCTTTAAAATTGGGCGCGGTATCTCCTAATCTTATCGACATATTATTTGTTTTTATTAGTCTACAAATTTAATAGACTTTTTGATACTGGCAAAATTTTTGCTTAACAATTATTTTAAAATTTAAAAAAAACTTCTAATGGAATATGGTTTGAGTTACGTAGACACAGTTTACAAAGTTTTACAAAACTGGTATATTGCTTTCGCACGACTCACTCCGAAGCTTATTGTAGGAATTCTTGTATTTTTCTTTTTTCTTCTTAGTAGCAAATATCTGAGTAAAGTTGCTGTAAAAGTAATGCACAAGCTTTTTCCTAAAAGCAAGAGAGAAGGATCAATATTGACAGTTATTGGTATTTTCCGTTTTATTATTGTCTTGATGGGCTCATTTATCGCTTTGGAAATAATGGGTTTTAGCGGTTTCCTATGGAAATTTATTGGAAGTCTGGGAGTTGCGGGTGTGATTGCCGGAGTTGCTTTAAAAGATTTGGTTTCAAGTATTTTTTCCGGTATGCTGATTGGGATCGATAAAGCCTTCAAAGTTGGAGACTACATTATTATCGGAGGCAATTCTGGAACTGTAATAGAAATAGGATTTCTTACGACAAAAATAATAAGCGACGACGGTAAAAAAGTTTATATCCCGAATCAGGTAATTTTCAATGCTCCCTTCTCAAACATTACAGCTTCACCTCAGCGAAAAATAATCTTAGATTTTGAAATTCCCGCAGATGAAGACATTACAAAAGCACAATCCGGGATTCTAGAAGTCATCAAAAATTTAGACAATATTGACAAAATTGAAAGTTCTGAAGTTATTTTCACTAACTTAAAACAGGGAATCTTTACTTTACAGGCAAAATTCTGGATTGCCGTTGGTGCCAATATGCTTCAGATAAAAAGTGAGGCACTTATGAAAATTAAGAGTCGTCTCGACGAAGACCAAATTCCGCTGCTGACGCCTACAAGTATAAATATTACCAATACTTCAACATCTGATTCGACAAAAGAGGAGTTACAATAATCGACAAAATTTTAATTAAAACATAAAAAAACCTTCCAATCGGAAGGTTTCTATTTTTATAAGCTTATTCAGATTATTTTGTAAGAGAAGAAGCGTGGATCAGCATATCAACCAATTTGTTAGAATAACCCATTTCGTTATCATACCAAGAAACAAGCTTCACAAAGTTTGGAGAAAGCATAATACCTGCATCTTTATCAAAAATTGAAGTTCTCTTATCTCCGATGAAATCCTGAGAAACCACAGCGTCTTCAGTGTATCCAAGAATACCTTTCAATTCACCTTCAGAAGCAGCTTTGATTACAGCACAGATTTCTTCGTAAGAAGCACCTTTTTCAATTCTTACCGTTAAATCTACTACAGAAACGTCAACTGTTGGTACTCTGAAAGACATACCAGTCAATTTTCCGTTCAAGGCAGGAATTACTTTTCCTACTGCTTTTGCAGCACCAGTAGAAGAAGGAATGATGTTATTTAAAGCAGCTCTACCACCTCTCCAGTCTTTCATTGAAGGACCGTCAACCGTTTTTTGAGTTGCTGTTGTAGCGTGTACAGTTGTCATCAAACCTTCCACAATACCGAAGTTATCGTGAATTACTTTAGCCAAAGGAGCTAAACAGTTTGTAGTACAAGAAGCATTTGACAAGATTTTGATATCGTCAGTCAATTCTTTATGGTTTACACCCATTACAAACATTGGAGTATCATCTTTAGAAGGAGCAGAAAGAATTACTTTTTTTGCACCAGCGTTGATGTGAGCAGCAGCACTTTCTTTATCTAAAAATAAACCTGTAGATTCTACAATATAATCTGCACCTACCTCATTCCATTTCAGGTTGTTTGGATCTCTTTCTGCAGTAACTCTGATTTTTTTACCATTTACCACAAGATCATTTCCTTCTACAGAAACTTCTCCCGGGAAAATACCGTGTACAGAATCATATTTTAACATGTAAGCCATGTATTCTGCATTGATAAGGTCATTGATACCAACGACTTCGATGTTGTCTCTTTCAGTCATTGCTCTGAAAACGAGACGACCGATTCTACCAAACCCGTTAATACCTACTTTAATTGTTGACATAATTGTTTTGATTTATTAATTATATAATATTTAGATTGCTAAAATTTCTGAAATCAACAGAAGATCTTTATTGATTTCGTTATGTTTCTTGATGGCGTCTTCAATTGGTGTGTAAACAATTTCGTTGGATCTCATTCCTGCCATCACATTGTTCTCTCCTACCATTAAGCCTGTTACAGCGCCAAAGCCCAGTCTGCTTGCTAAAACTCTGTCTGCACAACTCGGCGAGCCGCCTCTCTGAATATGCCCTAAAATCGCTACTCTGATATCATAATCAGGAAACTCAACTTTAGTTTGCTCAGCCAGTTCGTAAATATTGGCAAGCTTCTCTCCTTCTGCAACAACTACAATACTTGAAGCTTTACCAGTTTTTTCAGCATTTCTGAAATTAGCAAAAAGCTCATCCATACTGTCTTTTTTCTCAGGAATCAAAATATCCAAAGCACCAGTTGCCAAACCGCTGTTCAAAGCAATAAAACCTGCATCACGGCCCATCACTTCAACAAAGAAAACTCTGTTGTGAGAAGTCGCCGTATCACGAATTTTATCAATGGCATCCATCGCGGTATTCAAAGCAGTATCGAAGCCGATGGTATTATCTGTACCGAAAATATCGTTATCAATCGTTCCCGGAACACCAATTACTCGGATTCCAAATTCTTCGTTGAAAATTTTTGCTCCTGTGAACGTTCCGTCTCCTCCGATACATACCAAACCGTCAATTCCGTATTTTACGCAATTGTCATAAGCTTTCTGACGACCTTCTTTGGTTCTGAATTCTTTGGATCTGGCAGATTTTAGAATAGTTCCACCCTGGTTGATTATATTTTTTACAGAACGAGGTCCCATTTTCAGGAAATCATCATTGATAAGACCATTATAGCCTTCTCTCACTCCGTAACACTCGATATTGTAATAATTGGCAGTTCTTACAACCGCTCTTAATGCTGCGTTCATCCCCGGAGAGTCACCTCCCGACGTAAGAACTGCAATTTTTTTTACAGCACTTTCTTTCATCTAATAAAAAATTTCAAACACAAATTTACGAAAACAAGTTCAGATAACGGCAGTATCTTGCCAATACTTTTCATCCTTTACTATCCTGCAATTTTAAATAATGTCTCTAAAATCCCTAAAAATTACATTATGAAATTTTATTGTGCTCTTGTGAATTAGTTTTTTTCAATTAAATATTTCCAGTATCTTTTCGGAACATGCTGAATGTGCAGTTTTAGATTCTTTCGCTCAACAATATTTGTTTTGAAGAAATACCGTTGCCACAGTGTCTGATAATTTTTTTCCTCATCATGAAATTTCTGCTGATATTTGTTCAAATCGATCTTTTCTTCCGGATAAAAGAAATCACAGGTTTCCAGGTCATAAAGAAGTCCATAATTTCTTCTCAGATCGTAAATCATCCATTTCTGATCCTGATATCGGTTTTTAAAATGAGTTCTTATCAAAGGTAAAACATTAAAATCCGGATCAATTTTAGCAAAAAAAACTTCATCCTGCATTTTCTCAAACCGTACAAAAGCCGTCATTCTGTGCCTTTCCCGACTAACCGATTTTGAAATTTTAGCAATCCTCAGAATATCCTGATCTGCATAATTCTGGAGAATATTTTCTTTCGGATATTGCACCGATTGCCTCACTGCAGACAGAATAATTTGTTCTAAATCTGGCTCCTCTGACAAAAAGACTTTCACCAGCTCATGAATGCCCGTCTTCCCTACATTTTCTTCTAATTTATTTAAAACTCTTTCAGATTTTGCTTCCTGCGTGATCACTTCATGAATTTCTGCAAAGATATTTTCCTGATGAAATCTTTCTCTTGAAAAAATTTCTACCTCTTTATACTTATACTCGAAAACTTCGAATATTGCGGTGAAAAGTCCATCGAAACTTCCGTCGTAGAGTATGGTCGTCATTTTGAGTTGGCGGATTTTTGGAGTGAATTGATTTTTCAAGTAAGAATTCTTAGTGAAATTCGTGAAAATATTGTGCTATTTCTCTGTAAAATTATTCTTTATAACAAAACAGTTTTAATTCGTTTTCATCAATTTGAAGATAAAACTGACCAACGTTTTCTATTATCAATTTAATTCTTTCTAAATTTTGGATGTTATTAGAATCAACAATTTTTGGGAAAATCAAATATTCAATTTCTTTATACTCAAGCCAATCATTGAAAGAATTATTCCCTTCAAATCCAGTTTGCCAGTAATCAAATTCAAAAATACTGTCTTTATCTAAATATAACTCTCCAATTCTAACATTTTGGATTTTCTTGAATTGAATTTTCTTAAAATCATCAGCGTTTTCCACAATTGCTTCTATCAGTCGAACCCACTTGGAATTTGACATCAAGTGTTGAGAGAATTGAGCAACAGCTTTTTCAATATCTCTAATTTTCTGTTCATCGTACCTTAAGGCTTTTTTAATTCTCATCATTAGAAAAGTGTCAGCTGCTGCGAAAACTGATCCTGAAATTTAGAAGTACTTCCGCCAATTAAAAGCTTTTTCAAATTTAAATCTGTTAAATGTCTTAGAAAAATATTTCCAGCATTAAAATCTATAAAATATTTTGCTCGGTTTACTGCTGCGCCCAATTTCTTTAAATGGTCGATCGTTAAAACCTGAAAACGTCTCGCGGAAACAATTTTCTTTGCAGTTTTCACTCCAATTCCTGGGATTCTGAGAATCATTTGATAATCTGCACTTTGCAAATTAATCGGAAATTGATCAAGATGTCGCAATGCCCAACTTAATTTCGGATCAACCTCCAAATCCAAAAACGGCATGAGCGGATCTAAAATTTCATCAGCTTTAAAACCATAAAAACGCATCAGCCAATCCGACTGATACAATCTGTTTTCTCTCAACATTGGAACAGCTGTCGTCAAAGCAGGCAATCTGTTATCTTCCAAAACCGGAACATAACCCGAATAATAAACTCTCTTTAGATTATAATTTTTATAAAAATGATCTGCAACTTTGATGATTTGTAAATCATTTTCATTGGTTGCACCCACAATCATCTGCGTAGATTGACCAGCCGGAGCAAACTTCGGAACTTTTCTGAAAATCTTCTTTTCTTCCTTATATTGAGTAATTCCGCTCTGAATATACTTCATAGGATTGAGCATATCTTCACGGTTTTTCTCTGGAGCTAACAACTTCAAACCGCTTTCTGTCGGAATTTCGATATTAATCGACAATCGATCCGCATACAGCGCAGCTTCCTGCATCAGTAGATCACTCGCTCCGGGAATCGATTTTAAATGAATATACCCATTAAAGTTTTCTTCAAGCCTAAGTTTTTTCGCCACCCGCACCAAACGTTCCATCGTGGTGTCGGCATTTTTAAAAATTCCCGAACTCAAAAACAAACCTTCAATATAATTTCTACGATAAAAATTAATCGTTAAATCAACCACTTCTTCTACCGTAAATGCAGCTCTTTTAATATCATTTGAACTACGGGAAACACAGTAAGCACAATCGTAAATACAATGATTTGTCAAAAGAACTTTTAATAAAGAAACACATCGGCCATCTTCGGTGTAGGTATGGCAAATTCCGCTTGCAGAACTGTCACCCAAAGCACCTTTTTTATTCTTCCTCGAACCTCCGCTGGATGAACATGACACGTCATATTTCGCAGCATCAGCAAGAATTTCTAACTTTTCTTTCAGACGGTCAAAATTCATTTATTATAGCTGGAATTTATTATAAACATTTAATTTACTATACAAAACTATGTCCAAAATTGAGAAATATCACTCTTTTTTCAACGAACTTATCCACAATAGGCACAAACAAATTTACTATATTTACCATCATTAATTTATGCGTGAAATCGTAAACGGTCGATTTTACAATTCTTTATCAAAAAATAACTTACCTATGAATCATCAACCGGTAGAAGGTTTTTCTAAATTGACAAAACAGAGAAAAATTGATTGGCTCGTTAATGAATATCTTGAAGGAAATGCAGATTTTCAAAATATACTCAAGCAATATTGGAATGACGATGCAGATCTTCAGAAACTTCATGACGAATTTTCAGAAAATACAATTTCTAATTTCTATATGCCTTACGGAATCGCTCCGAATTTCTTAATCGATGGAAAGCTGTTTGCTCTTCCGATGGCAGTTGAGGAAAGCTCAGTTGTGGCAGCTGCTTCAAAGGCGGCAAAATTCTGGATCGACAAAGGAGGTTTTAAAACAACCATTATTAATACCGAAAAACTTGGGCATACCCATTTTATTTTCGATATTGAATCTCACAAACTTCAGCATTTTTTTAATTTTAAATTAAAGAAAAAACTATTTGAAGCCACAGAAAGCATCACGGCAAACATGCAAAATCGTGGTGGTGGAATTCTAGAAATTAAATTAATTGATAAGACAGCAGAAATGCCGAATTATTATCAACTGAAAGCAAGTTTTGATACTGTAGATTCTATGGGAGCAAACTTTATCAACTCTTGTCTTGAGCAATTTGGGAAAACTTTAAAAGAAGAAATAGCTCTAGAAAAAGACTTTACGCAGGAGGAAAAAGATTCTTTGCAGGTTGTGATGAATATTCTTTCTAATTTTACTCCGGATTGTATCGTGAGAGCGGAAGTTTCCTGTAAAATTGAAGATTTAAAAGACGACAGCGGAATTTCAAACGAAGAATTTGCAAGAAAATTCAAACAGGCAGTAACGATTGCAGAAATTGAACCTTTCCGTGCAACGACTCACAATAAAGGAATTATGAACGGAGTGGATGCTGTTGTAATTGCAACCGGAAACGATTTCCGTGCGACTGAAGCTTGTGCGCACGCGTACGCAGCAAAAGATGGAAAATATTCTTCATTGACGCATTGCACAATTGATAACGGAATTTTTAGATTCTGGATCGATCTTCCGATTTCTGTGGGCGTTGTAGGAGGCTTAACAAATCTTCATCCTTTAGTTAAATTTTCTTTAGCATTACTTGGAAAACCTTCTGCTCAAGAATTAATGAGTATTTTGGCAGTTTCCGGCTTGGCTCAGAATTTCGGAGCGCTGAGATCTTTGGTCACTACAGGAATTCAGAAAGGTCACATGAAAATGCATTTGTTTAATATTTTGAACCAAATGGGTGCGACGGAAGAAGAAAAACAGCATTTTGTGACTTATTTCAAAGATAAGACAGTAAGTCATCATGAGGTAATTAATGAATTGAACAGGTTGAGAAGACAATAATGTTCGGAATTGTTTTAGCCATTTTTATGCTAATTTTTGGGATTTTTCTTAAACTTACCAAAAAACCGCATTTGCTCAAAACAAAAAAAATTACATGGATTTTTATTGCAATCGCAATATATTATTCTCTTTAAAATATTAATCTATAAGATGAAAAACTTTAATTTAATTATAATTTGCAAAAATGTTATGAAATGCAACATCGTTTAATCCTTATCATTTCATCAATCATCTTTTCTTTAAGTTTTCAGAAAATTGACGCACAAAAGAAGAAAAAATTCTTTAATGAAAATATTTTGACGGAAGTGAAAATTATTCAGAAACGCTTTTCAGACAGCGTTGCCCGTTATGATTATAAAAAAGATTCGATTTTATTTAGTTCAAAATATAGACAATTTTATAGTGACAAAATTGATGGACTGAAAAATTTATATGAAAATTTATATGATCAACATAAATTAATAGGAAAATATGATTTTGGCATTTTCAT
Organism: Chryseobacterium sp. CY350; assembly: GCF_027945075.1. Taxonomy (NCBI): domain Bacteria; kingdom Pseudomonadati; phylum Bacteroidota; class Flavobacteriia; order Flavobacteriales; family Weeksellaceae; genus Chryseobacterium; species Chryseobacterium wangxinyae. Next base: position 2,030,296 of record NZ_CP116034.1, read on the forward strand.
TAAGGATACCGAACCGCCAAAAGAAGACCAGAAGCCGGAAATTTTCACTGAAATAGAAATAAGGGAAATCGTGGATGCTGACCAAATTGAAAATTATCAACAAGTTGACGATTTAAGAAAATCTTTACCCATTAATTTTCCCTTCTATCTTTTTGAGGATGGTGCAGAAGACCTGTACAAATGTATTTTGACTTATATTGTAGATGTGGATGGAAAGTTTAAAAGAATAAGATATAGTGGTAAAAACATAGAGTTTAATTTGATAAGCGCCCTATATCTTTATGCGATTGAAGGTTTTGAAAAGCCACTTTTTTACAACAAAAAACCTCTTGTTCGAAAATTTGCGCAACCAATAACTTTAAATTTACAATAATATAAAAATGAAAACAATTACTTTAATCTTCGGTGCCACTTACGGAATGTTATCCGTTATATTGGGAGCTTTCGGAGCACACGCTTTGAAGAAAATATTATCTGTAGAAAGACTTGAAAGCTTTGAAACCGGAGTAAGATATCAAATGTATGCTGCATTCTTTTTACTGATTGCAGGCTACATTTTAAAATTTGACACTTCATCTCAAAAATGGATTTCCATTTTGATGATTGTAGGAACGATGTTGTTCTCTTTTAGTATGTATGGTTTGAGTTTACAGGACTATTTGGGTGCAAACCTGAAGTTTTTGGGCCCGATTACTCCGCTTGGTGGATTGTTTATGATCTTGAGTTGGCTGTTGCTGATTTTTTATTTTGTGAAGAATAAAATCTAAGAAATCATTTTTAATTTAAACCATTAAGATTTATTAAGAAGTTAAGTATAATTAAGTTGAGCTTCGCTTTGAGTAGAATGCTTAATAAAATCTATTTGACTTTACCTTAATTGCTTAAATCTTCTTAATGGTTCAACAAACGATTTCTATCTTAAAAACAAACACACTTTCAACAAATGATGATCGTAATTTTAAATAAATTAAAATGAAAATCAACAGAAGACGTCGCTTACTACAAACTTTTAATCTCTTAGATCAACCGATTAAATTCAATCCGTTTGTATTCAGCCGTACTTTTTTTATGTGGGCAATCACAGGTTTGGTCGGTGGAATTATCGCCGGATTATATTGGATTGTCTTGGAATATTTCACGGAATTTTTACATCAGTTTCATGGTTGGATGGTCATTCCGACAATGGCGATTTGTGGTTTATTGGCTGGTTTGGTGATTCATTTTATCGGAGATCCGGGAGAAATTCATTTGATCGTTAACAACATCCGATTTAACAAAGGAAAACTGGATCCGAAGAATAATCCGTCGATGATTTTGTCGTCACTTTTTTGTGTGGCATCAGGTGGAAGTTTAGGTCCGGAAGCTCCCTTGGTTCAGGTTACTGGTTCTACAGGAACTTATTTAGGGAAGCTGTTCAGATTGAAAGGTGAAGAATTGCGTTCTCTGAGTATTGCAGGAATGGCTTCAGGTTTTACATCTCTTTTCGGGGCGCCGCTTGGTGGAAGTCTTTTTTCATTAGAAATTCTTCATCACAAACATGCTGTAGAATATTACAAAGCTATTATTCCCGCATTGGTGGCGAGCTGTTTCAGTTATCTGATGTTTGCTTTGATCATTCATTTGGGAATTGGGGCGACATGGGATTTGAAAGCCTATCATTACACGGGAGTTTACGATTTTGCATACGCAACAGCTTTTGGAATGGTAGGAACTTTATTTGGCTGGATTTTTATTTTTGTAGTAAAATTTTCCAAGAGAGTTTTCGAATACAGAAAATTACCGATTTATATCAAAACTTTAACGGGTGGAATTTTATTGGGAATTATTGCGTTTTACTTTCCGTTAACAAGATATTTCGGACACCATGAAGTGAATGAACTGATCAATGGAAACTACACTTTGAATTTTCTAATCATCATTTTAATTTTCAAAATTTTAGCGATTGCCATTACCGTAACATCAGGCTGGAGAGGTGGTTTTATCATTCCTCTTTTCTTTGTAGGAACAACGTTAGGATTAATTATTCATCATTTATTTCCGACAGTTGATACTACTTTAGCGATTGTAAGCTGTATGGCTGCAATCAACGCTTGTGTGACGAGAACGCCGATGAGTACAACGATCATTTTGGGAACATTAACGGGTTTTACGTATTTCGTTCCTATACTTTTTGCAAGTTTAACCGGATATTTTCTGGCTCCTAAAATTCCTTTTATAGTGTCGCAATCGGAGAAATTGTCTGAGGAATAATTTTGAAATTGAACCATTAAGGTTTATTACGAAGTTGAGAATAATTAAGTGAGCTTCGCTTTAAGCAGAACGTCTATAAAAAAATTGATTTGATTTTTCTTAATAAAACTTAACTCCTTAAATCATCTTAATGTTTACAAATAATTAAGTCTAATTTTAATTATACTCAATTTTTATAAAAAACTTCGTTAAAGTTTAAGCTTTAATCATAAGAATATTTAAAAAGACGAATAGACTTTTAATTTTTGTGCTAATAATCTTGGACTTCCGTGTCTTTTTATTAAATTTGTCAACCTTTAAAAATTAAAATATAATAATAAAAATAATATGAATCTTCACGAGTATCAATCAAAAGAGATTTTATCAAAGTACGGAGTAGCAATACAACGTGGTTTCGTTGCTAATAACGTAGACGAAGCTGTAGCTGCTGCTGAAAAACTGGCTGCTGAAACCGGAGCTCAGGCTTGGGTTGTAAAAGCACAAATTCACGCAGGTGGTCGTGGTAAAGGTGGTGGTGTAAAGTTTTCTCCGAACATGGATAAGCTTAAAGAAAACGCTCAGAACATCATCGGAATGCAACTAATCACACCTCAGACTTCTGCTGAAGGTAAATTGGTGAATTCTGTATTGGTAGCAGAGGATGTATATTATCCTGGAGAATCTGAAACTAAAGAATTTTATGTTTCTATTCTTTTAGACAGAGCTGAAGGTAAAAATACAATCGTATATTCTACTGAAGGTGGTATGGACATTGAGCACGTTGCTGAAGTAACTCCTCACTTGATCCACAACGAATTGATCGATCCTACTTTGGGTCTTCAAGGTTTCCAGGCTAGAAAAATTGCTTTCAACCTAGGTCTTGAAGGGAATGCGTTCAAAGAATTTACAAAATTCATCACTTCTTTATATAATGCTTATGTAGGAATTGATGCTTCTTTATTCGAAATCAACCCTGTTTTGAAAACTTCTGACAACAAAATTATCGCTGTAGATGCTAAAGTAACTTTGGATGGTAACTCATTATTCCGTCACAAAGATTTAGCTGAATTAAGAGATACAAGAGAAGAAGATCCGTTAGATGTTGAAGCTGGTGAAGCTGGTCTTAACTTTGTAAAGCTTGACGGTAACGTTGCTTGTATGGTAAACGGAGCTGGTCTTGCAATGGCTACTATGGATATCATCAAATTATCTGGTGGTAACCCTGCAAACTTCCTGGACGTTGGTGGTACTGCTGATGCTGCAAGAGTACAGACTGCTTTTGAAATCATCTTGAGAGATCAAAACGTAAAAGCGATCTTGATCAACATCTTCGGAGGTATCGTAAGATGCGACAGAGTTGCTCAAGGTGTTGTAGACGCTTACCATGCTATGGGAAGCCTTCCGGTTCCATTGATCGTGAGATTGCAAGGAACTAATGCTGTAGAAGCTAAAAGATTAATTGACGAGTCTGGTCTTCCGGTACACTCTGCAATTACTTTAGAAGAAGCTGCAAACAAAGTAAAAGAAGTTTTAGCTTAGTCTGAAATTTTTATATAAATCTAAACCGCTTCATTATTGGAGCGGTTTTTTTATTAAATTTTAATTAAATACTATCCAAGGAATTTTTAGATGAAAAATATTTCATAAAAACGCAGCAGAATCATATTAAAAAGATTTAACTTTACGATAATTAAGTTTTAAATGAAAATTTTTCTTTATTCATATTTCTTTCTGTTTCTGAACTGTCAATCACAGATGGTGAAAAATACTTCTATGCAAAAAGAAGAAATTCCATTTGAAGATTTGCATCACTACTCCTATTCCCTTACAGATAAAGATTTTTTTATCGTAGAAACACAAGATGAAATGGATGAAATCTATTCTATCATCCATAAAAAAAGTGGCGGACGCAGACTCGCACCCATTCCTGCTATATCTAATGATGAAACTTTTATCATCATTAAACCTAAACTAAAAAACACGAATGACGTTTCGGTAGAAAATATGGGTTACGAAAAAGGGGAAATTATTGTTAAAATAAAAGAGTTTAATAATCCTAACATCAATACATCTAGTCGTCAATCACCAAATATTCTTTTGAAATTATTAAAAAAAATTCCTGTACAAAAAATAGTCACCCAATATTAATGTTTAATATATAATAGAATGAAAACAAAATTATTCACTTTTTCCTGTTTGCTTCTCGCAATCGTAAGCTTCGGACAGCAAAATTACTGGTCTAAACTCAGCAGAAATACATCGGATGAACTTAGACCCCGATGGACGACACCAAAAACTTTTTCTCTATATCAGTTAGAGTTAGCGAATATTAAAAATGATCTTAAAAATGCTCCCAAACGCTTTTCAGGTGATGAAAGTCTTATTATGAAATTTCCGGATGCTGATGGAAATACAAGAAATTACATTGTACAGGAAGCGTCAATCATGGAGCCGGCCTTACAGGCACAATTCCCGGATATGAGAACCTACGTTGGCTGGCAGCAGGGTAACAAATTAAATACGATTCGTTTTAGCGTAACACCACAAACCGGGATCAGCATTATGTATTTCGATGGCTGGGAGGTCAGTTATCTGGATAGCTACACAAAGAACAATTCATCATTTATTCTTTATAAAAGAAAAGATTTGCCTGCGAATGACCGTCTGTTTGAATGTCATGTAGAAGATGCTTTAGATAAAAATATTAATTTAGATAATGCCTCAAAAGCACCTTTGGTTTCAGATGGCTTTTTGCGCACATATCGTATTGCTTTGTCAGCGACAGGAGAATACACTACTTTTCATGGAGGAACCGTTCCTTCGGCAATGGCAGCAATGGTAACTACGATGACCAGAGTGAACGGTATTTATGAGAAGACGATCTCTACCACAATGGTGATGGTTGCTAATAACAGCTCGCTTATCTATGTAAACGCCGCAACCGACCCATTCACCAATGGTGCACCCGGCACGATGATCATTCAAAACCAATCCAATACTACAACTATAATTGGATCTGCGAATTATGACATCGGTCATGTTTTCGGAACCAATAGTGGTGGTTTAGCTGGTTTAGGAGTTGTTTGTATCAGCGCGCAAAAAGCGAGAGGAGTTACGGGATCCGGCGCACCAATCGGCGACCCTTTTGATATTGATTACGTAGCTCACGAAGTTGGTCATCAGTTTGGGGCAAATCACACGTTCAGAAATTGTGGTGGTAATGAGAATAGCTCAACAGCCTATGAGCCTGGCAGTGGATCTACTATTATGGCGTACGCTGGTATTTGTGGATCTGCGCTTAATGTTCAAAACCTCAGCAGCCCGTACTTTCATGCTGCAAGTGTTGTAGAAATGAATAATGTAATCAAGAGAGCAAGTGACTGCTCGGTAAGAATATCTAACAATAATGGAGTTCCTACAGCAGATGCAGGTGCCGATTATATCATCCCGAAAGGTACAGCATTTGTGCTAACAGGTACAGCAACAGACCCTACAAACGATCCCCTGACCTATCTGTGGGAACAGTATGACAATGCTTTAAACACTCAACCTCCGTCTTCAACAGATCCTATAGGACCTGTATACCGATCGCTTTTGCCATCTACTTCTCCAATGAGATATTTCCCGCATATGACTTCTATTTTAGCGAATAATCTTATTCCAAAGTGGGAAGTAACTCCTGATGTTGCAAGAACGCTGAACTTTTCGCTGCTTGTAAATGATAATAAAATTACAGGAAATCAATCTGCAAACGATGCAATGATGGTTACCGTAACCAGTGATGGTCCTTTTGCAGTAACTTCCCAGCCTACAAATATTTCTTACAGTGCGGCAAATCCCGTTACTGTAACCTGGAATGTTGCAGGAACCAACGCAGGAACGATCAATACCCAAAATGTAACCATCTTACTTTCTAAGGATAACGGATTAACCTTCAATACTGTTCTTGCTGCAAGCGTTGCGAATAACGGTTCTGCTGTGGTTAATTTACCAAATGAAAATATTGCATCAGCAAGAATCATGGTAAAAGCTGTTGGAAATATTTATTTCGCATTAAATCCTTCATTTTTCTCAGTTACAAGCTTCCTTGGAACTTCAGAAACAAAAGAAACCGGATTTTCTATCTTCCCTAATCCTGCAAAAGATGAAGTTAATGTAAGGATGAAAAATCAATCTGATTCAGGCAAATATTCAATATATGATATGTCTGGAAAATTGATAAATTCCGGAGATATAAAAGGTGATACTAAAATACGAACAGATGCATTTTTGACGGGAACTTATATCATCACAATCAATCTGAAAAATGGTGAAATCTATAATGAAAAACTGATCATTAAAAAATAATCTTCAATTTTCACATTAAATTACAAACCTGCTGTACCACTACAGCAGTTTTTTTATTTTTAAAAATCATAATATATAATTTGAAGCAGTAATTTTTTCGGCTTAAATCTTGTACTTTTATCACTTTATGGAAAGGATAATTTTACAGCCGCGATTTAAAGACTTAAAACATTTCAAAGATTTCTGGACAACAGGAAACGGAAAACAGCTGACCGATTTTTCTGGCGCAGAAGTGAGTTTTAAAGATTTTGAAAAATTTTCAAAGTACTTTTATCACGTAGATGAGATTGGTGACGAAGTTGTAAAAGAGGTCTACTTTGCTAAAAAATACAGTGAGGCATCTAGAGAAATTGAAAAGTATATCCGCAACGGAGTTTCAGATCAAGACGAAGTTCCAGAAAGTGTGAGAAATCTATTTAAGCAGACACAGGCAATTCCAGATTGGCTAGATGAAAATTTATTAAAAACGGGAGCTGAACTTTGCATGCGCTGCAATTTAGATTCTCTTATTTCGCTTCGAGACTACTGTCTTATGGGTGGTTACGATTTTGCCTATCTTAATAAACCGCTCATCGTCACAGAAGCACTAAAAAAAGGTGCCGTAAAAAGACTTTCAGAAACTCTAGATTTTTGGGTCAATGTAACAAGATACGATGCTCTTGAAATTCATAAAAAAGGATATGAGTTTGCTATCAAAACCAGACTCATCCACTCGTATGCGAGACTTTCTATTAAAAAACATTACAAAAACTGGGATACTGAAAATTGGGGCGATCCTATCAATTCCTGGGATATGATGGCTACTTATATAGGTTTTAGTCTTGTTTTTCTGCACAGCCTTCACAAATTGGGAAACACAATTTCGGAAGAAGAAGAAAAAGGTCATTTTCACCTTTGGAAATACGTTGGTTATCTTTTGGGAATTCCAGAAAAACTCTTACCTGAAAATAAAAAACAGGCAACCGAATATTTTTACTTATGGACTTCTATTCAGCCATCTTCGGATGAAGATTCTGTTTTATTAGCACATTCTTTACTTAATGAATCTCTGGAAAACCCGATACTTAAATTTAATTTCCAGAGAAAAAATCTGAGATATTTACACATTTGCTGTACCTGGTATCTTCTTGATGATGAAGTCTGCAAAAGACTTAAAATTCCGGAAGTACCTTTGAGCAAAAGCTTTCCTTTAATAAAGAAATCTTTAAACAAAATTTACGACAATACCGTTAGCAGAGAAAACCGTATAAAAAAAGGAAATAAAGATCAAATGAAAGTATTAGAAGATTATTTGAAGATTACTCAAAACTCTAATTTTCATTAATGAATGTCATATTCCACATATGTAGTTTTTATGATTAGAATGCAACATTACAAATAATTTATCATCAAAAATAATCTACTTATCTTTAGTTCTGAAATGTAGTTTCAATGCCATAAATTTTATCATTTTTTTAACGTAAAATGACATTCCAAATAACAAAAAATATTAGATTATAATCTTAAAATTCCGTATTTTTGATAAATTATTTAATACGATATGAGTAACATTGAAGATAAGAAAAAAGCACTGGCTTTGGTGCTTGATAAACTAGATAAAACATACGGAAAAGGAACGGTAATGACTTTGGGTGATAGTGCGATTGACACTAATATCGAAGTGATTCCTTCAGGATCTTTAGGATTAGATATTGCGTTGGGCGTTGGTGGTTATCCGAGAGGAAGAATCATTGAAATCTACGGACCTGAATCATCCGGTAAGACAACTTTAACTTTACATGCAATTGCAGAAGCTCAAAAAGCGGGAGGAATTGCAGCTTTCATCGATGCCGAGCATGCATTCGATCGAGGTTATGCAGGAAAGTTAGGAATTGATCTTGAGAATTTGATTATTTCTCAGCCCGATAATGGTGAACAGGCATTGGAAATTGCTGACAACCTTATTCGTTCGGGTGCTATTGATATTGTAGTAATTGACTCTGTTGCAGCATTAACTCCAAAAGCTGAAATTGAAGGCGAAATGGGAGATTCTAAAATGGGTCTTCACGCAAGATTGATGTCTCAGGCTTTAAGAAAATTAACTGCGACTATTTCGAGAACGAAATGTACGGTGATCTTCATTAACCAGTTAAGAGAAAAGATTGGCGTAATGTTCGGAAATCCTGAAACCACAACGGGTGGTAATGCCCTGAAATTTTACGCTTCTGTGAGAGTTGACATCAGAAAAGCAAGTGCACCGATCAAAAACGGTGACGAAGCTGTGGGAAGCCGCGTGAAGGTTAAAATTGTAAAAAACAAAGTTGCTCCACCTTTCAAAATGGCAGAATTTGATATTATGTACGGTGAAGGAGTTTCTAAAACCGGAGAAATCTTAGATACTGCTGTTGATATGGGAATTGTGAAGAAAAGCGGTTCTTGGTTCAGTTATGGTGAAACAAAACTTGGTCAGGGACGAGACGGCGTAAGAGATTTGTTGAAAGACAATCCTGAATTAGCTGAAGAGCTTGAAAACAAAGTAAAAGAAGAAATTATTAACAACAAAAAATAATTTCAATTTCTGAAATAAAATAGAAAGACAGCTTTTTGAGCTGTCTTTTTTTTATCTTAATCACGCATTTAAGAATAATTTTATTATTACTGATTTTCATTAAACCGTTACTAATTTTTATCATTCTGCCATTACAACCGTCCTACAATATTCTTCAACAAACCAATTTTTCATTTTAAATTTTAAAAAAATGCCAATCTGTCACTTTCCGGTCGATGGTATTTTTTTTGAGATTTGATAATCAAATTTAAAATTCAAATAAAATGACAAAAGGAAATATCAATGTTTCGGTGGAAAATATCTTTCCGTTGATTAAAAAGTTTCTTTATAGCGATCACGAAATATTTTTAAGAGAATTAATTTCTAACGCTACAGATGCAACTTTAAAATTAAAACATCTTACCAATATCGGTGAGGCAAAAGTTGATTACGGAAATCCGAAAATCGAAGTAAAAATCGATAAAGAAAATAAAAAACTTCATATTATCGATCAAGGATTGGGAATGACTGCCGAGGAGGTAGAAAAATATATCAATCAGGTGGCATTTTCCGGAGCCGAAGAATTCTTAGATAAGTACAAAGATTCTGCTAAAGATTCCGGCATTATAGGACATTTCGGTTTAGGATTCTACTCTGCATTTATGGTAGCAGAAAAAGTAGAAATCATTACCAAATCCTTTAAAGAAGAACCTGCTGTTCATTGGATCTGTGATGGAAGTCCAGAATTTACTTTAGAAGAAACTACTGCAAAAACAGACAGAGGTACAGAAATCATTCTTCACATTGCAGAAGATTCTACGGAGTTTCTGGAGGATTCTAAAATCACCGAGTTATTGTCAAAATACAATAAATTCATGCCTGTTCCTATTAAATTTGGAACAAAAACTCATACGCTTCCAATTCCTGAAGATGCTCCGGAAGGAACAACTGCGGAAACTGAAGAGATCGACAACATCATCAACAATCCAAATCCTGCGTGGACGATTGCTCCGGCAGATTTAAATAAAGAAGATTATACAAAATTCTATCATGAGCTGTATCCAATGCAGTTTGAGGAGCCTTTGTTCAATATTCATTTAAATGTAGATTATCCTTTCAACCTTACGGGAGTTTTATTTTTCCCAAAACTGAACAATGGTCTGAATATAGAAAAAGATAAGATTCAGTTATATCAAAATCAGGTTTTTGTTACTGATGAAGTGAAAGGTATTGTGCCAGACTTTTTGATGTTGCTACGCGGAGTTATTGATTCACCGGATATCCCATTGAACGTTTCTCGTTCTTACCTTCAAGCAGACGGTGCCGTGAAGAAAATCTCTTCATATATCACGAAAAAAGTAGGCGATAAAATGGCTTCATTAATTAATGAAAACCGTGAAGATTACGAAGCTAAATGGAACGACATCAAGATCGTAATCGAATATGGAATGATTTCAGAAGACAAATTCTTCGAAAAATCAGATAAGTTTACATTGTATCCTACAACTGACGGCAAATATTTCTTGTGGAACGAGCTTGAAGAAAAAATAAAGCCTAATCAAACAGATAAAGACGGAAATCTTGTAATACTTTATGCAACTAATGCCGATGAGCAGCACTCATATATTCAATCTGCTAAAGATAAAGGGTACGAAGTGATACTTTTAGATTCGCCAATTGTTCCGCATCTTATTCAAAAACTTGAAACTTCAAAAGATAAAATTTCATTTGCAAGAGTAGATGCAGACCATATCAATAATCTGATTAAAAAAGACGAGCCAGCGATTTCAAAGTTGACCGAAACCGAAAAAGAAACTTTAAAGAAAATAGTAGAAGAATCTATCAAAGACTCGAAATTCACGGTGCAGCTTGAAGATTTAGAAAGTACAGATGCTCCTTTCACAATCACACAGCCGGAATTCATGAGAAGAATGAAAGAAATGCAGGCGACAGGCGGCGGCGGAATGTTTGGAATGGGCGGCTTCCCGGAAATGTATAATTTGGTGGTGAATTCTAACAGTGAATTTGCAACTAAAATACTTGCCAATGAAAATGAAGAGGAAAAAAGTTCTCAGATTAAATATGCTCTGGATCTTGCTAAACTTTCGCAGAATCTGTTAAAAGGAAAAGATCTTACAGATTTTGTACAAAGAAGTTATCAGCAGTTAGGAAAATAAACTTTTAAATTTCCATATATACTTTGTCAAAGCTCTCAACAGATTGTTGTGCTTTGACAAAGTTTTTTTTAGGAGCTAATACCGCTATCCGCTATATCTTTTTTGCTTACAAAAATTGGTTAACAGTAAAAAATGATCGTGAAAAGCAAAAAAGGATGTCGCTACTATCGGGGCTAGAAAGCGCGTGTTCCAAACGAAAGTTTCCGATACTCAGAAAGTCTGACAATATTTTTCAGTTTTTCGCTTTTTAAGATCTATCTGCAAAAAAATTCACCAACTTCTTTTTACAATTCTTCCATGGGATTCCAAAACAGAGTTTTGAAATTCTTAATTCTGAAATTCTCAACTTCAATTCCTTCTGCTTCCAATCTTTCCTTAAATTCCGGAACCGATAAAGTTCCTGATGCAGAAATTACCCGATGCGCCGGAACATCTTTTGGGCAGCCACCCATCGCTTTACCAACATGCCGTGAATGATTGGGAAAACCAACGGCTTTTGCAATCGCTCCGTAGCTCGTCACTCTTCCAAAGGGAACAAGTTTTGTGATTTCCCAGACCTGTTGTTTGAATACATCATTCATTATTTCTCATTTAAACTCAAAGGTAAAAAAATATCAGGATTATTGTAAAGCATTTATAATCCTGACGATTTCTTAAAATATTTAACAAGCTAAAACCTTCACAAAAAAATCTTTCAAAAAGGCATCATTGTTGTATTAAGAAGCAATGAATTAAATATTTAAATTATGGCAAATTTAAAAGGAAAAGTAATTATAGTAACAGGAGCTGCAATGGGTTTAGGATTAGCAGCTGCAGATATTTTAGCCTCAAAAGGAGCAGATATAACCTTGGTAGATTATAACGCTGATGCGCTGAATAAAGCACAATCAGAACTTCAGTCAAAATATCCCAGCAATAAATTTCTAACAGTTACTGCAGACGTTTCTGTAGAAGAAAACGTAAAAAACTATGTCGACCAAACAGTGAAAGAATTTGGAAAGGTAGACGGCTTATACAATAATGCAGGAATTGAGGGAAAACAGGCACCGTTGGTTGAATACGATATTGAAGTGTTCAAAAAAGTAATCGACATCAATTTACTTGGAGTTTATTACGGTATGAAATATGTAATTCCTGAACTGCAGAAAAACGGTGGCGGAAAGATCGTTAATGTAGCATCAGTTGGCGGTATAAGAGGCGTCATCAACCAAACAGCTTATGTTGCAACGAAACATGCTGTAGCGGGAATGACCAAAAATGCAGCTCTAGAATATGGTAAAGATAATATTCTGACCAATGCCATTGCTCCGGGTGCGATTTTAACTCCGATGGTTGCCCAAGCTTTTAATCAGGTAAATCCTGCTGATCCCAAAGCAGCTGAAACCGAATATGCATCGAGAAACCCTACAAGAAGGTTAGGCGATCCCAAAGATGTCGGAAATCTTGTAGCTTATCTTCTGAGTGATGATAACGGATATGTTTCGGGACAGGTGATTGCAATCGACGGAGGAGAATCAAATATGTATGGAAACTCATAAGCAACATTGCTGGTACCTAGGATCATACTCGAATATTTTCAGCACAATTTTTGGATGATAGACTTTACTAAATGTGCAATTATGAAAAAGTCAATTTTTAGAGTACTCAATAAAATAAATAAAGCTGTTTTACCAAAATTGAGTGATAAAGACCCTTCAAAACTGACCAAAATTCAAAAAGGTATTTTAGCATACCGATATTTTGTGTTGACTAATTCTTTAGATTAATCTTAAAATATATGCGAATCATAGCAGTGTTATTAGAATCAGTTTAAACAGATTTGCTCAAAAAAAACGTCCCAACATGGGACGTTTTTTATATGTAAAGCGTTAAAGAAATTATTGCTTTTATTAATTTTCTAAAATATAAGAGAACATCAATGGCGCACAAATAGTAGCATCACTTTCAACGATAAATTTCGGTGTAGTAATATCTAATTTACCCCAGGTAATTTTCTCGTTAGGAACTGCTCCCGAATAAGAACCGTAAGAAGTCGTAGAATCTGAGATCTGACAGAAATATGACCAAAACGGAATATCATGCATTTCCATATCCTGATACAACATCGGTACCACACAAATAGGAAAATCTCCGGCAATACCGCCGCCAATCTGGAAGAATCCAACTCCTTTTCCTGCTGAATTTTTTGTATACCAATCTGCTAAATAAGTCATGTATTCGATACCAGATTTCATCGTAGTAGCCGTCAACTCACCTTTGATACAGTAAGAAGCGAAAATATTCCCCATTGTAGAATCTTCCCAACCCGGAACTACAATCGGAAGATTTTTCTCTGCCGCCGCAATCATCCATGAGTTCTCTCTTGGAATTTCATAATACTGCTCAAGAACTCCCGAAAGGATCATTTTATACATAAATTCATGCGGAAAATATCTTTCACCTTTCGCTTCAGCATCTTTCCAGATCTCAACGATATGTTTTTGCAATCTTCTGAACGCTTCTTCTTCAGGAATACATGTGTCTGTAACTCTGTTTAAACCTCTTTCCAACAAATCCCACTCATCCTGAGCCGTCAAATCTCGGTAGTGAGGAACTCTTTCGTAATGAGAATGTGCAACCAGATTCATCAGATCTTCTTCAAGATTTGCGCCTGTACAAGAAATAAAATCAACTTTATCCTGACGGATCATTTCAGCCAAAATTTTCCCCAACTCAGCCGTAGACATTGCCCCAGCCAAAGTGATCATCATTTTTCCGCCCTCTTTAAGATGCGCAACGTATCCCTTTGATGCGTCTACCAAAGCTGCTGCATTGAAGTGCAGATAATATTTTTCTATGAACTCAGTAATAGGTTTGCTCATTTTTAAATTTTTTACAAAGATAAAATTTAAAAACGGAAAGTCGCAGCCGCGCTTAAAGAAAGTCTGCTTAATCCTTCTCTTTCATCTTCACCAAAATCAACGGTGGTTCCGTTATACTTCATCTTACTTAGTGCTCCGCCTGTAAGACCGATTTTCGGACCGATAAAAATATGGTTGCTAATTGCGTACTGATATGCAAAATTGGCCTCCAGACCAACATTAGAACCTGTACCTTTTACAGAACCGGTTTTTGTAGTATAAGTAATCACTCCCACAGCAATATCATAAAACAGTTTGTGTCTTGTTTCATCTTTGAAATTGGAGAACATATAAGCCGGTCCGATAAAACTGATATTATCTTTAGTACTTACAAATCCTGAAACGATTTGTCCGTTTGAGTTTTGAACGCTGATGCGGCCATCACTGGATGCAAAATAAGTAGAATATTTTAAACCTACAGCTCCATTTCCCTTTAAGTGATAATATGCAGAAACACTTACATCTACTCCACTTTTTAAGCCTCTGATATAATCTTTTGATTCTTTTGAAATCCCTTCAGGCATTTTTGCTAGACGCCATGCATATCCCACGGATGGAATTATCGAAACTCTGGATTCTGAAACAGTTGTCTCCTGTGCTGAAAAAAAGAAAGGGATCGCGAAGGCTCCCGAAAGGAAAAGTTTTTTTAACATTGTTATCAATTTTCGTCAAAAATACTATTTTTTCCAATTGCGGAGAATTAAAATTTAAAACGTCTGTTTTCTTTTTTGTCTGAATTTTGCTTCTTCTGCTGAATGCGTTTTTCTACCGAAGATCTTGTCGGTCTTGTCTTTGCTCTGAATTTTGGAATCACTAATGATTTTTCCACGATATCAAGAATCTTTTCAATCGCTATTTTCTTGTTCTGAAGTTGAGTTCTGCTTTCAGAAACATTTAAAAATAATAATCCATCAAGATTAATCCTGTTTTTAAGTTTTTCTTTGATTAAACTTTTCTCTCTTTCATTAAAAAATTCTGAGTCATCAACTTTCCACATGACGGTAACAGCGGTTTCCACTTTGTTTACGTTTTGTCCGCCTCCGCCACTGCTGCGGGAAGTTTTGAAGTTGAGTTCTCTTGAAAAGTCTTTCATAATATTTTTAATTCTCTTTGAATGAGTGGATTCATTGCGTCTTATTGAAATAAGGTGGTACTAAGTTTAAAATTAAATTAATTACCTTCAAATATTTCCAAAAGTTTAAGTCGATTCACTTTTCCATTTGGGGTTCTGGGAATTTCTTCAACAAACATAATTTCTTTTGGTTTGTGAAAACTTTTTTCAAATTGAATTTTGGTCATTTTATTAATTAAATCATCAGATTTTTTTCCTTCAATTACCGCAATCAATTTCTGTCCCAGACTCTCATTTTTTATTCCTAAAAAAATCACTTCGTTTGGTATTTCTTTTTTAACTAGACTTTCCAATGTTTCCGGAAATATTTTTGCACCACCAGAATTGATAACATTATCTATTCTCCCTAAAAATTTAAACTGATTGTCATTACTAATTTCAACTAAATCATTAGTCTGCAAAATTTCAGAATTCAAATCTGGTGCTGAAATTTTCAGACATCCAAGCTCATCTTTTGATATAGAGACATTTTCAAAAACCGTAAAATAGTCATTAGAATGAGGATAGATTTCTTTCAAAGCAATGTGAGAAAGAGTTTCAGACATTCCATAAGTCTCGTAAATGTTAGTCTGAGCGTCAGAAATTTTGAGTGTTTGACCGATTTTTGATTTTAGAGATTCCGAAACTGCCGCACCTCCGATGATCAGATTTTTAATAAGATAAATCTTCCCCAGCGAATTTTCAACCTGCAAAGGTGTCATCGCGCAAAAGTCAATTTTCTCAGTTAAATTTTTTAATGGTTCTATTGACGGATTTTCAATTTTTAATTTTAATTTTCTTTCAAAAGACCGCACCACCATCATTTTTCCTGAGATATATTCTACAGGAAGACAGATTAATGCTGTATCATTTTCCTGTAATCCTAAAAAATCACAAGTCATTTTTGCAGAATTCAGCATTTTCTTTTTCTCGATTTCAAAAATTTTCGGAACTCCGGTTGACCCAGAAGTCTGAACATCCACAGTTTTTGAGGGTGAAAGCCATTCTTTTATAAAAAAAATCACCTTGCTGTCAAATTCCTTCTGAGAATGTAAATTATTAATTTCGAGATTATTGAAGTTGATTACCATTTTTTAACTGATACAAATATTCTGTAAATTTAAAAAAATTTAAAAAACGATTTGCAAGTAAATAAAAAAACTGTAAATTTGCAGCACCAAAATAAAACAGACCCATAGTGTAGTGGTAACACACCGGTTTTTGGTACCGTTATCCGGGGTTCGAATCCCTGTGGGTCTACAAACCATCCTTTTTTAAAGGATGGTTTTTGTATGTAAAAGAGTCATCAAGCATCACAAACCAATTTACTTGTATAAAATTTGAACTTTATTAAGAATTTCTTGCGTATAAAGAAAAAATCTGTAAATTTGCACCACCAAAAATAATCAGACCCATAGTGTAGTGGTAACACACCGGTTTTTGGTACCGTTATCCGGGGTTCGAATCCCTGTGGGTCTACAAACATCCTTTTTTTTAAAGGATGTTTTTTTTTGCGTATATCTAAAAAATTCTATTTTTTTTCACATATTGTTAGAATTGCAAATATTTTATTACTTTTCACAAACATCAATTTCCCTCGAATAACCACGAGAATGTAAAATTCAAGGCACGGAGATTTTAATTTAACATGAATTAATGCGGGTTGGCAAACATATTGCAGAGGTTTTTTATTATAAATTTTCTTTCAAACTAAATCATAAAAAATTAATCATGAAAATATCACTACATACTCAATTTAGTATTGATAAAACTAAGCATAAAAAAAACCTGTACTAGGGGAAATTTAAATGCATCACGACTCAAAATCAAATAGTTAATCAGTCTAAATTCGAAGAGAAATTGAAAAGAAAAGTAAACTTTAAAAAAATAATTAAAGGTATCGTTATAACAATTATTTCGATACTTATTCTCGTTATTCTCGCAATTTTCAGTTTGAGAATTCCTGCAGTTCAAAATTACGTAAAAGACAAACTTGTTGTTTATTTAGAGAAAAAGATCAAAACAAAAGTTAGTCTGGAAAAAGTTTATATTGGTTTTCCCAATAGTCTGGTGATGGAAAACCTTTATTTGAAGGGTCAGAATATCGACACTCTCTTAGCAGTAAGAAAATTTGATGTAGGTCTTGATATGTGGAAACTGATCAATTCTAAAGCAGATATTACCTCTATTGATCTGGAAGGTGTTCGGGCAAATGTGATAAGAAACCCACAGGGGAAATTTAATTTCGATTATATCATTGATGCATTCGCTACTTCTGATAAAGAGCAGGAACAGAAGCCTTCAAAGCCATTCATCATTTCTCTAGATAAAATCAAACTAAAAGACATTGGGTTAACTTTCGATGATCAGCAATCGAAAAATGACATTAAAGTATATTTTAATTCATTCGATACGAGGGTGAAAACTTTTGATCTCCAAAATAATTCTTACGCCATCAACGATATCAATCTTGACGGTTTAAAACTAAAATTAAAACAGGATCTGGTAGAAGAAGTTTCTAAGAATGTTGAGGAAAAGGTAGATTCTCTCAACCAGAAAAAGCCGATGAAGCTTGGTTTAAACGGAATTAAACTAACCAATTTTAATATTGATTACGGTGACGACAATTCTAAGACTTTTGCGAAAGTTTTATTTAAAGAACTAAGCACAAAAGTTAACAGCATCAACCTTGAAAATAATGATTACAATATCGGAAATCTTTATTTAAGAGGAGCTAACATCAATGCCAATTTATTTCTTCCCACAGCAAACGCCAATTCAAAAAAGGAAGAAAAGCCAGAAGTTAACACAGTTTCAACGAAAGAAAAAGCGATGAAATTGATGTTAGGAAAATTATTTTTAGGTGATGTAAAAGTAGCTTACAATAATACTGCAGTTGCACCTACCAAATCAGGAATGGATTTTAATCATCTTAATTTTGCTAAATTAAATCTCGACGTCAGAAACTTTAAAATGGAAAACAACGGTTTTGCAGGCTCTGTGAAATCAGCCGAAATTCAGGAAGCAAGAGGCCTGAATGTGCAAAAGTTTAATACAGATTTTGTTTATGCTGAAAAAGAGGCATATTTAAAAAATCTTTATCTGCAAACTCCGAAAACAATTTTGCGAGATGAGGTGGTTTTAAATTACAACTCGATTGAGCAACTGTCATCTAATTTGGGTGCCGTAAAGATCTCTGCCGATATAAGAGATTCTAAAATCGGTTTTTCTGATATTTTAAATTTGGTTCCGACTTTAAGAAATACTGCACCGTTCAACAAATATCCAAATGCGACTTTAAATGTCAACGCTTTTATCAGAGGAACTGTGAATGATCTGGCAATTCAAAATCTGAAAGTTTCAGGGTTAGATCAGTTGAAAGTTCTTGCATCCGGAAAAATCAAAAATGCTATGAATCCTGATCAACTGTATTATGATTTAAAAGTTGCCGAATTATCTTCTTCATCCAAAACAATATATAATTTAGTTCCTAAAAATACGATTCCAAAAAACATTACTTTACCGTCATTCTTCACAATTCGTGGAGCAGCAAAAGGAACTACGAAGCTGGTTGACACCAATTTACGTCTGACTTCCACATTAGGAAATGCCGCAATTATTGCCAAAGCCGATCTTCGCAGAAAAAACAGAGAAACATTTGACGTTAAAGCTAATCTCCAGGGTCTGCAAATCGGAAAACTTATCCAGAATAAAGATCTTGGAAGTACTACAGCTCAAATCAACGCAAAAGGACAAGGCTTTGATCCTAAAACAATGTCTGCAAATCTCTCAGGCACTGTAAGGTCAGCGACTTACAAGGGTTATACTTATCAGAATATGAATCTGAAAGGCAAAATCAACCGTGGTGCTTATGATATCGATTTAAACTCAAAAGATCCTAATGCCAATCTGCATCTTGCTGCAAAAGGAGTTTACAACGAAAAAAATCCGACGGTAAAAGTCAATGGAAATATCAATAAATTAGATTTAAACAAACTCGGATTCTATAGTTCGCCAATGATAGTTGCGGGCGCAATTGATGGCGATTTTAAAACTTTGGATCCTGACAATTTAAACGGATATTTAAATTTAAAAGACTTTGCAATTTCAGACACGAAAGAAGTTTATCCTATTCAGGAGGTAAATTTGCTGGCAGTTTCAACGGCAGATTCTACACAGATAAAATTCAATTCTCAGATCGCCGATGTAGAACTTAACGGAAAGTATAAGCTAACTCAGATTTTTGGAGCGTTAACCCAAACAATCAATCAATATTATCAGTTTCAAAAGCCGTCAAAATCACAAAAGATTGATGCCGGACAGTTTTTCACTTTTAATGCTAAAATAAAAAATGACGATCTTATCCGAAAATTTGTTCCGGATCTGAAGAGTTTTGAAACCATCAATATCAATGGAAATTACAATGCAGATTCTCAACAGATTCTTCTGGATGCACAGATTCCGCAGGTCTTGTATGGAACAAATACTCTAGAAAATACAAGTCTAAAAATTACCAATGAAAATCAGGCATTGCAATACGATCTTAGTGTCGCTTCTTTATCAAGTGAAAGCTTTGCCCTGAAAAAAGTAAATATTAATGGTGATGTTGCGCAAAATATCCTCAATTATAATATCACCACAAAAGATGATAAAGATGAAACGCAGTTCCTCATCGCAGGAAATGCCAAGTCGATGAACGACATAACTGAAATTTCGCTTAATCCAAATGGTTTAAAACTGAATTATATGGATTGGACGGTTGCTGAGAATAATAAAATTCAGATTTTCAGCCAGGGAATTGTGGCAGATAATTTCACACTTTCTAACTCGGGAGCAGAAATTTCTTTACAGTCTGAAAGCAATTCACCGAGCAGTCCGCTGAATGTTTCATTAAAAGATTTTAAAATTGAAACTATTACGGAAATCATTAAAAAAGATTCTCTTCTAGCAAAAGGTACTATCAACGGAACGGCTCAACTTAGAGATTTAACAAAGAACATGACATTCACTTCAGACATTAATGTTTCTGATTTGATTGTGTACGGAAGTCCGGTTGGTAATTTAGCCATCAAGGTCAATAATCAGTCTGCTAATCTTCTGAATGCAGATATTGCGCTTTCAGGAAACAACAATGATGTGAAAATTTTAGGAAATTATAATACTTCATCAAGCAGTTTTGATTTAAATTTAGATATGAATCAGCTTCAGATGAAAACGCTGCAAGGATTTTCCATGAATGCAATCACCAATACAGAAGGGTATCTTTCGGGAGATTTAAAAATTACCGGTACAACGACTGCACCAAAAATTCTTGGCGATCTGAAAATGAATAATGTAGGATTAATGATTTCGCAGACCGGAAGTGATTTCCGCGGAATTGATGATACCATAGGATTTACAAGCCGAGGAATTGAATTTGACGAATTTAAAATCAAAGACAAAGACGGAAATTCTTTAAATATTGACGGGCAGGTTCTTACGCAGACCTACAGAGATTTTGACTTTAATCTAGATTTGGATGCGAAAGATTTTAAAGTGGTAAACTCTGAGAAATCAAATGATGCTTTGATGTATGGAATTTTGTCGATTGATGCGGCTTTAAAAGTGAGAGGAAATTTAGATTTACCAAAAGTAGACGGAAGACTGGCTATTGCAGAAAACACCGATTTTACTTTTGTTCTACCTCAATCTAGCCCATCATTACAGGAAAGAGACGGAATTGTAGAATTTATTGACCAAGATCAGGTAGCTTTAAATAAAACCATTAAAGCAGATTCTATTGACACACAAAGTCCCATCAAAGGATTGGATGTGAACGTAAATATTGAAGTTGATAAAGAAGCAAAAATGTCTATCGTTATTGATAAAGCAGCCGGAGATTTTGTAAAACTGCAGGGTGAAGCTGATCTGACAGGTGGAATTGATCCATCCGGAAAAACTACTTTGGTCGGCGTATATTCTGTCGAAAAAGGAAGCTATGAAATGTCTGTGAGTGTTCTGAAGAGAAAATTTGATATCCAAAAAGGAAGTACAATTACCTGGACAGGTGAACCTACGACCGCAAATCTTGATATTACGGCAATTTACAAAACTGAAACTGCGCCAATTGATTTGGTAGAACAACAGGTTGGCGATGCAGATTTAAATCAATACAAACAAAGAATTCCGTTTAATACTTTATTGATTCTGAAAGGCGAATTGTTGAAACCTGAAATCTCCTTTGATATTACAACGGATGAGAAAAACAATGCTGTATCATCTACTGTTACAGAAACGATTGAAGGAAAACTTGCTCAGCTGAGACAAGATCCGAATGAAATGAATAAACAGGTTTTTGCTTTGCTTTTACTGAACAGATTTATAGGCGAAAATCCTTTCCAAAGCAATTCCGGAGTTTCAGCAGAAACAATGGCGAGACAGAGCGTAAGCAAAATTCTTTCTCAGCAGCTGAACAATTTAGCCGGAGATTTAATTAAAGGAGTTGACCTCAATTTTGATTTGGAATCTACGGAAGATTATTCTACAGGAAGTCAAAATACAAGAACTGATCTTAATATTGGTTTAAGCAAAAAATTATTGAATGACAGACTGAAAGTATCTGTAGGAAGTAATTTCGGATTGGAAGGTGAAGCGAGACAAAATGAAAATACCACAAACATTGCCGGTGACGTGACTGTAGATTACAGCCTTTCACGAGATGGAAGATACATGCTCCGAGCGTACCGTAAAAATGATTACCAAGTGGCATTACAAGGTCAGATTGTAGAAACGGGAGTTGGGTTTATCATTACGCTAGATTACAATCAGTTCAGAGATATTTTCCGAAAATCCAGAAATAACCGAAATAAGGAAAACAGAGAGAACAAGAAAAAACAAGATAACCAAGTCGTAGAATTTAAGTAATGAAGAATAAGTTGAATATATACTGTAAATATTTTTTAGCATCGGGAATGACGGCGGCAGTTGTTTCATGTAGCAACACGAAGTTTTTGAAAGACGGACAAATGCTTTACACCGGAGCAGAAGTGAAGATCGAAAATGATACGCTTCCGAAAAAGAAAAAAAATGAACTGAAAGCTGCACTTGAAGAAAATTTAACTCCAAAACCAAACTCTTCGTTTCTTGGTTTAAGACCAAAACTTTACGCTTACAATGCTACAAAAGAACCAAAAAAAGAAAAAGGACTAAGATATTGGCTGAAATATAAATTTGGAGAAGAGCCTGTTTTATTGGGAGATGTAGACAGAGAATTCAACAAAGACATTATCGTTAATTATTCTGAGAACAAAGGTTATTTTAATGCTAAAGCAAAATACGATACAGTTTCAAAAAATAAGAAAGCACAGGTAATTTATACTCTAAATCCCGGAGCGCAATACATGATCAGCAATGTAAATTTTGTGCAGGATTCTAGTCTGATCAATCAGGAAATACAGGCTTTAAAGGAAAAAACATTGCTTAAAACCGGAAATCCGTTTGATTTGGATGTGATTAAAGCTGAAAGACAAAGAATTGATGATGGTTTGAAAGACAAAGGCTTTTACTATTTTAGTCCAGATAACATTATAGTTCAGGCAGATAGTACGGTTAGCAAGAATCATAAAGTAGAAATGATTGTCAAATTAAAAGACAATACTCCAAAACTTGCAACCGAACAATTTACCATAGATAAAGTTGTTGTTTTTCCAAATTATAATTTACGAGATGCGAAAAATGGATTGTACAATATCCCGATGACCGAAGATTCTCTGAAAGGTTATAAGTACAATGATATTTACGTAGTTGATCCTAAAAAGAAATTTAAACCGAGAATGTTTGATCGTGCATTATATTTTGACAAGGGTGATATTTACAACAGAAAAGATCATAATTTATCGCTAAACAGACTTATTAGTTTAGGTGTTTTTAAGTTTGTAAAAAATGAATTTGTTGTTTCAGATTCGCTAAATCATAAGTTTGATGCGTACTATGTTTTGACGCCGAGAGAACTTCAGTCTTTACGTCTTGAAGCTTTGGGAAGAACCAATTCTGCGAATTATGCAGGAAGTGAGCTGAATCTAAACTGGACACAAAGAAACTTTTTCCGTGGTGCAGAGCAATTTAAAGCTTCTGTTTATGGTGCTTTTGATGTTCAGGTCGGTGGACCGGCAGATGCTGAAAATATTTTCAGAGCAGGAGCAAATGCGCAGCTTTCTATTCCGAGAATTGTGGCTCCTTTTCAGTTTAATTCATCAAGCGCTTTTGTTCCGAGAACAAATATTCAGCTGGGATATGAGTTTCAGAATCGTACGACTTTATATACTTTAAATACATTCAATGCTTCATTTGGTTATCAGTGGAAAGAAAATGTAAGAAAAGAGCATGAACTGAAATTGATTGATATCTCATTAATTGCCCCAGCGAATGTTACAGAAAAATATACGGACAGATATTTTTTAAATCCTTATTTAGAAAGAGTTGTTGACAAACAGCTTATTTTCGGGCCGACTTATTCTTACACCTATTCCACCACGATGCTACCTCGAAAAAATACATTCTATTACAAAGGAATGCTAGATCTGGCAGGAAATATTACTGGTCTGGTAACCGGAGCCAATAAAAAAGAAGGTAAGGAAAAAACTATTTTTGGAGTTCCATTCAGTCAGTATGCAAAGATTGAAAATGATGTGAGATTCTATCACAAATTTGGTGAGAAAACATCTTTTGCTACGAGATTTATTGCAGGTGTTGCTATTCCTTACGGAAATTCTGAACATATTCCTTTTTCGAGACAGTTTTTCGTTGGCGGAAGTAATAGTATCAGAGCTTTTCGCGCAAGAACTTTAGGTCCCGGAAGTTATGATCCACGAACACAGCAGGCACAGGGCGGTTTTGTATTTGATCAGGCGGGTGATGTAAAATTAGAACTGAATGCAGAATACCGAGCAAATCTGTACAAATTTTTAAATGTTGCTGCATTCGTTGACGCTGGAAACATCTGGCTCATCAATGATGATATTGACGAAAACGGTATTAATACAAGACCCGGCGGGAAATTTTCTAAAGAATTTTTGAGTGAGATTGCAGTGGGTGCAGGTGTTGGTTTAAGACTTGACTTTTCAATTCTTATTTTGCGACTTGACCTTGCAATGCCGTTACGTGTTCCCTACTATGAAAAAGGCGAAAGATGGGCTTTCGATAAAATCAACTTTGGAGATTCTAGCTGGAGAAGAGATAATTTAATTCTGAATATTGCGATTGGATATCCTTTCTAAAAGTAATTTTAACTTAATTAAAAAACTAAAATTTAAATTAGAAATAGGAACGGGCTTTAGCCCGTTTTCTGTTTTAAGATAGAAACAAGGCTTTAGCCAAAATCTATTTTTTTAGGTTTCGAAAATATAGCTTATTTTTTTTCAAAATTTATTAATATCACTTTATGAATTAGCAATGATAAAGTTACCAATCATTCTACAGCATTTAATCTTTTAATTTTAAAATTCTAAAAGATGATTGTTTAAATGATAAATCTTTTCAAAAATTACCTTTAAGGAATAGTCTTTGTGTTGTTAAATGAGATAAATTTTTATCTTTTAAGAGTAATTATCACCAATTAAATCACATCTACTAATATTAAATCTATGCTAAAAGAACTAAAATTTTTCTGGGAAACCGTCAGAGAAACATTTAAAGAATGGAATAATTCGAGCGCATCAAACGATTCAGCAAGTTTGGCGTATTACGCAATATTTTCAATTCCCGGTTTACTAATTATCATCATCTGGCTTGCAGGATATTTTTTTGGGGAAGAAGCGATCCGTGGACAGATAAGTACCCAAATCAGTGGTATGATGGGTACTGAAGCTGCTAAAAGTGTAGAAGAGATGATAGCCGGAGCATTAATTGATAAGGAAAATATTTTTATGAAAATTGTAGGTATTGGTTCTTTAATATTTGGTTCTACTACCCTCTTTTTCCAGTTGCAGAAATCTTTGAACAATCTTTGGGATGTAGAAGCTGCACCAAAGAAAGCTTTGGTTAAATTTTTATTAGACCGCGCCAATTCTCTCGGAATGATCTTAATATTAGGTTTTTTACTGATGATTACCATGGTTTTAACATTACTCATCAGTATTTTGAATAATTTCATTACAAGATATTTCGGTTTGGAAACATATTATATTGTAGAAATAATCAACTTCACGGTAGGATTTGCGATTACGGTTTTGCTTTTTGCATTGATGTTTAAAGTACTTCCAGATGTAGAAATTAGTTGGAAATCAGTTTGGAAAGGAGCAATATTAACTTCAGCATTATTTACGTTAGGCAAGTTTTTCTTAAGTCTATATTTCAGTGAATTTAAACCTACATCTGCATTTGGAACCGCCGGGACAATCATCTTGGTAATGCTTTGGATCAATTATTCCTGTATGATGATTTTCTTTGGAGCCGAATTCACAAAAGTTTATACCTATAAGCGAGGATACAAAATTGCTCCTTCAAAACATGCCAAATGGAGCAGCGCAAAATTATATCGCGACAGTCAGCTCAAAAATGATGAGATGAAGGTGAATAAAACTTAAAATAAAAAAGCCTCTCAGAGATGCTGAGAGGCTTTTGCTTACATTCTGTTAACGGTTTGTATTCCGAGCAATTGAAGGGATTTCTGTATAGTTTTTCCAGTCAAATTAGACAAGTTGAGTCGGTACTGTTTTATATTTTCATCTTCCTGAATTAAGATTGGATTATTCTGATAAAATGAGTTGTACGACTTCACTAAATCATATAAATAATTAGCTACCAAGGCAGGACTTAAACTTTCTGCAGCTCTTACAACCGTAGGTTTGTAATTGGAAAGCTGCATGATTAACTCCTTTTCAGATTGACTGAGATCGATAGCTTCAGTTTGTCTCTGGACAAAATCAGCTTTTGCCAGCAAAGATTGAATACGTGCAAATGTGTACAGAATAAAAGGCCCTGTATTTCCATTAAAATCAATGCTTTCTTCAGGATTGAAAAGCATTTTCTTTTTAGGATCTACCTTCAGCATAAAATATTTTAAAGCTCCTATCCCTATTCTTTCGTAGTTGAGATTTTTTTCTTCATCTGTAAAATGTTCTAATTTTCCTAATTCTTCAGATTTAAATTTAGCAATATCAAACATATCCTGCATCAATTCATCTGCGTCAACCACAGTTCCTTCACGAGATTTCATTTTCCCGTTTGGTAGTTCCACCATTCCATACGATAAATGGAATAACTGATCTGCCCATTCATATCCTAGTTTCCCTAAGATTTTAAATAAAACCTGGAAATGATAATCCTGCTCGTTTCCTACTGTGTAGATTAATTTCTGTAGATTATTTTCTTTAAAACGCTCAACTGCCGTTCCCAAATCTTGAGTCATGTAGACAGAAGTTCCGTCAGAACGCAGCAAAAGTTTCTGATCTAAACCTTCATCAGTCAAATCACACCAAACCGAGCCATCTTCTTTCTGATACAAAACACCTTTATCCAAACCTTCCTGAATAAGGTCTTTTCCTAAAATATACGTATTGCTTTCATACTGAACCTGATCAAAATCAACTCCTAATCTTTTATAAGTCTCACCGAAACCTTTGTAAACCCAAGAGTTCATTTCAGTCCAGAGATTTCTTACTTTTTCGTCACCATTTTCCCAGTCGAGAAGCATTTGTTGAGCTTCTTTCATCAGGGGAGCCTCTTTTTTTGCTTGATCTTCAGAAAGACCCTGCTCAAGAAGTTCAGAAATTTCTTTTTTATATTCCTGATCAAATTTCACATAATAATTCCCAACAAATTTATCACCTTTTACTTGATCAGTTTCCGGCGTTTCTCCTTTACCGAATTTCTCCCAAGCCAACATCGATTTACAGATGTGAATTCCTCTATCGTTGATAATCTGACTTTTGATTACATCGTAACCTGCTTCCTCAAGAATCTGAGCTACAGAAAAACCTAAAAGATTATTTCTTACGTGACCTAAATGAAGTGGCTTATTGGTATTTGGGGAAGAATATTCCACCATTACGGTTTCGTTTTTCTTTTCAATATTCGAAAACTGATCAGCAACGGTCTGAAATTGATCTATAAAAAAATGATTCTTAACTTTTACATTTAAAAACCCTTTAATTACTTTGAAGCTTTCCAGCAGTTCTGTTTGCTGTGTTAAAGCCTCACCCAATTCTACCCCGATACTTTCAGGATTTTTTTTCAGCTGTTTCACCAAAGGAAAAGTAACGATTGTAAAATCGCCTTCAAACTCAGTTTTATTCTCCTGGATTTCTAGTTTTATATCTTTTAACTGATAAACGTTTAGAATAACATTTTCCAGCTTTTGTTCTATGATATGTTTAATATTCATTATTCTAATTTGAAGTACAAATATACGGAAATAAAAAAACCGCCGAGAGGCGGTTTTTTTATAAGATTGGATGCTTAATTAATTAGTATCCCAGATAAGTTTGGTATTCATTTTATCACCTCCTATTGCAGTTGAAGCAGCCTGATAATTTGCTGTATTCAATGTTTGAACTGAAGTTGGGTAAAATAATCTAGTTGGTAAATCTGTAAGACCCGCTATCAGCGATGTGAATGTATAGGTCGTTTGTCCATCAGTTTCTACATTCAACGTGCCAGTTTGTCCAGGTAATAATAAAGTGTTTGGATAACCTGTTCTTCGATACTCAGACCAAGCTTCATAAGGTTGCATGAATAATGTAATGTATTTTTGAGTCAACACATTCTCCTTTGTAGCAGCTGGAAGAGAAGCTATATAAGCATCTATATCTGCAGTTGCAACACCCCATCTTTGCATAGAGGCTCTAACACCATTTACATAGTTCGTTTGCGACCATCCGTTTGCTTCTGCTAAAAGAAATTGAACTTCAGAATATTCCATTAATATCTCCGTGTAATCAGGTTTGAGAATATTCTTGCTAAAGAAGTTGGAGGATGAAGCCTGACTCGGAGCCAATGAGCTAGGAATTCCATAAGGCATTCCATTGAAGTCCGCTGGATTCGTTGATTCAGGGGCACTTCCATCTAAAATTGTAGCTTTTGGAGTTCCTTTAGGAGTAGCAAATTTGAACAATCTTGGATCTAGATCAAAATTACCTGAGTTACCTTTAAGTAAATCAACAAATGTTTTAGAAATTGCAAAATCAGATCTAGTTCTAAAATCATTGAATAATGGGGCAGGATTGATTAGGTTATTTTCATAACCCACACCCACATTATCAGCATTAGATGTCATTACACCAGATGCAATTGCATCTTGAATATGTGCTTCAGCTCCTGGAACAACTCCTTTTACACGTGTCGCGACTCTAAGTCTTAAAGAATTCGCAAATTTCTTTAATTTTTCACCGGACCCAAAAAGAACGTCACCTTGGGTGAAAACTACTTCGTTCTCATCGAGCATTTCTGAAGCCTCCTTCAGCTCTTTTAAAATATCTGCATATACTTTTTGCTGGCTTGCAAATTTTGGTTGTAGTTGCCCATTTACATTTAGTGCCTGGAAATCTGCATCTTTATTGCCATACGAATAATAAGGGATATCTCCGAATGAATCTGCTAACGTTAAGAATACGTAAGAAAGCATTACTCGAGAAGCTGCTATTTGATTTTGCTTTGGACCGTATTTCGCCATTTGCACACTAGTTGCAGGATCATTATTCAAGTCAATTATTGACTTATAATCCTGTGCTACTCTGTATGAAAAGCTCCATAAAGATACACCAGTAGATAGTCTATATTGATACCTATCTTCTTCTGTATATGCTCTCTGGGCTGAATATTGCACCCATGGTAAAGTAATTCTTGCAGATTGCCATTGGTCTCTTGTATTGTCCATTAATTCTTTATTGGCACTATTGAATAAACCATAAGTTAGTGCTTGTTCTGTCGAATTTGGATTGATATCTATTTCATCAAATTGATCTGAACAACTATTGAAAGTAAAAGTTGTTGCAACAACCGATAATATTAAAACTATTTTTTTCATTTTCATTAAAATTTAAAATTAACATTTACCCCATAAGTTCTTGTAGATGGTAAAGAACCTCCTTCAAGACCTTGAATATTCCCAGAACCATAAGATGTATTTTCGGGATCAATACCTTTATTTGAAAGATTCCAAGCAAATAAGTTTCTTGCAAATGCAGAAACCCTTACACCTTGGAAAACATTTCCAATAAGAGACTTAGGTAAATCATAGCCAAGAGTAATATCTCTTAGTTTAATATAACTTGCATCAAAAACATTTTGAGCATCAACAGTGTTATAATAAGTACCACCCCAGGTTGGAGCATCCAATAATATATCGTTAGGAGTACCATCTTCTTTCACTCCCGCAAGGACAACACCAGCTTCTCTGTTTCCACCTAGAGCAGATTCTTCTAACATTCCAGAGTACATACCCCACATGTTTGTTGTAGAAAAATATTTACCTCCTTCTTGAATATCAATTAAGAAAGACAAACTTAATGTCTTATATCTCAATGTATTTCTGAATCCCATATTATATTTTGGGAGTATCGAACCTAAAGATTGAATTTCAGAAGCCTTATAAAATCCGTTCTCATCAACTACTTTATTACCTTGAGCATCGTACACATAATCCGTTCCCATTATACTACCATACGATTCGCCGACTTGAGCAACTAACTGAGCTCTGAAAGGAGCGTTTGTTAGCACTAAATTCTGAAGATTTCCATATAGATTAATTAACTTGTTTCGATTCCTTGCAAAATTCCATGCGATATCCCAAGAAAAGTTGTCTGTCTTAACGGGAACAACTGTTACCATTGCCTCTATACCCTTATTAGTCATCTCTCCAGCATTAATACTTTTAAAGAGGTAGCCTGATGCTGGGTCAACAGGGACTGCGATGATAAAATCTTTTGATTTTGTATCGTAGTAAGTTACATCTAATCCCACTCTGTTTTTGAAAAATCTCGCTTCAATACCAATTTCCTTTGTGATCTTAAGTTCTGGTGATAAGTCACGTTCTCCTGCCACATTCGGGTTAGAATATTGCGGTGATCCATTAAATGGTGATCTTATGTCAATATAGGTCCCTCTAACATATGGCGTCCCTCCTTGTGCAATGCTTGACCATCCTGCTCTAACTTTACCAAAGGATAACCAATCTGCTTTTAGTGCATTAGAAAACACAAAACTTCCTGTCACTGATGGATAAAACCCGCTATCATTAAGCATCGAATACCAGTCATTTCTGCCGGTTGCTTCTACGAAAAACATATCCTTATATCCCAGCGAAGCTGAAGCAAATATACTTTTAACTGAAGCGTGACTGTCTGCGTTTGTTGCTAAAGAATTTTCAACCCCATTTGCTAAATTATACAATCCAGGAATTATAAGTCCTCCAACAGTTGTACCATCCAAAAGGCTTGTTTTGTTATCTCTAATGTTGAAACCAGCAAATGTATTTACACTAAATTCTCCAAAATTATTATTATAATGCGCTCTACCTTCATAATTAAACTCAGACACATTTCTTTTCTGTATAGAATAATTAGATACAGCTTGCGAACCTACGGCAACTCTTGAGCTTATAGTTTGCGTATAAACATCACCATAAACTTTACCTACCACAAAGAAATGATCTGTAAAATTATAAGTAAGACCCGCATTACCAAAAAATCTGTGTCTAGAATCCGCTGAAGTATTTTCATATATTGTCCAATAAGGATTATCGGAATAAAGAGGCGTTGCATCATCAAAGGCAGTTCTATTCCACGTTCGTTGCGAACCATCAGCTAATTTATAGTCTTTCAGCTTTTCAAAGTCAAGATTTCTCTGACCAAAATGATAAAATTTCTGTGCCACGGAGTTATCGCCATACCCAACTTCTGGTCTATTGAAGCCCTCTGTGTGAACATAATTAAAAATAGCATCAGCCTTCAACTTTTCAGAAAGCTTAGAATTCATATTTAAACTAAAATTATCTTTTTTAATCTTAGACGTTGGAACAATACCGGAAATATTGGTATTGGTATACGACATTCTTACATTCGTATCGCCAAATGATTTGGCAACTGACACATTATTTGTATAAGTTACTCCTGTATTAAAGAAAGAATCTACATCATTTTTAGGTGCAACAAATGGTACTGGCTTGAGATAATCATTTGAAAATTCAGGATCAAAAGCATACCAAGGAAGATACATGAGGTTGGCATCATATTTAGGACCCCATGACGCATCCGTCTCATATTCCTGAATATTATATGTCTCTCCATTAATAGTTGCTGTGGGTAATTTATCAGAATATCCACCACCATACTGATTCTGTAATTTTGGACGAATGTAAATGCTTTCGAATGCTAGACCAGAGTTTAGTTGAATATCTGTTCTGCCTTTTTTTGCAGACTTTGTGGTATAAATAATTGCTCCGTTTCCAGCTCTGGAACCATATAGTGCCGCAGCTGGGCCTCCTTTCAATACTGTTACAGTTTCAATATCGTCCGGATTTATGTCAAAAGATGCGTCACCATAATCTCTACCTCCCGCACCTCTCTGGGTGTCTGTGCTGTTCACATTAGAATTGTCTAATGGCACACCGTCGACAACTATTAATGGCCTATTTTCACCTGAAATAGAGCTAATTCCTCTCATGGTAATTCTGGTAGACCCTCCCATTGTACTTGGTGCAGTAACCTGTACACCTGCAACATTTCCGGACAATGCACTTACGGCATTTGTTTGTCCAGCATCAGATATAATATCTCCTTTAATCTCTTGGGCCGCATAACCTAACGCTTTCTTTTCTCTTTTGATCCCTAAAGCAGTTACCACAACTTCTTGAATCTCTTGCGTTCTAACGGTATCATTCTTCGTGTCTTGTGCATTAACAACGACAAGAGAAGAAGATAGTACTATAATTAGCACACCTGCTGTCAATTTCTTCATATTTATACATTAATTTTGTGTTAACAAAGTTGTGAAACTTTTTCTTAAAAAACTGTTAAAAAGATAAAAAATTGTTATTCATTTCATAGTATCAATATTTTTTCTACTTTTGAAGATTATAAATTGTTAATTTTTATGGAATTACTAAAAAAATGGTCAAATTTTTATATAGAAGCTGGTTGCGACGAAGTTGGAAGAGGATGCTTGAGCGGGCCTGTTGTTGCGGCGGCGGTTATTCTTGATGAAAGTTTCGAGCAAAGATTAGTAAATGATTCTAAAAAACTGAACTTTAAGACGAGAACAGCACTCGATTTATATATTAAAGAGAATGTCAAAAGTTATGCAATTGCCGAACTCCCTTCAGAGTTTATTGATGAACATAATATATTGAATGCCAGTATTCATGCGATGCATCAGGCACTAGATAATTTAACGGTACGCCCGGAGTTGATTCTTGTTGATGGAAACAGATTTCACCCTTATAATTTTATTCCTCATCAATGTATTATTAAAGGAGATTCAAAAATTTTGTCGATTGCCGCAGCTTCTATTTTAGCTAAAAATTATCGAGATCAGTTAATGATTCAGTTGCATGAGGAACATCCCGAGTACGGATGGAATACTAATTACGGATATGCAACAAAAAAGCATCAGGAAGCCCTGATAAAGCATGGTTCAACAAAATATCACAGGCAATCTTTCAGGTTGAAATATGATTAACTAGAATGAAATATGAATTATTATATTAAAAGCTTTAACATTTTAAATTTAAAATGATTCTAAATAAAAAAGAGAAGCAATATTTACTTCTCTTTTTTGTTATATATTATTTATTTCTTTTTACCTCTCGTCTGCTCCTGCGTTTTCTGCTGTTCCTGAGCCTTTTCCATCATTTCTCTCATTCTCTTCTGGAACTTTCCTTCTGCTTTTGGTTTTTCTTTATTAGCCTGAATTTGCGCATGAATTTTCTTTTCATCCAAGATCACATATTTTATGACTAGAATAATCAAAATGTTAATCGCATTCGACACAAAATAATACCAAGATAAACCTGATGCTGAAGTATTCAGGAAGAATAAGAATGTAATCGGGAAAATATACATCAATACTTTCATATTTGGCATACCTTCCTGTTGTGGCTGCTGCACATTTCCTGAAGTCATTACTGTATAAATTAAGATCACAATTGTACACGCAATCGCAAACACACTTAAATGATCTCCCAAGAAAGGTATTTTAAATGGTAATTTAATCAAGTCATCATAAGCCGTCAAATCTTTTGCAAACCAGAATCCTTGCCCTCTCAAATCAATAAAGTTCGGGAAGAATCTAAACAATGCATAGAAAATAGGAATCTGTACCAAAGCCGGTAAACAACCCGCCATCTGATTTACACCTGCTTTCCGATAGATTTCCATTGTTGCCTGTTGCTTCTTCATAGGATCTGCATCCTTGAATTTCGCAGTAGCCTCGTCAATTTCCGGACGAATTACTTTCATCATCGCACTCAATTTATGCTGTTTGTACATAATTGGCGATAAGATCAATTTAACAATGATTGTCATTAAGAAAATAACCCAACCTGCGGTGATTCCCCAAGATGCAATCAGGTTATACATCGGCATGAAGAAATAACGGTTCATTCCTCCGATGAATGACCAGCCTAACGGTAAAATTTCGTCAAAATTCTTATCGTAAGATTTTAATAATGGTAAATCTAATGGCATGAAATACCAGGTAAAATCCTGATTCAGTTCATTACCTGTCATTTGAACAAAACCTTCGTAATTCAGTTTTTTCAGATATTCTCCTTCTTCAAAAGCTTCCTGATTTCCTTTGCTTTGAGTAAAACCATTTTTAGATTCAATTACAGAAGCGAAAAACTGCTGTTTTACACCAATCCAGTTAAGCGTTTCTTTTTCCTCTTCCATTGTTGTTCTCCCGTCATATTCATAATCTTCATAATTATTAAACGCATAAGAGAATTCTGAGTGAGACTGTTCCTGTGCTCTACCTTTTTCAAGGTTTCTAACCTGATAATCCCAGATAAAATCTGCTTTGTTATCTGAAGTCACTTTAGCAAGACCTTGAGTTCTCACTTTGTAATCTAATCTGTATTTATCTAACAATGTATAAACAAACTGAATGACTGCTCCATTATAATTGGCAGTCATAGTCACCACATTTCCTGCAACAACCGGCGAGAAAACCAAATCTTTAGTATTGATTGTTTTGCCCGTTTTATCTTTAAACTGAAAACCGTAGTTTGAGTTATTTTTAGTGATCAGATTAAGCGGAAGATCTGCAGTGTCGGTTTTACGGTCATAAGCTTTATATTCTACGAGCTCTACTTTAGAAACCTGCCCCCCTAAGCTTGAAAACTCAAGTTTCAATTGTTTGTTGGCCAAATTTGCAGTCTGAATTGAATTTGGAGTTACATTGGGATTGATATTGGCTGCCGGAGTTGGTTTTACAGGATTTTTTGCCTGCTCGGTTTTCTGCTGTTGTGCTTTTACGGCGTCTTCTTCCTGCTGTTTATTCTGGAAATAAAACATAAATCCGAAGAGTACCAAACATAAAACTGCAAAACTAATAATCTGGCTTTTATCGAGTCCGTTGTTCTGTTGCATTTTATTTTAATTAAAATTTTTAAATTTAAACATAGCAATGCCATGCTTTTTGAGTCGACAAAAATACTGTTTTTTTATCAAAACTCTATACTATAATATGTTACTATATAATAAACTCAGACTGACAAAAATCAACCTGAGTTTAGATATTATATATGACGTCTGTAATTTTATAATTACTTTATCTGTTTCTCACATGCCTTAATAAAAGCTCTGAACAAAGGATGCGGTGTTGCAACCGTACTTTTGTATTCCGGGTGATATTGTACACCAACGTAGAATGGGTGATCCGGCATTTCTAATGCTTCTACCAAACCTGTTTCCGGGTTTGTACCAGTTGCTAAGAAACCGTTTTTCTCAAATTCCTGAATATATTCACTATTAAATTCATATCTGTGACGGTGTCTTTCAGAAATATTTTTGCTTCCGTAGATTTCATAAAGTTTTGAACCGTTTTTCACAGCACATTTCCACGCTCCAAGACGCATTGTACCTCCTTTATCTACTACATTTTTCTGTTCTTCCATTAATGAAATTACAGGATGTTCTGTTGACGTATCAAATTCCATTGAATTAGATTTGGTATAACCTAAAACATTTCTCGCAAATTCTATAGTCATGATCTGCATTCCCAAGCAAATTCCCAACATCGGAACTTTGTTTTCTCTTGCATACTGAGCCGTAAGAATTTTCCCCTCAATACCTCTGTCGCCAAAACCTGGTGCTACCAAGATCCCACAAACTCCCGCTAAGCTTTCTTCAATATTTTCTTTGGTTAAATCACCACTATAAACCCATCTGATTTTTACTTCTGTCTCAATATCTGCACCTGCATGCTTGAAAGCTTCAGCAATTGAAATATAAGAATCCTGAAGAGAAATATATTTTCCAACCAAAGCGATCTCTACTGTTCTTTTCGGATTTTGGAATTTTTTAAGAAAGGTTTTCCAGTCTTTAAGGTCTGCTTCTTTGTCGCTTTTCAGATCTAATTCTTTAAGAACAACGTCGTCAAAATTCTGCTTTTGCAGATACATCGGAACCTCATAGATTGTTTCCAAATCTTTACATTCGATCACATTGTCTAAAGAAACGTTACAGAACTGAGCCAATTTTGCTCTCTGATCTTTTGGAATTTTATGTTCTGTACGGCAAACCAAAACATCTGCCATAATTCCGCTTTCCATCAACTGACGTACAGAATGCTGAGAAGGTTTTGTTTTTAATTCTCCACTTGAAGCCAAATATGGTAATAAAGTAAGGTGAATCACCATAGAATTTTTCTCACCTAATTCCCATTTCAACTGACGAACGGTTTCAATGTAAGGTAAGGATTCAATATCTCCCACAGTTCCACCGATCTCAGTAATGATGATATCGTAGTTCTGTTTAGAAAGAATTTTAATTCTTCGTTTGATTTCGTTGGTAATATGAGGGATCACCTGAACTGTTTTCCCAAGAAAGTCTCCTTTTCTTTCTTTTTCGATTACAGTCTGGTAGATTTTTCCTGTGGTAACGTTGTTATTTTGAGAAGTCGGAGAGTCTAGATAACGCTCGTAATGTCCTAAATCCAGATCCGTTTCAGCACCATCTTCGGTCACGTAACATTCTCCATGTTCATAAGGATTCAGCGTTCCCGGGTCGATATTGATGTAAGGATCAAGTTTTTGAATCGTTACATTAAATCCGCGTGATTTTAGCAATAGTCCCAGAGAAGCAGAAACGATTCCCTTTCCCAAAGATGAAGTTACACCTCCTGTCACAAAGATGTACTTTGTATTCTTTTTACTCATTAGATTAGGTTTGTGCAAAGTTAGGGGAAAAACAAAAGCAAAGCAATTATGTTATGCTTTTAAATTGCAATAATTGATATGAAATGAAAAATTATCTTGTCAAAAGTCGGTGACTGAAGTTCCCGAAGTCACCACAGTATATAATAAAAAGGTTTCCCAAATTGAGAAACCTTTACTAAACCAAATTATATATATGAAAATTATTATTTCACTAATTCAAAAAACAATACAATCTCAACATCTTTAGCAACACCTGCTCCTGTAGGATCATATTTAATATTGTAATCTAAACGGTTAACTGTAAATTTTGCCTGCAAACCTGCAACATCTTTTCCCTGTTGGTTTTTTGTAACCCCACCGAAGGTTACCGGAATACTTACTTCTTTTGTAACATCTTTTACAGTCAGTTTACCTTTTAAAATATAAGCATTGTTTTTTCCTATAACTAAAGAAGTGCTTTCAAACTTCATTGTCGGGAATTTTTCAGCATCAAAGAAATCTGCACTTTTCAAATGCTTATCTCTTGGCTCAACTCCTGTATTGATAGATTCAGTTTGTACTGAAAAGTTAAATTTTGCATTATCTAAAGTCGCTCCCGGAGTAGAAACTTTTCCGTCAAATTTATCAAATCTACCTTGCACAAAACTGATTCCCATGTGCTTGATATTGAAATTTACAGATGAATGCATAGGATCTACAGTCCAAGTAGATTGTGCAAAACTGATCATGCTTACAAAAGCAAAAACAAAACTTAGTATTAATTTTTTCATTTTCTTAAAAATTTATACTGCAAATCTACAGATAGTTTCATTTCGAAACATTGACCTATGATAAGATGTGAAAATTAACATATTATTTTTTTAATTTTACAGCATGGCAAAACTGAGAACAGCATATTTCTGTCAAAACTGCGGATCGCAGTATTCACAATGGATGGGACAGTGTAAAAACTGTGGCGAATGGAATACTTTGGTAGAAGAAATTGTAGAAAAAACTCCGAAAAAAAGTTTATCTCCTTCAAAAACCAAACAAAGCGTCATCAACATCATTGAAGTTGAAGCAATTGAAGAACCTCGTATCAAAACTCCTTCCGATGAACTCAACCGTGTTTTGGGAGGCGGAATTGTGTTAGGTTCGGTCACATTGATCGGTGGAGAACCGGGAATCGGGAAATCTACTCTACTTCTTCAGCTTGCATTAAAGATGAAGAAAAAAGTTTTCTATGTTTCCGGTGAAGAAAGTGCTTCTCAGATCAAAATGAGAGCCGACCGATTGGCTGATGTGAAAAACCCAAACTGTTTTCTGTACACCGAAACTTCATTAGAAAAAATTCTTCACGAAGCTAAAAAATTGGAGCCGGATTTTGTCATTATTGATTCTATTCAAACTCTGCAGTCACAGCTTATCGAAAGTTCACCGGGAACGGTTTCGCAAATCCGTGAATGTTCTAATGAAATCATTAAATATGCTAAAGAATATAATGTTCCTGTCTTCCTAGTCGGTCACATTACAAAAGACGGACAAATTGCCGGTCCGAAAGTTTTGGAACATATGGTCGATGTAGTTTTGAATTTTGACGGAGACAGAAATCACCTTTTCAGATTATTGAGAGCCAATAAAAACCGTTTCGGATCAACCGCGGAAATCGGAATTTACGAAATGGTATCGCAAGGTTTAAAGGAAATAAAAAACCCTTCAGAAATTTTAATCACTAAAAAATTCGAAGAACTTTCCGGAAATTCTGTCGCAGTAACTTTAGAAGGAAACCGACCAATGCTTCTGGAAATTCAGGCTTTGGTAAGTACCGCAGTTTACGGAACTCCACAAAGAAGCTCTACTGGTTTCGATTCTAAAAGACTAAACATGCTTTTGGCGGTTCTTGAAAAAAGAGCAGGTTTTCAACTCGGCGCAAAAGATGTTTTCTTAAATATTACCGGAGGAATAAAAACCGATGATCCTGCTTTGGATTTGGCGGTTGTCGCATCTATTCTTTCATCAAATGAAGATATTGCGATTTCAGAACATTATTGCTTTGCAGGAGAAATCGGTTTAAGCGGAGAAATTCGGCCGATTGCACAAGCAGAACAAAGAATAACTGAAGCTGAAAAATTAGGCTATGAAAAAATTTTTATTTCAAATTTAAATAAACTTCCGAAGAAAAAATTCGGAATCAAGATTGAAGAAGTAAGTAAGGTTGAAGATTTTCATGAACGGCTGTTTTAACTCTATATAATATTAAATCTTTAAGGTTTTTTGTATACATTTGTGTTTTTATTACTATATAACCACTATTGATTATGAAAACCCAATTAACTTGTCTTTTCCTGTTCTTTGTGACTTTTTTGATGGCACAGACTAAGATTTTTCAGAATCCGATCAATAATAACAGTCTCAGTACAATACAAAAAATTAGTAGTAGCCTTGCTTCAAATTATATTCTGACAAAATATTATTCGCAATCTTCTTTTGATTTAAAATCTGATATAGAAGTTGTATTGCCCGATAATAGAGTAATAAAAGCAAAATTTTCAAAAGAATTTTCGTACAGTAACAAAAGTGAATCTTCTACATACATAATCGAACATGAACCAAAATCTGAACTGGTTTTTTCTAAGTTCGATAATATCATCACCGGAATGTACGCTTCAGGAGAAGGTGAGAAAATCATTTTTCATCAAACAGACAATGGTGTTTTTGCAGTTTCTGTTGTGAATGAAGCTCATCTTATCAATCAGGATTCTAAAAATGATTTTATTTTAAACGAATCTTCGATCAGTCAGAAAGTAAATGCTAATATATGCTTAGACAACACGCCTGTATGTGCAGCGACCACCATTGATGTTTTGGTGGTTTATACCTCGGCAGCGAGACTTTCGTGGGGAGGTATAGCCCAAAGCAACTCAATGATCGCAACAGCTATTACCAATTTTAATACAGCGCTACTCAATTCAGGCGTATCAAATGTTACTATCAATTTAGTTTACGCAGGCGAAATTTTATACACAGAAACAGGAAATATCAATACAGATCTTGCAAGTTTTAGAAATAGTAATGATGGTATAATGGATGATGTACACACATTAAGATCAACTTATGGCGCAGATCTTTGCGCACTTGTAACCTCAACGCCTACAAACACTTGCGGACTTGGGTATTTGAATTCTAATCCTACTAATTATTCGGCAAACTCTGCTTTTACAGTTTCCATTTACAGTTGCGTAGTATCCAACTATACTCTTGCTCACGAGATGGGTCATAATATGGGACTTAATCACGATTGGTTTGTAAGCCAGTCAACAGCTCCTTGCAGCAACCATCATGGTTACAGCAACCAGACTGCGGTTACTTTAGGCACTTCAAGCACCAATTCTCAACGCTGGAGAACCATTATGGCATACAATGACGAATGCGCTGCAGCAGGAATTGGATGTTCAAGAATCAACAGATGGGCAAATCCCAATGTAAATTACAATTCTGAACCTACAGGAATTGCCATTGGAAACCCCAATCCTTCCAATGAAGCTTTTGGTTTTTCACGATTTGCGTGCGTCGTTTCACAATTTACACCTTCTTCTCTTTTATCAACTACGGAAAGTTTTTACAAAGAAGTGAATGATTTTACAATTTTTCCAAATCCTGCAAAAGACGAGATCAATATTTGGATTAAAAATGATGAAAAATACACCTTTAAGGTCATCAATCCTTTAGGCCAGATCGTTCTTACCTCTGATAAAAAAACTATTAATCTCCGCGGATTATCTTCCGGACAATATTTTCTAAACATATATTCTGATAAAAATTCTTTGATCGGCAGTAAAAAATTTATAATTAAATAGTTTTCAATTGATAAAAATTAAATCCTCCGAATCGTTTAAAAATTATTCGGAGGATATAATTTTATACCTTAACTTGCAGTATGAACTTTCTTGCGCATTCTTTTCTCACCTTCAATGACGGACAAATTGTCGGGCAATTTCTGGAAGATTTCATTCGAAACAAAGACCGATATTCTTTTCCTAAAGACATTCAGGACGGTATTACTTTACACAGAGCGGTTGATACTTTTACAGATTCTCATCCCGCAATTCATGAGGCAAAAAAAGTTTTTAGTCCGCTTGTAAGGTTATATGCCGGAGCCTTTGTAGATGTTTCTTTGGATTATTTTGTCGCCAACGATTTGCAGCTAAATTCATTAAAAGAGTGGAAAGAACATTCGTTGAAAGTATATCGGGTGCTTCATGAAAACTACCAATATCTTCCCGCTAATTTCAGAAACATGCTTACAAGAATGGAACAGGACAACTGGCTGTACAATTACCGTCACGATCAGAATATTAAATTTAGCATGACAAATGTTTTAAATAAGGCCAAATATCTTGAAAAAGACATTCCCGTATTTGAGGCTTTTTTGGATAATAAAGATATTTTGCAGAAATGCTATGACGATTTTTTTCCAGATCTCTTGGCACACGCTAAAGCTGAAAATGCTCTTTTGCAACTTCAAAAATAGTATCAGACTAAAATTGCTGAAATAGATATCTGTTAGGATAAAACAGTTTTTCGGTTTTACGATTACCATCGACGATGATATGCACAATGTTGATTTGATCATCAAATAAATTATAGAGAAAACTCACCGCAGCCTCAACTTTTTTGGGATTAGCAACTGCATCAGATTCCAGAAAAACATTTACAGACTCGTTATCTTCTTCGTAACCGACATAATTAACTTTCAACAATTGATTATTGGTTTTTAGTTTTAAATATTCTGCACAATAGTTTTTCAAAGCCATATTGAGTTGTGCTTTATAATTGGT
The DNA here is from genome assembly GCF_027945075.1 of Chryseobacterium sp. CY350. Lineage (NCBI taxonomy): Bacteria > Pseudomonadati > Bacteroidota > Flavobacteriia > Flavobacteriales > Weeksellaceae > Chryseobacterium > Chryseobacterium wangxinyae. Next base: position 2,071,756 of record NZ_CP116034.1, read on the forward strand.
ATCATTAAAATGAAAAGGTTTTTTATATTTTTCGCTTAAGCTGTTTTCCAGATCATCAAGAAAAAAACGTCCTGTAATTTCAAATGTTTTTGATTTCGAATTGTAGTTGATTTCCACAGAACCTACGTGATAAGGATGTTTATCTCTGGTGAAGGATGAGAAAATCAGAGAAAATATGAAGACAAAAAATATTTTTTTCATTTTAAAAGCTCGTTTATTTTTTGTGGATCTTGTCGCATATCGAAGAAAAGGAGTATGATAATTTTATCTTTATTTTCCTTTTTGAAAAACATTCTTACATGATTTTTTCCGATAAGTGCTGAACGAATATCTTTAGAATATTTTTGATACATTTTAAATTTACCTTGTAACAAATCATCCGAAACTTTTCTTATATCTTGAAGAAAGCTCACCATTTCCTTACCTGTCCAGATTTTTTCAAGAAATGCAATCTGATTACCTAAAGTTTTTTTAGCTATTTCTGAGAATTCAATCTGCATATTTCATCATCGACATATTTAAAAAACTCTTGCTCAGAAATCATATCTTTTTCTTCAAGGCGGTCTGCATAATCTGCGATTTTATCAATGAACCATTTTGGTGTACCATCTTCATAACATTCCTCCTCTTCTACAGAAACAGACTTCACACCTTTTATCTTTTCTATAATCTGTTTGATAAAAGTAAAATCCTCCCCGTTTTCTAATTCTATATTGACAATCATTACATTCAATTTTCAACAAAGTTAAAATAAATTTTGTATCATCGCATTTCCAAAAAAAATATTGAAAAATGCAGGACTTTTTATTTTACTTAAAACTCGGTTGGGAACATATTATTTCGTTGGATGCGCTAGATCATCAGCTTTTTGTTTTGGCATTGATTGCCATTTATTCATTTAAAGAATGGAAAAAAATTCTGATTTTGGTAACCGCATTTACCATCGGACATTCCGTTACTTTAGCATTAAGTATTTTAGATATTGTAAGATTGCCGTCCGATTGGATTGAATTTTTGATTCCGCTGACGATTGTTTTGACGGCTTTTGGAAATATTTTAATGAAAAATAAAAAACAGACGCAGGATAAAACGCATTACTACCTTGCCTTATTTTTCGGACTGATTCACGGGCTGGGTTTCGCCAATACAGCAAGAGTAATGATCGCAAAAAGCCAGAGTATCGCTGTTCCGCTTTTGGGTTTTAATATAGGATTAGAATTGGGACAAATCGTGATTGTTTTTGCAATTTTGATTGTTCTTTTTATTTTACTAAATTTATTCAAAGTCAATAAAAAAGACTGGATTTTATTTGTTTCTTCAGGAGTTTTCGCTTTATCATTAAAAATGACTTTGGAAAGAATTCCTTTTTAAAATTAAAAACGTCAAAATTGATTTGAACTTGTAAAATTTGCTGTTTTACTTTTATAAATTTGGTACTCGATTTAGAAGTATTCTCTGAAAAATAATCTTTTACACCGCAAGAACAGAACTCGCCATCGTGCCAATATAAAATTACATCGTGAGAATATTACTTTACATTTCAATAATATAGAATGACATTACGAGAATATAACTTGACATCGAAAGAATATTACTCATCATCGTAAAAATATTACTTTACCTAACAGAAATATAAAGTTACACTGCGAGAATATCACTTGACATAGCAAGAACATTAAAAACGTTCTCTTTTTACGAATCTTTCATACTCTCTTCAATTTCCTATGCAACCTTTACCATTTATAATTCATAAATAATCAAATCTACCTCTGAAACATTTCTAAATTTTCAAATACTTATTATTATATTTGAAAATTCTTAATTTTTATTTACATGAAACTAAAAGTAACTGCACTTTCGGTATTTCTATATATGGGCTTGTCGGCTCAAAATATTCAAAACAATCCCGGTAGTAACCACGGAAACAGGTTTGAACAGCTGGGAACAATTTTACCGACACCCAATGTTTACAGAGCTGCATCAGGATCTCCCGGACAGGCGTATTGGCAAAACAGGGCTGATTACGACATCATGGCGTATCTTGATGAAGACAAAAGGAATTTAAAGGGTTCGGAAACAGTTACGTATCATAATAATTCGCCGGATGATTTAGATTACATCTGGCTTCAGTTAGATGAAAATCAACAGTCGAGCGTAAAAAAAGCAGATTATCCGTCTTCTTCTACTCTACCGAAATCTTTAAATGATCAACAGCTTAAAACTTCTGATTTACCAGCAAAAGATAACGGCTACGGTGTTAATCTTGAGAAAGTTACAGACGCTTCGGGAAATCCTTTGAAATATACGGTCAATAAAACAATGATGCGTATTGACTTGCCTAAAGTTCTGAAAAAAGGAGAAAAATTTATCTTTAAAATTGAATGGAATTACAATATTCCAAACCGTATGAAAATGGGTGGTCGTGGCGGTTACGAAAACTTTGCTGAAGATGGAAACGACCTATACACAATCACACAATGGTTCCCAAGAATGTGCGTATACAGCGATTTTCAAGGGTGGCAGAATCATCAGTTCACAGGACGGGGTGAATTTGCCTTAGTTTTTGGAAATTATAAAGTTTCTATGAACGTTCCGGCTGATCATGTGATTGGCGGTACCGGAGAATGCAAAAATTACGAACAGGTATTAACTTCTGAACAATTATCGAGATATAAAAAGGCTCAGACTTCTAACGAACCCGTTGAGATCGTAACTTTGGATGAAGCTAAAAAAGCAGAGAAAAATCATTCAAAACAGAGAAAAACATGGGTTTTTGAAGCGAAAGATGTGAGAGATTTTGCATGGACGGCTTCAAGAAAATTTGTCTGGGATGCTATGGGCGTTACAATTCCTGAGAACAATAATAAGGTGATGGCAATGAGCTTTTACCCGAAAGAAGCTTATGGTCTTTATAGAAAATTCTCAACAAAAGCAGTTGCACATACGATTAAAACATATTCAGAATTCACAATTCCTTATCCTTATCCTGTTGCACAATCTGTAGAAGCAGCCAATGGAATGGAATATCCGATGATCTGTTTCAACTTCGGAAGAACAGAAAAAGACGGTACCTACTCTGAAGGAACAAAAAACGGAATGATCGGCGTTATTATTCATGAAGTGGGACACAATTTTTTCCCGATGATCATCAACTCAGACGAAAGACAATGGAGCTGGATGGATGAAGGTTTAAATACATTCACAGAATATCTCACGGAAGAAAAATGGGACAATAAATTTCCATCAAAACGGGGTCCGGCATGGACGATCACTGATTATATGAAACTTCCGAAAGACCAGCTGGAACCAATTATGAGTAATTCTGAAAACATTATTCAGTTTGGTCCGAATGCTTACGCAAAACCTGCAACAGGCTTAAATATTCTTCGTGAAACCATCATGGGAAGAGAACTTTTCGATAAAGCTTTTAAAACGTATTCGAAAAGATGGGCATTTAAGCATCCTGAACCTGCAGATTTTTTCAGAACAATGGAAGATGCAAGTGGTGAAGACCTTGATTGGTTTTGGAGAGGTTGGTTTTACGGAACCGATCCTGTGGATATTGCCATCGATAAAGTTACTATGGCAACACCAGATTTCAACGCATCAAAAGAAGCTGGAGAAATCAAATACAAAGTAGAAAAACCTATTCAGAATGAGTTTGAAGATATTTCTAAAATTAGAAACAGAGAAGATAAAACCATTTCGTTCGAAGTGGAAAAAGATAAAGATCTTCAGGATTTTTACTACCGTTATGACAGAGGACAGGAAAAAGTGGATGTCAATAAAGAATATACCTTTAAAACTGAAGGAAGCAGCTCTTTAGATAAAAAGGATCAGGAAAAATTAAAAAATATGACGGCTTATCAAATAGATTTCGTCAACAAAGGAGGTTTGGTAATGCCCGTTATTCTTGAATTTACATTCGAAGACGGAACAAAATTAAAAGATAAATCTTCTGCACAGATCTGGAGACACAATGAAAGTAAAGTTTCTAAGACCTTCTATTTTGATAAAAAACTTAAATCTATTCAGCTTGATCCAATGAAAGAAACGGCAGACATTGATACGTCAAACAATTTCTGGAGTAATGACGGCGGCAGTTCAGAGACTTCAAAATTCCAGGTCTTTAAACAGAAACAAGATGGTGCCGTACGAGGCGGTGCAAACGGAAGAGTAAACCCGATGCAGGTAAAAAAATAAAAAAATTCGCAGAAATTTCTGCGAATTTTTTTTAAGGTTAAATTAATTGCTTGGTTTAAAGACCGTCCAGTTTGAACCGTCACTGATAAACATCACTGTTTTTGTTTTGGTAGAATCATTATTCAGACCAACCATATAGAAATTATTAGCACCAAATGTACTTGAGGCATTAAATATACTTCCAACCGGAGTTTTAATCTCAGCAGTACGTACATCGGAAATGTTTCTTATGAAAATAATTGCTCCCGGCATAGCAATCGGGCTCGGCAAGATAAAATCATCATCATTATTCGCAGGGTTTACATTAACGACAGTACTTGTAATAAGGTCTCCGTTAGCTGATAACGTTTGAGGAGTTGAACTTATAACTCCGTTCACTTCAAGCTTGGTTTTTGCAGTTCTCAAAGAAGGATCTACTCCGATACCGAAATTTCCATTATTATCAATCGAACTGTTATAATGATCTGCGTAATTGCTTGCATTGCTTGGCGAAGTCCCAAACCAAATCTCGCCACCGCCAGATCTTCCTGTTCTTACCACCATCGATCCCAACAAATTTGGTGCTGTAGCAAAAACATTGTAAGCATACCCTTCGAAAGCTGCGATTGATCTTCCATTTCCCACAAGTGTAGGAAGAGCAGGCGTACCGCCAAACATCATATTATGGTAGGCGATCGACTGAATCGTATTGGTTCCCGAAAACATAGCGATATCAATATCTGCATCTCCTTGACCTATCATTGTTAATAATTCCGTTGGAGTTGTTGTTCCAATCCCTACCTTACCATCTTGCTTTACAGTAAAATCATTGAGTTGCTGTATAAGAGTTGGAGTTGTTGCATTATCTTTTTCACCATCGATATGAAAAATGCCTTTTGGATTATCTGTGTTGATCCCGACTTGAGAATTGAACATGAGCGGACACAGTACACTAAGTAAAACTTTGTAATTCATCATTTATATTTTAAATTCAAATATACAATTTTCTGATATTCAAAATTAAAAAAGTGCCAAAATTTCACATCTTTCATAAAAAATCTGCCAAAACTCTACTTACAGTTCATTGGCATAGATTTAGAGATTTACGAATCAGAAATAATTAAAAAATAAAAATATTATGTCAGTAAACTTTAAACCCTTAGCAGACAGAGTGCTTATTGAGCCCATCGCTGCAGAAACTAAAACAGCTTCAGGTATTATTATTCCAGACACTGCAAAAGAAAAACCTCAGGAAGGTACAGTAGTAGCAGTAGGTCCGGGAAAAAAAGATGAGCCTACAACTGTACAGGTAGGTGACAAAGTTCTTTATGGAAAATATTCTGGTTCCGAATTAAAATTAGACGGAAAAGATTTCTTAATTGTAAAAGAAGGAGATCTTTTAGGAGTAATTGGATAAAATTGCTTCTGGCTTTTGGCTAATAGCTTTTGGCATTAATGCATATAAATTAGCATGAGAGATTTTAAAAAATTTGAAGTTTGGCAATTAAGTCATCAATTAACTTTAAAAATTTATACTTCAACTAAAAGTTTTCCTAAAGAAGAAATTTTTGGATTAACCTCTCAAATCAGAAGATCATTTGCTTCAATTGGATATAATATTTCAGAAGGAAGCGGCAGAAATTCTGACAAGGAATTTGCCAATTTTATCAACATAGCATTAGGGTCATCAAATGAAGCTGAAAACCAATTGCTTCTTGCTAAAGATTTAGGGTACATTAATGAAATAGATTATCAGAATCATTTAGGAGAATTAACAACATTAAAAAAGAAGCTTGTAAGCCTTTGGAACAAGCTTAGAATAAATTAAAAATATAAACTTGCGAATTGCCGGAGCCAAAAGCCAACAGCAATTCGCCAAAAGCAAAAAATAAAATGGCAAAAGAAATAAAATTCGATATCGAGTCAAGAGACGCTCTAAAAAGAGGGGTTGATGCATTGGCTAATGCAGTAAAAGTAACTTTAGGACCAAAAGGTAGAAACGTAGTAATCGAAAAATCTTTCGGTGCACCTCACGTTACTAAAGATGGTGTTTCTGTAGCAAAAGAAATCGAACTTGAAGACAGAGTAGAAAACATGGGAGCGCAAATGGTAAAAGAAGTTGCTTCCAAAACTAATGATATTGCAGGAGACGGTACTACTACCGCTACTGTTTTAGCACAGGCTATCGTAAGAGAAGGTCTTAAGAATGTAGCTGCAGGTGCAAACCCAATGGACTTGAAAAGAGGAATCGACAAAGCAGTAACTGCTGTTGTTGCTAACCTAAAAGAGCAGTCTAAACAAGTTGGTGATTCTACAGAAATGGTGAAGCAGGTTGCTTCAGTTTCTGCAAACAACGACGAAACAATCGGATCTTTGATCGCTGAAGCTTTCGGAAAAGTAGGTAAAGAAGGTGTAATCACTGTAGAGGAAGCTAAAGGTATCGATACAACGGTAGACGTTGTAGAAGGGATGCAGTTTGACAGAGGATACCAGTCTCCATATTTCGTAACGAACCCTGAAAAAATGACCGTTGAATTGGAAAACCCTTACATTCTTTTAGTTGAGAAAAAAATCTCTTCAATGAAAGAATTGCTTCCTGTTCTTGAGCCTATCGCACAAAGCGGAAAATCTTTATTGATTATTTCTGAAGAAGTTGAAGGTGAGGCTTTGGCAACTTTGGTAGTAAACAAATTAAGAGGTTCTCTTAAAATTGCTGCAGTAAAAGCTCCAGGATTTGGTGACAGAAGAAAAGCAATGTTGGAAGATATCGCGATCCTAACTGGTGGACAGGTAATTTCTGAAGAGCAAGGTTTCACAATGGAAAACGTATCTCTGGATATGTTGGGAACTGCTGAAAAAGTATCGATCGACAAAGACAACACAACTGTTGTAAACGGTGGTGGTGAAGAAAGCAAGATCAAAGGTAGAGTAAACCAGATCAAAGCTCAGATGGAAACGACTACTTCTGACTACGACAGAGAAAAACTACAGGAGAGATTGGCTAAATTAGCTGGTGGTGTTGCCGTACTTTACGTAGGTGCCGCTTCGGAAGTTGAAATGAAAGAGAAAAAAGACAGAGTTGACGATGCATTAAACGCTACGAGAGCAGCTGTTGAAGAAGGTATCGTTGCTGGTGGTGGTGTTGCTTTTGTAAGAGCAATCTCTGCTTTGGCGAATCTTGAAGGAATCAATGCTGACGAAACTACTGGTATTAAAATCGTAAAAAGAGCGATCGAAGAGCCATTGAGACAAATCGTTGCCAATGCAGGAGGTGAAGGTTCTGTAATCGTAGCTAAAGTTGCTGAAGGTAACGGAGACTTCGGATACAACGCTAAAACTGACGAGTATGTAAACATGCTTGAAGCAGGAATCATCGACCCTACGAAAGTAACAAGAGTTGCCCTTGAAAACGCAGCTTCAGTTTCTGGAATGCTATTAACTACTGAGTGTGTGATCACTGAAATTAAAAGCGCAGAACCTGCTATGCCAATGGGAGGTGGAATGCCGGGAATGATGTAACGGTCAGCGACCGAGGCAAATATATATATAAACCGTTCTGCTTTTGCAGAGCGGTTTTTTATTTTAATTATGGTTTTTCATAAGGAATTCATATTTTTATATTTTAACTTAGGAGTAAAATATAAATAATTTAATTACAGTGTTTAATAAAGGGGTAGTCTATCACTTATAGAAACATTAAAATTCAGTAGAAAAAATCACAAAACTAAATTACATAGACAAGCAAAGTACTAAGAAGCCATGAGTAAAACGACATTTGATAATATAACAAGAAGTAGTATATGGACTGCACATAATTATTTATGCTTTTATTGCAGCCAAACATTAGACTGGGGAGATTTACAAATTGATCATATCATTCCTGAATCACTTCAAAATAAGCAAAAAGAATTTGACCTCATTAAAAATGATTTAAGATTAGATAAAAATTTTGACCTTAATGAAATTTATAACTTAGTTCCCTCCCACAGTAAGTGTAATTCAAGAAAAAGTGATGATATATTTATAAAAAAAACTATACTATATTATCTTTCTCTTGCTTCAAAAGCTGAACCAAAAGTTAGAACTGAAATTGAAAAGTTGAAAACAAGAAAAAATAAAGGACTAATTATTTCTAAACTTCAATCTGCACTTTCAGCAAGAATTATAAATACCGAAGAATTAAAAAGAATTTTATACGAGGCAGAACAGAAGAGTTGGAATTTAAAAGAAATAAAACTGCCACTCGGAATTGAATTTATCGACGATATCTATGATATATTTTATTTTGACACAAATTTTGACGCTATTTTAGACAAAAAGTTAATGATAAATAGTGAAGATGAATACCTTGAATTAGCAAATGATAACAATGATTTATTTAAGGTTTCTACATTAAATGAATGGAAGGATGCTACTAAAAAAGGGTTTTATCCTATGACAACATATGCAATTAAAATGTCGAATACTTTTACTTTTTTCGAAGAGTTTATTGAAGCTCTACAAAAAGCCAAAATGCCCAAAATTTCATTTATCAATGATCCGTGGATAAAAATAAATATGTTAGAATATTTATCTCCCAATATTATATATGACGCGGAAGGAGGACTAACTGAATATATAAAAGAAGGCTTATCAATTGGGGAATTGGTAAGAAGAGGAATTATAAAATATAGTATTTCCAATGGAATATTTGAATTTGGCTTAAAGTTCGAAGGTTTTGAAACACTATTTTTAGAGCAATTTAGAGCAGATTTTAATGATGACGGAATAGAAGATATTTTTGTCAGTGGCTGGGTAAGGTCAATTCAAGGTACAATGGGATTTGGATTTACAGAAGTATTAACGCGACTTTCTAATAAAAGTCTCATAGATAAAGACTCAATGAATAGTAATTAGATAAGAATCTTAATGACTTATTTGACTTTCCTTTTTTATTATATAAAAATACAGTTTATAATTTCGTTACTACTTTACATAAGCACCTTTCTTAAAATATGACAACAGTTAGCACTGATTTCGCATTATACCACTATTGTGACGAAAATGTATTAAGTTCCATAATATCAAATAAGGAGATTTGGTTATCAGATATAAACTTCATGAATGACGCTACAGAGTTAAAATGGGCTAGGGACCTATTCCTTAACACATTAAAAGCTTATAAAAATGAATTTACCCAAGATTTTAGATTTGCGATAATTAATTCTGTTTTCACAGTCGACAATTACGTGCTACCATTAATTGGTTGCTTTTCTTTTAATGGAGACTTACTAAGTCAATGGAGAGCCTATGCGGATGACGGAAAAGGCTTTTCAATAGGCTTTTCTTCAAACCTAATTCAGCAAGGACTTGGTGTAAATATTCAACCAATAAGTTACGATTTAAAAGAACAAAAAGAAATCATCATAGATAGCCTAAAAGAGTTATTCATAGTTTGGAAAGAAAATAAAAAATTATTCCTTAATATTAGTAAAGGTTTTTCAATAGATTTAAATTACCTAAAAAATCCACATTTTAAAGAGGAGGCGGAAGTTAGAATAGTTCGTCTAATAGTTAAGGATCAGGATTCTCTAAAATATCATGACGTTGGTGGAAATAGCGAAATAAACAAAATACAACCTCTCTCTATTTTAGAAAGAGAACGAAATGGGCAAAAAATTAAATTTATTAAATTGCCAATTACAATTCCCAATCATCAGATAATTAAGGAAATAATTCTTGGTCCAAAGTCAACGCTTGATTATGATAAAGTAAAAAAATTATTAGAATATAATAATTTTAAAAACGTAAAAATAAAAAAATCACAAATCCCTTATAGATAACTGAAATAGAATAATGAAAGTATAGTAATTCCCTGCTAGTGCGAGCGTCTCGCTCGCATCATAAATATAAAAACCGCTCAATTCCAAGAGCGGTTTTCCATTTCAAAACAAACTCGATAATGCAAATTTACAATCCCCCACTTTTCCCTATCTTTAAAACCAAATCCCATCATCATTGAAAACAAAATTATTACTCCTTTCACTTTTCGGTTTCTGCTTAGCCAATGCACAAACCCTAAATTTTAAACATCTTTCGGATATGTCTGTTCGCAGAGGAGCGATAAGCAGTGCTATTGCAGATGACAATATCTATGTGAGCAATGGTTATAAAGATTCGGATGGTAACGCTACCATTATTGAGAAATACAGTATTAAAGATAACCGTTGGAGTGTAATCAATTCTACTTTGGTTCCTAAAAGATTTGCCAATTCGGAGACTTACGGTAATAAAATTTATATTTTTAACGGGTGGGGAAACAGCCATCTTGAAATTATAGATCTTGAAACTCATCAAAAAACGAAGGGAGCTGTTAATCATGCCTACACAGGAAATGCAGGTTCTGCCATCCATAACGGAAAAATATATACGTTCGGCGGAAGTGGGCTAAACAATGCCGCCACAACTGTATTTTCTGATAGATTCCAATATTACGACATCGCTTCAGACACATGGCATCCATTACCGAATATGCCAACAGCCAGAGAAGCAAGGGGCAAAATAGTGAATGATAAGCTTTATGTTATTGGTGGTTTTAACGGTACATCATCCCGTTTGGTGAACGTGTTTGATCTCAACAAAAATCAATGGACTGAGCAATATACGATGCCTGATGCAATATCGGGTCATTCATTAGCGGTATCCGGTAATAAGATTTTTATTGCAGGAGGTTACAACAATCAATCTTTTCTGGCCTACTTTGATACAGAGACCAATACGTTGCATAAGTTATCATCCAATATGATTCCCAGAAGACATGCTGCTGCGGAAATATATAATGATAAATTATACATCATCGGCGGAAGTACAACATCCTCAACAAAATCATCTATTAAAAGCATTCAGGTTGCTGATATTAGCCAAGAAGCTCTTTCTGCTAAATAATCAATGAAGATGTATTTAAATCAACAGCGTGTCGCTGAGAATATATAAAATTAAAACCGTTCAGATTTTTCTGAGCGGTTTTGTTTTTAAAGAAAATCCAGTGGACTTTTTACTTGAAACCTTGTGACATCGGTAATATGGGTATAGATTTCTGTTGTTTTTATATTATTATGTCCCAAAAGCTCCTTAATAATCCTGATATCTACACCGTTTTCTAAAAGATGAGTTGCATAGGAATGTCTCAGGGTACGAACAGATGCAGGAGAATCTAAACCCGCTTTTTTCAAGGAAGCTTTCATTATCTGTTGCACACTGCGCTGGGATATTTCTTATTTTCAGGACCTTCAAATAAATATTTTGTAGGGTTATAGATTTTATAATATTCTCTCAATAGCTCAACAAGTTTGGAGGAGAGCATTACTACTCTATCTTTATTTCCTTTTGATTGTCTGATCAGGAGGATATTTTGATCTGTTTTGATATCAGAAATTTTAAGTTCTAATAATTCACCTAATCTTAGACCACACGAGTAAATGGTTGTAAGAATTGCTTTATGCTTTATGTTGGAAGTAGAATCTAAAATCTTTTTCACCTCTTTTTTAGTTAGAAATTTTGGTAATTTATTTTCACTTCTCTGAGGGTAAAGATGTTTTAAATTGACTGTTCTTTGAAAAGTTTCTTTATAAAATTTCACAATAGTGGAAATCATTGCTTTTTGATAAGATGATCCCACTTTTTTCTTTTCAACGAGCCAGATAACAAAATCTTCCAATTGTTTTTGTGTGATATCTTCAGGTTGAAACTTTGCGGAAAGTTTCAAAAAATAAGACAAATGAGAGGTATAGGTTTTAATACTGCTTTTTGCATACCGCTGAAGGCGCAATATCGTAGCAAAATCTTCTACATAATTTTTATTCATTTTTAAAATTTGTGCGTTTATCCAAATATAATAAATTTTAATCTTTTGATTAACAAATAGATAACTAAATTTAAAACAACATTAGCGCAATTTTGTATAGTGCATATTGGCGCATTGCGTAAATTTGGATGTTAGCAGACATTTTAAACCATTATTACGTAATGAAACAAATTTTTCAAATTTTAGCCTTATTAATTATTTTTTCCTGCAGCAAAGTTGGAGTTTCTAAAACTGAAGTTGAAGCGGTTGATAAAGTTTTTCAATTTTATGGTGGACAAGTAAATCGTTCAATAGGATTTAAAATCGCAAATGGAAAAAAAGCAAATTATTTTGAATTGCAAGTAAGTAAAAGTGATTTATTGAATAATGAACAAAGATATCTAACAGAGCAAGCTGGAAATATTGCTTATATATTTTACACCAATTTAAAAGATGAGAAGTCAAATTATAATGAAATACGAGTTAAAATCGATTTAGATAATGCAACTTCTCAAGAATATAATTTTTCCACCACAGAATTGAAAGAAATTGAAGAGTTATATCCTGAAATTGAAAAAACAAAAAATTTTATTAGAGATGCTGATTATAAATCTCTTATTAGAGATTCTGATTATAAATCTCTTGCAACTCAAAATGGAGAAATTGGTGTTGGCATTACTGAAAATAAATTAAAAAATATCTTTGACCAACGAACATCAGAATTTGGAAATATTAAACAAATTCAAAATCAAGGATTTAGTTTCCATAAATCTGAATATCGTGGAGACTTTATAAATGTAAAAGAAGTAATACTTTTTGACAAAAATGCTGAAGATATGATTTTAAGTTATGATCGTAAAACAAAAAAATTAATTGCAATCTATTAACCATAAAAAAACTTCTGCTAACAAGGGTTTTGCTATAGTGGGGCTAAACTGCAAAGTTCAACAGCAGTTCTTCGATTGAACTTTTGTGCAAAACTGAACATTTTCGCTTCGATTGCCCCACCATCGCAAAGCCCCAAAACGTTACAAGCAACCCTTAAAATACGACAACATAATGCCAGGAAAATATCAAAATAAAATTTCCGAATTTCTAAAAGCAGACAATGAAACTGTTGTTGGTCATTTAGCTATTGGTGTTACAAATCACCAGCTTTTAATGCAGCAAAGAACATCCTGGAATCATCAAGTTACATTTTTAAAAGAAGCGTTTCAGCATCTGCCACAAGACTGGCAATTGATCCTTGAATATCCAATTCCCAGACGTTCAAAACGAATTGACGTTATTCTTTTGGCTAACGACTTAATTTTCGTAATTGAATTTAAAGACAAGGAAACAAAATACATGCCTGACGCTATTAGCCAAGTAGAGGACTACTCGTTAGACCTTAGAGATTTTCATAAACAATCAGCATCATTTGCTTTAATACCAATTGTTTGGGCATCTGAAGCAACGGATAAATCAAATCGACTGTTCGACAACGGAGACTTTGTAAAACCAACATTGTTTTCAAATAGACAGAATTTGCATTCAACAATCAAATCCGCATTTGAATTTTATACAAATACAACGAATACGAAAATAGATCCAGGTGATTGGAACAATAGTGAATATCTTCCCACTCCTACAATTATAGAAGCAGCTCAACATCTTTTTTCTGGGCAAAATGTAAGAGAGATTTCTCGTTCGCACGCTGGTTCAGAAAATTTAACTGACACCACAAATGCTATATTAAAAGCAATTAAAGATGCTCAAGAGAAAGATGAGAAAATCATATGTTTTATTACTGGTGTTCCTGGTGCAGGAAAAACTTTGGCAGGACTAAATATAGTTCACAACGTTGAAAATCATTCAGGAAAAGGGGTTTTCCTATCTGGAAACGGCCCATTAGTAAAAGTATTAACTGAAGCATTAGCGAGAGATAATTCAAAAAGAAATCAAATATCATTGGTCCAATCAAGGAGAGAAATTGCCTTCGTTCAGAATGTTCATCAGTTTCTTGACTTCTACCATAATAACGACCAGACTCCACAAGACAAAATAATTCTATTTGACGAAGCTCAAAGAGCTTGGAACGCGGAACATTCAAAAAGAAAATTTGATAGAGACTTTTCAGAAGCAGAAATGTTGTTCAACATAATGAATAGAAACGAAGGTTGGGCTGTCATTGTTGCATTAATTGGCAGTGGGCAAGAGATAAACACCGGAGAAGCTGGACTTGCAGAATGGGGCAAAACGATAAGTGAAAAGTTTTCAAATTGGAGAATTTATATTTCACCCGAACTTAAAGATGGAACTTCAAATATTGCGAACTATAAACTTTTTGAAACTGCACCGACTAACCTTTCAATTACAGAGTTGCCAGAGCTACATTTAAAAGTTTCTATTAGGTCTTATAAAGCAGAAAAGCTTTCCGAATGGGTTGTGGCACTTTTAGAAGATGAACCATTAACAGCTAAAGAGCTTTTGCAAAATCATCTAAAGGATTATCCAATTTTCATAACTCGTAATCTTGAGACAGCTAGAAAGTTTTTAAGAAATAGAAATCGAGGACATAGACGTACTGGAATAGTAGCAAGTTCTGGTGCCAGACGGCTAAAGCCTTTTGGGCTGGACGTAACCGCAGAAATTGATGTTGCTAACTGGTTTCTAAATCCTAAAGAAGATGTTCGTTCATCTTGCTTTTTAGAATTACCTGCAACTGAATTTGCAGTTCAAGGTTTGGAACTTGACTGGGTTGGTCTTTGCTGGGGTGACGACTTTAGGAAAGAAGATTCCGGTTGGTCTTTTCACGCATTTAAAGGAACTAAATGGCAACTTGAAAGACAAGATGAAAGAAAGCAGTTTATAAAAAACAAGTATCGTGTTTTATTAACTCGTGGACGTGAAGGTTTAATTATATTCATTCCAGAAGGTTCTGAGACTGACCACACGAGACCAAATAAAAATTACGATACAACATATGATTATTTAAAACGGACAGGAATAAAAGAACTTTAAAATAATGACAAAAAAAGGGCAGCTTGTAACAGCGGTTTGGCAAAAGTGGCGGTTTCGTGTTCCGCAGACACATTTGTGGTTAATCAAAGTTTGGTTCTCCGCATCAACATTTGTGGTTAAATCGCTACCTTCGCCAAGCCGCAAACCGTTAGCTAGATGTTGCAGATTTCCAATCCCGTGACTTATACTTTCGGTGCAGCAAAAGAGTTTCCAATGTCATAAAAGCAAAAAGCCACAAACCCATTTCGATAAAACCTTCAACCACTTCAACATAACTTTCAACTGATCCGTTGAAGGCGTCAACTTATTCGTAAAGTCAATCAATCATTTCGAAGAAGCGATTAACCAATTCGAAGAGGCAATTAAGTGTTTCGAACCGCCGTTCAACCAGTTAGAAGAAGCAATCAACCATTCTGAAGACGCGATCAACTATTCCGAAAAGGCAATCAACCACTCCGAAGAGGCAATCAAGTACAATTTGTTACATTTCAGCACTTTACAAGCCTTTTCAATCTCTAGGATATTCAAATATTATCAATTGTAACTTTTAACAAGAACAATTTAGACCCAACAGTTCTCTTAAGAATTAATTTCCAGCCTATACCCTTTCCCGCGGATCACCACAATTTTAATATGAGGATCGATCTCTAGTTTTTTTCTGAGTTTTGAGATAAACATATCCAGACTTCGTCCTACAATCACGCCGTCATCTTCCCAGATTTCCTTTTGCAGTCGGCTTCTCTCGATGATTTCGTTGGGAGACGATGCGAAAATGAGCAATACTCTACTTTCCGTTGCAGTAAGATCGATGGTCTTATCATCAATGATCAGTTTTCTGTTTTTGGAATCAAATACTATCGAACCCAAAGTGAAAAGATCATTTTGCTGAATTTCGGGTACAGCTTTTCTTGATTTTAAAGATTTAGATTTAAATAAAACAAGACCCATAAAAGCTAAAAACGAAAAGCCACCAACAAGAAAAGCACCTTTGGTAGTGTTGATCGCAGTGGGTTTAAATTTAAGGTTGATCATATAACAAGCTTTGGGTTGTTTTCTTCCCAGGCAAGATACAATGTCATCTTTTTGATTCCTGGAAACCGAATATCCATAAGCGACACTGGAGTTTTTACAGTTGAGAACGTTGACAATATAATCACTTGACATCTGATCTTTAGCCAGCAGACGTTTAGTAAGATTTACCAAAGAATCGGGTTGAAAAGTAAGTTCATCCTCAAAACTAATTTGATATTCATTTTCTCCGATCTTTTTTACAGGAAGGACTCTTGAAGTACGGTCGCCCGACTGCAAAAGCAATTCATGTCCTACCCTTCTAAGTAACACTTCCCTCTTGGCAACGTCAAAGTCTTCACGACTGTCTGTATCGAAAGCCGCAAAAATGGTAAAGATCATTGAGAGCAAAATCAATAAGAAAATGTATTTGCGTGATCCAGAGAAGAGATTTTGGCTAATTTGCATAGTGTCAAGTCATTATTTACAAAGTTTACAATTTTATTTACAATCTGAATCCCCAAATCTGAAAAATATCAAAGTATTTTCGCTGAACAAATCTGATCAAAACAAAAGTATCACGTATCAAATCTGACTGATCAGGAAATGTCTAACAATTTAAATCTAAAAAATTATGAAAAAACTAATGTATGCAATGGCCGCAACACTTGTTGTAGCAAGCGGATTTCTATTTGCCAATCGCGAAATTAAGAATGAAACTGCACAAAAAATATCAGTAAAAACACTGACTTCCACAGAAAGAGACCTGGAAAAGGAAAAATGGGAAGCTACACCTGCAGGCGTTAATTTCAAAAAGTGGGAAGTTTCTCCTGCAGGAAAAAAGGTGTATGCCGCGGAAGATAAAATCTGGAAAAACCTTAAAAATTTTACTGGTATGGAAGGAGTTGTAACATCACTTTCTCTTCCGCAAGAATCGAAATTGGGATTTGGAATGATGATCAGGATTAATAATGATGACTATATCGTAACATTTGATGCAGAAAAAACGCAGCTTAAGCAATTAAAAAACCTGAAAGTGAACGATAAAATAGTAATAAAAAGTCACTACGTATCCCATGCTCCGAAATATTTTTATCCGATCATATCATGCGAATCTGCAGCACAAGATGGTAAAGTAATCTTTAAAAGAATTCTGCGAAAAGGAGGTTGCTGAGAATTGCTTTTACTAAGAAATAATTTTATTATTGATTATAATTCAAGGTATTGCTGCTTAAATATAGTGATCTCAAATTCATCATCACAGTGAAAACTTTCTTGCTATTTATAAACCGTTTTACTTATGTAAAACGGTTTTTTATTATTTTTACGAGAGAATATTAGAATTATGAAGAAATATTTGTTTGCCTATTTTCTTATCTGCTTTGAATGTTTTCTTTCTGCCTCAATTCATTCTTCATTACATAAAGAAAGTTAACTGACATCAAAATCTAAATACAAATGCAAAACACAAGAATTTTTACGACATCATTTGCCAGCGTTTACCCACATTATATTGCAAAAGCAGAGAAGAAAGGCCGAACAAGAGAAGAACTTCATCAGATCATTTTTTGGCTGACAGGATACAATGAAAAAAGCCTCGAAGAGATATTGCAAAACAGAACAGATTTTAAAACCTTTTTTGATGAAGCGCCACAAATAAATCCTAATGTTGTTTTAATAAAAGGCGTCATTTGCGGGTATCGTGTAGAAGAGATAGAGGAGGAACTGATGAGAAACATTCGATATCTTGATAAAATGGTTGACGAGCTGGCAAAAGGGAAAGCAATGGAGAAAATCTTAAGAAAAAACTAAAAGCAATGTAATATCTGCACTTTCTGAGTTGTCATCAACTTATACTTTAACTGTTGTACCCAAATATGAAATACTCTTTTCTTACGTTGCTATTTATTTTCTTTTTTTCTAAAACCTTTTCACAGGAGGCAGAAAAAGTAACCTTCTCTGACTCTAAAAACTTCTATTACCGCATCGTTCCGGAAGATCAACCTGAAGGAATGATCATTGTGCTGCCGGGTGGTGGCGAAAGTGCAGAAAGGGTGATGAATCAAATTTATCTTGAAGAACTGGCCTTTGATAAAAACATTCTGGTGCTCTTTCCTAACTGGGAAGAAGAAGGAGATTTTTTCTTTAAAGAAGATCAGAAATTTCTTGACAGAATTGCTAAAGACAATGTCGAAAAATATAAAATTCCTAAAAGTAAAATCTCTATTGGCGGTCTTTCCGGTGGCGGAATGTTGGCTGTTACCTACGCAGAAAGTGCTGTACGTGATAAGAATACTTACTTCGTTCCCAATTCGATATTTGCCATAGACCCACCGCTAGATTATGAAAATATGTACTACCGACTGGAAAGAGATATTGAAAGAAATTTTTCGGAAGCAGCAGTAAACGAAGCTAAGATGTTTAATAAAGAATTGGTAGCAGCCATCGGAAAGCCTGATAAAAACAGAGAAAAATATTTGCAGAAATCGATGTTTACCTATCGTGATAAAGACGGCGGAAACGCAAAATATCTTTTAAACATTCCGATTCTGATGTATACTGAGCCCGGAATTATTTGGCAGATGCAGAATAGAGGAAGAGATCTCTACGACCTCAACTGCACAGATATTACCGCAATGATGAATTTACTAAAACTAAAAGGACACAAAAATGCCGATTTAATTATTACTAACGACAGAGGGATAAGACCTGAGGGCATCAGACATCCGCATTCCTGGAGTATCATGGATTCTGAGGAATGCCTAAACTGGATCATAAAACATTTTAAATCTCAGCAATAAAATTGAGGATTACAAAATTCACTATAACCTGATTATCAAATAAATAAAAAATCGATTTACTTTTTGATTATCTTTATCGAAAAAGTAAATATGAAAACAACTTTATTCTTTTTATGTGCATCTGCTGCGGTTTTATCTGCACAAACAACGATTACAAAAGCATTTAATGATCCATTGATCGGCGAAACCATAAATAATGTGAATGTGAACGGAACCGTAAATAATTCGGCTACCGGAGCAAATACAACTTTCACAAACAGCAGTCTGACACAAGGATCCGCATCGGTAACGACCTACTCTGCTCCATCAGCAGGCGAAATAACTACATTTCCGGGGTCGACCCTCAAAATGGTGGGCGGAGGAAGTACAGTTTATTATAAGCAGACCGCCACAAAATTGGAAATTACAGGACTGGTAACCACCGATGCAACCCTCAACTTTTCTTCGAACAACGGAACATTTATCAGTTATCCTGCAGGCTTTGGATTTTCTGAAAATGATGCCGCCGCAGGAACTTTTTCATCTACCGCTGGTTCAGGAAATTTCAGCGGAACTATCACTATTGACGCAGACGCATCAGGAACGCTTCTGATTGGATCGAAAACCTACACCAATATTTTAAGGATTAAATCTGTACAGAATTTTAATCTGACGGTGTTTGGGTTTTCTGTGGGAACGGTTGTGAATACAGCATATTCTTATTATGACAGCGTGCACAAATTTCCGCTTCTAAGCACAACGAATGCTGTAATTACAGTGCAGGGAACTCCACAAAGCACCAATATTGCACAGGCTCTTAATGAAACTTTTCTGGCAGTATCTGATTTCACGAAAAAAGATTCATTCAAAATTTATCCTAATCCCGCATCCGATTTTTATTGAATTCCAAGGAGATCTGTCAAAATATTCTACAGCCAACATTTACAGTTTAGACGGAAAATTGATTAAAATGTCAGATTTAAAATCAGGAAAAATACAGATTTCGGAATTGCCTTCTGCTTCTTATTTTATTGAAGTTTCTGGAAATAAATCACAGTCTGAAAGTGTAAAATTCATTAAAAAGTAATTATCTTTAACTAATTGAAAAAATACGAGCCGTTTTAAATTTTTTTAGAACGGTTTTTGATTTAACGAAATTGTAATTTAAAATTGTTTTAAAATTCATCACACCAATCATCAATTTATTTAATTTAAAGTAAAATTTACTGCCATGAAAAAACTTTTAATCATTGCTCCACTCCTCTTTATATCTACTGTAAGTGCGCAGGAAACCGCCGTAACTGAAGTAAATACAGTCGCCGAGGATAAAATGAACATCGTCAAAACCAATGTGACGGGATACGCTTTCAGAAACATTAATATTTCTTACGAAAGATCGATCAACAGATGGTTTGCAATCAATGTCGGTTTTGGAACCGTCGCAGAAGGAAAAGTTCCTTTTATGAATGCTTTTCTTAACGAAGAAGATGAGAAAGATTTTAAGAATCTTAAAATAAAGGCTACCAATTTTACCATAGAGCCAAGATTTTACATTGGCCAGGGATATGGCAAAGGTTTTTACTTTGCACCATATTACCGCTACTCGAAAGTTTCTACCAATACATTTGACTACACATATGACTACAGCGCGTTTGGTACTACAATTCCGATTCCGCTAAAAGGTCTAGGGGATGCCAAAGGAAATAGTGGAGGCTTGATGGTAGGCGCGCAGTTTTTCTTAAACAAGCAACATAGTTTTGTTTTAGATTTCTGGATCGCAGGTGCACATTATGGTTCCGGGAAGGGAGATTTTAGCCTTACAAGCGATATTTTTCTGACTCCGGAGATGCAGGCAGAATTGAAACGAGAGATCGAGAATCTTGATATTCCTTTTGTAGATTACACCGTAGAAACTAACACCAACGGAGCCAGAATTAAAGTTGATGGACCGTGGGCAGGCTTCAGAAGTGGTTTTTCTTTGGGTTATAGATTTTAATTACCATTATAATATGCAAAAATACCGTTCACAACGAACGGTATTTTTTATTTGTAAGCATCTTTAAATTTTTCAATAAGATGATCTAACGTATGACGTTGCACATAAACAGTTCTTACGTCATCATATCTTGGAGATTTGTAGAAAACTTCATGGAAATCCATACTTCCGTTTCCTACCTTTACCACTTTCTGCACATCAATATTTAATTTTTTTAATTCTTCTTTCAAAATCTGAAATTCGTCGTGTATGTTATTCATTTCTTATAATTTTTTGTTTAGGTTAAATTTCTATCTTTTTGTTAGTGTAACCCCTGTTAAATTCAAACAGACTCTCAATTTTTAATAAATTTATGAAATTTGTATGAAATATCAGTAGGGTTTACGAAATATATTACGATAATATTTTATATCAAAAACTATACCTAACTGTATAGTTATTACATAAAAATGAATTAAATATGAACTGAATGTTAACAAACTATATAGAATGGTAATATCTGTGTAACGAAAAAGACAAACTGACAACTAACAAATGATGATAAAGAACGTTCAAAAGGTAAGCTCAAAAATGCTGCTATCAGATTTTTTCAACTTTTTAAAAAACCCCAGCGACCAGCAAATTAACCTCTCAGTCAATGACAGACTGTTGTTTGTTTTTAGATTTCTTATAATTGAACTGCTTTTTACGCTGATCATTATATTACCGATTGATTATCTAATCAACCAATTTATGACTGTGAAAGTACCAAGTTTACCATATAAATTTAAAACATTTCACGCTATTATTTTTTGGATTATTCTCACAGTTCCATTTTTAGAAGAATTCGTCTTCAGGTTAGTCCTTAGATATAATTCTGTATTCGCGGGAAAAATCAACAGACAGAAATGGGATCAGTATTTTCCTTATTTAGTCTACATCACCAGTATTTCATTCGGTTTAGTGCATGTAAGTAATTACTATAACGACTCTGCAATATTTTATGCTTTGCTGCCACTTATACTTTTGAGTCAGCTTTCCGGGGGATTTGTACTTAGCTATATCCGTGTCAGAATTAATTTTTACTACGGTTTTATTTATCATGCATTATGGAATTTCACTGCTGTTATAATTATTCCTGCAATATTTTTACTATTTTCCGGTTCGATCGAAGAACATACAAAAAGTTATAATTTAAGAATTGAAGAACAAATTCTATTTCATCAGAATCAAACTCAGAAATTTTCTAATGATATTCGGGATAACAAAATTTACAAAATTGAAGCAGAGCAATTTTATCTTCAGGACATTCTTGATATGGTGTATGGTAAAAATCAGTTTTACGTTGAGGAGTATTTAATAAATATAAATTTTTCTTCTAAAGGTGGTGTTACAAAAGATGAATTTAAAGAAATACTTGAAAAGGAATATGCATTAAAATAAGACGTCATTTATCAATAAATTAAAAAAAATCCTGTAAAAGTGATTTTTTGATTTAACTATGATGAAAAATCTGCATCAAAAGAATAAATATAAACGATGAATAAACTTAAATCATTTTCCGCTTTACTGTTACTGACTTTTTCAGCTCTTACATTCGCTCAGAAGCAATCGAAGGAAAATTCTTTTCACACAAAATCCAAAGCAGAAAATAGCAAAAAGGTTTTACCGAATGAAAGTCTGCCGCACTTCATGCAGTTCGGAATCATGTCTCGAAACCATGAAGAGTTCACAAAAAAATACGGTATTTATGTAATTTACCAGAATTGCGTCATTAGCCAGTTTCAGTCAAAAAAAGCAAAAGAAAACAATCAGTTTGTTGCCAAAAGTCTTACAGAAAAGTACGGAAACGGGTGGGAAAAAGATCTCGGTTTTATTCCTTACGGATTATAATTAATCTAAATATTCTACTGAACTTCGATCTCATGTCGCAACTGCGCCTTATATAAAGTTGCGTAATAACCGTTTTTGTCTAGAAGTTCAAGATGTTTTCCTTCTTCAACGATTTTACCGTGTTCCATTACGATGATTTTATCTGCCTTCTCAATCGTTGAAAGTCTGTGTGCAATGATAATTGATGTACGGTTTTTGGTAATTTTTTCTGTCGCTCTCTGAATCAGTTTTTCACTTTCGTGATCGATTGATGAGGTTGCCTCGTCCAGAATAAGAATCTTAGGATCAGACAGATAAGCTCTTAAGAACGACAATAACTGCCTTTGTCCTAGCGAAATAGATGAGCCTCTTTCGCTCACCACATATTCATAACCTCCGGGAAGACTTTCTATAAAATCATCAACCTCAATTTCCTTTGCTCCGGCTTTTATTTTTTCTAAAGTCACCGTGTCATCTCCGAAAGCAAGATTCTCAAAGATACTTCCGTGAAACAGGAAAACATCCTGTAAAACAACTCCAATATGACTTCTGAGGTTATAAAGTTCGTAATCTTTCAACTCAACATCGTCGATATAAATTTCACCGGAATTAATATCGTACAGTCTTGTAATTAAACTGATTATCGTAGATTTTCCGGCTCCTGTTGCACCTACAATAGCTACAGTTTCTCCGGGATTTACTTTAAAATCAATTCCTTTTAAGACTTCCTGCTTGTCGTCATAAGCAAATCGTACATCTTTAAACTCTATTTTTCCGTCGAAATGATCTTTGGAAATTTTTCCGTTGTTCGGCATCGCATAATCTTCATCCATGATTCCCAAAACTCTCTCTGCACCTACAATACCTCTTTGGATATTATTAAAGCGATCAGCAATTTGTCTTAAAGGACGAATTAACATTGATATAAACTGAATAAACGCAATCACAACACCCGCGCTGATGGTAATATAGCCGCCGTAGAATAATACGAAACCAATAAAAAGTGAAGAGATTAATTCAACAACAGGAAAAAATAACGAGAAGATAAAAACCGTTCTTAGCAAAGCATTTTTCAAAGTAATGTTGATGTCGTCAAACTTTTTAAACTCCGCCTGTTGTCTGTTAAAAACCTGAATGATAGGCATTCCGGCTAATCTTTCCTGTACAAACGAATTTTGGTTTGAAGTCCATGATCTTTCATCGCCAAAAGCTTTTTTAAGCCGTTTCTGAAAAAATCTTGTAATGACAACCATTAAAGGTAAAATCGCAAGAGAAATATAACTCAGGTGAACATCTACCTGAAACATCATAAAAAGAACGAAGATAATTCTCAAAACATCTCCGAAAACCATGAGAAAACCATCGGTGTAAACTGTAGCAATAGTCTCTACGTCACCAACCGCTCGGGTAACCAATTGCCCGATAGGAGTTTTATCAAAAAAAGCGGTTCTGAAATAAATTAATTTATTGTATAATCTTTCGCGAATGTCTCTGATAACATTCTGCGAAATAAAATTTGAAAAATAAACCAAAAAGAAATTTAATATGGTTTCTGCAAAAACTAAACCGACCAAAGCATAAATATGCTTCATCATCAAGGCTTTATCTTTCAGTTTTGTAATATCATTATCTACAATCTGCATGGTGAGATATGGCCTGTATGTAGAAACGATGGAAAGTATAATGGATATAATCAGGGTAAAAATAAACCAAGACCGAAACTTCATACCAATGAAGAAAAGCCTTTTTACAATTGCCCACGTATCTTGTTTTTTCATTATTGAAATTGACGTAAAGAATTAATTAGAAAAATTCTATGCAAAAATACGGCTTTATAATTTTACAGCCTTTACTCCATCTTCAAATAGTCATAGAAAATTTCCTATCCTGTGATTTACAGAATAAATAAGGAAGCAGATAAGACATGATGATTTTAAAGAATTAAACTTTTTCTTTTGTACCTATTTCTTCAATTTCCCATATAGGTTTTTTAATACTTTCTCTCTTAAATTTTCTTTCGAGAAGATGATAAACCGCATAAACACCACCGATCGCAAAGAACCAACTTATAATGTTAATCAATGAAAAACCTGTATAATTGTTGTCATTTGCAGAACCTGTAAATGCTTCGTACATTCCGTAAACTATTAAAAAAGCGATCTGAAATCCTAAATATATTGCAATAGCCAAAAGCCCAAACTGCCATTTTATTTTTCCAAATCTCTCAGCTAAACCCGCATAATATCTGTATGCTCCGATTAAGATAAAAATTGACATCATAAATTATTAGTTTTTAAATTGGTTTAAATAAAATTCATAGCCTACATCCACCAAAAAAAGTCCGTGGGCGGGCGCAGATGTTCCTGCTGAGTTTCTGTTTTTATTTTCTATGATATTTCTGACGTCTTCAGGTTGAATTTTGCCCGAACCCACATCCACCATTGTTCCTACAATTGCTCTGACCATATTTCGGAGAAACCGATTGGCTGAAACCGTGAATCTTAACTCCGTTCCGTTTTGCTCCCATTCTGCTTTGTAGATTTTGCAGAGATTGGTTTTGTTGTCTGTATGGAGCTTTGCAAAACTTGTGAAATCTTCATATTCGAATAATATTTTACAGGCTTCATTCATTTTATCAACATCAATATTTCTTCGCCAAAGCTGCCAGGCAGAATCTTGAGTAAACGGATTTTTTTCTAATGAAATATAATACTCATAAGTTCTGAAAGTTGCATCAAAACGTGCATGAAAACCATCCTTCACAGGAAAAATCCTTTTAATGGAAATATCCGGCGGCAAAAAACTGTTCATTTTATGAATAAGCTGATCACTCAAAACCTGCTGAGTTTCAAAATGCGCAAACATTTTTTTTGCGTGAACTCCCGTATCAGTTCTACCCGCTCCGGTAGTCTTTATCTTTTCTCTTAAAATGGTGGAAAGTGCTTTTTCCAGTTCTTCCTGCACAGAAATATCCTTCGGCTGAATCTGATAGCCAAAATAGTTTTTGCCGTTGTAAGAAAACTCTATGAAATATCTCAAAGTAATGCAATTGACTTGCAAAAATACTTTAATTTGCTGATACTGCGGAATGATATTTTTACAATAAATGTTGAAAAGTCATTTGCAATAAGCAGCAAAATACACCTGAAATTGTTATTTTTGCAATCGTATGAAAAGATGGTATCTCTATCCTTTTTCTCTGGGTTACAACATGGTTACGGGCATCCGAAACAGCATGTATGATCTGGGGATTTTTAAATCTACAAAATTCAAAACTCCGATCATCAACGTCGGCAATCTTTCTGTGGGCGGAAGCGGAAAATCTCCGATGGTCATGTATCTGGCAACTTTCCTGTCAAAATACTACAGAACCGGTGTTCTTTCAAGAGGTTACGGAAGGTTAACGAAAGGTTATGATGTGACCAACTACGAGAGCAACTACAAAACCGTAGGAGATGAAGCCATGCAGCTGTTTGAACGATTTAAAAACCGTTTTGTCATCGCAGTTTCTGAAGAAAGAGTTCCGGGAGCTAAAAAAGTGATTGATGATATGGATCTTGATGTGCTCGTTTTAGATGATGCCATGCAGCACAGAGCCATCAAAGCAGGATTCAATATTTTGATGACAGATTTTAATGATCCCTATTTTAAAGATCACCTTCTTCCGGCGGGCGATCTTAGAGAATCACGAGCAGGTGCAGGCCGCGCAGATATCATTATGGTAAGCAAATGTCCCGATGAGCTGACCGAAGAAACAAAGCAATATTATATTTCGAGAATAAAGCCATCGTACAAACAAAAAGTTTTTTTTTCATCTATCGGATACGATGAAAATGTGTATTCCAGAGAAAAAATTCTGCCCGACAATAATCTGAATTATTACGATATTCTTCTAATTACCGGAATTGCCAACCCTAAACCTCTGCTGGATCATTTGGCTAAATTTTCCCAGAAAGTAAAACATTTAAAATTCAGAGATCATCACAATTTTTCTGATGCAGATATAAAAAACATTGTTGCAGAATACAAAAAACTCGGCGAATACAAATTGATCTTAACAACTGAAAAAGATTATGTTCGCCTGAAAACATTTGATTATCTGAGAGAGCTTGTCTACTATTGGCCGATCAATGTGATCATTGACAGAAAAGAAGAATTTAATCAAATGATCTTAGACTATATCAACAAAAAATAAATAAAATCCGCGACATTGTTGCGGATTTTTTCTTTTGAACTGATTCAGAATAGAATTTTTCGATATATCAATTTATCCTAATTCATGATATTCATGTCATAAGTTGAGATCCGTTTGCTAGATTTGTAAAAATTTTGAATATGAAACAGCTGTTGACTTTTTTGATGTTAAGTATTTTCACTTTGGGATGTTCGCAAAAGGCACCCGATGCTTCGAAGAAAGAATTTTCGAAAAATGCTCTTAGTCAAAAATTAGAAAATGAAGAGGGAAAAAGTATTACGGTTCAGGAAATTCTTAATCAGCACAAAGGCAAAGTCGTCGTGATCGATTTTTGGGCCGGTTGGTGCAGAGATTGCCTGAAAGCTTTTCCGAAAGCTCTCGAACTCGAAAAAAATAATCCCAATGTAGATTTTGTTTTCTTTTCTCTGGATCGTACAAAAGAAGGTTTTGATCGAAGTCTAGAAAAATTTAATATGAAAGAAAAAGAAAATTACTGGTTTACTTCAGGCTTTAAAAATGACTTTAATGATTATATCGAGCTTAACTGGATCCCAAGATACATGGTAATTGATCAGCAATCTAAAATTGCAAAGTATTATGCTATTACGCCGGAAGATCCGGAAATTCAGGCAACAATTGATAAGCTTTTAAAATAAGCAGAGCCGACATTTATTTAAACTTAAACAGAAATAACAGAATCCATATCTTTGTGATATGGATTTTTCTTTGCCGGTTCGCAAAATTATACATGTTGATATGGATGCATTCTATGCTTCTGTGGAGCAGCACGACAATCCTGAACTGAAGGGAAAAGCAATCGCCGTGGGCGGCGGTCATCGTGGTGTAGTTTCAGCAGCGAGTTATGAAGCCAGAAAATATGGAGTGCGTTCTGCAATGCCAAGTAAAACTGCAAAAGAAAAATGCCCACATCTTATATTTGTTCCTCCCAGATTTTCACGTTATAAAGAAATTTCCAGAAAAATAAGAGAAATATTTTACGAATATACAGACCTTGTAGAACCTCTTTCTTTAGATGAAGCGTATCTCGACGTTACAGAAAACAAAAAAGGAATAGAATCGGCTAATCAAATTGCTAAGGAAATTCGGCAGAAAATATTTGAAGCAACCGGTTTGACGGCTTCTGCAGGAATTGCAATCAATAAATTTTTAGCGAAAGTAGCATCAGACATCAATAAACCTAACGGACAGAAAACCATACATCCCGATAAGATGGAAGCTTTTTTAGAAGAGCTTCCTGTAGAAAAATTCTATGGAGTCGGAAAAGTAACTGCCAATAAAATGTTTACTTTCGGAATTTTTAAGGGAAAAGATTTAAAAAAACGAACGCTGGAAGATCTTACGAGGCTCTTCGGGAAATCTGGCGGATATTACTACAATGTCGTTCGCGGAATTCACAACTCTGAAGTAAAACCTCACAGAATTCAAAAAAGCGTTGCCGTAGAAAGAACTTTTTTTGAAGACCTTGCAGATGAACAGCAGATTGACGAAAAGCTAAACAGTCTTAGCGAAGAACTTCATCAGCGCCTGCAAAAAAACAACGTTTTGGGACGATCTTTAACTTTAAAAATAAAGTACAAAGATTTTTCACTGTATACGAGAAGTATCACAAAAGAAGAATATTTCTCATCGCCCGCTGAGTTTTTTCAAACTTCAAAAAAGCTTTGGGAACTACGCCCTTTTGATAAAGCGGTACGATTATTGGGATTATCACTTTCTCATCTCAATACAGAAGAGAAAAAACAGGTATCAGTTCAACTAAAAATCCCGTTTCAGGAATTTGAATGATCCTATACCGATAACTTTCATTAAATTATACACTAAATCAATAAACTATGAACCAGACAATGATTCAGTATTTCCACTGGTATACCGAAGGAGAAGGTAAGCTATGGAAAGAAGCCGAGAAAAATGCAGAATATTTATCACAACTAGGCATTACGTCGGTTTGGTTTCCGCCGGCATATAAAGGGACAGACGGTGCAACTTCCATCGGATATGATGCTTATGATATTTATGACTTGGGAGAATTTGATCAGAAAAACAGCATCCCCACGAAATACGGAACCAAAACAGATTATAAAAATGCCATAGCAGCTTTACAAAAGCAGAATATCCAGGTTATTGTAGATGTAGTTCTAGGTCATAAAGCAGGCGGTGACGAGCTTGAGACATTCAAAGCCGCGAAAGTCGATGAAAACAACCGTGAAAAAATAATCTCTGAATTTGCAGATATTCAGTCATACACAAAATTTACATTTCCCGGAAGAGGTAAAAAATATTCAGATTTTGAATGGAATTTCACCTGCTTCAGCGGAGTTGATTACGCAGAAGGAAAAGAATCACACATTTACAAAATACAGTCTGAATACGGAAACGACTGGGAAGAAATGATCGATGATGAGAAAGGTAATTACGATTATCTGATGTTTAATGACGTTGAGCATAGAAATCCACACGTAAGAGAAGAGCTCAACAATTGGGCAAAATGGTATTTTGAAGAAACTAATTTTGACGGCGTAAGACTGGACGCTCTTAAGCATATATCTTTTGACTTTTATAAAGAATGGCTTACGTTATTACGAGCTAATTCCGGTAAAAATATTTTTGCAGTAGGAGAATATTGGGCTCCCGGACAACTCAATCTGCTTCAGAAATACATTGACGCAACCGAAGGATGCATGAGCCTTTTTGACAGCTCACTGCAAAATAATCTACATACAGCATCTAAAGAAGGAGATTCTTATGATCTTAGAAGAATCTTCGACATGACTTTAACCGATGCTGACCCGGAACATTCTGTAAGCCTTGTCGACAATCATGATACGCAGCCGTTACAAGATCTGGAAGCTCCAGTAGAAAATTGGTTCAAGCCTCTCGCTTATGCACTGATTCTTTTGAGAGAAAAAGGTTATCCTTGTGTATTTTATCCCGATTTATATGGCGCTCACTATAAGGACAATGACCGCGAAGGTAACGAGCAGGAAATATTTTTGGATAAAGTAGATGGCATCGAAGAAATGTTGAAAGCACGAAAGGAAAACGCATATGGTGCACAGAAAGATTATTTTGAAGACGCTAACTGTATTGGATGGACTCGTGAAGGTGATGATGAACATCAAGGTTGTGCAGTTGTATTAAGCAACAAAGATTCTTACGTAAAACCTATGGAAATGGGTGAAAAATACGTAGGAAAAACTTTCTATGATGTGCTGGGAAGATCTGAGGAGAAGATTGTAATTCGCGAAGACGGATGGGCAGATTTTCCGGTTCCCGCCGGCAATGTGAGCGTTTGGATTCCTGAATAAGCTTTACTCAAAACGAATGACAAAAATTTAAAGTAAGAATTTCAAATTATTTTGTGTGATGGTCAAAACATTCGTATCTAATTCTTAAACTAAACTTTTCGTAGTTCTAAAATTTCCGGTCTGTCAGAAAGATCGGAAATTTTTCCTTCTGTGGCAAACTCTGCCCAAAGTGCACGAAGCTTTTTTCCATTTTCATCAATATATTTCCACGGAATGTTGTTTAAAATTCCCGCATTTTTCCAACCATTTTCATTTCCGAAAATAAAAGGCAGATCAATCGCATGAGCTCCCATAAAATGATTCGAAGTAAATCTGGGATGAATTCTGAATAAATAAACATTTCCTCCTGCATCCGCAAAATTTTCAGCGAAATCTTTTGCCGGTTTTCCGTAAATAATTTCTGTAGTTGTGCGAATCGTCTTGTTAATAATTTTTATGGGAAGAAAACGATTCATTGTCTCCGAAGTTCTAAGATAAAAAGCGGTCTCTTCGTCATTAATTCCAATTAAAACATCATACTTTCCGGCACTTTTCTTCCATTGTTCTTCCACTTCGCTTTCTCTGCATAAAGGTGGAAAACCATATTGAGTCGCAAAAGGCATGGCAGCTTTCAGACCATATTTAAAAAAAGAAGGCCTGTGATTTCTATAATTCTGAACGACTTCAAAAGCATCTGAGTCAGCGGTTACATCTGCTGTTTTTGTTAAAAATTCCGAAGACATTTTTTCTCTGTTTTTCTTTAAACCTAAAGGCGCACTGTGAATAATTGCACGATGAAAAAGACCTTCTACTCCATCAGAAATCATAAGATCGGCAATAGCATCGCCTCCGGAAGACTGTCCGAACAAAGTAATATTTTCAGGATTTCCTCCAAAATATAAGATGTGTTTTTTGATCCATCTGAGTCCTTCAATGATATCGAATAATCCAAGATTTGCCGGTTTTTCTTCAGTTCCGCCCAAAAATCCGAACATTCCTAAACGATAGGAAACTGTTACGATGATGATATTTTCTTCTCTCACCCAATCGGTAGGATCGGCTGTTGATAAATCTCCGCAGCCCAACTCGTAAGAACCGCCGTGAATCCAGACGATGACAGGCAATTTTTCATTTTCAGTGAAATGATCTGGCCGAAAAACAGAAAGATATTGCGGGGATTCATCAATTTCAAAATCGTCTAAATTTATCTTACCAATCATTTTTTCTAAAAGCGGACTGATATTTTGCGGGCAGACAGGCGTTTTTTCAGAAAACAAAATCTCAGAAGTGGATGCCGAGGCCGGAATTGGTTTTTTAAACCTCTCAGAATGCGCATACCGAATGCTTTTTGCTTTGATGATACCCTTTTCTTTTAAGCCTAAAACCTTCCCGAAAGAAGTTTCAAAAAGATAGGTTGCATTATTGTTATGTAATGTCATTTGTCAGTATTGATTGTATTCAGTTCAGTAGATTTTCACTCTACTTTGCTAAGATTTTCTTCTTGTTGATCATATATTATCCTTAGTTCTGCAGGCATTTTTCTTATTGCACTTGATCTTTATGATAAGTAACTCCCGATTTATCTTAGTGCACTCGGTATTTTGCTTAGTATACTCGGTATTTTGTTTAGTACACCTGATTTACAGATCCCGGTTTTGATATTGTGATAAAATTAATATTGTTTAATTTAAAAACAAAGTATTTGAATTATTTTTTGACCGTATTTCAGGATATAATTTCCGCTTTCTAAAATTTAATTGAGGCCAAGAAGAATATCTGTATTACATAAATCTTTCAGTAAAGGTATAATTGGTTTTTAGTAAAAAGAATCGATTTTTGTATAGTCTTAAATAATTAACAAATTAAAAAAATGAATTCATATTCAGTAAAAGCTTACGGAACGGAATCTAAGGAAGCCGACCTTAAAGAAATGAACATCGAAAGAAGAGAACCAACACCAAATGACGTTGAAATTGAAATTCTTTACTGTGGTGTTTGTCATTCTGATCTTCACACGGCAAGAAATGATTGGGGAGGAACAAAATATCCTGCCGTTCCTGGTCACGAAATTGTAGGAAAAATTACAAGAATTGGAAGTGATGTTACAAAATTTAAAGTCGGAGATCTTGCCGGAGTCGGCTGTATTGTAGACTCTTGCGGAACTTGCGAAAGCTGTAAGAAAGATCTTGAACAATATTGTAAAACAGGATTTGTAGGTACCTACAACGGAAAAGATGAACATTTGGGAGGTCATACTTTTGGAGGATATTCTGAGAAAGTAGTGGTAGATGCGGGTCATGTTTTAAAAATTCCTGAAAATTTAGATTTAGCAGCAGTAGCACCACTTCTTTGTGCAGGAATTACCACTTGGTCTCCGTTAAAACATTGGAATGTAGGACCTGATTCTAAAGTTGCTGTCGTAGGTTTAGGCGGATTAGGACATATGGCAATTAAACTTGCTAAAGGTTTGGGAGCTGAGGTGACGTTGTTTTCAAGATCGCCGGGAAAATCTGATGATGCAAAAAATTTGGGAGCAGATCATGTTGTAATTTCAACAGACGATGCTCAAATGAAGGAAGTGAGCGGCAAGTTTGATGTAATTATTGACACGGTTCCTTACGATCACGATGTGAATCCTTATGTTGCTACACTTAACATTAACGGAACATTGGTTTTGGTAGGATTTATCGGAAAAATGGAAGAAGCACTATTCACACCGCCAATGATTATGGGAAGAAGATCTGTTGCAGGATCAGTAATTGGTGGAATTGCTGAAACACAGGAAATGCTTGATTTCTGTGGAGAACACAATATCGTTTCTGAAATCGAAATGATTAAAATGCAGGAAATTAATGAAGCATATGAGAGAATGCTGAAAAGCGACGTGAGATATCGTTTTGTGATCGATATGAAATCTTTATCATAAACTTCATTTAAATATTATAGAAAAATACTCTTCTTTTTGAAGGGTATTTTTTTTTAAAACTATATGGATGATAGTAGTTTATAACACAAAATACTCTAGTCGAAAGATCTTTTATCTTTTATCTTTTATCTTTTATCTAAAAAATTTACTGATATCTCATTTCCATATCCTGATATGCCCAATCTGCCATTGCATCAATTACGGGAGCAAGTCTGTTTCCGGCATCGCTCAATTTATAGGTAACATGAGGCGGAACAACTGGTTTTGCGGTTCTTATGATTAATCCGTCACTTTCAAGTTGTTTCAAATGCTGAATGAGCATTTTTTCCGTTACTTTAGGGATTGCCCTTTTTAGTTCACTATACCTTTTTTCTCCAGTAGAAAGTTGAAATAAAATAATAGGTTTCCAGAAACCCGAAATTTTTTCCATCACATACATTACCGGACACTGATCGAGCAAGTTTTTTCTATTCTCCTGAATAGTTGAGTTTTCTTTAATAGCTGTCATAATACATACTTTAGGGTAAGTACTTGTATAAAAGTAGGTACAAATATAACTTTGTTATCAGAATTAAACAACATACAAACGGCAAAAAATCTACTTATGAAAATCATCATTACAGGTTCTTTAGGGAACGTCGCTAAACCATTAGCAGAACAATTAATCACAGAAAACCATGATGTTACCGTAATCAGCAGCAGCGAAGTCAGAAGATCAGAAATTGAATCTCTGGGAGCAAAAGCCGCAATCGGTTCCGTTTCAGATGTCCAATTTTTAAAAGAAACTTTTAAAGGTGCAGATGCTGTTTTCCTGATGACTCCGCCTTTGGTAAGTGATAACAATATCGTCAAAAACACTATTGAAATAGGAAGAAATTATGCGGAAGCTGTAGCAAGCAACAATATCAATCGTCTGGTGATGCTCAGCAGCGTAGGTGCAGATTCGCCAATAGAAAACGGACCGATTGCAAGTTTACATCATATCGAAAAAATATACAGTGAACTAGAATCAGTATCCTCAACTTTTTTAAGAGCGGGCTACTTCTATACTAACTTCATGAACGATATTCCTCTGATTAAAACTACAGGAATCATCGGAGCAAATTATTCTGCAGAAGTTAAAGTTCCGTTGGTACATCCGAAAGATATCGCAAAAGCTGCGGCCGAAGAATTGGTAAAAATTACATCAGATCAAAAAATCAGATACGTTGTGGGCGACAATCGAAAAGCCGGAGATTTTGCAACGGTTTTTGGTGCAGCAATCGATAAACCAGATTTACCATGGGTAGAATTTACGGATGAACAGAGTTTTGAGGGAATGTCTCAAGCCAGACTTCCCGAAGAAATGGCAAAACTATATGAAGAAATGGGAAGAGGAATCAGAAACGGAATTGTGCAGGAAGATTTTATTAAATATGGCTCACCGATAGATGGTGAAACCAAATTAGAGGATTTCGCGAAAGAATTTGCGGATCGATTGATTTCTTAGTTTGAAGACAGTTTCGGCGGGCCTTTGGCCCGCCGAAACTATTTTCTTATTGGATTTTACAACTAATAGGATTTTATCATAATCTTTGAAAAATCGTCCAGTTTTTTACTTTTTCAATGTTTGTTTCAGGACTTTCAGTTTTCCATCAATCTCATTTTCTAATTTTAAATCTAAAATTTTGGCGACCAACGGATAAACATTTACATTAGAAAATTCATCAACGACTACATTATTTTTGAATTCCGGTCCCCATGCATAGAATGTAGCCTTCATCTCAGGAACAAGTTTTGGGTCGTAACCGTGTTTTCCGACAGAAGTTGTCTGATTTTTCTCCAAAAAAACTTTTGGAGCTTTTGGAATTAAAAGAATCTCTCCTATTCTACTATAACGATCATCTCTCGTTGCAAAATGCAGATATTTGGGAAGTTTTTTATCTAAATAGACTTTATTATCAGCAGTTTTATTTGCTTTCAGTTCCTTAAAAACAGATTTTACCTCATCAGAATTTTTCACATGAACTCTTACCAAAGTCTGAGAATTGTAGAAATCAAAACGATCTTTATTGAATAAAACTGCTGGTATTTCCAACGGATTTCCGCCATCTACTTTTATCATTCCGTGATCGGAAACGAAGACGAAGTTTACATTTTTCAAACCTAAATCATTTACCTTTTTAACGAGATTTCCAATCGCTTTATCAATAATCTGAACTGCATTTTTAGTTTCTTCAGAATCAGGACCAAAATGATGTCCGGCTCCGTCAACTTCCGGAAAGTACATCGCAATAAAATGTGGTCTTTGATCTTCGGGTAATTTCAACCAATTGATCACTTTGTTTACTTTTTCTTCAGGCTTAAATTTTTCATGATACGGATAATAATAAGTCGGTCTTTTTCCTCCGGCATCACTCGCAGAACCCACCCACTGCAGAGAAGCACTTACGATTCCCTGTTTTTCAGCCAATGTCCAGAGCGGAGTTCCGCCGTACCAACTTCCGTCTTCGGCATTCTCTTTTTTGTTCATTGCATAACCTTTTCCGATTTTATAATCGTAAAAAAAATTATCTACCAACCCATGATGAGAAGGATATAATCCGGTAATCAGACTCCAGTGATTGGGAAAAGTAATACTTGGATAACCCGGAATCATGGCTTTTGCCCGAATTCCTGAATTTGAAAGTTTCAGAAGATTCTGAGCATTGTATTTTTCAGCGTAATCATATCTAAAGCCGTCTGTAGAAATCATGATTACGTAAGGTTTTGATTTACCTTCCTGACTGTTAAACCTGTTAGGTGTGATTATCTGAGCTGTGTCAATGGTTATTGATTGTGCAAAACCAATGATTGAAATAAAGAGTAATAAAAACGGTATTCTTAGTTTCATCTGAATTTTTTGGCAAAGTTACAGTATGCGATGATCTAACAAAAATTTAAGCCGTTAAATAAAATTCACTTTCTGCAAGCAGATTTAAATGACTTAATGAAATATTATTTGAATTTCAATAAAATCTGCATTACTTTATAATACGTCAAGTTTTGTCGCAGGACATTTATAACCCTGACAGCATATATTTCAATTCATCCAATAAGAAGTTTTTAGATCTAAAAAAAGCCACTTTTCAGTGGCTTTCAATTATTCTTTAATTAATTTTTCAAAAGATAGAGTTCCGTCTTTTAAAGTCATCTCAAGATAATAACTTCCGGATTTCAGATCGGCAACATTCATGTTGTCACCCTCTAATTTCACAGATCTTACTTTTCTTCCTGTAGATTCGTAGATGTCGATCGATTTTATTTGATCTGCATTTTTAAAACTCACCGTTTCTTTAGCAGGATTCGGGTAAAGCTTTACCTGGTTTTTTTCCAAAGCATTCAATTCGTCTACACCCAATACAGTTGTGAAAGATGCAGTAGCGTATCCTACATTGGCGGTTCCACCATGTGGCGCAACTGTAGTGGTTGCACTAGGAGGTCTTACACCGGCAATACTTATCGAATTGGTTGTTGCATACGGAAGCTGGAAATCCTTTGTGTCAGAATTGGTTAAGTTTCTGGTTAAAGTTAAAGTTCTAACTCCAGCAGCCACATTATCACTTACGATTGTCCAGTCTTGTGCGGTATCAACCGGAGGCTGTTGTGTACCTATGAAGTTTCTGTCTGTCAGCATTGGAGATGTAACCGCAGAATAAACCAGCGCATCACCTGCAGACATACTGAAGCCTGCATTCACTCCTATTCCCAATCCGAACCATCGGTCTGATGGGCCTTTCAGCAGAAGCGTTACTTTAGAAGTTGCATTATCTAAAGTAAAATTTGCCATTACACCATTATTTGGCGATAAAGTGATATCTCCGGTAGTTTTTTGCTGAGCAGAGCTCAAAAATCCGATTAATGAAAGTGAAAGAATTACAATTTTTTTCATATTTATTTTTTTAATTCGTTTATAAGTTCTTGATTTTTTGAAAACACAGCATACTCAAAAGCTGTTTTTCCTTCGTTATCTTTTGTCTGTTTTTCTGCTTTGTATTTTTGAAGAAGTTTTACCATATCAATATTTCCTAGTTTTGCAGCAAAAATAAGAGGCGTTGTTCCATTAGAATCTGCCCTGTTGATATCAGATTTATTATCTAGTAACTTTTGTGCTAATTTCAAATCACCTTTAAATATTACAGCCATAAGCGCAGTACCCATAGGCGAATTGTAATTAACATCCTTTACATTATGCACAAGAAAATCAGCCACTTCAATATTACCACGGTAGCAAGCTAAGATAAGTGGAGAATATTTTTGGTCATTGGTCTCATTGATCACATCAGGATTTTGTTTCATTAAATCTTTCAGTTCGGTCAAACTGCCGCTCCTCGCAATATCAAAGACTGATTTTACTTTGTCCTGAGCCGATGCAACACAAAAGCTCAAGATAAACAATCCGGTTAAAATTAATTTTTTCATTGTTTTACAAGGGTATAATTGTATTCAACATTCACATTTTCAGCGACTTTTTTCATTACCATTTTTGGAACAGTAACTTTAAAATCTACCGGTTTTGCTACAAACCCACCCTGCATAAATATCTTACCGTCTTTCATAGAAATCATTGCAGTTGAAGAAACTGCTTTGTCAACACCATGGAAATTTAAGGTTCCCTGAATTGTGTATTTCTGCGGATTGGCAGTCAATTTAGTTTTATCAAAGCCCTGTATTTTACCTTTGAAAGTCGTTTTCGGATATTTTGCCGTTTCGGCGTAGCTTTCATTAAAGTGTTCCTGCATCAGTTTCACTGTAAACTGAAAATTTTTCACCATTGATATTGACGCCATTTCGCCTGTGTCTGAATTTAGAATAACAGTATTAGAGTTATCCTTTGCAGATACATCTTCAAATAATGGCACAGAAGCTTCAAAGCTTACTTTACCTGTTTTCGAACTGTATTTTTGTGCTGAAATCATATTTCCAAAAAATATTGAAAATATGATGATTGTTAAATTTTTCATATTCTAAATTTTAATTCTCCACAAGACCATCAGCCTTCCATTTAATGAAAGTATTGATCTGACTCACAGATAAAGCTCCTCCTTGAGGCATTTTCTGAGGATCTCCGTTTGGTCTCTGGATTCTGTCTATGATGTTATCTATGTTATTCTTGACCTGATTGTAGTTCGTTAACGGCTGAAATGAAGCCGATCCCGTGGCAGAGTGACATGAAATGCAATTGGCACTGATAATCCCTTTGACATCAGTTTCGTAGCGTACAGTTTGCGTAATCGGTGTATTGTCTGAAATCTCTTCGTAGGTTCTGCTCTCACAAGACGTAACGAAAAGAATAAGACCCGATATGTAAATTATTTTTTTCATTTTAAAATACCCTGTAAAGATTAAACCCAAAGAAAATCTGTCCTTTTTCCCATTTTCCGGTTGCGTTAGTCAGATAACCGATGTCGGAATTGAGTTGGGAATTACTAAATAGAAGTTGAAAAACGTGACCTCCCGTTTCGATATCCATTCCTAGCGAGAGCGGATTTTTATAGAAACTGTGGTTGTCAAAATTCACAAAATATTCTGCGTTGATAGAGATCCTTTTAGAAATCTTGTATCTTCCTCCTAATCCTGCCAAAAACTGATTGTTTTTTTCAATGTTGGGATCATACAGATTTTTATGAATGTAAGACGGACTCAGCTGTAAAGAAAAACCGTCACTGAATCTACGTGAAATAAGAGCCTGCGTTAAATAAGAAAGCCTGTCACCGAACTGAAGATGCGGATAATTATCTTTATCTAAATCTGTATTGGCAGCCATCACATTGTAACCGACAATTTCTACAGGAAAGTTCTCGTTTTGTTTTAGAAGCTCGTATTTAGCTCCAAATTCAAAAGTTTTCATGTTTGTTTCCCTTGATAAACTGAGCGACAAACCGTCGGTCAAACCGTAGATTACTCCCAGTTTCGTTGAAGCATCATCTAAACCGAAAAAGTTTTTAAAACCTGTACTGATGTCGCCGAACCGATGCGCCACAACAATGTACCATTCTTTTTTAGCAGTGAGTTTCGTAGACTGGCCGGTGACAATCTGGAGTGCTTTAAAAGCAGGCGGATTGTTTTCTGTTGTTTGAAGAGTGTCGATATCTTTCAGCAGATCGTCCTGTGCAAAGG
The DNA here is from genome assembly GCF_027945075.1 of Chryseobacterium sp. CY350. Taxonomy (NCBI): domain Bacteria; kingdom Pseudomonadati; phylum Bacteroidota; class Flavobacteriia; order Flavobacteriales; family Weeksellaceae; genus Chryseobacterium; species Chryseobacterium wangxinyae. The sequence continues at coordinate 2,110,962 of NZ_CP116034.1, forward strand.
CAAGACCCGAGATTAACACCGACAAAAAGAGTAGAGTTTTTGTCATATAAATTCAATTAAAATTATACAACAAACTTAGAAAGTTATGCTTTTAAAAGTGTGTGATAAAAGTCACCGACAGAATTGTTTTTTTCAATCAATTGCATATGTTTCAAAGGTCATTTAATATTAATAATTAAAGATTTAAATAAAGTTTAATAATTTGATCTTAAAAACCAACAAGTAGACATCAGCATTTAAAGCGTTTTTATGTATAATTTTAAAAAATAAATTTTTAGACAAAAAAAATGCCCAAACTTTCGCTGGGGCATTCTTATATATTTAAGAAAATCTTACGCTTGTACGTTGTTTCCACCTAATACGAAAGGCTCAACTTCTTTGATTTCTCCGAATTGCTGCTCGTAGTTTGTGATGTTTTGCTGAAGAGCTGTAAGAACTCTCTTAGCATGAAGTGGAGCAAGAATTACTCTTGAACGCACGTTTGCTTGCTGTACACCTGGCATTAATTGAATAAAATCTACTACAAACTCAGATGGAGAATGGTTTACTAGAGCAAGGTTACAATAAACCCCTGAAGCTACCATTTCGTTAAGTTGAATGTTGATGTTGTTTGGATCTTGGTTTTGATTTTGGTTGTCCATTATTTTTGTTTAAGTTTTATGTTTAAATAATTCAAGGCTCAAAAATAAATTAAATCTTTGAACCTTGAACATTAAATTTTGAATTAATTTAAATCTTCGAATTCTTTCTTAGAACCTACGATTACATTTTGGTATTCTTTAAGACCTGTACCTGCAGGAATTCTGTGTCCTACAATTACATTTTCTTTAAGACCGTTCAAGCTATCTACTTTACCGGCAACTGCTGCTTCGTTTAGAACTTTAGTCGTTTCCTGGAATGATGCTGCAGACATGAAAGATTTCGTTTGTAGAGCCGCTCTTGTAATTCCTTGCAATACTGGTGTAGCTGTTGCAGGAAGTGCATCTCTCACTTCAACTAATTTCTGATCTTCACGCTTCAACTTAGAGTTTTCGTCTCTCAGTTCTCTTGCAGTAATCATCTGACCTGGTTTAAATTCTTTTGAATCACCAGCTTCAGTCACTACTTTAAGACCAAATACTCTGTTGTTTTCTTCCAAGAAATCCATTTTATGCTCTAGAGCAGCCTCAAGGAACTGAGTATCACCTCCGTCAACGATAGATACTTTCGTCATCATCTGTCTTACAATGATTTCGAAATGCTTATCATCAATTTTCACCCCTTGAAGACGGTAAACTTCCTGAATTTCATTTACTAAATATTCCTGAACCGCAGTTGGTCCTTTGATCTTCAAGATATCGTCCGGAGTAACTGAACCGTCAGAAAGTGGCGAACCAGCTCTCACGAAGTCATTTTCCTGTACCAATATCTGGTTTGATAATTTAACTAAATAAATTTTTCTTTCACCAGTTTTAGCTTCAACGATCAATTCACGGTTACCTCTCTTGATTTTTCCGTAAGAAACTACCCCATCGATTTCTGTAACAACCGCCGGGTTTGAAGGGTTTCTTGCTTCAAATAATTCTGTAACTCTCGGAAGACCTCCAGTAATATCCCCTGACTTAGCAGATTTTCTCGGGATCTTGATTAAGACTTTACCAGCCTTAATTTTTTCACCGTCATTTACCATTAAGTGGGCTCCTACCGGTAAGTTGTAACCTTTCTGTTCAACACCTTTAGAATCTACTACTTTTAATGTAGGTACAGCTTTTTTATTTCTAGATTCAGAGATTACTTTCTCTTCAAATCCTGTCTGTTCGTCAATTTCCAACTGGAATGAAATACCCTGAATAATATCTTCGTATTCTACCTTACCAGCATTTTCTGCAATAATTACCGCGTTATAAGGATCCCATTTTGCAATGATGTCTCCTTTCTTCACTTTATCACCAGATTTCACCAATAATTGAGAACCATAAGGTACGTTAGCAATCATCAATGGAGTTCTAGATTCGTTATCAGCAACCAATCTAAATTCTGTCGTACGGGATACTACTACTTCCGCAGTGTTTCCGTTTTCGTCTTCAGAAGTAATCGTTCTTACCTCATCCAATTCTACGATACCGTCTCTTCTTGCAGCGATTGAAGGATTTTCTGATACGTTTGTAGATACACCACCCTGGTGGAAAGTTCTCAATGTTAACTGAGTTCCCGGTTCCCCAATAGATTGTGCAGCAATTACACCTACCGCTTCACCCATGTGGATTTTCTTACCAGTTGCCAGGTTTCTACCATAACATTTAGCACAGATTCCTTTTTTGGTTTCACAAGTAAGTGGTGAACGTACTTCTAAAGATTCAAGACCCATTTCTTCGACTCTCTTCGCCAAAGCTTCATCAATAATCTGATCAGCATTAGCAACCAATTCGTCTGTTTCAGGATCATAAATATTATGAAGAGATACTCTACCTAAGATTCTTTCAGAAATTCTTTCAACGATTTCGTCATTTTTCTTAAGTGCCGTAACTTCAGTTCCTCTTAATGTTCCACAGTCGTTTTCTGTAACGATAACATCCTGAGCAACGTCTACCAATCTTCTCGTCAAGTAACCCGCATCGGCAGTCTTCAAAGCGGTATCCGCAAGACCCTTACGAGCACCGTGAGTAGAGATAAAGTATTCTAAGATCGAAAGACCCTCCTTAAAGTTTGCAAGAATCGGGTTTTCAATAATTTCCGCACCGGTAGAACCAGCTTTCTGCGGTTTTGCCATCAAACCTCTCATCCCTGATAACTGACGGATTTGTTCCTTAGAACCCCTCGCACCAGAATCAAGCATCATGTATACAGAATTGAATCCACCTTGGTCAACTTTCATTCTGCTCATGATCATTTCAGTTAATCCAGCGTTGGTGTTTGTCCAAACGTCAATTACCTGATTATATCTTTCTGTATCTGTAATAAGACCCATGTTATAGTTGGCTCTAATTTCGTCTACAGTTTCAATAGATGTTGCGATCATCTTCTTTTTCTCAACAGGAACTACAATGTCACCTAATGAGAATGAAAGACCACCTTTGAATGCATTTGAATACCCTAAGTCTTTCATCGCATCCAAGAACTTCACAGTGGTAGGGAAATCTGTATCGGCAAGTACTTTACCAATAACATTTCTTAATGATTTCTTTGTAAGAAGTTCATTAATATATCCTGACTGCTTAGGAACGATTTGGTTAAATAAAATTCTACCAACAGAAGTTTCAGTTAATTTCGTAGTGATTTCACCGTTTTCTTTGATAGGTAATCTACATCTTACTTTAGCGTTCAATGAAACTCTACCTTCCGCATAAGCGATTTCCGCTTCTTCCGGAGAATAGAATGCAAGACCTTCTCCCAAAACTTTTTTCTCATCTGTAGATGCTAATTCTTTGGTCATGAAATATAGACCCAAAACCATATCCTGAGATGGTACTGTAATTGGAGAACCGTTTGCAGGGTTCAAGATATTCTGAGAACCCAACATCAATAACTGAGCTTCCAAAATTGCTTCCGGACCCAACGGTAAGTGTACCGCCATCTGGTCACCATCAAAATCGGCGTTGAATGCTGTCGTTACCAACGGGTGTAATTGGATTGCCTTACCTTCGATCATCTTAGGTTGGAAAGCCTGAATACCCAGTCTGTGCAAAGTAGGTGCTCTGTTTAGCAAAACAGGGTGACCTTTCATTACACCTTCTAAGATATCATAAACTACCGGTTCTTTTCTGTCAATAATTCTCTTTGCAGATTTTACTGTTTTTACAATTCCTCTTTCGATCAGTTTTCTGATGATAAACGGTTTGTAAAGTTCAGCTGCCATATCTTTAGGAATACCACATTCGTGAAGCTGTAAGTTTGGACCTACAACAATTACCGAACGAGCCGAGTAATCTACCCTTTTCCCCAATAAGTTCTGACGGAAACGACCTTGCTTACCTTTCAATGAATCTGAAAGTGATTTCAATGGTCTGTTTGATTCAGATTTTACTGCAGAAGATTTTCTTGTATTATCAAATAATGAATCTACAGATTCCTGAAGCATACGCTTCTCGTTTCTTAAGATTACTTCAGGAGCTTTGATCTCCAATAATCTTTTCAAACGGTTGTTTCTGATAATTACTCTTCTATAAAGGTCATTTAAGTCAGAAGTTGCGAAACGTCCTCCATCCAATGGAACCAATGGTCTTAATTCTGGTGGTATTACAGGAAGCACACGCATAATCATCCACTCTGGTCTGTTGATCATTCTAGTGTTTGCACCTCTCAATGCTTCTACTACGTTCAATCTTTTCAGAGCTTCAGTTCTTCTTTGCTTAGAACCTTCGTTGTGAGCTTTGTGTCTCAAGTCGAAAGACAATGCATCAAGATCAATTCTTTTTAGCAATTCTTCAACAGCTTCAGCACCCATTTTGGCGATAAATTTGTTTGGATCTGCATCATCAAGATATTGATTTTCCACAGGAAGAGTGTCCATAATATCAAGATATTCTTCTTCTGTAAGGAATTCTTTGTCGTCAAAATCTGAACCATCTGCTTTCTTAGCGATACCTTGCTGAATAACAACATATCTCTCGTAATAGATGATCATATCTAATTTCTTAGATGGAATACCCAAAAGGTAACCGATTTTGTTTGGTAAAGAACGGAAATACCAAATGTGCGCAATAGGAACAACCAAACCAATATGTCCGATTCTTTCTCTACGTACTTTTTTCTCCGTAACCTCTACACCACAACGGTCACAAACGATCCCTTTGTAACGAATTCTCTTGTATTTACCACAAGCACATTCGTAATCTTTGATAGGACCGAAGATTTTTTCACAGAACAAACCGTCTCTTTCTGGTTTATGCGTTCTGTAGTTAATAGTTTCCGGCTTAAGAACTTCTCCTCTTGAATCCTGTAAAATGGACTCAGGTGAAGCTAAACCGATGGTTATTTTATTAAATCTACTTGATTTATTTTTATTTGACATAATAATTTAATTTATTGGAAATAATTAAGATTCCAAATTCCCTGAACAGAACCGTCAATAATCCCTCTCCAATACTCATGTTCCGCTCCTTGTGAATTATTCATTCTATAATATCTATAATTTAATCTATTTTGGAAATTTTGATCTGAATAAAATCTTATATTAAATGTAGACATATCAAAATAGGTTCCAACAATTGTTACAGTACCGTGATCGTCTTTGACCCATTTTGGAGGTGTATAACCATCACTAGCATCATTATCAAATTCTATAGATCCTGCAGCAGTTTTAAAAGCAGTTCCCCAGTCAGAGTGATATTGTAGAAAATCTTTCTTCTGAATCTGTACATCTCTAAAACCAGTTTTATAACCACATTCATAAGGATCTACATTTCCACAATAACTATTCGGAAATTCTAAAGAAAGAGGAGTAGGAAATGAAGGGAAATTATTTTGACCAACAGTTGTAGAATCAATTACAAGACTATCTATTGGTGGTCTCATCATCGCTGAATTAGAATTTGAAAAATCCTCTTCATTGTTATTTGCTAAATTATCATTCCCAACGCATGATAGAAATGTAATTACACAAATTAATATTACGAATAAACTTTTTAGTACTTTCATATTCTTGATCTTTATTCCTCTAGTCTTACGTCTAATCCAAGACCTTGTAACTCGTGAAGTAATACGTTGAAAGATTCCGGAATACCTGGTTCAGGCATTGCTTCTCCTTTCGCAATCGCTTCATAAGTTTTTGCTCTACCAATCACGTCATCAGACTTCACAGTCAAGATTTCTCTCAGGATATTTGATGCTCCAAATGCTTCTAGAGCCCAAACCTCCATCTCTCCGAATCTCTGACCACCAAACTGAGCTTTACCTCCTAATGGCTGCTGAGTAATCAATGAGTAAGGCCCGATAGAACGTGCGTGCATTTTGTCATCTACCATGTGTCCAAGTTTCAACATATAGATAATACCTACAGTCGCAGCCTGTGTAAATCTTTCTCCGGTACCACCATCATAAAGGTGAGTGTGACCAAATGTAGGAACTCCAGCTTTTTCAGTGTACTCTGTAATCTGATCAAGAGTTGCCCCATCAAAGATTGGCGTAGCGAACGTCATCCCCAATTTCTGACCCGCCCATCCAAGAACTGTTTCATAAATCTGTCCGATGTTCATACGAGAAGGTACCCCAAGTGGATTCAATACGATATCTACCGGTGTTCCGTCTTCCAAGAATGGCATATCTTCCTCACGAACGATTCTCGAAACGATCCCTTTGTTACCGTGACGACCCGCCATTTTATCTCCAACGTTTAGTTTACGTTTTTTAGCGATATATACTTTAGCCAATTTCATGATCCCTGCAGGAAGCTCATCTCCGATAGAAATTGCGAATTTCTCACGGTTTTTAACTCCTTGAATATCGTTGAATTTGATTTTGTAGTTGTGAATCAATTGTTTGATCAATTCATTCTTATCGTTATCAACCGTCCAGTCTGCACCGCTAACGTTTACGTAATCTTCAACTGAAGTCAATAATTTGTGAGTAAATTTCACCCCTTTACCGATAATTTCTTCATCTAAGTCATTCGTAACTCCCTGAGAAGTTTTACCGCTAACTAGAGTGTTTAATTTTTCGATTAAAGTATTTCTCAACTCGTCAAACTTAGCCTTGTAAGTGTTTTCAATCTCTTCAAGTTTAAGTTTTTCTTCAGTTCTTTTCTTTTTATCTTTAATGTTTCTAGAGAACAATTTTTTATTGATCACAACACCTCTTAATGAAGAATCTGCTTTCAATGAAGCATCTTTTACATCACCGGCTTTGTCACCAAAGATTGCTCTTAGAAGTTTCTCTTCAGGAGTAGGATCAGATTCACCTTTTGGAGTGATCTTACCGATCATAATGTCGCCAGGCTTCACCTCAGCACCAATTCTGATCATTCCGTTCTCATCAAGATCTTTTGTAGCTTCTTCAGAAACGTTTGGAATATCTGCCGTCAATTCTTCCATACCTAATTTGGTATCACGAACTTCAAGAGAATACTCATCCACGTGGATTGAAGTAAACCAGTCTTCACGTACAACTTTTTCGTTGATTACAATTGCATCCTCAAAGTTGTATCCTTTCCAAGGCATGAAGGCTACCACTAAGTTTCTACCAAGAGCCAATTCTCCGTTTTCGGTTGCATAACCGTCACAAAGAACCTGACCTTTTTCCACTGTTTCACCTACTCTTACATTTGGTCTTAGGGTAATTGTCGTACTCTGGTTAGTTTTTCTGAACTTAGTCAGTTTATATGTTTTCGTAGCAGATTCGAATGATACTAGATCTTCGTCATCGCTTCTTTCATATTTAATCGTAATCTGATCAGCATCAACATACTCTACGATACCTCTACCTTCAGCGTTGATCAAAATTCTAGAATCTTTTGCAACTTGTTGTTCCAGACCTGTACCTACGATTGGAGCTTGTGGCTTCAACAAAGGAACTGCCTGACGCATCATGTTTGATCCCATCAATGCACGGTTCGCATCATCATGCTCCAAGAATGGAATCAATGAAGCTGAAATACCGGAAATCTGGTTTGGTGCAACGTCGATCAAATTAACCTGAGAAGGCTCAACAACTGGATAATCACCATCTAATCTGGCAATAATTCTGTCTGTTAAGAACGCTCCGTTATCATCTAACTCAACGTTTGCCTGAGCAATTACTTTATCTTCTTCGTCTTCTGCATTCAGATAAATAGGATCAGCATGTAGATCTACAGTACTACCTTCTACTTTTCTATATGGAGTTTCAATGAAACCTAAAGTATTGATTTTAGCATAGATACCTAAAGAAGAGATCAAACCAATGTTTGGTCCCTCAGGAGTTTCGATAGGACAGATACGACCATAGTGAGTATGGTGAACGTCACGTACCTCGAAACCTGCTCTTTCTCTTGATAAACCACCAGGTCCCAGGGCAGAAAGTCTACGCTTGTGCGTGATTTCTGATAGAGGATTGGTTTGGTCCATGAACTGAGAAAGCTGGTTGGTACCAAAGAATGAGTTAATAACTGATGTTAAAGTCTTCGCATTTACTAGATCAAGCGGAGTAAAGATTTCGTTATCTCTAACGTTCATTCTTTCCTTAATTGTTCTTGCAATTCTAGAAAGACCTACGCCGAACTGTCCTGCTAATTGCTCACCAACAGTTTTAATTCTTCTGTTTGATAAGTGGTCAATATCATCGACATCAGTTTTTGAGTTTACTAACTCAATTAAATGTCTTACAATCGCAATGATATCTTCTTTTGTAAGAACTTCAGTTGTAGTTGGGATATTTAGGCTTAACTTTTTGTTTAGTCTGTAACGTCCTACTTCACCAAGTGAATATCTTTGCTCAGAGAAGAATAATTTTTCAATAATTCCTCTTGCAGTTTCCTCATCGGGTGGATCTGCATTTCTTAACTGACGGTAAATATATTCAACCGCTTCTTTTTCTGAGTTGGTTGGATCTTTTTGCAAAGTATTCTGAATGATAGAGAATTCATTTGAATTTTCTTTGTGAATCAAGATAGATTTCACACCTGCATCCAAAATAAGATCTAAATGTTCTTTTTCAAGAATCGTTTCTCTATCTAAGATGATTTCGTTTCTTTCGATAGAAACAACTTCTCCAGTGTCTTCGTCTACGAAATCTTCGAACCAAGTGTTCAATACTCTCGCAGCCAAAGTTCTACCTTCTACTTTTTTAAGCGCCGCTTTAGAAACTTTCACTTCTTCTGCAAGGTCAAAGATCTGAAGAATGTCTTTATCAGATTCAAAACCGATCGCTCTTAATAATGTAGTTAAAGGTAATTTTTTCTTACGGTCGATATACGCGTACATTACGCTGTTGATATCGGTAGTAAATTCCATCCAAGATCCTTTAAAAGGAATGATTCTTGAATAGTACAATTTTGTTCCGTTTGCGTGATATGTCTGTCCGAAGAATACACCCGGAGATCTGTGTAACTGAGTTACAATAACACGCTCTGCTCCATTAATAATAAATGAACCAGACGGAGTCATATAAGGAACCGGACCTAAATAAACATCCTGTACAACGGTCTGAAAATCTTCATGTTCAGGGTCAGTACAATACAATTTAAGTCTAGCTTTTAGAGGAACTGAATACGTTAAACCTCTTTCCACACATTCGTCGATCGAATAACGTGGAGAATCTACCAAATAATCTAAGAATTCCAAAACGAATTGGTTTCTAGAATCGGTAATTGGAAAGTTTTCCTGGAAGGTTTTATGCAAACCTTCTTTCCTTCTGTCTTCCGGAAGTGTATCTAGCTGGAAAAAATCTTTAAATGACTCTAATTGGATATCTAAGAAATCCGGAGTAATGATTTTTCCTTTCGCTGTAGAGAAATTGATTCTCTCATTTCCTTTAGTAACTGCTGTTGTTTTACTCATAAAACTTTTAAGAAAGGGTTAAAAAATATTTTGATTTATACAAAAAATATCAGAAAAAGAATGAAAGAGAAAGAAGGCAAAAAAAAGACATTTGATGTTTGGCGCTATCAGAAGTGGTCTTTATTCTTCAATCTTTATTCTTAAACACTAATTCTAACTGCAACGCTGGTATATCTTTTCACAGCGTAATGCAAAATATTTTTAAATTTTACTTTTGGTTTAAAATAACAAATACTATAAACACAGAAAAATCCCTTTCAATATTATGAAAGAGTTGATTTACAATGTTTTACGGTAATATGTATAGTTTTAGCGCCAAAAGTGACTGCAAATATACTAACTTTCAGCGGATTATGCAAATTTTAAATCAACCTCAACATGTTTTATTGCTTATTTAAACCTGAAAATTATTGATAGAGATTTGATAAAACATTGAAAATTCACCAAATATTGCTTTATCTGCTCATATCGCAAATATTTTTTAAAGTCAAATTTAACGGAATAAACAGATATTAAATTTAAATAAAAACATTTTGCTGAAAAAAATAAAAAGCCACTCCGATAAGAAGTGGCTTTAGTTTTTACAGATAATTAATATTTATTGCTTTGACCAAAACGACCATTTGTTTCCGTTGAAAACTGCTAATCTTTTCGCTCCGGCTTTGTTCACATAGACCATCATTCCGGGGGAAGGACTTAGAATATTCAGAACATTATCAACAATTGGCAAGATCATAGCCTTTGTTGTTGACTGCAAAACCAAAACACCATCTGCAGAACTGGAATCTGCCCCCATTATAGCCTTTGCAGAAACCGGTTCTGGAGCCTGCGCAGCAGTTGGCTGATCTGCCAAAGCTGACGTAACATTCGCATCCTGTCCGCTAAGATCTAGCCATGAAGAATCGTTATAAAATTTCACCCTCGCAGCGGTGGCGGAAGTTGCATCTAAAACAATCGTACCTCCTGCCGGCAACGTTGGCATCGTTCGCACATAAGGCAATATTAGTCCTTTATTTTGCCCAAGAGCAAAGTCTAATAATACGGAAGTTTTAATGGTAGCACTGCCTAGAGCATCTCCTATGATCACCTGAGCATTTACGGATGCTGTCATCACAAAACATATGATTAATATTATTTTTTTCATTTCTTTATTTGTTTAATTATAATGATAGATTCTGATAGAAATAAGTTTCTTGTCACTTAAGGACATGTCGCCTTTGTAAAGCAACTCCATGTTGTTCCGTCAAAAAGTTTCAAACATTTTTCAATCGTATCATATACCATCATTCCTTCCTGAGGCGAAACGATTGCAGAAATTTCAGCTGTTGTCATTCTAGTAATCACAAACCCTTTAGAATTAGACTCAAGAACTGTATGCGCTGATTTTCTAACCATTGGCCAGTTTCCATTTGTATTACCAGCTCTTTGAAGAAGTGTAATTCCGTGTTTTGAATCTTCTCCGGCAACCGTGGTATTGGGGTCGATGTAACAAACTCCGGAAGCAATAGGAATAGTGATAGAACAACTACTTGCTGTACGTGGAGAACTTACAGTAATCGTTCTGTTCCCTGCAACTCCACTGCCGTCATATATAAAAGGTACATCTATAAAAGTAGCACCTTGCGGTACAAATACACTATATGGAGAAGGTGAAGTAGAAATACCTGTCGCGCCGGAAAGCGTAATCTCTGCAAGACCGTTTACAGCTCCGGTTACAGGTACTCTCAAGATACCATTTTGTGTGGCACCACTTGCTAATAACTGTGCCCCAACCAGTCCTGCGGCTGAATCTAAACAGTTAAAAGTAAAAACGGCAGGTACATTTGTCACTGTGGCACAAGAACCTAAATCACCAAAATTTCGGCGATTACCCGCGCTCGTGGCTCCTAAAACAGTTCCCACAGATGAAGAAACACCTGTCATTGCATTTAATTTCCATATATCTGTACCATTTACATTTGTTCTGCTGTAATAGAAAAAATCTCCCAGATACGCCAGACCGTTACCGTTTGTGGTACGCAGATTCGGAACCGTTCCTGATAACTGTGTTACAACGGTAGCTACAGCTGTTGCAGGATTAATTCTGTAAAGCCAGATACTGGTATCAGAAACTGAGGTTATCACATATAAATTCCCTGCATTGTCTACGGCAATATCATTAAGCGTGATACCATTCGTCCAGTTAGCATCTCCCGTTACATTTCCCAACGAAGTTGCCGCACCAGAACCCTGCCATACTGTTAATGCTTTATTACTGATCCCATAAACATAACCGGTGGCGGGATCTGTCCCAAGACCAATAGGGTTTCCCCAGGTAGTTGTTGTAGATTGCTCTTGATAAGTTGTTGTTGCAGAAGTTGCCACACCAAGCCAGATTCTGCCAAACGCATTATTAGGAGAGGAAATAAATTGATTTTGTGTAAGGTTTGAAGGTACAGGGCCATAAGCCATATTTCCATGAGTCGTAGGAGTACCGCTAGCAACCTGAACAGTTTGATTTGCAAGTGTAGTTCCTGCAAGATTACCTGTAGAATTTAGATTAATTTTATATGTAAAACCCTGCTCAGAATTAATACCAAATAATTCATTACAAGTAGGTGCAGTAGTAGGAGTAAATACTTGGCATGATGCAAGATCTAGATCATCAGCACTCGTAAATGGTCCAATTAACGTATTTAAAGTATATGATGTTTTTACTGTACTTACGCCTGTATTTGGGTTGATTTCGTAAACTCTCGCATTAAAAGAACTCACAAAAAATATATTCGTCACGAAACCTTCAACTGCATAAATATTACCACTGTAAAATGCCAATCCCTGAAAACTGGTTGGCAAACTACCACTCAACTGTACAACCTGTGAAGCCACAAGTGTAGTTAAATCAATTCTATAGATGTATCTGGAAGCACCCGAAATTACTACGACATTCATTCTTCCATTCGAATCGAAAAAAGAATCACTCGATACCGTTCCCGCCGTCCATATTGCATCTCCTGTTACCACACCAAGATCGGCTGCAGGGGCCGGACTTGCTTTCACTATCCTCTTATCACTAGAAATTCCGTACACGAAACCTAATGTAGCTCCCGCATTCGGATTTGCTGTGAGACCACCTAAAGAAATAGGAATAGTAGTTCCTATAGAAGCATTAGCCTTATACACAGGAGAATTAACCGGCGTATTGGAAGAAGTAAAAACGGTCTGCGCAGTGTTTGCCGGATCTGCTCCTACAGCCAAATTGCTTCGTGCTGCAGTTGCAAGCGTTGTCGTGGCCGTCGGCAAAGTTCCGGTGAGTGTAGAAATATTATAGACATTCCCATTTTGGGCATTTATAATGTACAACGCATTGCAAGCCTGTGCTTTTATTAATAATGAAGAGAACAACGCGATAATGTATAGCGATCTTATAAGATATTTTTTTTCCATTTTGTTTAAATGAGTTTTAGATTTAAGGTCGAACTTAAATCTGATGTTAAAAGTTTAGAAAAGCTTTTACAATCAGCAAAAGCTCTGTAAACTTAAACCCGGAGGAGGTCTCACCGAAAAAACTACAGAAAAACAATAATCTAAAGATTTGTTATTGTAATGGGTAAAATTATGAGTGTATAAATGACTTAAAGTCTTTTTGACAAGATTTAAGTTTTCGAAAAAACATGTTTTTGAAAAATCTTTACGATCAGTACGATAATTTATATAATCGGAATTTCGCTTTAGCGTAGACGAAAAATGACCCGAAGGAAGCGACTCTTTAAAATGATTCTCAAAATCTTCTTTCTTTATCTTCGGATTATCTCCTTTTTGTTTATCCGGTATATGCGAAATAACGCTTCTGAAAGCTGTTCTATTCCCTACCTGGACTTTGTTATTGCTGAGTTTTCCATTAAAAATAGCTGAAGAAGTGATGATTAAAATTTCATCATCGGAATCATCAGACTTTGAATACATTGCGCTACTAAAAGTAATTGCATGGTCGTCGATTTGCTGATCGAAATCCTGATTTGCCGAAAATATTTTAGCAACACTTGTAAGGGAAATTAATTGTGCCTGGTTTGCTCTTTTTGAAGTCTTATATAATTTTTCTTTGTCAGAAACGTATATTAAACCAAAATCCTTCTCATTCCCTACCTGATATCCTTCTTCAAAAAAATCACTCGCAAAATCCTGATTCAATGTTTTCTTGAATATAACTTTTCCAGATTTAATTTGTTTGTTAAAGTCATTATCTTCAGAGTAAATTGTAGCTTCATTTAACGAAATCACATTAGACGCATCCGTTCTATGATAAAGATTAGTATTTAATCTTTCAGATACAGAAAGCTTGTTACAAATTTTCTCATTCCCTACCTGCTTATTTTCGACTAAAAAATTCTTAACGTCAGCGTGTTTTGAGCTCTTTTTAAAAGCAATTTTTTTACTTTTAATTTGTTGGTTAAAATTCTTATCGCTTGAATAAATTGTAGCACCATTGGAGACAAAAATTGACGCCAATTGGTCTTTATCAGCTTCATATTTTTTCTGCGCCGAGAAAAAATTACATTGAAGCAGAAAAAACACTAACATACAAGTAAATGCAAAACCCTCTGATCTCCTCATAGAATCGGGAATTTTACAATATTTGAATGTTAAATAATTAAGTAATCTCAATGTTGCCAATTATGTGTTAAAATTAGTAAAATATTCGAGATAAATAAATAAAATGACAAAAACTGCAAAATATTAATGAACGAAAAATTTAAAATGGAATATAATTGGTTTATAACATTGTTTTCTATGTGCCGGTTTAAAATACTTATTAATCAAAAAAAATAACCACTTCGACATGAAGTGGTTATTATAATATTTAAAAAATTTTAAGGTCTCCAAAAAGACCATTCTCTTCCATTGTATACCGCCAATTGCTGGGGCGTAGTCCCCGTAACATAAACAATCATGCCGGGACTAGGATTTACAATATCAGCATACGAATTTACCCGGGGCAAAACCATCGCTTTATTTGTATCTGCCAGAACCAATATTCCGTTTGTCGCGTTTGAAGCAGCATTGGCAGCATTGGCAGAAATCACTGTTTTTGCCGTCCCCACCTCAGCATTTGCATCAGCTACACCAACCGTTGATACAGGAAGAAAGGCACCTGCAGAAAGATCAACCCACTGACTGACAGCTGTAGCATCTGCCGTAGCTGAACGTCCAAATTTCACCTTTTTAGCCAGAGAATCAAAAAACAAAGTTCCTGTTATTGGTGCAGTAGTCGCTGTTGCGACAGCATTTTCGCTTGTTGCCCATGGCAGTACGATGCCACGAACGCCTCCTGTTGCATCACCAAATTCGATAGAAACTGATGCGCTGGCAGGAGCTGAAGTCGCTGACGATTTCCCAACAGTTATCTGACTGAAAACATTGCCTGAGATAATCAAACTTAAGGCTATAATATAGTTTTTCATTTTACTTTAAATTTATTGATTAAAATTATCACAAGTCTGAGTACTGAAACATCTCCAAGCGTTTGTACTGTCATAAATTTTAAGACAATTTACGGTTGTATCATAAACCATCATCCCAACTACAGGAGCGGTTATAGCATTCACCTGCGTTGTCGTAAGTCTATTAATAACCAGTCCTTTCGTTTTTGCATCTAAAGCAGTGTACGCACCCGTAATCTTCATAGGCCAGTTACCATTGCTCACTCCCGCTCTTGAAAGCGCCGTGATACCGTGATTTGTTGCCAAAGTAGTACCCGTTGTTGTTGCAGTACGGAAACATCTGTCGCATTCTGCATCTCTTGCAGCGGAGTTCTGAGATGTTCCTACTGATTGACCAACATCTGCCGTTCCATCCGTATTATCTGCCAAACCTGCTACAGCACCTGTATTGTTTACCGAATTATTCACCAATAATGGGACGCCATTTGCAGCAGCGACTGTACTTATAACCTGTGATGGGGTTCCTGTCGTTACGCCATTTGCTAAAACTCTTATCTGCCCTCTCAACGATGTTGTAGCAAAGTTCAGTGGATAAACCTGATTATATCTTACCGTTTCCGAACCTTCCAATGCATCAGCACAACCGTCATTATCGGAATCGGGATCCACGTAATTGAGTACAGTATCATTATCGGTATCTACAGTACAGTTCTGTCTATAAACTCCAAAAATAAAACCATGCGGATCATTTCCTCCGGTGATACTCATGATAAATGTAGCAACCTCTTTAGGAATAAAAAAGAAAGTATACCCCTGTGCAGGACTAGCATTCGGTAAGCTGGTTGAAAAAACAGTACCGGTCTGTCCTGGAGTTGGCGTAACACCTTCAAACAACGAGAATCTACCCGAATTAAAAACATCCACATTTTCTATCACTGTCAGGGGAACTGAAAACGTAGAGCTTATTGTGGCACCCTCATTCCCTAAACCTGCAATTCCGATTATATATTGGTAGTCATTATTTGCGGTACTTATTGACTTTGCACTTGCACCAAAATTAAAATTTAAAACTCTTGGAACTCCAGGCGTAGTTCCTCCCGCAATAACATCTAAATAAGTCGTGGAGAAAGTTGCGGTTGCAGAGCCATTGACTGTTAACGAAGCGGTGGCATTAGGAGGGGTAAAAGTTCCCCACCCATTTCCTCCAGACGTTTTTGTAATTCTAACACCGCCTTCGGGAAGTGTTGCTCCAGGCGGAACCAAAGGAAAAACTACCGTATTTGCTGTACTTAAAGTTGTTGCCAATGCGGGTGTTACTGTTGCCATTGTGACGGTTCCGGCACAACCTTCAGCTGTATCTAAAATACCATCATTATCATCATCAAGATCTATACTGTCTGCCAATGCATCACCATCTGTATCTAATTCCACAAAGACTGTTTCGGTACATGTTGTAGTACTTAAACTTACAGTGAGAGCACGTGTACCGACCGCACCACCTCCCGTATAAGTCATATCGACATCAACGTATGTTGTTGTACTCGTCACATTTACACTTTGATTTGCAGTAGTAAAGTTAGTTCCGCTTACAGAGATATTATATGTTCCCGGAATATAAACTGCTGTAATGGGAATCCTAAGTGTTCTAGTTGCTGTAACACCAGGAACAAACGGACTTCCGTTGATAAACGCCGAACCACCACAGACAAACTGAAACGGTAGATAATAATCAACAGACGCTAAATCCTTACTTCCTGTGAAATTTACTGAATTATCAAAAACTCTGTCGACAACAGAAACACCCGTAACTAAATCCACAGTGTAAAGCTGCTGTGGGTTTGTGTTATCCACAACGTACATTTTACCATTAAGGTAAGCTGCACCTAAACCATTAGCAATGGTAGCAACAGGACCAGAAACCTGGGCAACTAATGACGCCGTTGCCGTTGTAGCATTTACCAACGTAATTCTGTATAGATATCTGTTAGTATTTGCTGAATTTACTACAATTGTATAAATATTATTCTGATAATCAAATATGGCATCATTAACAAAGATAGTTGTTGTCGCCAAATTCCAAATCGTATCGCCTGTTGCACCGGTAACAGTGATAGGTGTTGCACTTGGCGTAGGATAAACCCTGTATAAGTTCTTTGTATTACTACCAAAGCCAAACACCTGACCGAAATATGTTCCTGGCACATTATTAGTACCAAACCCTCCCATATCTACCGGAAGGTTTGTCCCAGCTACAGCAGTTCCGTTTTTATTAATTGCAGCTGCAGCTGTTGTATTTGAACTGATATAAACTAAGGTATTAGGCGCAGTCGGAGCGTCATAACCTATTGCAAGGTTTGTAACGGCTGTCCCTAAATTAGTATTCAATGGTGCAGGAGTATTAATCACTGTAGGTGTAACGCCTGTAGTGATATCATAGATCCTTCCTGTTGTTGCAGAGGAAATATAAATTCTCCCTGCTTGCTGGGAAAACAAAGTTGTATTAAACAGCATCACAAAAAATGCTGCTAGTAAAAATATATTCTTATTCACTTTTTTATTTTTAATATTTTATAAAAGATTCAACTTGATTTATAAATAACCATCAAGTCATTTACTATTAAATATTAAAAATGGGCGGCGGTCTCACAGAAAAGATCTCAGAAAAACAAAAATCTAGAGATTTATTATTGTAGAATTCAAATTGTTGAGTATGTAGATAATCTAGTGCACGCTTTATACAATAATTTTTTGGTGCAGCGGATATTTTTGAAAAAACCTGCACATTTTGGCTTGGTGCAATATAATTTTTCGAAGCTGAATGAGACGAGAAAAACTGCGATGGTGAAGGAGTACCTTCATAATCTTCTAAACCATTGGATTTGCTTTGAGTCTCATATTGATCAATTTCCTTTTTAATCTGCTTGATCTCATCTTTACTTTTCTTTTCTTCCGCGGCTTTGGCCTGAATTGCAAGATCTTGATCATTACTATGATTCGGGAAAGAAGCAGACAGAATTTTCTCATTTTTGAGATTAGCCTTAATAGTAACCGCTGCATTCTTCAGGATTACTTTTTTTTCAGCAATCTGATTATTGAAAAATTCATCTGAGGAGTAAATCTGAGCTCCTTTTTCTAAAACAATAGATCCAGTTTGCTTTTTATCCTGACTTTTAGAGAAATTGAACAGTAATAAACTTACCAGAAGTATAAAACGGAATGCATGAGAACTCTTAATAGGACTCATTTTTTTCACATCAATAAAGCGATAAGGTAGATTTTCTGTCAATCAAAAATTCTTTAGCGCGAAAATACACATTATTTTCATCAATAACACAATACAATTAATTAATATTAAAACGTAAACTTTACATGTTATAAATTTAGTAATAATAAATACTTTATATTCAATATATTGAATAGTCACTTTTATATTAAAATCATAGATTTTAAGGATTAAATCTTTTCAGTTTCGAACTATCTTACCAATAAAAAAACCACTTCTCTTCGAAGTGGTTTTTAAAAATATAGTTAAAATTTAATTATCTGCTCTCCAGTAAGACCAAACCGTTCCGTTGTAGACACAAAACAATTTTTTCGTCTGGTCGTAAACGATCATTCCGGCAGCAGGACTTCTGATAGCCGTATCAGGATTTGTAACCAGTGGCGGAATCATCGCCTTATTTGTATCTGCCAAAACAAGAATTCCCGGAGTATTATCGCTGAACACACCTCCAATCTGAGATTTTGCGGTCGATTGTTCTACTGCAGGACTCGCCTGAATAGGTGCTGCAATAACGATATTACCTCCCGTTGCAGGCGCTTCATTAGTATGTACAGTAAGATCTACCCAGCTCCCATTGTTTCTAGAGAGCTTCACCTTTCTGTCGGCTCGGTCAAAAATTAGCGCTCCACCTCTCAAATTGGCACCAGGATTCATAGTAACATTTGACGCAGCCGTAACCCATGGTAATATCAAACCTTTAGGTCCTGTCCCGAATTCTAACGAAACCCCTGTTTGAGTAGTTGTTTTTCCTATTGCCACCTGCGCTGAAAAAAGCGTTGCGCAGGCGATACTCAATATAACTGAATATATTAATTTCATTTGTTCAATTTTTAATATTAATTTTCTTCAGGACAAGACTGCGTATTAAAACACTTCCATCCCGCTCTTGTACCATCAACATTCACCTTCATACAGTTATTGGTAGTATCATAGAATGTCATTCCCACTATAGGAACAGCTATAACAGGAGCAGTAAGTGCTACATTTACAGGCTCACCAGCGACCAATGCAGCTGTAGTAACAGTTGCAGCCGGCATTCTGTTCATTACAAATGCTTTAGTATTAGCTTCCAACGCCGTCCAACCATTATTTCTCAACATAGGCCAGTTAGAATTGTCTGCGCCAGCTCTGTTAAATGCTGTCACACCATGCTGTGTCGCATTATTTGTACCTAAAGTTGTAGTAGCGCTTCTGTAACATTTACAATCATTCAATGCATTATTAGCAGAATTCCCAACTGCCTGACCAACTCCTGCAACTGGGGAAGTACCCGTATTATCTGCAACACCGGCTGAAGCTGCGCCAGCGACAAGAACAATACTTGCATTGCTGTTGTTTGCACCATTGTTTACAAGCTGAGGAACACCATTTGCCGCTGTAGCAGTACTTATAATCTGAGAAGGAGTACCTGCCACAGAACCGTTGAACCTTACACTGATCTGTCCAGGATTCGTTGTGGCAGTCAAAGGATTTACCATCTGATAAGTAACATTTTCTGAACCTTCAATTGCGTCTGGACATCCGTCATTATCAGAATCTATGTCAAGGTAATTGGGAACGCCATCTCCGTCAGTATCGGTAGAGAAGCAGTAAGAAACACTGTCAATATGAGCATTATCGTTAATCGCCATTTGAAGTCTATAGGTACCTGCCGGTAAAACAATATTATTCAAACTACTCTGTGTCCAGATGTAGGGAGAGTTTGAATTATAACTGATGACATTCCCCGACCATGTCTGATTAGTCCCTGAAGTCTTAACAATCTCAATTTTAGATTGAAATGCTATCGCCGTCCCGATAGTTTCTCTAGGAGCAAAGTACACAGAAGCATTTAATACTGTGGGTGTGGTAAACGTAAAATCTCTGTAAAAATTTGCACCAGCACCATTAATATCCAAATACTGCGAACCAGCCTGAGCACTCGCAGGACCAGAACTATATGTAGTATTATTAACGCGAATAATATTGAAAGGACTTGCCTGCGGTGTAGAAAGATTATTGACAGACCAACCATTATAAACCGTGACACCTGTTTGTATGTTGTTACCGTTTATATTTGTCTGCAACGGATTAGTCTCAAATCCCTCGAAACCTGTTGTTGCACATAATCCTTCAGCAGCATCCAAAATACCATCATTATCATCATCTAAATCTATAAAACTATCTACCCCGTCATTGTCAGGGTCATTTGCCAATACCGTTACTGTTGCTATTGCAGTTTTGCAATTGTCAAGAAAAGTCAAATCACAAATTTGGTAATTAACGGTATAAATTCCCGGAGCAGTTCCTGGCGCGACACTAATCAAGCCTGATGCAGTATTTAAGTTAATACCACTGTTTGATGTAGAAATCTGAGACAGCGTAACATCTGAAAGCGAAGCATTAACAACACCATTTACGAGATCATTTACCAGAACAGAGGTTGTAGAATTAGAGCCCGAAGCAATAGTATAAGCATCATTAGTGGCCGCCAAAGTTGCTGTCCCATAAATTGTATTGATAAACAAACCTGAATCATACTGAGTATCTCCCGCATCAGCAATAACAATTTTAAATGTGTAAGCTGTATTTGGCAATAAACCACCTAATGTATAGGTCAGCAATCTGGTAATACCATTAAACTGTACCCCTATAGGTCGTACAGGCACGGGAGGACCGTTATAATTAGCCGCATTATATTCAGTTAATTTTACATTTGGTGATACACCTGTCGTTGTTACAGGATGTCCATTATTAATGTATAATGAGGCTTGCGAAGGATCAAATACAACAACAGGTGTTGGCGATGCGCTTCCTGGAATTCCAAAATTCACATTATTGATTGAGGTTGTATTACCGTTCGGAAGTCTTCCGATATTCTGCGTAGTTGCTAGATTACCGCCAGAAACAAAGAACCCAAACGCGTCATTAAATTGTGAACCCACAAAATTCGGATATTCTTCCGATCCAAATTGATATTTTATATTAAGAGTTGTCGCTTTAGGACCTGTGGTAATTGTAAAAGAGTAAGAAAGTGTATTATTAACTGCATTAGGTACCAACTGTATTAAATCCGGATCACTGGCAACACCGCCAGCAATTTGATTTGCAGGATCTCCGTCTCTTCTAACAACACTATTCAGCGTTAAAAGTTCACTATTTAGACCTGTTCCAAAAAAGACACCACTGTTCATTCCTAAGTTAGCTGCGGTTCCACCGGAAAAAGTAGCAATCTGCTGAAGTCTGTTGCCGTAATTTAAAGTGGGATTGGTAATTGTAACATTGCTACCAACCAATGCATTATTTATTTCAGCATTTTGTGGTCCGGTAGCACTGGCTGAATTCCATGTTACAGAAGCCGTCGCAGATGTTTGGGCATAGTAAGAATTATGAAAAAAGGACAGCACAATTGCCGTCAATATATTATATAAAGATTTAAGTTTCATCGAATAGAGTATTAGAATACTCTGCAATAATGCAGGTATTTGAATTAATAAAATTTTATATTATCAAACTAATACTGGTGGCGGTCGAACGGAATAGACCTGAGAATAACAATAATCTAATGATTTATTGTTATAAAATGTAAATCTTTGAGTATGTAAATGATCTAACGCCCGTTTTACCGAATAATCCTGAACCTGAAGATGAATTTTCGAAAAATCATTCGCATTAGAAGTAGGAGTAATATAACTTTTCGACGTGGCGTACGAAGAGCTGAACTGTGACGAAGAAGGTACTTCTTTATAATCGTTGAATTCTTCCGTTCTGGTTTTAGCAGCATACTGATCGATCTGATCTTTGATCTGTCTTATTGCATCCTTCCGTTTCTTATCCTCAGCATTCTTAACTTCTTGTGCAAGATTTTGTCTTCCATCAGAATTTTTGGATGTAGCGATTAAAACCGTTTTATTCTGAGCATTTGTTTCTGAATGGTGATCAGCGTTCTGTAAAACAACCTTCTTGTCAGCAATCTGCTGATTAAACTGCTCATCGGAAGAGTAAAGTGTAGCGCCTTTTCCGACAACGATGGAAATAGGTTCATCTTTTTCCTGAGCTTTAGAAAAATTGAAGAAAAATAAAATAATCAGAAATACGAAACGAAAAAAATGACAACTTTTAACAAAGCTGAATTTTTTCGAATCCGTAAACTTAAAAGGTAGATTATCCTTCAATCAAAATTATTTTCGCGCAAAAATACGCATTAATTTCATTTGAAAAGCATTACAATTAGTTAATTTTAAGACATTTACGATTTATGATATTACTTATTCAATAATAAATTAATTTGTTTACTATTTATAAAATATTTTTTACCTAAAATGATAGGGAAATACTAAAATAATAAACGATTAATAAGATTAATGTAAATTGTTAATATTTGTAATTAACCACTTTTAATTAACGAGTGGAAGGCCGACTTTGAAAAAAAAACTACATTAGAGAATGATCGACACTAACAACAATTGATTATTGAATAACCTTTTTTGAAATGATTGTTGTATCCGTCAACTTCTTTTCTAGCTCTTTTGAATTAAACACTTCGCTATTGTCCCTCATCTTTTTTAAATTCCTTTTAACATTCTTGTCTGGGAGCACATTTTTTAGAGAGGTAACTTCGAGTGTTTTACCGGTACTGTTTCCGGACTTAACTTCAGCATTTTTTAAAACAATTTTTTGAGACGCGACCTGATTATTAAAAGCATCATCAGCGGAAAACAATCTGGCACCATCAACCAGAACTACAGTTGCGGGTTCATTCTTTTTTTGAACTTCTGAATTCTGACCATGCAGAAAAGAAAATTGGAAAAAGAATAAAATAATGATGATATGAAAAATCTTTAGTTTTAATGAAAAATTTACAAATCTGTCATTAATAGCAAACGGAAAGAGAATTGTCTTCAATTATAATAATTTATATAACAAAATTAGTTAAAAACATGATGAGGCTCATATTATATTTTTGTTAATCGTATGATATATCTCACATTTGGATTATGCTTCTCGGCTAAATATATAATCTACAATGCCTGAAGTTCTAAATACAACCAACTTCATTCTCCAAAACGGAATGACAATCATCATTTTTTGAAAGCAATCTAGACTTTAATAGTTACATTTTAAACTAACCTAAATAAAAAAGCCTGAGCAAATTGCTCAGGCTTCTATTTCTAATAAGTGAAATGAATTATTTCAATTCTACTTCAGCACCAGCTTCTTCTAATTGCTTCTTAAGAGCTTCAGCTTCGTCTTTAGAGATACCAGTTTTGATTGCAGCAGGAGCTCCATCTACGATATCTTTAGCTTCTTTAAGACCAGCACCAGTTAAATCTTTTACCAATTTAACGATAGCTAATTTAGAAGCACCAGCAGCTTTAAGAATTACATCGAATTCTGTTTTTTCTTCAGCAGCTTCACCTGCACCACCTGCAGCCATAACTACAGCAGCAGCAGCTGGCTCGATTCCGTACTCATCCTTAAGGATAGTAGCTAATTCATTTACGTCTTTTACTGTTAAGTTTACTAGCGTTTCAGCTAAATTTTTTAAATCTGACATTGTTGTAATGTTTTTGTTGATTATTTATTTAATTTTTTGAGAGTCTTATTCAGCAGCTGGCGTTTCGTCAGTGCTTTCTGCAGCAGGAGCTTCTGGAGCCGCTTCAGCAGGAGTTTCTTCTACCGCAGGTGCAGCTTCTTCAGCTGTAGCTTCTGTAGTTTCAGATTTGTTTTGAAGAGCAGAAACAACTCTTTGAATTGGAGACTGAAGCAATCCGATGATTTCACCGATCATTTCTTCTCTAGACTTAATGCTTACTAATGCATCAAGGTTGTTGTCACCAACATAGAAAGTTTCTTGTACAAAAGCAGATTTTAGAGCCGGCTTTTCTTCTTTTTTTCTGAAGTCTTTGATTAATTTTGCTGGAGCGTTAGCCGTTTCAGCAATCATTAATGCAGAGTTTCCTTTGAATGTCTGGAACATTTCAGAGAAATCTACTCCTTCAGTCTGTTCCATTGCTTTTTGCAAAAGTGTATTTTTCACCACTTTCACTTTAATATTTTGCTTGAAAGCCTGTCTTCTGAAATCAGAAGATTTAGCAGCGTTCAAACCGTCTAGATCTGCTACATAAACTACTTTAGCATCCTGAAGCAAATCTTTGATCTCTTGTATTGCTACAACTTTTTGGTCTTTTGTCATTGTCTTAAGGATTATAATTAGTTAACAGATTTACTATCAATTGCAATACCCGGGCTCATTGTAGAAGACAAATAGATGCTCTTCACATAAGTTCCTTTAGCAGCAGTTGGTTTCATTTTGATCAAAGTAGAGATTAATTCCTGAGCATTTTCCTTGATTTTAGCAGCATCGAAAGATACTTTACCAATACCAGCGTGGATAATACCGTATTTATCAACTTTGAAGTCAATTTTACCAGCTTTTACTTCAGTTACTGCTTTACCAATTTCCATAGTTACAGTACCTGATTTTGGGTTAGGCATCAACCCTCTTGGTCCTAATACTCTACCCAATGGTCCTAATTTACCCATAACAGCTGGCATAGTAACGATAACGTCAACATCCGTCCAACCATCTTTTATTTTTTGTAAATATTCGTCAAGACCCACATAGTCTGCACCAGCAGCTTTTGCTTCAGCTTCTTTATCTGGAGTTACTAAAGCCAAAACTTTAACATCTTTACCAGTACCATGAGGAAGAGATACTACACCTCTTACCATTTGGTTAGCTTTTCTAGGGTCTACACCTAATCTTACAGCGATATCTACAGAAGCATCAAACTTTGCAGTGTTCACCTCTTTTACAAGAGCAGAACCTTCTTCAAGGTTATAGATTCTTCCTTTTTCTACTTTGCTTAAAGCTTCCTTTTGCTTTTTAGTCAATTTTGCCATTTCTCTTAGTTTTAAGCGTTAGTTGGTTTAGTTCCTGTTACTCTTAATCCCATAGATCTAGCAGTACCTGCAACCATAGAAAGAGCTGAGTCCAAAGTAAAACAGTTAAGATCTGTCATTTTATCTTCAGCGATTTTTTGAACTTGCGCCCAAGATACAGCACCTACTTTGTTTCTGTTTGGTTCACCGGATCCTCCTTTGATTTTAGCTGCATCCATTAACTGAATTGCTGCAGGTGGAGTTTTAATAACGAATTCAAAAGATTTGTCTTCGTACACTGTAATTACTACAGGTAAAACTTGACCTGGCTTATCCTGAGTTCTTCCGTTAAATTGTTTACAAAACTCCATGATGTTCACACCTGCAGAACCTAATGCCGGACCTACTGGTGGAGATGGGTTTGCTGCTCCTCCTTTTACTTGGAGCTTAACCATTTTAAAGACTTTTTTAGCCATTGTTTGTTTTTTAAAAATTGAATAATTAATGAGTTTGGAAGCATTTATTATTCAGCAGGTTACCGCACTCACATAAAGTAAACCTACTTTTCGGACTGCAAAATTATGAAATATTTTTTAATTAGCAAACACTTAACTCATTAAATTCCAGAAATAACCAAATTTATTTTAAATCGAAAACAATGAAATCAATATTAATTCTAAAGTTTCAGATCAATATTTGTAATCGTTCTTAACAAAAGAATTAATAATTTTGATAGAGTGAAAAAGATGATTTCGATATTGCTGCTATGCTTTTATTTGGTTTCTACAACCGAAGCATATCAGTTTTTGAAAATCCCCGATTTGATTGAGCATTACGTTGAACACAAAGCTTTGAATCATAAAATGTCTTTCGTCACATTTCTCAAAACTCACTATGACCATCCTGCTAAAAATGGAGATTATAATAAAGATAAGAAGCTGCCCTTCGTCATTCACTCGCCACTTCTTACAATATTTTTCACGATCGAAAAGGGATATTGTTTCGAAATAAAAAACGAAAGTTTTCGACTGCGTACATCCCACAAAATACCTTCACATGATGAGAACTTTTGTTTCAAAGGTTTTATAAATTCTGTTTGGGAACCACCAAAAGGCAATCAAATATAACATCACATTCTCACGTTTGATCATTTCTGATCATACAACAAAATCGTTAAGTAAAGTTGATTTTCACCTTTATTAATATTCTTATTTATCAATCAATTTTCAAAAAAAATGAAAACAGTAATTTCAGCTTTGCTACTTGCTCTACTTTCTATAGGCATGCAGGCTCAAAACCGTCTTGAAAATGCTAAGAAAAAAGCCTCAGAAAGCCATGCACTTATAATGCTTAATTTTTCGGGTTCAGATTGGTGCATTCCGTGTATAAAACTTCACAAAAACATTATAGAAACAGAAGATTTCAAAAAAATGGAAACTGAAAAAGTGATTATCTATATCAACGCAGATTTTCCAAGAAATAAAAAAAATCAGCTTCCTTTAGATTTGAAAAAAGAAAACGCTTTGCTTGCTGATCAATATAATTCAAAAGGTATTTTTCCTTACACCATTGTTTTAGATTCGGGAGGGAAAGTATTGAAAAGTTGGGAAGGTCTTCCCTCCGAAAACGCTTTGACTTTTAGTAAAGAAATCAGAGAAATCAGAGAAAATCAAAAAAAGTAATATAATGATGTACCAAGAGTTCAAAAGATCTCAAAAATTAATGGGAAATGCTTTTGAAATTACGGTGGTATCTCATGACGAGAAAAAAGCGAGATATCATATAGATTCTGCGATAAATGAAATCCGTAGAATTGAAAACTTACTGACCACTTTCAGTGAAAAAAGCCAAACCCATCTTATCAACGAGAAGGCGGGAATACAGCCTACAAAGGTTGACAACGAAGTTTTTGAGCTTATCGAAAGAAGTTTGAGAATCAGTAGAATTACAAATGGTTATTTTGATATTTCGTATGGCGGAATCGACAAAAGCTTTTGGAACTTCAATAGAGAAATGAAATCTCTACCAGATCCGAAATCAGTTCTTGATCATTTAAAACTTGTCAATTATCAAAATATTCTGCTCGATAGGGAAAATCAAACTGTATTTCTAAAAGAAAAAGGAATGAGAATAGGTTTCGGAGGGATTGGAAAAGGATATGCGGCAGAAATGGCAAAAAGACTTCTTCAAAAAAGTGGTGTTCCTGCTGGTATTGTAAACGCCTCCGGGGATTTAACGACTTGGGGAAATCAAGCTGATGGAAAACCATGGACTGTAGGAATTGTCGATCCGAACAACAAAAACCAACCATTTTCATATATGAATATTACCGATACGGCAATCGCTACATCTGGAAATTATGAAAAATATGTAGTGATCGATGGCCAAAAACATTCTCATACCATAAATCCAAAAACAGGGATGCCTGTTACGGGTATAAAAAGCGTTACCGTTTTTTGTCCGAATGCAGAAATCGCTGATGCAATGGCAACACCCATTAGTATCATGGGAATAAATTCTGCCCTTCTTATGGTGAATCAAATTAATCATCTTGAATGCATCATTATCGATGAACAAGACAACATTTATTCTTCACAAAATATTAGTTTAAAGTAATTCTGTACTTCAATTAAATTTTAAAAACAAACATAATGAAAATGAAAAATTTCATAAAACCAATAACCATAGTATACCTTTTTGCAACAAGTGTATGCCTCTTATCTTGTACAACCGTAAAAGAATATGAAAAAAACAAACTGAATGATGCCGAAATGGCTCTTGGAAACAGAACAATCGAAAAAACAGAACTAAGTTTCCAGTCTTACCGAGAAGGCTCTTCAGGCGCCAATGCCGGTAAGGTCGGCGGCGGCTGTGGTTGTAACTAAATGCGTAATTGTAAAAGCAACTGTAATTAAAATGAAAAAAATTATAATCAGTATCATTGCTCTTTTCGGTATTTTCAACACAAAAGCGCAAGAGAATACCAGCAACGAACAATCAAAAAAACTGACACTCGATGAAATTAATCTGGTGTCTAGCTATTATAAACAGGACGGTAACAACTCTGCCGTAACAGGCGGAACTGGCTCTGAAAAGCTGACTGACGTTTCTAATACTATAGATGTTACGATGGTAAAATATGACAAAAAATTGCGGAAAAACAAATTTGATTTCAGTGTAGGAATAGATCATTATACATCGGCATCTTCTGACATGATTGATCTTAAAGCCAATTCGTCAGCTTCTTCTGCCGACAATAGAATTTACCCCGCCTTAAACTGGAGCAGAGAAAATGAAAACAAAGGAACTACCATACTAGCTGGCGTTTCATCTTCATTCGAGTATGATTACCAATCATATGGTGCAAATATTGGATTTGCTCAAAAAACTCCTAATAAAATGGGAGAGATTACAGCTAAATTTCAAGCCTTTATGGATCAGGTAAAATTAATTGCGCCAATAGAGTTGCGAACCGGAGAGAGTAATATGACCAGTGGCAGAAACACCTTTGCACTTTCCCTTTCATATTCACAGATTATTAATCAGAACTTTCAAGTGGAACTTTTAGCAGATGGAATACAGCAAACCGGATACCTTAGTTTACCTTTTCATCGTGTTTATTTTACTGATAATTCTGTACATCAGGAGGCCTTACCCGATAAACGTTTTAAAATTCCCTTAGGTGTAAGAGCAAATTATTTTTTGGGTGATAAAATTATTTTGAAAGCATATTATCGTTACTATACAGATGATTGGGGATTGAGATCTAACACAATCAGCCTTGAAACGCCTGTAAAGATCTCTCCATTTCTTTCAGTGAGTCCGTTCTACAGGTACTATTCACAGAGCGCAGCAAACTATTTTGCGTCTTATCAGCAGCATACTGCTTTCGATGATTTCTATACCAGTAATTATGATTTATCAAAATTTAATAGTCATTTTTACGGAGCAGGAATCAGATTAAATCCAAAGAATGGTTTATTTGGAATAGAACGTCTGAATATGCTAGAAATCCGGTATGGTCATTACACAAAATCTATAGGGATGAAGTCTGATATTATTTCATTAAACATAAGATTTAAATAAACTTAATAATTTCTCTTTTGTTTATATCTATTTAACGCCAAGATTCATTAAACAAAAAATACCGCTCATTTCTGAACGGTATTTTATTTTATATAAAAAAAGTATTACACTTTTTCTACTTGCATAAAGCTTAACTCCATCGGAGTTTTTCTTCCGAAGATTAAAACAGAAACTTCTACTTTTTTCTTATCTTCCAAGATTTTCTCAACAGTACCATTGAAACCATTGAAAGGTCCGTCGATTACTTTTACGTTTTCACCAACGATGAACGGAATTTCTGCGTCAGAAGCAAACTCTGAAAGCTCATCCATTCTTCCTAGCATTCTGTTGACCTCAGATTTTCTCATCGGAACAGGATCTCCACCTTTAGTTAAACTTAAGAAAGAAATCACGCCGGGAATATTCTTGATAACGTGAGGAATCTCCCCCATCAGATCAGCTTCCACCATAAGATAACCAGGATAGTAAGGTCTTTCTTTAGGAACTTTTTTGCCATTTCTAAGCTGAATAACCTTTTCCATAGGAATAACTACCTGAGTAACATACTGCTCAAACCCTAAACGTTTGATCTCTGTCTCAATATAGTTTTTCACTTTATTTTCCTGTCCGCTGATTGCTTTCAGCACATACCATTTCAATTCGCTCATTATGGAAAAAATACTTTTTTAGTTGAAGGTATTGATTAATATTCCGATGATGTTGCTGATTGCCTTTGAAAACAACTCGTCAACTCCGAATGTAAACAATGCCAAAATCACTGTAGCAATAGTAACTACGATCGTAGACGATTGCAAATCTGACCATTTCGGCCATTCAACTTTGTGTCTGAATTCGTTATAAGAACCTTTTAAAAATTCTACTAAGCTCATTATTTTCTTTTTGCACGGGCACAAGGATTCGAACCCTGATCAACGGTGTTGGAGACCGGTATCCTACCATTGGACGATGCCCGTAGATTAAAAAAGGTTCCGTAAGTTTCCTTACGGAACCTTTTATATTATTTTAGAATTAATCTAAGATTTCAGTAACCTGACCTGAACCAACTGTTCTACCTCCTTCTCTGATCGCAAATCTAAGACCTACGTTAAGAGCGATTGGTTGTAACAATTCTACAGTGATCTCTAAGTTATCACCAGGCATTACCATCTCTACACCTTCTGGTAAGAAGATCTCACCTGTAACGTCAGTAGTTCTTACGTAGAACTGAGGACGGTACTTGTTGTGGAATGGAGTGTGACGTCCACCTTCTTCCTTAGAAAGGATATAAACAGATGCTTTGAATTTTTTGTGTGGTTTAACAGAATCTTTCTTAGCGATTACCATACCTCTCTTGATGTCAGTTTTTTCAATACCTCTCAACAATAGACCTACGTTATCTCCAGCTTCACCTCTGTCTAGGATTTTTCTGAACATCTCAACTCCTGTAATAGTAGAAGTTAATTTTTCTTCACCCATACCGATGATATCTACAGGATCTCCTGTATTGATAATACCAGCTTCGATTCTACCAGTTGCAACAGTACCTCTACCTGTAATAGAGAATACGTCTTCGATTGGCATCAAGAAAGGCTTATCAGTATCTCTTGGTGGTTGCTCGATCCATTCGTCAACAGCATCCATCAATTGCTCAACAGATTTGAACCATTGGTCATCAGTTTTAGCACCTCCTTCTGCAGTAGCAGCAGTAAGAGCACCAAGTGCAGAACCTTGAATTACCGGAGAGTTATCTCCGTCAAATTCGTAAGTAGACAATAAGTCTCTCAATTCCATTTCAACTAACTCTAACAATTCAGCATCGTCTACCATGTCAACTTTGTTCATGAAAACAACGATTCTAGGTACGTTTACCTGACGACAAAGCAAGATGTGCTCTCTAGTCTGAGGCATTGGTCCGTCAGTAGCAGCACATACAACGATAGCACCATCCATCTGAGCAGCACCAGTTACCATGTTCTTAACATAATCGGCGTGACCTGGACAGTCTACGTGAGCGTAGTGTCTTTTTTCAGTTTCGTATTCGATGTGAGCAGTATTGATAGTAATCCCTCTTTCTTTTTCTTCTGGAGCAGAGTCAATAGATGAGAAATCTTTTTTCTCAGCAAGACCTTTGCTAGCCAATACAGCAGAAATTGCTGCAGTAAGTGTAGTTTTACCATGGTCAACGTGACCAATAGTACCAATGTTCAAGTGTGGTTTGTTACGATTAAACGTTTCCTTTGCCATGATTTAAATTATTTATTTTATTGTTTTATTCAAATTTTCGGTGTGCAAATATAATGAATTTTTAAATACTAAAATCTTTTTATGAAAAAAAGTTTAATATTCAAATCCAAAAACTGCAAACTGCTATTTTCTCTGTAATAGAATTGCAAATTTATAACAAAAAAATGAATTAAAAAAAAACACTTTACAAATCCATGATCATTTTTCTCTCGTATATTTGAGTTGAAACTGTTAATTAAAATAAATATTTATGAAAAAACTATTCAACTTTTGTCTGGCTACATTTGCATTCGTCACGGTATTCTCGTGCGACGACGATGAAAACAGTATGCCCGAAATGTCCGTAACCGGTCCTGATATGATGGTTTACGGATTGACCGAAAACAATCAGCTTGTTGCTTTCAATGCAAACAACTCTTCATCTTTTGCTTCTACAAAAGCAATTATGGGTATTCCTTCCGGAGAGAAATTAATGAGTATCGACTTCAGACCTGCTACCGGCGAACTGTATGCGGTATCGAATGCGAGCAAATTTTACATCATTAATACCTCAACTGCAAATACAAGAGCTGTAAACACAACGGCATTTGCTCCGGTTATTTCCGGTACGATTGCTTCAATAGATTTTAACCCTACTGTTGACAGAATTAGACTGGTTACCAATACAGGACAAAATCTTCGATTGAATCCTGAAACCGGTGGTTTTGTCGCAACAGACGGTAGTATTGCTACAACATCGTCAATTGCAGGTGTTGCATATACAAACAGTAAATCTGGCGCTTCGACTACGATATTGTATGATCTTGATGCAACTTCAGGAAAATTATTTAAACAAGATCCTCCCAATAACGGAACATTGGTAGAGGTTGGAAGCCTGGGTATCACCTTCACAGGTCAGGCAGCATTTGATATTAATCCTGACAATACGGTTGCTTTAATGGCAGCGACTACGGGCTCTCAAAACAATCTTTATACTGTAAATCTTACTAGCGGAAAGGCTACCAACGTAGGAACTTTATCTCAGAAAGTAATTGATCTGGCTATTCCTACCAATCCTGTAGCATACGCAATTGATAACGCAAATGCTCTTCAGATTTTTGATCCGAACAATCCGATACCTGTCACTAAACCGATCACAGGGTTACAATCTGGCGAAGGAGTTTTAGGAATCGATTTCAGACCATTGAACGGACAATTATATGCGTTAGGAAGTTCTAGCAGAATTTACACAATAAATTTAGGCAACGGTGCAGCTACTCAGGTTGGCACAGGAACACTTTCCACTCTTTTGACGGGAACTGAGTTTGGCTTTGATTTTAACCCTACAGTTGATAAGATAAGAGTGGTAAGCAATACAGGGCAAAACTTAAGATTAGATCCTGTAACAGGAGGCGTAACGATGGTTGATATGCCATTGAATCCTACACCTGTATCGGTAGGCGCAGCAGCTTACAGTGACAATTTTGCTGGTACGACGACGACATCGCTGTTTGTGATTGATAACAGTACAGATAAATTATATCTTCAGAACCCGCCAAACAACGGAACTTTAGTTGAAAGAGGTGCTTTAGGAATCAACATAGACGGAGCCAACGGTTTTGATATCGGAAGCACAAGCCAAAAAGCATATCTTGTAGCAGCAGTTGGCGGAACTACAAGAATTTATACAGTAAACACTACAAATGGGTCTACAGCTTCCCTCGCTATCTACCCAAATCCTGTAAGAGGATTCGCGATAGGTTTAGGATTCTAGAAACAGACTTGATTTTCATATAAAGAAGCCCGAGATAGATTTTTCTATTTCGGGCTTCGGCTTTTTATTTATAAAATAATTTTACAAATTAAATTTTTATTAAATGACGCATATTAATTTAATCCTTTTCATATGTTTATCGGAAGTAATTTTCAGTTATTTTGGAAGTTCAATTTTCTTAGTTTTATTAAAAATCCAGAAGATGATCGGGAAGATCAGTAAAGTAAGTATTGTGGCTGTAATTAATCCTCCGATAATGACAATGGCCAGAGGTTTTTGAGATTCTGAACCAATTCCTGTGGAAAGCGCTGCCGGCAACAGACCGATAGAAGCCATCAAAGCCGTCATAATTACAGGCCTTGTTCTGGATTTTACTCCATTAAAAATTGCTTCATCTAAAGGCGATCCCAATTTGACATTCTGATGAAATTCGGTTATTAAAATGACTCCGTTTTGTATGCAGATTCCCAGGAGTGCAATCATTCCTACGCCTGCGGAAATTCCGAAATTCATTTGGGTAAGATGCAGGGCGATAATTCCGCCAATCAGTGCAAACGGAACATTTGCCAAAACCAAAAGTGAATCTTTCATGTTTCCAAAAAGAATAAACAGAAGAAAAAATATTCCCAAAATACTGATCGGGACGATCTCCGTAAGTCTGGATGTTGCTCGCTGTTGATTTTCAAACTGCCCCGTCCAGCCAAGTTTGTATCCTTCCGGCAAATCTATTTTTGCAACTTCTTTCTGCGCATCAGCAATGGTGCCACCCAGATCACGATCGCGAATTGAGAATTTAATTCCGATATACCTTTTTATATCATCACGGTAGATGAAAGCAGCTCCGTTATTCTTCACAATATTTCCTATTTCCTTCAGTGGAATCATAGAGCCGTCCTGCGTAGGAATCATCAGTGAGGCAATATCATTTTCATCTTTTCTGTACTCTTGAGAATATCGTAGACGGATGGGGAATTTTCTTTCACCATCATACATTTCAGAGGCTGTTTTTCCGCCAAAAGCCATTTCAAGAACTGTCTGTGCATCTTCCGGCATCACGCCATAAGCCGCCATCTTATTTCTGTCCCAGACGACATTCACTTCCGGCTGTCCTATATTTTTGATAATTCCTGCATCACGCACACCGTCAACATCCTTTATTGACTTCAGCACCTTATCTGCCAACTGATCTAAAGTCTGCAGGTTGTCTCCATAGATCTTGATTCCGTTTTCAGCCTTAAAACCAGCCACTGCTTCTGCAACATTATCTGAGATTGGCTGAGAATAGTTGAATGTTATTCCCTGATAATTTCTTAGTTTTTTATCTATTTCCTCTACCAACTGATCATAACTGATTTTACGCTTCCATTCATCTTTCGGCTGAAGATTCACCGCAAACTGCACAAAACCAAACCCGTTGGGATCTGTACCGTCATTACTTCTTCCTGTTTGTGCCAAGACATCTGTAACTTCCGGTACGCTCATGATGTCTTTCTTCAAGATATCTGTAGTCTGTAAAGATTCTTTCAAAGAAGAACTCATTGGCATTTCTGCAGTTATCCAAAGCGATCCTTCATTCAGTTGCGGTAGAAATTCTGTTCCCAAAAACTTTCCCGAAAAAAGAGCAACTGTCATGAATGAAAGTGCAACTATCAAGCTCAGTTTTTTATATTTAAATGTAAAACTGAAACCTTTTAAGACAATTCTATCCCAAAAACTGACAAACGGATTATTCTTTTCTTTCACATTTTTATTTAAAAGCAAATGCGTAAGCACGGGAACGAGCGTTAAGGTAAAAATTAAAGCCCCAATCAGCGCAAAGCCCAAAGTAAATGCCAACGGTGAAAACATTTTACCTTCTACTTTCTGAAAAGAAAATATCGGGATCAGCGATGTAATAATAATTAATTTTGAAAAGAAAATTGCTTTTCCCAACCCTGTACCTGTTTGTTTTATCCAGCCAGCCTTTGCCATTTTGTTAAACTTTTCGGGTCCGTATTTTTTTGCTTTATGATCGAGCATTACAAAAATACCTTCCACCATGACAACGGCGCCATCGATGATGATCCCGAAATCTACAGCTCCCAGTGAAAGTAAATTAGCACTCATGCCGGCAAGTTTTAAGCACAAAAAGGCAAAAAGCAATGACAGCGGAATGATGATCGAGACGATGAGTGTCGTTCGCCAATCTGCCATAAAAATCAATACAATAACGGTTACGAGAATGATTCCTTCCAATAAATTGTGCATTACGGTTTCTGTGGTAAAATCCATAAGGTTGTCACGATCATAAAAAGTAACCATTTTTACATCTTTCGGAAGTATTTTCTCATTTAGTTCTTTAATTTTTGCTTTCACGCCTACCAAGACATCGCGCGGGTTTTCACCTTTTCTCATGACAACAATTCCTTCTACAGTATCATCGTGATTATTGAGACCAGCCTGCCCTACTCTCGGGCGTGAACTTTCATGAACCTCAGCTATATATTTTACTAAAATAGGATTTCCGCTGTCACTGTGAATGGTAATATTCCCAATATCTTCCGTAGACTGCACCAGACCAATGCCGCGAACCACATACGCCTGTCCGTTTTTTTCTATGACATCTCCGCCTACATTCAGATTGCTTTTCGTAACAGCTTCATATACCTGCAACGGAGTAAGATTGTATTTGTCTAAAGCTCTCGGATCGATACTCAACTCAAAAACTTTGTCCTGCCCACCAAAAACATTCACATCGGCAACTCCCGGAACTCCTCGAAGCGCCCGATCGATCACCCAATTCTGAAGCGTGAGAAGTTCACGAGAATCTTTATTTTTACTTTCTAAGGTATATCTGAATACCTCACCAGTCGGTCCGTAAGGTGGCTGCACTTCAGGATCTATATTTTCCGGCAAGCTGACGTTTCTCAGCTGATTGTTTACCTGATTTCTCGCAAACATATCGTCAACACCGTCATCAAACAGAATCTTCACGATCGACAACCCAAACATTGTGGTACTTCTTACACTCGTTTTTTTCTGAACAGGACTCATCGTAAGCTCGATCGGCGTTGTGACAAAGCGTTCTACCTCTTCTGCACTTCTGCCATCCCACTGCGTGATGATAACGATCTGTGTATTGGTAACATCCGGAAATGCCTCAATCGGCATATTTTTGAAGCTGATAAAACCTGCAACTGCCAAAACTGCTACCCAAATAAACGTAAAGGCTTTATTTTTAAGCGAAAAAGAAATAATATTTTTGATGAATTTATTCATGCTGAATAAGATTTGATAATAGATTTCAGACAATAAAGATTTAAATTTTACAAATTCTTTATTTTTCTGACTGATGATTTAAATTTAATGTTGAACAGTTACTCACTCATTTAAAGAGCGGTAAATAAGCAGTTGATTATTTGTGATTACTTGCTCACCTTCTTTGAGACCTTCAGCTATATATGTGATATCACCCAGTTGTTTCAATACTTTAATTTCTCTGATTTTTACATCAGTGCGTGATTTAAAAACGACCACAAAACTTCTGTTATCATCAAAAATAATTGCTTTTGATGGTACTGTGATTGCTGTGGAACTGTCAGATTTTGATACTTTGATAGTTGCTTTACTGTCCGGAATGAGTAATCCTGCAGCGTTATCAAGAACCACTCTCGCCTGCATAGCGTTGGTTTCAGGATCGATAATTTTAAATATTTTATCGATTTTACCATGAAAAATTTTATCCGGATAAGATAAAGTGGAAACCTGAGCCGGCATTCCTAGACTTATTTTGTCAATATCTGCCTCATTAATATTCATAATCGCCCAAACGTTTGTGGTATTGGCAACGTCAAAAATATTTTCGCTTCTATCGCTTCTCAGCTGCATGTCTTTATTAATGTTTTTGTGCACAATAAAACCGCTGATAGGCGCAAGAACGCTGTACAAATTACCTTTTTTTACATTGTAAACGGTACTCACCGCCGACGATCTTTGCATCTGATCTTGGGCTTTCTGAACATTGCTTTTCGCTTCCAGAACGTCTCTTTCTGTATTCAGCTTTCCTTCATACATTTCTTTAGCAACCCGTAAGTTATTCTGAGCCACCAGCAAATCATTTTTTGCATCACTGGCATCTTTCTGTATCTCTGCCAGTTCGGTACTTCTTATTGTTGCCAAAACCTGACCTTTTCTTACATAATCGCCCAGTTCTACATTGACACTCATCACATTGCCGCCAACCAAAGGAAAAACATCAATGTATGAATTTTTGTCAGCCGATATTTTTCCGTAAAAACTGTAGACATCTTCAATATTTTTATATTCTGCTTTTGCTGTGGTAATTGATTTTAGCATTGTATTACTAAGTTCAAATCCTTTAGTCGGCGTTTCTTTTTTCACCTCTTTCTGCGAACATGAGATCATCAAAAGTGAGATAAACAAGGGTATAATATTTTTTTTCATTTAAAAGAAAATTTTCGTTTGTATAAGTTGATTGAGTTGCTCGGCAGATTGTATTAATTGATTTTTCATATCGTAAATCTGCAGTGAAGTCTGACGGTAACTTTCCATAAAGTCTGTAAAATCTATCAGATTTACGTTTCCGCTTCGGAAATTCTTCAGCATTCCGTTATACACGAGATCAAGATTATCCAGATCAGTAGATTTTATTTCCAGCAATTGATCATATTGATTCTTCCAGATCTGGAAGGACGACTGTACTTTCGTTTCAAGATTCAGCCTTTGAAATTCTGCATTTTTGTGATTCTGCTGAATGGCATAATTTGCTTTTTGTACATTTCCTTTATTTACTTTCCAGAGCGGTATGGGAATTCCAACTTTTAGGTTGACCTCATTTCTGAATGTTCCCGAATTCTGATCATATTCTGCTCCCACGTTCAGATCCGGAACATTGAGAGATTTTTGCCATTGTGCATAGAGCTTAGAATTATCAATAAGTTTTAAATAAAATAAATAGTCTGCGTTGTTCTCAATAGCTTTTCTCTTCAAATCAGATTCGTCCCCGAAAGGTTGTAATGCAAGAAGGCTTTTAGCATCCACATCAGACATCTCCGGCTCTATATTTTCTGTAATTCCTGTGATAACCTTTAAGCTTTGCTCAAACTCAAGAATATTTTTTGTAATTCCCAGTTTATCATTATTCAACTGAATGACAATACTTTGCAACCTCACCTCGTCTTTTAAAGATACATTTCCTTTGGCAGACTGATTTTTGTAAGCTTTCAAAAGGTCATTCATATAACCTAATTGCTTATTTGTATTTTGAAGTTTTAATTTTTCGTAGTATAGATTGTAATAATTGGTATGTAGTTGAGTTCTCAGCTCAACAAGAAGTTGAGAAAACTGAAGCTGCGCCAATTCTTTATTAGATTTTGCAAAAGCGATCTCATTTTTCTTTTTTCCACCCATGTAGATCAGCTGTGTCACTTCAAAACCTTTTGCTTTACCTGCATCTAATATTTTTCTGTCTTCCGGATTATACGCATTGATGTAGCCGCTCATTTGTGGAAGTTCCCAGATTTTGGCTTGCAGAATATCCGCATCGGCCATGTTGATATTGTACTGCTCGGCAAGAAGCTGAAGATTATTTACCTGAAAGGCATTTTCGCAATCCAAAAGCGTCATTTGCTGTTGCGCTGTTATTATTGTAGATATAACAACGAACAACCCTGCAATTTTGTTCATTCTCTTAATTTTGATGACAAAAGTGCGATTGCTCGATTAAAACGACCTTAAAGGAGACTTAAAAAAAAATTAAATTGATTTTTGATTAGTGGGAAATTTGAAAAGTCTTTTAAAGTTTTAGGACAATTCATTTTTTAAATACAAAGTGAAACAATGTCCTTTTTTTAATTCTATATGAAACTTTTAGGATAAACAATGCCGTTTCACTTAACGAAGTAATACGATTTATTTCTGGGCAAGCTATCTTGATATTCTTAAATCTTAATCTTTTAATACCTATTTATTAAAAGTAACGCTAAATTTATTCATACGTTGTGTGGCCGAACTGTATATAATTTTCGCATTATGATACTCCAGGATTCTTTTTGCAATTCTTAGTCCGAGCCCTGAACCTGTAATATTTTGAGAATTATTTCCGCGCATAAAGGCATCGAATAGTCTTGGCTGTTCTTCTGGTGAAATTGTGTTCCCGGCTGAAACAACGTCAACAGTAAGTTGAGATTCTGTTTCTGTAATTAAAACTTTAGCCTCAGCATTGTCAGAATATACGGCAGCATTTTTAAAAAGATTAATAAAAACTATGTTGAGTAATGACTGAACTCCGTTGATGGTAAGAAAAGATTGGTCAGAAGTATTTTCTGAGATCAGAAAATCCATCGTAAGATTAGGAAAACTTTTTTGAACACGCTCGAAAGCTTCAAAAATCACCTCGTCAATCCTTACTTCTTCATAAATTGTCTGAATATTTTCTTTGTCAAATTTAGTCAGAAGCAAAAGAGAATTCGTAAGATCTGAAAGTTGGTAGACATCTTTCAGCATCTGTTTTAATGCTGATAACGTTTCCGGAGCATGCTGTTCGAGCTTAATTAAATTTTCCAGCTGGAAAGCCATTCTCGTGATCGGAGTCCGAATTTCGTGGGAAGCACTTGCTGTAAAGTCTTTCTGTGACTGAAAAACATCGTTCAGCCGCATGATCATTGTATTAAAAGATCTCGCCAGAATACTTATTTCATCATTCGACTGTTCTACGACAACCTGAGTAGTAAGTTTGTGGGCTGTAATTTCAGAAATTTCATTATTCAGATCTTCCAACGGACGAAGAAACCGTCCCATAAAATAGTAACTGAAAAAACCTATAAGTAAGGTACAGGTAATGTAAGCTGTGATCAAAAGATATTTTAGATAGTCTAATTTTGACTGCCCATTGGTATCAAAAGCACTTGTGAGGATGTAGTAATTTTCACCATTAATGTTTCGTAATGCCGCATAAACTTCGGGATATTTTTTCTCAAGATGTACAGACTTTTTCTGATCTACCTCTTCCAGCAAATGTTTATCCCAAGTGACTTCCCTATCTTTTACCGTACTGTAAATGAGCTCTTTTTTTGAATTAAAAATAAGAATGGTTTCGTTCAAAAGTATGTTATCCGAGTTTTCATTAAAAAAAATAGGAGCTTCTTCCTCAAAATTCTTAGATTTTGATATGAAATTTGTCGTAAAATCTAATCTCCGTACAAATCTTTCACGAAATTCTTCTTTCCTGAAATCATTAAAAGAAACATAAATAATAATGAGAACAATACCAAAAAGTAATGAGAACGAAATGCTGATCGTAAGCGCAATTTTCCTTTTTAAAGACATCTATAAAGGATTTAGATAATATCCGAAACCTGAACGCGTGTGGATAAGCTTAATTTTAAAATCTTTATCTATCTTTTTTCTGAGAAAATTGATATAAACTTCGACCGTATTTGTATTGGTATTAAAATTATGCTCCCAAACATTTTCTGTAATTTGCTGTTTAGAAACCGTTCGCCCTTGTGCTTCTGCAAGATACGTCAGCAACTGAAATTCTTTTAAGGTAAGAGCAATTTCGTTTCCCGCACGAAAAACTTTGTGCTCGGTCTTATTGATAATTAAATCGTCTATTCTGATAATATCCAGATCAGCACTTTCTGACGGCATTTTTCTTCGCAAAAGCGAATTTATTCTCAGCAAAAGTTCCTCAAACTGGAAAGGTTTAACTAAATAGTCATCTGCCAATCTTGTAAAAGCATCTTTCTTATCTGAGAGATCACCATAAGCCGAAATAATAATGATCGGTGTACTCTTATCAAAAGTTCGTATCGTCTGACAAACATCTAAACCGTTAATTTTAGGAACATTAATATCTAAAAGAAAAAGGTCATAGGAATTGTTTTTTATCTGGCGCAACAAAGTTTCTCCGTCATAAATTCTGTCGGTCGAAAAATGGTTTGATTCTAAAAATTTACTCAGTTCTGCGGAGAGAATGAGATCGTCTTCCAAAAGGAGAATGTTCATCAAAAATTATTTGTTACGAATTTAGCAAAAAAAATAATGAAGCATTCGTCAAGAAATCATCTCAACCCCGGAGTTTTTTTGAAATGTTAAAAATTATTATCTGTAGAACTGCCGTCTGAAATACTTTTGCTTTTTGTATTATGATTAATTAAAAAATAATTAAATTTAAAATACGTTTAATAACTTATAAGAATTGACTGTTTTTAAAGAAATTATTTAAGAGGCTCTGCTGCGGAGTGTCATCATCTAAAAATCCTCAAAAAAAAATCCCGAAAAATCGGGATAAGAAGTGAGCCAACTACGGGACTTGAACCCGTGACCTCTTCCTTACCAAGGAAGCACTCTACCGCTGAGCTAAGTCGGCCTTAAATAAAAAATCACACTGAAAGCGTGATTTTTTATTGAGCGGAAGACGAGGGTCGAACTCGCGACATTCAGCTTGGAAGGCTGACGCTCTACCAACTGAGCTACTTCCGCAATTTTGTTTCCAAAACTATTGGTAAACGCTTTGTAAATTTAGGAACAAACCTTTGTATCTACAACATTTTTTGTAATATAAAACGTGGGGAGAGCAGGATTCGAACCTGCGAAGCCGAAGCAACTGAGTTACAGTCAGTCCCATTTAGCCACTCTGGAATCTCCCCAGATATTTTATATTAAATTGAGCCTCCAGAGGGACTCGAACCCACGACCTGCTGATTACAAATCAGCTGCTCTAGCCAACTGAGCTATGGAGGCAATTTAATAAAAACTGAAAGCTATCAGAGAAATTCTACTCTGTGCTGCATCAGCAGTTAAAAAAAATCACGCCAGAAGCGGTGTGAAATTGAGCGGAAGACGAGGGTCGAACTCGCGACATTCAGCTTGGAAGGCTGACGCTCTACCAACTGAGCTACTTCCGCAATTTTGTTTCCAAAATCATTGGTAACGGTCTGCAAATCTAGAAAAATTCTTTTAAACCTGCAAGACTTTTTTTAATATAAAATGTGGGGAGAGCAGGATTCGAACCTGCGAAGCCGAAGCAACTGAGTTACAGTCAGTCCCATTTAGCCACTCTGGAATCTCCCCAGATATTTTATATTAAATTGAGCCTCCAGAGGGACTCGAACCCACGACCTGCTGATTACAAATCAGCTGCTCTAGCCAACTGAGCTATGGAGGCAAAATAAAAAAGATTTCAAAAGATCGATGTTCCTTTTTGCGAGTGCAAATATAGAACAGATTTTTTGAAATCTCAAACTTTTTGGTAAACTTTTTTTACTTTATTTTTTAAGCTAATTCTTTTTTCTTGATTAACAGTTTCTTAGCGGCATCCACGCATTGATCTAAACTTTCTTCAAAACTCGAACTTGTCTTTTTTACTACAATATCTTCGCCCGGAACAACCAAAATAAGCTCTGTTGTTTTGTTGGCCTTATCAGAATTATTTTCAACTTTCAAAAACACTTTGCATTCCTGAATCTTGTCATAAAACGTATTAAGCTTACTTACTTTTTTGTCAACATGTGACTCTAGCGGTTCGTGCGGAGTTAAGCCGATTGCTTGTACTGAAATCTTCATAATTCTTCTTTTTTGACAGCTCTTGGATGAGCCTGATTAAACACTTTTTTCAACTGTTCTATATTGGCATTGGTATACACCTGTGTGCTTGCAAGACTAGAATGCCCTAATATTTTCTTTACTTTAGAAATTTCAGCTCCGTTATCTAAAACATGTGTTGCAAAGCTATGTCTAAGAATATGCGGACTGGTTTTTTCCTTCGAAGTAACAAGACTAAGGTACTTATTAACTACCACATAAACAAATTTCTCAGTGAGTTTTTTACCTTTCTTATTTACAAAAAAATAAGACCTATACTCTTCCAAGGGTTTTCGTATTTGTAGATATTTTAAAAGCAATTTAGCCAAATCTTCGGATATGGGAATGTATCTTTCTTTATTTCCTTTTCCTAAGATTTTGAGCTGTTGAACTTCTAGATTTACACTTTCAAATATTAAGCCACAAAGTTCAGCCTTTCGTATGCCGGTTTGATACAAAACTTCTATGATGCAGCGATCTAATATATCATTACTTTTTTCTAAAATATCGTCCTGAAGATTCTGCATTTCTTCCTGAGACATGGGAATTTGTTTTTCAGCGTAAAATTTCAGAGAGTTGATTGTTTCCAGAGGTGAAATTTCGATTTCGCCCAATCTTAAGAGAAATAGATAAAAACTTCGAAGTGATGACAATTTCCTGTTAATCGTCCTTTTAGAAATACTGTTTTCGCTCAATTCAACAATGAAGTTTCTGATTACTTTTTTATCAGCATTCATTACATTTTCTGAACCTTCTGTTTTAAGGTAAAATGAATAAAAATCGTCGAGATCTCTACGGTAGCTTGTTATAGTATGAGGCGAATACCTCTTTTCGAGCTGTAAATAGTCTAAAAATTTCTCCCGCATAATTATATAAAACAAAAAATCACTTCTCAAATATAACTATTTAAGAAGTGATTTAGTATGTGATTAAGAAAATTTCTTAAGCTTGTTCTTCCTTGCTTAATCCTCTTTGCTTATAAGCTGCTTTCAGTCTAGATTGTCTAAGAGTTACAGAAGGCTTAATAAAAGCTTGTCTAGATCTTAATTGACGAACTGTACCAGTTTTATCAAATTTTCTCTTGTATTTTTTAAGTGCTCTATCGATGGATTCACCATCCTTTACAGGTATTATTAACATAATTTACATCTCATTTTGGATTGCAAAAATATAACTTTTTTCCTGATTACCAAATTATTTTTAAATTTAAATTGATATTATTCGTCATCAATTTAGATAGTATCTTTCAAAATGAAAAAAATTTAAACAAAATATCGTATATTTGCATTGCTAAACATGGGGTTGACTGGTTTCGACAGCAAGACCAATGGGTAAGTAAGCATGCAGAGAACCGTAGCGCGATCTCTTTAATCCCTTGCTACAAACTTTTAACTGGCAACGAAGAGTTCGCTCTTGCAGCTTAATCCGAATAAAGTAAGATTCAAGCGCTTTCCCGAAGATAGTAAGGAAGCAAGATGTCTCACAAATGCTCTGTTCTGCGGCGTTTGATTCTGAGATATAGTAATGCAGAAATAAGGTTTTGGGAGCTTTGACCAAGACTCGAAAATTTCAGAAGCTAAGGTTTAAGTTGGGTGTTTGCTCTCTGCTTAAGCTCGAAAATCAATAGTAAAATAAGCATGTAGAAATCTTATGTATTGCTTGTTTGGACGAGGGTTCGAATCCCTCCAACTCCACATTAAAACTAAAAAGAACTCAGGAAAACTGAGTTCTTTTTTTATCTTATTTTTATCATAATTTAATTATCGTTGTAAAAAA
Source organism: Chryseobacterium sp. CY350 (assembly GCF_027945075.1). Taxonomy (NCBI): domain Bacteria; kingdom Pseudomonadati; phylum Bacteroidota; class Flavobacteriia; order Flavobacteriales; family Weeksellaceae; genus Chryseobacterium; species Chryseobacterium wangxinyae. Next base: position 2,155,401 of record NZ_CP116034.1, read on the forward strand.
GGCACAGTATATGCTAATATAAAATTATAACACCCAAAAAATAATTATTATGAGAAGTTTACTATGGTTAGTCGCAGTTATTTGTATCATTGTTTGGCTATTAGGAATGCTGAATGTAGTACCTGGAATTGGTACAAGTTCATTAGTTCATGTATTACTGGTAATTGCCATTATTGTGGTTCTTTACAATATTATTAGCGGAAGAAAACCACTTGACTAAGAGTTGAAAGCAAACTAGAACTATTACATTAAAAACAAAAAAATACCAACAGTAATGTTGGTATTTTTTATTTTTAAGATAAAATAGAAAAAGGAATTGCTCATTTTTATAATAAACCTTAATAAGATATAGAATTTCAAAAGCCAGTCTAGTTTAAGATTGTTGAGATTTATATATAGAAAAGAATCTGGTTACTATTAATAAGGTCAACAATGAGCTAAGTATCGAATCCATTACAGATTTCTCTTCACTCAGATGAAGCCCAAAAAAATTAATCCTATTTGAGATTTTAATAAAAATTTAAACTAATATATTTTGCTAGACGAAAAATAAAATTCTGGTACGGAAAATTACATTTAAATTTAATGATAAACCGTTGAAAACGAAAATAATAAAGTTTAAGACAATAAAATAAGCTCTTTTGGAGGACAAAAAAGAGTAAAAAAATGTTTTATCGTCAGGAATTTTATATATTTGCACAATCTAACAATTAAAAAAATAATTTACTATGTCAGACATTGCATCAAGAGTAAAAGCTATCATCGCTGATAAGCTTGACGTTGAAGAAACAGAGGTAACTCCAGAGGCTAGCTTCACAAATGATTTAGGAGCTGACTCACTTGATACCGTTGAGTTAATCATGGAATTTGAAAAAGAATTTAACATTCAGATCCCTGATGACCAAGCTGAAAAAATTACTACTGTAGGGCACGCGATTGCTTACATTGAAGAAGTAGTAAATAAATAATATTCTTCAATAAGAAATTTACAAAGTTTATGGAATTAAAAAGAGTAGTTGTAACCGGTTTTGGCGCCTTAACACCCATCGGTAATAATGCGAATGAATACTGGGAAAACCTTATCAAAGGTGAGAGCGGAGCCGCTCCGACTACTCTTTTTGATGCCACAAACTTTAAAACAAGATTTGCCTGCGAAGTGAAAAACTTCGATCCTTTACAGCACTTTGATAAAAAAGATGCTAAAAAGATGGATCGTAACACTCAACTTGGGATGGTCGCTGCTCGTGAGGCAATTGCTCACTCCAGGATTATGGAAGACAATGTAGATAAACACAGAGTCGGAGTAATTTGGGGTTCAGGAATTGGTGGTTTAGAAACTTTTGAAACTGAGGTTTTAGGGTGGGCAAACACAGATATTCCTAGATTCAACCCGTTTTTTATTCCGAAAATGATTGCGGATATTACACCTGGACATATTTCTATAGAGTATGGTTTCCACGGTCCCAATTATACGACGGTTTCTGCTTGTGCTTCATCTGCAAACGCATTGATTGATTCTAAAATGCTGATCCAGCTGGGAAAGGCAGACGTTATTGTTTGCGGAGGCTCAGAAGCTGCCGTTACAGCAAGTGGCGTTGGTGGTTTCAATGCGATGATGGCACTTTCAACAAGAAATGATGATCCGAAAACAGCATCAAGGCCTTTTGACAAAGACAGAGATGGTTTTGTTTTGGGCGAAGGTGCAGGAGCAATTATTCTTGAAGAATATGAACACGCGTTAAAACGTGGTGCAACGATATATGCAGAATTATTAGGTGGCGGTATGAGTGCTGATGCACATCACATGACGGCGCCGCATCCTGAAGGTTTGGGAGCTTATTTAGTAATGAAAAATTGTTTGGAAGATGCAGGTTTAACTGCTGATGAAGTAGACCATATCAATATGCATGGTACCTCTACTCCATTAGGAGATCAGGCAGAATCTAGTGCAATTTCTAAATTATTCGGTGAGCACGCTTATAACATTCAGATTAATTCTACAAAATCAATGACAGGTCACCTTTTGGGTGCAGCCGGAGTTATTGAGGCTATTGCTGCTTTGGGATCTATCATCCATGGTATTGTTCCTCCTACAATCAATCATTTTACCGATGATGAAAAAATCGACAGTAGATTGAATTTTACATTCAATAATGCTGTAAAGAAAGATGTGAAAGTAGCTATGAGTAACACTTTTGGGTTTGGTGGGCATAATGCTTGCGTTCTTTTCAAGAAAATCTAATTATCAAATGAATGGAGTTACAGAAATACTTTTCTAAATTCCTTCTCAAACAAAGAAAAAAAGTATTAACGGAAAGAGATTACTTTCTGAGCATTGAGCTTAATAAAATTTTAGGCATCCCTGTTCAGAATATAGACTTTTACCGCGAAGCATTTTCTATTAAAAGTTCTTCTAAAAATCAAGACAGTAATTACGAAAGGCTGGAGTTTTTGGGAGATTCTGTTTTGGGTACAATCGTCTCATGCCATTTGTTCAGTACCTATCCTAAAGGAAACGAGGGATATATGACTCAGATGAAATCTAAGATTGTAAATAGGAAAAACCTGAATAAATTAGGAGAAGATTTAAAACTTACCGACCTTTTACAGAAAAACAACAATACTGTTGCTTTAGGAGAAAATATTGCCGGAAATCTTTTTGAGGCCCTGGTTGGTGCTGTTTACTTAGATTTTCAATATGATACATGTAAAAAAATCGTATTGGAAAGACTTCTTACTCCATCAGAAATCAACAAGCTTGAAAACAAAATTGTAAGCTATAAAGGTCTATTACTTGAATGGAGCCAAAAGAAAAAGCTCAACATTAAGTACGAAACCTGTGAAGAAATTCAGGTGAACAAAAGTATTGTTTTCCGCTGTCATGTATGGTTGGGCGAAGAAAAAATCGCCAACGCCACAGAAACTTCTAAAAAGAAAGCAGAAGAAAAAGCAGCGCAGAGAGCATTTTATATTTTGAATAAAAAAGAAAATATACTTGGAAATCCAAAAACTGTATGATCTAGACGATATAGAATTTGAAGATATCACCATAGGTTTGGTGAGATTAGCCAAAAATATACCCGATCACGAGTTTTTTTTCAAAATAAATATCAATAACGATCTTAAATTTTCTAGAATTAAAGATCTCGTTTTTAACGGCATTTACTATGATTATTTTTTTCCAAGATATGAAGGATACCACAAGTATACAAAGACTTGCTTCACATTCATAGCAAACAAATCTTCAGAAAGTAATCAAAAAAAATTACAAACTGAACTCTTCGCAGAAGAAGATAACATTAAATTTTTATTAAATAATCAGACAGAAGTGGAATATATTCTGCACAGTTCGGAACAATTCCCTGATTTTTCCGTAATTTTGCTGCCTGAAAATCTTGTGTTTCCAATTCAAGATTACAATTTGAGTTCCGAAGAAGAACTTTATCAAATAATACAATATTATGAATAAGTATTTAAAGAAGACAAAAATTATTGCAACGCTTGGGCCAGCTTCCTCTTCGAAGGAAGTGATGTTGGGATTGATGAAAGCCGGTGTTGACGTATTTAGAATAAATTTTTCGCACGCCGACTACGATCTTGTTCGTACCAATATTCAAAGCATTAGAGAACTAAATAAAGAGTATGGATATTCTGTTGGTATTCTGGCAGATTTACAGGGGCCTAAACTTAGAGTTGGTGTTGTAAAAGAAGGTTCATATTTGAACCCAGGAGATATCTTGACATTTACAAACGAAAAGATCGAAGGTGACTCAACAAAAGTTTATATGACTTATCAGCAGTTTCCTCAAGATGTAAATGTTGGTGAAAGAATTTTGATTGATGACGGTAAATTGGTTTTGGAAGTTCTTGAAACCAACAAAATAGATACTGTAAAGGCTAAAACGATCCAGGGTGGACCACTGAGTTCTAAAAAAGGAGTTAATCTTCCTAACACCAATGTTTCGCTTCCGGCACTGACTGAAAAGGATATTCTTGATGCCAACTTTATGCTGGATATGGAAGTGGACTGGATTGCCCTTTCTTTTGTACGTCACGCACAGGATATCATCGATTTGAAAGAATTGATTTCTAAGCATCCAAAGGGAAAACTGAAAACTCCTATTATTGCAAAGATTGAGAAACCTGAAGGTGTAAAAAATATTGATCAGATATTACTAGAATGCGACGGATTGATGGTTGCCCGTGGTGATCTTGGAGTAGAGGTTCCGATGGAAGAAGTTCCTGCGATTCAGAAAACTCTGGTTGAGAAAGCGAGATTCTACTCTAAGCCGGTAATTATTGCTACTCAGATGATGGAAACGATGATCAACAGTTTAACACCAACAAGAGCTGAAGTAAATGATGTTGCCAACTCTGTATTGGATGGAGCTGACGCAGTGATGCTTTCCGGTGAAACGTCTGTAGGTAGATATCCTATTCAGGTGGTAGAAAATATGGCGAAAATTGTTCAGAATATCGAACAGACAAATTTTTATCAGCACAAAAACGAGCCGATCGAAAAAGATTTCAACTGTATAGACGAAAGATTTATTACAAACAGAGTCTGCCTTGCTGCCGTAAGAATTGCAAAAAGCACCAATGTTTCTGCAATCGTTACACTTACAAATTCAGGATATACAGCATTCCAGATTTCTGCTCACAGACCCAATTCTCATATCATCGTTTACAGTGCCAACAAGCGTGTTATTACAATGCTAAATCTACTTTGGGGAGTTCGTGCTTATTATTACGACATGCATAAATCTACGGATGAAACTATCATTCAGGTGAATATGTTGACGCACAATCACGGTTATATTGAAACCGGCGACTTTGTCATCAACATTAATGCTACACCTTCGTACGAAGGCGGAAAAACGAATACTTTGAGATTAACAACCATTTAATCTCTTTCTATATAAAAGCAAAACTCTCGAGAATATCGAGAGTTTTTTTTTATATTTTTATTTTCCTAAGATTGTTTTAGCGGTAACAAATTCTTTTAAAGCTAATAAAGAAAGTTCAGTTCCGTAACCTGAAGATTTTGTTCCTCCAAACGGAAAACGAGGGTCAGAGCTGGTCATCCTGTTAATGTTCACAGTTCCAGATTCCAACCCATCGATGAAAAATTTTTGTCTTTCTGCATTTTTTGTCCACACAGAATTTGAAAGTCCAAACGGAATATTGTTTGCCATTTCTAAAGCTTCATCATCGTTTTCGGCAATCATAATCATCCCGAGCGGTCCAAACAATTCCTCTTGCAATATAGGATTTCCTTCTTTCACAGTAATTAAACCTGGAATAAATTCAGTTTCAGAAATTCTTTCTAGAGGAATAATCGCTTCCGCACCATTATCTAAAGCCTTCTGATATTGTTTTTCTAAATCTTCAGCCAAATCAGCTTTTGCCATCCCACCAATCTTTGTATCCTTATTCATAGGATCTGAGGGAACATATTTTTTATATTCTTCAATAAATTTTGGTAAGAAATCAAATTCAATATTTTTCTGAATAATAAATCTTTTGGCAGCTACACAAGTCTGTCCGCAGTTTTGAAGTCTTGCCAAAGCACCAACTTTCGCAGCTTCGTCTAATTCGGCATCATCCAAAATAATAAAAGCATCACTTCCTCCTAACTCCAGCAACGACTTTTTGATTTTCTGTCCGGCAATTGACGCGACTTCTGCGCCGGCTTTTTCACTTCCGGTAAGACTTACTGCTTTAACAGTCGGATGTTCAAGAATTTCTTTTACTTCTTTGTGTCCGACTTCCAGATTTTGAAAAACGCCTTCAGGAAAACCAGCTTTTAACAACGTTTCTTCAATAGCATTTCCGCTTCCAAAACAGATTGAAGCGTGCTTTAAAACAACTGTATTTCCGGCTAAAATTGTGGGTATCGCAAATCTCAGAACCTGCCAAAAAGGAAAATTCCAAGGCATCACTCCTAAAACTACTCCTTTCGGTACGTAGTGAATTTCTGAAATTTGATATTCAGATTCAATCTTATCAGGACTCAAAACATTTTCGGCATTAGCGTAATAAGCCATCATCACAGCACATTTTTCAACTTCTGCAATAGATTGCGAAATGGGCTTATTCATCTCTTTCGTTATTATTGTACCGAATTCTTCAGATCTACTTCTGAACAATTCCGCAGCTTTTGCAATCAGCCTTTGTCGTTCTTCAAACGTTATATTTTTCCATTGTTTAAAAGCACTATCCGCTTTTATCAACTTGCTTTCTATTAATTTTTCCATTGTATTATTCCATTTAAATTCAAATAATGAATTTCTAAACCTCTGGATAAGGCATTATCAAACCAACAAAAGACATTCCTTCATGGTTATCAAAAAGATGATACTATCTATTAAAGAATTACTGAAATTAAATCATCAACCATTCATTCGCAAGACTAGCTGCCAATCTAGCTGTTCTTTCCTGAATATCAAATTGAGGATTAACTTCTGCTACATCCAATGCGACAAGCTTTTCGCTCTTTAAAATATGTTTGTAAAAGTGCATAAATGCAGCATCTGCAAAAATCCCATTGTATGCCGCTGCAGAAACTCCGGGTGCGATTGAAGTATTAAAAACATCCATGCATATAGTAAGATAAAGAATATCTACCATTTCTAAGAGTTCATCAATACGCTCATAAACTGACGGTAGATTTTCAAAAAAAAGTTCGTCTGCCAAAATATATTTCATACCAAGCTGATGAGCGGTATCAAACAATTTTAAAGTATTTGAATTTCTCTGAATTCCAATATGAAGCGTATGATTGTTCTGTTCCTGAGCAATCTGCCAAAATCCAGTACCGGAGGTTGCTCCTACTCCATCTTCAGGTCGTCGGTTATCAAAATGTGCATCAATGTTAATAATCCCTATTTTCTTATCGGGAAAAGCATTCCTAATACCGGAATAGTGAGCAAATGTAACCTCATGACCACCGCCTAAAACCAGAGATCTTGCACCTTTGGCCATTACTTTGGAAACATTTTCAGATAGTTTTTGCTGTGCTTGTTCTAAATCTCCATCATCACAAGTAACATTTCCAAAATCAAGCATCGAAAAATCCGGCATGATGACTGGGAAATTTGCCATATTTTTTCTGATAAGATCGGGAGCATCTTTTGCACCTTCTCTACCTTTATTTCTTATCACACCTTCATCTACTGCAAAACCGTGTAAAACGAAATCATTAGTTATAATAAGATCGTGATTTTCTGCTTCCTGCACACGCTGAAAAAGTCTGTGATATAATGGTTCTTCTCCGTCTAATCTTCCTTGCCAGATCATAATTTTTAATTGTTTTGATTGATGTTATAGCGTTCGAAACTTTGCCAGTATTTGTCTTTGTAAATTTCCAGCGTCATCTTGTATTCAGGATTATCTTTAATTATCTTCTGAAAAACTATGGATGGCTCTCTGAAATCTTTACTTGCAAAATAAGTCTCTTTAATACTATCTGCACTTTCCCTGCCAATGTATAAATGACCGTTTCCATTTTTAAGTTCTGCGATCAGTTTTTCTTCCATATCAGTGAGTAGATCGTAGTCATGCTTCTCGGGAAGACCGTTATTATTTTCTACATTGTAGTGTATTTTCAGAACTGAAATCCACGGATAAGAAGCCTTTGAGTCGTATTATAATAGTGAAGTATTGATTGCAGCAATGAGCGGAAAACCGTTTTGCAGACTCGCTTCAAAAATTGAGAATCTATCTTCTTCGTCGAAGTTTTTAATGTTTTTATATTTCTCTGTAAATTCTCTTTCCCTCCACTGCAAAAAGTCTTTTAATTTAATTACAGGAATGAGATCTTTTGTTGCTTCATTTTTTCCGATGACATTAAATGTATCAATCTGCGTGGCAAAATTTAGTTCACCTAAAAAATTATCTAAAAAGATACAGACTCCTGTTACTGCAGAATTCTTATTTTCGGAATTCAGATGATCGTAAACAAATGTAATGTCGATCTCGTCCGGATAACCTTCGATTTCATTAGCATAAAAATGAATATTTTCTGTAGTAAATTCATGGTCTTCCATCCGAATACCGCTGTCCATATTCATCTCCGGTTTTAGTGCCGTAAATTTCCAGTTATGTAATTTGGGAGCGGCAGCAATAATTTCTTCTGCAAAAACTATATTCTTAATTTCGCCCTCTGCAGTAATAATCAATTCTACGGTCTCATCGTCTGTCATCCCGGCAAGAAAGTAAAAACCCTCATTAATCTTGCGCAGTTGAGCGGCCATCAAATCAAAAAAATCAGTTTCAATACCGATTTGATTTTTCACAGTCTCATGAAAATCTTTTTCTTTCGTTAAAAACCAGTTCCAGAAATCCTGATAGGTTTGAATTTCAGCATCAGCCTCTTCTTCCTTCTTTCCAAAAACTTTATTAAATATTCCCATACTTATTTTGCTTTCACACCATCTATAAAAACATTCTGCGCTTTTAAACTTCCCTGATTGTACAAAACATTCTGAAAATTATCTGTTTTATAGGTCACAAAATCAGCTTTAAGTCCGGCTGCTAATCGTCCTCTGTCTTCCAGACCCAGAGCATAAGCAGAGCGAAAAGTAATTCCCGCCAAAACTTCTGCTGTCGTCAGTTTTTCGAATGTTGCTAAAATAGAAGCCTGTGTAATTAAATTTCCCATCGGAGCAGATCCGGGATTCCAGTCACTTGCGATTGCTAAAATTGCACCTGCATCTAATAATTTTCTAGCAGGAGTAAATTTTTCACCTAAGCCTAAACTTGCCCCAGGAAGCGCAGTTGCAACTGTATCCGATTGAGCCAAAAACTCAATATCTTCATCAATTGTTGCTTCCAGATGGTCTGCCGATTGAGCTCCAACTTCTACTGCTATTCTTGAACTTCCTGCTGTAAACTGATCTGCATGAACTGTAATTTTAAAACCTAAATCTTTAGTTTTCAACAAGAATTCTTTACTTTCCTCCGGTTGAAATGCTGATTTTTCAATAAATATATCTACTCTTTTAGCAAGGTTTTCTTCTTTTACTTTGGGTAAAATTTCATTTAAAATATAATTCAAATAAGCTTTATTATCTCCATCAAAATCCCTAGGTTTCAGATGCGCAGACAAACAGGTAGGAACCAAAGTTGCCCGTGTTTGAGACTGAGCTTCTTTAATGATTCGAAGCATTTTTAATTCATTTTCAACATCCAGACCGTATCCGCTTTTTACTTCAATGGTTGTTATTCCTAAATCAATTAAAATATTTATTCTTTCTAATAAAGTCTTTAATAATTCTTCTTTTGAGGCATTTCTGGTATGTTGTACCGAACTCCAGATTCCTCCTCCGTTTTCTGCAATTTCCAGATAGCTTTTTCCTGCATTCCGCATAGCAAAATCATTCGCCCGGTTTCCACCGAAACAAATATGAGTATGTGAGTCTACAAAAGCCGGAAGAACAATCTGATCACCTTCAACTGCTTCGATTTTTATATTTTGATTTTCTGATTTTAAAGTTTCAAAATTTCCTACTTTTTGGATGGTATTGTCACCGACTATAATTCCTCCATCAATAATAATTTCGAGTTGTTCGTCAGAAAGTTTTCCTCTTAGCGGAAGATTGGCAAGTGTTACAACTTGCTTGAAAGGTCCAATTAATTTCATTAAATTAAGGTTAAGATTGATGTTGAGGCCAAATTCGCAACGCTGAATTTTTCTCTCTCAAAAATACTTAAAATATATCAATTTGCTAAATGATGTGTCTTCAGATTTGTAACCTTAAAATCAGGGAGAATTTTTCTCAATCTCAGTCTCCGCCTAAACCTAAATTCCCTATCTTTGAAGTAAATGAAATGAATTAATGCCAGATTTTTTACATCCTGATAAGGAAAATTTTTCCGATGACGAACTGATACAGGAAGAGAAAATTCGTCCGCAGAGTTTCAAAGATTTTGCCGGACAAAGAAAGACACTTGAAAATCTCGAAGTCTTCGTAGCTGCTGCCAAAAATCGTGGTGGCGCGCTCGACCATGTACTTTTGCATGGTCCGCCGGGATTAGGAAAAACTACGCTATCAAATATTATAGCCAACGAATTGGGAGTGAATTGTAAAATTACTTCTGGTCCTGTCTTAGATAAACCAGGAAGTTTAGCCGGCTTACTGACCAATTTAGAAGAGAATGATGTGCTTTTCATTGATGAAATTCACAGACTTTCTCCTATTGTAGAAGAGTATCTTTATTCGGCAATGGAAGATTATAAGATTGACATCATGCTGGAAACGGGTCCGAATGCAAGAAGCGTTCAGATCAGTTTAAATCCTTTCACATTAGTTGGAGCAACGACCAGAAGTGGAATGCTGACAAAACCAATGTTGGCAAGATTCGGGATTCAGAGCAGATTAGAATATTATTCGATTGAATTACTTTCAACAATTATTATCAGAAGTGCAAGAGTTTTGGGTGTGACGATTTATGAAGATGCCGCAATTGAAATTGCCAGAAGAAGTCGTGGTACACCGAGAATTGCAAACGCTTTATTGAGAAGAGTTCGTGATTTTGCGGAAATAAAAGGAAATGGTGAAATTGAAATTAACATCACTACTTATGCCTTAAATTCTTTAAATGTAGACGAATTTGGTTTGGATGAAATGGATAATAAAATCATGCGTGTCATGATTGAAAACTTTAAAGGGAAACCTGTAGGAATCTCTGCGTTGGCAACTTCAATTGCAGAAAATCCTGAGACTTTGGAGGAAGTTTATGAACCGTTTCTGATTCAGGAAGGATTTATCATCAGAACGCCAAGAGGACGAGAAGTGACAGAAAAAGCTTATCGTCATTTAAATATTGCGATACCGAGAAATCCGGGAGAATTATTTTAATATGTTTATACCTAAAATTTACCGAAGTGAAGATGATCATTTGATGAGAGAAATCATCAAAGAAAATGCTTTTGCTTTATTGATTTCGTCAAAGGATAAAATTAGAGCAACGCATTCTATGATGATGCTTAACGAAGATGATCCAGAGAAAATTTATATTGAAACCCATATTTCTAAAGCCAATCCGCAGGCAAAAATTCTGCTGGATGAGGATGAAGTTCTATGCGATTTTTTAGGAGCGCACACGTATATCTCAAGCAGCTGGTATAATCATTTGAATGTTTCTACCTGGAATTATGAGGCTGTTCAAATTTATGGGAAAATTAAACTCATGAATAAGGAAGAACTTTATAATCATCTTGAAAAACTAACTACAAAATACGAGCAAACTCAGAAATGCCCGGTATTCGTAAAGGATATGGGTAAAGAATTTGTAGAAAAGGAAATGAAAGGTGCTTTCGGAATTAAAATATTTCCTACCGAAATTTATATCAATCAAAAACTGTCTCAAAACAGAAAAGAAGCAGATTATCAAAATATTATTTCTAATCTGGAACAATTCGGCGATGAAAACAGCAGAAAAATTGCTGATAAAATGAAATCAATAAATTAAAATAACAAAAATTATATGAAACTATATCCTATCCAATGCGGAAAATTCAAGCTCGACGGCGGAGCGATGTTTGGAGTCGTCCCGAAGAGTCTGTGGGAAAAAACCAATCCGGCAGACGAGAAAAATTTAATTGAGTTGGGAACCCGATCTTTACTAATTGAAGATGGGAAAAAATTAATTCTCGTAGACTGCGGTCTAGGAAATAAACAGGATGATAAATTCTTTGGCCATTATTCTCTGTGGGGCGATGATACTTTAGATAAGAATCTAAACAAATTTGGTTTTGTTAAGGATGATATTACCGATGTATTTTTAACGCATTTACATTTTGACCACTGCGGTGGCGCGATCGAATGGAATGACGATAAATCTGGTTACAGACCTGCGTTTAAAAATGCTCAGTTCTGGACGAATGAAAATCACTGGAAGTGGGCGACAGAGCCAAACGCAAGAGAAAAAGCAAGTTTTTTAAAGGAAAATATTTTACCAATTCAAGAAAGCGGCCAACTCGGATTTCTGCCACTTCCAGCTAATGGAAATTATGGTTTTTCTCCGGATCTTAAAATGGATGTCATCTTTGTAGATGGTCACACCGAAAAGCAAATGCTTCCCGTGATTCAGTATCAGGAAAAAACGATTGTTTTTGCTGCAGATTTGATTCCGACCGCCGGACATATTCCACAGGTTTATGTCATGGGTTACGACACAAGACCTTTACTAACGGTTGAGGAGAAAGCGAAATTCTTAAAACAATGTGTGGATAACGATTATCTGCTGTTTTTTGAACACGACGCTCATCACGAGCTCGCAAGCCTAAAAATGACTGAAAAGGGTGTAAGATTGGATGAAACATTTAGCTTTAATGAAGTTTTTGGTTACTAAAAATGGAAGAATTAAATACAGAAGCACAAAAAGCTGAACCCGATTCGGGACCGAAAGTCATTGGTCTTACAGGAGGAATTGGTTCCGGAAAAAGTACTGTCGCTAAGTTTATAGAAGATTGTGGTTTTCCTGTTTATTACTCGGATGTAAGAGCTAAAACGATTGTTAATGATCATGATGATTTACGATATAGAATTAAGGATCTTTTAGGAAATGAGTCGTACGATGAAAAAGGCCTTTACAACAGAAAATTTGTAGGTGAAAAAGTTTTTAATAATGATGAATTATTACAGCAGCTCAACGCAATCATTCATCCTGCAGTTCGAAATGATTTTGAACATTGGCTTGCTCAGCAGACAAAATATCTTGTTTTTAAAGAAACGGCTTTACTGTTTGAGCTGAAATTACATCTTCAATGCTATAAATCTTTATTGGTAACTGCCGAAGATAACATCAGAATAAAAAGAGTGATGGATAGGGATAGTAAAACCTATCGTGAGGTGGAATCTGTAATGGACAATCAAATGCCTGAAAAAGATAAAATAAAAATTGCTGATTACATTATTTACAATAATACAAACCTTGACGATCTTCAAGAACAAACCGAAAAAGTTATTTTCGAGATTGAGTAAAAAATAAAATGTAAATGAAAAACTCGCTGATTAATCAGCGAGTTTTTCATTTTGACTATTTGGTTGCCAATAGTAGCAAAAAAAATAAGCTCTCATTTCTGAGAGCTTATTCTATTATTTAGAAGTTATTATTCTTTAATGAATTTCTTCTGTACAGTACCTTTCACGTCTTCTATGTCGATAACATATAATCCGTTGATCAGTCTGCTAACGTCGATCTTATTATTTAAAATCAATCCGCTTGATACCAGTTGACCTGCTGCACTGTAAATTTTGTAATTAGCTTTTTTGCTAATATTTTTCACATTCAGTACAGTCGTCACAGGATTCGGGTAGATTAAAATATCAGTCTGATTAACTGTGTTTGCAACACCTTGTTTAGATATTCTTACTGTATAATCTTCTACTTCGCCATTGTCGAAGTTTGCACAATTTACAGGAATTCCATCTTTTTGCATTGCAACTCTCATTCTTACATATTTGTAATCTGTCATGCTCACAAATGCATCTGCAGGAACACTAAATGTACCACTTGCAGTTGGGTTAGTATTTGGTCCGTCAACAAGGATTCTTTCATTAATATCGAAATATCCATTTCTGTTGAAGTCGATCCAAACCGCTACTCCGGCACTTGCACTATTGGTTAATGTCTTATCAATTGTAATTGAGTTACCATTTGATCCCTGAACCATTTCAATATATTTATTCTGAACAGTAGTGTAGTCAGAATAATTTGAAGCAGTAGTAATATTGATCATTTCTGGTTTACCTGTTGGTGTCACAGTTACTTTTGAAATATATTCTGTAGCAGAATTATTTGATGACATTTGGCAATATACAATTGTAGGAGTAGTGAAATAATAAGGAGGCGTAAAGTTGCCCGGTGTACCCGAACAAATGTTTGCTACCTGCATTTCATATTTAGTTAATTCTAAAAGTCCTGTAATTGTATAAGTGTTTGTGTTAACATTAATAGTCGTCCAGCTAGGAATACCAACCTTTCTATATCTTAAAACATAACTTCCTGTAGCACCTGCACCAGTAAATGCATCCCAAACTACTTCTGCACTTGTAGGTGTCAACGTAGTAATCGTTAATCCTGGAGGCGGTATTTCACAAATTCTGATTGTAGTAAATACCTGAGGATTTGACCATGGGTTTGGTGTAGTTTCACCCACACACTGATTAGCAACCTGTACTTCATAAGTTACATAAGAAGAAAGACCTGTTAATGTCACTGAGTTAGCTGGCGGAGCCGGAGCTACCACAGAAATCCAGGTTGTACTACCTACCGGTCTGTATCTAATTAGGTATGTTGCACTAGGAACAATTGGGTTCCAAGTAACTACTGCCGATGTAGATGTAATGTTAGTAACCGTCACATTTGGAGGTGTAGGATCACATCTTGTCGTGAACAATTTAACTGGAGTATAAGCTCCTAAACCACCTGTTGCACATTTTGCAGCAATTCTAACTTCGTATGTAGTTGCTGGCGTTAAACCAGTAAGTTGTACCGGAGGGTTACCTGTTAACGTTGAAGCATTTACAGTAATCCAAGGTGAAACAGGATTTGTAACTGCTCTGTACTCTAATACAAATGCGATGTTAGTTGGAACAGATGTCCAATTGACTGTCGCTGAATTTTGAGTGATCGGCGTTACAGTAACGTTCGTTGGAGTTACATTGCTACAAGGTCTCAATTTCACTGCATAATCTTCTACTTCACCGTTTACAGGATCAACACACATTACTGATCCGCTACTTCTTTTCAGAATTACTCTAAGCGTAGTAGTAAGCGGTCCTGCGTAGATGGCCGGTCCTGCTTGCGGAACATTAAATGTAACCGTTACAGGAGTAGTAGTACTTGATGCAGAAGTCATGATTTTCTCATTCGCTGCAAAAATTCCGTCTCTGTTGTAGTCAATATAAGCATCAACAGCGTCAGCATATGTAGTGGTTTGCCAAGCTTTTGAAACCGACAATTGATTTCCTGTAGAGCCAACTTCTAAGTTGATTAATGTTGCGGGAGTGGTATAGCTAATATAATTTGTCTGTAACGATGTATTATCCATCACAGGGAAATTCACTGGTGTAATTTTTACATTTGATATGTAGTCGTTAGTACCTGTTCCTACCATTGGACAATATGTCAACGGTGGTGTTGTGAAATTCACAGAAGGACCAAAAGCTCCAGCTGTTCCGTTACAAATTGTTTTAACCTGAACTTCATAGTTTGTTTGTTCAGTTAAACCAGTAATCGTGTAGAAACTTTGACCTGCAGGAATAGTAACGAAACCTGCCGGCTGCTGTTGCCAAAGTGTTTGACCGATCTGTCTCCATCTAACCTGATAAGTTGCTCCAGCAGCAGGTAACCAAGATACATAAGCTGTAGTAGCCGTCATGTTAGCAACTGTAATATTTGATGGTGCAGCGGTAGTACATGGTAATAAATCGATCAATCTTACAGAATAATCTTCTACTTCTCCCCAAGTAAATCCTCCACAAGGGCTAGGAACACCTCCTTCAAGAATGATCACTCTCATTCTTACATTTAAGTTTCCTGCGTAAGCTCCCTGAGCAACTGTTGGTACAGAGAAGTTAGGATTGTTTACAATTGAGGTCGTATTAGAAGGCGAATCAAGAACTAATTCATTTGGATTATCTCCAAAAATTCCATTTCGGTTAAAATCAATCCAAGCTCTTGTTCCAGATGCATACTGGAAATTTGGCCAAACCTTAGTTGCAGAAATACTATTATTAGAAGTTCCTCTGATTAATGTAACTAATCTTGTAGGATCATTCGTATAATCAGAATAGAATGGTGGTGGCGTTGCAGAGTTACTTACCATAGGAGCATATCCTGTAGGAGTAACTGTTACATTAGATATATATTCATAAACCGTAGTACTTGTTGGACCTGAAGTACAATAAGTGATCGCCGGCGTTGTAAATGTAGTACTCGGTGAGAATGCACCTGTAGTACCTCCACAAATTGTAGCAACCTGAACTTCATACGCCGTAAGCTCTAAAAGACCCGGAATTGTATAACTGCTCGTAAGCGGTGCTGTCAAGGTAATTTGATTCCACGCGCCAGAAGGTGCAGTTCTCCATCTAACAATATAAGTAGCTCCTGTTGCAGGAGTCCAAGACACTCCAGCCGAAGTTGGCGTAAGTTGTCCTACGGTAATATTTGTTGGTGGCGCTGTAGTACAAGCCAATAACTGCTGTGCAATTAACTGTATTCTCGGAATATCAGAATATCTTGAATTTGCTGTTGGTGGTGAACTCGGATCAGCATTTACTGTATCGTCGTAATGAAGAATTCCTCTGTTTGCTCCCGCAGCATAATTCCCCCAGTTCTGAGTACAAGAATAACCTGAGGCATTTTCGTCTACTGCAATAACGATATTTGAGGTACCATTCCACACAAACGGAGTTGTTAAAGTAAGTTCTACCCAAGATCCACCTGTCATGTTTGGCAAAGTACCTGTATAAACCTGCTGCATTCCGGATAAAGGAACCCAGTTTGTTGTGCTTGCAAAACTAGCCTGTGTGGTATTACCCATGTAAACAACCCACTGGTTGTAGTTAGCCTGGGTAGTAGCAGTAGATTCTACATAAAATCTAATTTTAGTAATAAAATTATTTGTACCAATTGCTCCACCAACTTCAGCAGCTGTGTAGATTTGCTGAGAATAATTGTATCCATAACATGAATAGATTGGTAGATTTCCATTAGATAATGTTCCAGATCCTATCTGACCAGGAGTAAACGGCGGACCTGCTATCCAAGTACTTTTATCCGTACCAGAACATATTGATCTTACCCACCAATAGTATGTTGTACCTGTGGTAAGTGCATTAATAGGAACCGTAAGTGCTGTTGTTGGAGTTCCTGCTGTAGCAGCTGGTGGAGCTGTATTTGTAGTTGATACAATATACTCATATCCATTTGCCGGCACAGTAGAAGGTGCTGCCCAACCTATCGATCCCGTTACAGGTGATGTGGCACTTGATACCAAACCCGAAGGAGCGAAACAACTTGGAGGAGTCCAAATATAGGTGAGTCCATCAGTAAACATACCAGGAGTAGCTGCTGTAGTACTAAATGCCTGAGAACTGGTATTTACAGCTCCTGCCGTTGAAGCCGTGAAAAGTACTGACGTTGAGTTAGTACGATTATTGTAATCAGCATTTGTTGTACCTCTCAGACCAACCTGAACCGTACTGCTAATTGCTGTAGTACCTGCAAGATAAGATCCTGCTTTATAAACTACTGCAATTGTATTGGTTGTCTCTCTTAACCTGATCTGAAAAGAAAAAGTATAAGCATTTGTTGTAGATGTGGTATAAACTGGTCTAAAATCAGTCCACTGGATTACAACCTCTCTGTTAGGAGCTGTACCCTCAACACCCCAACTAACGTTTCCGAATACATTCGTAACGTTGGCGATTGCATTAAGATCTCTTCCCCAAGCAGAAACTGCACCTGTGTAAGTTTCTGTACTTGAAATAGGAGAATATGTTGCAGTTCCCGGTGCTGTAGTACCAAATGTTATGAAACCATTTGTTGAAACATTTAACGCTGCATAATTCACACCGTTAAAAGAAACATTAAATGGAAGAGTAACAGGATACACAGCATTATCCAACGAGTTGGAAGCAGTTGCCGTTGCCAGCACAGTTGCAGACGTAGTCGGAAGAGCTGTATAAGCTCCTATAGACTGGGCAAAACTGTATGAGCTGACCTGCGCATTTGTTAAATATGCCGTTATAAAGGCAAAAATCAGTAAAATTTTCTTCATCTTATTAATGATTTAAATAGATTAGAATACAAGATTTATACATAATCATAAATTAGTGTATTAGATTAATTGTTTGCGATACGCTGCTAAAACGTGTGAATTCACCTGTAATAGAAGCAAAAGTTAAAAAAGTAAAAAATTTCCTCATAGGCATTTTAATAATTTTAGATTAACTACAAATCTAAACAATTTTTATTATTCATTAATATAATTAGATGTTTTTTTTATCGTAACGTCATCAAAATCCGTGTTATGGTTACATTATAATAAAAAAATCCTCAGGTTTTCCTGAGGATTTAATAGAATTAAAAGCTTTAAATTTTTATTTCTTGATAAATTTAGAGTTAAAGTTTTCTTTTCCTTTATCTTCTATTGAAATTACATATGCACCTTTTACTAGAGATGTTACATTAATTTTACCTCCAATAATATTTCCGCTACTTGCTAACTGACCTGCTGCACTATAAATTTTATAGGTTGCTTTGTCAGAAACTTTAGTAACATTTAAAATATCACTTACCGGGTTAGGGTAAATTTGAATACCATCTTTAACTATGTTTAGTTCGTTTGTACTTAATGCACTACTTACAACCACATTATAATCTTCTGCCTCTCCGTAACTAATTGTTCCACAACCAGCATAATTCGAATTGATAGAGCCTCCTGCGCTAGCTTGTCCAAGATATGCTAATATAACTCTCATTCTAAGTGGCTGATCTACTATTGCAGTAGCAGGAACTGTGAAAGTACCCGTAATTGGTGCTGTAGGAACTGCTACAGGATAATTCAGAACTCTTTCAGAGTTTTCAAAAACACCATTTTTATTAAAATCAATAAATACTACAGCTGCATCATAATCTGGTGTAGTAACAGCAATAGATAAGGAGTAAGAATTATTTACTGCTAAGTTAGATTGTAGAGCTGTATTTGTGGTATAATCTGTGTAGTTAGAAGCTCCCGAAGTATTTGTAAACAAAGGAATTCCATTCTTAGAAAGAGTTACATTAGATATGTACTCAAATTGTGGTGAATTAGTCGCTGAAATAGTACAATACGTTGTTGCAGGTGTTGTAAAATTTGTACTTGCAGAGAATGGAGATTGGGTTCCACAAACTGAAGCAACTTGCACTTCATAAACTGAACTTGCCAATAAACTTGCAAGAACTACATTATTTACATTAGAAGTTATTTGTTGCCATGTAGTTTCGGTAGTTTTCTTATATCTAATTACATAAGAAGAAGCACCAGAAACCGGAGCCCAATCAATAGCAGCTCCTGTAGAAGAAACGTTTGTAATATTAATTCCACTTATGGCAGTTCCGCACGTTACACTTGTTGTGACGTAAACAGATTTCACAGCATAAAAAACATTTCCTATCGATGAAATTCTTAGTTTGATATTTTGATTATTCAAAGAAGTTGGGAATGTAAAGCTTTCTGTACCATCATTTGCAGTAGATGCTAGTAAAACATTCCATGTTGTACCATTATTCAACGTATAATCAATTTTAACGTTTGCAACATTATATGGTGCCGCAGTCGTATTTACAACATCCCATAAGATAGGAGAGGCAATATTTGTATATCCATACTGCATTTGATCGCTCACTTTAAACGGACCGTCAGCTCCCACATTTATAGTCTGAAGAGCAGAATTGGTCTGCTGTTGAGCGGGATTCAGGTTATTATCTCTTACTGTTACAGCAAAACTTGATGTTCTTGCTACGTTCGAAACAGATTCCCAACTGTTATTAGCATTGACCAAAACACCATTCAATACTGATGATAATTTAGGAAAATATCTTGTAGGGCTTGTTGTTGGAGATAATGATCTGAAAGAAGCACCAAAAGTTGTGTTTCCTAAATTGGCTAAAGTGATGGGATCTGCATTAGTATTTGCAGCAACATCCGCTGCATTAAATTGTTCCCAAGTATAAGTCATTGGATCATTTTCAGGATCTGTAGCTGATGCAGTAAGCACAAACGCAGTTCCCTTCGGTATACTGTAAGCAGGTAAAGCTGCAATTGTCGGAGGGTTATTTGTAATTGGAGTTTCAACATCACAAGTTTTACTTGTCAAATTATTCTGAATCTGTACAATACTTGCTACATGAAAATACGGATCAGAATTCATTTGTACATTTGCATTTGTAATACCTGCATATCCCATAATAGTTGATCCAGAACCTGGTTCCATATTAACACCTGCACCTTCTAAAGCATGGGAAAATGTATGATTCCCTCCCAGTTGATGTCCCATTTCGTGAGCAACAAAGTCTATATCAAAAGTGTCACCTACAGGACTTGTACTTTGAGTAAAACCAGACCCCTTAGCAGTCGTGGTAGGTGTTGCAGGGTCAATACAAACACACCCGATACAGCCGGCATTTCCATTGTTACCTGCCGCATTGAATACATGACCAATATCGTAGTTTGCATTCCCAACATTAGCTGTTAACGTCTGTTGTAATTGAACATTCAAATTTCCAGTATAAGGATCTGTAGCAGCATCAGTATAAATAATACCTGGGAAATTTTGAACATTTAAATGTAATGCTAAATCTTTTTCAAAAACAAAGTTTACTCTGGTCATCGTAGCATTAATAGCAGATAATGCAGATGCTACAGTACCTCCGTGAAAAGCAGTATATTCACCAGTAACCGAAATAGCCAATCTCATTGTTCTGTATTTTTTATCAGAATTTTTAGAGAAATTACCCGTTTGATTATTGAATGACTGACCAGAAAGCATAAGCTCTCCCAGTTGCTTCACTGCTGTCGGATCTTCTGAAGAATTACAGTTAAAATCTTTAGCATCTGAAGATTTACTGTGAACACTGTAAACAGTCTTGTCAGACTTTTCAGCATCAATAAACTCATATTGTCCATTAATAATAGTAGTAGATTGAAAATTTGTGGGTGATACTGAGAATCGAAGATATTTATTCGGATTATCAACACTTACACCTACATAAGAGCCTAACTGGTATTGACTAGCTAACTCTTTAGCCATCACAGGAAAACTATAAACTTCAAACTTCTCTAATTTACCTCTAAGGTTAGGCAATAAGATCTGAACAGGTTTCGAATTGGCACCTGTCTCTTGAGCATTTTTTAGTTGACTTTGAATTTTATCAAGATCTAACTTGTATTGAAGCTGCAATTTTGTCGGATCAACATTTGACCCTCTATTTATTGCAGTTGGAGTCCATTGCCCAAAGGCTGAAACTCCAATAACACTACAAAATAAAGCAGTAATGAGTTTTTTCATAAAATTGAATTATTTTTATTCGCCAAATATATGGCTTTTAATGCATTTAAAGCATCAATAAGGATAGTATTTTACAAAAACTATAATTGCGTGAAAAATATAAAAAAAATAACTCAAGAAAATTCCTGAGTTATTTATATTTCTAAAAATTATAGTTTTATATTCTTCTATAATAACTTATCCAGAACCAATATTAAAACTTATAAGCAATGTTCCAGGCAAATCCCATATTAAATTTGGAAGAACTTCTGCCAAAGCCTGGAACAATCATTGGAACTACTTCGTCTTGTTTTGAGGTTGCTACCAAATATCTGGGCTGCATATTGACATCAATAAAAAAGTTTGATTCAAATAACTGCACTCTTCCGCCAATAGCGCCTTCCAGCCAAAAAGAAGTTTGCGAAGATGAAGGTAAAGAGATTGATGAACTGCTTCCACCAAAACCTCGAATAGGAATTGCAAAATATTCCTGATTATAGAAAGAACCGCCTATTTTTACTCCACCATAAAAACCGTTAAATTCATTCTCACGGTCTTTTGCCAACATATAAAGCGCCCCAATCTTGAAAAAAGGTCCGTTTGCAGTCGCGTCATATCCGTTTTTCTCATAAATATTTTTCTCAAAACCAGCCTCTATAATTCCATGGATGTTATCTTTAATTTTGGAAGAAATAAAACCCTGAAACAACTGTCTGTCTGAAAAAAAAGAAACTCCTGTATTAAGTGCATCTACTCCCACCATAAAGTTGGGCTCATACTTCCATTTTTCTTTTTTCTCAGTTTCTTTATTTTCCTGCGCAGAAAATAGCATCGTCAACAGACTAAAAAACGAGGTAAAGATTAGTTTTGTCTTCATTTTGAATAAAATTTTGTCCGGCTTCTACTTTTACAACAGGATTGGTATCAAGCAATTGTCCGCTTACATTTTCATAATTTAATTTTGCTCCACAGCCTGGTGACACGTAGATCGATTTTGTAGTATAACTTACTCTCACTTTTGAAGAATCACCTTTAGCCGTTCTTTTCACAAATAAATCGGTGTAGGGCGATTCGTCAACACGCAATGGTATTAAGATGGAGTCAGCATTTCGAGCCCAGCCAAGATCAACGGTTCTTACACCATAATTAACATATACCTTTAAAGAATCGAGAGTCGTTATTTTATCTGCATTTTTGAACATGATCTTCATTCTGGGCGTACCTTCTCCGCTTTCGCAGATATCGTCGTCTCCGCCACATGAGACCATTACAGCAGATAATATTAAGAATAGCAGTAATCTTTTCATTTTAATTATTTTGGATCTAAAGCCTTTTCTATTCTGAAAACCAAATCTTCATAATGATATTTATTCACCAGATCTGAAGATGTTTTCATCGAAAGTTCTTTTTTTATAGTATTTAAATTTCCTCTCACCAACGCAGAAATATCAGATTTGTCTGAGGATTTATTATCAACGAGTTTTATTAAAGAATCTATATAATTTCTCTGAAGATTTCTTTGATAAATATCTGCATTTTCATTTTTAAGAATTGAAGTATTTAAATCTGTCAGCAATTCAATTACAGAATACGTATTGGCTTCCACTGCTTCCATTTGATACATATTTTGCAAAACCATTGGGCTCAAAATTCTTCCCAGAACACCATTCTGAATTTCCTCGATTGTCTTAACGGGAGTCTTTCCCGTTTTCTCAAAAATATCTTTTTTGATCAGCCAGTCAGGAGTAGTGAAAATATTTTCTTCTAAAAATTTCATGGCTTCTTTCTGATCTTTTTTAGCAACAACTTCATAAACTGCTCCCGATTGTTCAGCTGTTTTCGGAGTTTCCATTTGTCCGCCAATATATTTTGAAACATGCCCCAGATATCTTCTGAATTGTGTGGTAACCTGATCATACATCATATCAAGATTGGCGTAATCTTCGTTTGGAGTTTTCGTCCATTTTTCCAAATGATCAACAATTCTCTCCAAATTTTTGATTCCGTATGTACTTGCAACCATTGCATTGTCACCAACCTGCTCACTTTGTGACCTTGGATCTAAAGGATTACTCTCTGTACCAAACCAAAGTCTTTCATTCTTAAGATTTTTGATCACCCATTTATTAAGATATTCTTTTTCTGACTCGGGAGTTTTATATTGATTAAATCTTTTGTAACCCCACTCGATAGCCCAGTCATCATAATCGCCGATTCTTGGGAAAATACCGGCATCACCAATATTATCTTCCGGTTGTGCAACATAATTAAATCTAGCATAATCCATAATTGAAGGTGTATGACCGTTTTTCTCCAGCCACTTTTTATCTCTCAACTTTTCAACAGGAACTGTAGAGCTAGATCCATAATTATGTCTCAAACCTAAAGTATGCCCAACTTCATGAGAAGAAACAAAACGAATAAGCTCACCCATCAGTTTATCTTCAAATTCAATTTTTCTTGCTCTGGGATCATTTGGAGATGCCTGTACAAAATACCAGTTTCTCAAAAGCATCATCACATTATGATACCAATTAATATGACTTTCAAGAATTTCTCCTGTTCGTGGATCTGCAATTGACGGACCTGAGGCATTCGGAACATCCGAAGGTTTATAGACAATCGCCGAAAATCTTGCATCTTCCAAGCTCCACTCTGTATCAACTTTCGGATCCGGAACTTTTGCAACAATGGCATTTTTGAAACCTGCTTTTTCAAAAGCTTTCTGCCAATCATTTACTCCTTGTATTAAGTAAGGAACCCATTTTTTCGGAGTTGCAGGATCAATATAAAACACAATTGGTTTTGCTGGTTCTACTAATTCACCTCTATTGTATTTTTCGAGATCCTGAGGTTTTGGCTCAAGACGCCATCTTTTAATTAAAGAAATCTTTTTTACTCCCTGAGGATCTAGATCAAAATCTGTGTATCCAACGGTAAAATATCCAACTCTCGGGTCAAAATATCTCGACTGCATTTTGTTCTCCGGAAGAAGTACAAATGAAGAATTGATTTCAACAGTATAATTTCCGCTGATCTTTGGAGCCGGCCTTCCCGGAATTGTCGGAGTTGCAGGTGTTCCTAAAGTTCTTGCGAAAGTTTTAGTAGTATTGATCTCAATATTTGTCGGGAAAGATTTAACGAAATTTACATAAGACATGTCTTTCTGAAAAACTCCGACTCTGTAAGAATCTTTAGACCATACAGAGAAAGAAGTCAGCTCGTTATCAGAATTTAAAACATCGGTCACTTCAATTACAGAAGAGTTTTTATTAACTCCGTAAGCTTTTACATCGAAAGATTTAATGATCGACTGCACGTTGTTTCTCGTTACCGAATTGTACATATCTGAAGTAGAATCTTTGGCATAATCAACGTGAGAAATGGCTCTTAAAAGAATCTTATCTTTTTGACCTTTTTCAAAAGCAATCACCTGCTGCCCTATTTGATCTCCAGCGTAACCGGAAGTTCCGGAACGCATTCCTGCAGCAGCTTTCGTTAATCTTGTTACAAGAAGAAATTCCTTTTTCAGCATTGCATCCGGAATTTCGAAATAATATTTGTCGTCTACTTTATGAACTGTAAAAACTCCCTGGTCAGAAACCGCTTTATCAGTAATGATTTCTTTAAAAGGCTTAATCAGGCTTTTCTTTTTATCGTCTTTTTTTACTTTTGCCGTATCTGTTTTTGCAGCAGCAGAATCCTTTGGTTTCTCTTGCGAAAACAAATTTTGCTGGAAGAAAACTAAAGCTGCTAATAGGAAGAATGCCTTACAGTTCTTTATCATATTCGATATTATTTTGATTTATCTTCAAATTTAAACAATTATTTCTTCACCAATAATGCAATATTTTCCACATGATGTGTTTGTGGGAACATATCTACCGGCAAAATTTTCACTAAAGTATAATGATCTTTCATCAAAGCCAAATCTCTTGCCTGGGTTGCAGAATTACAGCTTACGTATACCACTTTTTCTGGTGCCAATTTCAAGATTTGTTCTACTACTTTCTGATGCATTCCGTCTCTTGGAGGATCGGTAATCAATACATCTGCTTTCGGATGATTTTCCATAAATTCATCGTTGAAAACGTTTTTCATATCTCCACAATAGAATGTAGTATTGGTTAAACCATTCAATTCTGCGTGCTCAATTGCTGCATCAATAGCTTCCTGCACAGATTCTATTCCGATCACATGTTTCGCATTTCTAGCAACATATTGTGCAATCGTTCCTGTTCCTGTATATAAATCGTAAACTATCTCATCACCTTTTAAATCTGCAAATTCAAGAGTTTTTCTGTATAATTCTAAAGCCTGTTTGTAATTTGTCTGAAAGAATGATTTAGGTCCTATTTTAAATTTCAAGCCATCCATTTCCTCCATCAAAAAACCTTCTCCATGATAAATATTTACATTTAAATCATAAATGGAATCGTTCTGCTTTGGATTAAGAGCATAAACCAACGTTTTAATCTGCGGAAATTGCTCTAATAAATAATCAAAAAGTTTTGCGCGGTTGGCTTTCTCTTCTCGGTACAGCTGAAATAAGACCATCCATTCTCCTTTTGAGTTTTGTCTCATCATCAGAGTTCTTAGAAAACCTTTCTGCTCTTTCACATCAAAAAAGTCTAAGCCATTTTCTATTCCGAAATTTCTTACCGCCAGACGAATTGCATTAGAAGGATCTTCCTGCAACCAGCATTCTTTCAAGTCAAGAATTTTACTCCACATCCCAGGAATATGAAAACCAAGTGCATCTCTGCTTCCGAAGTTTTCTTCAGAACTGATTTCGTATTGCGTAAGCCATCTTGCATTAGAGAAAGAAAATTCCATTTTATTTCTGTAGAAATACTGTTCTTCTGCACCCAAAATCGGAACGGTTTCAAAATCATCAATCCCACCGATTCTTTTGATATTATTATATACTTCTTCCTGTTTGAAATCTAGCTGTTTTTCGTAGCTCATATTTTGCCATTTACAGCCACCACAAGTTCCAAAATGAATACATTTTGGTTCTACTCTGAATGGTGATTTTTCAACAATTTCTTTTACTTCGGCCTCAAAATATTTTGACTTTGATTTTTTCACTCTTGCATTCACCACGTCGCCGGGAATTGCTCCGGAAACTAAAACAGTTTTTCCTTCTTCAGTTTTTCCGATGGCAACACCCTTTGCACCTGCGGCAAACAATTTTATATTTTCAAGAATTACATCTTTCTTCTTTCTCATATCAATTTCTATCACAACGAATGTAAGCGCTTTCGCTGTCATCCGTTTATTTTTTATTCTTCTATATTATGAATGACCTTTCAGTCACACTTTGCAAAAATACAATAAAAAAAACCTTATCCGAAGACAAGGTTTTTTTCTATTGTGTAAGTTTTATTATTTTGTCTGAGCCGGTTGCTGAGGAGCTTCCTGAACCGGAGGTGCAGGCTGAGCCGACGGATCCATATTCATTTGCGGCATCATCTGAGGCTGAGGAGCAACTTTAGGAGCCGAAAGACCAGTTTGCTTATCTAAGATCGTGATCAATTCTGGATCACCAAGGTTCACATATGATCTGCTTGCAATTTTACCGTTTTTATCTACGACAATAAAGTTTGGCAACTTGAATCCGTAAACTCCATATTTTTTTGCAATATCAGAATTTAAACCACCGTCTGCATAAACATTCGTCCCTTGAATTCCTTTCATCATGGCATTGCTTGTTTTTACAAATTGATCTTTTGTATCATCTACGTTGACGAATACAAAGTTCATTTTAGATTTGTAAAAATTAACAACTTCTTTAAGTACAGGAACTGTACCTTCAGCGATATAAGGATTCCAAGATGCATAAAACACAAGCATATAAGGCTTCCCTTTATTGTCCCCAAGTTTGTAAGCTGAGCCATCTGCTTTCACTAAAGAAGCTTCAGGAGCATCATCACCGATTTTGAATCCGTTGATTGTAAACTGCATTTTTTTGATATCAGCTTTAATGCCTGAATCTTTAATATCTTCTTCTATAATCTTCTTGATCTTATCTGAAGTTTTTGCAGGTGTTTGAGGATGAATGTCAGACTGAGCCATTACGAATGCCAATAAATAGTCTTTCGTAATCTGAGAAACATCTTTCTGAGATTTTAGATAATCATTAAACAATTCTGAAGTAGTGATATCCGTTTTACCTTTACTCTTTGCTTCAGCATACTTTTGGAAACCAGGACTCATTTTAGTTAAAAGATATTGTCTGTAGAAAGGGCTTGTTTTCACCATTTCGTCATTATTCTCTTTCAATTTATTTTCATAATCTGTAAAGACTTTTCCTAATTTAAAAGAAGGGTTTCCAGACATTTGCTTTTTCGTCATTTCATAATTAACCATAAGATTAAGAATTGCCGTTTTAGCATCTGTTCTTTTCCACTCTACCACTTCTTTACCAGGATTGTATTTTTTTACATTTTCGTCGATATTTTTGTTGATATCCGCTTCGATCTTCTGCATTCCTTTTACATACTTGGCTTCGTCACCCGACATTAATTCCTGAATATTCAATCCCTGTCCGTAAGTAGAAAGAAATTTCTGACTAGCCTGGAAGAAATCATTATCATTTTTGGCATCACCAGTTACCACATACTCAGCAGGAAAAGTAGCTGCAGTTCCTGAGATATTAACGGTTTGTCCGCCCTTCAGGAAAATTAGATTTTGCTTACCTGCATAATTGATCACGTACATTCCGTTTTTTGGAGCTTCAAAAGTTCCTGCGAAATTTCCGTCTTTATCAAGACCCATGTTAATCAAAGGTAAAGTGGCAACCCCGGAAGCTTCCACGAACTCTACTCTTTCCAACGGAGCGCTGCCTGCGATTTTCCCTTTTACTTCAACTTTTTTTGAACAAGACACTGCAAATAGTGCAATGGCAAACAACAAAAGATATTTTTTAATCATTAGTGTAATATTATTTTTTTTGAATGATTGAATCTCCGATTTCATTTTTGATTTTAAATAATTACGCAAAAATAAGTTTTTCAACTCAACATGTTACAGTTTATCAACTTATTTTATGAAATATTTAACTAAAAATCGTCTTCTTAGCAGAAGACGATTTTAATATTTTATAAAGAAACAGATTATCCTCTGTCTGCATAGGCAGCCATATACTCTCTGTTCATTCTTGCAATATTCTCAAGAGAAATCCCCTTAGGACATTCTACTTCACAAGCTCCAGTATTTGAACAGTTACCAAAACCTTCTTCATCCATGGCTTTCACCATATTCAGAACTCTTCTTTTTGCTTCTACTCTTCCTTGTGGCAAGAGAGCGTACTGAGAAACTTTAGCTCCCACAAATAACATTGCCGAACCATTTTTACAAGAAGCTACACAAGCTCCACAAGCGATACAAGCTGCAGCATCCATTGCTTTGTCTGCATCTTCTTTCGGAACCGGAATTGCGTTGGCATCTAATGTATTTCCAGATGTATTTACCGAGATAAATCCACCAGCGGCCATCACTCTGTCGAATGCGCTTCTGTCTACTATTAAATCTTTAATCACAGGGAAAGCTGCACTTCTCCAAGGCTCAATAACGATCGTTTCACCGTCTTTGAACATTCTCATATGTAACTGACAAGTGGTAATTCCTGTATCTGGACCGTGCGCTCTACCGTTGATGTAAAGAGAACACATACCGCAAATTCCTTCACGACAGTCGTGATCAAAAGCGATAGGTTCTTTTCCTTCGTTAATTAAGTTTTCGTTCAGAATATCAAGCATTTCTAAGAATGAAGAATCTGTAGAAACATCCGATATTTTATAGGTCTCAAACTGACCTTTAGTTTTCGTATTTTTTTGTCTCCAAATTTTCAGCGTAAGATGAAGGCCTTTTTTTGCACTCATAATTTTATATTTATAGGTTGGAGATTATTTATAGCTTCTTGCTTTAACTTCGATGTTTTCGTAAACCAAATCTTCTTTATGCAGAACTTCCTGTTTGATATCATCACCCTGATATTCCCAAGCTCCTACATATTTGAAGTTCACGTCATCTCTCTCTGCTTCTCCTTCAGGAGTTGAATGATCTTCTCTGAAATGTCCTCCACAAGATTCGTTTCTGTGTAAAGCATCAATCGCCATCAATTGTCCTAGTTCGATAAAGTCTGCTACCCTGAACGCTTTCTCAAGCTCTGTGTTCATTCCTTCAGTTTCTCCCATTACTTTCACATTCTTCCAGAAATCTTTTTTAACCTCGTCAATTTCTGCAATTGCTTCTCTCAAACCTTCAGGAGTTCTTCCCATTCCTACTTTATTCCACATAATGTGTCCTAATTTTTTGTGGAAATAATCTACCGAATGTGTTCCTTTATTATTGACAAAGAAGCTTACTTTATCTTTTATTTCTTTTTCTGCCTGATCAAACTCAGCTGAAGCTGTAGGAATTGCTCCTGTTCTGATATCTGCAGAAAGGTAATCAGCAATTGTATAAGGAAGAACGAAATATCCGTCTGCCAGACCTTGCATCAATGCTGAAGCTCCCAATCTGTTGGCTCCGTGATCAGAGAAGTTAGCTTCACCAATTACGAAACATCCAGGGATTGTAGACTGCAAATTATAATCAACCCAAACACCACCCATCGTATAGTGAACGGCAGGATAGATCTTCATTGGAGTTCTGTAAGGATCATCTGCAGTAATTTTTTCATACATCACGAATAAATTACCATACTTTTCTTCAATCCAAGATTTTCCAAGATCGTAAATCTGTTGATCTGTAGGATTGTGAATATGCTTCTCTATCGCAGCTTCTTTACCTTTTTTGATAATTTCTGTAGAGAAATCTAAGTAAACCCCCTCTTTAGTTTCATTATTTTCAATTCCGAAACCAGCGTCACATCTTTCCTTACCGGCTCTGGAGGCAACGTCACGCGGAACTAGATTTCCGAATGCAGGATATCTTCTTTCAAGATAATAATCTCTATCTTCTTCTTTAATATTTTCAGGTCTTAATTTCCCCTCTCTGATCGCAACAGAATCTTCAATTTTTTTAGGAACCCAGATTCTTCCTGAGTTTCTAAGTGATTCTGACATCAAAGTAAGTTTAGACTGCTGTGTTCCGTGAACCGGAATACAAGTTGGGTGAATCTGTACATAACAAGGGTTTGCAAAGTATGCTCCTTTTTTATGAATCTTCCAAGCTGCAGAAACATTTGATCCCATTGCATTGGTAGAAAGGAAATATACGTTTCCGTAGCCACCTGATGCAATAACAACTGCGTGTGCAGAATGTCTTTCAATCTCACCTGTAACAAGATTTCTTGCGATAATACCTCTCGCCTTGCCATCAACGATGACCAACTCCATCATTTCGTGACGGTTATACATTTTGATTCTACCTTTACCGATCTGACGGCTCATTGCAGAATATGCACCTAATAATAATTGCTGACCAGTTTGTCCTTTAGCATAAAAAGTTCTTTTTACCTGAACCCCACCGAAAGAACGGTTATCTAACTGTCCGCCGTAATCTCTACCAAACGGAACTCCTTGAGATACACATTGATCGATAATATTTGCAGAAACTTCAGCAAGTCTGTAAACATTAGCTTCTCTTGCTCTGTAATCACCACCTTTGATGGTATCATAGAACAATCTGTATGTAGAGTCACCATCACCCTGGTAGTTTTTTGCAGCATTAATACCACCCTGAGCCGCAATAGAGTGAGCCCTTCTAGGTGAATCCTGATAACAGAATGCTTTTACATTGTAACCTTGCTCTGCTAAAGTTGCAGCGGCAGAACCACCTGCCAAACCTGTACCAATAACAATAATATCAATTTTATCACGGTTATTAGGCGCAACAAGGTTCATATGATCTTTATGATTTTTCCATTTATCCTGAAGAGGACCTGCCGGAATTTTTGAATCTAATTTACTCATATTAGTATAATGATATTATTGAGTTACGTAATGAAAAATTGCAATAAAAATAAATCCTAACGGAATTAAAATTGAATACCAGTTTCCGAAAGCTCTGATCACCGGAGTGTATTTCGGATGTCTAGCACCAACAGACTGAAAAGAAGACTGGAAACCGTGTGCCAAATGAAGACCAAGTAATCCGAATGAGATTACATAAAGAACCACTCTCCACAAATCAGCAAACTTACCATGAAGATCTCCCCAAAAACGAGATTCTTCAATTGGTAACCCATCTACATATTTATAATTCATCTCATGAAACCAGAAATCATACATATGTAAAAAGATAAAAGCTAAAATTACAGCTCCGGAGATGACCATATTTCGGGATGACCATGTAGAATTTGCAGAACCATTGTTCTTATCGTAACCAATCGGTCTCGCTTTCTGGTTTTTGATTTCTAGAACAAATCCCATCACAAAATGGAAAATGACAGCAAACATCAACACGGGTTGCATTACAAACTGAATAAGAGGATTGTACCCCATAAACTGCGATGCATTGTTATAAGCTGTTTCACCGAAAACCGACAATAGATTTACGGAAAGATGCATTACTAAGAAAATCAGCAAAAAGAATGCTGATAATGCCATAGCATATTTTCTACCTATTGTAGAACTTGTTAAACCTGCCATATTGAGTTTAAATTTGATTTTCCACAAAATTAAGGAATGTTAAGAAAACTAAAAAGTGAGAAATCTCACTATTAGTCAGTTTGTAATCTTTCTAAATAACAAGTAAAAACATTTATACTAAAGGAAAACTTAAAAATATAAAATTATTTTAATTCATAAACTTTTTTATTAAATACAACCTTTCCCGTATTGTCCGGAAGCTTTTTAATAAGCACATTTTTCACGCGCCGGGATGTACAATAAGGATAGATGATATATTGCTGAATTTTCATTTGATCTTCAAAATTCTGTATATAAAAACATACATCAGTACCACTTTTTACTGATAGAACATTCTTTTTTTTGTAATGATGTACCAGAATTTCGTTGCTGCTTTCTTCAAATATTGAAAAAGAAATTCTTAGTATGAAAAAAAGGGAAACTGCGATTGTAAATTGAGTAAAATTTTTAATATTCAATTTAATGACAACAAACCTCAATAGATAAACAATTACAAACAATACTCCCGCTTCCCACCAATTCATGGGAATATTTTCAAAGAATAAAGACTCAAATTTCGCAAACCAATGGATAGATTTTAATAAAACATCAATAATAAAATCGTATATCATATCAAACATCCAAAAATCAATCTTCATTGCCAGCAAAACTGTCATTAAAAAAGAAAAGACAATAATTACTTCCGAAAAGGGAATAATAAAAAGATTAGCAATAATTGAAACTGCTGAAAACTGGTGAAAATAACACAAAACCAACGGCATTGTTGCAATCTGTGCAGAGAAAGAAATAGAAATTGTATTGAAGAAAATTTTCTTGAAAAAATTATTCGGTTTAGGTAAAAGTTTTAAAATTGGTTGATTAAGCCAATAAATTCCTAAAACTGCCAGAAAGCTCAACTTAAATCCCACATCAAAAAACTGCTGGCTATCAATAACTAAAATAATGAAAGCAGACAAAGCCAAAGAATGAAGCAGATCTGGTTTTCGCTGTAGCAATACGTAAATAAAATATACGGAAAGCATGATACACGAACGCACAACTGAATTCCCAAAATCTATAAATACTGCAAAAATCCAGATAAAGATTAAGCTTAAAATGATTACACCTTTACGAAATCTTAATGGTAAAAATCTCATCAAAACGTAATAAAGCAATCCGAAAATAATAACAATATGCGTACCTGAAATCGCCAGGAAATGAACCAAACCTGCCTTGTTAAAATCCTGTAAAGTTTCAGAATCTATACCACTACGGTCGGCCAAAATAATTCCTTTAAGGAATTCCTGACTTTTTGATGACATTTTAGACTGATTAATATTCTGCAAAACTTCTAATCTTGACTGACGAATTTTTTCACCCAATGTAAGATCATTTCGTAAAGAAGAACTTATTCCGTCATTAGTATAACATTGATAGTGAATGTTTTTTCGGCTGAGATATCGAGCGTAGTCAAACTGAAAATCAAATTCGGGAGATTGCGCCTCAGCTAAGTAAGCTTTAGCTTTATAATAGTGCTTAAAATCAAGCTCTTTGCTTTCTTTTGGAATAAGTATTACGGAGCTGAAATTTCGTTGATCAACCTCAACAATTCCTTCGTACTTTTTATTTTTTTCGGTTGAATTTAATTTTTTAGAGATCTTAAAAACAATATCTTGATTAGGATTTAAGGAAACCGGAGAAGCTTCGGGAGAATTTAAGTAATGAACACATATTCCTAATCCAAAAAATAAAACTCCCAGAATTACGGAATAAATTCTCGAAATAAGAAACGATTTGATTAATGTGCATATTGCGATAAAAAAGCAGAAAATTGCTACAATTAAGATACAATTTTGCTTAAACGAAAAGTAATCCTGAAATAAAATTCCAAGTATAAAGCAGCAGACTAATATCAGCAATGGCTGTCGGTTCAATTTTTCATCAATTTGTACTACTAAAGTAAACAAAAAATGAAAATAATCCTATAAAATTTATTTTATTTTTAAAATAATATCTGCAGCATTATCACTGGCTCCCATTCCGCCAAGCTTGCCGCGCAGAATTTCAAATTCTTCCAACATGACATTTCTGCCTTCACCTTCGATGATAGACTTCAACTGTTTGACAAGATTATTTGTATTTAATTCGCTTTGAATCAATTCCTTAACAACCTCTTTATCCATGATAAGATTTACCAAAGAGATATATTTAATATGCTTTACCAATCGCTTTGCAATAGCATAAGAGATCTTGCTTCCCCGGTAACAGACTACTTCCGGAACATTTAGCAAAGCGGTTTCCAGAGTTGCTGTTCCGGATGTAACTAAAGCAGCTTTTGAGCATCTCAAAAGATCGTAAGTTTTATTAGAAACAAAATGAACATTTTCATCAACATATTTTTGATAAAAATCTTTTTCCAGACTTGGTGCGCCGGCTATAACAAATTGATAGTCTTTGAAATAAGGTCGTACGGACAGCATAATTTCCAGCATTTTTTCAACTTCCTGTTTTCTTGAACCAGGAAGTAACGCGATGATTTCCTTTTCATTCAAGTCATTTTCCCTCTTAAAATACTCAACATCAATATTTTGCAGCGTCGAAATAGCATCAAGCAAAGGATGACCTACAAAATGTGATTTTACATTATGTTTCAGATAGAAATCTTCTTCAAAAGGAAGAATAACCATCATATCATCAACATATTTTTTGATGATTTCAACCCTTCCCTCTTTCCATGCCCAAAGTTGAGGCGAAATATAATAGACGACTTTAATGCCCAGTTCTTTGGCAAATTTTGCAATCCTTAAATTAAAACCGGGATAATCGACTAAGATCAAGACATCGGGTCTATTGTTTCTGATATCTGCTTTGCAGAATTTAATGTTATTCAGAATCGTTTTCAGATTTAAAGCAACTTCCAGAAATCCCATGAATGCGAGATCACGATAATGTTTTACCAAAGTTCCGCCTTGTTTTTCCATCAGATCACCACCCCACAACCTGAATTCCGCATTTGGATCTTTCTTTTTCAAGGATTTCATTAAATTACTTCCGTGTAAATCTCCGGAAGCCTCACCTGCAATGATATAATATTTCATGAATGATAATTGATATGCGATGACTGATTTTATCTATTGAAAAGACCATTTTCAATCATCAAAATTCAAATTAAAATTAAGTAAATTTGCTTCAAAGATAATGATAAAAATGTCAGAAGAATTTGAAATAAAAAATAAAGTTGCATCCAGCGGACTGGTCAATTTTGATCTTACTGCTTTGGTTCCCAAAGGTGTGCGAAAAGGAATTGATCTTAAAGATTTTCTCTTTATGGAAATGATTCTTAAAGAAAAAGATTTCCGTGAAAAAGTGGCAGCTATAAATATTGAAGAATATCAAGATACTTATGTTTATGTGTACAACTCTGCTGATGCCATCGTTCCGCTTTGGGCTTACTTTTTAATTACGGCTAAACTGACGGATGTTTCTAAAAAGATAGTTTACGGAAATTTAGAAAATTTAGAAATCATATTGATGCATGACGCCATTACAAATCACGATTTCTCTGAAATGGAAGGAAAAAGAGTTTTGGTAAAAGGTTGTTCAGATAAAGAAATTCCTGAAAATGCTTATGTGGAATTGGTAGAGAAATTAAAACCGATTGTAAAATCATTGATGTTCGGTGAGGCATG
The DNA here is from genome assembly GCF_027945075.1 of Chryseobacterium sp. CY350. Taxonomy (NCBI): domain Bacteria; kingdom Pseudomonadati; phylum Bacteroidota; class Flavobacteriia; order Flavobacteriales; family Weeksellaceae; genus Chryseobacterium; species Chryseobacterium wangxinyae. The sequence goes on from NZ_CP116034.1 coordinate 2,190,714, forward strand.
CTCGAATGTTCCGATTCTCAAAAACTAAAAATCTGTTATTACCGATAATTTTAGATTTAAATGAAAAATCTGCCATAATAATTTGTGGTAGATTTTTTTTTGATAACTTTGATATCTAACAAATATATAAACACAAAAAATGAGTTTAATAGACCTTTTAACAGGAAACACAGGAAATCAGGTTGCAGAACAGGCTGAGAGCAAATTCGGAATTAGCAAGAATCAAATTATTGCACTTTTGGCAGTAGCTACTCCGCTCGTCATTTCTTATCTTAGAAATAAATCTCAGGACGCAAAAGAAGCAGAGGCTTTAAATAATGCTTTAGATAAAGATCATGACGGGAGTATTTTAGATGATACCTCTCAGCTTGACAACAGACAAGACGAAGGAGGATCTATCCTTTCGCACGTTTTCGGAAACCAAAAAAATACGGTAGAGAATCAGCTATCACAAAATACAGGGATTTCAATTGATAAAATTGGTCCTATTCTGGCCATGCTAGCTCCGGTAATCATGGGCTATATCGGTAAAGAAAAACAGCAAAATAATGTGGGAGCCGGCGGTCTTGGTGATCTTTTAGGCGGGATTTTAGGAGGAGCACAAAACCAGGCTCAGCAGCAGCAATCAAGTCCGTTGAATGATATTTTGGGAAGCGTTTTGGGTGGCGGACAATCACAATCATCAGGCAATCCTTTGAATGACATTTTAGGGAGCGTACTTGGTGGCGGTGGTCAACAGCAAAAGCAACAACAAGGTGGCTTAGGAGATATCCTGGGAGGCCTTTTTGGAAAATAAATTTAAATTCTAATGATAAAAAAGACCGAAGATTTGATTCTTCGGTCTTTTTGTTTTTAGCTCTTCGCCTTTTCAGCGGATTGGTTAGATTTAGCAGACTTTCTCGGTCTTCTTTTTCCGTAACTTCCAGAAGTAATCTTTCCTCTTTTCGATTTTTTGTCTCCTTTTCCCATAGTAGATATTTTTTTGGTTGACTACGAAGTTAAAAATATACAGCCAAAAATCAAAGATTCGATTGTTAAATTTTATAATTTTAAATTTTAACATGCTTCCATTTTCCTTTTTTGAATAGGATAAAAGCAACAATAGTAATAAAAGTTTCTGCAACCGGAATAGAGATAAAAACACCTCTCGGCCCCATTTCAAAATATCTGGAAAGGAAATATGCGAGCGGAATCTGAAACATCCAAAATCCAAAAAAATTAAGCCAGGTTGGCGTCCAGGTATCACCAGCTCCGTTGAATGCATTGATCGTAACCATTCCTATTCCGTAAAATATAAATCCGACACTCATGATATGCAATGCATTTTTTGCGTAATCTTTGATCTCCTTTTGTTCGGTGAAAAATCCTACAAGAAAATCGCCAAGAATAAAAAACAACAAGCTCACCAGCAACATAAAAATCACGTTGTATTTTACGGTTTTCATTACCGACTGTTCTGCACGAATCATTTCTCCTGCTCCCATATTTTGCCCTACCAAAGTTGATGCTGCATTGCTGAGTCCCCAAGCCGGAAGCATAAAAAACATCATAAGACGAAGTGCTGTCTGATAACCCGCAGACGCATCTTCGCCACCTGTTGTTGCCACCAGATTTGCAAGAAAAATCCAGCTGCAGGAAGCGATTACAAACTGAAATATCCCAGGCATGGCAATTTTTATGATGGATGAAATCAATTTAAAATCTGGCTCAAAATAAATTATCTTTATCCTAACCAAAGAATCAGCGATAAAAATGTGATATATCTGATATAGAACTCCCGTACTTCTTCCAATAGTTGTTGCAACAGCAGCTCCCGCTAAACCCATTGTCGGAATCGGACTGAGACCTCTTATTAATATCGGACAAAGAATGATATTGGCAATATTAGCAATCCATAAACTTTTCATAGCGATCGCTGCATTTCCAGCTCCTCTGAAAATTCCGTTGATTAAAAACAGAAGCATGATGATGACACTGCTTCCCATCATAATTCTTGTAAAATCTTTTCCATATGCAGCCGCATCGGGTTTTGAACCCATTAAAATTAAGATCTCTTCGGCATAAATAATACCCAGAAAACTTAATATTGCAGTGATCACAAATGATAACGATATCACCTGAGCCGCGCTTCGAGAAGCCTGTTCAGTATTTTTTTCTCCGATTCTTCTCGCCACCACTGCTGTTGCCGCCATACTCATTCCTATCGCAATAGAGTAAATGATTGTGAGCACAGATTCTGTAAGACCAACCGTTTGGATTGCAAAACTACTCTCTTTGAGATGACCGACGAAGTACAGATCAACCAATGCAAAGACAGATTCCATTGCCATTTCAAGCATCATAGGAATTGCTAAAAGCAAAACAGCACTTCTGATACTTATTTTGGTATAATCTGTCTCTTCTTCGCTAAATGCTTTTTTCAGAAAATTTAAATATTTTTTCATCATAAAAATTAATGCGCTTAAAAATACGATTTCAGAAAGTTCTATCAGCAAAATAAATAAATCACATATATTTATCGTAAAACAATAATTAATTATATATTTGCAATAATAAAATATTAAAAACATGAAATTATTAGGACAAAAATCTGCCTCTACAATCATCAGTTATTTATTCTTGGCATTATTTATTATCCTTTTTATTCATTCCGTTTATCAATTATTCGGATTTGGAATAGGGTATTATAACTGGACAACTTCACATCATCTTTTCTCAGAAACTTTTTATGTAAATGATGAAATAGATTATGCATCTTATGAAAAAGGAAAATATGTATTTTTCAGATTTAAATATCCTTTCTCAGAGCAACAGATGCTTACAGGGTTTTTCACTTTAAATACATTTATCTTTCACACCTTTCAAAACATTTTTTTCTGCCTCTTTTTCTTGTATGGATTTAAAACTTCCAAGGAGTTAAGTGAAAAGGAACTGTTTAATGAAACAATTATAAAGCATTTAAAAACCTTCACCGCTATTACATTGCTTTATGCACCACTTTATTTTTTAATCTGGATTTTTATTTTCCGCACTGGCCTTGAATCAAGCATGCTGATGACAACTTTTGCATTCTTATTTCTGGGAATTATTTTACATTTTATAACGGTATTTTTTAAAAAAGGGCTTCAGTTACAGACAGAAAGCGATTTAACAATTTAATATAATAGATATGAAATCAACCTCAAATTTAATAATAGAAATCCTTACCGTTTTCATCTGGATTTATACTTTCGTTTTATGTATTGCCTTAGCTGCACTCATTTTCACATTGATGACTACACTGTTAGGAATAGACATCGGAACGATGAAAGAAATGAAGATCACCATAAATTTAGGAAGCGAAAAAATTACGAATGTACAAGCATTAGGAAAGATAAAAATGATCTTAATTCTAGCATATGCAATTATATCAGGAATCCTTGAATTGCTCCTATTAACCTTTGTCATTAAGATTTTAAGAAAATTTAAGCAGAACCAATATTTTTCAATAGAAATTTACTTTTTGATCTCGAAAATCGCCAAATTTGCTCTGGTAATTGGTTGTATTTCTTTGCTTGCGGTTTTTATTAATCAACTTTTCTCCGGAAGCTTCATAATATCAATGGATGTAAATAATGACAATTTTAAATTTTTCATTTTTGCCGGAATCGTTTATATCATTGCGGAAGTTTACAAAAAGGCAGTTGATATTCATTCTGAAAATGAGCTAACAATATAAATTATGCCAATAATTATAAACGTAGACGTCATGTTGGCGAAAAGGAAAATGCAGTCTCAGGAACTTGCTGAGAAAATAGGAATCACACAGGCAAATCTTTCAATTTTGAAAACGGGAAAAGCAAAAGCTGTAAAACTCGCGACTTTGGAAGCAATTTGCAGAGCGCTGGATTGTCAGCCAGGTGATATATTAGAATTTAGACCTTAAATTAAACTTTAATCAAACATTAAATTATGAAAAAATTATTTTTAGCAATTTCTATGATTGCATTCAGCTTTTTGTCAGCGCAGGAATTATCCACAGAGCATAAACAGATGCTTAAATATGACGATGCTGGAAATTTCACCAAGTTAGTAAGCAAAGAAAATATAAATATATGCTATAAGAACGAAGAGAATTCGTATTCGCTATTGGCATTGTCTATCAAATTAAACAGCAAAAAGGTATTTCAGAAACTTTTAGACGATAAAGCTGATTTGGAAAAAGTGTGTGATGGCAAAACACCACTAATGTTTGCTGCAAAATACGGAAATGCAGAATTTGCAAAAAAACTTCTGGAGAACGGCGCTAAAAAAGAAGCAAAAACCGAAAAAGGATATACCGCATTAGATTATGCTAAAAAGTATGAAAAAAGTGACGTCATCAAACTTTTAGAATAGATCAGAATATTCTTTATTTAATCTTTAATTGTTTGAAAGAACGAACAGTTAGATTAAATATCAAAAAAAATATTTAGATTTGTATATTAAATTGAAAAATAAAATTTTATGAAAAAGATTATATCGGCTACTTTATTTCTTGCAATGTCAATTTTCGCAAACGGATTATTCGCACAGCAGGTTTCTAAAGATCAAATGAAAATCTTCCAAACTGACAATCTTCAGGATTTTAAAAAAGTTTTTAAAAAAGATGACTTTAATAAATGTTTTGCAATTAAGGAAAACTCTTATGATCTTCTTGCATTAAGCGTAAAATATGAAAGAAAAAATATTTTTAATTTCTTATTAAGCAATACTACTGATGTCAACAGAATCTGCAATAATCAATCACCATTGATGGTCGCTGCAAGATACGGAAAGGCAGATATGGCGCAATCTCTACTGAAAAAAGGTGCAGATAAAAATCTAAAAAATGCAAGCGGCGAAACTGCTAAAGATTTTGCAGTAAAATACGAAAAAGTAAATCTTGCAAATATTCTTAAATAGAGATTTACAAAGTTTAAAACTTTACAATATCATTCTAACTTCTTTGGCTCATTGCCGAGGAAGTTTTTTGTTTATAAACTCTCTAAAAATCTTATCTTTGCAAACGAAAAATTAGGCACCGGAGTGTCTAATATCTAAATTCTAATATCTAACATCTAAAACAAATGTTTCGATCGCACACCAACGGAGAATTGTCTCTTAAAAATCTTAATGAAGAAGTTACACTTTCAGGATGGGTACAAACCATTCGTGATAAAGGATTTATGATTTGGATAGATCTTCGGGATCGTTACGGAGTTACACAGTTGGTTTTCGATCAGGACCGTTCTTCGGCGGAATTGATGGAAAATGCAAAAAAACTGGGACGAGAATTTGTGATTCAGGTTACAGGAAAAGTTATCGAAAGAGTCAGCAAAAACCCAAATATTCCAACTGGTGAAATTGAAATTTTAGTTGAAAAATTAGAAGTTCTTAATGAATCTCAACTTCCGCCTTTCACGATTGAAGATGAAACGGATGGTGGTGAAGAATTAAGAATGAAATACCGTTACCTTGATATCAGAAGAGCTCCGGTAAGAGATAAATTAATTTTCCGTCACAAAATGGCGCAGAAAGTGAGAAATTATCTTTCAGACGAAGGTTTTATCGAGGTTGAAACTCCGGTATTAATCAAATCTACTCCGGAAGGAGCGAGAGATTTTGTTGTACCGAGCAGAATGAATCCGGGACAGTTTTACGCATTGCCACAGTCTCCACAAACTTTCAAACAATTGTTGATGGTTGGTGGAATGGATAAATATTTTCAGATCGTGAAATGTTTCCGTGATGAGGATTTGAGAGCAGATCGACAGCCTGAATTTACACAAATCGACTGTGAAATGGCGTTTGTAGATCAGGAAGACGTGATGAATGTGTTCGAAGGAATGACGAAAACCCTGATTAAAGATATTACTGGTCAGGAATTCGGAACTTTCCCAAGAATGACGTTCGCTGATGCAATGCAGAAATACGGAAACGACAAACCGGATATCCGTTTCGGAATGGAATTCGTGGAGTTGAACGATTTAGTAAAAGGAAAAGATTTTAAAATATTTGATGACGCAGAATTGGTTGTCGGAATCAATGTTGAAGGTTGTGCCGATTATACAAGAAAGCAGATCGATGAGCTCGTTGACTGGGTTAAAAGACCTCAGATCGGAGCTTCAGGAATGGTTTGGGCTAAATTCCAGAATGACGGTGTGAAAACATCTTCGGTAAATAAATTCTATAACGAGGAAGATTTAGCAAAAATCATTGAGAAATTTGGAGCGAAAGAAGGCGATTTAATGTTGATTCTTTCAGGAAACGAGCACAAAGTAAGAACCCAACTTTCCGCTTTGAGAATGGAGCTCGGAAATCGTTTAGGATTAAGAAAAGGAAATGTTTTCGCACCACTTTGGGTTGTCGATTTCCCGTTATTGGAATTTGACGAAGAAAGCGGACGTTACCATGCAATGCACCACCCTTTCACTTCTCCAAAACCAGAAGATATCCATTTACTGGAAACTGATCCAGGAAAAGCAAGAGCCAACGCTTACGATATGGTTTTGAACGGAAACGAAATCGGTGGTGGTTCCATCAGAATTTTCGACAGAGATTTACAGTCAAGAATGTTTGACTTATTAGGATTTACAAAAGAAGAAGCAGAAGCTCAATTCGGATTCTTAATGAATGCCTTCAAATACGGAGCGCCGCCTCACGGTGGTTTAGCCTTCGGATTTGACCGTTTGGTAGCGATTCTTGACGGAAATGAAGTGATCAGAGATTATATCGCTTTCCCTAAGAATAATTCAGGGCGAGATGTAATGATCGACGCTCCGGCTGCGATTGCGAATGAACAGCTCGATGAACTGGAACTGAAATTAAATTTAAAAGCATAAATTAGAAGCGGAGATTTTTTCTCCGCTTTTATTATTAATTAAAAAGATTGCTGACGAAATTCTAACTTACAACACTCCAAATTCAGAACAGATTTTAAGAAAAATAAATCAATATGAGTTCAGACGACAATGGAAAAATAATCTCAAAAAAAACAATAAAAATCTTTATTGGGGAATAACATTTATTGTATTTGGAATTATTACTGTGCTTCCTAAAAATTATACTTTTTCAGGTTTCTTTTTCGGATTTGCTTTAGCCTCAGTTTCATCACATTTCAACTATCTGTCTCAATACAAAAAAATTAAAAAAAATTTTCACGATAAATTAGATCAAGAGATTTCCGATCTCAAGATAAATTCCAACGATGTAATTTGGGAATTCACTCCGACACATTTTGGTTTTAAAAATTATAAATCTGAATATAATTTTATCTGGAAGGAAATCACTTACTGTATTTTAGATGACCAATATCTTTATATCACAGCTTCTTCGTTTATTAATTTCATTTTAGATAAAATCAATATTGATGAAGAAAATCTTAAAAAAACGATAGATTATTTAGAAAGCAAGTCGCTTTTAAGAGAAATCTAATCTTAATGCATAATATCCCACGGCACAATCATTGTATTTTCTTTGAAAAGTAAGACAATGAAAGCAATTTGGAACGGTGCCATTGGTTTTGGCCTAGTTAATATTCCTGTGAAGATTTATTCTGCGACGGAAACCAGCAAACTGGATCTTGATATGCTGGATAAATCTGATTTTTCAAATATAAAATTCAAGAGAGTTAACGAAAAAACAGGTAAGGAAGTCAAGTGGGCAAATATCGTAAAAGGTTATCTGATGGACGATAAATACGTCATTCTTGAAGATGAAGATTATGAAGCCGCAAGTCCGGAGAAAACAAAAATTCTTTCTATAGAGCATTTCGTAAAAGAAGTAGAAGTAGATTCGGTCTATTTTGAAACTCCTTATTTTCTAGAGCCACAAAAAAATGGTGAAAATGCTTACCGTCTTTTAATCAAAGCATTGCAACAGACAAAAATGGTAGGCATCGGGACGTTTGTTCTGCGTGATACCGAAGCAATTGGTATGATTCGACCGTACAGTGATGATGTTTTGGTTTTAAATAGACTGCGTTTTGATCAGGAAATAAGAGATTACAAACAACTGAAAATTCCAGCCAAAAAAGCTCCGAAGCCCGCCGAACTCAAAATGGCGAAAAATCTGATCGAACAACTTTCAGAACCTTTTGACCCGAAATTCTACAAGAATACATATTCCGAAGAACTGCTTAAAATCATCAAGAAAAAAGCAAAAGGAAAATCTGTAAAACTCAAAAAATCTGAGCCTGCAAAACAAGGTAAAGTGATCGACTTGATGGCACAATTAAAAGCCAGTCTGCAAACTCCGAAATCTAAAAATGCATCCTGATTATGGCACTAAAAGATTATAACGACAAACGAAGATTCGACGAAACTACTGAACCTAAGGGAAAAACAAAAAAAAGTGAGGACAAACTTATTTTTGTGATTCAGAGACATGCTGCATCAAGACTTCATTATGATTTTAGATTAGAAATGGAAGGAGTTTTGAAAAGTTGGGCCGTTCCTAAAGGTCCGTCTCTAAATCCTGATGACAAAAGACTTGCAATGATGGTTGAAGATCACCCTTACGATTATAAAGATTTTGAAGGAAATATACCAGAAGGTAATTACGGAGCTGGCCAGGTGGAAGTTTGGGATAGTGGGACTTACGAGCCTTTGGACGATCAAAGTAAACTTTCTGATGAGAAAGAATTATTAAAAGAACTTAAAGCGGGTTCATTAAAATTCATATTGCACGGAAAGAAATTAAAAGGTGAATTTGCTTTAGTGAAAATGAAAAATGCCGAAAATAATTCTTGGTTACTCATAAAACACAAAGACAAATATGCTTTAGAAAGCTATGACGCGGAAGAAAATACGGCAAAAAATTCGGAGGTAACGAAATTTTTAGAGGAAAAAAAAAGCCTAAAAAGCAGCAAAAAAAAGTAAATTCTGATCTCAAACCACAATTTCAACGATTTAACTCTTTGGTAGACGAGAAAAAACTAAAGACTTTTATTAAACCAATGCTTGCTAAACCGCACGAGAAAGCGTTTGACGATGAAGATTGGGTTTTTGAAATCAAGTGGGATGGTTATCGCGCGATTGCTGATCTAAGCAAAAAACAACCACTTTTCTATTCCCGAAACGGCATTTCTTTCTTATCAAAATTTGACAAAGTTTCTAATGATTTTGGAAATCAGAAGCATAAGATGATTCTTGATGGCGAAATTGTTGCCTTTGATGAAAATGGAAAACCGAGCTTTCAGATGCTTCAACAAATTGGCGATAATCCTGATCTCGCTTTAGTGTATCAGGTTTTTGACCTGCTCTGGCTCAATGGTCATTCTACGGAAGAGCTTCCGCTTTTACAAAGAAAAGAACTTTTAAAAGATGCTTTAGTAGAAACTGATGTCATTAAATACTGTGATCATATCCCGGAAAAAGGTATTGAATTTTTTGATCAGATGAAGGAAATGCAACTCGAAGGAATGATCGCCAAAAAAGCTGACAGCCAGTATCTTGAAAACAGCAGAAGTACAGATTGGCTTAAAATAAAATTCACCAACACAGAAGAAGTTATCATTTGTGGATTTACAGAGCCGCGTGGCTCGCGGGAAGGTTTTGGAGCACTAATTTTAGGGAAATATATTGACGAAAAACTCACCTATTCAGGACACACAGGAACAGGATTTAATAATGAATCTTTACACGCTCTCCATCAAAGACTTCTAAAGTTGGTAACAAAAAACTCTCCCTTTGAAGAGACACCTAAGACCAATATGCCGGTAACCTGGATAAAACCGGAATTAGTTTGTGAAATAAAATACTCTGAAATTACGAATGATGGAATTTTCCGTCATCCCGTTTTTGTTGCAGTACGCGAAGACAAAAACCCTGAAGAAGTAAACGAAAAACCTAAAGAAATGAAAGCTAAGATTCAACCAAAGAAAAATGAAATCTCTGAAAATGATACAGAAATTACATTGAACCGCCATAAGGTAAAACTTACCAATCAAAACAAAATTTATTTTCCGAAAGATGGCGTTACAAAAGGCGAAATTATAGATTATTATCAATCTGTAGCAGACTATATTTTGCCTCATCTAAAAAATCGTCCGCTTTCTCTCAATCGTTTTCCGAACGGAATTGATCATCAGAGTTTTTATCAAAAAGATGCGAGTGACAACATTCCAGAATGGATAAAAACGACGGAGGTTTACTCAGAATCTAATGATAAGTACATCGATTATATTTACTGTAATGACAAAGCAACTTTGGCTTATCTGAACAATTTGGGTTGTATTGATCTCAATCCCTGGAACAGCTCACTGCCTGATTTGGATCATCCTGATTTTATGGTTTTAGATCTCGATCCCTCGAAGAAAAATAGTTTTGATGATGTGATTGAAACCGCTTTGCAAGTGAACGAGGTTTTAAATTCTATCAAAATTAAAGGATATTGTAAGACTTCCGGGAGTACAGGAATTCATGTTTACATTCCGATGGGCGGAAAATACGATTTTGATCAGGTAAAAGATTTCGCACATATTTTAATGAAACAAGTCAATGAAAAGTTGCCGAAAATCACCACTTTAGAAAGAAGTCTGCAAAAAAGAGATGATAAAAAAATCTATCTCGATTATCTTCAAAACAGAACCGGACAAACTTTGGCAAGCGTATACAGTATAAGACCAAAAGATGGAGCCTCTGTCTCAATGCCTTTAGAATGGGATGAAGTTAAAAAGGGATTGAAGCCGACTGATTTCAATATTGAAAATGCTCTCGAAAGAATAAAAGCGAAGGGAGATTTGTTTAAACCGGTTTTAGGAAAGGGGATTGATATGATGAAGGCGTTGGAATTATTGCAGGATGAAGAGTAAATCTATATTTTTGCAAAAATAAAATGTACATGGTTACTCCTCTACAAATATTTATCACTTTTGATGAAAAAATTGCTAAAAGACAAATGGAAAAATACTTTTTCCATTCCTGGAAAAAGAAATTACCTACCTTAATAAAGAATTTTTTCTTTATAGTTTTATTTTTAAGTATTATTGATAGTATTTTTAAAAGCGATAGAAGCAGGATTGATTTTTTAAGGTTTATTGGGATTTTTGTGGTCATTTTTTGCCTTATCTATCTTTCCATATTCTTATTTAATAAAGCAAACTATAATTCTAAGATACAAAAACACATAGCTGAACTAAAAGAATTTAACCCTATTACAGAACTGTACCTTGATGAAAATTCATTTTATATTAGAAGCGAGCAGTACGATATAAGAAGTATTTGGAAATATGTTTCCTACGAGGTTTCTGGAAAAGCCATCTATATCACTGCGCAAATGGGATCTCCTTTCACTTACATTGTAAACCAAGAAGAAACTGATAAATATCAAAATATCATAGATTTTTTAAAGAACAAATCTACTTTAAAAAAGTAATCACGGCAACTTAGCCACCAAATTCTCCGGCAACATTTTTAAAATAAAGTAAATCATTTTCCATTTAAAATTGGGAACGATAGTGAAAGAATTTCCGGCATTAACGATATGTTTTGCAACATAATCAGGTTCCATCAGAAGATTTTTATTTAAATCTAATCCGGCGTTGATTTTCGTATTAATATATCCGCTCACCAAAACGTTAACTTTAATATTTCTTTGCGCTAATTCCTGTCTTAAACCCGCCAAATAAGTAGTAAAAGCAGCTTTTGTACTTCCATAAACAAAATTACTCTTTCGCCCTCTAACACCTGAAAGCGAAGACAATCCGATAATTCTTTCTAAATTTTTATTGTTTTCGTCCGTGGCAATAATATTCAGAATAGAAACCGCTCCCATGTAGTTGACCGTTATCATTTGTTGAGTGTTTTTAAAATCATTCAACGCGTCTGTATTTTCCACTAAAAATCCGGCAGCGTAAATAACAATATGAGGCTTTCTAGGAAGTTCATTATAAAATCTTTGATGTGAATCAAAATCTGCTGCATCAAAATACAAAACTGTAATTAGCGAAACTAAATTGTTTTTAATGGAAAATTCAAGCAGAGCATCGGTATTTCTGGAAGCTGCAATAACCGCAAAACCTTTTTCGATATATTGTAAAATACACTGCTTGGCAACATCAGAATTGGCACCGAGAATAAGAACGGTTTTATTTGTGTTTTGATTCATCGGGCAAAGATATTTTTTAAAGACAAGTTTAGCAAATCTAAGAAATGATTAAGCAGAAGATTCACATTTTTATTCACAAATAAGCACGAATATTTTACCAGCCTCTTTTAATTTATGTCTGAAAATCTTAACTAATAGAAGTGATTTTAATTATAAAGAAATTTTTAAAAGTTGTTTTTTCGTCCCTTTTCTTCCCATGAAGAAGGTAGAGTTTCCTGAAATGACACCATTTGAAACCATAAAAGGAACTTCATTATCTTCGTCATCCAATATTTCCTGATAATCAAAATCTCCGTTTTCATTAATCTTGATAACATTGAGGTTAGATCTTCTTGTATTTGTCTGCCCAAACTGTATTCGGTCATTGCTGAGTTTCCTTACTTTTTCGCCGGTATTGATAAAAAAGTAAGCATCATTCGCCAACGCAGTTGACGTGTAAGAAATATAAGATTCGTCCCCGCCGGTTTTCTGTCTTTTATTAATGTTTCTCGCCCAAACAATCTCACCATTTTTATTAATTCTCGCAGTTACGATATCATCGTAATGATAAATTGTCTGGGAAGATCCGCCGCCGTAAGGCCCAGTAAAAGTGGAAACCGTTAAATAAAATTCTTCTGCATTAAAAATAATATCTCCGTTGGAAATTGTAATTATTTTCCTGAAAGATAAATTCTTAAGTTCTTTATCTTTGTCTTTTCCATATTTATCTACAATAAATTGCTCGGTAAACGGATTGTATTTTACCTTTTTAATTTCCAAAGTCATCGGATTCAGTTCATAATAGCAAATTCCTTTAAATCTTCTATCTTTTCTATCCGAATAAAATCCGAGACAAACCAAACGGTCATCCAAAACAATAGTTTTTAAAGAAGCTGCAAAATGTTCTTCAGAGTCAAAAACCTGCGTTTTTACACTTCCTTCTGATATACTTGTGAGCTCGTATTGATATTTACCTCCTTCTTTTTTCTTTCGCTGCTCGTCAGTATATACTTTTCCTAAGACATAAATAGTTTTTCCGTCTCGCGAAACATCTATATTTTCATAAACGAATTTTCTGTCTTTGATGTCTCTTTTGAAAGTATAATCTATATTCTTTTTAAGCGACTGATCAAAAACAAACATTTTGTGCGTTTCTACATTTCTGTCTTTAATATCCACCGTCACTGCAAAAGCCGTACGATCTTCATTTACAATCATTCTGGCACCGGAATCACTATCAAAAACTCCGAAGCCAAGAAATGCAAATTGTCTTATTTCCTCACTATCCACATGGAACAATTCAGTTTTCTTGAAATTAAAATCATTAATACTTGCGGAAATTGAAGAGCAAATGTATGCCTTCTGATCTTTTTCGTATATAAAGTCGATAATATGAACTTTTTCGCCATCCATGATGATTCCCAAAACCGAACTTTGCCTTACTACTTTGGAATATTTAATTTCATATTCAAATTCTTTAATGAGTTTTAAATCAGAATTATAATGCTCAAAATAATATCCGAATCCTGTGGAAAAAGTACCGCCGTAATAAGATCTTACAATAACAACTCCACCTTTCCCGTCATCTTCTGCAAGTACGATTGTTGAATTTTCATATTCGTCTTTGAACAGAGCACTTTTTTTAATCTCAAACGGAATTTTCTGGGCGAAAGAAAAAAGGCTTAATAAGATAAAAGCAAGGCAGAATAGATTTTTTTTCATGGTATTGTTAGTTTGTTTTTAAATTGATTTTGTAAAGATATTTTTTTAGGGAGAAGTTCAACCATATTTATTGCTTGTATTTGAATATACTTGAATTACTTCAAATGCTTTAAATCATCAAGTAACAATAGCGTGAAAACAAACGGCGCGGTGACCTTTGGTCACCGCGCCGTTTTGCAGTATTATTTAATTCTGAAAAATTATTTCTTTTCAGTATCGATAACTTCTTTTTTATCAGCAGTTGCTGTAGCTTTATCGCCAAATCTTGCAGCAGTAAACTCTCTCGAAATTGCCGCTTTTTCGAACTTCAATTTTCCTGAAAGCGTTTCAATAACGATACCATCTTCCTGAATCTGAGATATTCTCCCGTGAAGACCAGAAGTAAGCACTACTCTGCTTCCAACTTTCAATTCTTCCTGAAATTTTTTCTCCTGTTTCTGCTTTTTCATCTGAGGTCTGATCATCAGGAAATAAAACCCGACAAACATCACACCCATCATGATCAGCATCATTGGAGAGGATCCTCCAGCTGGTGCTGTCTGTAAAAATATTGTTAACATATTATTTAGGTTGAATGTTCGCATTGAACGTTAACTTGATAGGCGATTTTTCAACATTTGCATAAACGTCTGCAAACTTTTGAACTGCCCCATCAAAACTTGATGAATCAAAGCTTAATGTAATTTTACCTTTTTTACCTGGTAAAATTGGGTCTTTCGTAAATTCCGGAGCAGTACATCCGCATCCTGGTTTCACTTCAGAAATCACCAAAGGATTAGTTCCTGTATTAGTCACTTCATACACGTGATTTACCTTATCACCTTTTTTGATGTTTCCAAAATCAAAATTGCTTTCTGATAATGCAACGGTAGTCAACGGTTGATTAGAAACTGGTGCAGCAGCTTCTCCGGCAACTGAAGTTTCGGTTTTTTGAGGTAGAGAATCTCCAGGCACAGTGCTAAGAGAATCTGGAACAATGGTTTCTGAATTTTGAAGTTCTTTGTTTTCTTCTTTTTTACAAGAAACCAAACCAAAGCCTATGATAGACAAAGCGATAATTGATAACGACTTTTTCATTTTTTATTTATTTATATTCTGTTTAAATCTTTACAATATTTATCTAAAATACCGTTGATGAATATATTCGAACGGTCTGTAGCAAAAACTTTTGCGATCTCAATATATTCATTAATAATAACTCTTGAAGGTGTTAAAGGAAAATTATCAAGTTCAGAAATTGCTGTTGTAAGAATTACCTTATCCATTAAAGCCACCCTTTCTAAATCCCAGTTTTCTAATCTTTCAGATAGTTTCTTTTCATTGGTTTCCCAGTTATTGAGCGTATCTCTCAAAAGTTTGCCCGCAAAAGACTTGTCATCTTCGTCTTTAATCATCTTAATTAAAGTTCGGCTGTCTTCATTTTCTTTGATAAAACCAATCGTTTTCTGAACCATAGAGTTGGCAATATGAATATCATCGGCCCAAGTCAGTTCTCTGTCACTTACATAATCATGGAAGTCTTCGTTTTCCGCAACATATCTCAAAAATAATTTCCCAATAAATTTTTGATCATCATCAAAAGAATAACCTTCTTCTTTCATGAAATCCTGATAACGCTTTCCTGACGTCATTCTCTGAAATGTTCTTACCAAAAAATCATCATGCAAATCCCATTTCAAATCAGCGTGTTGCCCGGAAAAGAAAAGTCTTTCAGGATTTTCTTCCAACTTGATTAAAACTTGATTATTAATGAATTTCTGGTTGGGATTGATTTCAGAATCGGTTTTGAAGTATTTATTCTTCCCAATTTCCATTTGATTTTCTGCAAGATTTTTTAGAGACACTAAAAAATTAAGTTCCAATACATAAAGATTATAGATTTTCTCTATTCCATAGAACATGTTTTTCTCTAAAACATCAAATTTTATTGGATTTTGGTAGTAAGAATACACACTTTCTACTACTTTCTCACGGATTTGTCTTCTTCCTAACATTCAAAGAGCTTTTTATGGGTGCAAAGATACAAAATTTAAAATTTATCAAATTCGTAGTCTGGCTCTATTTTCGTAAATTTGCAAAAGTTTATGAAAGCTTTAAAAACTCTAAACCCATACTTTTGGAAGCACAAAATATTATTGTTTTGGGGCTTACTCTTTATCATTGCCAGCAACTTTTTCAACATTTATAAGGTACAGTTTGTAGGAAAATCTGTGGACGAACTAACGAAAACAGGAAGCCTAGGCTTTAACAAACAAGTTCTTATTTATGTTGCAATCATCGTAGGCTGCTCACTTCTAACCGGATTTTTCACCTTTATGATGAGACAAACCATTATTGTAGCATCAAGAAGAATTGAATATGAACTCAAAAATAAGATCTACAGGCACTATCAGGATTTATCATTAACAGATTACAAAACAACAACCACCGGAGATTTGATGAACCGTTTAAGTGAAGATGTTGTTGCCGTAAGAATGTATCTCGGCCCTGGTGTGATGTACGTTGTTAACTTACTGATTTTATTGACGATCACATGTATCTACATGTTGAAAACTGATGTTTCAATGACTGTCTGGACATTATTTCCATTACCTATTCTTTCGTACATCATTTTCAAAGTCAGCTCGATCATCAATAAAAAGTCTAAAATCATGCAGAAAAGTCAGTCTGCAATTTCAACTTTTGTACAGGACAGTTTTTCGGGAATCCGTGTTGTTAAATTTTTCGCAAAGGAAAATTATATTAAGAAAAATTATAGCTCAAAGGTTACCGACTATCAGGATAAAGCTTTAGATTTAGCAAAAACAGAAGCGTATTTCTTTACCATTATTTTATTCGTAATCGGATTATTAAATGTTGCGATCATCCTGATTGGCGGACAGAAATATATTGCGGGTGAATTGACAGTAGGGAAAATTGCTGATTTTTTCATGTACATCAATATTTTGATATGGCCATTTTCTATGGTCGGCTGGGTAACTTCAGTAAACCAGAGAGCTGAAGCTTCGATGCAAAGAATTAATGAATTTATGGATAAAAAATCTGATGTTATTAATACAAACTTTGAAAAGTACGACATAAAAGGGGATATCGAATTCAGGAATGTATCTTATGTTTACCCGAATACAGGTATTAAAGCTTTAGAAAATTTAAGTTTTAAAATTAATGCCGGACAATCTCTAGCGATAATGGGTAAAACCGGGAGCGGAAAATCTACCATTGCTCTGCTTTTATGCAGATTGATCGACCCAAGTGAAGGTGAAATTTTAGTCGACGGAAAAAACCTGAAGGATCATAACCTTGATAATTATCGTGATTTTATAGGCTATATTCCTCAGGAAAGTTATTTGTTTTCAGATTCTATCGAACATAATATTGGTTTTTCGATCGATAATCCTACGCACGAGAAGGTGGTTGAATATTCTAAAATTGCAGACGTTCACAAAAATATCATCGATTTCAAAGAAGGATATAAAACCATGGTTGGAGAGCGTGGCGTGATGCTTTCCGGGGGTCAAAAACAACGAATTTGTATTGCTAGAGCTTTGATAAAAGATCCAAATATCATCATTTTCGATGATTCTTTATCTGCTTTAGACACAGAAACCGAACAGAATATTCTTGAAAATATAGATACTAAAATTCATAATGCAACTTCTATAATTATCACTCACCGAGAGTCTAGCGCTCAACGAGCTGATAAAATCATTAATCTTACTGAAATTACCAATTCTGTAACTGCTTAGCCAATTTGTTCATAAATGTTAAATAAATCATAAAAAAAATTTTGTGATTAAAAGAAAAATTTTATATTTGTTCTTAACAAGATTAAAAAATATCTAATAATGAGTGAATACAAGGAACGCCATGAGAATGAAATTTTCACGAAGGTGTTAAAAGCAGGAAGAAGAACGTATTTCTTTGATGTGCGCGAGACGAAAGCAGGAGATTATTATCTTACAATTACCGAAAGCAAAAAGAATTTCGGGGAGAATGGAGAGGCTACATTCGAAAAGCATAAAATTTATCTATATAAAGAAGATTTTAAAAGCTTTCAGGAGATGTTTAATGAATCTACAGATTTTATCATCAATGAAAAAGGTGAAGATGTAATATCTGAAAAACATGATAAAGATTTTAAGAGCAAAACCTACACGATCGATTCTGACGACGAGGTTTAGCCGTAACTAAAACCAGATTATATAAAAACACAAGCATCTTTATTAAGATGCTTTTTTTAGGCACAAAAAAACACACTTTCCTAAGAAAATGTGTTTGAGTGGGTGAATGAGGGGTCTCGAACCCCCGACCTCCGGAACCACAATCCGGCGCTCTAACCAACTGAGCTACAATCACCGTTTTTGGTGGTGCAAATATAGGATATATTTTTTAATTACAAAACAATTCCGTCAAAATTTTTCATTGCAATAAGCTTCTCAGTCGTAAATCCCTCAGCATAAGTAACTCCCGACAATCTTCCTAAATCCTGAGCACGATACGTAAGGCTTTCATAAAAGTCTTTAGAAGTGATCGGTGTTTCAGGTTCCTTCGATTCGGGATCGTAAAACTGGGTTTTAAAAGCCATACAGGCTTGCAGCTTTTTATCGAGATGTTCAGATATATCGATAACAAACTCCGGCTTTATATCTTTCCACTGAATATAATGGAAAATCTGTTTTGGTCTCCATACATCTTGGCTTTTCCCATCTATATTTGTCTGAATCTTTCTCAAGCCAGCGAGAAAACACGCATCAGATACTAATTTTGCTGCTTTTGCATGATCTGGATGTCGATCATCGATTGCATTCGCTAAAACTATTTCCGGGCGGTATTTACGGATCATTTTTACAATTTCCATCTGGTATTCTTCAGAATTAATCAAAAAACCATCTTTCATCCCAAGATTTTCTCTCGCCGCGACTCCTAAAATTTTAGCAGATTCCGTTGCCTCTTCATGTCTAGTTTGATCGGTACCACGAGTTCCAAGCTCACCTTTTGTAAGATCGATAATAACGCAAGTTTTCCCTTCTGAAATTAATTTAGCTATTGTGCCGCCACAGCCAAGTTCAACATCGTCCGGATGGGCCCCAAAAGCGAGTATATCTGTTTTCATTATTTTTAATATTTAATGTATCACATTTAAACTTTCCTTAATTGAGATAAATGTGCATATATTCAAATATAAGATTTAAAATAAAAACTTCCCAAACTTAATGAATGGGAAGTTTTAATATAAATAACTTATTAAATTATTTGTTAATTTCTGTATTTAATTTTACAGCATCCTGATAAGTAGGATCTAGTTGCAAAGATTTAGCAACGTAATCTTTAGCTTTTGCAGGATCAGAATCTTTAGATAAGTATGCAACTGCAAAGTAAGCATATGCTAAAGTTTGTTTGTTAGCTTCTACTTCTGCAGGTTTTACTGTTGCAATATATTTTTCGTAAGCAATTTTTGCCGCATCATTATTTGTTGCTTGCTGATAAGCATACCCTAAACTGTAGTAAGCAGGAGCCCAATCTGGTAATATTGCACTCATTTTCTGCCATGTCAGTATAGCACCATTCCAGTTTTTTGCATCCTGATAAGCAGTTGCAAGTTTGTATAAAGCGTCAGAATCCTGAGCATTAGCAGCAACTTGCTTTTTCAATGCTTCGATTTGAGGATTAGTTGGTCCTGAATCAACAGCTGATTGTGATGCTCCACCACCAGCAATTTTCACAAGTTCCATATCCCATTTCATCGTTTCATCTTTTGCCGCTTTAGCAATCGCTACTTTTTGCTGAGCTTCAGTCATTAAAGCTGATTTTTTAGCAGCATCTGTTTCTGTTTTTGCTAAACCAGCAGCAATAAGACCTTGCAATCCTTGGTCAGCAGGCTGAACTCTAGATTTCTCTGCCTGAGAAACAAATGTATCCATGTTCTGCTTTGCTTCTGCATATTTTCCATCTGCGTAATTCACGTATGATCTCAATTTGAATTTGATAGGATCATTAATCTTATCAAAAATCTTATCTAAAATCATTTTTGAATTTGCATAATCTTCGTTTGTAAAATATAGCTTTGCAATTTCTAACTGCGTATAAGGATCTTCATCAGCATATTTCGTATAGTTAATCAAATCCTGAGTAGCCTTTGCATTTTCCTGATATTTAATATCATAAGCCGCTAAAGCTTTGTAAGCTGGCGCATACGTAGGATCTGTTGCAATCGCTTTGTCAATACTTGTCTTTGCCTGCTGCCACTGTTGAGCTGCCATCCAAAGAGTACCAATTCTGGTGTAAACAGAAGCTTTATTTTTTGCTAAAGGCAAAGCTTTGTCATATGCAGACATCGCATCACCAGGAATTCTCTTTAGTCTGTAAGCATCACCTAAAGTATAGTAATAATAAGCTGGAACGTCTTTTTTAGCTCTCTCAATTGCTTTGTTAAGAAATTGAATAGCAAGATCAGGCGAGTTGTTTTTCTCAAATAAAGTTAATGCTTCAGCAGCTCTAAAAAGCACTTCCGCATCTTTCTCCCTTGAATCTTTCACTATTTCCTGAATCTCAGAGATAGCACTTTTATCTCCTTTTCCTAATTTTACAGTTGCTAATCCAAGTCTATTTAAATAACCTTTTTTATCTACTGCAAGACCTTTATTAAAATTCTCGGTTGCTTGTGCAAAATCTGGCTCAGACTGTCTTAAATATGTATTTCCTAAATAGAAATAATTTTCTGCTTCCGGTGCTTTAGCAATCATTTGAGTGAAATTATTTTTTGCCTGTGCAAATTTATCACTGTCAATGCTGTTTATACCATCTTGTAACGTCTGTGCGATCGTAAAATTGCTAAAAAATACAACCGCTGCTCCAAAAGCAATCTTCTTTACATTCATAATCATTATATCTTTCATTATATATTTTCTAAATTTCATCTGTAGTTTATTCACAATTTTCAGACCAAAATACAGGAAATATTCTGGTGGTGAAGCATATTTAATATTATTTAACGCATCTGCACTTCTCTGCGATAAATATTATAAGGCTGCAGACCTTCTTTTTGAACTATTATCTGACCCAATTGTGTACATGAGTATCTTATAAAACCGCTTGCTATGTTGAAATTACCTTCGTTTGTTAAGAAATATAAAACTCTAGTGAACGGATATTTCATTTCTCGCAAGCCCTCGAAGTCAGGAGCGTAAAGTTTACCTTTATTATCCACAGGTAGTATTTTTATAAGTTCTCTTAAATTTTCGGATTCGTTATCGTACGGTCGACTGATTGTATTGAGACCAACTACACCTATTTTGTCGGGATATTTTCCTAGCTCTTTAATAACATTTGCACTTCCCGGAATTATAGAATATTTTAAATCTTTGGGAAGTTTATTTAATTTTTGTGCTACAAAGTTCAAATTACTTGAATTTGCACCATCAAATATAAAATTCTTGCTTTCTGACTGCATTCCCTGAGCTATTTCTTCCATCGTAATACTAGTTCTCGTAGAATTTTTGGGAACGACAAAAACAACAGCATCCGCGGCAAATTTTGCAGGCAAAAATTTCAGATCAGCTTGTTCTTCATACGCTTTTACTTCTTCTGCAGAAAGTTCCTTAGACATCACGACAATTCTCGCCTTGTCATGTAACAGATCTAAAAAACCAAGATCTTCTTTTTTCGATACAACCTTAATTTTTGTATCTGGATAGTTGATCATATATCCATCAGCTAACGCTTCTGTTACGCTTTTAAACGAATCGTCTGTTAATATCGTCATATCACCTTTGTGATAAGAGGGAGATTTATCTTCCTTTTTAGAACAACTTACCGCAAAAGCAAAAAGCAATATGAGCACAAATTTTAATTTACTCATGATCTCATGTATTTTTAATTTTTGAAACAGCTCGCCAAATTCTGAAAACTCCGTACAACATTACCAAACCTCCAAGAGGATAAGCAACCGCAGGTTCCAAAAGTGTAAAAAAGAATTTGTAAACAATAATTACAACACCGAGAACTATATAAAACAATCCTGTAACTAAGGATAACCAATTGAACATCATATAACAAAAGTATTAAAAAAAATAAAAAGAGAAGCTATTGCTTCTCTTTTTTAATAGTATTTAAGATAATCTTAACCTTCAAAATTCATTGTTAATGGTAATCTAAATCTGTAACGAACAGATTGACCATTGATTTTTGCAGGAGTCCACTTATTTTTAATAGACTTTATCGTTCTAACAGCTTCAGAATTAAAGTCTGCATTTTTACCGTTAGCTTTTACGTCTGTAATTGATCCGTCTCTTTCTACAACGAAAGTGATTTCAGTTTTTACAGTCCCTTCATCACCATTCATTGCTGAACCATCGAAGTTCCCAGAAACTTTATTTCTAAACGCATTTATTCCTCCAGGAAATTCAGCAGTCTGCTCTACTTCACTGTACACCTGAGTATCACTCACCTGAGGTTTTACTTCAGCTGTTGAAGCTTTAGTTCCTGTAGATGGCGGCGGTGGCGGTGGCGTATATGCAGGAGCTTTTACTCCTTCCTGAGCTACTAAACCTGTTTGAGTTTCCAACTGCTTAGAGATTGGTGGTGGTGGAGTCTCAATTTTCGGAGCCTTCACCGGTTCCGGAACTACGTTCTGGATAACCTCAATCTTTTCTTCCTCTTTTGGAGGCGGTGGTGGTGGTGGTTCATCTGGTTTAACTTCTTCTATAATAGGATCATCTTCCAAAATTTCCACCAGATCAGCGTTTACTTCTTGTGGAGGTGGTTCGTTCATCTTTTGGATAGTAAGATATATAAAAGGGCTCAAAGCAGCTAGCAAGAACAATGATGTACCGATGATAAAAGATTTTGTCAGTAACCTAGGGTACTGAGTTCTGATATCATATGCACCATAACTTTTATTTCTATTTTCAAATACAATCTCATCTAATGAAAGATTCTGACTGTACGCATTTTCATCTGCCATTGTAATTCAAATTTAATGGTTAAATTACTTTGTTGCAGGAGCAGCACCAGCTGGATTCCCTACTTTTTTGTCGTAAATAGCTTTTTCCCAAGGCTTAAGATCAGTAACACCGTACTGCTCACTTTTGGTAATTGCCATTTCGTCAAGAATGTCTACAAAGTTCTTATACACTGCATCGTCAGTCGGTTTGATAATCACTGTAAATTTAGTTCTATCAGCCGCACTCCTCTTTGCTTGCTCAATGATCTTTCTGATACCTTCTCTATCAAAGCTAGTTTCGTTAAGAGTTTGATCAGTCAGAGATGTATTATCCTGCTGATGCCAAAAAATCTTATTGTCTTTACCTAATAATAAAGAAATTGAATTAGAAAGTTTAATTTCTGTTGGTGGTGGTTTCGGTGTATTCTCTTTCGGTTTTGCCGGAAGACCCAAATCCATAACATTCGGTTTAGAGAATGTGGTTGTGAACATAAAGAAGGTAATCAATAGAAAACCCAAGTCCACCATCGGAGTCATATCGACTCTGGTACTCTGTTTCTTGGAACGTACCTTGCCGCCTTTGGCGCCTTTTTCCTGTACTTGTACTTCTGCCATTTCTAAATGATATTATTCATTAGGTTTACCTTCTTGTGACGTTATCAACCAAAATTTAAGAAAATCGATATCTCTTAAACCCTCAAATAAACTTTTAACTTTAGGATATCCTGTAGTTACATCACCCTTGATTGCTAATTTGTAATCAGGATTAACGCTTAAACTTTGCTCTACCCAGTCAACTAATTGTTTATTAGTACTATCCATAGGAATCCCTGTAGGACTCTTGAAACTCTTCTGCTCATCTTCCGGCAAATTAAGATAGCTTTTCAGCTGGTTCATAGGAACCCCAATTGCCTGAACTCTTTGAAACGCAACTTTTTGTTTGTTGTCAAAAGTAACGCCGTACTTTTGACCCATTTTATCTAAAAGCTGTACTCTTTCTGAACCGTTATCAACAGGCTGGAAATAAAATTTTCCGTCTGGTGTAGCGTTGATAGTCATTAAACTAGCATCAGGAAGTAATTTTTCTGAGATCGAAGATGGCGGCTTAATCTGCTCCACGTCAGGTTTTTTAAACTGAGTGGTCAATATAAAGAACGTAAGTAGTAGGAATGCAACGTCACACATTGCCGTCATATCCGTAACTACCCCATGTCTTTTTGGTTTGACTCTCGCCATTTATTTATATTTATTTTTAATTAAACTTCTTTTTACACTGCAAATATCTTGCTACAAAATTCTTAGTTGAATTCTGCAAAAGACTGCTGGATGCTCATAGCGATCTCGTCGATCTTATAAGTCAATCCGTCAATTTTAGATGTAAAATAGTTGTAAAGCATAATCGCAATTGCAGAAGTACCAATACCTAAAGCTGTATTAATCAATGCTTCAGAAATACCTGTAGAAAGTGCAGCAGCATCAGGAGTACCACCTCCAGAACCTAATGCGAAGAATGCCTTAATCATCCCGATTACTGTTCCTAGTAGTGCGATCAATGTTGCAACTGTACCTAGAGTAGAAAGAATCATCATGTTTTTTTCAAGCATTGGCATTTCAAGAGTTGTAGCTTCTTCGATCGCTTTGTTCAAAGCAACCATTTTTTGCTCTTTGTTTAATGTAGTGTCATTAGAAAGTGCCTTGTAAGTTGTAAGACCTTCTTTTACTACGTTACCTACAGAACCTTCTTGTCTGTCACACTCTTCTAAAGCTTCGTCTACTCTGTTTTGGTTTAGTAAGCTTCTTACTTTTACTACGAAATTATCTAAGTTACCTTTTCCAGCAGCTTTGCTAAGAATAAAATATCTTTCGAAAGAGAAAACGATTACCGTGATCATGAAAGTGATCAAGATCGGTACAATGATCCCTCCTTTGTAGATAATTCCCAAAAACGACTCTGGGTGAATGTCTTTCCCTTCAACACTTGAAAAAGCAACAGAACCACTTCCTAGTTTATCTGCATCTTTAAAATTCCCCGGGCTACCAAGAACGAATAAATAAATACAAATTCCTATAACTAATAGAATAGGAATAATTACAGCCGGATTAAGACCTCCTGCTTTTTTAGCAACTACTTGCTCATCATTTTTTGAAACATTCATTTCCATATTTAACTAAATTATATTGTTTAAAAATTTTAAAGTTGTAAAATAAAGGCAAAATTACTTAAAATGCAATAGTCTTAAATAAACATTTTGTCTTTTTTTGATAACGAAAATTTAATACGATTCCGATATTGTAATTATATGTAAATATTTTACTGATTTTTATCATTAATTGTAAATATATTAAAAAATCAAAAATATTTGCACCTTAATTTTTTGAAATTACCAATGTTAAATTTATTTTAAATTACGATGTTTACGATTTTTTTTGGCACTACGATAATCTTTTTTGGCACATTACCATCCAGAATTTCTTTCATTTTGTCATTTTGAAGCACTAAAACTTCAACTTCTTGTGCCGAAAGTTGCGCAGAAAGTGAAATTTTAAATTTCATCTTACCATTTACGCTTACCGGATAATTAATTTCGTCCTCAATTAAATATTCTTCGTTGAGTACAGGGAATTTTTCAAACTCTATCGACCCGCTGTGACCAAGCAAATTCCATACCTCTTCACAGATATGTGGAGCATATGGGGAGATTATAACGGCTAAAGGTTCTAAAATATTGCGCTTGTTACATTTTATTTTCTGTAACTCGTTGACAGCAATCATAAATGAAGATACTGATGTATTAAATGAAAAATTCTCTATATCGTAAACAACTTTCTTTATTAATGTGTGTAAAATTTTGTATTCCGCTTTTGTTGGCTCTTCTTCAGAAACTTCAAAAGCATCTCCATTAAAATACAGATTCCAGAATTTTTTCAGGAAACCGTAAACTCCGCTAAGACCTTGCGTGTTCCAAGGCTTGGATTGTTCTAACGGACCTAAGAACATTTCATACAATCTCAACCCGTCTGCTCCGTATTCTTCACAGATGTCATCTGGATTTACAACATTGTATTTTGATTTAGACATTTTTCCCTGTTCACTATCTGTAAAGAATTTAATATCTTCAATATTTTTAGCTGAACCATCCCAATTATAAAACTTTTTTTCAGAAAATTTATAATATCCATCAACAGTAATAAATACAGGATTTTTGAAAGTTTGCCAATTGATATACTCTAAAATTCCTTGTTCATTTAAGAAAGCTTCTTTTTCATTATTATTGTAATCCTTAACAAATTCTATAGGAACTGAAAGTTTTTGCAACCAATCTCCTGATACTTGAATATTGAATCCTTCTTTAATTGCCTTCTTATCAAATATCAAATCTCCCAATTCTTCATTATCACTAAAAACTAAATAACTGTTTTTCCCTTGATAAACATGATTGGATTTATGTTGACTTTTATATGAACTTTCAATAATTCCCAAAATCATCCCTTGATTGATCAACTTTTGGAAAGGCTCATCTTGATTAATATAACCTCTGTCTTTTAAGAACATATTCCAAAAACGGGAATATAATAAGTGTCCGGTTGCATGTTCGCTTCCACCAATGTATAAATCTACTTGTCCCCAATAATCCGAAAGTTCTTTTTTAGCAAAAACTTCATCATTATTAGGATCCATATATCTGAGGAAATACCATGAACTTCCTGCCCAACCCGGCATTGTAGATAATTCTAAAGGGAAAACCGTTTTGTCATCAATTAAATCTGTAGCAACAACTTTTTGGTTCCTTTCATCCCATGCGAACGTTTTTGCATTTCCTAATGGCGGATCTCCGTCTTCTGTTGGTAAATATTTTTCAACTTCAGGAAGTTCCAAAGGCAGAGCAGAATTTGGTAAGGTGTAAGGCATTCCTTCCTTATAATAAATAGGAACCGGCTCTCCCCAATAACGCTGTCTTGAGAAAATCGCATCTCGCTGTCTGTAATTTGTAGTTCCGTGACCGATTCCTTTTTTCTCAATTGCATCGATAATTAATACTTTTGCATCATTATAATGCAAGCCGTTTAAGAAATCTGAATTTACACAAATAGAATCTTTAGAATCGAAAGATTTTTCCTGAATGTCTTCATCAGTTTCTACAACTTTTTTAATTTCTAAATTAAATTTCTTTGCAAATCGATGATCACGCTCGTCATGCGCAGGAACAGCCATTACAGCTCCCGTTCCGTAACCCATCAAAACATAATCTGAAATATAGATCGGCATCTTTTCATTGCTGAAAGGATTGATCGCATAACTTCCCGTGAAAGCTCCTGAAACGTTTTTCACATCAGACATTCGATCGCGTTCGGTTTTCTTGGAAGTTTCTTCTATATAAGTATCTACTTCAACTTTTTGTTCTGCAGTTGTAATATTTTCAACCAAAGGATTTTCGGGAGCCAGAACCATAAAAGTTGCTCCAAAAATAGTGTCTGGTCTTGTAGTGAAAACCTCAACGATCTCATCATGACCTTCTACATTAAATTTCACCTGAGCACCCTGCGATTTTCCGATCCAGTATTCCTGTGAATCTTTCAATGGTTGTGGCCAGTCAAGAGTTTTTAAACCTTGTAATAATCTTTCAGAGTAAGCAGAAATTCTCATGCTCCACTGCATCATTTTCTTCTGAAAAACAGGATAACCTCCTCTTTCTGATTTACCGTCTTTTACCTCATCATTCGCTAAAACTGTTCCTAAAGCTGGACACCAGTTTACAGTAGTTTCCGCTCTATAAGCCAAACGGTAATTTAATAAAATATCTTCTTTATCAATCTCAGAAGCATTTTTCCATTCTTCTGAAGTGAAATTTAATTCGTCGTTTTGATTGGCATTTAAACCTGTTGTTCCTTTTTCTTCAAAATGTTTGATTAAGGTTTCGATAGATTCTGCCTTGTCCGTATTTTTATTATACCATGAATGGAACAATTCAATAAAAATCCATTGGGTCCATTTATAATAAGAAGCGTCAGACGTTCTTACTTCCCTGTTCCAGTCGAATGAAAAACCAATTTTTCTCAACTGCTCCTCATATCTCGTAATGTTTTGCTCGGTCGTAATCGCAGGATGCGTACCTGTCTGTATTGCATATTGCTCAGCAGGAAGTCCGAAGCTATCATAACCAACCGGGTGAAGAACGTTAAAACCCTGATGTCTTTTATATCTCGCATAAATATCTGACGCAATATATCCGAGCGGATGACCCACGTGAAGACCTGCTCCGGACGGATACGGAAACATATCGAGAACATAAAATTTTGGTTTATCTGTTTTATCGGACGTTTTATAGGTTTGATTGTCTTCCCAGTATTTCTGCCACTTTTTTTCTATCTGCTGATGATCGTAAAACACTTTTTATAATAGATGTTAGATGTTAGACTTTAGATCTTAGAACTCAGTTTTATATTAATTCTAAATCTAGTTTTCACAAAAATAATGATTTTAAAAGAAATGAAAATTTAATTTTAAACTAAATCTCCCTAAAACAAAAAAATCTCATCCTGAGATGAGATTTTATGCTTGTAAAATTTATTTATTATTGAGCAACTCTTTTGAAAGTGTAGGTCGTCGCCTTGTAAACTGTAGGATCAACATTGTCTTCAATTTTCAAATTCATTGTTTCTGCGGTGAGATCAACGATCTTACCTTTTTGAGTAACAACTGTTCCCTGATATTTTATTTCGAAATTTTTATCAGACTTATTATATGAATAAGAAAAGTTACGCTGATTGATTGTAGAACAAACCAAAGGGTTTCCTGCCTCGTCCTTATCTGTTCTTTTCCCTGAAGAATTATCTGCAAAAACCCATGTAGATTGTTGTTGGCAAGTCGTGTAGTTGATTTGGTCTGAAACACCAACACCGTCTAGATCAACCTCAGTTCTTACTTCTGCGACAGGCTTCCAGGTTCCTACGATTGAGAACTCCTGTACCGTTTCTTCGTCATCTTTACATGAGGTAGTAGCTACCATTAATGATAAACCTGCAAATAATAATGCTAATTTCTTCATAGATCAAATTTTTCAAGGCATAAAATTATGATTTTTTATTAAAAGTCAATCATTTTTTTTGAATTTTGGAATCATAATTTGCATTTTCTTAAAAATACCGCTTTTCAGAGACTATTTCCAAACGCTTATATTTGCAAAAAATACAGAATGCCTGAAGTTTCTATCATTACGCCATGCTACAATTCTTCAAAATTTTTAGAAGAAACGATCAGCTCTATCCAGAGCCAGACTTTCACAGATTGGGAATGGCTGATTACAGATGACAGATCGACAGATCATTCTGTGGAGATTATTCAGAAACTTAATGATCCTAGAATAAAACTTACCGTTTCAGAAAAAAACGGAGGCGCAGGTCATGCGAGAAATATTTCTCTGAAAAACGCAAACGGAAGATTTATAACTTTTCTAGATGCCGACGACTTTTGGGAACCAGAATTTCTTGCAGAAATGGTATCATTTATGAAAACGGAGAATGCTGAAATCGCCTACTCTACTTATGCAAGATGTGATGAAAATTTAGTTCCGAAAATTGAAGATTTTAAAGCAGATAAAGAAGTCACGTTTGATAATTTATTAAAAACCTGCCGGCTTTCTTTACTTTCATCAATGTACGATTCTAAAAGAGTGGGTATAGAATATTTTCCTGAAGGAAGCAAAAGAGAAGATCATGTAATGTGGCTGAATCTTCTTAAGAAAATTCCGGTGGGAAAACCTCTTCCAAAAACGATGGCAAAATACAGAATGCATCCTACAAGTGTTTCGAGAAAAAAGCAGAATATCATAAAGGATCAATATTTGGTATACAAAGATTTCATGAAATTTTCTACTGCGAAATCACTGTATTACACAGCCAATTGGGCGTTTAATGGATTTTTAAAGTACTCTAAAATATTTAATTAATGGAATATTCAAAAGAATTTAAAGCTGCACTGAGTAATTTTTCGGCAATTGAAAAGGACCGTTTGATTTTCCGCTTGTTGAAGAAAGATAAGCTTTTATCAAAAAAACTTTATTTTGAATTAATTGACACCGAAACGACAGATCAGAAAAGAACTCAGATGGAAGAACTGATCGAAGAACGAGTTCTTCTGGCTTCAAAGTACATCGGAAATCCGAAATATTTTTTAGTTTTAATCAGAAAAATAAGTGCCGAAATTACTGAACACGTAAAAATTACAACCGATAAATTCGGAGACATTTATCTGCAACTATTTCTCGTGAATCAAATATTAGAAAGTAATGACAAGCTTAACCATCAAAGATTTGATAATATTTACAAACTCTACATCTATTTGATTAACAAACTTTTAAAAGCTATAATTTCAATTAAAAAAATTGACGAAGATTATTGGATGGAGCTTAATGAAATATTAGAAAGTATAGAATCAAAAATTCACGAAAACAGATATTTAGAAAAGCTGTGTATCAATAACAGTTTTGATTTTAACTGGTTAACGATTGAAAAAATTCCTGATCATTTAGACCTCATCGTAAAAGATATTAAAAATCAGGGATTTCTAAAATGATAGAATTTTCTTCATAATTAATTCTGAAGAATCCGGTTGTTCAGACACAAACTTTCCTGCATTTTCAGACATTGTTTTCAGTTCTTCATTATTATTTAAAAGATAAAGAACAAATTCTGCGGCTTCATTTTCTTGTTCAAAAGATTTTGCGCCACCAAATTTGATTAAATCATCTGCTTCAGGATTTTTCTTATAGTGATCCCCAAAAATTACCGGAACATCAAAAGTGGCTGCTTCAAGAATATTGTGCAATCCTGAGTCGTGAAATCCACCACCAACAACGGCAATATCTGCGAAAGAATACAGTTTCGACAACAAACCTATACTATCAATAATGAGTATTGTTGAGTTGAAAGACTGGATTTTTGGACTGCTCAACTCGCTGTAAAGCATCGCATTTGGAAAAATATTTTTTAAATTTTCTACTCTTTTTAAATCATGAGGAGCGATCATCAGTTTCACATTCTGGTTTTTCTCAAAAATCATTTTTGCCAATTTTTCTTCAGCCTGCCATGAGCTTCCAAAAACGATTGCTTTGTCATGACCAATGAATTTGTGAATAAAATCCACATGATTATCTCGGTTTTTCAGCTTTTTGACGCGGTCAAATCTCGTATCGCCAGTCACCGATGCATTAACTAACCCAATACTTTTAGCCAAAAAATAAGAGTGCTGTGTCTGATGAAAAAACCATGTGATATTGTTTTTCAATTGCTTTACAAACCATTTCCCGTATGACGTAAAAAATGACTGATTTTCATAGAACATTGCTGAAATCACATAGGTTCTAATGTTGTTGTTTTTCAGCTCATTAAGTAAATTATACCAATAATCATACTTCACCGTAAAAAATAGTTCAATATTTAAATAAGAAAGAAAATCGCTAACATCTCTTTTTGTATCAAATGGCAGATAACAAATTACATCTGCAATATTTTTCTTCTTTACGACATTATCATAACCTGAAGGTGAAAAGAAAGTAACTAAAATTTTATTTGATGGAAAGCGTTCTTTCAACTTTTCTAGAACTGGCAAACCTTGTTCGTACTCGCCTAAACTTGCAGCATGCATCCAAATAACCTTATCTGTTGTTGAAAGCTTTGATTTAATTATATCTACGGACTGCTTTCTCCCTTCAATGCCTTTTTTAGTTTTATCATTAAAAAACGAAAAAACCTTCATTCCGAAGATGAGAAGGTGAATGAATATGTTGTAAAGAATACTCAATTTTGAATTTTAGGTGTTGCAGCGTTACTTTCTTTAATCATTCTAAAAATATGAATTCCCACGACAAGGAGTGATAGAAATAACAAGACAAAAACAGCGTTGCTCATTTCCTCCAATTTACCTTGCGCAATAAGAATACTTTCAACAACGGTATCTGCTATTAAAAGCAATATGGGAAGCAATATGCTATAAGCGAAAAACTTTAAACTTTCTTTATTCCGGTAAGATGGTGGAACATTTAGCATTGGCGAATCTATGTTCCTCGGAATACCGACAAGCAACAAAAAGAGAAATGTTGCAATACCCGGTAAGAGCCATATTGCACGCTTTTCACTTTCTCCATCTATATCACCGTTAACTGCAAAATGAGAAGGTACGGTTTCCGGTAAGCCGCTGTAATTAATTCCTATGAAAACCCATATGAACACAAGCAGCAAAATATTTATTCCTAAAAGTATACTCGAAGTTTTCATTAGATAACACTTTTAATCACTCTCAGTTTATGCGTATGTTTATTCAATTCTTTATTAAAAATACCTGTAGAATCAAGTGTATCGATTCTTACTTTTCCGGATGCATGAATGATTTTTTGGTTTTCGAGCATAATTCCTACATGAATTATTTTGCCTTCAGAATTTTCAAAAAAAGCAAGATCTCCTGGCTGACTTTCTTCGACGAAACTTAAAACTTCGCCAACTTCAGCTTGCTGATAAGTATCTCTCGGCAGTTTAATGTTATGAATCTTAAAAACCAACTGCACAAACCCAGAACAGTCTACTGCAAAAAAACTTTTCCCACCCCACAAATAAGGGACATTCAGAAATTCTCTAGCAGTCAATGCGATACTTTCTCTCACATCGTGGCTGCGTCTTGATGCAACGGCAGGATATTCAACTTCAGATCCCATCGAAAGCAAAGTACGACCATCATTGGTCATAATTGATGCAAAATTTTCTGTAATCAGCGTTACTTTCCTGCTTTTCAAATGTTCATCGCTTACATGCTTTATCTGTTTGGTATCCATCCAGCCTTCATAACCGTCGTAGTGCATCTTTATTTTGGTCCAGTTTTTATTCACTTCCAGAATATCTGCACTTTCCCCGAACAAAATCTCTGTAACGATCTCAGCTCTATCAGAATTTTCTGCACGCACAGGCGCTACCGTAACAACGCAAATTCCTATATCCATTTTTTTAATTTTTAGGTTAAGACTAAAGCCAATAATGATGAGCCTAAATCTTTGCCTGAATTTATTTCCTGCGAAGCAGATTTACTCCGTCACGCAAAGGTAAAATAAGATTTTCAAAATCTTCATCTTTCGCCACCAAATCATTCAGTTCTTTAATAATCTGCGTTTGCTTTTGTTTTGGGTTTTCGTCTAAGACTTTCCCGTACCAAAGCACATTATCGAACATTACCACTGAGCCGGATTTTGTTTTAGGCTTTATCAACCTGAAATATTCGGTATAATTTTCTTTGTCTGCATCAATAAAAACGAGATCAAAAATTTCGTCTGTTTCCTTTAAAAATTCTTTCGCATCCTGAAGTTTAAAATGAATCTGATTACAAAATTCGCTCTCGGCAAAATATTTTTTGGGTAAGTAGGCTAAATCTTCGTTTACATCCAAAGTAGTCAACTTTCCGTCTTTTGACAAACCTTCAGCCATGCAAAGTGCCGCGTATCCTGTAAAAGTTCCTATTTCTAAAATATTTTTCGGCTGCAAAATTTTTGAAATGATCGTCAGTAATCTTCCCTGCTGATAACCGGAAATCATGTGTGGCTGCGTGGTCTTCTGGAAAGTTTCTCTCCTCAGTTTCCTAAGAATTTCGGGCTCTGCAGAAGCATGATTTTCCAGATACCGATCCATTTCAGCATTCTTTTCTTCAAAAAAACTCATTCAGATAATTTTAAGATTCAAATTTAAATAAATATAAACAATTTTAAAGAACTGTAATGATCGAAATTATTATTAAATACCGTAAAAACACGGATGCTTTGTAACGGTTTTTAGTGGTAAATTTGCTTTATGGAAAAGCCAAGTCAATTGGTGATGAAAAAAACATTATTCGAGTCGGAGGTAGAAAACAAGTTGATGAAACAAACTGATCCTTCAGGAAAAAAAAATCCTCGAACGAGAGAGCGTCATCCGCTTTTAAAAGCAATTTTCTCAAAGCTTAAAAGAGAAGACGTTGTCTAAAGAAAAATCCCGATAAAAAATTATCGGGATTCTTTTTGTGGTTAATTTTAAGAAATTTATTTCTTTGGAGTAATATCCATCAATTTCATAAACTCATCAAGTTTAGGCATAATGATGATCTCTGTTCTTCTGTTTTCTGCTCTTCCTGAAACACTCATGTTTGTTGCTTTAGGATTGTATTCTGAACGTCCTCCTGCTGTTATTCTTGCCGGGTCTACACCAAATTGACTTTGCAATACTTTCGCAACCGAAGTTCCTCTTAATGCAGAAAGATCCCAGTTGTCTCTCGGTAAATTTGCAGAGCTTAAAGGAGAATTATCTGTATTACCTTCTATCAATACAGAATATTTATCGTAATCGTTGATCACTTTTGCTACTTTACCCAAAACTTCCTGAGCTGCCGGAAGCACATTGTAATCTCCTACTTTATACAACATTTTATCAGAAAGCGAGATCATAACAACGCCTTTTAGAACTTTTACCTGAACATCCTGATCAGCCATATTGTCTAAAGATCTCTTAAGCTTGTTTGATAATGCTAAATTCAAACTGTCATTCTTAGCATTCGCAGAGATAAGCTGCTTGATATACATATTGGATGAGTTGATCTCACCCACCAATTTATCAATATTTGCAGAACTCTTCCCTGTGTTCGAAAGACACGCATCTAATGATGATTTTAGAGCATCATGCTGACTTTTCAATAAATTATTTTCACTGGCCAAACTAGAGTTTTGAGACTTCAAATCCTGAATTTCTCTCTGTCTCTCGCCAATGTTTTCGATACACTGCTTGTAGTTTCCGCTCAACGCGTCATACTGTTTTTTACTTACACAAGATGTTACGCCCAACACCATTGCAGAAACTGCTAAAATTTTAATAATCTTCATAAATAATCTTTTTTTAGACGATTCAAATTTAGGAAAATTCATTTTAAATTAAGGTTTATCTTTGTATAAAAGAAATTCTAAGCGTTATGCTTCAACTGTCAGACTTTAAAAAACAACTTGCAAATCTTACGAAACCCACTGAAAACGAGACATATCTTTTAGCGGTAAGCGGAGGCGCAGATTCTATGGTTTTAGCTTTCATTTTCAAGGCATTAGATTACAGATTTCAGGTTGCTCATGTCAATTACAAACTTCGCGGCAAAGATTCTGATTCCGATCAAAAAGTGGTAGAAGATTTCTGTTTTAAAAATAATATTAAATTTCATTTATACGAAGTTTCAGAAAAAGATCAGAGACCCGAAAATTCTATTCAGCTTTGGGCAAGAGAACTCCGATATGATTTTTTTAAGCAAATTCAGGAAAAAGAAAATTTAGAATTTCTGGTTACCGCTCATCATCTGAACGATCAGCTTGAAACTTTCATTATTAATTTATCTAAAGCTTCCGGAATTAAAGGTTTAAGCGGAATCCCAGCAAACGACCATAAAATTCTCAGGCCGCTTTTGCATTTTTCTAAAGAAGAAATTTATGATTTTGCTAGAGAAAACAATATAGAATACCGCGAAGATCTTTCTAATAAAAAAAATGATTATTTGCGGAATAAAATCAGAAACGAATTGGTTCCAAAACTTTTGGAAACGAATGATCATTTCCTGGAGAATTTTAAAAAATCTCTGTCTTATTTAAATCAAACGAAAGACTTTATACAGCATCAGATTGAAGAAATTGAAAACAGAATCACGATTTCAAACGTGGAAAATAAAATTTTCGACAAAGAAAAACTCAATAATGAAAGCGATTTTGTGCAGTTTGAAATTTTAAAAAAATACGGTTTTGATCAGGAAAACGAGATAAAAAAAATCTTTCAGGCTGAAACCGGAAGTTCTTTTTTTTCTGAACATTATCGACTAATTATTAATAGAAACGATTTGATTTTAAATAAATTAAATCAAGGCAAAGAAGATCATGATGAAATTATTTTAGTGGAAAAAATAAGTGTATTTGAAAACCAAATCTTCATAAATCTCGAAGATACAATTGAAAGCATCGAAGGAATCAATAAAACCGTAAGTTGGGATTTTGATGCAGAAAAACTCGCGTTTCCTATCAAATTACGGAGAAAAAAGGAAGGTGATCACTTCTATCCTATTGGTTTTTCGGGAAAAAAGAAAGTTTCGAAGTTTTTTAAGGACGAAAAATTGTCTATTTTAGCCAAGCAAAAAATCTGGCTTCTGACAGACGGAAACAACAGTGTTTTAGGCATTCTTCCTTTCAGACAAGATAGACGCTACGCAAAAGATGAGGGAACGAAATGCATTCTCACAATTTTTAATGAAAAGTAAAATGAAATTCAAAAACTGGTTTTTACTCATTCTCCTGTTCTTATTCGCAGGAATCAATGCACAAATAAAAAATCCTGTAAAATTCAAATTCACCGTAAACGAATTGGGCAACAATCAGTACGAAGCCGTTCTGAATGCGACTTTGGAAAGCGGTTGGCATATTTACTCAAGAGATATTCCTGAAGATACGGGAATCCCGACCGAATACATTGTTTCGGGGAAAAACATAGAGCTGATCGGGAAATTTCAGGAAGTCGGAAAAAAGCATGAAGAATTTTCTGAAGCTTTCGGCGGAACGATTATTTTTTATTCTAACGCTGCAGGTTTTAAGCAGAAATTTAAATTAAAAGACGGCACAAAACCCGGAGAAGTAGTTGCTGAAATTACTTATCAGACATGTGATGACAGAGTTTGTCTGGCTCCGAATACTTTAGAATTTACTCAAAAAATTACTCCAAAAGGAGTTTCGGAAGATACTGTTACGCCAACTGAAGAAGTAAAAGATTCTGTAAAAACAACTGAAACGGTAGTAGAAAATCCAGCAAAAACTGAAGTTACCGCGACAGAAACTTCGAAACTTGATCCTAAACAATTGAAAATTGCGTCGATAGATTTCAAAAAACCTTTGACAGATTGCGGAACTGAGGCGGTAGTTGCATCTGAAAATTATTGGATGTATTTATTCTTAGGATTCATTGGCGGATTGATCGCTTTATTGACTCCATGCGTTTTCCCGATGATTCCTCTGACGGTTTCGTTCTTCACAAAAGGAAGCCAAAACAAAGCAAAAGGTAAACGAGATGCGTTGATCTACGGATTTTTCATTTTGATGATTTTTGTTTTATTAAGTGTTCCTTTCCATTTAATTGACGGAATTGCAGGAAATATTTTCAACGAAATTTCAACAAGCGTCTGGCTGAATATTGTATTTTTTATCATCTTTATTTTCTTTGCAGGAAGTTTCTTCGGATATTATGATATTTCGTTACCAAGTTCGATTGCGAACAAATCTTCAAAAGCAGAAGAAGCAGGAGGTATTATCGGTATTTTCTTCATGGCACTGACTTTGGTGATCGTATCTTTCTCTTGTACCGGTCCCATTTTAGGAAGTTTGTTAGGAGGATCATTATCGGGTTCATCTCATATTCCGACACTTTTAACTTTAGCTTTAACAGGTTTTGGTTTGGCTTGGGCAATTATTTTCGGACTTTTGGCATTATTTCCACAGGCTTTACAAAGTCTTCCGAAATCTGGCGGATGGATGAATACCGTGAAAGTGGTTTTAGGTTTTATCGAATTGGCTTTAGCTTTAAAATTCCTTTCAAAAGCAGATTTAGTTTCCAAAACATTTTTAATTAAAAGAGAACTTTTCATCGCGATTTGGATCGTTGTCGGGATTGGTTTGGTTTTATACTTATTCGGATTAATCAGATTTCCACATGATGATAAGAAACCGAAAATTTCTTTAACAAGAAAAATTTTGGGAATTTTGGGAATCGGTTTTGTGATATATTTGATTCAGGGATTAATTCCGGCAGAAAGACCGAAAATGCAATTATTAAGTGGAATTTTACCGCCATTGAATGTAAGCTATTTCCATGATGAAAAAGACGGAATTTTGGGAATGAAACCGGAACATGATTTCTTTAGCGCCATTGAATTAGCTAAAAAAGAAAACAAACCTATATTAATTGACTTTACTGGTTACGGTTGTGAAAACTGTAGAAAAATGGAAGAGTTTGTCTGGAGCGAGCCTGACATTTTGCCGCTTTTTCAGAACGATGTGGTTTTAGCTTCATTGTATGTCGATGACAAAGAAGAACTTCCTGAAGATCAGAAAACTAAAATTGATCTGGGTGAAGGACAGGTGAAAAAAGTAAAAACAATCGGTGACCGATGGAGTTTGTTTCAGCAGATAAATTTCAACAACAATTCTCAGCCGCATTATGTTTTAATAACTCCGGACGGAAAAGTTATCAACACCCCGGTTTCCGGATATATGGATAAAAAAGATTTTAAAAAATTCCTTGAATGTGGAGTTAATTATTATAAGAACAGTAAATAACTTCCTACTTAATTACAGAAACTCACATCGAAAGGTGTGAGTTTTTTTTGTCTGAATTTTTCACCTCACAATTATGCGAAACATTTCATTAAATAGATTATAGTTAACAATTCTTAATTTTAGGTATAAACTTTGCATTGATTCTTATAATTAAGAAACAATATATTAATCTTTATCAAAGTTTGTTTAACATAAAAAATACGACCATGGCTGAAATTATCGCACAAGAAAAGCAAGGAGGAAAACAAAAAAAGAAACCAATCAGAGTAGATATGACTCCAATGGTGGATTTAGGATTTCTATTAATTACCTTTTTTATGTTTACCACCAATTTTACAAAACCCAATGTGATGGATCTTGGTTTACCTGCAAAAGATCCGAATCCTAACCCGATAAACATCCCTTATATTGACAATTTAAATCAAGTCACATTCATTCTCGGAAAAGATAATAGAGTTTTTTATCATCAAAGCAATGAGATAGAATTAACTGAAAACAATTTAAAAGAAGCAAGTTTTAGCGGAGTTGAAATTTCCAAAGTTATTTCTGAGGCGTTCAGTAAAGCTCCAAATAAAGAAATTTTCACCATTATTGTAAAACCAACTGATGATGCAAACTATAAAAATTTCGTTGATGTTTTAGACAATATTGCCATCTCCAAAAAAGAGCGATACGGAATTACAGACATCAAACCCTGGGAAAAGAAAGTTTACGAAAACGTAACAAAATAAACTGAAGAGCATTTTTATAATGCTCTTTTTTTATTTAAATTTGAGAATATAATTTATCAATAGATGAAAAAAACTTTAGTAATAGCCATTGCCGGAATTCTTACATTCTCATGTTCTAAAAAAGAAAATCCAACCACGAAAACTACCAATCCCGTAGATTCGATCAATGCGGAAAGAACAAAAATTAACGACAGCATTAAAGCTTTAAACAGCAGAAACCGCTTTAAGGACTTTAGCGGAAGTCATAAATTCGTTTATCAAAATGACAGTTCACCAAAATATTCAGGATCTGTAAATTTCACGAAAATTGAAGATGAACGAGATAATTACAACGTTTCGGGTGATATAAAATCAGGTGCAAATTCTATTACTTTAAAGGGATTTGTAATGGTACTTTCGCCTAAAAGCATGAATTTCACAGGAGAAATCACTCAACGAATTTCAGACAATGACAACGGAAAGCCTTACACCAGAAAAGGCACAAAGACTTTCATGTCAAAAGATGGCGGAAAAACGTATAGACTTCAGGATATGGTAAACGGTTCGGGTTTTGTTGATTACATCGATATTCATTTTTAAAATTTAAACTATGCTCAACTACGAAAAGAAAGGCGACGGAAAAGAAACTTTGGTCCTGCTTCACGGTTTTATGGAAAACCTCAGCATCTGGAGTGACATGGAAGGACATCTTTCAAAAGATTTTACTTTGTTAAAAATTGATCTTCCCGGCCACGGTAAATCTGATATTCTTGCGGAAGTTCATACGATGGAACTCATGGCGGAAGAAGTAAAAAAAGTTGTTGATCATGAAAATTTAGATAAAATTCATCTTCTCGGTCATTCGATGGGCGGTTATACTTCTTTAGCTTTTGCTGAAAAATTTCCTGAAAGCCTTAAAAGTCTGACCTTATTTTTTTCAACTTATTTTGCAGATGACGATGAGAAAAAAGAGCAGAGAATAAAAAGCTACAGAATTATCAAAGATGCATTTGCTCATTATGCAAGAGCCGGAGTTCCAAATTTATTTAATCAAAATGAAAGAGATGTTTTGGAAGGAAAAATAGAAACCGCTTTGGAAACTGCACTTTCAACAAACAATCTTGGTGCTTTAGCTTGCGTAAAAGGCATGGTTGCAAGAACAGATAAGCAGCATATTATGGAAAATCTGGATGCAAAAATTTTAGTTCTTGCCGGAAAACACGACAACGCAGTAAAAACTGAAAATACGATCAAAAATCTCCCTGACAGAACCAATATTAAATCTTACGTTCTCGATTGCGGACACAACGGACATTGGGAAAAACCGAACATCTGCGCAGAAATTATTAATACAGAACTGCTTCACCATCTGCCGAAAAAATTTCTTCTATAAATCATTATGAGAATTTGCATACTTACATTGCTTTTCATCTCACTTATGAGCTGTAAAAAAGAAGCAAAATCTTCTGTCATTCAGAAAAATGATACAGCTTCTTCGATACAAAAAACAACTCAAGATTCTTTAAAACAAAAACCTACTCAGCCGGAAGTCTTTGCTTTCGTTACAGATCTTTGTGACAGCAAAGGTTATTTTGATGCCGAAAAATATTCGCGTGAAGAAATTGAAGGAACTTATAAATTATGGTTTCAAATGGGAGGAGTTTCACTAATTACACCGTCGGTTTTCAAACTAAATGATTTGGAAGAGATCAGAAGAGATAAAGATTTAATTTTAGCAAAACTCGACAAAGATTTCGCTGAAAATAAAAAAACTATTGAAAATCTTAAAGTCGTGAATGTTCCATATTGGCAAAATATCAAAGAATTACATTATAAATCATTGCTGCAGCAATATGAATACGAGAAAATTCATATTGCAAGTTATCCTGATCCTTCTGTGTTACTTCATAATAAATTTACCGGAAAATGTACAAATTTTGCAAAAGCCGTCAATTCAAATGATGAAAACCTGATTGCTGAATGGCGAAAACTTCGTGAAGAAATGAGCAAAAGAAACGGCAGCCCCGAGAGAATTATCACTGAATTTGAAAACCGTCTAAATTCCTCAAACTGGAAAGATTATGCGATGATAGACTTGCTTACTTTCGGATGGGGAAACTGTGCGAATGAATATATTGAAAGGTCTTTGCATGACGAAAAAATGTATAATGAATTCAATGCCTTATTCATTAAAATTGATTCTGAATGTGATGAACCTTAACTTTTATTTTATAAAAAATCTGTATTTTAGTACAGTATAAAATTCTCAATGGGACTATTCTCTTTCAAAAAAAGGAAACCGATAATCGGCCTTACTCTATCAGGCGGCGGAATGCGCGGAATTGCCCACATTGCAGTTCTTAAAGCTCTGGAAGAATATGATCTGAAGCCACAAATAATTTCAGGAACCAGTGCAGGATCTATCGTCGCTGCATTCTATTCTATCGGAACTTCTCCAGACGAGATGATGGAAATCGTCAAAAAAACAACTTTTTTCTCTCGTTCTTATTTAAAACTTTCCAAAAATGGAATTTTCAGCTCGAAATTCATTTTAAAATTGCTGACAGATTATTTTCCGGAAGATGATTTTAAAGTTTTAAAAATTCCGGTTTATGTTGCTGCAACAGAAATGACCCATGGCATTGTAGATTTCTTCTCGGAGGGCGAATTATTCGGTCCGCTTTTGGCTTCATCGAGTGTTCCTTTTGTTTTGCCTCCGGTAAAAATGGGCGAAAAAATTTATGTTGATGGCGGAGTTTTAGACAATTTGCCGATTGAACCAATTATAGACAAATGTGATTTTCTTATTGGCTCACACGTGAACTCCATCAGTTACGACAGCCTTGAAAATATGAGTTTAATGAAAGAATTTGACCGTATTTTGCATTTGGCGATTGCAAAATCTGTTTATTCCAAAGCGCATTCTTGCGATATATTTCTTGATCCCCCGAAAATGACCAAGTTCAGTTTATTCAACAAAAGATTTCTTGATGATATGTTTTCCGAGGTGTATGATTATACCTGTAAAGAGCTTGAGGAAAAGGGCTATCGTAAATTATGAGTTTTGAGTTATTAGCAATAACTTGACTTACTACAAATTCTCTTCAATCAATCTCGCTTTAAAAGTTTCGATCGTATCTGGCAAAGATTCCATAGATTTTCCTCCGGCCGCGTTGATATGACCTCCACCGCTGAAATATTTTCTTGAGAACTGATTAACATCTACATCATCTTTACTTCTGAAAGAAATTTTAATGAAATCTTCATAAAGATCTTCCATGAAAAATGCTGACATTTTTACGCCTACAATGCTTAATCCGTAATTAACAAAACCTTCAGTATCTCCTTTCTGGAAGCCGTATTCCTGAAGTTCATTTCTCGTTAAAGACAAAACAGCCACTTTACCGTCATTCACAACTTCAATTCGCCCTAAAACTAGTGCCAGTAAATGTAAACGCGAAACAGTATTGGTATCCCACGTGTTTGAAGTGATCACAGAAGGATCTGCACCTTTTTCAATTAAATTAGCAACGATTCTATGCGTATCTGCACTTGTAGATCGGAAACGGAAACCGCCTGTATCAGTCATGATTCCTGTATAAAGACATTCTGCAATTTCTTTATTTACTAAATCTTCATCATCCATCGCTTCAATAAAATGATAAATCATCTGGCAAGTTGCCGGAATAATGGTATCTGAATACACAAAATCAAAATCTTCCGGCTGTTGATGGTGATCGATAAGAATTTTTTTCGCTTTGGATCTCATGAGCCAGTCACCAAGAAGGCCAATTCTGGAAGGAGAATTAAAATCTAAGCAGAAAATCACATCAGCCTCGTTTATCATATCAAAAGCCACTTTTCTTTTGTACTCGCCAATGATATTTTTCTTTGCTTCGGGCATCCATTTCAGGAATTTCGGAAAATCGTTTGGAGTAACAACCTCAGCGTCAATTCCTTTTGCGCGAAGATAATGTTTAAGACCTAAACTTGAACCAATAGCATCACCATCCGGATTGTAATGGGTAACAATCACGATTTTATTTTCCGGGATAAGCAGCTGATTGATTTCTAAAAGTTCGGCAGGTGTAAACATTTTCTTTCTTTAAATTTTAGTCTTCAAAGATAAAGTTTTTATACGGATGAATCTCCAAAAAGTAACATTACCTGCATGAAACTTATATCTTATAGTTATCATATTTAAACAAAATAATTTGAGATTATATTTGCACTTAATAAAAATATACATATATTTGCAACCTGAAAATTAATAGATAATTACGACTAAAATATATAGTAATGAGTAAAAGAACGTTCCAGCCATCAGAAAGAAAGAAAAGAAACAAACACGGTTTCAGAGAAAGAATGTCTACGCCAAACGGAAGAAGAGTTTTGGCAGCGAGAAGAGCTAAAGGTAGAAAAAGCCTTACAGTTAGTTCTGCAAGAGCTAAGAGATAATTCTTAACTTTACAATATACAGATTATGCTTGAAAATAAGTTTTTTCAAGCATTTTTTGTTGTTAAATTTTCCTAAATTTTAGGTTTATAAAGCTTCTTTTTTCTATTTTTAAAATCTGAAAAAATATTTTAGAAAAAGCCTCTAAAAATTGAATTTATGCCACATACACATATATCCGGAGACAACATTATCAATCTGCAGCACGCAAAAATTACACAGAAAAATTTTACCGTGCTTACTGATGTTAATTTAAATATCAAAAAAGGCAGATTCTGTTATCTTATCGGGAAAACAGGTTCGGGAAAAAGCTCGCTTTTGAAAACTTTATACGGACACATTCCTTTGGTTGCAGGAGTTGGCGAAGTGGTAGGATTTGATTTAGCAAAAATGAAAGCTTCAGATGTGCCAAATCTGAGAAGAAAACTGGGAATTGTTTTTCAGGATTTCCAATTGCTCTCTGACAGAACGGTGGAAAAAAACTTAAAATTTGTACTTGAAGCTACAGGATGGAAAGACAAAGCGAAAATGGATGAGCGCATCAATGAAGTACTTTCCAGCGTAAATATGAAAGGCAAGAAACACAAAATGCCACACGAACTTTCGGGAGGTGAACAGCAGCGTATTGCCATTGCAAGAGCATTATTAAATCATCCTGATCTGATCTTAGCCGATGAGCCGACAGGAAATCTAGATC
Organism: Chryseobacterium sp. CY350; assembly: GCF_027945075.1. NCBI lineage: Bacteria > Pseudomonadati > Bacteroidota > Flavobacteriia > Flavobacteriales > Weeksellaceae > Chryseobacterium > Chryseobacterium wangxinyae. The sequence continues at coordinate 2,234,683 of NZ_CP116034.1, forward strand.
CCGAAACTTCAAACGAAATTATGACTTTGCTAAAACAAGTAGCTGCCGATAACGGAGCGGCTGTAGTAATGGCGACGCACGATTATCATATGATTCAAAATTTCCCGGGAGAAGCAATCAGATGTGAAGACGGTAAAGTTTCTGTACTTGATACAGCAGAATTATTTGAATAAAATTAAACCATTAAGGAAATATTTAAGGAGTTAAGAACTATTAAGTTGCATTGATTTTCTTAATTAACCTTAACTCCTTAAATGCTCTTAATGATTCAAAAAAAAATTGTTTTTGCTAAAATCTATTTTCCGAAAACATGAAACTCTTTGGTGAGTTCAAGATAGTGTTCCGAGTATTTTCTCGGACTTTTTTCTATGATAAAATCAGATTCATTAAAAGTTTTATCAGTTAAAGAAAACTCAAGAATCAATCTCTTTATTTTTGAATTTTCTATTCCGTAAATGTTGATTTTTCGGTTAAGAAATAATTGATTTTCTTTAGCCATGTCAATAAAATAATCACCAACTTCAAAAGGAATGATTACAGAAAAAATTCCACTTTCTGAAAGTAATTTCGATGATTTTGAAATCAATTGATGGAAATTCAACTCAATAGTTTGCCGCGCGAGAATATCTTTACCTGAAGAGTTTTCTTCAAAATAAGGCGGGTTTGAAACGATTAAATCAAATTTTTCTTCAGTTTTAAAAGTTTTAAAATCCTGAAGTATATTTTTTAACCTTAATTTAAAAGGAGAATTTTCAAAATTGAGTTTTGTGAGATCTACCGCTTCATTATTAATATCAATTCCTAAAAAATTTGAATTCAAATTTCTTTGAGCCAACATTAGTGAGATCAAACCTGTTCCTGTACCAACTTCCAGTACATTATCAGCCAAATGAATGTTTGCTAAAGCACCAAGCAAAACACCATCTGTCCCCACACGGAAAACGTCTGATGACTGTTGAATTTCAAACTGTTTAAAGTTAAAAGATTTCACTAAAGATTAGTAGGTAGCGTTATGATAAATGTGGAGCCTTTTCCTAGTTCAGATTTTACGGTGATCTGACCTTTATAGTCTTCCACCATTTTTCTGACCATTGATAAACCTAGACCCATTCCGCTGTTTTTTGAGGTAAAGTTGGGTTCAAAAATTCTTTCAAACATATTTTCTGCAATCCCAATTCCGTTATCCTGTACAGAAATAACGACTCTTCTCTGATGTTGTTCAATATCAACATTTACAAGAAGATTTCGATCGTCACTCTGAGCTTGCTGCGCATTTGTAACAAGATTGGTTATGATTCTGGACAAATAAATTTTATCCATATTAATCATGATGTTACTTTTATTTGAATGCACAAATATAAGATCATCATTAAATACCCTTAAAATATCATCAATTTCGGCATTCAGATTTATGATTTCATTATTTTTTTCCGGAAGTTTGGCAAATTCTGAGAATGCTGAAGCTACTGTAGCAATAAGATCTATCTGATCTACCATTGTTTTACTAAGTTGTTTTACTTTTTCGGTAACATTCGGATCTTGCGGATTAAACTTTCTTTCAAAATTCTGAATTGTGAGCTTCATCGGCGTCAAAGGATTTTTCACTTCATGAGCAACTTGTTTTGCCATTTCCCTCCACGCTTCTTCAGAAGCTTTAAACCTGAGTCTTTCGCGCTGATCCTGAATCTGCAGAATCATCCTGTTGTATGCCCGCGCGAGAGCATTAAGTTCGTCATTTTTATAATATTTGATAGGCCGCATTTCATTCTCAAAAAGCGTAATCCTGGTAATCATATCCGAAAATTTAGTAATGTTTTTCGCTAGATTTGCGGAGGTCACCCAGCTCAGCCAGATACTGAAAATGATCAGCAAAATATCGACAATTAAAATATAGACAACATATTTGTGAAGAACATCAAGATATGCAGATTCATTATGATAGAGAGGAATGTAGATAATGCCTATTGGCTCCAGCATATTATTTTTTAGCAAAAGATATGAGGATGTGAAAACAGTATCTTTTGATTCGTCAACTTCCCTGAAATCATAGCGCGATTCGGTCGAGAGAAGTTTGTTGACAATTTTGAGCGGAATTATTTTTTGTTTTACTAAAGCTTTATCTTTATTAGAAAGCAGGTAATTCCCTTTTAGGTCATAAATAATGATATCGTGCTGATTAATATCTGCAATTTCAAAAATTTTATTTTTTAAAACAACAGGAAGATCTTTTGTGCGAACGGTCGACTGACTAACTGCGTAGTCTAAAAACCTCATCACAGCGTTGGTTTTCTCCTGCATATCAATTTTACTTTGCTGTAAAGAGTTTTTTCTCAAAACAAAGTAAGGCACCAGCGAAGAAGCAGCAACACTTAAAAGACATACGAGCAAGAAACCAAAAAATACCCGGTTTCTTAAACTATATCCTTTATATTTATTAAACGACATTCTGCTTGTTAATTAATTTTGCGATGTATTTACCGACGATATCAAATTCAAGGTTTACTTTATCTCCTATCTTAACATTTTTCATATTGGTAAATTCCCATGTGTAAGGGATAATAGCAACAGAAAACTGAAAATCGCCACTCTTGGCTACAGTAAGACTAATTCCGTTTACAGTGATGGAACCTTGCGGAACCGTCACAAAACCTCCCTCCGAATTATACTGTACAGTAACAAAATAGCTGCCATCTTTGTTCTCGATACCAATTATTTCACCGGTTTGATCTACATGCCCCTGAACAATGTGACCATCTAGTCTCCCATTCATCATCATGCAACGCTCCAGATTCACAACGCTTCCAACTTTCCACTTCCCCAAATTGGTTTTCTCCAAAGTTTCATTGATCGCAGTAACCACATACTGGCTTTCTGTAATCTCAACTACAGTAAGACAACAGCCGTTATGAGCAAGACTCTGATCTATCTTTAATTCATGAGTAAATGGACAACTTAAAGTGAAATTAATATTGCTGCCGTTTTCTTCAATCTTTTCAATAACTCCTACCGCTTCAATAATTCCTGTGAACATATTATTTTTTGCTAAATTTGTAAAATTATAATCTTCAAAGATAATCAAAATGAGCCCAAAAAACCATAAAGTACGAGTAGGAATTTCAATTGGTGACTTCAACGGCATTGGCCCGGAAATCATCATGAAATCGCTGAAAGACAAAACTATCACCGACTTTTTTACTCCAATTATTTTCGGCTCAGGAAAATTATTCACTTACCAGAAGAATATTTTTAAGCTAAATTTGAATTTCAACTATATTACAGAAGCATCACAGGCTCAAAACGGAAAGCTTAATATGCTCAATCTTGTAAAAGATAATTCTAATGTAGAATTGGGCAAACCAACAGAAGAATCTACCAGAATGGCTATCGATTCATTGGAAGCTGCAACGGAAGCTTTGATGAAAGGTGAAATTGATGTTCTGGTGACCGCACCGATTAATAAAGACGAAATGGTGAAAATGGGCTTCAAGCATGCAGGTCATACAGGTTATTTTGAAGAAAAATTTAATAAAAAAGGATTGATGTTTCTAGTAACAGACGGTTTAAAAGTTGCCGTTTCTACCCATCATATTCCAATTTCTCAGGTTGCTGAAAATATTTCTAAAGAAAAAATAAAGAAACAGATTAAAGCTTTAAACCAGACTTTGATTGAAGATTTTTCTATTTCTAAACCAAAAATTGCGGTTTTAGGTTTAAATCCACACTCAGGAGATGGCGGCGTCATCGGCAATGAAGAAATTGAAATCATTTCACCTGCGATCAAAGAACTTTCAGATCAGGGAATTCTGGCTTTCGGCCCTTTTCCCGCAGACAGTTTTTTCCAGCCAAGCAAATATAAAAGCTTTGATGCGGTTTTAGCAATGTATCACGACCAAGGTTTGGCACCATTTAAAACTTTGGCTTACGAAGAAGGAGTAAACTACACCGCAGGACTTCCTTTTATAAGAACTTCACCCGATCATGGGGTTGCTTATGATATTGCCGGTCAAAATATTGCAGATGAACAGAGTTTTACAGAAGCAATTTTCACGGCAATAAAGATTTTTAAAAACAGAAGCGATTATAAAGAAATGATGACCAATCGTCTTCAGCCAAGAAGAATGCCATCAGACAACGGAATAGATGAAGATCTTCCTGTGGAAAACGAAATGTAAATCACAGTATCAATTAAAATTAATTTTGTTACCTAATTTATTTGTAATATTAAAATAAATGCATATTTTTGCACACTCATTTTATGGACAAGTTAAGAAACTACGATATAAGCTTTTCCGGACTGAAAATCGGTAAGCACGAGTTCAGGTTTGAGATAGATAAAGAGTTCTTTCAATTATTCGACACTGAACAGGAATTTACAAATCCTAAAATTGATGTAGAAGTATTTTTAAATAAACACACTACATTTTTAGAGTTTGAAGTGAAAGTAGATGGAAAAGTAGAATTGGTTTGTGACATTACAAACGACAATTTTGATTATCCTATTGAAAACGAGATCGGTATTTTAGTGAAATTCGGCGAAGAATATGACGACAGCGAGGAAGATGTTATAACAATTCCTGCAAATGATCATGCTTTCAACGTTGCACATTTAATTTATGAAAATGTGGCACTATCAATCCCGATGAAAAAGATATCACCGAATATCAGCGATGAAGATTTGGCAATTCTTGAAAAATTCAGTCCGAAAGAAATTGAAGAAAAAGAAGAGGAAGTTGACCCGAGATGGGAAGCTTTGAAGAAATTAAAAGATAAAAATTAAAAATAATAATAATATGATGAGATGATGCAAAGATCTCATCGCTCATCAAATTAAAAAAGTTATTACAAAATGGCACATCCAAAGAGAAGACAGTCGTCTACAAGAAGAGATAAGAGAAGAACTCATTACAAAGCAGTAGTTCCTCAATTGGCAAAAGATGCAACTACAGGAGAAATGCATTTATACCACAGAGCACACTGGCATGAAGGAAAATTATACTACAGAGGAAAAGTAGTATTGGAAAAAACAGTAGAAACTGCTTCTGAAGAAAATTAAGAGCTTTTTACCTTAAAAACCTCTATTTTATACAAAAACCACTCATTTTTAATAAAATCGAGTGGTTTTTTGTTGCTTTTTGTCTTTTTTTGGTATCTTTGACGACAAATCAAATATCAATTTTATGGACATTAAAGACATACAGAATCTTATTAAGTTTGTATCTAAAGCTGAGGTTTCAGAAGTAAAATATAAAACTAAAGATTTCGAAATTACTATTAAAACACCACTTGGTGGCAATGAAGTAAGCTATGTTGCTCAACCGCAAATGTATCAGCAAGCTCCACAACAGGCCGCTCCTGGTCACGCTCCTGCTGCTATTTCTCCATCTGCCGAAAAAACTGAATCAGGTTCTGACGATAGTAAATATGTAACGATAAAATCTCCAATGATCGGAACTTTCTACAGAAAACCATCTCCGGATAAAGATGTTTTCATCAATGTAGGTGATGAGGTTTCTAACGGGAAAGTAGTTTGTGTAATTGAAGCAATGAAGTTATTCAACCAAATCGAATCTGAAGTAAGCGGAAAAATCGTGAAAATTTTGGTAGATGATGCTACTCCTGTAGAATACGATCAACCATTATTCTTAGTAGACCCATCTTAAGGAATTTTAGATGAAAAATTATAAATTTTAGATGAAAACTGTTTCATTTAAAATAATTTAAAATTCACAATTTAAAATTTAAAATTTCAGAGATGTTCAAAAAAATATTAATTGCCAATCGTGGCGAAATTGCAATGCGTATTTTACGTACTTGCAAAGAAATGGGAATCAAAACGGTAGCGGTATACTCTACTGCCGACAAAGACAGTCTTCACGTAAGATTTGCTGACGAGGCAGTTTGCATTGGTCCTGCAATGAGTAAAGACTCCTATCTTAAAATTCCTAACATTATTGCTGCTGCAGAGATTACCAATGCAGATGCAATTCACCCGGGATATGGTTTCTTATCTGAAAATGCTAATTTTTCCAGAATTTGCCAGAAAAACGGTATTAAGTTTATAGGTGCTTCTCCTGAGCAGATCGAAAGAATGGGAGACAAAGCGAACGCTAAAGCAACCATGAAAGCAGCCAACGTACCTTGCGTACCAGGTTCTGAAGGTTTAATTGAATCTTACGAGCACGCTGTAAAAACTGCTGAAGAAACAGGATATCCTGTTATGATCAAAGCTACTGCAGGTGGTGGCGGAAAAGGAATGAGAGCTGTATGGAAAGCTGAAGATCTTAAAGAACACTGGGAATCTGCAATTCAGGAAGCTGTAGCTGCATTCGGAAACGGAGGTATGTACATGGAAAAACTGATTGAAGAACCCAGACATATCGAAATTCAGGTTGCGGGAGATCAGTATGGTAAAGCCTGTCACCTTTCTGAAAGAGATTGTTCTGTACAGAGAAGAAATCAGAAATTAACTGAAGAAACTCCTTCTCCTTTCATGACTGACGAACTTCGTGAGAAAATGGGTGAAGCTGCTGTAAAAGCTGCAGAATTTATCGGTTATGAAGGTGTAGGTACGATCGAATTTTTGGTCGACAAGCACAGAAATTTTTATTTCATGGAAATGAATACGAGAATTCAGGTAGAACACCCTATCACCGAGCAGGTTGTAGATTACGATCTTATTCGTGAGCAGATTTTGCTTGCTTCCGGAACTCCAATTTCAGGAATCAATTATTATCCGAAACTACACTCGATCGAATGCAGAATCAATGCAGAAGATCCTTACGCAGATTTCAGACCTTCTCCGGGTAAAATTACAAGTTTAAATATTCCAGGTGGTCACGGAATCAGAGTTGATACTCATGTTTACTCTGGTTATACCATTCCTTCAAATTACGATTCTATGATCGCTAAATTAATCACAACGGCACAAACCCGTGAAGAGGCGATTGCAAAAATGAAACGAGCATTGGAAGAATTCTATGTAGAAGGTGTGAAGACTACCATTCCTTTCCACAGACAGCTGATGGAAGATGAAGCTTATCTTTCAGGAAACTACACGACAAAATTCATGGAGACTTTTGTAATGGATAAAAAATACGATAATCATTAAGATTATTTTTTTTATAAAGATGATTAACCGCTTCATTTGGAGCGGTTTTTTTATGCATTCTACTTTTCTCATATTAAATTATTAACTTTGTAAAAAAGCAAAAAGAATATGTCAACAGCAGAACAAACAAAAAATTCACAATACTTTATTGAACTAGAAGAAAAATATGGTGCACACAATTATCATCCGCTTCCTGTGGTTTTAGATAAAGGTGAAGGCGTATTTGTTTGGGATGTTGAAGGTAAGAGATATTATGATTTCCTTTCAGCTTATTCAGCTGTTAATCAAGGACATTCGCACCCGAAAATCGTGGACGCTTTGGTAAATCAGGCTAAAAAATTAGCTTTGACTTCAAGAGCATTTTACAATTCAAGTTTGGGTGAATACGAGAAAAAAATCACTACCCTTTTCGGTTTTGATAAAGTTTTACCGATGAATTCCGGTGCTGAAGCCGTGGAAACTGCGGTAAAATTAGCAAGAAAATGGAGCTACGAAGTGAAGGGAATTTCAGAAAACGCAGCAAAGATTGTAGTTTGCGAAAATAATTTCCATGGAAGAACAACTACAATTGTTTCTTTCTCAAATGATCCTGACGCGAATAAAAACTACGGCCCTTTTACACCGGGTTTTGTAAAAATTCCATATAACGATCTTGCCGCTTTAGAAGAAGTTTTAAAAAATGACGCTCAAAATATTGCGGCATTTTTGGTTGAGCCAATTCAGGGTGAAGCCGGGGTTTACGTTCCTCATGAAAATTTCCTTAAACACGCATCAGATTTATGTAAAAAACACAATGTTCTTTTCATTGCAGACGAAGTACAAACGGGAATCGCAAGAACCGGGAGACTCATTGCCTGTCACCACGAAGATGTACAGCCCGATATATTAATTTTAGGAAAAGCAATTTCCGGAGGTATGTATCCTGTTTCCGCAGTTTTAGCTAATGACGAAATCATGAATGTCATCAAGCCCGGACAACACGGTTCTACTTTCGGTGGAAACCCAATTGCTTGTGCGGTTGCGGTTGCTGCTTTAAATGTTGTAGAAGAAGAAAACTTATCAGAAAGAGCAGAAGAATTGGGTCAGCTTTTCAGATCAGAAATTGAAAAGTTAATTGAAAAATCTGATTTGATAACAAAAGTAAGAGGAAAAGGTCTATTGAATGCCATTCTGATCAATGATACTCCCGAAAGCTCAACAGCTTGGAATCTCTGTTTACAATTAAAAGAAAACGGACTTTTGGCAAAGCCAACACACGGAAATATTATCAGATTGGCACCGCCATTGGTTATTACAGAAGAACAATTATTAGATTGCGTGAAAATAATCGAAAAAACGGTTTTGGAGTTTGGGAGATAAAATGAAGATTTTAATCATTCAGAAGAAATTTATGGGAGATGTACTTGTGACAAGTTCCATTCTGCCTTTACTGAAAAAAAAATATCCGAAATCTGAAATCAGTTTTCTTTTGGAAGAGAAACATGCTCAAATTTTACTTGGCAATCCTTATATTGATCACTTTATTTATTTTAGCAGCGGACCAAATAAAACACTGTCTGACCTGAAAGATTATAAATTTGATCTCGTAATTGATCTGTATTCTAAAATTGAGACGGCAATCATTAGTTTTTTCTCCGGAGCAAAAACAAGAATCGGTTTCTTCAAAAAATATACTCAGTTTTTTTACAATCATCCCGTTAAAAGATCAACTAAAGTAAAATCAAAAAATACAACTTTAGGAATTGAACATCGTTTACAGATGCTTGAACCATTGGGAATTCCGTTTCAGGAAGTTTTTCCTAAAGTTTATATACAAAAGGGAGAATTAGCAAAGGCTATCCAGATTTTAAACGAAAACGGATTATCACCAAACGATAATTTGGTCATGATAAGTACTTTTGGAAGTTCTGACGACAAAACCTATCCCGTCGAATATATGGAAGAATTGTTGGAGTATATTGCTGCTGATAAACCCTCCGCGAAAATATTATGCAATTTTTTACCTTCTCAAAAAGAGTTATTTGAAAGTCTATATTCAAAACTTTCTTCAGAAACAAAAAATTTGGTCGTAAAAAGTTTTGACACTAAAAATCTACGTGAGTTTGCTGCGGTCACAAGTTTATGTAAGTGTCTGATTGGCAACGAAGGAGGAGCTACGAATGTGAGCAAGTCATTAGACATTCCGACCTTTACAATTTTTTCACCACATATCCGAAAATCAGATTGGGCCTGGACGAGCAGACCGGAAATAGATAAGTTTTTACATGTAACAGATTTTATTAAAGACTCTAAAAGCTATACAGATTTTAAACCATCTTTTCTAAAGGCAGACTTACAAGAATTTTTAGACCAAACCATTTTAACAACTTGAGATAATGCAGGAAGAAGAAGAAAAAGTTGTGCTGCTGATCACCTATGATAATTGGGGATTCAATCAATACATTGCCGATGCTCTTGAGAAAAAAAACTATAAAGTAAAACACATTAACTTTCATAGTTTCAGGTATAAATACCCGAGTTTCTATCACAAAGCACTCAACTTTTTTACAAAAAATTTCGGAATTGCCAATCTAAAACACACTCACTATAACCAGATAATTTTAGATCAGATAAAAGATCTGAAATCGATCGACACAAGCATTTTTATCAAGGCAGACTTTTTATCTAAAAAAACAATTAGAGCAGTTAACGAAAAATCTCGCCAGTCGGTATTGATTATAAGCGATTCTATCAACCGATATCCTAAAACCAAAAATGTACTTTCCCTTTTTGATAAAGTTTTTTCATTTGAAAAAAAGGACTGTGAAAAATTTGGTCTGAGATTTAAGACCAATTTCATCTACAAAACTATTGATGAAATTCCTGCAAAATTTAAATTTAAAGTTTTCAATATCAGTTCGTTTGACAACCGATTTCCAGTTATAAAAAAAATAGCAAAAGCATTGTACGAGATGAAAGTTTATAGTAAGATTATGATTTTCACATCTAAAGAAAATAATGAGCCTTACTTAGAATTCTCAAAAAAACCGATTTCTATCGACGAAAACAATCAGCTATTGATAGAATCTGAAATCATGCTCGATGTAAGTAGAAATGGACAGGAAGGATTGAGTTTCAGGGTATTTGAAAGTTTAGGCCTGAAGAAAAAACTGATTACCACAAATAAAGACATTATAAACTACGATTTTTATAATCCTGAAAATATATTTGTGATCGCCGATTTAGATAACATCATGATTCCTCAAAGTTTTTTTGAAAATGCTTATGTTCCTGTTTCTGAACAAATTTTAAACAAATATCTCATCGAAAACTGGGTTGATGAATTGGTTGAGTAATATAATCGTAATTTTACAAAATAAACGGTATTGAAACTTACCCATATTTCAATCGATGCCGAAAAAAATATTAACTGATTTTCTTTATGATTTCCTATAAAAGCAATTCTAAAATCATCATATTCTGTCCTCCTAAGAAAGTTACGGGCGGTCCGGAAGCGTTGCATCAGCTTTCTAATAAGCTTTATGAATTGAAGTACGATAACGTTTTTATGCATTATGTTCCTCAAAGAGCAAATGCAAAAGCTAAAAACTATGATATCTACAAAACAAAAGAAATAAAGTCTTTTGAAGACAGTTCTGATCATATTTTAATCATTCCTGAATCAATGACATTTTTGATTAAGAAATTCCCAAAAAGCCAAAAAATCATTTGGTGGCTCAGTGTTGATTTTTATAAAATCCTGATGGATTACAGAATCAGGAAACAAAATTTCTTTACAAAACTATTTTACAAACAAGACGATAAAGAATATCATTTTGAGAACCTTCCGAATGTTTTTCAATGGGCACAATCTTACAGATCAAGCGTATATCTGAAAGATCACAACATTCCTGAAAGCCAAATTGATTACGTTTGTGATTACATCAATCCTATATTTTTGGATAAAAACCAGGCAATTAAGAAAGATCTTTCGAATAAAACGATACTTTACAATCCAAAAAAAGGAAAAAAAGAAATTGCAGAACTGATAAAAAATTCTCCCGAATTGACATGGATTCCCATTCAGAATATGAATGCGGGTCAGATAAAAGATTTGATGGCAAAATCTCTTCTATATGTAGATTTTGGAGAAAATCCTGGTCGAGATAAAATGCTACGCGAGTCTGTATCGCAGGATTGCTGCATTATTTCCGGGAAAAACGGCTCTTCAACTTATTATGAGGATTTAATGATTCCTGATGAGTATAAATTTGATTTTAGTTCAGAAAAAATCCCTGCTATTTTAAATAAAATTAAATATGTTTTGAACAATTATCCTTCTCATTTTCCGTACTTTCAAACCTACAAAAATGTTGTTTTAAATGAGGAAGCTGTATTTGAGGAGAAACTGAAAGAAATTTTTAGATAATGCCAAAGAAAATTACATTAATATATCCGTTCGCATACGGATACATCGATTTTGTAGTCAGCGAACTGCAAAGTTATTCTGATGTGGTTGTTACTGATATTAAAACAGATAAGATCAAATTTAAATATCCGAATCTTGCTGTTAAAATAAAGAATGGTATCACAAAGATTTTTGGAAAAAACATCAGGAAAGATTTTTTTAGAGATCAGATTCTTCAGCAGATTACGGAGAAACAGGATATTATTTTCATAATACGTCCTGATCTTTTAGAAATTTCCTTGTTAAAAGATTTAAAAAACAAGACAGATAGTTTTATCGCTTATTATTACGACAGTTGTACAAAATATCCTAAGCAAGCAGAAATCATCAATTTTTTTGATGAAATTTATTCTTACGAAAAAGAAGATATTGATAAATATAATTTTATAGAAACCTCAAATTTCATTTATGACGGAAATATTGAAAAACCTGAACCCAAATACGACATTTTCAATATCTCATCATATGATAGTAGAATCCATGAAATTGATAAAATTTCAAAATTATTACATGATGCAGGTTTGAAAATTCATTTCTTATTATTTTGGTTTGAAAAACTTAATTATCCTCATTTAACCTCAACCACAGAATACGTTTCGCTTTCGGAAACAAAGAAATTGATCGCGCAGTCAAGATCAATGATTGACATCCAAAGAACTGATCAAAAAGGACTTTCCTTCAGAACTTTTGAAAGTCTTGGCTATCGCAAAAAGCTTATTACGACGAATGTTTCTGTGAAAAAATTTGATTTTTATCACCCAAATAACATCCTTGTTATTGACAGTGACAACATCAATATTGACAAAATAAAAACATTTCTCGACCTTTCTTATGTAGAAATTTCTGATGACATTCTTTCTAAATACAGTCTGAAAAATTTCACAAAAAAAATATTTAAACTATAAAACAATGGGAATCAAAAGAAAGATAAAAAATTACATTCATTTAAAAAAATACTATCCCCTATCTGACAAAGTGATTGTTCACGATGATAATAAAAAATCTATTCTTATTCTTGACAATCAAATTCCCATGTTTGATAAAGACTCGGGATCAAATCGTATTACAGAAATTGCTTCTTTTCTCGCAATTAATTACAATGTGTATTTAATGAATTGGTTGAAGCCAATCCCAAGAGTTGAGCAGAAAAAATATATCCAAAACTTCAGCAATCGCAATGTAATTGTTTACACTCCATTTATTAATAAATATGGGATAATGCGAGGTAAAAAATATTTTTTAGACACATTAGCTCCTAAACTCGATTATATATGGTGCCATCGACCAGAGATTTTCGAATATTATCTTGATTTTTTTAGAAAAAAAACACCGCAAGCGCAAATAATATATGATATGGTTGACATTCATTTTTTAAGAATGGAAAGAGGTCAAGAGATAAAATACGATAAGAAAAGAGAGAAGCAAATTGAATATTATAAAAATATTGAAACTGAATTAAGTAAGAAGGCTGATAAAATTGTAGTTATCAGTGAAAAGGAAAAAGAATTCATGATGAATTTTATTGATGAATCAAAGTTATTTACAATAAGCAATGTTCATAATTTAAAAGTTCAGCCAATGGATATGCCATCTTTTGAAAAGAGATCTGGGATTTTTTTTATAGGATCCTTTCTCCACGATCCAAATGTAGATGCGGTGAAGTTCTTATACCATAAAATCCTACCAATTGTTTGGAAAACTTTGCCAAATCTGAAAGTTTTTATCGTAGGACAAGAAGCTCCCGAAGATATTTTAAAAATGGAATCAGAGCTTTTTGAGGTTAAGGGTTTTGTGGAAGACGTAATTCCTTATTATAAAAAATGTTTTGCATCTGTATCTCCATTACGATATGGAGCCGGCGTTAAAGGTAAAATAGGACAGGCTTTAGAATATGCACTTCCTGTTGTAACTACAAATATTGGTGCAGAAGGAATGTTTTTGGAGGATAAAATAACAGCACTAATTTCCGATAATGAAGACTATCAGAAATTTGCCGAAAATATTATAGAAATTTGCTCTAATAAAGAAATTTGGGAAACCTTACATAAAAATTCTGAAAAAGCAATTTTCCCATTTTCAATTGAAGCCCAGAAAGAAGAAATGGACAAGTTATTATCATAAATTTAAACCAGCTTCTTAAACTCACCTTCAAGAACAGCCTTTACTTGAGAGGTAAAGTTTGAGAGATTGGTTGTAAAATTTCCCTTACTTCTAAAAAGTTTCTTTTGTGCTTCATATAAAAATTTTGAAATTAGTTTCTGGTGAGGCAGCTTGTATAGTCTGCATAGAAAGATCCGATTTCTTGTCATATAAAAATTTTGAAATGTATCCTGTTTACTCATTTCATGATAAGCAATCTCTGTGGTAATGATTGCTTGTTTTGCATGTGAAATACTTTTTAATCGGTAACACCATTCAGTTTCTTCAAAATACATAAAAAAATCATCCCTCATCATTCCTATTAGATCTAGAGTTTCTTTTTTAAACATAATTGCACTACCATTAACGTAATCAATATTTGCATTAAACTCAGGAATATCAACTTCGCTTATTTTTCGGCCTCCATTTATATGACTTGCTTCAAAAAAGTCATCTCTATTTACCTTGCCTCCGTCAGAAAAAATATATTCTCGATCAAACTTATCGCAAATTCTAGGTCCTACGAAATATAGATTCTGATCTTTTTTAATAGTATTATATAAATTTCTTACTACTGAATGAGAAATCTCTATATCTGGATTTAATATTAAAAAATAATCTTTATCATCATTCAGAGCTTTTTCAATAGCTAATCTATTTCCTTTTGCATAACCACCATTTTCTTTAGATTGTATAAAATTGAGTTGTTTACTTATAGTGTAATTTTTCAATTTTTTTTTATCATCCTCATTTGACGCATTATCAACAATGTAAAAAGCAGAAGAATCTATTCCTTCATCAATAAGTTCATTTACCTGATGGATGATTTTCTCAGATGAATTATAATTTAATATTATTATTGCTAAATCATTCATATATCAAAAATATATAATTTTACTACAGCATACAAGATTTTATTATGTAACAAAACTGAACTATAAGAATGTCTTAAAGCTATTTTTAATGATCACTGATTTTTAAATTAAAAAAACTAAATTATCATTTTTATTTATTATATTTTTACAAACTTATCAATTGTATTTTTATCATGACTACAATGTTAATATTAATGTTAGGAATAAATGCCATGTGCAGTATTTATTAGATAAGAATAATCATTCTCTATGTATTCAAATTCTTTATTATATTTTACTGAAAATTGTAAAACACCATTTCAAAATTATATACAAAATAATATTTTTTATGTCTCAAAGAAAAATCTACTTTGTTTGTCCTTCGAATGCTACTCCAACGGGTGGGGTGAAACAAATTTACAAAATGGTTGATATTTTGAATAAGAATGGATACGACGCATATGTTTTACACAAAAAAGATGAAAGAGAAACGTGGTTTCACAATAGCACTAGAATCGCCCCCAACCCTTACATATTTAAACTAAAAAAATATATCAACAGCAACAAGCTAAGCATATTCAATAAAATTAAATTAGCCTATCTGAAAAAAATCAGTTTTAATATTGATAAAGATTCAATATTGGTTTTTCCTGAAATTTATAATAAAATTAATAATATAGAGCCTTCAGTGAAAAAAGTAATATTTAACCAAAACTGTTATTATACCTTCAACAATTATTCACTAGATACCAAACTTAGTGACTTACCGTATAACGATAAAAATATAATAGGAACAATCACTGTTTCTGATGACTCCATGAAATATCTTCTTGAAGCTTTTCCTAATTCTAACATTAAAAGAATAAGATTAGGAATTAATAGTGAAATCTTTTATTATTCTGATAAAAAGAAAAAAAAGATCTCTTTTATGCCTAGAAAACTCGCTGATGATATTAATCAAGTAATTAATATCTTCCGATTACGAAATCCAAATTCAGATTGGGAATTTACTCCAATTGATAATTTGTCAGAAGATGAAGTTGCTGAAATACTAAGAAAAAGTAGTATTTTCCTAAGTTTCAACCATAGAGAAGGATTTGGATTACCGCCTGTAGAAGCAATGTCTTGTGGATGTTATGTGATAGGATATAAAGGTCAGGCCGGAAAAGAGTACTTCAATCCAGAATTTTCTTCATCTGTACTAGAAGGTGATATAATTGATTATGTGAAAAAAATTGAAGATGCAATAAAAACTTTTGATAATAATTTTCAAGAAATGATACATAAAGGAAAACTTGCATCAGATTTTGTTCAATTAAATTATAATTCAGAAAATGAAGAAAACGATATTATTAAAATTTGGGAAGATTTCCTACATTGAGAATTCATTCATCTTTATAAAAAATATCAATAAATTTATTCATAAATGATAAATCACCAAAATAAATAGCTAAAATTTTACTTAATAATCGCGGCTATACAAGGATCATGACACGGAGCATAATATCATAGATTCTTTATAAGTAATCAGCTTCTATCATATTCATCCTCCAACCTCACAATATCATCCTCACCAAAATAAGTTCCGGTTTGTACTTCGATAAACACAACAGGTTTTTCAGACAAATTCATGATACGGTGTTTTGCTCCTAATGGAATAAAAATACTTTCTCCGTAGGATAATTTTATTTCTTTATCATCAAGCACAATTGTAGCATCACCTTCAATGATCGTCCATTGTTCCTGTCTTTTATGATGATATTGATAAGATAATTTTTGTCCCGGATTTACTTCTATTCTTTTTAATTTGTAATGAGGTTCATCTGCTAAAACAAAGTATTTTCCCCACGGTCTTTCACCAATTTCTAACATTATCTGTAAACTTTAAGTACAAAATTAAAAACTTAAATCATAAATCTCCTATTATTTAAAAAAAAATAAGATTTTTGCATAAATTTAATAACATGAAAATTAGTGGATACGGCTATGTGAGAAATGGTTTCCAGTATGGTGTTCCTTTTTTAGAATCTATTCAATCGGTTTTACCTATTTGTGACGAATTCATCGCTGTTGTGGGAGATTCTACAGACGGAACCCGTGAAGCTATTGAAAATTTAAACAGCCCTAAAATCAAAATTATTGATACCATTTGGGATGACAATCTAAAACAGCATGGCAAAATTTTTGCCCAGCAATCTAATATTGGCCTTGAGCATGTTACCGGTGACTGGGTTTTCCATATTCAGGCAGATGAAGTTATTCACGAAAACGATTTGCCCAAAATTCTTGAAAATATAAAAAAATACGACAAAAATTCTCTTGTTGAAGGTTTTCTACAGCCATTTCTCCACTTTTGGGGAGATTATAATCACATCAGAAATAGCCGTGCCGTACACAAAAATGAGATCAGAATCTTCAAAAACAATCCTGAAATCAGATCTTACATAGACTCGCAAGGTTTTAGAAAATTTAAATCTAATGAAGGATATCTAAATGGAAGCGAAAAAGGTGAAAAATTAAAAGTTTTGCGTCTTGATGCTCCTATTTATCACTACAATTCTGTAAGATCGACCAAAAAGATGACTTTAAAAGCCAATAATTTTCAATATTACTACGGTCAGAAAGATGAAAAATTAGCTGAAGCTCCGAAAGAAGAATATAATTATCATACGGTAGATAGAGTTGGTAAGTTTTTAGGAACTCACCCAAAAGTAATGACACAGGCGATTGCAGAACACGACTTCGTTTTCGAGCACGATAAATCTCAGGCTATTTGGGACAAAAAAGATAAGTTGGTGCAGCCATTGGAAGATTTACTGAAAATAAGAATTGGAGAATACAAAAATTACATTTTACTTAAAAACATCAAATAGTTTTTCTAAAAAAGATTGGCTTTTACTGATAAACTTTTTTGAAATGCTTAAATTTGCACCTTAATTTCAAAGAAATGAGTAAAGTAAGAGTCCGTTTTGCACCAAGTCCTACGGGACCGTTGCATTTGGGAGGTGTAAGAACTGCATTGTATGATTATCTTTTTGCCAAAAATCAGGGCGGAGAATTTGTATTGAGAATTGAAGACACCGATACTGCAAGATATGTGGAGGGTGCTGAAGATTATATCGAAGAAGCTTTGGAATGGTGCGGAATCATCCCCGACGAAAGTCCAAAAAAAGGCGGAAAATTCGCGCCATACAGACAATCTGAAAGAAGAGATATCTACGACAGATACACTGAGCAGATTTTAAAAACAGATTATGCTTACATTGCTTTTGACACCGCGGAAGAATTGGATGCTATTCGCTCTGAATATGAAGCAAAAGGTGATGTTTTTTCTTACAATAATGTTTCAAGAAACCGCTTAAAAAACAGCATTGCACTTTCTGAAGAGGAAGTTCAAAAACTTTTGGATGCAAAAACTCCTTATGTTGTACGATTCAAAATGCCTGTTGACAAAACTTTAGGTTTGGTCGATATTATCCGTGGAAATTCCGCAGTAAATACAGACACTTTAGACGATAAAGTTTTAGTAAAAAACGATGGAATGCCAACTTATCATTTCGCGAACATTATCGATGACCACGAAATGGAAATTACCCACGTCATTCGTGGGGAAGAATGGCTACCATCTCTGGGTTTACATATGTTATTATACGAAGCAATGGGTTGGGAAGCTCCGGAATTTGCCCATCTTTCTCTGATTTTAAAACCTGAAGGTAAAGGAAAATTAAGTAAAAGAGATGGTGATAAATTTGGATTCCCTGTGTTTCCTCTAAATTTTAAAGATGCCGAAACCGGAAATATTTCTAAAGGATACCGTGAAGAAGGATATCTTCCTGAAGCTTTCATCAATATGGTGGCGCTTTTAGGCTGGTCGCCTGCTGACGATAAAGAAATTTTGTCTTTGGATGAAATGGTAAAAGAATTTGATTTAAATAAAGTTCACAAGGCTGGGGCAAGATTCAATAAAGAAAAAGCTGAATGGTTTAATCATCAATATATTCAATTAAAATCAGACGAAGAATTATTAAAAATTCTAAAAGAGTCAGATTTAAATTTAAATATGGAAGACGAAAAACTACTGAAGATTATTCATCTGATGAAAGAGAGAGCTACTTTTCCAAAAGATATTTACGAAAACGGAAGATTCTTTTTCGAAGCACCAACTTCTTACGACGAAAAAGCGTCTAAGAAAGCCTGGAATGACGAAACTTCAAATCTTTTAACCGAATTTGCTGAAAGTTTTAATTCGCTTAATGATTTTACTTCAGAAAATATTAAACAAAACTTACACGACTTTGCCGAAAACAAAGGTGTAGGAATGGGAAAAGTAATGATGCCGTTGCGTTTAGCATTGGTTGGAGAACTGAAAGGCCCGGACGTTCCAGATATTTTGGAACTCGTTGGTAGAGAAGAAAGTACGGCACGAATAAACAATGCTATCAATAATTTTAAATAAAATTTCATAATTTTTCATACATTTGAAAGATTTAATTTACTTCAAGAATGGAATATTTAAGTTTCGAACTTCCTATAAAAGAACTGATGGATCAGTATCAAACCTGTTCATTGGTAGGAGAAGAAAGTGGTGTTGATGTAAAATTAGCATGCAGTCAGATCGAGGATAAGATTATAGATACCAAAAAACAGATCTATGGAAATCTTACACCTTGGCAAAGAGTACAGTTATCGCGTCATCCGGATCGCCCTTATACGATTGACTATATCAAAGGAATGGTAGACAAAGGCAGTTTCCTGGAGCTTCACGGTGACAGAAACTTTGCTGATGATCCTGCGATGATCGGAGGTTTGGCGACTTTAGACGGTCAAAGAGTGATGATTATCGGTACCCAAAAAGGGAGAACGACCAAAGAAAGACAGCATAGAAGATTTGGAATGCCGAATCCTGAAGGATACAGAAAAGCTTTAAGACTAATGAAATTAGCCGAAAAGTTCAAAATTCCTGTAATTACTTTAGTGGATACACCGGGAGCATATCCTGGATTGGAAGCTGAAGAAAGAGGTCAAGGTGAAGCCATTGCAAGAAATATTTTTGAAATGACGATGCTTAAAACTCCTATTTTCACTTATATTATCGGTGAAGGAGCGAGTGGCGGAGCTTTAGGAATTGGTGTCGGCAACAAAGTATATATGCTTGAAAATACTTGGTATACTGTAATTGCACCGGAAAGCTGTTCTTCAATCTTATGGAGAAATTGGGATCACAAAGAAGATGCTGCGAATGCATTAAACCTGACTCCAAAAGATGCTTTAAGAGAAAAGTTTATTGACGGAATCATTGAAGAACCACTTGGTGGAGCTCATTACGATCCGGAAACAACTTACCTGAATCTGAAAACTTCGATTTTGCAAAACATCAAAGCGTTCTCAAAATTCACAGGCAAAGAACTGGAAACCCAAAGACAAGACAAATTTATTGCGATGGGGCAATTTAAAGGATAAACAAAAAAAAGGTAGTTTAGAATTTCTAAGCTACCTTTTTATTTATTGAATAGTATGTTAATCAATTGACATCTTTAATTTCAAGTTTTGCAGTTTTCAAAATCAGTTCTGTTGCTTCATAAAACTTCCCGTGATATTCTTTTGATATTCCATAAGTATAAACTTTTTTTCAGCATTGCCTTTTTTAAAGTAAATAGAATTACTTCCACCATCTAAAATCCCAACATTGTAATTTTCTTTTTTTGGCAACTCTAACTCCTCTTGTTTTATACTTACAATAATATCAGAAATCTGCTTATACTGTTGATAAGAAATTCTTCTGTTATCAAAATATTCTCCTTTTCTAAAGATCTTTACTATTACAGGTCTCTTTCTGTTCTTGTCAGTAGGAATTAATGTAATTGTTAGCTTATCACCGCCTATTACAACTGCATTCATATGATTAAATTGAATGAACTCAGAACTAATATTTGAGGCACAAGAATTTAAAAGAATAACCAAGCAGATTAATAAAAAACTTTTCATTTATTGTTTTACAAAAATTATATCTGCAGGTTCATATGGTAAATGAATCTTTAAATTTCCTGGATTATTCGGACAATTAATGTTTGTAATACGAATTGATTGTGGGTAATATTTCCATTGAATATGATCTGGGTCAATATATTTTAAATTAATTGTTCCATCTCCTATTCTACATTTTCCACCACCATAACCAAGTAATATCGATCCATCAATAGCTAATCCAAAACTAATTATATTTATCTTCTCATTATTGAAATTTGTAGTATTTTCTATATCATTCCCATTAACAAGAATTTTATACTTTATTAGCAATACATCTCTATAAAATTCATTTGACAAAAGTTTTATATTCCGATCATTCTGTTTAGTGATAAACAAATAAACTTCTTTATTGCCTATAGTTGACTTCCATGTACCGGTATATTTTTCAAGTACAATGTTCGTATCCTTAATATGAGAATTATTAGGTATAGTTTCGTAATCAGTATCTAATGGATAATTCTGTGCTTTACAAGAAATAATTGTTAGAAATAAACAGAATAATAATATTGTATTCTTCATAATAGTTGTTCTTAACATGCTGGTTGTTTTATAGGTGTACCGTTAGAATTAGGAACTACGGGGCAGTGCAGTTGTTCCATTTTCTTCTTCTATCAAATTTAATTTCTCTTCTAATCCCATACTTTTCATTGATTCAAAAAAAAACTTTGCCAAATTTTATCATAATAAAAAACCGCTTTTCAGCGGTTGAATTATTATTGTTTAGTAAAAATTAAATCTGCAGGTTCATAAGGTAAATGAATTTTTAAATTTCCTGGATTATTCGGACAATTAATATTGGTAATAAGAATAGACTGGGGATAATAATTCCATTGAATATGTGTAGGATCTATGTGTTTTAAATTTAGCCTTCCATTTCCTATTCTACACTTTCCACCATCATAACCAAGCATTATTGACTCATCAATAGCTAATCCATAACTAATAATATTAATTTTATCATTAGTAAAATTAGTTGTGTTTTCTACCTCATATCCGTTAATACTAACTTTGTACTTTACTAATAAAACATCTTCATAATGCTCCCTATTTAAAATTTTTATATTCCGATCATTTTGTTTTGTTATATATAAATAAACATCTTTGTTACTAGTAATAGCTTTCCATATACCAGTATATTTTTCTAAAATGTCATTTGTATCCTTAATGTAAGAATTATTAGGAATGGTTTTATAATATGTCCCTAAAGGATAATTTTGTGCTTGGCAGGAAACTAATGCAAATAGTAGCATTAGAAACAATGATATATTTCTCATAGTAGTTGTTTTTAACATGATGGCTGTTTTATAGGTGTACCGTTCGAATCAGGAACTATTGGTGAAGTTGTTCCATTTTCTTCTTCTATCAAATTTAATTTCCCTTCTAATCCATACTTTTTATGGTTTCAAAAAATAATATTGTCAAATTTTATCATAATAAAAAACCCTTTTCAGCGGTTGAGTTATTATTGTTTAGTAAAAATTAAATCTGCACTTTCATAAGGTAAGTTTATTTTTATTCCACCAGTAGGATAATTTGAACAGTTTTTATTTGTAACAGCTGTTGATTCAGGTTGATAATTCCATATAAAATGTGTGGTATCAGTCAATTGCAAATTTATCTCACCCCATCCTACAGTACATTGTCCTCCTGTATATGTAAAGGATACCATATTTTCATTAGAAAAAGTCATATCACTAATAATATTAGAATCTGTAATATTAAAATTCATTGTGCTTTCAACTACATTGCCTTGCGAATTTTTAATAATATAACGAATAAACAACACATCTTGATAATACTTTTTAACATCAAAATTATTTAGATGATGATCTACTTTATCAATTTTTAAAACTATTTCGTTACCATTATAATTAGCTTTCCAATCCCCTACAAAAGGTAAAAGTGCATTACTAATATCTTTTAAGTAGGAATAATTAGGAACAATTTTATAATCACTATCTAATGGATAAGTTTGAGCTTTACAAGCTATCGCTAAGAACATAAATAACTGTAACAATATATGTTTTTTCATAGTATTTGTTTTGAATTTTTTAACAAGGAT
The DNA here is from genome assembly GCF_027945075.1 of Chryseobacterium sp. CY350. NCBI lineage: Bacteria > Pseudomonadati > Bacteroidota > Flavobacteriia > Flavobacteriales > Weeksellaceae > Chryseobacterium > Chryseobacterium wangxinyae. Next base: position 2,257,320 of record NZ_CP116034.1, read on the forward strand.
TTGGAATTGGATTTCCATTTGAATCTTTTTGTATTGTTGAAGTATTTCCATCTTTTTCTTTTAAAAGAGTTATTTTTCCAGTTAATCCAATATTATCTAACAAATTAAAAAATAATTTTTCTAATCCAAAATTAGATAATTTTTGTCCTGGAATTTTATTTTCTTCCTTCAATAATAGCCGGTAATCGGTTTTGTACAATCTAACTAATTTCCTAACATACGCTTCTTCTTGCGCTTCAGTCATTCCAGAAGGCAGATCAGAAATTGTTCCGGTAAAATAAATAAAATAAGTTCCACTATCAGAAACAGTTCCATTGTATGCGTTTCCAAGAGAATTTGCATCTTGTTGTCTTACAATATGTAAAAATGTCATGATATCTTGTGGAGCTAATATACCAATTGTTCCCGGCTGGTGAGTGTGTACTGTTCCTTTAGAATTGATTCCTATTCCAAAAAAGATTTCATTACCTGCTGAGGTAGAACCTGCTTGTATTGTCCCACTTTTCAATTCCTGAAAGCCTTTTTCTTTTTTTGTATTAGTCTGGGCATGGTTTTTAAAACCAGTAAGAGAATCTTGGATTTGTGGATTTTCCAATAATGTTTTCACTTTCTCACAAGGATCTTCCTCTTCCGGAGGTTCAGGATATTCATATCCTGATTCACCTCCTCCACTTCCTGCGCCCATACATTCTCCTGTTGCAGGATCTTCAAGACCCAGACATTGAGAAGCAGGAAGTGCCATCTCCACAAACTTACAGATTGTTTTGGTATTTTCTATTGGATATTGCTCCCCACTGGCTCCTTCTACGTAGCCGACTATAATCGTATATTTTTTGCATACCGATACATTTATTGTACCCGTTTTTTCAAAGGTATCTTTACCATCAGAAGACTCTGCTGCTTTTATTATGTCCCGATCAAAGATTAGCGTTTGAAAAAACTCATTGCTCTCCAAATCATCGGCAGAAAACTGAAAGTACACCCTGTTTTTCACACGGAAAACTTCAAGTATATTTATCACTTTGTTGTTCCTGAGAACAGGCACCATCAGGTAGCTTTCATCAAACTGATCCATCGTTGTCGCATAGTCCCAGTATATTGTTCCATACTTCTGCTGAATATAATTCTCGTTAGCATTTTTGGCATAGACTTCTCTAACCTTGCTAATGTATTTTTCGTCTTCTTCCCAAAGACTTTTTGACGAAAATCGTGCGGCGTTTAGAGTTTCAGAAGGGTTTTCCTGCGACGTGATCTCATCAGAGATACAGGAGTAAAGAGACAACATCACTGTCATCATCAGGCATAGCCTGAGCAATAGATTTTTTTTCATACCAGTTGTGTTTGATTTTTTAATTGGGTTAAATATATAAAATTTTCACGAATCACAATCAAGTGATTATCATTTTTCAAAAATATCTCTAAATTTTAGATTCTCATCCACAAAATTTTGCGTATTTTCGTCAATATTTGAATGACTGTACTCAAAATTCGAAGGTTATGATAGTAGGAGAAAAAATAAAAAAATACCGAACAGAAAAAGGCTTCACCCAATTGGATATGGCAGTAATGCTTGATGTCTCCGAAAACACATACAGAAAGATAGAAAACAATGCCTCCTCTCCGGATATTGTCACCATCGATAAAATTGCAAAATTTTTGGAGAAGGGCTTTACAGATTTATTACCTGATGAATGTATTAATATTACGAATACTGACAATAAAGGAGGAAATAATGGCTACATCATCAATAAGCTTCCGGAAAAGCTGATTGAACAATACGAAGAACGCATCAAAGAATTAAAAGATCAAGTACAAGAATTGAAGGAAGAGATAAAATCTTTCAAGAATAGATAAAGATTAACAAAAAAAGGTAGCTGAGAATCATCATCTCAAAGCTACCTTCTTTTTGTTTGATTTAATTCAGAATCAATCAGCTACATCCAGCTGAATCTCAATATCCTTGCTTATTCTTTTTAAAGAAGAATATTTGGCGTCGCATACCATCGTTGTCAAAACATATTCTCCTTTATCGATAAGGATGAAATTCTGTCCTTTTGCAGGAACATCTAAATTATAATATTTTTTTCCGCTAATTTTAACGATCAGTCTACAGTTTGATCTGTTCTTAATATTGATATAAGCCTCCTTATCGCTGGGATCATCATTAAAAATATGACTGAGCATTGCAGCAGTTTTCTTATTTTTATCACTTACCTCAGATTTTTTACTTGAGCTGCTTACACTTGCAAAATTTACGTTTCTCTCAGGGGATTTATTGATCGCAACATCTTTACCTTTATTCAGTTCATTATTGCTTACAATTTTTTCAATTTTGCTCTTACTTAAGGGCTTAATCGTAGGCTTTGCTTCAGCAGAATTGTCTGCCATAATGATTGTCATCAGTTTCTTCTTAAAAAAATCTGACCTTTGATGACCGGGATTTTGCTTTAGAAATCCTGCAATAATTCTAGGTTCATTGGAAGTTTCGGCTTCTGTTTCTGTATAAATAATGACAGTTTCTTTTTCGGCGACTACTTTTGCTTTGCCTTTTTTCTTCTTCTGTGAGAAACCAAGACTAAAAATAGAAAGGAATATGATTAGAAATATTTTTTTCATGTAGTGAAAATCTTTAAAAAATTTATTAAATAATACTATAACGTGAAAAGTCATTTTTTAGTTTATCATTAAAATCATTATCTTTGCACATCTTTAAAATAAACTATTAAAGTTAATCATAATTTTAAATAAAAAAATAAATAAATATTATGTCTTATTCACCAGCTGCTGCAGACGTAGCAAAATTAAGAAACCAAACAGGTGCAGGTATGATGGACTGCAAGAAAGCTTTAGTTGAAGCAGAAGGAGATTTCGAAAAAGCGGTAGATATCCTTAGAAAAAAAGGACAGAAAGTTGCTGCTAACAGAGCTGACAGAGAATCTTCTGAAGGCGCTGTAATCGCTAGAGTAAATGAAGATAATACTTTAGGTACGATCATCTCTCTAAACTGTGAGACTGACTTTGTTGCTAAAAACGAAGCGTTCATCGAGCTTGCTTACGAAATTGCTGAAATGGCTATTTTCGCTGCTACTAAAGAAGAATTGTTGGCTACAGATTTCCACGGGATGACTGTTGCTGAGAAATTGATCGAGCAAACAGGAGTTATCGGTGAGAAAATCGAGATCGGTGCATTCGAAAGAATTACAGGACCTTTCTTGGGAGCTTACATCCACGCTGGAAACAAAATCGCTTCTATTACTTCACTTTCTGCAAAAGTAGACGGTGCTGATGAAGCTGCGAAAGCTGTTTCTATGCAAGTTGCTGCAATGAACCCTATCGCTCTTGATGAGACTAAAGTTTCTCAGGAAACTATCGATAAAGAATTGGAAATCGAAAGACACAAACTTACTGAAGAAGGTAAGCCTGCAAACATTATCGACAATATCTTGAAAGGTAAAATGCAGAGATTCTACAAAGACAATACTTTGGTACACCAAGATTTCATCAAAGACAGTTCTGTTTCTGTTGCTGATTACGTAAAATCTGTAAACGGTGATCTTACAGTTACAGGATTTGTAAGAGTAAGCTTATCTTAATTAATCTTTCAAAAACATATAAAAACCCCGGTGAAATTTTCATCGGGGTTTTTGTTTGCCCTAATTGCAGCTAAAGTTTTATTGCATATTCATATTATCCTTCATACTAATTATTGGTATTAAATCTTTCTGGGCTTTATAATTAAATAAATCATGAATGATAAGGAAGTCGATTTAATTAATCTGAATATTAAATTATTAAAGTTACGCAACGTGAATTTAAAATATTGATAAATTTAATATGCAACATAATCAGATGAAAAAGACCCAAAATAGGGATTTATTGATATATTTTTCATTGAATTAATATTAATATAAAATTATTAGTTTCGTATTTAGGTTCACTAATAATTAAGAATAGAGAATAAAATTTAAATTTTCTTTAGCATTTATTAACAATATATTAAATATTATTTTAATTTTGTAGAAATCCTAATTCCATAATTATGAAAAGATTTCTACTAAGTTTTGTATTAGTTTTTGCGACGTTCAGTTCTCTTTTTGCTCAAAGAGACACCGATCATTGGATTGCTCCATATTTTGACAGTTCAAGCAGCGGATATAATCAAGCACTATACTTCTCAACAGATTCTGCTACTCCTTTCGAAGTAAAAATATACAGCAACAATATTGAGATCGGTAGTGTTACGATCGCCTTGAATGATCCAAAAGTATTTCATATTCCGACAACAATCATTCCTGGGAATGCAACTTCTGGTAATTTCATAAAAGTAGTCGACAATGCAGACGCATTTACAGTTATTAACAAAGGAATTTACACAAAAGGGGCAAAACCTTATTTTTTAACCATGAGAATGTATATTGGATCACATGGTGAAATCCTTACTTCCAAAGGAAAATCCGGGATTGGCAAAACTTTTTATGCAGCATCTGCGCCAATTACAAACACAACAGCTACAAGTTATAATTTCACGACAGGAATTATGGCAACAGAAAATAATACGGTAGTTACGGTAACGGGATTTAATCCGGCTGTCAGCTTTGTTAACCAACCTACAACAGTACCTACACCTCTTACTTTCACATTAAATAAAGGGCAATCTTATATATTAGCAGGTGAAGCTAATGCTGCTGCGAACGCAACAGGATTTATCGGTGCCAAAATAGTTGCCGACAAGCCCATTTCGGTTACAAACGGTAATGCCAATGGATATTATGCTACAGGTCCAACAGGAACAGATGGTTCAGATTTAATTCTTGATCAATCAGTTCCAATTGATCGTTTAGGAAAAGAATTTGCGATGATACGAACTTTGGGTGCTGTAGGAACAGACTACAACATGGAAGGAGGTATTATTGTTGCTACAGAAAATAATACTGAAATATTTCTTAATAACAACCCAACAGCTGTTGCTACTTTGAATGAAGGGCAATTTTACAGAATTTTAGATTCCGGTTATACTTTACAAGGAACTTTGGGACACTATAACATCTATGTAAGAGCCACTAAAAATGTATATCTTTATCAATTAGTTTCAGGCAACTCGAATGCAAGAAACAATGGCGGATACAATTACATACCACCCTTAAACTGTTTTTTACCTAAAAAAATTGAACAAATTGGTAAGATAAATGAGATGCCACTTACACCAGCATCGCCGCCAGCTACAACAGGAACATCTGGCCAACCGACCAGTACTTTTTTGTTAAAACTAAATATCATCACAGAAGTAGGAGCTACCGTTTTAGTGAATGGAAATCCTCCGACAGCTGCAGAAGGACCTTACCAATTGTTGGGTAATACAAACTGGGTAACTTACGCAATATCGGGAGTTACTGGTAATCTTACAATAACATCTACTAAAGCCGTGACGGCAGGAGTGAATGGAGGATATAGCTCAGCCGGATACGGTGGATATTTCGCAGGATTCTCTTCAATTCCGGTAATCTCAAAACAAGTAGGAGAATGTGTTCCGGGAATCATTCTGGAAGTAGACGACAGCTATGATACCTACCAATGGTATTTGGGCACAACCGCTATAACTGGCGCAACTTCGAACACTTACACGCCAGTTGCAGGTGGAGATTACACCGTTAAAGTAACTATGGGAACTTGCCCTCCGGTTACAACACCTATTTATAAAGTATTTACTTGTTTAACACAGACCACTCAGTCGGTTTATATCTGTGGAACCAAAGTTATCACGCCAACCTTTACAAACTCTACACAGTCACCGTTAGCAAGTACCGTTACCATTTTGACACAGCCTACTCACGGAACAGCCACGATAAACCCTGCAACAGGAGTGATCACTTACATTCCTCAGCCCGGATATTTGGGGCCAGATGTAATTGTTTATAAATTCTGTGGCAATGCTCCTGAGTTTGTAGATTGTGAACAGATTACTTTAAATTTAAATTTAGTTCCGTTTGTGTTAACCGACAGAACGATTAAGGCTTGTCAGTATGCAGGAAAAGGATATTTTGATCTTACTACTGCCAATGTTACAGATAACACAGTACCGACCACAAAAAAATTCTACCCTACCCTTGCCGATCTTAATGCAAGCACTAATCAGATTACCAATCCGACCAATTATTTCTCTGGAGCAGGATCGGTGTTTGTAAGAGTGACGACTTCCGAAGGTTGTGTAGGTACAGCTAAAATTACGCTGGACTTCTATCCTACCCCGGTTGTAAATGAAGCTACACTGATAGTATGTTTTATTGAAAATAATGAAACTAAAGGAGTATTTAATCTTACATCTGCGGTTGTTACCAATGAAACGCCTGTCACAAAAAAATATTATCCTACGTTTACAGATGCAAGCAACGGAACGAATGAAATAATGAATCCTACGCTTCATATCTCTGGAGATGGTTTCGTTTACACAAGAGTATTTAATTCTAACGGATGTTACGCCATTGCTAAGATCAATCTAAAAGTTACACCACCAAAAAGATCAACCATACTAAAAGATAAAGTAATCTGTATTGATGATAGAACGAGCTTAGATGCAGGACCAGGTTATCAGTCTTATGAGTGGAATACGGGAGCTACAACACAATCAATTCAAGGGATTCCTGTTGGAGAATACTGGGTAATTCTTGAAAATGCAGGATGTTTTATTAAACAAACCGTAAGCGTTAAAAAAGCAAACGACCCTGTAGTTACAGCAATTGAAATCTCAAACAGTACAGCTACCGTGACTGTAGAAGGTGGAACTGCACCTTATCAATATGCAGTTGATACACCTACAGCATGGCAGAATTCAAATGTATTCACCAATCTTACGAGAGGTCAACACACATTCTTTGTGAAAGATGCGCTAGACTGTACGCCGATTTCTGTGGAAGTTACAGTTCCTAATCTTGTCAACGCAATTACTCCGAATGGTGATAATGTAAACGACTTTGTAGATTACAGCGAACTGGCTTATAAAGGAAATCTTACATTCGTAATCTATGACAGATACGGAAACAAATTATTCACGGGTGATAAATCAAACAATTACAAGTGGGACGGCAGGTTTGCCGGTAAAGGAATATTGACAGGAACTTATTGGTATCATATAAACTGGACTGAACCAAATGCTCAGAAAACGCCAATAAAATATACCGGATGGATTCTTGTTAAGAACAGAGAATAATTAAATTCAACCATATTAAAAAAGTAGCCACAACAGCAAGTTGTGGCTATTTTCATTGACATTTGCAAGAATATGTTGAAATTTTTCTCAAAACATATTGATTTTTACATTATTTTTGTAAAAATCCTAATTCTACGCTTATGAAACAATTTCTACTTATTTTTCTATTCATGATGACGGGCATCAATGTTTCTGCCCAAAGAGATACAGAGCATTGGATAGCTCCCTTCTATGCTTCTTCCGGTGTAACACAATCTCTTTATTTGTCAACAGATTCTGTTACTCCTTTCGTGGTAACTGTTTACAGCAACAATATTGCTTTAGGCACAGTAACGATCAGCAAAGGTAATCCGCAAACGTACATTGTATCTGCTGCTAATATTTCTGCAACAAGCACTTCTGAAGGTTTTGCGGTAATTAACAAAGGCTTATACCTTAATGGTGAAAAACCTTTTTACTGTACATTAAGAATCGTCAGCAGTACCACTCACGCCGAAATTTTAACCAGTAAAGGAAAGGCCGGGATCGGTAAAGAATTCTTTGTTGCCAACACACCGTCTCCCTTTGTAAGTACCGGAAACAACTTCACTGCGGGAGTTTTAGCTACAGAAGATAATACGACAGTTACAGCTACGTGGAGCAATACCATCACCGTATCTTTTTACGGAGCAACGCCTACTACAAATACACACACCTTTACGCTTAATAAAGGACAGTCGTTTATTTTTGCTGGAGCAGGAAGCCCTGCCTTAAATATGCAGAGCTTTATAGGAGCTAAAATCGTTGCCGACAAACCAATTACCCTTACCAACGGAAATGTACTTGGAAATTTTGGAGCTGCGAGCAGTCAGGGTGCAGATATTATTTTAGACCAGTCGGTTCCTTTAGAAAGGCTTGGAAATACTTTTGCGATGGTAAAAAGCCGATCTCCCAATGCTTCTGACATTGAAGGCGGAATCGTTGTAGCAACCGAAAACAACACACAGGTTTTCTTAAATGGTGCCGCTACCCCTGCAGCAACCCTCAATGCAGGACAATGGTACAGAATATCCGGAAGTGATTACATTTTACAAGGTGGAACTCATCGAAATATGTTTATCAGCAGTTCAAAAAACATCTACCTGTATCAATTGGTTTCTGTAGACGGAAGCAACGCTACTTGTGGTTTCAATTATATACCACCATTGAATTGTTTTTTACCTAGAAAAATCGATGAGATCGGAAAAATCAACGAAATGCCGACGGGAGCTGGAGGAGCCAGCGCAACACCTTCAGGAACTAAGGTGAAACTGAACATTCTTACAGAAGTTGGTGCAACAGTACTTGTAAATAATGTAGCTCCAACTGCTGCAGAAGGCCCATATCCTGTCACAGGAAATACGAACTGGGTGACTTATGCATTAGAAAGTGTAAGTGGTAATTTAACGATCAGCTCAAATAAAGCGGTCACTGCCGGGATTAACGGAGGATACAGCACTTCAGGATATGGAGGATATTTTGCAGGTTTCTCATCAATTCCGCTAATTGCAAAACAAACCGGAGTTTGTATTCCGGGGTTGGTTCTGGAAGTTGATGACAGTTATGACACGTATCAGTGGTTTAGAAATGACGTTCCTATTCCGGGAGCAAACAGCAACTCATTTACTCCCGTGCAGTCTGGAAATTATACGGTAAGAATCACAGTAGGATCTTGCCCGCCGGCAACAACTCCGCCTTATAAAGTATTTACTTGTCTAAAAGAATCTACAGCTGCAAAAACAGTGTGTGAAGGTTATTTAAATATTGTTCCGGCATTTACATCTTCTACTCAGACATTTGTTCCGGGTACAGTTCAGATTATTACACCGCCTGCCAACGGAACAGCCATTATCAATCCTACGACAGGAGTGATCGGCTACGTTCCGAATTTCGGATTTGCAGGTACAGATACAATTATTTATAAATTCTGCGGAAATGCTCCAGAATTTATAGACTGTGAGCAAATCACGCTTACGCTTACTATAGCCGAAAGCCCAACCGTAAATAATGCAACGATAAGAACATGTTTCTTAGAAAGCAATATTGCAACCGGAGAATTTGACCTTACTAACGCCAGTGTTACAGTACAGCCAGGTGTTACAAAAAAATATTACCCTTCATTGACAGATGCCAACAATCAAACCAATGAAATTCTTACCCCTGCAAATTATATTGCGCCAAATGGTGTCGTTTATGTAAGAGTAAGCAACGCAAACGGATGTTACAGAGTAGCAGTCATTACCTTAATCGTTCTCGCGCCGATAAAGTCTACTGTTTTAATTGATAAAGAAATCTGTATCGAAAACAAAACAACTTTAGATGCAGGAACCGGTTTTGATGGTTACAGCTGGAGTACCGGTGCAACTACACAAGTTATTACAGATGTGACGGTAGGTACATATTGGGTCGATCTGAGAACCGGAGACTGCACTACACGTCAGACATTGAACGTTTACCCTACAAAACAGCCTGTTATTTCTACGATCGAAATTACAAATAATGATATTACCGTAATTGTGGTTGGCGGTACAGCTCCTTATCAATATTCAATTGATAATGTAAAATGGCAAGATTCTAATGTCTTCACTGATCTTACAAGAGGGGATATTACCGTTTATGTGAGAGATAGTTTTAGCTGTGCGCCTATTGAAGTAACAGTTACGATTCCGAATATTGTGAATGTAATTACACCAAACGGTGACGGTGTAAATGATGTTTTAGATTATTCTTCGCTCGCCAATAAGCCTAATTTAGTTTTATCAATCTTTGACCGATACGGAGTTAAAATCTTTGAAGGTAACAAAGACACAGGATACAAATGGGATGGCACGATTAATAAAACCAAAAAAGTTTCTACCGGAAATTACTGGTTTAGCATCACATGGAACGAAAATAAAAACAAAACGCCAATGAAATTCTCTGGCTGGATTTTAGTGAAAAACAGGGAATAAATGTCTTTCTGTTAAATAAGATTAAACCACGATCAAAAATCGTGGTTTTTTTGTTTATTTTTAAATGATTCATTGTATATTATTATTAAATTTGTGATAAAATCAAATGCAGAATGAAGAAAATTTTATCTTTTTTTCTTATTTTTTACATATTCTCTATTTCCTTCGCACAGTTGGATAGAGAACATTGGTTTGCGCCAATGGTAGACAGAACAGGAAACCCAAATCCTTATCAGAATCTATATCTTTCCACAAATCGTACAACACCTTTTGCTGTAACCATTTACAACAATAACGTGGTGATAGGAACCGTGACAATCAGTAAAAACAATCCTCAGAAATTTGACGTTTTAAGATCGTACATCATCACAACCCTGCAGACTGATCTTTTCACTCCGGGGACAAAAGGTCTTTATCTAAAAGCTGATTTTCCATTTTACGCTAACTTAAGATTTTCGGTTTATAATCATGCCGAGATTATTACTTCCAAAGGAATACCATCCACAGGCAAAAACTTTTTTGTAGCCAATGCTCCCATTACCGTGAGCAATTCTATTCTTAACTTTATGGCCAGCGTTTTGGCGACCGAAGACAACACCACCGTCACGGTTACAGGTTACAAACCTACAGTGCAATTTTCTAACGGAACTACGGGAGCAACCAATCCCACGATTACTTTTATTTTAAATAAAGGACAATCCTATATCATCGACGGTATAGGAAATATTGCTGGCAATTTAGATGGATTTATCGGTGCAAAAATAACTGCTGACAAAGCTATTAACGTGACTAATGGTAATTTCAACGGTCAGTACTCGGGGAACGTGCCTTTAAGTTCAGACATTCTGATGGATCAGTCGGTGCCGGTTGAGCAGTTGGGAACTCAGTTTGCTCTTGTAAAAGGAAACGGAAGTATCGGCAGCAATATGGAGGGCGCGTTGGTAATTGCAACTCAGGATAACACTCAGGTATTCCTGAATAATGAAGGCTTACCAGCCATTACGCTCAATACAGGACAATATTATATAGTTCCGGACAACAAATATCAACTTCAGGGAACGACTCATTACAACATGTACATCAGAACGACCAAGAATGCTTATGTCTATCAATTTTTGGCTGGAGATTCTGTAAGCGGAACTGAAGTTGCCACTGGGGGATTCAATTTTATACCGGCTTTAAGTTGTTACCTTCCAAAACAGATTAATGAGATAGGATTTATTAATGAAAATTTTGTTCACTCAAATGCAAACCCGTCGGGGATTTTAAATATTCCAACCAAACTAAATTTAATAACTGAACGAGGAGCAACTGTTACAGTAAATGGAGTAACACCTCCTGCCACAACAGGACCTTATGATATGACAGGTCTTACGGCATGGGTAACCTACGGAATCCCGAATACCACAGGAACAATTACAGTCATTTCTTCAAAAGCAATTACCGCCGGAATTACCGCCGGAAGTGATGCAGTAGGATACGGAGGTTTTTTTGCAGGATTTGCTACACAGCCGGTAATCATCAAATCCGGTGGAGATTGTGCACCGGGAATTGTGTTGACAGTCGACCCGATAATTTACGAAACGTATCAATGGTACAGAAACGGAGTGCTGATCACCGGCGCAACAGGAACTTCTTACAGCCCGACACAATCCGGATATTACACCTGCTCTGTGACGATGGGAAGTTGCGCTCCACTAGTGACTGCACAGTATAAAGTTTTAAACTGTTTAAAACAAACAGCGGTAAGTTATGATATTTGTGACACTAAAGTTATTACGCCGACATTTTCAACTTCCTTACAAACTCCTGTAGTTTCTACCGTGGCAATTACAGCGGCACCAACTTTAGGAACAGCAGCAATTAATACAACAAACGGTATTATCACCTACACAGCTACCAATCCTGCGGCTGGCGGAACAGATACTTTCACCTTTACTTTTTGTGGTAATGACCCGGAATTTCCGGACTGCGAGAGTGTAACCGTTACAATCAATATTCAGCCTGTCACAGTTACCAATACAACACTGACTGTATGTAATGTAAATGGTGTAGGCGTATTTAATCTCACAACAGCGAATGTAACTACAAATACCCCAGTCGTTAAAACCTACTACACAAGCTTGGTGGCAGCACAGACAGAAAATGCTACAGGACAGATTCTCGTACCTACAAGTCATTCTGCACCCAACGGAACCATTGTTTACGTTGTCGTTAAAAATCCTACAGGTTGTAAAAACATTGCAGAGATTACTCTTAATTTATTCAATCTGGCAGTAATTACACCAGGAAATTTTGGAGCTCAGTGTGATGAAAATCTTGATGGAACCGTTAATGTAGTTTTATCAGATATTACCCAACTCATATTGAATAATCCTACATTCTTCACAAACGTACGCTATTACGCATTGCTGGCAGACGCAAATTTAGGAAATAATAATACGCTTCCCAATAACTGGAGCTATGCGGTGAACACTACGATATACATTAGAGTAGATTCTCCGAATGGCTGCGCACCCGTAATTCAACCCATAAATTTTACGGTTGGTACAAGATTGCCTTTGCTTACAACTTCTTTGGTAACGACTTTCTGTGACGATGATCTTGATGGAATAAAACCTGTAAATCTTGCACAATTTATTCCTCAGTTTACTACAGATCCCTTGGTAACAGTTACTTATCACGCAACTCTTGCCGATGCCCAAAATGATACAGCTCCCATCAACGGCGCAGTAAACCTTACAGGAACTCAAACGTATTACATAAGATTTGAAAAGGCAGGATTTTGTCCGAATGTCGCAACGTTAAGAGTAACTCTTAAAACACCTAAAAAATCTGATATTTTAACTGACAAACTGATTTGCCCTAAAACTACCACAACTTTAGATGCCGGACCCGGATTTACAGCTTACCTTTGGAGTACTGGTGCCACTACTCCATCGATCACCAATGTTATTGCCGGAAATTATTGGGTAGAATTAACTTTTGACGGATGTATTTATAAGCAATTTGTTAATGTTTCTGAATCTGTATTACCCGTAATTACATCAATTGACATCAACGGAACTACCGTAACGATAGGTGTCACAGGCGGATCTCCTCCTTACGAGTATTCGTTGGATAATAATACATGGCAAAGCTCGAACGTATTTTATAATGTACAACGTGGAAATCACAAGATATATGTAAGAGATTCTCAGCGATGTGATGTTGTAGAAAAAGTATTCGTTATTATCGATCTCATCAATACGATAACACCAAATGGTGACGGCCACAATGATGATATAGATTATTCTGCATTAATGAGTAAAGACAATCTGGAATTCAGAATATTTGACCGTTATGGGGCAGAACTCTTCAGAGGTTCACCTTCAAACAATTTTACATGGGATGGCAAAATGAAAGGAAGACCTGTATCGACTGCAACCTACTGGTATTTTATTTCATGGACAGAATTTGGAAATCTTACCACCGTAAAATACAGCAGCTGGCTTTTGGTGAAAAATAGAAATGACAACTTATGGGATAAATAAATGTACTTTCAGATCGCAATTCATTTTTATAACATTCATTAACAGTTTAAATACAAGTTTTAATATAATTTTAACCAGATTCGTAATACGTAATTCTGATAATGATGCTTTTCTTGTGTAATTTTGCAGATTATATGAAAAAAGTAATTACGCTTTTGTTATTGATTTTTTTAGCTAAAATTAATGCACAGATTTTTTCGGGTCAGGTGTTTTTAAGAGACAATTCTGTTTTGTATCTTAATCAGGTATATGTGACCAACCTTACGACGTACAAAACAGTTCTTACCAATTACAACGGAGACTTCAGCATCCAGGCAAATCCTGAAGATGTAATACGTTTTACATCGATAGTTACAGAAAGAAAAGATTTTAAGCTCACGCCGCAAAGTTTTAATAACCGAAATTTGGTCGAGCTAAAAGTTGCATATCATGACATACAGGAAGTGGTAATCAGCCGTTTCCGCCCGACCGGAAATCTGAGATACGATGTCAATTCTTTAAGAAAAGAAGATAAAGCTTATGCCCTAAAAAAAGTAATCGGTCTTCCGGAACCTAAAGGTGATGGAACGCCTCCGGAACTTCCGGTAGCTGGTTTCAGAGATGGGGGTCTTACATTTAGTTTAGAAAGTATTTTTGATATTCTATCTGGCGAAAGAAAGAAAAAACAGCGATATGTAGCGTATGAAAGGATGACTAATTCTGTGACGCAAATAAAAAATTACCTCGGAAAAGATTATTTCACAAGATTTAAAATTCCTGAAAATCTCATTGACAATTTCCTGCAATTCGTTTATACTTCAGAAAACATTGAAGTTTTTGTACAGACCAATAATTTTGAAGCGATAAAACTTCCGATCGAAAAATATATCCCGATCTACCAACGAAGGTTGAGAAACTCACACCTGCAGGATGTTATAAAGTAAAATTTAGTCATATAAAGATTTTGCTTTTAGTATTCTGTTAAAATTTTAATAGTCAATCTATTTCATTCTTTAAAATAATGTTTAATTTTATCGCTGATAACCAATCACAATTCCGTCAGAACAAAAAAATCATTTGAAGAGAAACTGTCTTCAATCGCCTTAATGTAATATTAAATGAAAAAATTTCTTCTAATCTTTACTACATTGTTATTTACCTGTTTTTCAGCCCAGAAAAAAGGCAAGGATTACAGCAATATTTTAAAAAGCAAAAATATCTATGAGATTAATGCTTTCCTGAGAGACGCACATCCGGACGATCCCAGACGATCGGTACTGAAACCAAAAGTGATGGATCTGATGAAAGAATATATAAAAAATGCAACTCCCGGCGATCAAAAAGTTAAACAGATGCAAGATTGGCTTGCCATGTTAAAGCGTAAACCATCTACGAAAATTACTTTTGACGAGATGAACGCTATCATCAAGAAAAAGCAGATCGCAAAATATCAGAGAGAATTACAAGTGGGCCAGGCTGCCGTTGTTTATACTCCAAGTTCATCTAAAAATGTATTTGAAGCATCACCTGCAGTTGCAAAGGCTACAACAGCGATTGCCGATACAGAAGCCTCGGAATTTAATATGCTGATGGCAGATAATCCGATGGAGCATAAGAATAAGACCGTAAAAATCTTAAATTCACTCTTTGATAATGACCCCAACGCCAAAGAATGCATAATCATGATCGAAAACAAATCTGACTGTAATATTATTGTGAGAATAGAAGGCATAGGAATTACGAAATACAGACTTCCGGTTCCTGCGCATGGCGACAATTCACTTGTAATTCAAAAAGGCGACTATCTGTTGACCAGTATTGTTTGCGGCGCTCAGTATGCTTCACAAAAAACAATTCAAAAACCTTTGATGGTTGCTCTTGGGAGTTCAAAGTAAATCGCTTCAAAAAGCCTGCTTTTTTCAACTGTCTCTTTTAAAAATTAATTTCAGCGAACTGTCTAAATTTTTCGTTAATTTTGCGGGATTTTATTTTTAGAAATGGGCAAGAACAAATTAGCGAGATTCGCAGAGAACAAAATTTTACCGAACGTTATTCAACCAACCAGAGAAGAAGCCATCAACGGTTTTGAACTCAAAGGAAACTGGAGAAAAGATTTCTTTAAAAATGAAAGGCCTATTGTTTTAGAATTAGGCTGTGGAAAAGGTGAATATACGGTAGGACTTGCTAAAACTTTTACTGAAAAAAACTTTATCGGAATTGACATCAAAGGTGCAAGATTCTGGTTTGGTGCAAAAGAAGCATTTGACAGTGGTATGAACAATGTGGCTTTTGTGCGATCTCAAATTGAATTGGTAGACCATTTTTTTGATGAAAATGAAGTTGATGAAATTTGGATTACTTTTCCGGATCCGCAAATAAAATACAAGCGTACAAAACACAGACTTACCCACCCCGACTTCCTTGAGCGCTACAAGAAATTCCTGAAACCTGGCGGAATTATTCATCTGAAAACCGACTCAGAATTTTTGCACGGATATACATTAGGTTATCTTCAAGGTGCCGGTTACGAAATAATTTCGGCCCATCATGACATTTATGGAGCCTTGGAGTACGACCCAAATACACCGCATTTACGAGACATAAAAACCTATTACGAAGAATTATTTTCTGCTAAAGGAAAAACTATAACATACATAAAATTTAGAATTAATTAAAAAGACACAATAATTTGATGAAAAAAAATTCCCTCATCATTTTATTCTTCTCTCTCACTTTGTCATGCACAACCCAAAATGGTAATCATGACGATATTTTAAAAAACACAAACATTACCGAGATTGAAGAATATTTGAAAAAAGCACACCCCGAAGATCCCAAAAAGCACATCTTACAATCTAAACTGATCGCTCTCAAAAATAAAGAGTGGACTAAAGGTGCGCTCACTGCAAAACCTATGGTAATTCGTCCTGTCGTGACAGAAATTCCTCAAAATTTTAAAAATAGTCTTATCAATAAAGATTCTGATGAGTTTAAAAGAATTATGTCTGAGACTTCTTCGGAGCATAAAGATAAGACTGTAAAGCTGCTCAACGCCATGCTAAACGAGGATATCAACAGCAAAGAAGCCATTTTGCTCTTTAGAAATAACTCTGACTGTAATTTGGTTTTAAAGGTTAATGGTAAAAAGTTTTACAATCTGGCAGTTCCTTCTCATGACGAAAATTTTATAATTGTAGAAAAAGATGATTATGCACTATCAGCTAATGTTTGTGACGTAAAATATGCATCGCAAAAGCAAATCAGAAAAAATCTGCAAATTGTAATCAATAATCCTGAGGTGAAGAAATTTAGTGAAGAAAAAGATTCTGATGCCGATATAAAACCAGGTAGGGATATAAATACAAAATCACCAACAAAAAAAAGTAACTTAGCAGCAAAGAAGAAAAAGAAAAGATAAGGATGAAGAAAACACTTCAATGCCTGCTATTAATATTGCTGATGAAAAGTTGTGGTTCTACCAACAACAGTTATCCGGCTGCAAATTCGGCAGCCAACAATGAACGAGAATATCAGGAAGTTTTAAAGAATTATAAATCGGAAACTGCAGATATTCTCACCTATCTGTTAAATGGGGAATCTCCAGAAGACCGCAAAACAGCTTTAACTGTTGAAAACACATCACAGTGTAATATGGTTTTAACGGTTAGTGGTAACAATTATTTAAAGAAAATACCTATTGGAAAAGGCAAGATTGGCTCTGTAATGGTACCTAAGAACCAAGCGTACAAACTGTCGGTTATGGTTTGTAACTCGCTTTACCAAACATCAAAAATTATTTCAGATTCTTATTCTGTAAAGCTTTCTGATTAAAATGGTTTAAACATAAGAAATCCGCTAAAACAAGTTTAGCGGATTCTTTATTTCAAAGATAAATCTTCAATTATTCAGCAGCAGCGTCGAAATCTGCATCTTTATCAGCAGATACTACTTCTCCTTCTTCTTTAGATTTTTCTTTATCAGCTTTTCTTTGAGACTGACCTTCTTTGATAGAATCTGAAACTACGTTTAAGATCATATCGATAGATTTTGAAGCATCATCGTTTCCTGGGATAACGAAGTCTACTTTTCTTGGATCAGAGTTTGTATCAACAATACCGAAAACTGGAATCCCTAATTTCTTAGCTTCAGTTACAGCGATGTGTTCTCTCATTATATCTACAACGAAGATAGCAGAAGGAAGACGCACCATGTCAGAGATAGAACCTAAGTTTTTCTCTAAATTAGCTCTTTGTCTGTCAACCTGTAATCTTTCTTTTTTAGATAAAGTTTCGAACGTACCGTCTTTTTTCATTTTGTCGATAGAGTTCATTTTCTTTACAGCTTTTCTGATTGTAACGAAATTCGTTAACATACCTCCCGGCCATCTTTCTGTAATATAAGGCATATTAAGTTCAGCAGCGTGCTTAGCAACTACTTCTTTCGCCTGCTTTTTGGTAGCTACGAAAAGAACTTTTTTACCTGCAGAAGTTAATTTTTCTAAAGCGCTGCACGCTTCATCCAATTTAACAGCTGTTTTATGTAAGTCTACAATGTGAATACCATTTTTCTCCATAAAAATGTACGGAGCCATATTTGGATTCCACTTTCTAGTCATGTGACCGAAGTGTACACCAGCCTCTAGAAGGTCTTTTACATTTGCTTTTGCCATGTTTTCTGTTTTTGTTAGTTTACTTTCCGTTTCTTAAACAATCAACAACTTCTTTAGATGGGAGAAGTGTTTGGATGCTAAACGTAACGGGCAAAGTTGCTGTTTGGCTGATTGCTTTTGGCAACTGGCTTCCCAGCTTGGGTTAAAAAATAATTTTTTAAAAATTTTTCTAAAGCTATCCGCCATAAGCCAATAGCCATACGCTTTTTTAACGTTTTGAGAACTGGAATCTCTTTCTTGCTTTTTTCTGACCTGGTTTCTTTCTTTCTACCATTCTTGCATCTCTTGTAAGTAAACCTGCAGGTTTCAAAGCTAATCTGAACTCAGCATTGATCTCGCAAAGCGCTCTAGAAATACCTAATCTGATAGCTTCTGCCTGACCTGTATTACCACCACCGAAAACATTTACGGTAACGTCATACTGACCAACAGTCTCAGAAAGGATGAACGGCTGATTTAATTTATAAACCATTACGTCTGTAGAGAAATAAGTTGCAGCTTCTTTACCGTTTACTGTAATAACACCAGAACCCGGCTTCAAATAAACTCTAGCTACAGAAGTTTTTCTTCTTCCGATTTTGTGAACTATAGACATATTAATTATTTAAATTCGTTAACATTAATTGTTTTCGGCTGTTGAGCTTCGTGCTTATGCTCAGTTCCTTCATATAAATAAAGGTTTTTGAACAAAGCAGATCCTAATCTTGTTTTTGGAAGCATACCTTTTACAGATTTTTCCAATACTTTTAAAGAATCTTTTGCAAGAAGTTCAGTTGCCGTTAAAGACTTTTGACCACCAGGATAACCTGTATGCCAAATATAAGTCTTGTCTGCCCACTTGTTTCCGGAAAGTGTTACTTTCCCAGCATTCAAAACAATAACATTATCACCACAATCTACGTGAGGTGTAAAGTTTGCTTTGTGCTTACCTCTCAAAATCTTTGCAACCGTTGAAGCTAGTCTTCCTAACGGCTGTCCTTCAGCGTCTACTACAACCCATTCTTTATTTGCAGTAGCTTTGTTCGCTGAAACAGTTTTGTAACTTAATGTATTCACACGTTTTAGTTAAAGATTAAACATAATTTTCCCCGTAAGGGTGTGCAAAGGTACAAATTAATTTTAGATTGTGAAAACTTATTTAAACTTTATAAATCTGCATCTATATATATGATCAGATTAAAATAGTAAATTACAGTTTTCGAAGAACGATATCTGAAGTGGTATTAATTGCGAAGAGACTTATTAGTCCGGAAACTTGCAATTAAATAATACGCTACAAAAACCGTAGAAAATTTTAGAATAGCAGGAATGGCCAATTCCAGATTAAATATGAATGAGCCCACGAGAACCAAAACTCCCATTGCCGCAAAAGAACTCAGTAACTTTTGCACTAAAGTAAATTTCGGCGTATCAAGGTAGTAAGACAAACCCCACGCTAAGCCGAAAGCAATCGCATAAAAAATATCTAAACCAATATTTTCACTGCTGATGAAAAAATAATTGATCACAAAACTAAGAACCGTTCCCAGTGCGAAATACATCAGTGCTTTCTGCATACTATTTTAATATGACGCAAAAATAACGAATTTTAATCTGAAAGAAAACTATTGAAATTAAATAAGAACTATTCTTTTATTTTATTCATTTCAAACTTGTATTTCGAAAAATAAGTAAAACGCCTTAGTTTATCTTAAGTACAATAGCCTATTTAAGTTCTTTGTCTGCCATTGCGTTTTAATCTCAATGAAAGACAAAGATTTTTAAAAAACTTAAAACAGGAAATATAAATTTTAAAAATTTTAATTAAATACTTCAAAATCAATATATTGAATAATTAAAATAAGTTTTTATTAAATTGTTATATTTGAAAACTTAGAAATTCTCTACAATCAATATGGAAACCCAAAAATATACTCCAACAAACAAAGTAAGAATTGTAACCGCAGCTTCGTTATTCGACGGGCACGATGCGGCCATCAATATCATGCGTCGTGTGATCCAGGGAACAGGATGCGAAGTTATCCACCTTGGTCACGACAAATCGGCTGAAGAAGTGGTAAACACAGCGATTCAGGAAGATGCAAATGCAATTGCCCTGACTTCTTATCAAGGCGGTCACAACGAATATTTCAAATATATCTACGACCTTTTAAGAGAGAAAAACTCTCCGCAAATCAAAATTTTCGGTGGCGGCGGCGGTGTAATTCTGCCGGAAGAAATCGAAGACATTATGTCGTATGGAATCGACAGAATTTATTCTCCGGACGATGGTCGCGAACTTGGATTACAAGGAATGATTGATGATTTGGTGAAAAGATCAGATTTCCCAACTGGAAAAGACGTTAAAGCTGAAGATTTAGATTCTATCAGTTTTGAAAATTCAACCAGCATTGCAAAAATTATTTCTGCAGTTGAAAACTTCTCGGAAGAAAAACCTGAATTGGTAAAAGCCATTGACGAAAAATCAAAAGATTTAAACATTCCGATTATTGGAATCACAGGAACAGGTGGAGCCGGAAAATCTTCATTGACAGATGAATTGGTAAGACGTTTCTTACGCTCCAATACAGATAAAAAAATTGCGATTATCTCAATTGACCCTTCGAAAAAGAAAACAGGAGGCGCATTATTGGGAGACAGAATCCGTATGAACGCGATCAATGATCCGAGAGTTTATATGCGGTCGATGGCGACAAGAGAAAATAACGTTTCTGTTTCGCCGTTTATTCATTCAGCATTAAATGTTTTAAAATTGGCTCATCCGGATGTAATTATTCTGGAAACTTCGGGTATCGGTCAATCAGGTTCTGAGGTTTCAGATTTTGCAGATGTTTCAATGTACGTAATGACTCCAGAATACGGAGCTTCGACACAGTTGGAAAAAATCGATATGTTGGATTATGCAGATTTGGTTGCTTTAAATAAATCTGACAAACGTGGTGCTTTAGACGCACTTCAAGCCGTAAGAAAACAGTTTCAGAGAAACCATTTGTTGTGGGAAAGTCCGTTGGATGATATGCCGGTTTATGCAACGAAAGCGTCTCAGTTTAATGACCACGGAACAACTGATTTATACAATAGATTAGTTGAAAAAGTAAATAATAAGTTTTCTGATTTAAACTTGCAAGGCTTTGTTGAACAAGAAGTTTCTGAAGATATAACGATAATCCCTCCAAAAAGAGTTCGTTATTTATCAGAAATTGTTGAAAATAATAGAATTTACGACGCGAATGTTGAAAAACAGGCAGAATTAGCAAGAAAAATGTATCATATTGAAGGTGTGAAAAAATTCTTTTCTAATGAAACTTTGGATGCTGAATATCAGAAAGCCGAAAAAGATCTTCAACAGGAAAACATCGATTTCTTAAATAATTGGGATGATACGAAACAGGCTTTCAAAGCAGAGTTTTATTCTTATTTCGTTCGTGGAAAAGAAATTAAAGTTGAAACCTCAACAGAATCTTTATCTCATTTAAAAATTCCAAAAATTTCTTTACCAAAATATACCGATTGGGGAGATTTGATTAAATGGAAAGGTCAGGAAAATCTTCCGGGAGGATTTCCTTACACAGCCGGAATTTATCCTTTCAAAAGAACCGGAGAAGATCCAACAAGAATGTTTGCCGGAGAAGGTGGACCAGAAAGAACCAACAGAAGATTCCACTACGTTTCTGCGGAAATGGATGCAAAACGTTTGTCTACAGCATTTGACTCCGTGACTTTGTATGGACAAGACCCTGCTCTACCACCGGATATTTATGGTAAAATCGGAAATGCAGGAGTTTCTATCGCAACTTTAGATGATGCGAAAAAATTGTATTCCGGATTTGATTTGGTGAATGCAATGACTTCCGTTTCAATGACGATCAACGGACCGGCTCCGATGTTGTTGGCCTTCTTTATGAACGCAGCGATCGATCAGAATGTTGAAAAATATATTGCCGAACATAAGCTTGAAGCGAATGTTGAAAAAGCTTTAAAAGCAAAATTCGACGACAAAGGTTTAGAAAGACCAAAATATAACGGGGAATTACCTCCATCAAATAATGGTTTAGGTTTAAAATTATTAGGTATCACTGGAGATGAAGTTATTCCTGCAGAAGCTTATGCTGAAATTAAGGCTAAAACAATTGCGACCGTTCGTGGTACGGTTCAGGCTGATATTTTAAAAGAAGACCAGGCTCAGAATACTTGTATTTTCTCTACTGAATTTGCCCTTCGATTAATGGGTGACGTTCAGGAATATTTTATCACAGAAAAAGTCAGAAATTTCTACTCGGTTTCTATTTCCGGTTATCATATTGCAGAAGCGGGTGCAAATCCGGTTTCTCAGTTGGCATTTACCTTGGCAAACGGTTTCACATATGTTGAATATTATCTATCAAGAGGAATGGATATCAATGATTTTGCACCGAACTTATCTTTCTTCTTCTCCAACGGAATCGACCCTGAATATTCAGTAATCGGCCGTGTAGCAAGAAGAATCTGGGCAAAAGCAATGAAACTGAAATACGGCGCCGACGAAAGAAGCCAGATGTTGAAATATCACATTCAGACGTCGGGACGTTCCCTTCACGCGCAGGAAATTGATTTCAACGATATCAGAACGACGCTTCAGGCGCTTTATGCAATCTATGACAACTGTAATTCACTTCACACGAATGCTTATGACGAGGCGATTACCACTCCGACTGAGCAATCTGTAAGAAGAGCAATGGCAATTCAGTTGATTATCAATAAAGAATTAGGATTGGCGAAAAACGAAAATCCGCTTCAGGGTTCATTCATTATTGAAGAACTGACGGATTTGGTGGAAGAAGCTGTTTATGCAGAATTCGACAGAATTACAGAAAGAGGTGGCGTTCTTGGCGCAATGGAAACGATGTATCAACGTTCAAAAATCCAGGAAGAATCAATGCATTACGAATGGTTGAAACATACCGGAGAATATCCTATCATTGGGGTAAATACTTTCCTTGGAAAAGATGGTTCACCAACGGTTCGTCCGGGAGAAGTAATACGTTCGACTGAGGAGGAAAAGCAGGTTCAGATAGAAACGCTTCATAATTTCCAGAAATCAAATGAAGATAAATCTGAAGCCGCTTTAAAAACATTACAACACGCTGCCATCAATCAGCAGAATTTATTCAATGTAATGATGGATGCCGTGAAATACTGTTCGCTTGGGCAGATTACCAACGCTTTGTTTGAAGTGGGTGGGAAATATAGAAGGAATATGTAGGACTAAATCAGTTCAGAGTTAGAAAATTTAGAATTTTTTTCATAAAATAAAACCTTAAAGAGATTTTTTTAAGGTTTTTTTGTATTTTTATATCACTAAAAACACACAATGAACCTCAGCTTTTCTAATTATAAAGTTAAAGAAAAAGATACTTTAGAATCTGTAGCAGAACAGCTAGGGATTTCATCGGAGTATTTAAAACGATATCATAATACTTATTGTGATCTACAATATCTGATCGGGAAAGATCTTCGGGGAATCAGCGAAATCACGATTCCTCGCCATGAAGAAATTGCAAAACTCAAAGAAAAGCAAGATTTACTTTCTTTACACGACCTTCTTCCTTCCCGTTATCTGAATAAAAGTTTATACGCCCAACATTATGATGTTAAAGAAATTTTTGAGCAGCAGAATAAAGAAAATATCACCATTGATTATTCTTTGGCAGTCAGTTTTCGTGAAAACATCAATAACGGATTTATCACCGAAGTAAAAACTTCCGGTTTTAAAAAAAACGGGCAGGATTCTGATGATAAAATCAGTATGCTTTCTCTTGCATGCATGGAAAGTATTTCACCGATTGCATTTGATATTCCGGTTCAGGGAAAGATAAAAGCATTTTCTGATTATAAAAACCTTGTTTCGAGCTTTGAGAACAAAAGAAATAATCTTGAAGATTTTTTTATCGGAGAAATTTCTGAAGCTTATATTGATCAGTTTTATAAGAATATTTCAGATGAAAATTATCTGCTGACACAATTTCAGTCGGTTTTGCTGTATCAGGTATTATTCCCTGAAATGGAATGGTTTCACAGAAAAAAAGAATGGAAAGAAAGTTTTTTTGTAACTCCTCATTCATTTCCTGTACAATGCAGGTTTAAAACAGCATATGATTTCGAAAACACAGATGATGTGGAAATTATAACAACAGGTAAAATAGAAGAAAATTGCAATTTACAAGAATTGCTGAATGGTTTTAAACCAGAAGAAGAATCAAAAGACAAAATAAACGGAGAAGTAGAAATGCGATATTTCACTTCCAAAAAGACAAAGAAACTTAAACAAGCCGGAGCTCGTATCACTTTATTTAACAAGGAAGAATTATACAGCACGCATCATCTTATTATTAACGCAAAAGAAGAAGAAAAACCCATAAAGAAATTCAGTACTTTAGCCTAATAAAAACACAACCTGATGAAAAAATACACCGCACAAAGAGGCGATTCTCTGGATTCCGTTGCCGCGAAATTCGGAGTGAAAGATGGGCAAACGCTCCGTTCATATCATAATATTTATTGTCCTTTAGATGATTTACTCGGTTATGAACCTGTTCCCGGCAAAGAACTCCTTATTCCTGAAGAGAAAAAATATCTGAAAGAACCGGAAGATGAACATGTTGGTTCATTGAATGGATATGATGAAGCAGCAGAAGACCCTTCCCAAGAACAGCAGGAAGAATCTCAGGAACAAAAAAAGGAAGAAAAGAAGCAACAGTTTCAAAGCAGTTCGAGTGAGCATGACGGTAAATACTTTGTCGTACAGAAAGGCATGTGTCAATGTAATCAGGGCTTTAAGTTTCCAAAATTCAAAGTAACCAGCCACCAGAAACATTACTGGAATGATGCCGAAGGAAAAGCCGATTTTCTTGCGGTAACAGAAGATGATCTCACATTCGACCCTCCTGCAATGCCGTTTGGAAACTGCAAACTAAAACCTTCTTCGGGAGGTTATCTTCCTTGCGCGTATGCACCTTCAGGAAAATGGACAAAAACATACGAAAAGGTAAAAGTAATGGATAAAAGCTGCCTTACAGAGATCTCTGAACTCATGTGCAGTACAGGCGGAAAGATCACGATTTTTAAGCACGGACAACAGAATGAAGCCAGCAAAAGCCAGGTAAAGAATGCTGATACTACGGAACAGCATGTCTATAATCCTGTTATGGATTTTGGGGAGTTCAAGGAAGAAATTAACGAGAATGAAGAAGCCAGGTAATTTTTAAATGATTAATAATGAATAAAAAAGGAGTTTCAGCAGTTTTAGGAAACAGATCTCCGGTAGTAGGAGAAAAACATATATATCATATTGCAGACTGGTATCCCGATACACCCGAGTTGGAAAGAGATCCCGAAAAAGTAATATGGGAGCTTTTCAGAAAACGGAAAAACGGCAAATTTACATCAACCAACATCAGGAAAAAAGGAGACAGCAGTTTTACATTTGGAGAAGCATCTTTAGGAAATACTTATCGCTTGGAAGGCTATATTCATGAACCAGAAGGAGGCGGTCTGATCATAGCACCGAAACAGAATAAGATTCCTCAGATCAGCAAAGCAGAATTATTGTATGTAGATGACACCAAAGGCAGCACCTTCAGCTTTACGGAAAAACTGAGAGCTAAAGCCTATTGCATCAATATGTTTAATAAGGAAGTAGTTTTCACCTTGTGGGAAGATGATGCCAAAGGAGCAGGACACAATAAAAATAATATGCTGGTAGAAACCCAAAAAGCAAGAGTAAACGAGAAAGGTGTTGCCGCTGCAGAATTTAGTCTCTTGAGAGGACTTGTGACTAAGGCGATGCGTGGTGAACATGATGGACAATTGGAGTTTTACGTCACGGTAGAATACTTTAAAACCAAAAAGCATTCAACAGAGAATGTAGAGATTATCTATGATCCTTTCCCACGTCCGAAAAATCCGCCACCTCATTCCCCACCCGCAAAAGAGAAAGGAAAAAGCAAAAAAGAAGAAAAAAGCATTGGAGAAAAGATAGCCGAAACCGGAAAAGAACTTTGGGATTGGTGGGAAAGCAAAGGAACAGCTTCTAATAAACAGGAACCTACAAAACAGAAACCGGACGGGAAATCTACGGTGATGGTGAAGGAGGTGAAGGTGGAAAAACAGACAACGGCTTGTGTCTGTAAAACGCAAGATCTAGTATGGGGAGATAAAATTGGCTGTAATGAAAGAAAAAAAGTTATTGAAGTTGCTAAGAATCTTGAAATTGACCCTAATTGGTTAATGACTGTAATGGCGTTAGAAACGAACGAAACTTTTAGGCCTTCTATTGATAATGGTATTGGATATGTTGGATTGATTCAGTTTGGAAAGGGAGCTGCGCAAGATATCGGTACAACACAAGATGCATTAATAAAAATGACTTTTATTGAGCAGATGACTTATGTAGAAAAACATTTGAAGCCTAGAAAGTCTAAATATAAAACATTAACAGATTTGTATTTATCAGTATTATATCCAAGTGCTTGCGGACATGGTTCCGAGAAGGATTATGTTGTTTTAGATGGAGCAGCATATAAAAGTAATCCCTTATTTTTCAAAGAAAAAGGTGAATGGGAATATGCTGAAAAAACAAATAAAAAAGGCAAAAAAATCAAGAAAAAAGTTCCTACAGATCCCAATGGAAGCACTTATGTTTGGGAGGTAGCAATGGTGGCTCAAGAGATTTTCACTAAGGGATTATCTGTAAAAGAAAATGAATTTGCTTGTGGTGCAGCAAAAGAGTCTCATAAAGATAAAGATAAATGTCCAGATGATTGTTCACAATGTTTTGATTATAATGATGTTGTTGATAATCCTAAAATTAATAATCAAAGCAATAATGTAAATAAGAATAGATTTCATAGAGCGATGAGAATTAATAATGCTCATCCAAAAGGATATTATCATACAGGAGTAGATATTTTAGCATCACTCAATACTTCCCTAAGATCAATGTTATGCGGCGAAGTAACAGAAGCATACAATACTGGCGGCGATTTAGGTATTATTGTTACTGTAAAATCTAGAGATAAGGAAGGTAACTATATTTGGATAAGATACTGTCATTTAAATTCCATTTCTGTAAAAAAGGGACAAAAAATTAAACACGGAACTGTAATTGGATTATCGGGAAATACGGGAAACGCTAAAAATGTTTTACCACAATTTTATCACATTCATATCGAGGCTTCAAAAGATGGCGTGTTTTTTAAAGGAAATACCCGAGTCGATCCAGAAAAGTTTATGAAAACTAAATTTGATGAAACTAAACAAGGCAATGTAATTTAAAATAGCATCAATGAGAAACATATTTCTATACGTATTGTTTACCCTTACTTTGATAAATTGTAAAGGACAGAAAAAAGATGAAATATCAAATTTTAATAAAGTATCCGATTATTATTTTGACAAAGAAGAAAAAATTCCATCAAAATTTAATCTGAATAAAAAGAATGGAGAATATATAATATATTATATTCCAACTGATAGCATAAAAGAATATTACGATAATTTTCTTAAAATAAATAATATAAATCCCGTAATTGATGAATATAATGATACTTATGATTACAAAGAAAATGACAAGAAAAAGATAAATTCATTGCTCAAAAACAAGCTAAATGATGTAAACAATTATAACATCATTGGAAAACACATATCTTCAAAATATTTCCAATATGAAGGAAATGGTAATTATTCAATTGATTACCCTTATATCATAAAATTTTACAAAAAAGATGATGAAAAATGGATCTTTATTAAAGAATTTAATGTAAAAAACTATGATGACAATATTAAGTATTCAAAAAAGGAATTCTTAAAATCACTAATATTAAATACGAATTTTTCTGATAAAAAGAGCATAAATAGTAATAAACAAACTTCTTATTTAAAAGATTGGGAAGGAAGATATTCTCTTACATTAAATGAGGACAGTGATGATTGGAGAAATATTCATGAAATAAAACTGACCATTTCAAAAGATTCAGTAATTTATACCGTTAAAGGTTTTCAATTATATGAATATTATATTCTATCAACTAAAGAAACTCAAAAGTTTATTAATCTACATTATCTAAAAGCTCTTGATAACACAGAAAATATAGGTCATTTAAAAAAAACCAAAGATTTTGGCACATTTACTTTTGATGGGAAAAACTATATTTTAGAAAGCCCTTATATTGATTTGAATTTTAATAATGGAAGAAAGAATAAGTATAAATTGATTAAATCAAATCAGAAAAATTAAATTAAACGTATTGATAACAGAAAAAAACTGTAAAAAAATTTCTGGGGAAATGATGAGTGGTGAAGAGTGTGTTTTTAAAAATTCTCAAATTGAAAAAGTTGATGAATCTAATTATCTATTAAAAAATTTACCTATAGAGAATATAAATATTGATATTAATAAAAATGGTATAATGAAAATTGATTATTCAATTAGTGAAAAAAAGATTAAAATTGATATGGAATATGATGGAGGTCAAACTTTTTGGAGAGATGCTATGAAAGCTTATAAAAACGAAGTTGCATTTGTTACAGAATTAGAAAATATTATATCTATAGGCATAAAATGGAAATTTATTAAAAACTATACATATAAAAAAGGAATTAAAAATACTACAGGCAAAGCATTGAGTGTCCACCAAGATCATTTCCATTTAGGTTACAGATAATTAATTATAAAAAAATGAAAAAAATAATATTTCTTTTTCTTGCTAGCACAAGCTTATTAAACTGTCAAAAGAAAATAACAGTAGATAAAACAGTTGAAAAAAACACAGATATAGAATTAATAAAAAAACATATGAAACTCCAAGAAAAAATTGAACTTTCAGAAAATGATACAAATATTGCCAATCAATATCGCTTGAATGATAGTGATATTGAACTCGGTGGAGAAGTGGTTTTACAAGGAATGAAAAATAGTGGATATATAATTCCTGATCCAAAAGATTTCTCTGAAAAAATAAAAGAAGTTTTTGAAGAAACACCCAATTCTCATAATACGGCGATAAAAAAACATAACATTTTTATTACATTTTTTGTGAGTCCAAATCAGGAAAAAGATTTAGCACAAACTGAATATGATTATACTTATGATCATATTTTCACTTTTCCAAAATATGGAATAATAACTACACTTCCACTGCTGAATGATTTAGCAACTTTAAAAGACAATAATTTGAGCATTCACTTAGATCAAAATACAATCGCGCGAAACAAATATTTGTTTAATAATAGTAAGGGCGATTTAACTTGGCTTTTAGCCAATGATAAGGATTTTTTAAAAAATTTATTAATTTATTTCGGATATGACAAAGAAGAGAAAATAAATGAGATGGTATTAAAAAATTTATTGCACGAATATAGTAACGAAATACCATCTTCAAATGGAAAAATAGGGAATGTATTTTTTGTAAAAGGTTATAATGGAAAATTGCAAATTAGAAAAAATCTTTTAAAATATATTGAAAAAACAATTACAAAAGATTATGATGAATATATTTCTGCACTTTCAGAATATAAAATTTCAATATTATATTCTCCAGAAAATCAATCTTCTTTTAATGATGAGGAAAAAGCAGAAATCGTTGCAAATATTTCCAATATAGAAATTCCCGCATTTAATAAATATAAAGGTCAAAGTGATCAGGCTTGGAATCAAAAAGCAAGTACTTTATTTTACTTACAGAGTAAAGATGCAATGAATCTTCCCGAAATTTTAGATATTTTAAAAAGGCATAATTATTTTGGCTTTAGTTATCTGAAAAATTATATTGAAAATGGTCAACTGGAAGATGAAAATCCCACTTCACCACAAGGAGACGAATAAAATCAACATTGATAATAATATTTTAAGGTAAAGAACTGGATTAGTAGGTAACGGTAGAATACGACACTGCAAAAAAGCATTCAACAGAGAATGTAGAGATTATCTACGATCCTTCCCACGTCCGAAAAATCCGTCACCTCCTTCCCCACCCGCAAAAGAGAAAGGAAAAAGCAAAAAAGAAGAAAAAAGCATTGGAGAAAAGATAGCCGAAACCGGAAAAGAACTTTGGGATTGGTGGGAAAGCAAAGGAACAGCTTCTAATAAACAGGAACCTACAAAACAGAAACCGGACGGGAAAAGTCCTGCTATTGTGAAGGAGCAACCAAAACAGGAGGCAAAGCAAGAAAATGGAAAGTGTCAACGGTGTGAAAAATTAGCCAACGAAGAATTAAAGCAAATATTTACTAGCGCATCTGAAACAACATTAGAACAAGTTGTTGCAGCATTCAATGAAGTAAACATAAAGCTAGGAATAGATACGTGTCAGAAAAAAGCTCATTTCTTTGCTCAAATTAGGGAAGAATCAGGATCAAAACTTACACCTCATGAACCAGAAAGTATTAATTACAGTGCAAGAAGACTTAAAAATGGAGACTATGTAAAAGGAACGGATGGGTAAAAGATTGAAGGAATGGAGGTCATTATTCTTCAGGAACATGGAAAGAAGGACCGTTTTCATATTTTAAAAGAAATCCATCAGAAGCTGATTTATATGGCAGAAAAGATTTAAATAAATATGGAGATGGAGGGATTCAAAAGGCAAATCAAGAAGCTATAGCAAATAGAGCTTACGCAAATAGAAATGGAAATGGAAATGTGACAAGTGGGGATGGATGGAAATATAGAGGACGGGGATTAATACAATTAACGGGCAAAGATAAATACAAATTAGTTAATGATAAATTAAAACAAAAAGGAATCAATTTAATTATTGATGGAGATAATGTAAATAACAATAGAGAAGGAACCATTGCGTCAATGGCTTATTGGGCAGCAAATGGATTAAATGAAAAAGCAAAAGCAGGAAATGAAAACATGCACGTTGATGCTATAACGAAAGTCATAAACTCTGCTACAGATTCTTATACTGCGAGACAAAATCATTTTAAAAATACATATAAAATTTTTAATGTTGATAAATGCGGATCCAAATTAAAAAAGAAAAAAGAAGAGCCGAAAACAAAAAAGAAAGGAAAATATCATATTGATGCCGCCGTTACCTATATTATTAATAATGCAGAACCAAAATCATTGGGTAAATGTGCAAAATATGTGAGGTTAGCCATTAATGAGGGAGGAATAAGTAATATATATGGACATGCTACCGAATATTATGATACAGACAAATTAGTAAAATATGGATTTACTAAGATTGGAACAAATTTAGACTCCATACAGTTGGAAAAAGGAGATATTGCAGCTTTTGGTTCTGTTAAGGGGCATAAATATGGTCATATTGCAATGTGGACTGGAAGTCAATGGGTTTCTGATTTCAAACAGAAATCTTTTTGGGTAGCAAATCAATATTCTATTGAGAAAAAATATGCAATTTACAGATGGGACGAATAATAACTCACATATAAAATATAAATTTTATGAAAAAATTAATCTGTTTTCTTTTAATAAGCATGCTTTTATTAGGATGTAAACAAGAAATAAAGGCAACTAATACAATTCAGAATTATGATAGTTTGCAGACGAAAAATGACACAGAAAAAGCAATCAAGTTCTTAAAAGAATTCTATTTTTCAGTTTATGGCTCTGACGAAAATAATGAAATATTAAAGAAAAAATATTTGTCGGAAAGAGTTTTAAAAAGAATAGACAGCCTTACTTCAAATGAAAATGATCTTATTTTAGATTATGACCCTTTTATTCAGGGGCAGGATTATAATGGTAGCTCGATAAAAAAAACACTTAAAATAATATCTTTAGGTAGCAAAGACAAATTTAGAGTAAGTTTTTTATTATTTGGAAATAAAGATGAAAAACGAACAAACATAGATATTGCTTTACAAAAAAATAAAAAAGGAAACTATTTGATAAATTGTATATTGAATGATGAATATTTAAATTTTAAAGATAATTTTTCTCAAGAAGAACAAAACAAATTTTATGTTTTGGATAGTGCTAATTTAAAAATGCAAAAAAATACTTATAAAATATCTGTTTTAGAAAAAACTGAAAATAAGAATAAGGAAAATGTGCAACATAATTCCAATCCAATTATATTATATAAAAATGGAAAAAAAATTGCTCAAAGCAACAATCTTATATACCCTTATAATGATAATTGTCCTGCTGATGGTTTTCAGCGTTTAGTTTCAAAAAATAATTATTTTACCATTGAGCAATCATATTGTAAAGAATTTTTATTTGTTTCTTCCTACACAACATTCAAAATAGATGAAAAATCAGGGTATATTTTACTCCACAAATATGGAGAAATATATACAGATAGAAGTAACCCAGATGAGTCTATTTCTGATAAAACATTGACCGCAAAAGATTTTGGAGTTATAAAATTTGAATATGTGACGGAAGAGCTTTTATTAAAATTATTATAAACATTACTATTATTTTAAAAAAGTTGAGGACTCTCAGCAGAGCATTAACCACCAAGCAAAAAAGAAGAAAAAGGCATTGGAGAAAAAATAGCCGAAACCGGAAAGAACTTTGGGATTGGTGGGAAAGCAAGGAAACAGCTTCTAAAAAACAAGAACCTACAAAACAGGAACCGGACGGGAATCTACGGTGATGGTGAAGGAGGAGAACGAAGGGATCTGTGTTTGCAAAGAAATCAAGCTTTATTGGGGGAAAAAATTCACCTGTCAAGAAAGGAAGAAAATTTTTGAAATTTCCAGACGCCTTAACTGTAGTCCTGACTATTTAACTTCTGCAATGGCTTTAGAAACGGGTGGAACTTTTGATCAAGGTATTGTTAATAGTTTAGGTTATACCGGATTAATACAGATTGGTTCTACTGCGGCAGATGATATTAATAGAGGAAAGGGACGAATGTATCTGCGGGAAGTAAAGGAAATTTGCAAAATATGACCAAGCTTGAACAATTAACTTCTGTAGAATACTATCTTGAGCCATTTAAAGGAAGATTGAACACTTTGGCAGATTTTTATTTAGCCATTTTAATGCCTGTAGATTGTGGAAAGGGAAATCTGAGAAATCATGTAGTTTTTGATAAAAATATAAAATTGGATTACAATGCTAAAGGCGAAGTTATACAAAATACAAAATGGGTAAGACAAAGTGCTTATGCTCAAAACCCAGTATTTCATAAACAAGGAAAAAATGAAGATGGAAAAACCTATGTATGGGAAATTGCAGAAGAAATAGAAAAATGGTACAACAAAGGAGAAGCTAATGCAGAGTCAAGCTTTTCTTGTCAAAAATCATCAGCTCCTGCAAAAGCTGAAAAGAAAAGTGGTAAATGGCACGATCCTGTAGACAACCCTAGATTAACAAAATATAATTATTCGGGAAATATAAAGCCTTCCAGTGGAACTTATGGCTGGTGCAGAAGAAAATCTGATGGTTCCAAAAAATATCATTCTGGTTTTGATTTTTTTGCAATTCCTGGAAAAGACAAAGTATATGCTTGCTTAAAAGGAAATATTCATCAAGTTAAATATTCAGCGACTGCAGGTTGGATTGTGAGAGTTAAGATTCAAAATGTAAAAGATTTATTAGAGCAGGAAAAAAAAGTAAATTATAAAACTCAGTTCACAGACGAATTAAAAGGAATCAACATCAAAGAAACAGATGAAGTATATTTCATTTAGATGCATTTAGACAGTGTTTCTGTTACAGAAGCAGACGCAAATGCTAAAAAAGAAGTTCACGCCGGAACGGTTTTAGGATACGCCGGAGTTTCAGGTTCTATTGCAAGCGGCGGTAAAGCTCCGCATTTACATTTAGAAATTGCTACCGTTTTAGATGCTTATGGACATGGAGAATCTGTTAGAACAAATCCTGCAAGATTTGTAGCACTAATCCAAAAAGCTTCCGATGATTTTGCCCAGTGGAAAGGTAATTATTATGCAAATTTTGAGATATCGAGAGCCGAAGGAGATTTTCAGATAAAATATACTATTAGAATTTTAAGCATAGATGACATTTCCATTATAGAGAAAATTAATAATGAGGATAATAATATTCAAGATATATTTATAGAATCTGTTTCTGCTGATAAAATTGTCTTTAAATCGAAATCAGACAAAAATTTAGAATATATAGTTAGTAAAATTAAAGGTGCATATTATTTAATGGGAAGCACCATATACCTTTTAAATCCACCTAATGATAAATATCTTTTAAAGAAATAATAGTTTTTACAAAAAAAACTTGGAAAATATGGAAAATTGACTACCTAAATCTAGGAAAGAATATTTCTGATACTTTAATCCACACTATTACAAAAAAAGTTGAGGAAGTCAATAATCATGATGAGTTCATATCTGTTTCTTTGTTCGAAAAATGGAAAGGTAAATATAATTTAAAGCAAGAAAATCTAACGGACGGTTGGGGGAGAGAATCAATCTTTTTCAGAAATACTCCTTATTAAGCCTTATAGTCGTGTTTTCAAGAGTTGGCTCGCTGATGATGACGAAGTAAGGTATACGAAAGATGATAGTTATCAAGAATATGTTGGAGGAATTTACGCAACCGCAAACAGAGGTTCTATAGAATTTTATACTAAAAGAGTTGTAATTGGTGGAAAAAATTCTTTATCACCATTATTAACATTGATTAGAAGTAACGAAAATTATTTTATTTATAGTTTGACAACATCACCACCCAATAATGGAATCGTTGAAATGCCTATCAAAAAAATAAAATAATGTATACTGACTAAAGCCATGCAAGGCGAATCCGATCCCAAACAACTGGATTTTATATAACGGCGGAATATGCTGCAAAAAAGCATGCAACTGAAAATGTAGAAATAATCTACAATCCTTTTCCGTAAAGGAAAAAACGTACCACTTCCACCGCCACCCGCAAAAGAAAAAGGAAAAAGAAAAAAAGAAAAAAGCATTGGAGAAAAGATAGCCGAAACCGGAAAAGAGCTTTGGGATTGGTGGGAAAGTAAAGGAACAGCTTCTAAAGACCAAGAACCTAAAAGACAGAAACCGGAAGGGAAATCTACCGTGATGGTGAAGGAGGTGAAGGAGGAGAAGAAAGAAGGAACTTGTGTCTGCGAAAAATATGATTTAGTTTGGGGAGGACATCCAAATGTATCTTGTGAATTTAGGAAAAAAGTGGTTGAAATTTGCTTAGATCTTTGGGGAGAAGAAAATAAAATAAAAATGGCTAATAATTTAATGGCTGTTTTTAGATGGGAAAGTGGAGGAACTTTTAACCTGATGTTCCTAATCAGGCAAATTCTGGAGGAACTGGTTTAATTCAATTTATGCCAAGTACTGCAAAAGATCTTTTGAAAAAAGAAATTACAGTAGAAATTGTCAAAAATTATTTTGGACAGAAATACAATAAGAAAAGTAAGAAAAAAGAAGATTGGTATCTGAAACGGGTAAAAGAGTTTGCAGATATGACAGCAGTGAAACAATTAGATTACGTAAAGCAGTATTTTGAACCATTAAGAGGAAAATCTGTTGAGTTTGTTGATTTTTATTTACAAGTTTTATTTCCCGCTTCATCGCTAAAGGATGAACATATAGTTTTTGCATCATCATTAAAAAAAATAACTACAAGAACTTCAGAATCTGAAAAACTTAGAAATTTGAGGGTTAATGCATATAGTCAAAATCGTTGTTTAGATGTAAATAATGATGGTGTTGTTTGGAAATCCGAAATCAAAACTAAAGTCCAAGTATATATTACAGAAGGACTTGCCAACAAAGGAAAAGATTTTGAATGTGGAAAGAAAGAGGATAAACCTAATACATCATAAGTATCAAAATGCCCAGAAGATTGTTCGCAATGTGTTGACTATGCGGATGTAGTTTCAAATCCTAAAGTGACTAATCAAAGTGGAGATAAAAATCATAATAGATACAATAAAGCTCCGAGAACAAGAAGCAACGGAACAAAATATTATCATACAGGAACTGATATTCTTGCTGTTGTTGGAACGGAGGTTTGCTCAATGACGTGTGGTGAAGTAATTCATATAAGAAAAGATCTTCCACAAAATGATTTTGTTAAAGGATATGAAAATTGCTAATAGTTATGGCAATACTGTTACTATTAAATCTAAAGATGCAAGTGGTAACACTGTTTATATCTTTTATGCACATTTATCTCAAGTAAAAGTAATTGCCGGACAAAAAGTTAAGCACAATGATGTTATAGCATTATCAGGAAGTACAGGCAATGCAATGCATGTTGAAGTGAAATATAGACACGTACATGTAGAAGCAGGTAAATCGTATATTATATATGGCGGAACAAGCGGACAATTAAAATGTAGATTAACAGAACGGTTAAATCCGGAAG
This sequence comes from Chryseobacterium sp. CY350, assembly GCF_027945075.1. Taxonomy (NCBI): domain Bacteria; kingdom Pseudomonadati; phylum Bacteroidota; class Flavobacteriia; order Flavobacteriales; family Weeksellaceae; genus Chryseobacterium; species Chryseobacterium wangxinyae. Next base: position 2,294,011 of record NZ_CP116034.1, read on the forward strand.
ATTATATGAAAACCAAATTTAATGATAACGGAAATTAGATTATGAAATTAATAAATAACAGAATAAGATTATTGTTTAGATTATTTTTAATCTTTATGCTTATATCGTGCAGAGAGCAAGAAAAAAAAGATAATAATATAAAATCTATAAAGGAAGTGAAAATCCCTGATTTTCTCAGTCAAAAATATTTTCATGGATATCAGCTAAGTCCCAACTCTGATTTTCCTATATATATGCATACTGACAATAGTATAGGAGAGTTTACTGTAAATTTTTTAAATAAAAACACTGAAAAACAAAAAGAGTGGTTTGATTTTGACGCCAAAAACAATGTGTTTTCTGAAGATGAACAAGACGATAACTACTTTAAACAAATTAATTTATTAATAAAAAAAAGACTCGAAAACAATCTTTCTGAATATAATATGATAACTGAATATATTCCGAAGAAGTTTTTTACTAAAAAAAATGAATATAAATATCCATATAAAAAATATTTCTATTTATATGTTTCCAGTAATAAATCTTGGAAATTAATAAATACTAAAACAGTAAAAAATGTGAATGAAAATATTACTTCCCTCCAAAATTTTAATTCTTTAATTAAAAATTTAACAACCAAAATTCAACCCTTACAAACAAATACAAGTCAAATAAGCAATTGGAAAGGAGTTTATCATGTAGATATTGATTATGGAAAATTAGATAAATTCTCTGAAATTTCTATTAATTATTCTATTGAAATTAAAGATTCGGAATGTACTTTTTCGGGAATGGGATATAAAACATATTTTATTGATTTGTGTAAAATAGAGCCTAAAAATGATACTTTAGTCTTGAAGTATCTAAAAACTATTGATGGAGATGGTTTCACTAATCATTCAGATATTGATGTTTTAGGTATAATAACCCATAAGAATAATGTGTATTATTTAAAAAGTCCTATCGTAGGAGATTTAAAATGGAATTATAATACAAACTTGAAATTAACTAAAACGAAATAATTTGAGATAAAAATTCCAAACATCACTTTACGATAAATTTTTACCAAAATTAGGATTTACAGAAATTACTACTACAAGTTATACTCCTGTAAAAGGTGATATTCGGTTACACAAAGTATTCCAGGTCATGTTCACGGGCATATTTGTATGTATAATGGCAATCAATGGTTATCAGATTTTAAGCAAAGAGACATGTGGCCGGGTCCTGGATATAGAAAAAATCCCCCAAGATATAATATATATATATATAGATGGAAATAAAATTAAATAAAATGAACATTAAAAGTTACTCATTCTTCTTCTAATCAGTGTTTCACTACAAGCATGCAGTCAAACACCAACTAGTAAGCCAAGCTCGAAAATTATAATTTCACAAAATAATAATGAGATAGTAAAAGAATTAACAATTTTCTATAACAAGTATTTTTCCGAGATGGAAAACACCGGTAAAGCAAGTGAGAAAAATCTTGATTTACTTCGGCAGAAATATCTGTCTCAAAAATTATATGAGAAATTAAAAAATATAGATTTAGACTATGACGCTATTATAAATGGTCAGGACATTGATCCTAATTGGAAAAAAACGCTTAGTATTAAATATATAAAAGAAGAAAATTTATATGAGGCTTGTACAGTAAACGGTTTTGATAATTCAAAAAATTGCACACTTTTAAAAGTAGAAAAATCTAAACCGGATACAAAATTTATGATATTAAAGTCAAAAATATAAGTAGTCTATTAAGTTATTCAGATGATGGGGAAGAAAATGATAATATAAATGAAAATGTTAATGCGGAATTCTCTGTTAATGGTGAATGGCGAATAAATTGCGGAGATGGAGTCGCCAGTATAACAATTAAAGATAAGGAAGCTTCTCTGGTTGTTTTATCTAATCAAATCTATATCAAATTGGTTGAAACTAAAAGATATGATTTTGAAAAAGGTATTGCCTACAAATTAAAAATAATCCCTGAAGACAGTGGTAATTTCGGGGCAAAATTACCTTGGAATGAATATTTAAATGATCAGTCTATTGCTTACATAAAAGTAGTTGATGAAAACACACTTAAATTTTATTGGTATGGTTTCTATAATAAAAAGACAAAAAAAAGAGAAATGACGGACTGTGAATTTATTCAAGAAAGTAACAATAAAGAAGTTATTTTAAAAAAAATGTGAAGATTGATATTCAAATTAAAATAAACTCATTGCAACTACAGATTCCAACGCAAAAAGAAAAATGAAATAATACTGTAACAACAGTATGATCCTCAGCAAAGCATTGACTTCACAAGATGTAAAGAAAACAGGTTTTGAAATAGAAAGTTAAACCTCATTTTTTTTATATGCTTCTTATATACACATAAAAGTATATCAAGAATTATAGTAGTTTTTAGATTATTGGAGACAAAAATAAAATTCTTCCTATTTTGCGAGCATCTATTTAATCAATATGAAACCAAAAGCCATCTTCAACTGGAGCAGCGGAAAAGATTCTGCGCTTGCTCTGTACAAAACTTTGAAAGAAGACAAATTTGAGATTACTTCTTTGCTGACAAGCATTAATAAAGAATTTCAGAGAATTTCTATGCACGGCGTTCACGTTTCGTTATTGGAAAAGCAAGCCGCAAGTTTAGATTTCAAATTAATTAAAATGGAACTTCCACAGGAACCGTCTATGGAAGAATATTCCGAAATTATGAATAAAACGATGACCGAAATAAAATCTCAAGGCGTTACTCATTCTATTTTTGGCGATATTTTTCTGGAAGATTTAAGAAAATACCGAGAAGATCAGTTAAAAACAATCGGGATAGAAGCCGTTTTCCCACTTTGGAAAAAAAATACATCAGACCTCATCAGAGAATTTTTAGATCTCGGTTTTAAAACCATTGTCACCTGCGTCAACGAAACCTATCTCGACAAAAGTTTTGCCGGAAGAATTATTGATGAAAATTTCATTAAAGATTTACCCAAAAACGTAGATCCGTGCGGCGAAAACGGAGAATTTCACACGTTTACTTTCGACGGACCAATTTTTAAAAATCCGGTTCATTTTAAAATTGGTGAAATAGTAAAGAAAACTTACCCAAAACCGAAGTCCGATGTACTCGATGTCGATGGAGAATATGTGTTTTGGTTTTGCGATTTGATTTAAGATCTAAAGAAATCTTTATCTTTACCTCTATCTTTAAAAACAACAAATTAATGATCAAAAAAATCTTTTTTTTCTTTCTGATTGCCGCTACAATTTTTTCCTGCCAAAAAACTGAAATAGCACAGTCAAAAATAGTTGATAAAAATGCGATCGCTGATTCAGCGGTCAATGTCTACAAAACAAAACTTTACAAAAAACAGATTGATTCAGTTTTTGGTAAATACAATTTCAATGGAAGTGTGGCCATTTTTAAAGACTCAGTTACACTATACAGGAAAAATAATGGCTTTTCAGATTTTAAAGTAAAGAATAAGATTGACAATCAGACGATTTTTGCAATCGGATCTGTTTCCAAACAATTCACAGCTGTCATGATTTTGTTGGAAATGGAAAATGGAAAGCTGAGTTTAGAAGATAAAGTGTCGAAATATTTAAAAGAATTTCATTCTAATGGATATGAAAATATCACCATTCATCAGCTTTTGAATCACACTTCGGGATTAAATAATTTTGGAGAAAAACTCATTTTTAAAATTGGTTCAGGTTTTAATTATTCCAATGATGGTTTTAATGCTTTAGGCAAAATCATTGAAAATGTTTCCGGGAAATCTTATGATCAAAATGTGACAGATCTTTTTAAAAAGGTCGGAATGAAAAACTCTTCAACAGGAAATATATTTGAAGGTGAGAATTTCGCCGGAGCCTATCTTGGAAATGCTAAAAATTTTGAGAAAATCGCCAATATGCCGAAAAGATTAGGAAATAAAGAAATAGGAATTGCCGCGGGCGGAATTCTTTCAACAATCGATGATCTTCATCTGTGGAACAACCTGCTGTATTCGGGAAAAATTATAAAACCCGAAACTTTAAAAAAATTCTTAAACAAAAGTGCTGAAAGACAGCATCAGATTTTTGGGAAAATGGGTTATGGTTACGGAATTATGATGAACATCGGAAAACCTTTAGCTTATTTTCACAGCGGATATATTAAAGGATCACCTTCGCTAAATATTTATTATCCGGAAACAAAAACTTCGGTGATTATTCTATCGAACATTGCCGATGAAGAAAAAGGAAAAAGCGCAACTTTTAAACCTCATCGTGAGATTAAAAATTTCACGGATATGATGGAAAATGTTTCTCTAGATTAATTATTCAGCTTCTGAAAATTTGATATAATCCTGAATTTTTTCTAAAGCTTTGTTATGCTCAAATAAATTAATTGATCCAAAAATCAACATAATATGTGCTAAAAAAGGAATTAAAATCGTCAGTATAACAGTTATATGATCAACAGGCAAATCAGTTCTAAAAAAGTTATACGCAGAAGTACCATTATGCATAATAATCTGTGCCGTTGAAGAAATACAAGCGATAAGTATCATATTATTTTGCTGATACATCGTATAAAATGATTTACCTCTATACTTATTATCTATTCGAAAAAACTTTCTCTTATTGTAATGGAAAATCCAGAGTGCGAGCGGAACAGCGAAGACTAATCCGTTTTGTATTTTAAATAGAATTCCATAAAACTCCGGAGTTTTCGAAATATAAATAGCAAATAAATTAACAATAAAAAGCACAATAGCAATTAGGATTGACCTTTTAAGAATACTGTTAAACTTTGCTTTTACAATGTTTTTTTCCAATACAGATACTTCTCCTGTATAAAACATAAAATACTTCGTCATTTTAAATTCCGGTTCCCATGCGATTTTAGTTTTAAAAAAAGCCTCATCGAAACTCAGATTTTCACGAATCTGAAGATCTGACACCTGTGAAATCATATGATCGCGGACTTCTAACAGAATATCAAGTGGAAGTTTGTTTAAAATAAGATAGTCTTCTATTTGCTTTTGCTGCGCCGAGTTTATCATTTCTAAAAACATTTAAATTAAAACATTTACTTTTTTACTTCTGAAATACAACAATTGAATTTGTACCAACATGCCGTACATTGTAAAAACTTTGGCCATTCCGAAATCGTAGAAATATAAATTTTGAGAAAAATATCCTACTGCTAAAAATAAAATACATCCTACAATAAGATTTCTTATAATCAAAGGATGAAAACTTACTTCAATATATTCTCTGAACTTCATTTTTTTTAATGCAAAATTGTACAAAAGCATAGAAAAACAAAATACAGCTAAACACGCTTGGATGATGTAGAAATAATCATTTAAAAATAAAAATGCACCCAAACCAAGCATAGAAAGACTAATTGAAGATAGAATAATGTTTCTAAATCTAGACTTTAAAACTGTTTTTTCAATTCTGGCGATTCTTTTGAATGACAAAATATCAGCCTTTACCATTTCCAGCTCGTATTGCCAACCGATTTTAGTTTCTAGAAATGCTTCCTGAAAACTAAGATTAGTTTGCATCAATGCTAAGATCTGAACCACAAAATGATCATAAATTTCATTAAAAATAGCAGAACTCAACTTTTTTTTCTGAAGAAAAGCTTTTATCTCGTTTTCCTGATGAATGGTTATCATATATTAAAAATGGTATTTAGATTAAATAAGTAAGTTTTCATTTCGGTTTCCTGCGCAGCCTGTTGCTTTTTTCCTTTTTCGGTTAACAGATAATATTTTCGGTCTCTTCCGTTTATTTTCTGAATTTCGGAAGTAATTATACCGTCACCTTCCAATTTATGAAGTAAAGGATATAGTGCTCCTTCCGTCATTTCCAACTCGCCTTCCGTGAGTTCTTTTGCGCGTTGAGTCATTTGGTAGCCATACATTTTCACCTCTTTTGAAAGTAATTTCAAAATGATATTTTGTAATGTTCCTTTGTAAAGACTATTTTTTTTCAAATCTTATTTTTATACATAACAAATCTATGTATAATTTTCTTATGTATAGAATTTTAATCAATAATTTTAAAAAGTATATTTTTACAGCATGAAAAAAATGTATTTCATCGCCATTTATCCGCCTCAGAAAATCATTGATGAAGTGAAGGTTTTCAAAGAAGATTTAGCTTTAAATTATAATAATTCAAAAGCATTAAAAAATGATGCTCACATCACTTTATTTCAACCTTTTGAAAGAGAACTGAATTTAGAAAATGATATTCATGTGGCATTTCATAAAATTGACACCAACATTTCGCCTTTTGAAATTACATTAAATGGTTTTGGAAGTTTCCCCAATGCTAAAAATCCTGTTTTGTATGTAAAGCCCGAGGAAAATGAGCAGTTAAAAGATTTACAATTAAAGGTGAAAGAGATATTTAGTTATAAAAATTATTCTTTTCATCCTCATGTTACTGTTGGTTATAGAGACTTAACCTGGGAAAAATATATGGAAGCGTGGGAAGTTTATAAGGAAAAAGAATTTAAAACTAAATTCTTCGTTGACAAGATAATTTTGCTTCGCCACGATGGAAAATGGGTTCCTGTTGCAGAAAAGAAACTCTCAAAAGAATAAAAAAACCGACCTGTGAAAAGTCGGTTTCTTTTTATTAATTTTAAATTTTTTATTCTTTAATGATCTTCTGAGATATTATTAAACTTTTATTCTCAGTTGCAGCCATCGTATAAACTCCGGAAGGAAGATCTGCAATATTAACGTAGATCGTTTTAGAATCTTTCAGTTCAAATTGTACGGCAATCATTTTTCCTGATGCATCATAAAGATTTATTTTTAAACTTTTGTTAAAATCAGATTTTCCTCTGATGAAAAATTCTGTATTTGCAGGATTCGGGTAAATTGTAAATCTTCTTTCTTCTGATTTTATCTCAGAAGTACCCAAGCTGCCTTTATTTAAAGTCCAGGAAACGTTGGTAAAATGCACCGTATTGTGACTGTCGGTTTTCACCAGCGCAGTGTTATCCGTGACCGAAAAAAGAAGCGTGTTATTTCCCGTATTGAGCTGAGCCGGAGTAATCGTTAAGGTACTAGCTGTTGCCGGAAGAGAAGTTCCGTTCAGCGTCCACGTATTAACTAAGGTATTGGGTATCGGAAGAATTTCGTTTACCGTAAAAGTAATATTTGAATTTGCACTCACGGTGCTTGTATTAGCAGGAGTGTAAGAATCTACAGGCGAAACCAGTGAATGAATTTTTTCGATAATTCTCTCTTTACAAACCGAGCAAAATTGCTGATTGAGATATCTCATCTCACAGCTTTGATGAGGTCTGAACCAAGATGGGCTTTCGGTGTAAGGATAAACTCCGATCGAATTTAAACCCACCCAGTTTTTCCATTTTATAGTGGCAGGGTTTGAAGTTTGGGTTTTATTTGGGGATTCGCCGGAACCTGCGAACCAATATTCATCGGCCAGATTTCCAAATGAGTGACCTAGCTCATGCACAACGATTTCGTTTGCTGCCGTAGCCAATGACGCAAAAGCATACGTACCGCCACAACCGCCATATTCTGTAGAGTTTCCAAGAACGTAGGTGATGTCATAATCCGGAACATTGGCGGCTAAAACCTGAGCAACTTTATTTGGTGTATAGCTGTAAATACATCTGTGAACATTAACATCAAATGTAGATCCTAAATAATTGTTAGGATTTGATACGGGAATTATCGGCTCCGTAACATCAGTAGCCGTGCCGGGATGCTTCACTCCTGTATCTGTAGAAATTACTTTCACAGCATACGCATTAAAATAATTTTTATATTCTGTGTAAGGACTTTTTGTAAAAAGATAATCAACCGTATTTTGTGCCGAAGTTACAAAAGCGGGGAGTTGAGCGACCGTAAAACCATCTCCCAAAACAGCGATATTGATTCTCTTATCATTTGATCCGCTCTGCAATAACGGTACAGTGTCGAAAGTCTGAGAAAAGCACAGTGAGCTGCTCATCAAAAGAATTGGTAAATATTTTTTCATGATTAAAAGTTTTGGATGAACAATAATTTCTTGGAAGAATCAAAAATCTTCTCAATTTTCACAGATTTTGTTTCTTTTGAGAAAGGAAATCTTACACTAAATTCAGTTTCTTTGAGCGTAAGTTTGTGCCTTTCGATCTTGTCACCAAAGCTTTCCAATTCAGGATTTAGAGGATCTTCTATGATTTGCTGCGCAATCATTTTCCCGCCAGAGTCGACCAATGTGATTAATAAATCACCATTTTTTGCATTCTCTAAGCTTAATGAAGGGATCGATTTCATTTTTCCGGCAACCGTTTTCTTTTCTACAAAAGTGATCTTTTCCGGCCGTGAATCTTGTTTAGCGATTTTGAAAAAGAGATATGAAATCTGGTTATCACTTTGTACAGCAGGATTGATTGCTTTGTGAGACTGCCCTTTGTAGTGATGATTTCCATATAAAAACAAGACACTGACAGTCAATAAATTAATTAATTTTATCATGGTATTTTTTTACTAATTTATAAAAAGTATAGATACGATAATATAAATATTTAATAAAAAATCAGAATGTCATATCTTTGACACGATGATAGAAGCAGAGAAAATAATTTTAGGGATTGACCCGGGAACAGCTATAATGGGTTTTGGTCTTATTTCAGTCAAAAAAGGAAAGATGGAAATGATCTCTATCCATGAACTTATTTTAAAGAAATACCCAAATCATGAGACGAAACTTAAATATATTTTCGATAAAACTCTTGCTCTGATTGATGAGTTTCATCCTGATGAAGTGGCATTAGAAGCACCTTTTTTTGGTAAAAATGTACAGTCTATGCTGAAATTGGGTCGTGCTCAAGGCGTTGCAATGGCTGCAAGTCTTCATAGAAATATTCCTATTACAGAATATTCGCCGAAAAAAATAAAAATGGCAATCACGGGAAACGGAAACGCCAGCAAAGAGCAGGTTGCCGGAATGCTTAAGAATCTTCTCAATCTAAAAGAATTTCCCACAAAATATCTGGATGCTTCCGACGGATTGGCTGTCGCTGTATGTCATCATTTCAATTCCGGAACTCTTACAAATACAAAATCTTACACCGGCTGGGAAAGTTTTTTGAAACAGAATCCTGATAGATTAAAATAATCTCAATCTGAAAACAAACTCGTAAATCATTGGTAATCAAACTAGACAATGTTTAATGATATATACTTGGTAAAACATATTACTATTTGTAACAATGGTATGATTTTTAATACTAATTTTGTATAAATTTCTATCATGAAAAATATTCAACAAACTATAAATCAGAACAGTCATCAGATTAATTGGTTTCAGAAATTTCTGATGATCTGCTCAGGAGGGAACATACATATCCTCAGAAAAACACCCAGTGAATGGAATAAATTCTCCGGAATTGGCGGCATTGTTTTATTTACCGCGATTTTTGCTACACTTTCAGCGGGCTATGCGATGTACACCATATTTGATGATCTATGGATCGCTGTAGGATTTGCAATTTTATGGGGTTTAATGATCTTTAATTTAGACAGATACATTGTTTCTTCCATTAAAAAAACAGGAACTTGGTGGAATCAGATTTTAATGTCTATACCAAGGCTGATTTTGGCTACGTTTTTAGGAATTATCATTTCTAAACCATTGGAACTGAAGATTTTCGAAAAAGAAGTCAACAAACAACTGAATACCATTATTCAAAGAAATAAAAAACAGCTTCAAGGCGAGATGAACGGGCGGATTCTGCAACAAAGCGGTCCTTTTGATACAGAAAAAAAGCAAATCTCAGATAAAATCGCTCAATATCAAAAATCTTACGATTCGGCTGCGGTAGAACTTGAAAAAGAGATTTTGGGTAAACAATCCGGTTTAACGAGTGGTAAAGAAGGATTCGGCCCGAACGCAAAACGTAAACAGGAACTTAAAGAGCAGCGAAGAATTGATCTGGAAAATTACCGAAAACAGGCTGCCCCAAGATTGGAATATTTAGATAAAGAGATTTCTAAAGTATACACCAATCTGGAAACCGAAAGAAAATCAACCGAAACCATTGAGGATAAATTTAACGGTTTTGCTGCGAGACTTCAGGCGTTAGATGAATTAGGGAAAAACTCAGCCATTATTGCAACTGCTGCTGCATTTATCATGGGACTTTTTATTTGTTTGGAAATTTCGCCAGTGTTGGTGAAGCTGATTTCTCAGGTTGGGCCGTATGATTATCTTCTGGAAAAAACCGAAAATGATTTCAGACTTTACTCCAAAGAAAAAATAGAAAAAGGTAATTTTCTGACAGATTTTCGGATCGACGATTTTAAAGACAATCTCAAAAAATAATTACAATCTAAGCCTTTCAGTTTTTTGAAAGGCTTTTTTTTGCTTTAACGAAACTAATTCCTGCATCTTAAATTTTAATGAAAGGAATATTATTTGCAGAAAATAAATCATGCCATCAAGTGTTGTCAAACAATACAGTTATTATCCTGAGACCGAAATATTAAGAATCATATATCAGTCGGGTTCTGTATATGATTACGTAAAGGTTCCGCAGGAGATTTTTGATAAGTTTAAGGAAGCAAAATCGAAAGGGCAATTTCTAAATGCGGTAATTAAAAGAAAATTCAGATTCAGAAAAATATCCTGAATTGAATATGGGTAAGAATATCAGATAAATATTCGTTATTTAAGAAAAAGGAGACAAAAAATTCCATTATATTCTTTGTACTGCAATTTTGTTTTAATAAAAAAACTCACAGAAATTTCTGTGAGTTTATATTTATTTTTGAATTACATTTCTCTTATAAAGAATAATTCGGAGCTTCTGAAGTGATGATAACATCGTGAGGATGAGACTCTTTCAGTCCACTTCCTGTGATCATGACCATTTTGGTGTCTTTCTGTAAAGCTTCGATATCTTTTGCTCCACAATAACCCATTCCGGCTCTCAAACCTCCGGTTAACTGGAAAATAACATCTTCTAATTTCCCTTTATGCGGAACTCTTCCTTCAATTCCTTCCGGCACAAATTTCTTCGCTTCACTCTGGAAATATCTTTCTTTTCCGCCTCTTTTCATTGCAGAAAGACTTCCCATTCCCTGATAAGCTTTAAATTTTCTTCCCTGGTAAATAATTTCTTCACCCGGAGATTCGTCAGTTCCTGCTAAAAGTGAACCTACCATTACAGCTCCTGCTCCACTTGCTATTGCTTTTACAATATCACCTGAAAGTTTTACACCTCCATCTGCGATAACGGTTACATTTTTAGATTTAGCATATTCGTACACGTTATAAATCGCTGATAATTGAGGGACTCCAACTCCTGCAACCACTCTTGTTGTACAGATAGAACCAGGACCAACGCCAACTTTAAGCACATTCGCGCCAGCTTTGATCAAATCTTCGGCAGCTTCAGCAGTTACGATATTTCCACCAACCAGATCTAAATCCGGATATGCTTTTCTTATTTCTGCAATCTTGTATAAAACTCCCTTAGAATGACCGTGTGCAGAATCAATAGCGATAATATCAACTCCGGCTTTCACCAAAGCTGCAATTCTATCCATTGTATCTTCACCTACTCCAACTCCGGCTCCAACGATCAAACGACCGTTTTCATCCTTATTAGCATTTGGATATTCTAATTGATTGTCAATATCTTTAATCGTAATTAAACCTACAAGCTTATATTCTTTATCTACAATCGGAAGTTTTTCAACTCTGTTTTTTAGAAGAATTTCTTTGGCTTTTTCAAGGTTTGTGCTTTTATCAGAAGTAATCAAATGATCTTTTGTCATGATTTCTTCAACTTTCATATCAAGGTTTTCCTGATATTTCACATCTCTGTTGGTAATAATTCCGATTAAAACATTGTCCGGATCCACAACAGGAAGACCAGAGATTTTATATTTAGCCATTGTTTCTTTAGCCTGAGCCAAAGTATGATCTTTTGTAAGAGTCACAGGATCAGAGATCATTCCGTTTTCAGAACGCTTTACACGATTTACCTGTGCAGCCTGCTCAGCAATCGTCATGTTCTTGTGTATGAAACCTAAACCACCAACTCTTGCCAATGCAATCGCCAAATCACCTTCTGTCACCGTATCCATAGCAGCGGAAACGATAGGAACATTGAGCGTAATTTTATCGGTAAGTCTTGATTTTAATGAAACCTGATTAGGTAAAACTTCAGAATAAGCAGGGACTAGAAGCACGTCATCGAAAGTGATGGCTGTCTCTACAATTTTGTTATGAATAGACATCTTTACTTTCTTGCAAAATTAAGAATTTTTAGCGAGATACGAAAATCCATTTTAATAGTTTAAATAAAACTTAATAATCAATTATATTTATTAAAAAAGTCGCAATCTTAACGACTACGACTTCTCACAATATAAAATAAGTTAATATGAATTTTACTTATCTGAAACCTGGCTGATCATCCGGGAAATATCCTCGGGTGTAAAACTACCCTTAACATCCACAAAAACCAGATCTTTATCAGAATTGAGGGTAATCAGCATATTTTTGATTGATTCACCATTTTGTTTCACTCTGATATTGACGTTATTTCCGTCATGTTTTATGGTTGCCCAATCTTCATAATTATTATCATTTAAATAACTTGCGTAGTCTTTCAGCATCTTTTTGTTTCCGTTTTCTACCGTGAGAACTTTTATTTTAGAAACTTTTTTCACCAATGCAATCACAGCTTCGTTTTCACCTTCATCTCGTAACGCTTTTTTAATATAAGGTTTAGCTAGAAACAAAGGTACGTTGATACTCACGAATTTCGCTCCTTTGTAATCATATTCTGATTTTGAGAAAAATGCCATATTCGGTTTTTCTGAAACGATACATGATTGCATCAGAAACATCATAAAAATGGTAACGAAGATTGTTTTAAAGATTTTCATGGTTTTGGTATTAGTTGATTGATGAAAGACTTCCTCCAGACATTTTGCTGATATCAGAGTCAATTTTTGGATTTCCTTTGTACTTTACCGATCCTCCTGATGACGCTTTCACTTTCATTTTATCCTGTACATTCACTGAAGCGCTACTTCCGGATGTAGATTCTATTTCTGCAACATTTACTCGAAGATTTTCAGCTTTTACTACTGCACCACTGCTTACGTCAATCATTCCAATATCTGCATTTCCTTCTACAATAGCACTTGCACCGCTTGAAGTTTTCATCATTATTTTCCCGGAAGTGATGTTGGCTTTCACATTAGAACCCGAACTTACATTGAGATCTGTAGTATTATTAATTATAAATTTTCCAACAATGCTTGATCCGGACGATGCATCAACTCGCAAATTATTTTCTTTAATTGAATTTACAACTGTAAAAGTAGACCCTGAAGATGTTTTGATATCATCCATTTTCGGAGACGAAATATTGACACTCAGATTTTTAAATTTCATCTTTTTTGCACCTTTATTATCTACATAAACCTTCAAAACTCCATTTTCTACTTTAGTAATAACATTTTGAAGTTTATCTGAATCTGCATAAACTTTTATATTCGTAGAATTTTCCTGTTTGAAAACCACATTCACACCCGTGCTCACTTCAATTCCTGAAAACTCACCTACATTTCTGTTTTCTCCGTTTAAGTAAGACGAATTTTCTTCTGAATTAAAACTGTTTCTAACCGTAGTTGTATTTGAAGATCTTGTCTGCGTTTCTCCGGAGTTGATTATTTTGTTAACATCATCCATTGAAAGTTTCCCGTCAAGCATCACAAGAATACTTTCACCGTTTCCGCTATCAATTCTTAGTAGAATGTCTTCAAGAATTCCGTTTTTTGCTTCAGAAGAAAGAAATTTCACTTTACTGTCTCCATTTTTCACAGACATCATTTCGCTGTAATTCATGTTTTTGAGATAAGAAGTTATTTCTTTGTTTAATTGATTTAGATTATTAGGAGACTTTCCATTTTCGGGATTTTCGGTAATCAAAACTTTTAATCCGTTGATTTTCGCCAGTAAAGGTTTTATCTGATCGAGTTCAGAATCTGCAATATTCAGATTGCTAAGCATCCCAAACATCGGCTTTGCAATTTTGATGGATGTTACTCCTTCCGTTTCCTGGTATTTATCAAAAAGCTGATCTAGTTTTTCTTTTTGCCCGTACACAGTAAAAAAATGTGAAAAAGCGAGCGCGAATATGATGAATATTTTTTTCATGACTTAATTAAAATTTAAATTAGTTGACTACAAGCCGCCTGATCAGTTGCGTAATCTATATTGATTGTTCTATTAGTATTCTACGTTGTCCATTACTTTTGGCTGAGATAAAGCCTGATTCATATTGCCGGCCACAACCTGAAATGAATATTTTGTAACGTTAATGGCCTCTTCCATGTTATCTATTCTTTTTCCGTTGACGATGACATAAGAATCTTTGTATCCTGTGGAATCTTTTATATTTTTAACAGCCGTATTGCTGACGTATCTTGGCTTTGTTTCCTTCTTAATTCTACTTCTTTTTGATAGAATTTTATCTAAAACATCAACTTCAGCTATAGAATTCTCCTCAAAAATAGAATCTCTTTTTTCCACAGAGATCGAATCGTTGCTTAAAACTGCAACCCGAGTCTGATGCTCTTGATTTTCTTTTATAAAATCAGATTTTTGCTTTTGAATTTCAGTAGCGACCAATTGCGCCTGGTTTTCTACATCTGCATTTTGATTATCATAAAAAAACAATCCGACACTGAAAAGCAAAACCAGGCTTGCTGCCATCCAAAACCATTTTGGGAACGAAGGCTTAGCTTTGGTGATAGGAATAATGTCATCGCTGTCATTACGATTACTTTCTGCCTTTTGAAGAAAATCCTCAAAATCCCAGTTCATTTTTTCTTCCTTTAAGTCTTTGAAGACTTCTTTATATTTATTTTGATATTGATCGTTGTTCATAGCTCATCAGTTGTGAGATTTGTTCTTTTACTTTTTGTCTTGCGCGCATAAGATTTACTCTTACTGCATTTTCTTCCATTTCCAGCATTTCAGAAATTTCCGACACATCATACTCTTCTACATCTTTCAAATGGATGACCATTTTCTGTTTCTCAGGAAGCTGGTTGATAAAACCAATAATATGCTCCTTGAGATTATTCACATCCATACTGTAGAGTTCCGATCGGTGAAGCTGCAGATCTGCAAAGCCCAACTTCACGTCGTGGTGTTTCAATCGGTTGAGGCATTCGTTTTTTACAGATTTTAATGCGTAGGATTTTAAATTTCCAAAATTTTGAAGTTCTTCTTTTTTCTGCCAAAACTTGATCATTAAATCCTGCACCACATCTTCTGCCTCATCACTGCTCATGACAAATCTTTTCGCAAAACGATACATCTCATCTTTGAGTATGAAAACCGTATTCTTGAAAATCTCTTGGGTCATAAGTTTGTTTCTATAAGTAAGACATCTAAAAACTCAAAAACATTACATCTAAAACAAAAAAACTTCAAAAAAAATTGAAGTTTTATTTTTAAATTGAAAAAACAATTCGATTTTAAAACATTAAGGCATTGGAGAATTTTAGATTTTTTAAGCTGAGCTTTGCTTTAAGACGCATCGCTTACTGATTATCTCAGATAATTCCCTTAAAAAACTTAAGTACTTAAGTCATCTTAATGGTTCAATTTCTTTTCACTATATTTAATAATTATCAAAAATATGTTTCAAAATCGCCTTATCATCTCCTGTTAAAGGCAGTTTTCTTCTGGCCATTACTTTCTCGGCAACTTCGTAGGCTTTATCTAATTTAAATCGTTCATCATCTTTAAATCCGCCCCAAGAAAAGTTTTCAATCAGATTAGGAGGAAATCCTTCCCTGAAAATATTCGAAGCGACACCAATGACGGTTCCTGTATTCAATTGTGTATTAATAGCAGTTTTAGAATGATCACCCATAATCAAACCAGCGAACTGTAAACCTGTGTCTTCAAAATGTTTGGTTCTGTAACTCCAGAGTTTTACGTTGGCATAATTATTTTTAAGATTAGAAGAATTGGTATCTGCACCCAGATTACACCATTCACCAATCACCGAATTTCCAACAAAACCGTCATGACCTTTATTAGAATATCCGAAAATAATAATATTATTGACTTCGCCACCTACTTTACAATGCGGACCAACCGTAGTTGCGCCATAAATTTTTGCTCCTAAATTAAATTTAGATTCTTCACACAATGCTATCGGGCCTCGAAGATTACAACCTTCCATCACTTCTGCATTTTTGCCGATGTAGATTTTTCCGGCTTTAGTATTAATGGTTGAAAATTCGATTTGCGCACCTTCTTCAATGAACAAATCTTTTTTGTCGCCTAAAAATCCGTTTGTTGAAGACAATTCCTGCGAGATTCTTCCTTTCGTCAATAATTTAAAATCGAAATCGATGGCTTTATCATTATAATTAAAAAGATCAGTTGGCTTTTTAAAGAAAATTAATTCTTCTTTGATATCGGTCATTTTCTCGATTTGATTCAGAGAAAAACCTTTCATATTGATTTTTGCAGCGATCAGTTCATCTTCATAAACCAAAGCTTCACCCAATTGTAGATCTTTAATTTGCTGAGTGATTGTTTCAGTGGGTAAAAAATTAGTTACCAGAAAAAGACTTTCAATATTTTCCGGATTTTTAAATTTTTCCTGAAGATAATTTTCAGTGAAAAAAGAAACATCTGTGTTTTCTAAAATTTTCTGCCATCTCTCTGAGAAAGTCAGAATTCCGCATCGCATTTCTGCAACAGGACGGGTAAAAGTAAGCGGAAGAAAATCTTCCCAATATTGTGCATCTGAAAATACTAATTGCATTTGATAAGAAGTTAGATGTTAGAGACTAGAAGCTAGAGAATGAAAGAGGAGAGTTCCGAAAAAACAACCAATCGCACTTCCATTTTCTAATTAAAGCAAAAATACAAATCCTGAAACTAAATTCTAATATCTAATGTCTAAATTCTCATTAATACAAATAAAAAAGTCTCCCAAAATTTTGGAAGACTTTAAATATTTTTAAAACAAAAAATTACTTAGAGAATTTCTTGTATTTATTCATGAACTTGTCTACTCTACCTGCAGTATCAACTAATTTAGTCTTTCCTGTGTAGAAAGGGTGAGAGCTAGAAGAGATTTCCATTTTAATTAATGGATACTCTACACCTTCGTGCTCGATAGTGTCTTTTGTGTCAGCAGTAGATTTTCCTACAAATACCTCGTCGTTACTCATATCTTTGAAAACAACAAGTCTATAATTTTCTGGGTGAATTCCTTTTTTCATAATACAATTTTTTAAAAAAATTAAAGTTTGCTTTCGAAATAGTAATGGTATTTCTCTGCTAAATTTTAGGTTGCAAAAATACAATATTTTTTATAATATACAAATAGTTGAGCAATAATTTTTTAGAGATCACCAATTACTGGTTTAAATGAATTTAAATCACTAGAATGAACCGATTACAGAAACAATAAACAGTAACATATGAAAATTGAAGTATTTTCGTTAAATTTGAAATCTATATTAAATTCAAATTCGATGAAATTTAAATTACTTCTGTTTTGCTCTTTCTGGATGTTGGTTTTTGCTGTTTCCTGTAATAAAGATGAGATTTCCTTTGATGCTCCTTCCCAGGAACTGAGCTTTTCGAGAGATACGGTATTTTGCGATACGGTTTATCATCAGGTAAGATCCGAAACCTATGCTGTAAAAGTTTATAACAACGAAGACAAAGACATCATGATTCCGAAGATCAACCTTGAGAAAGGATCTGCTTCTTTATATAAGATCAATGTTGACGGAAAAACCGGGCATGAATTTACAAATGTTCCTTTAAGAGCAAAAGACAGTCTTTATATATTTGTAGAGATCGCCCCGCAGGCGACAGGGCCTGAAGCAATAGCTGAAGATCGTGTCATTTTCACAAGTCCTGCAGGTAAGCAGCATGTGACTTTATTTTCTGTGGTTCAGGATGCTGAATTTTTTATTCAGACTCCATCCAATCCAAATATTTTAACAAATAACACAACCTGGTCAAACAATAAGGCTAAAATAATTTACGGGAATCTTACCGTAGATCAAAGTGTTACGTTAAATATTCAGGCTGGAACGAAAGTATATTTCCACAAAAACAGCGGAATGAAGGTGGCTGCAGGAGCAACATTAAATATGAATGGAACGCAAGCCGATCAAATCATCGTTCGTGGAGACAGAAATGATACTTATTATGACACGATTCCAAAAAACTGGAATTCTATTAAAATGGAAGCAGGTTCTCTTTTAAACATGAATCACACCAGACTTTTCGGAGGAACCAGAGGTCTCGATTTAAAACAAAGTACTGCTACGATCAAAAATTCGTTTATTCATACCTTTCAGGAATATGGTATTTATGCGGTGGCGTCAACCGTTACTGCAAATAACCTGGTCATGAATAATTGTGGTGAATCTGCCATAGGAATTTTTAAAGGCGGAAATCACTCTTACACACATGCTACCATTGCCAATTATTCAGGAACAATGGGATCGCTGAACCGTATGGGAATATTCGCAACCAATGAATGGAAAAATGACAGCGGACAAACCGAACAAGGCGCCCTTCAGAATCTGAGTATTTTGAATAGTATTGTATACTCAGACCGAGATAATTCAATAAGTTTTGAGCAGACACCCGGACAGCAGTTTCAGTTCTTAATTCAAAACTCATCAATAAAATATGCTGGAGCTTCTGGTGCTGGATTTACTTTTGATAATAACCCTATGAATGTAATTCAAAGTTATAAAAATGAAGATCCTAAGTTTACTAACTACTTTATCGCCCAAATGAATTTACGTGTGAAAGCAGATTCTCCGGCAAGAAATAAAGGTGCCGTTTCTATTGCTGCAACAGTTCCTACAGATATTGTTGGAGTTACGAGAACTTCAAATGTTACTTTGGGAGCTTATCAATAAATATGGAAATCACTAATCTTCAACAGCAAGTCGACGAATGGATCAAAACAATTGGCGTTCGTTACTTTAATGAACTGACCAATATGGCTATGTTGACGGAAGAAGTTGGGGAAGTCGCAAGAATCATTGCAAGAAGATACGGCGAGCAAAGCGAAAAGGAAAGCGATAAAACCAAAGATCTGGGTGAAGAATTAGCTGATGTACTGTTTGTTACTCTATGTCTTGCCAACCAAACCGGAATCAATTTACAGGAAGCTTTCGACAAAAAAATGAAGGTTAAAACTGATCGTGATAAAGACCGTCATCAAAATAATCAAAAATTGAAATAAGAGATCAAACGTCTTGAATCTGAAGAAATAATGAAGCTAGAAAAATCAAAATTATCAGAAAATAAAACAATACAAATTAGCGGTTCGAAAAGCATTTCGAATCGTTTGTTGATTTTGGAAAGTTTATTTTCAAATATAAAAATCGGGAATTTATCTAATTCTCAGGACACTCAATTACTTAAAAAAGCACTTTCAACAAACTCTGAAACTGTTGATATTCATCACGCGGGAACGGCGATGCGCTTTTTAACTTCATATTATTCAATTCAAGAAGGAAAAACGACAATTTTGACAGGTTCCGGAAGAATGAAAGAACGCCCGATTAAAAATCTGGTAACAGCTTTGCAAAATTTAGGAGTTAAAATTGAATATTTAGAAAATGAAGGTTTTCCACCTTTGAAAATTACGGGAAAGAAAATTACTAAGTCGAAGGTAGATGTTCCGGCAAATATTTCGAGCCAGTTTATCACTTCTCTTTTATTGATTGCGGGAAAATTAGAAGACGGTTTAGAAATCAATTTGGTGGGCGAAATTACTTCGAGATCTTATATTGAAATGACTCTCGATATTCTTACAAAATTCGGAATTAAAAATACTTTTGAAGGAAACACTATTAGAGTTGAAAATTTTAAAGTCAACGATCAATCGTCAATTGTCAATTATGAAGTAGAAAGCGACTGGAGTTCGGCCTCATACTTTTATTCATTCTCTGCGATTGGAAGAGAAACGGTTCATCTGAAAAGTTTTTACAAAGAATCTACACAGGGAGATTCAGCTATTGTTAATCTTTATGAAACGTTTTTCGGAATTAAAACTACTTTCACGGAAGAAGAACAAAAAATAACACTTCAACCGATTGACAATTTCAAATTCCCTGAGAAAATTGTTTTGGATATGAATAACTGTCCGGACATTGCTCAAACACTTTGTGTGACAGCAGCAGCGTTGAAAATCTTATTTGAAATTTCAGGTCTGGGAACTTTAAAAGTAAAAGAAACAGACCGACTTTCAGCTTTACACAACGAGTTGAAAAAGCTTGGAACAGAAACGGAAATTACAGATTTGACCATAAAATCTTTGGAATTTAAAGATGCTGAAGAAAATATTTCCATAAAAACCTATCAGGATCACAGAATGGCCATGAGCTTTGCTCCGTTTTGTTTGATTAAACATTTAAATATTGAAGATGAAAGTGTGGTGGAAAAATCTTATCCGATGTTTTGGGAGGATTTAGTAGAGATTCTTTCTGCTACATCATGAAAAAAGTATTAATTTATACTTTTTCAACACTTTTCTTAATAATCGTAATATGTTTGGTCTTATTTAAAAAAGACTACCAAGTTGTTTACGCAGAATTTAATGAGAAAAATGTTCAAGGGTATGCTCCTGATGGCTATATTAAATTTGATAATAAATCTTATTTAACAACAAACCGATGGATTTACAAATGGAATTTTTTAACTAAACGAATTGTTCCCCATGGTGAAAGCATTTTAGTTTATAAATTTGATTTTTTTGATAATCATTATTCTAAAATTGAAGATGGATTTAGATTTTTATTTTTAAAAGAAGAAAAAGATCATATTGAATATAATGGCCAATCTTATAAAGTTAATCACAAAAAAGGCGATTCATTATTCTCCAAAATAAATAAAAATGAAATCATTATTTTTATAAACTCTGAGAATTTAGATTAAAAAAGTATAAATGCAAATGAAGAATGTCTTATCATTAATCACAATTTTTCTCTTCACGATTTTTTATTCTCAGGAATTGAAAAATTTTATTATACCAAAAGGTTACGAAAAAATTCTAGAAGTCAAAGGAGATTTAGATAAAGACGGAAAGGAAGAAAACGTTGTGGTTTTCAACACCAACATACAAACAAAGTCTGAAGGTGTGGAAAGAAAATTTTATATTCTAAAAAAAATCGGCGGAATTCTAAAAATCTGGAAAGAAAATTCAACCATAATTTTACCAAAAGAAATTGGATTTTCACCAGAATCTAATCCTTTGCCGGAAATAACAATAAAAAAAGGAATTTTGATTATTACACAATCATTCAGCACAAACTCAAGACATACACAAACTTACAAGCATACCTATCGTTATCAAAACGGTGATTTTTATTTGATCGGTTCACTTCAGAACTTTGATGACACTTGCGAATTCAATATGTATGATGAAATTAATTTTTCAACTGGAAAAGCAATCGTAGATCAAAAATATTATCCTTGTTTTCCGGAAGACAAAACAGCTCCGGCTGAAGATTTTCATAAAGAATTTAATTACAAGCTTAAAAAACTTATAAAAATGAATAATTTTAAGCCTGGAGAAAATTCAATTAGAATTCCTAATTCAGATAAACATTTACAATACTAATGTCACAAACAATCATCATCACCGGAACTTCCTCAGGAATAGGTTTCGTGCTCGCAGAATATTTCGGAAAAAAAGGTCATAAAGTTTATGGTTTAAGCCGAAAGTTTACCGAAAGTCAATACTTTAAATCAATTCCGACAGACATTACAGACAACGATGCAGTTCAGAATGCGATTTCAGAAGTTTTGAAAACAGAAAGCAGAATTGACGTTCTTATCAACAACGCCGGAATGGGAATGGTAGGTTCTGTAGAAGACTCTACAAAAGAAGATATTTTGAAACTGTTTAATCTGAACCTTGTTGGTTCAGTGCAAATGATGAGTGCCGTTTTACCTAAAATGAGAGAGAATAAGTTCGGAAAGATCATCAACGTTTCCAGTATCGGAAGTGAGATGGGATTGCCTTTTCGTGGATTTTATTCGGCTTCAAAATCAGCTTTGGATAAAGTTACAGAAGCGATGAGATATGAAGTTTACCCTTGGAATATTGACGTTTGTTCGCTTCATTTAGGTGACATCAAAACAAATATTGCTGATAACAGAGTAAAGACAAAAGTTTCCGAACCTTACAAGAATGTTTTCGACAAAGTCTATGCTTTAATGAATTCTCATGTTGGCGATGGAACCGAACCGTTGGAAGTTGCAGAATATATTGATCAACTTTTAACTAAAAATAAGTGGAAAGCTCATTATTATTTCGGTAAATTCGGACAGAAAATAGGAGTTCCTTTGAAATGGATTTTACCGCAGGGAACTTATGAGAATTTAATGAAGAAGTATAATAAACTGGCTTAGATTCAGTTATTAAACAAATTTAAATACAATTAAATATTTTTTGAACCATTAAGAAGGTTTAAGGAATTAAGTTTTTATTAAAAAAATCAATAGATTTTATGATCAACATTATTCTAAAAAGCGAAGCTTAACTTAAAATTCTTAACTCCTTAAATCTTCTTAATGGTTTAAATTTAAAAAAGTTGAAGTTATTTCTAAACATATTTTTTGTCATGTTTTGCGTTTTTTTACAAGCGCAGAAGAAGCACTATTTTCTGATCGATTCTGAAACAAAGGTCAAAAAAAAGGTAAAAGACTCACTTTCTGCCGCTAAATTCCTTGACTCATTGGCGCAAAGTAATTATTTTTTTACTGAATTAAAAGATGTAAAAATTAAAGGCGACAGCACAGAAATTTTTTATGACAAAGGGAAAAACTTTAACGAAACATTTGTTCAACTTTCAGATTCTATAGTTAAAAGACATAAACTTGAAGGAGATTTTTTTACTAAAAATTTAGATTCGACAAAAAAAGTAATCAATAAAAAATATATTGACGAAGGTTTTGCATTCAGTAGAATTAAATCTAAATATAAAGGTCAGAAAAATGGTTTTCCGGTTGTAGAACTCGATATCAATAAAAATGATAGACGTACGATCGATGGTTTTGTAGTAAAAGGATACTCACGAGTTCCCAAAAGATTTATGAAAAACCTTGAGAAAGAATTTAAAGGAAAAACGTACGACGATAAAAATTTAGTTTCTATTAATAAAAATTTTCAAAGTCACGCATTTGTAAGTTTAGAGCGGCCGCCACAAACTCTTTTCACCAAAGATTCTACGCAGATCTATCTTTTCATGGAAAAGAAAAAGACGAATAGTTTTGATGGTGTTATTGGCTTTGGAAATGATAAAACAGAAAAATTCACGTTAAATGGAACATTAAATGTGAACTTTAGGAATATGTTTAACGGCTTTGAGACTGTAAATCTTTATTGGCAAAGAAACCCGGATAAGGGACAGAATTTTGATCTTCAGGCAGACATCCCTTATCTATTTAAGTCTAATGTCGGTTTGAATATGAAAATAAATATTTTCAGACAAGATTCTACTTTTGCCAATGTAAAAGCACTTCCTGCGTTTTACTATCACCTGAATAGCCGCAATAAGATCGGTTTGAGAGGAACATTTGAAAGCTCAACAATAATTGATTCACTCTATGTTCAGGGAAAAGATTACAACAAAAAAGGTATAGGTATTTGGTTTGAGATGGTGGAACCCACTGATATAGATCTGTTTCTGTACAAAACGAAGATAAACGGTGGTTATGACTATCTGACAACGGTTTACACCAAAGATAATATTACAGCCCCACAAAATCAATTTTATTTTTTCGGAGAACATAATTATCATATCAACGGAAATCATTTTCTGAACATTAAAGCTGAAGGTGCGATGATGAATTCTAAGGTGGACTTCTCTGCCAACGAGCTTTATCGTTTTGGTGGCTGGAATTCTCTCCGGGGCTTTAACGAAAGTTCTCTTGCCGCAGATTTCTACTATTACGGAGGTCTGGAATACCGATATCTCATCGGAAATCAGGCATTTTTTGATGTTTTCGGACAGTATGGGCAGCTCAATAACAAATCGCTCAATGTAAAGCCTAAATTGTACAGCGTCGGGCTAGGTTTTAATTTTTTTATTCCGATTGGTTTAATGAGTTTCCAATTGTCAAATGGTAACGAATTTGGAAATCCATTTAAATTTAATGATATTAAAATACATTGGGGAATTCTCAGCAGGTTTTAGTTCGAAATCTTTTTTATATTTTAATAAGTCTTCGCTTAAGCCTAAATCTATTTTAATCAACAAATACTTTGGTTTACAACGTATCTAACTTGCTTTCACATTTACTTACTAGCATTTTCCAATAACGACCAAAAATATTTCTTTCTTTTGAATGCTTTCGTTTATATTAGGACTAATACTATCTATAAAGTACAGTCAAGTATTAACCATGGCAGTTAATTACTATTAAAAACTCAAAAAGAACAATAATTCCGAATAGAAAGGCTAAAAAACAGGAGTTGTGAAGAGTATTATGGACAGTCTTAAGTTGTAATTTTGTCAGATGAAAGTAGACGATCGTTTATAACATATTGCCTTAAATCAAATATCTCATGAAGTACATTCATAAGCTGAAACGAAACATTAACAATCTAACTTTACATTAGATAGTTGTAATGATTACTCCATGCTTAAATATGTATTAGACTTGAAGTTTAAATA
This sequence comes from Chryseobacterium sp. CY350, assembly GCF_027945075.1. Taxonomy (NCBI): domain Bacteria; kingdom Pseudomonadati; phylum Bacteroidota; class Flavobacteriia; order Flavobacteriales; family Weeksellaceae; genus Chryseobacterium; species Chryseobacterium wangxinyae. The sequence continues at coordinate 2,318,751 of NZ_CP116034.1, forward strand.
GCTGTCTTCTCAAACAATAGTAATATTTGATGTATTCTAATTGTAGTCAGCGCTTTATACTTAGAATAATTGATTCGGATGTAAATGCTAACCGCAATCAAGCGTTATCGCGAACCAAGTTCTATGATGTTTTGCCTGGAACTAATATTTGCTGGAATCAGAATGAAGTTAATAGCTGTTATTACAAGTACATTTAACTTCAATAGAGTATTTATCAAAAAAAAGCTCCTTTATCGGTTGATAAAGGAGCTTTAAAAAAAGACTGGCGGCGACCTACTCTCCCGCTTTCGCAGTACCATCGGCGCTGGTGGGCTTAACTTCTGTGTTCGGAATGGGAACAGGTGAGCCCCACCGCTAAAACCACCCTAAAGGCGTTTATATAAGAGGTGAGATTTTAGTTCTTAGAGATTAGTCCCTGACTAACTTCTAATATTCTAGATTCTAACTTCTAGTTTATCGATAAAAACAGTCACAAAGAAAAAACCTTTCTTGCACTTGCAAGCGATTTGAGATAGGTTTATAATTTTTTAAATGATTACTCATTGATGATTATATTTATTCCTGTAATAGGCTATAAATCTACGGGTAATTAGTACTACTCGGCTATGCTGTTACCAACTTTACACCTGTAGCCTATCAACGTCGTCATCTCCAACGACCCTTAAAAGATGTCTCATCTTGAGGCGAGTTTCGCACTTATATGCTTTCAGTGCTTATCTCTTCCAAACGTAGCTACTCAGCGGTGCTCCTGGCGGAACAACTGATACACCAGAGGTTTGTTCAATTCGGTCCTCTCGTACTAGAATCAAGCCCTCTCAAACATCTAACGCCCGCAATAGATAGAGACCGAACTGTCTCACGACGTTCTGAACCCAGCTCGCGTGCCACTTTAATGGGCGAACAGCCCAACCCTTGGGACCTTCTCCAGCCCCAGGATGTGACGAGCCGACATCGAGGTGCCGAACCTCCCCGTCGATGTGAGCTCTTGGGGGAGACTAGCCTGTTATCCCCGGAGTACCTTTTATCCTATGAGCGATGGCCCTTCCATACGGAACCACCGGATCACTATGTCCTGCTTTCGCACCTGATCGACTTGTAGGTCTCACAGTCAAGCACCCTTATGCCATTACACTCTACGCACGGTTACCAAGCGTGCTGAGGGTACCTTTGAAAGCCTCCGTTACTCTTTTGGAGGCGACCACCCCAGTCAAACTACCCACCACGCAGTGTCCTTCTAAAAGAAGTTAGGCTCCAAGTAAGTAAAGGGTGGTATTTCAACGTTGACTCCACAAACACTAGCGTGCCTGCTTCAAAGTCTCCCACCTATCCTACACATTACTTACTCAAAGTCAATACGAAGTTATAGTAAAGGTTCACAGGGTCTTTTCGTCCCATTGCGGGTACTCGGCATCTTCACCGAGACTACAATTTCACAGAGCTCATGGTTGAGACAGTGCCCAGATCGTTACACCATTCGTGCAGGTCGGAACTTACCCGACAAGGAATTTCGCTACCTTAGGACCGTTATAGTTACGGCCGCCGTTTACTGGGGCTTCAGTCAAACGCTTCGCATTGCTGCTAACGCCCTTCCTTAACCTTCCAGCACCGGGCAGGTGTCAGACCCTATACAGCATCTTTCGATTTAGCAGAGTCCTGTGTTTTTGATAAACAGTCGCCTGGGCCTCTTCACTGCGGCCAGCATTGCTGCTGGCGTCTCTTCTTCCGAAGTTACGAGACTATTTTGCCTAGTTCCTTAACCATGATTCACTCTAGCACCTTAGGATTCTCTCCTCGACTACCTGTGTCGGTTTTGGTACGGGTTGCTTCACTTCGGCTTTTCTTGGAAGCACTTTCCTTACAGCAACTTCGCCCGAAGGCTAGGTCTTGACTATTCCGTCAGTCTCCAGTAAGTACGGCACTCCGTCCCCTTTTTAGTGTGAGCAAGTATGGGAATATTAACCCATTGTCCATCCACTACCCCTTTCGGGTTCGCGTTAGGTCCCGACTAACCCTCAGCTGATTAGCATGGCTGAGGAAACCTTAGTCTTTCGGTGAGCGGGTTTCTCGCCCGCTTTATCGTTACTTATGCCTACATTTTCTTTTCTGTACGCTCCACAATGGCTCGCGCCACTGCTTCTGTGCAAACAGAATGCTCCCCTACCAGATACAACCCTAAGTTGTAAATCCATAGCTTCGGTACTCTATTTATGCCCGATTATTATCCATGCCGGACCGCTCGACTAGTGAGCTGTTACGCACTCTTTAAATGAATGGCTGCTTCCAAGCCAACATCCTAGCTGTCAATGCAGTCCAACCGCGTTGCTTCAACTTAATAGAGATTTGGGGACCTTAGCTGTTGGTCTGGGTTCTTTCCCTCTCGGACACGGACCTTAGCACCCGCGCCCTCACTGCCGTGGAACATTTATTAGCATTCGGAGTTTGTCAGGAATTGGTAGGATTTGACTCCCCCGCATCCAATCAGTAGCTCTACCTCTAATAAACTTATACACGACGCTGCACCTAAATGCATTTCGGGGAGTACGAGCTATCTCCCAGTTTGATTGGCCTTTCACCCCTACCCACAGGTCATCCGAAGACTTTTCAACGTCAACCGGTTCGGTCCTCCACTTTGTGTTACCAAAGCTTCAACCTGCCCATGGGTAGATCACAAGGTTTCGCGTCTAATACTACTAACTATGCGCCCTATTCAGACTCGCTTTCGCTCCGGCTCCGGACCTGAAGTCCTTAACCTCGCTAGTAACATTAACTCGTAGGCTCATTATGCAAAAGGCACGCCGTCACCCAACTTGTGGGCTCCGACCGCTTGTAGGCGTACGGTTTCAGGTTCTATTTCACCCTTCTATTCGAAGTGCTTTTCACCTTTCCTTCACAGTACTTGTTCACTATCGGTCTTTCAGGAGTATTTAGCCTTGGAGGATGGTCCCCCCATATTCAGACAGGATTTCACGTGTCCCGCCCTACTCATTTATCATCTAAATATACCTTTCAAATACGGGGCTATCACCCTCTATGGCTGTTCTTTCCAGAACATTCTTTTAAATATATAAAGACTTTTGGGCTAATCCGCGTTCGCTCGCCACTACTTACGGAATCTCTTCGATTTCTTTTCCTCAGGGTACTTAGATGTTTCAGTTCTCCTGGTTTGCTCTCCTTGCGGAGTGACTGGTCTTCAACCAGACGGGTTGCCCCATTCGGACATCTCGGGATCAATTCGTGTGTGCCGATCCCCCGAGCTTTTCGCAGCTTACCGCGTCCTTCTTCGCCTCTGAAAGCCTAGGCATCCGCCATACGCCCTTAACGATTTCTTTCCTATTTATTTCTCAAGCACTCGCAAGTGCTCGGTTTTTTCTTTGTGATATTTTTACCGTTAATGTCAATGATCTTAATGTCTTTCTGCTCGTCTGATAAATGGATATTTGTTTTGGCTCTATCCATCTTACTTTTAAATCAAACTTACAAAACTGTGGAGAATAAGGGAGTCGAACCCTTGACCTTCCCGATGAATCGGGTCGCTCTAGCCCCTATCGGCTAAAATCCTTTGTTTATTCTTTAAATAACTTCTGTGCTCGTTACATCTCTGTAACTTTTTTATTACTTCTCAGTAATGGTGGAGAATAAGGGAGTCGAACCCTTGACCTCCTGCGTGCAAGGCAGGCGCTCTAGCCAGCTGAGCTAATTCCCCTCTAGGTGCTTCTGGCGATTTGCTTCTTGCTTCCAGCTTTCTTGCCATCAGCTATAAGCCATTTGCCATCCGCTTCAATTAGTAGTCTCGGGCAGGCTCGAACTGCCGACCTCTACATTATCAGTGTAGCGCTCTAACCAGCTGAGCTACGAGACTTTGTTTAGATGTTAGATTTTAGACACCAGATGTTAGACTAATCTCTAACTTCTAATTTTCTAACCTCTATTTTCTAAATCTCTCCCTCTGATACTAATTTCTAGTGGGTTTGTATTTTTATAATATAAGCAACCGAGTAAAAAACTAAAACGTTTTCTTTTAAGTAAGTACATGGTACATTAAAGTACCTTTATTTGTTTAACGTCGAAAGACGCTCTAAAATGAGATGTTCCAGCCGCACCTTCCGGTACGGCTACCTTGTTACGACTTAGCCCTAGTTACCTGTTTTACCCTAGGCAGCTCCTGTTACGGTCACCGACTTCAGGTACCCCAGACTTCCATGGCTTGACGGGCGGTGTGTACAAGGCCCGGGAACGTATTCACCGCGCCATGGCTGATGCGCGATTACTAGCGATTCCAGCTTCATAGAGTCGAGTTGCAGACTCCAATCCGAACTGAGACCGGCTTTCGAGATTCGCATCTATTCGCATAGTAGCTGCCCTCTGTACCGGCCATTGTATTACGTGTGTGGCCCAAGGCGTAAGGGCCGTGATGATTTGACGTCATCCCCACCTTCCTCTCTACTTGCGTAGGCAGTCTCACTAGAGTCCCCAACTGAATGATGGCAACTAGTGACAGGGGTTGCGCTCGTTGCAGGACTTAACCTAACACCTCACGGCACGAGCTGACGACAACCATGCAGCACCTTGAAAATTGCCCGAAGGAAGGTCTATTTCTAAACCGATCAATTCCCATTTAAGCCTTGGTAAGGTTCCTCGCGTATCATCGAATTAAACCACATAATCCACCGCTTGTGCGGGCCCCCGTCAATTCCTTTGAGTTTCATTCTTGCGAACGTACTCCCCAGGTGGCTAACTTATCACTTTCGCTTAGTCTCTGAACCCGAAAGCCCAAAAACGAGTTAGCATCGTTTACGGCGTGGACTACCAGGGTATCTAATCCTGTTCGCTCCCCACGCTTTCGTCCATCAGCGTCAGTTAAAACATAGTGACCTGCCTTCGCAATTGGTGTTCTAAGTAATATCTATGCATTTCACCGCTACACTACTTATTCCAGCCACTTCTACTTTACTCAAGACCCGCAGTATCAATGGCAGTTTCATAGTTAAGCTATGAGATTTCACCACTGACTTACGAGCCCGCCTACGGACCCTTTAAACCCAATAAATCCGGATAACGCTTGCACCCTCCGTATTACCGCGGCTGCTGGCACGGAGTTAGCCGGTGCTTATTCGTATAGTACCTTCAGCTATCTACACGTAGATAGGTTTATCCCTATACAAAAGAAGTTTACAACCCATAGGGCCGTCGTCCTTCACGCGGGATGGCTGGATCAGGCTCTCACCCATTGTCCAATATTCCTCACTGCTGCCTCCCGTAGGAGTCTGGTCCGTGTCTCAGTACCAGTGTGGGGGATCACCCTCTCAGGCCCCCTAAAGATCATTGACTTGGTGAGCCGTTACCTCACCAACTATCTAATCTTGCGCGTGCCCATCTCTATCCACCGGAGTTTTCAATATTAAATGATGCCATTCAATATATTATGGGGTATTAATCTTCCTTTCGAAAGGCTATCCCCCAGATAAAGGTAGGTTGCACACGTGTTCCGCACCCGTGCGCCGCTCTCAAGATTCCGAAGAATCTCTACCGCTCGGCTTGCATGTGTTAGGCCTCCCGCTAGCGTTCATCCTGAGCCAGGATCAAACTCTCCATTGTATGTTTGTCTGACTCACTCAAAGTTTTGACGCTTTAGTTTTTCCTTACTTGGTTGTTATATCTATTTTTCAATGATCTCTTCTCTTACGCTTTCTCAGCTGCCCTTTTCTGTCGTTGGGCGTTGCCGTATTTGCGTGTGCAAAAGTAAAACTTTATTTCTAATTAGCCAAATGTTTTTTGAAGAAATTTTAAAGTTTTTTAAGTAACCCTAAAACCTTCTCTTAACCCTCAACCTCTCTACTCCTGCGCTCCCCGTATCGGGACTGCAAAGATAAAAACTTTTTCTAATTACACAAAATTTATCTAAATAAATTTTTATGATATTTAATATCATTTCTACCGGAGTTTTTTTTTGTTCCTGCCTATCTAAAGGCGCTTCTGCGCTACCGATCTACTCTCGTTTTTCAGTGGGGCAAAAGTAGTACGTTTATCCCCATACTTCCAAATATATTTAACATAATGTTCATTTTTAATTCATATCCGAACTTAACCCTTTGAAGATCTGAGAGAAAAATTTCTAATCCCTCCGGTGGGTTTTAATGAGGTCATATGTTCGGCACTGTTTTTTGATGAAAAGAATGGCTTCATTATATAAAGTTGGTTTTCTGAAGGGTTGATTTTGACTCATGAAACAAAACGCTCATCCGAAGATCGCTCCCCTAGCCCCGATTGCAACGGCATCCTTTTCCGGGATGGGCGAAGCGAAGCGTAGGGCTTCCCGGAAAAGATATAGTGGAGAGCGGGAGAAAGCTCCTGAGGAAAAACCTTCTTTTTATAATCGGTCTTTAAAACAAAAATACCTCTGATTTTTTCAGAGGTATCCTATATGTATTTATTTTTCTTGAAAATTATTTCATTTCCTGATATATTAAACTTAAAAATTCAGCGAATGACTTCTCCAAACCGACAATATCGCCAGATTTCAAGTGGAGTGTGCCATCGTTTTGACTACTGTTGCCTAGTCGCGCTGATGATATCCGGTAATACTGATCATTATTTTTGGGACTTTTCTGAATTTTGATCGTTGATCCTAAAAGCTTTTTAGTTGAAACAGTATAAATTTCTCCTGCAACCATCGGTGTTTTGAGATAAGTACGTGGAGATAAAATGTAATCTTTTTTATTAATACTTATTTTCTGATCCTTTTGAGAGGAAGCAAAAAGATACAAATTTCCTTCTTCGCTAGGAAACTTATCTGATGGCACGTAGAGAAGCTTCAATATGTAATGAGCAGCATCAAATTTTTGTGAGCCGCCATTGATTGCTTCAAATGGTTTTAACATAAATGCATTTGCGCCAATTTCTTTTGCTTTCTTATAAATCTGTGAAAAAACTGCTGTATCGTCTTGTGAAAAGCCTTGAACTTCTATCTCACCAAGATATTCTGCCTCGTTAATTTCCTGATCTAAATGAAACAGAAACTTATCTTTGTTACTGCTGGTTTTTTCAACTTTATTCAGGTAAACGTTCTGGGCAAAAATAAATTGTACTGAAAAAATAAAGATGGCCGTAAAAAATTGTTTCATATACTTCATATTATTTAGAAAGTATATTAACACATTCTTCAAGACTGTTTTCCCAATGTTTAGTATCGATTTTATAAACTTCTTCAATTTTATCTAAACACATGGTACTTCTCTTTGGCCTTTTTGCCGGTGTAGGATATTGTTCGGTAGTCAATGAATTTAATTTAACAGAAGATCCTGAAAATTCAGCGATCTTTTTAGCAAATTCAAACCAGGTAGTTTCAGGATAATTTGAGAAGTGAAAAATTCCGAACGTCTTTTTGGGGTTTTCAATGATTTCCATAATTGCTTCTGCAAGATCATTTGCATTGGTGGGTTGACCAAATTGATCACCAACAATTCCCATTTCTTCCTTTTGAGAAAACAAAGACAACATTGTTTTTACAAAATTTTTATTGAATTCTGAATACAACCATGATGTTCTAAGAATAATCGTTTGAGGATTGGCTTCCAAAGCCAGCTCTTCTCCTGCTCTTTTTGACTCACCATAAACACCAATCGGGTTTGTGAAATCGTCTTCGGAATAATCTAAGTTAGTTTCGCCGTCAAAAACATAATCTGTGGATACGTGAACAAAAATAGTTTTGTTCTCACAACATGCTGATGCAAGATTTTCTACACCATAAGCATTTACAGCAAATGCTTTTTCTTTTTCCTGCTCGGCTAAATCTACTGCGGTGTACGCAGATGCATTGATGCAGTAATCTGGTTTATGTTCAGAGAAAAATTCTTTAATTTGATCTTCATTGGTAATATCTAGAGTTTTTGAATCTGTAAAGATAAATTCATAATCCAATTCAAAACTGGGCGCCAATTTTTTTATGCAATTTCCTAACTGGCCATTGCTTCCTACTACTGCTATCTTTTTCATTAACTATGAATTTTTCGCGTTTTGCGATCTTAAAAATTTAACTCTTGGTTGAAAATCCTTCTGTTCCAAATTTACAAAGAATTTGTGAAACGTATCTTTTATATCTTGGGGGTGAACCTCGGATTTTCTTGTCTTAATATTAAAATAAATAACCGTCACCCATAATACTGCATGAACGGTTTTTTCGTCAAGACTTTTCATCAGAATTTCAACTTTTGCAGTTCTGTCCTGAATCTCAATCGTTTTGCTGCTGATGACAACCTGAGTATTGTATCTCACTTCTTTCAGATATGCAATTTCATTCTGAATAGCAATCCAGGTGCAGCCAGTTTTTTTGGTATATTCTTCATAGGTAAAACCATAAAATTCTTCCACATGATCTTCTCTTGCATTGAACATGTAGTCGAGATATTTAACATTATTTAAATGTCCGATCGGATCGCAATCGCTGAATCTGACTTTTACCGTGGTTGAAACTTCTTTTTCCATAGCGCAAAAATAAAAAAACCACTCCTAATAGAAGTGGTAGTTTTTACAAATCTTTTGTTAATATCTCTATTATTAAAGACCTAATTCTTTTTTAACAGCTGGAGTCGCATCTGGACCTGCTTTATAAACAAGACCTGTAGAGTTAGCATCCATGATATAATCATAACCGTTTGCTTTAGCAACTTTAGTTACAACATCCATCAATTTTTTCTCGATAGGTTCGAAAAGAAGATCTTGCTTTGCAGTTGCATCTTTTCTCATTTTCTCTTCCATCTGCGCCATCTCTTCCTGAAGTTTCTGCATTTCTTCTCCTCTAGCTTTGTTTTCAGCTTCTGTTTTTGTAGGAGCTTCTTTAGTATAAAGAGCATACTTTGTTTGTGCAGCTTCAGCTTTTTTCTTCATTTCAGCTTGCTTTGCGTTTACAAACGTTGTAATTTCTGTATCAGCTTTTTTCTTTTCTGGCATTGCATTAAGAATACCTGCGACATCCAAAGTAGCAATTTTCTGAGCTTTTGCCATACCTACAGACACAACCATCATCGCTGCTGCAAATAATACACTTAATTTTTTCATAACTGGTAATAAATAATTAATTTGTTTTTAGATTTTAAATTTGGGTAAAAGTTAATTCGGAAAAATTAAATTTTACTATTTTTTATTAGTTTTCTTTTCTTTTTCTTCGGTTCCTTTGAGCAATATGGATAGTACTTTGTCTGTATAGTCATATCTTTTCTGAAGAAAAATCACATTAACGTCATTGCTTTTATCAAATACGATACCCAATCCGTTTTTCTCAGACATAGTCTTTATGGCTGTCCAGATCTGATCCTGGAATGGCTCAACTAAATTTGCTCTGAGCTGACTTATTTCTCCTGTTTTCCCGAATCTTAAACTTGTAGTGGTTTTAATATTTTTATCTAAATCCATCACTTCTTTTTCTCTAAGCTTCAGCTGATCTCCAACTAAAAGAACTTTTTCGTTTTCGAAAGCTGCTCTTTTTTTATCAAATTCTGCCTGCATTCCCTGAAGCTCCTGCTCCCATGTATCAATCTGCGAATTTAATCTCGCTTCGGCTTCTTTATACTGTGGCATCATATCCAAAATATAATTGGTATCAACAACGCCAATTTTTTGTGCGTTTCCAAAGCTGAAAAGCAAAAGTGCTAAAGATGTAAAAAATATTTTAAAATTCTTCATATTATTATAAAGATTGGTTCATTAGGAAGTGCGTTTTCGTTCCAGACGGCTCTGTTCCTAGAACAGTTTTGTCAAATCCGTAAGCGAAATCAAATCCAATCAAACCAAATGCTCCCATATAAACTCTTACCCCAACACCAACTGATCTTTTCAACTGGAAAGGGTTGTACTTGCTCCAAGAGTTCCAAACGTTACCTCCTTCTGCAAAAGTAAGAGCGTAAATTTTGGCGGTTTGGTTCATTGAAATCGGATATCTTAATTCTAACGTAAATCTGTTATAAATAGTACCTCCACCTTTTTGAGTAATATCATCAACAGTACCTCCGTAAGTAGATGCATTTTCATAACCTCTTAAAGGAATTAATTCTCTACCATCAAATCTACCACCGAAAAGTCCTGTACCACCGACGTAGAATCTTTCAAAAGGCGGCGCACCAAGTTCTTTATTGTAACCATCCATGAATCCCATTTCAGCAGAAGATCTCAAAACCAATTTACCTACAACTTCGTTATAAACGTCAGCTTTGAATTTGATTTTGTAAAATTCCATCCACTTATATTTTTCAGTAGGAGCCAATGTAGAGTAATCTTTATTACTAAACAATGAATATGGTGGTGTAAATTTCCCAGATAATTCAATATTTGAACCCGTTGTAGGGAAGATTGGGTCAATACCTGCAGAGTTTCGGCTTAAACCTACATTTAAACTTAAGTTATTTGCATTTCCGTATAATTCTGTAGTATCTCCAAATTCAAAAGGATAATTACTGAAGTTATACTTTTGGAACTGAATCCCTGTGTACAATGAGAAATAATCATCAGGCCATCTCAAATATCTGTTTAAACCAACCGTTGCAGAGAAAATATTTAGTCTCTGATCCGGACCGCTTACCTGACTATAATTTACTCTTGAGTTATTTAAACTTACAGAAAGTGCAGTTGGTTTTGTCCCAAACAACCATGGCTCAACAAATGAAATACCATAATTTTGGAAATACTGACCTGCCTGTGCAGTGATTGATAATGTCTGGCCGTCACCTTGAGGAACCGGTCTGAAATCTTTGAATTTAAGGAAGTTCCTAAGAGAGAAGTTATTAAATGTCAATCCTAAAGTCCCGATAAAGCTGTTACCACCGTAACCTGCCTGCAACTGAACCTGAGAAGATCCTTTTTCCACCAATTTCCAGTTAATATCTACTGTATTATCTTGTTGATTTGGCTGAATATCCTGACCGATCTGCTGCGGATCAAAGAAAGTCATTCCTGCTAAATCAAAATAAGTTCTTTTAATTTCTGTCTTTTTAAACAATTCTCCCGGCTTTGTTCTCAAAGCTCTTAAAATAACGTGGTCATGAGTCGTAGTGTTTCCTTCCCAAGTTACTCTATTCCATGTAGCCTGCTCACCTTCATTGATTCTAATCTCAAGATTAATTCTATCTCCGTCAACAGATTTTTCGACAGGTGTCACATTTGAGAAAAGGTAACCGTTATTCATATAGTTCGACTTGATATCAGAATCGTCTTCCTTACCGCCGTCTTCACCAACTTTTTTGTTAAATCCTACTGCATCGTAGATATCTCCTTTTTTGTATCCTAAGATTCTCTGAAGATATTCTGTAGAGTAAACTGTATTTCCGGTAAAAGTAATATCACCAATGTAATATTGTTTCCCTTCACTCAGTTTTACGTTGATTTCGTAATTATTTTTCTTATTTCTCCAAACGGAATCAGAAACGATTTGTGCGTCTCTGTATCCTAAAGAGTTATAATAGCTGATAAGGCTTTGCTTATCTTCCTGATATTTTTCTTCAATAAATTTAGATGACTTCAAAATACCACCAATTCCGAATCTCTTCTGCTTGGTTTCTTTGAAAGCCTTTTTTCTTAATTTAGCATCGGTAACGCTTTGGTTGCCTTCAAACTCGATATGGCTGATCTTTACTCTTCTGCCTTTGTCGATATTGATCGTCCAGTCAACCAAATTAGGATCGCCTGCATTTACTTTATCTTCAATACTGATTTTAGCATCAGCAAAGCCTTTTTTCACATAATCCTTCGGGATATTTGTTTTAAGGCTCGAGATAAGGTTCTGAGTGATCTTCGTCCCTGGTTTCAGGTTATTGTCTTTAGCTAATTTTTCATTTTTAGATTTACCTATCCCTTTTCCTGTGAATTTTACTTCACCAAGATCCTTTAAATCTTCAAGATAAAATTTTAAAACTACTGTTTTACCTTCAATACTTTGAATGTATACTTCTACTTCAGAGAAAGATTGTGTGTCCCAAAGTTTTTTGATGGCACCACTGATTTTCTGTCCCGGAATATCTACCTCCTCTCCTTTTGTAAGACCCGTAAATCTTAAAATCTGAGCCGGTGTATATTTTTTTACCCCATCAACAACAATGTCTTTCAGAGTGTAAGTTCCTGTTTGATTTTCCGCAAGAACAGAGGTGGTATTAACCGCTGTGCTGTCTTGTGGCGTCACCTGTCCATAAAAATGTGCAGAAGCAGCAAACATAATGATGGGTAATAGTCTAAACTTCATTTTATCTTAATCTTTCTTTTCTTAAATTACTGGATTTGTATCTGTTCGCCTGTAAGGCCATATCTTCTTTCCTTGTTTTGATAATCTACAATACACTGGAAAAAAATATCTTTTGTGAAATCTGGCCACAAAACATTCAGAAACTGAAGTTCTGCATAAGCGATCTGCCAAAGCAGAAAATTGCTTATTCTAATTTCGCCACTGGTTCTAATCAACAAATCTACAGGTGGAAAATCTTTTGTATAGAGATAATTCTCAAATAATTTTTCATCAATATTTTCTACATCAAGTGTACCTTCTTTCACGTCGGTACTGATGTTTTTAACTGCATTAAGGATTTCGTTCTGCGAACCGTAACTGATAGCCAGAACCAAATTTCCTTTTGTGTTTTCTTTTGTAAGTTCTACAACTTTAAGAAGTTGCTCTTTTACTAATATTGGTAATTTATCCAAATTACCAATCACATGCATTCTTAAACCTTTACTGAAGATTTCTTCTGCCTCCAAAAGCAAAGTTTCGGTGAGTAAACTCATTAATGTGTTCACTTCGTCGGTAGGTCGTTTCCAGTTTTCTGAGGAAAAGGTATACAGAGTGAGATACGGAATATTAACTTCATTACAAGCATTGATAGCATTTCTTACGGCATCAATTGCATTCTTATGACCAAACGTTCTTTCTTCACCGCGAGATTTTGCCCATCTTCCATTGCCATCCATAATGATGGCTACATGTTGCGGTAAATTCTCGGAACTTATTTTTTCTTTAATCAATGACATACTAAATTAATCACAATAACATGGTGGTCTTCCGAAAGAATAGGTCAATCCTAAACTAAAGGTATTCATCCAATCTCTTGACTCCAGATCACCTATATTTCTACTTCCTATAAAGGCAGCTTCTCTTTCTTTTGATACAATAAAGTAATCGCCAGTCTGCAATAGCGATCCTCCGGTAGCAGGACTTAAAATATCTGCATTATAATTTGAAACAACATCTTTAGCAAGTACTTTGCTATGATCAAGCTGATCTGTCAATGCAAGTCTGAATGTAGCTTCTGCAAAGACTGCCCAACCGTGATTAAATTTATATTTTAATCCAACTCCAAAAGGGATATGCGCTACGGTTTTCCTACCCATTGTATATTCTGTAGTCGTCACAAAATCTAATTCATCAATAGGAGCCTGTGCTACTCCGTCTGCATTTCGTCTGAAGTCGTGATTCAAAGTTGCCTTGGGTGCATCAAACATTATCCCTCCAATTCCTCCAAAAATGTACGGACTTATCATACTTAATTGCTCATTATTCACAGGAAACAAATTATATTCGAAAACTACACTTGCTTCATAAACATTGTTTTTCCCATATGAATTTCTGTTTCTTCTATACTCTTCTTTTGCAGCCTTGTCACTAAACTGAATCTGATTGTAACCTAAATCTACTCGTACAGTCTGATGAGGGTTAAAATTAAATCTATATAACAAACCACCATAAAAAGGAAATCCCCATTCTGAAGCTCTATCCAAATCCAATGGTTGCTGCAAAATGTAATTGGTATTCCCTATATCGCCTACTAAATTACTCATGCCAAGACGAATTCCCAATTCATTTCTTTGTGCCTTTACACTTACCATTGTACCTAAGAGGGTAAGAAAGCTAAACAATAATTTTTTATTCATAGAAGAATATGGATTTATGGTTATTTTAAAAATTAATTTTTGCAAATATAAAACATTTTTATATTAATGATAATCTTAATGTTTCGTTAAAAATAAACAAAAAAACATAATTTGTTATAAACTAAACGACAAAGTGGCGAAATTATTCTTTTTTTAACAGAATTGGGTCTTTTAATAGCAGCAAACCCATTATGTATGGGTTTGCAACAATTATTTTCTGTCAAGATATGCTTTTACAAAATTCCTTATTTTAATTAAAAACGGTTCTTTATAATTTTTGTCTTCATCAAAATACCCATAACCGTATCCATAACCGTATCCGTAACCGTATCCATAGCCATAACCTTGTTTCACTATGTAGTCATTATAAACAAAACCAAGGTGTTTGATCTCTTCATTATGATATTTTTCAGTGATCATTTTCAACATGTATTTTTCTGTGTACTCATGACGCACGATATACAAATTGGCGTCTGAGTATTTCATCAAATCATAAGAATCTGCAACCAAACCAACTGGTGGAGAATCTATAATAATAAAATCATAACGTGTTTTCAGTTCTTCAATCAATTTAATATTTCTTTCACTCATCAAAAGCTCAGATGGGTTTGGAGGAATCGGTCCGGCCGTTGCAACATCAAGATTAGGAATCTTTGTTTTGTTGATAATCTGATCAATGGTAACCTCACCCGTAAGATAATTTGAAATACCGTTTTTATTATCAATATTAAAATCTCCAAAAATTTTAGGCTTCCTAAGATCCATTCCCAGCAAAATTGTTTTTTTATCACTTAAACCCAATACAGAAGCCAAGTTGATAGAAACATACGTCTTGCCTTCGCCACCTACAGATGATGTAATCAAAATAACTTTACTTTTTCCATCTTCACTTGCAAGGAATCTCATATTAGCCCTAATGCCTCTGAAAGCTTCCGAAACAGACGATTTTGGATGATCTAAAACCGTAAGCATATTTTCATTAGTGTTATTTCCTATTACTCCAAGCAACGGAATTTTTGTAGCACTCAGAAGTTCTTTAATATTTCTTATTTTACTGTCTAAAAGGCCACCAATTAAGATTAATACAAACGGAAAAGCAAGCATTCCTCCTATTATCGCCATTTTTGTACCTTTAACATTAGGCCCTATCGGACCTTGTCCCAAATTCTTAGCAGGATCAATAACAGTAATGTCGGGTTGGTTGGTTGCCAATCTCATTTTACTATCATTCTGTCTGGTAAGCAGACTGTTGTACGTTGCCTCAATCATATTATATCCGCGCTCAGCATCGAGATATTTCCTTTGCTTTTCAGGGTATGTAGATAAATCTGAATTGGCTACCCCGATTTGCTGATCGATTTTTCTAAGCTGATCTGTATATACATTATAGATATTTCGTAAAGAACCTGAAGAGTTTTGCTTCGCATCATTAATGAGCCTGTTGATCTCTTTCATTGGCTCAGAATTCTGAGTGTAGATTGTAGCTAACTCTCTTCTTTTTAAATATAAAGCCTTGAGTTCTGTAACAGAAGCCGAAAACATACCATCATCAAAACCTGCAGCAGATGGGCTGATCATCTTATCAAAACTTTGTGTTTCCACAGAGTTTCGAATATTACTCAGCGAAGTCATTTTACTCAAAATATCGGCTTTGTTAGTTTCCAGTTTTTTGATTTCTTCTAAAGATTTTTCATCGCGGTTTTCTATATCATACAATTTTTCAGAAGATTTCAAATAATTAAGAACATTTCCACTAGAATCTAATTGTTTTCTGATGCTTGTAAGACTTTCTTTCAGATATTCTTCTGTATTTTTATCAACCGTATTTTTATCAATAAATCTTTTTTTCTGTAATTCTTTAACAGATTTATTCAAAAAGTTGACTGTACTATTAAGATTAAAACCCGTTTTGGAGATAATCATAATTGTATTGATTTCTTTATCAAAATCTACACCCACCGTAGAAACTATACCATTTACAGTATCATTAACTGTAGATAAACTAACTATTACATTTTCGAACTTAATTGGTTTAGCAATAGGATTCGGAATTAATCTAAATCTTAAGTTGGGAGTAGTATACCATTCATTTACGTTAATAGTTTTGTTTTTTGGTCGTGCAAAACTGTTAATACTCTGAAAACCCTCATAGTCGTATGAATATAGATTTGTAGACTCACCTTCATCCGGCAAAACAATTTCGTACGAATTGCCACCTTTCGGAATTATTGTGATTGGATAATTTACTTGCTGTAAATGCTTCTTATCAACCTCAAGAAAAACCGGAGAATCATCTTTATCGAGGTAAGTAGACTTTATGAGGCCCTTCGTCTGATAATTTACAAATAGATTAAGTTCCTGAACCAAAAACTCGTTATGAGATCGTGATAAGAGCATTTTTTTTAAGTATACCCCATCCTGATTACCACCTTGCCCCCAAATAAAATTAATAGATTGATTGGGAGTAAAATAGCTTGCTGTGCTGCTGGAAATGCTTAAAGACAGATTGGAGGAATATATGTTTTGCGCATAATATTTAGCATAAAACCATGAGATTCCATAACCAATGAAAAACATGAATGCAAACCAATACCAATTTTTTAAGAGCTTTCTTAAAAAATGTTCTATATCAAATAAAGCAAAAGTTCCGAATTTTTCTTTTTGAGCTGCACTTTTATCAACCGATACATCTTTTCCTGGAATCATAATTAAAGGTTTTTTAGAAGTAGATAAATTGATAATGCTGTAGTAATTATTGAAACTCCACTTACAACAGTTTGTAGAGGATCTTTTCCGAATCCGTTTAAGCTACGTCTTTGGGTAGTTAAAAATATTTCATCACCATTTTGTACATAGTAGTAAGGAGAATTCATCACATCTTCGCGGGTAAGATCTATCTGGGCCTTTTTAATACCTTCAGGGAATTTTCTATAAACAACAATATTCTTGCGGTCAACAGTTCTGTTGAGTCCACCATTAATTGAGATAGCTTCAGTAAGAGTCAGCGTATTTTTATGAGCTTTTTTTTCTCCGGTAATTCCGACAGTTTCTATGTCACCTAATACATAATATGTGATACCATCAATATTGAGTCTAACTTCAGATTTGCCTTCCTGAAAATTTTCATTTACCTTTTCTTGAATTTCCTTAGCAAGATCTTCAATAGTTTTTCCTTCTGCCTTTAGATAGCCGATCCCGAAGACATAAATATCCCCATTAGAATCGACTTTTAAACCATTTGTATAGAGATATGCATTACCTCCGCCACCTGCACCTGCAGAGCCTGCTCCAGTAGTGCTACCTCCCCCGGAGCCACTAGAAGCATTTAAACTAGAGTAAAACTGTGCAGCATCACCTTTAGGAGTGGTTACAATATTCAAAATAAACATATCGTTTTTTGTGATTCTGTAAATAGGAATATTGTACGGGATCAGTCCTTCTTCGTTAAGAACGAGACTTTCACTTGGTTGCATATATTTAACATCTTTTGTTGTAATACAAGATGTTAGGAATAATGTTAGGAGTAGGAACAGAGGGTATTTATAAAATTTCATCATAAATTAATATAGTTTGCAAAAATAGAAATTTAATTATTATGTTTTAATCTATTATTTCTAAGCGAGTATATGAAATCGGGCAGATAAGCGCCGGCAAAACCAAGTGCCAAAACTATCCCTAATAACAGATTTACATTCGTGTGCCTAAAAATATAGGCTGTACCAACAATAAATAGATAGTAGGATATGATATAAAAACTTGATCTTTTATGAGTTATATCGAGTCTTAACAACTTGTGATGAATGTGATTTTTATCTGCTAAAAAAGGAGATTTTTTATTCCATAAACGAATAAGAATTACATTCAAAGTATCTACAATCGGCAAAATCAAAATTGCAACAGCAATAACAGGGGCAGATTTCAGATGATATTTTGGCACGAAAGGCAGCTGTCTGTCAATAAAAATATCTATAAAACAGATACATGTAAAAGCTAATAGAAACCCTAAAAGCATTGACCCAGTATCCCCCATAAATATTTTTGCAGATCTGTAATTTGTAAGATTATAATACAGAAACGCAAGAACCGACCCAATGATAATTACTGATAAAACTACCAGAGGAAAATTATACGGTCCCAATCGGTAATAACTAATACCAAAAAGTGCACTGCAAATCAGAGAATAGCCTGCGGCCAAACCGTCTATGCCGTCAATAAGATTAAATGCATTGATTAAAATAATAAAAGTAACAATTGTAAATATGACGCTGACGAGATAGTTGATCTGATAGATTCCGCAAATCCCGAAAAGATTTCTAATTCTTACATCTGAACCGATTACGATACAAGCAGACACAATAATCTGAGCTACAAGCTTTTTATAAGCACGCATCACGACAATATCATCCATCACACCTACATACAGCAGAATAACCAGTGACGCAAATAGAAACTTATACAAATCGAAAAGCTCATATGCAAACACAGAAGTGCAGATTCCTATTGAGTAAAATATTGCGATACCACCCAGATTAGGAATTTTCCGCATGTGCGAACTTCTCACTCCCGGCTCATCCATCAGGTTTTTTCTTCTGGAAATTTTAGTAATAGTGGGAATAGAGAAAAAGGTGATTAAAAAAGAGAATAGAAAACCCAAGCCTATTTTCATGTAAAAAATAGAAATTCCAGAGTGATCTAAGAACAGTTCAAAATTCTTCATTTTTTTTCTATTTAAGTACTTATTCAGGCTTAGTTACCCTCAAAGTCTTAACGAAACCATTGTCAGTCTTTTTATCAAGTTGACAAATTGCTTTCCATTTGTGTTTAGATTAGTTTTCTTATCAATTTTTTCTGTCCGGAAAAAAACAGCAGATAAAAAATTTTTTTTTTCAGTGGCAAAGATAAAAGATAATTCCTATCAAAACGACTGTAAACCAATATATCTTTAAATTTAATATTTCTTTGCTGCATAAAAATCTTCAAATGGTGTGACATTTTGAAGAAAATTGCCTCATCTTTTACGTAAGCCAAATAAGCTAAAAACGTGTAAACACCTTCCAGAATCTGAAAATTTTTGAGCTCTTTTTTATTTGATGCATAAGATGATTTTGCAAAATAAACCTCCACATTTTCTACCGCTCTCAGGATATCAAGACCTTTTTCTGTATGGCTTTTAGAAATAGAATCTGTACGCTCCAGATATTGATAATGAAAATTTTGCGTTTGTGCCAGCGTTTTGCATTCAAGCAACAACTGCGGAATCAACTGAATATCTTCAAAATGAATACCTTTTTTGAATCTTTTCTCAGCGAAAAGTTCCTTCCTAAACAATTTATTGCAGGCAAAATAGCTTAAATCTGAAAAGACCGAAAAGTGCGCTGCCAAATCAATTTTTTCGGGCATATTCGGAATTTGCGTCAGCTTTTGAGTAACATTTCCTTGCTCGTCTACCTTTTGAATATTACAAATAGCCATCTCAGCATGATGTTTTACAGCTAAATTCAGCATTTCCTCAAACATGGTTGGCGCCACGTAATCGTCACTGTCTACAAAACCAAAATAATCTCCAGCCGCTCTGTCAATCCCGAAATTTCTGGCATCACTTAGTCCGCCGTTTTCCTTTGAGAAAGCTTTGATCTTTTTCGGGAACTTCTGAGCATAATCCTGAATTATTTTCTCCGACCGATCACTGCTTCCGTCATTTACGACGAGAATTTCAATATTATGAAACGTTTGATTTACCAAAGAGTCGAGACACTTCGCCAAATAATTTTCGACATTATAAACAGGAACGATGATAGAAATTAAAGGAAAATTTGCCATCTATCAGCTTTTTGTAAATCTTGCACTCAGCCAGCCTTTTTTGGCTTCATCAAAATCTTTTCTGGAGCACGGAATACAGTTTTCAATGTTTTCATCGTCGCCAAAATACCAAAGATTGCTGAATGTATCGCGCTTAAAAGCATATTGTCTGTCTTCTATTAAAACATAAAACATTTCATAATGCCTTTCTTTAGGATGAGATTGCTGTATATTAATTCCTTCAATCAAATACCAGATCATCTGCGCGAGAAGTTGATGATTAAGCTGATTTTCAGTATAAATATTGTAATTAAAAATTCCTACCGATTTCAGATTTTCGCTCAAACCGATTTCTTTCATGAAGGCACAGATTTCTCTTCTGTTTAAACCGTTCACCTGCGGATTCATCGAAAAAGCATCACTGAAACTTTCGATCGCATCACAATTTACCGTAACCAGATCTGCTTTTCTAAAAAAAGGCTCAGTTTTTTCAGTAGTATTCATCATTTCTGCCAAACGGATGATATCAAATTCAACTTCTTTGATAAGCTTCACAGAATCTGCTTCATTTAGATGTTTCTGATAGCCCAAATGATGATAATTTTTTATGGTGAAATTTTTTGAACCTAAAATTTTGCTCAAAAAAGTATGTTCGTCAATACGCTCACCCTGTTTTAATGAAATAATATTGCTTATTTGAGTATAATTAATATTTTGCTGATGAAAATTTAATCCTGAAAATAGAGAGAAAGCAAAATCATTTGATCCGCCAACGATAACCGGGATGGCTCTTTTAGAATGACATTCAGACAATACCTCCTGCAGAATATAATGAGAATCTTCCACAGATTTTCCGGAAACCAAATCTCCCAGATCCACGATCGGAATTTCAAAATCTAATTTTGAAAGTTTGTAAAATTCATTTCTTACTGCTGTAAAATCCTGCACTTCTGCATCACCATTGGCGCCTCTGTAATCTGAAACAAAAAGCAAAACGATGCTGTCTTCTTTTATTTCTTTGGTAATCCGATTCCCGATCTGCCAGTTTTCTGTTCTGAAATTTCTTGGGGAAATAATAAAATCTTCAAAATTCATGTACTCACATACTTATTAAGGGTCAAAAATATTAAAATAAAATGAGTAAGCAGACTTATGAGTTTATATTTTGCAATTCAGACCTACATCTGGTATAAAATCAATTGTTGGGTGTGATATAAATTTCATGTATTCAAAATCTCAAACACAAAAGTCGTAGAAGTCTCAAACTTTCCACCCTGCGTGGCTCCGAATAAAAACTGAGGTCTTTTCCCATCTTTACTCATCAGAATCATCGGTCTTTCAAGTCTTCCGAATCTTTTCAAATGTTTCGGCGGTGTTGCTTCTTTAATATAATGCTGCATATTGAGATAGGCAATTTCAGGTTTCGTCCAACTTATACCGTCTTTTGTGGTTAAGTGCAAACCGTATTCATGGTTAAAAAATCCCATGTCGCGCGCAATTATATGAAATTTTCCGTTTTGTTTCCAGATAAATGCGTCTTCCAACTGAGCGTTGTTGGGCAAAGAAGAAAAATCAATCACCGGATTTTCCGATACTTTTTTATAAGGTCCGGCTGGAAAATCTGCTTTTGCCAAACCATACTTTCGGTTTCCTCGCACGGCTCCTCTTTGGGTTTCGTATTCCTCGGTATTCCATGATTTATAGAACAGCCAGTATTTTCCGTCATTTCCTTTTACAAAAGCGGGATTTGTGGTGCAATGGTCATCCCACGCACCTTTTTCTCCGGGAAGAAGCAACGGTTTTTCGGGTCTTTGCCAATCTCCGTCGAGACTTTTTGAAGTTGCCAGGCCAATTCTTTTGGTATTCGTTTTTCCATTTGAATTTCCCATGAAAAAAAGATAATACTGATCATCTACCTTTTTGATTAAAGGATTATGGCAGGTTGTTGCATCCCAAAATTCATCACCTCTTGGCTCCAGAACAATTTGTTTATGTTTAAATTCTTCAAAAGGAGAATTGGCTTCTGCACGGCAGATTTCAGAACCATTGAGCCAGCCACCCATTCCTTTTTCTTTTTTCCAGCGGGAATAGAATAGATGCACTTTCCCGTCTTCACCCCAAATCGGGGAAGAGCACCAAATGTAGTAACCTTCTAATTCTAGTGATCGTCCGATAGGTTTTAGATTAAAATAAGGTTTGCCTTCTGAAGATAATAATTCTGTAAATGAAGAACCAAAAAACACCGCCGCCACACCTAATCCAGCAAGCTGTATAAATTCTTTACGTGAAAAGTTTTTCGGCTGTCCCATATCATAAAATTCTCTACAGCCAAGGTAATGGGATTGACTGTGCAGAGCATCCTGCACTTTCGGGTTTTCTTAGAGTAAGTGATTTGAAGAAATTTTTCTTTTATTTAAATTTGAGTTTTATGATTATATTTGGATGTTGAGCATCAATCACTTTTGATTTATTTAATAAAACGAATCCAGCTAAATCAAACTTAAAAAAGTACACATGAAATCATTTTTAAACTTTATCCTTCTTATTCTTTTTGTGAATTTTTCAGCACAGAATTATTATCCTAAACTTAACAACTTGTGGTTTGACAAAGATGGAGTTATCGATCAAACCGAACAAAACCATTTGGTAACTGAAATAAAAAGGATTTCAGAGAAAATCTTCTATAAAAACTATCAATTTTCGGGAGCTACCAACACCAGTTCTTTTACAAGTATACAGATTATTCCTAAAAAAGATTCAATTCAAAACATATTCAAATCTCCTATTACGGTAATTTTTGACAGAGAAGCAAATCAAAAAGCAGAAGGTATCCCGATGACCTATACTCAAAACGTGAATATGGAAAACAAAACCCTCAAGTCAAATCTCGTTGTTGATAAAGGTGGATTTAATCTGTGGATTCCGGAAAAACTCTTCAGAGACACGGCTTCTAAAAAGAACCGATTAATGTTCAATATAACTGGTGCAGATATAGAAATTAATAAAGAAGCTACGCAAATAAAGTTTACCGGAACTTTTCCTGACGAAATTAAATTCAAACGAGCTCAGACACAAGAAATCAATACAATTTCTCTTACTTACACCAAAAACAAAATAACATTAAGCGTTCCTTATGTGGACAAAAAAGATAAACAACAAAACAGGATTCTCTTTGAAGAAAACTATTAGTAAATGATAAAACATTTTTTGTGATTTTTGAAAATTTTCACTGAAATTTTTTAAAGTTTCTTTGATAATGGTTACGAGTGAGACACTCGCACAGGCAGATGATGTTTTTAATCCAAAATTCCTGAATATTATGAATTTTAAAACTAAAATAGTTATGATTTTATTATCCTCCTTATTACTTACGAATTGTAAGGAGGAAGTGAAAAAATGTGTAAGTCAATCAACCGATACTAATGTAAAACTATATAATGATTTAACAGATCAGTTGATACCTTATTTTTTTAGAGAAGATTATTTAGGTGAAAAAAGATATTTTGATAGTTTAAGAGTTCACGATGATGATTTATATATCGAAGAGAAGACAAAAGCGCACAACGAAATTTTTAATAATCCTGAAAAATTTTGCAATTTGTATATAGATTCTACTAAAAGTAAAAATACAGATTTTGCTACAGGTAGTAAAAATTTTATTACAGGTCATCCCGAAGCTCATATAAATTCCATAAAAATAAGGAAGGAGTTTTTAAAAGAATTTTCCAGTAATACAGATATTATTAAAAAATTAAGCACACGAAGTACTATAAAAGCTAATCAATTTAATTTGTGTACCGCAAAAGTTCTAGATCTGGCAGAGTATGATAAGCGTACAAATGAATGTGAGATAGGTGTTGTCTATTTTTCAGAGATTGTATTCGATACTTCAAAAAAAAGAGCATTAGTTTTTGTTGACCATCGTATAAAAAAAGATTATTACGGTAGAACTGCTGTATTTAAACTAAGATTGCATGATAATTATTGGGAAATAGAAGATTTTATGTTAGCGTCAACTTCCTAATTTTATTTTGGATTACACAACGCTGGTGCGAGCGACCCTCTCGTGCCAATTGCATAAAATACACATGCACGCAACAAAAAAAGCACAGACCAAAAATCTGTGCTTTTCATTATTTAAAACTAATTATTTCTTAGCAGCTGGCTTCTTAGCAGGAGCTTTCTTCGCTGTAGTTGCTTTTTTTGCGGCAGGCTTTTTCGCTGCAGGTTTCTTCTTTTCAGCAAAAGCTTTTGGATCTTGTGCAGTAATCCACTTTTTAACCTCATCGAGAGTGACTTCTTTCAGCTCGTCTGCTTCAAATTTGGTATCATCTTTTTTCTTTGGAATTTTGAACATAGCTTTTCCAAATTTGATGAATGGTCCCCATCTTCCGTTTTCAAGAGAGATTTTCTCTTTTTCCCACTGTTGGATGTATCTGTTGGCTTCTTTTTCCAGTTTAGCTTCTACCAGTTCATTGATGTCGCTTTGAGAAAGATTTTCGAAATCATATCGTTTCGGAACATTGATAAAGATGCTTTGATACTTGATAAAAGGCCCAAATCTCCCGGTTCCTTTAGTAATCGGTTCACCTTTAAAAGTTGCAATAGGTGCATCTGCAAGTTTCTTTTCTGCGATAATTTCTTCTGCACGTTTTTGATCTACAGAAAGCGGATCCTCACCTTTTGGAATACTGATGTAGGTTTCTCCCCATTTTACATAAGGCCCAAATCTTCCGACACCAATGGTCACCGACTGATCTTCGAAATCTTTTAATTCGAATGGCAGTTTAAACAATTCTAAAGCATCGTCAAGATTGATGGTGGCAATATTTTGCCCTGCCATCAACGATGCGAAAACCGGTTTTTCTTCATCATCCTGCTCACCAATCTGAATCATGGCCCCAAATCTTCCGATTCTTGCATACACATTTTTTCCTGTCTTAGGATCAACTCCAAGCAGTCTTTCTCCGTTGGCGCGGTCTGCATTTTCTTCTACATCTTCAATTCTGGGATGGAATTTTGAGTAGAAATCGGTCATCATTTCTTTCCATTTCTGGTCGCCATGAGCGATTTCGTCAAAACTTTGTTCTACTCTCGCTGTAAAACCGTAGTCTAAGATTTCGGCGAAATTATCTGTTAAGAAATCGTTGACTACCTCACCGATATCTGTAGGAACAAATTTATTTTTATCGCCCCCGAATTTGTCTTCAAGAACTTCTTTTTTGATTTTATCTTTAGTCAAAGAAATTTTAACCACTTCACGAATCTGTGGCTCAAGCTCTCTTTTGTCTACGTATTCGCGATTCTGAATGGTCTGAATAGTCGGCGCATACGTTGACGGGCGACCAATCCCCAATTCTTCCAGTTTTCTCACCAAACCAGCTTCTGTATATCTAGCGCTTGGTCTGGTAAATTTTTCTGTTGCCGTAATTTTTTTATAGTCTAAAACTTCACCTACTGTAACTTTCGGCAATAGTTTTTCGTTGCTTTCTTCGTCTTCATCTTCAGTTTTTACGATTCCGTATGCTTTAAGGAAACCGTCAAAGATGATCACTTCTCCTTGCGCTTCAAAATGCTGAGGAAGTTTTGCATTCCCGATTTCGATTACCGTTTTCTCTATCTTAGCGTTGGCCATCTGCGAAGCCAGTGTTCTTCTGTAAATTAACTGGTATAATTTGCTTAGCTGAACATCACTAATTGATTTAACAGAAAAATCTGTCGGACGGATCGCCTCGTGAGCTTCCTGCGCTGAAGAAGATTTGGTAGTATATTTTCTCGGTGCCGAATATTCTGCCCCGTATTCTGATACAATCTGATTTTTAGCCCCGTCAATCGCTTCCTGAGAAAGGTTTACCGAGTCGGTTCTCATATACGTAATGAATCCTTCTTCATATAATCTCTGTGCCAGACGCATCGTGTTGGTCACATTATAACCTAACCTTGAAGAAGCTTCCTGCTGTAATGTAGAAGTTGTGAACGGTGCAGAAGCAGACCGCGTTCCGGGTTTAGTTTCAACATTGAGAACTTTGAACTCTGTAGTTCTTGCTAGTTCTAAAAAATTCTCTGCATCTCCTTCCTTTTCAAAATCTTTTTTGAGTTTGGCAGAAATTTCCTGCGCTGATTTATTTAAAAATACGCCGTCAAGTTTAAAACTTGCTTTTGGTGTAAACTGACGAATTTCTTTTTCTCTTTCAACGACCAGTCTTACTGCAACCGACTGCACTCTACCTGCTGACAATCCCGGTTTTACTTTTTTCCAAAGTACAGGAGACATTTCGAAACCTACGATTCTGTCGAGAACTCTTCTTGCCTGTTGGGCATTAACTAAGTTCTGATCAATATCTCTCGGATTTTCTATTGCTTTAAGAATAGCATTTTTGGTGATTTCGTGAAAGACAATTCTTTTTCTGTTTTCTGGCTTCAGTTTTAATTCATCTGCCAAATGCCAGGCGATTGCTTCACCCTCGCGATCCTCATCGGAAGCGAGCCAAACCATTTCGGCTTTCTTTACGGCAGATTTTAGTTCTGTTACCAGTTTCTTCTTGTCGGCAGAAACTTCGTAATCCGGACTGAAGGTGGCAAGGTCAATCCCCATTCCTTTTTTCGGAAGATCACGGATGTGCCCGAAGCTCGATTTGACTTCGAAATCCTTCCCTAAATATTTCTGAATAGTTTTTGCTTTTGCCGGAGACTCGACGATTACTAAATTTTTCGACATCCTCTAAATTTTTGCAAAAGTAAAGCTTTTTTATTAGATGAATTTTTTCGAGATCATTTAATTGTGATAATTCTTATGGTATGGGCATGATGGAAATAAGAAAAAATGTTTATTAATAAAATCTGAAGTCTGTCTGGATACTGATTTAGATAACTTAATATCATTAAATGGAGTGACGAGTAGATTTTATAACCTACAAAAAAGTGTTACTAATAATAGATTTTATCAGTTATTCAATTTAGTGTTTCAAATAAGACGAATAATATTTTAATTATAAAAAAAGCAAAACAGATGACTGTATTGCTTTTAATTCATTTAAGATCTGTTCGATGAATTATCTTTTAATAATTTTCACAACCGTTTCAGCATTATTTACCCTAACTAAATAGACACCAGAAACTAATGAAGAAATATCTGTCTGACTGTTTTCAAATTTTCCCGATTTAACCATTTGACCAGATGCATTATAAATTTGGTAATAGTAATCTCTACGATCGGTAGCTTTAATATAAAGGATATCTTTTACCGGATTTGGAAATAATGTGATCCTATCCTCTTTTGCAATTTGAGAAATCTCTTTTTCGGTGAAAATATTGCGTGCTTTTACCGTTGAGCCTGCAGTAACCGGAATGGCAGGAATTGGCCCGGCCTCGTTTCCATTTTGATCGTATTTAATTTTAACACATCGGCAATTCATTCCAAAATAAGGATCATTATTATCATGAAAGGCAATCATGGCATTTGAAGATGCATTAAAAAGCAAATTGATTGGTCTGCCAATATAATTTGAATTTAAAGCTGCAGTCCAGATACCGGAATATTGGAAATTATTTAAAGTAAAAGTTCCCTGAGCTGTTTGATTAGCCGTTACACTTCTCATACCACGCGAACCGGAATTTGGGTAGCTTCCCACAGAATAACTTGCGTCATTAAAAGTATATCCTATCGTGGAAGCTGATGAGTTTTGAATTCTTATGCCTAAATAATCATTAAGTATGCTATAACTGGTTGCTGCTTTCTTATCTTTTTTATACCAAGGCGAAAGACCATAATCACGATTGGTAATGATTGCGACTCCCGTAACGTCAGGAATTCTCCAACCTTCCGGACAAGGGTCAAAAGGAGACTTCTCACCGCCTCGTCCCCAACGGTCTGCTGCGGCATTAGGCTCGTTCAGTAACCAATCGGTTCCATTTGTGTAGTTTGGAACGGCTGTATTATATGGTGCTAATGAACTAGGAATTAAATAAGACAAAGGATTTCTCACTGAATACGACAATACTTTTGCTATTTTATCCGCAGTTTTATCGGTAGACAAAACATTTGCATTAGATGCGTTGGTGTATGTATCGTAAGGGATAATATAAGAACCTGAAAGATTATTATATGCTGACGGAGTAAGTGTAGTGTAAGCCACAGCACCATTCGCATCCACATTTCCTAAAAAGATATTATACGGATCGCGATTGTCGGCAAATTGAAATGACGGTATAGGATCTTTTCTTCCCCACTGATATTGTAATCCTGTAGACGCTCTAATTTTTTCATACTCTTGTGGAGTTGGAGCAAGTGGGTTTGCAACGATTGGGAATGCATCAGTTGCCCCGAGATTCCTGTCCATAAATTCCGTCTTTAAGATTTCGCCTAAAGGTGTATAGTTGATATAATTGGTAGCGACAGCATTTGGAAGTTCTGTTGTATAATTGTAGGAACCCACCGCTGTATCTGTCACCCAAATATGCCATGACCAATATATAGGGTTTGATATGCTTCCGTTATGCAAAGTAACCACTGCATTTCCGCTTTGATTTGGATTTAATGATACCAAAATTTTAGAATTGCTGAGACCTGAGACGGAAGCTGGGGAAGGATTTGTTACTGAAACTGCATTAATCAAAGTAGCATTGGTAGACCATAAAACATTTGCTTTAAGATCATTAAAACTTGCCGGGTTTAATATTTGAGAATTATTCAAAAGCTGACTTTGAACAGAAAAGGCTTTTGACACAGGGATTTCCACAGTAGTCGCAGTTGAATTTTTTACTAGCTGATATGTATTCGGATTTTTTAAACCTTCCGTATATTCTGTATTTGTATTTATATATTGTGTTGGAAAATCGTATCCGTTTACCACATATAGAGGATCTTTTATGCATCTGCATCCATTAGCATCCGAAGTTTTTCCGGTCGCTGTCGGCTGATACCAATATCTTCCTTTGATAGTAGGATTTGCGGAATCTGGAATATCATTTTGATATTTATCCGGCAACATAAATAATGCTCTTGCACTTACCGCAGGAGTTGTGTCAAAAAAACGGGTTAATGTAGCAGTCCACAAAGCAACGTGATGCTGGTCAGTATATTGCCCTCCCTGAGCATTAATCGCCAACTGTCCGGTGCCGGGATATGCGCCCATATTATTACCACCGACATTAGACAGATCAAAACCGACATTTGCATACAATTTAAATCCTGTCATAAAAGCAGGAACATTGGTATCATTTGGCTTAATGATATGATATCCATTTGTTTCAAAAGCACTTTTACCTAAAGTTGTTTGCACTCCGAAAGGCGAATAATCTATCCTGATATCGTCAATATATGAACCTGAAGCGAGATTGGGAACCAACATCGAAGGAATTCTCCATCCATTGGGACAAGGATCAAAAGGCGACTTATCCCGATAAGGTGCATTGCTGCTGGAAAGATTATAATTTGTCGGCAGTTTACCTTTCGAGTTATCAGACCAAAGATTAAGCTCAGTTAACTTACTGTCTACAAAGCTTGCGGATCTTCCAAACCAATTGACCATCAGATTGGCGTTATTATTATAGTACGCCGGACCAGAATTATCATCCTTATTCACATAAATTAAGCTTAAAGGATTTTTGACGGAAAGTTGGATATTATTATCTAATGTTGCATTAGACAGCAGCACAAATTTTCTGAGTGCATCAAAATTTATTGCCTGATTAAAGTTTTTTGCACCACGATGCCGTACTTTACCAATAGATCCCGAAACTTCGTAAAAGTCGTTACCCCTCAAAACTAAAGGCGGGATGGGATCTTTTCTTCCCCATTGGTAAAGCAGTCCTCCACTTCTGTTCCATTCGCCTCTTGTATTGCTGTTAGTAATGGCACCTAGATTTCTGTCCATCCATTTCCATTCGGAATCGGGAATATTTTCAATCACTCCGTCACTTCTTTCTCTTCTTACGGCTGAAAAGCTTTTGTAAGTTGAGCCATTCGTCGGATCATCTGTTACCCAAATATGCCACGACCAAAAAATTTCTCCATTAAGTCTGAAAGCTACGACAGCATTTCCTTTTTTGGCTTTATTGATCATGACCTTTATTTTGCCATTTTCCCCCGAGTCTATTATTTCAAGATTATAATTTGTTCCTGATTTTATAAGTCCAGGGACATCTTCCCATAGAACATCAGCTGTCATTTTACCCTTAATTGTTCCTGCGCTAGCCAGATATTTGTAACTGCGCCACATTTCGTAAGCTTTTTTCACAGGAATGAAAAGTCCTTCACCGTTTTGTGCAGGGTCAAAAATATAGCTATTGGGCGCTTTTGTATAGTCTAAAACTGCTCCTGCGCGCAAAAAAATTTCAGTGGCTTCATCGCTCCTACCTGAAACTTGATCGATCGTATCGCTCTTTTTATAACCATGTATTTCTTCTTTGGCAGAAAAAACATTCTCGGTTCCTAAACTCACTTTAGAAAACGCACGAGTAGATACTAAGCAAAATAATGCTACAAGGCTGATGTTTACTTTATTATTCATGACCTAAGATTGTAATTATTAAACCATTTCTCGTATTTAACTAAACTTAACAATAATGTAATTATAATAAATATTGACGTAACATTAAATCTTTATATTATTAAATATTTAATCGTAATCCAATATTCATACATATTTGATTTCATAAATATACAACAAAAGTACCATAACATGTGAATAATATGTTATGGAGAAAGTCAATTTTATTTAACATTAAAAAATTGAGCCTGTCGAAAAAATTTTAGAATAAAGTAAGCAGAAAACTGATTAATAATTAAGGCAGAATATAGTTTTTATAGAGATCAATCGTATATCTGCCACCGATGATGTTTTGGAAACTTGAAAAAACAACAAAGTTAAAAAATACCAGTGCAATAATAAAGGTGTAAATTAATTTTTTGGTATTTGCTTGCACTACATACATCGCATTGATGATGATGATATAAGAAAAGCCAATGAATGCTCCCGCAAGCCTTGAAGAAAAGATAGGATTATTTTTGAATATAAAATACAGACAGATTCCCATTACTACATAGACTCTGTGATATTCGTAATAAGGATATTCTTTAACCATCTTATCATCAAAAACAAACAGAAAAAATGTAATGATCATCAGCATGACTTCAGGAATACCAAAACCACCATTTAACCTTTGAGAAGATTCATCCATATATCCGTTAAAACCATCAACAAGCATACTTTCAGAAGACATATTAGTAAGAAAATCGCCGAAAACCCTGTAAACTTCGAATGGTGAGGCAAAGACCGATGCAATAATCAGCACCAGCATTATCGTTTTATTTAGAGGAATCCTTACGAGCCAATACATCGGTAAAAAAAGGTAACATACATTATGAATTCCGGTAGCTATAAACATCCAAAACAAATATAGAAGAAGCTTCCTTTCTTTGATGAATCTTAGTGAGAAGTAAACGATGAAAGTTCCCAAATTTTGCCTGATCTGCCCACTTTCGCCAATAAAAAAGTTGGGAATAAACATAAAAAGCGTAAAAGTAAAAGGATAAAACGTGTTATCTTCGGTATACTCAACTTTAAAATAGATGGCAAAAATTGCGATCACAAAAGTAAGAATGTAGTATGGTGCGTTAAAAACATTTAGCAACACCTTATTTATCAAAGCATAAAGCCATTCTAAATCTACATTTTCTGAACCTTCAAGGTGTAGTGCTTTTAAGAAAATATTGATATATTCTTTCGATCCGGAGTAGAAATAAATCATCTTATAACTTCCGTAATCTGGCCCCACATTATCACGAAAACCCGCGAGTACAATCAAATAAACGCCCAAAAACCAAAACCATTTTTTCTCGACCTTATTGCCAAAAACCTCCTGAATGCTAAAAAAAAGCATATAGATAATTGCTATAATAAAGTAAGGATGCAGTAAACTCATGGTTTTGTAATATAGTTTTTAAAATCGTGGCACGCTATGATAGCTCCTGTGAGGATGAGTGGTAAAAAAAGTCTGATTTCCCAAAAAAGCCCAACCAATGTTATCATACCGAGATAAGGTAGAGAAAAAAACAAATACTTCTGCAAGACAATCTTGTTTTCATTAATGATGCAGAGTTTAAACATAAAATGAAGAGCGATCACCGAAAAAATCAATCCAGCGAGATTGAATGGACTCGAAAAGTTCTGGACAATATAAAAACCTTCCACGAAAGTTGTCTCACTGTTTTTTAAAATCATTCGCAGACCCAGATAAGGAAGCAAAAAGGCAATAATCAACGGAATAATTTTCCAGATAAACTTTAGACTTCCCTTCCTAAAATGGTTTAAATCGAACGTGACCGCCGCAAAGAAAGCTATATTCAGACATGCTGTCTCCCGAACAAAAGTAGACAACATGATGAGAAATACCAATATATAATAAAACTTCTGATTCCCTGTATGAAGATATTTTAAAGTAAGCAAAACTCCTGATAGATAACAGAATAATGCAATCATATCACAGTTTGACGGAGTATATTGTGTAAGAATGATAAGAAATATCAGTAAAAGATGCACTAAACGTTTAACATTCACATCAAGCACACCTGAATTAGGAAAATATCTTAAAGTAACATTTAATAGAATTGAATTTAAAATCAGGAAGAATAGATTCATCAAAAAAAGACCGTGGTAAAAGGGCGTTCCGTTCTTCACTAGGAGGCTTTTAAGAGACGCCAAATGATTATTGATCATATATTCCATAAAATCAGTCATATAGATACTGAGCTGATTGGGAATAACGCGGTAAGAATAAACAGAAGTAAATAAAAAATCCGGTGGTCTCTCAGATGTTTTAAATTTCGTATACGAAGATTCGAAGCCATAATATGACATCACGAAAAGCAGAAATGGAAGTATTACTACAAACAGAAATCCGTTTAATTTTTCATCAAATGTTTTCAACATACAAAGCAGTTCCCAGATTAAGAATAATTTCGTGTTTTATAATAAGTAGATAAGAAGGAACTTTTGCAAAAGTAAAAGATTTTTTCATTTTAAATGGAATATTTTATTGATTTTCAATGAAAACTTATTATAAATGTTTTAAAACTACTCGATAAAAAATTAAATTTGCAAACCTGATTTCGGATCTCATGCATCGCTTTTTCATTTATTTATATTATCTGATTGCCAAAAACAGATTTCTTTCTATCGCAGCAGCTTTAGGAATTTCACTTTTATGTCTTTTTTTTGCTTCGAAAATTAATTTTGAAGAAGATATTAATCAAATTATTCCCAAAAGCGAAAAGTCTGATCTTACCGCAAAAATCCTTAAACAACTTAACTTTTCAGATAAAATCATCGTCATCATCGAAAAAAAATCAAATGACGATCAATTTCAGTTATCCGAAACGGCTGATCATTTTTTAGAAAAAACGAAACCTCTGGCAAAATATATCAATTCGGTACAGGGGAAAGTAAATGATAGTGAGATTTCAGAAACTTTTGATTTTGTGAATCAGAATCTCCCTTTGTTTTTAGACGAAAACGATTACAGAGAGATTGAAAGAAAACTTGATAAAGACAGCATCGCAAAACAGGTTGAGAATAATTATGTTTCGTTGGTTTCACCGACCAGTCTGGTGACGAAAGATTTCATTAAAAAAGATCCGCTGGGAATCACATTTTTAGGAATCAAAAAACTAAACGCGCTCAATATCAGCAAAGATTTCAAACTAGAAGACAACTATGTCGTAACTAAAGAAGGGAAAAATCTCCTTCTTTTCATCGAACCCAAAAATAAAAGCAACGATACCAAAAACAACGAGTTTTTTGTTAATCAACTCAATCAAATTAAAGACAACCTCAACAAAGAATTCAAAGGAAAAACGGAATTGAGTTATTTCGGCTCACCGGTAATTGCGGTGGCAAACGCTCAACAAATTAAAAAAGACATTCAGAATACGGTTATTATTTCGATGACAGTTTTACTGATTTTGTTGATCTATTATTTTAGAAGTTTTTTTACGCCCATCATTATTTTTCTTCCTACTTTATTTTCAGTGTTGCTGGCGTTGCTGGTTTTGTATTTTATTAAAGATAAGATTTCGGCCATTTCATTGAGCGTTGGAGCAATTTTGATTGGAATCACAATTGATTACGCACTACACATTCTCACGCATTACAAGCACAACAATAATATTGAAGAGCTTTATAAAGAAATTACCCAACCCATTATTCTGAGTAGCGCGACGACCGCTGTTTCATTTCTGTGCCTGGTTTTTGTACGATCAGAAGCGTTGAAAGATTTGGGACTTTTCGCATCGATAACAGTTTTGTTTTCTTCGGTTTTGGCATTAATTATCGTTCCGCAACTGTATCATCCAAAGGAGAAATCGGATAAGTTAAACACCAATTTCATTGATAAAATCGGGCATTATCCTTACGAGAAAAACAAAACTTTGATTATTGGCTGTTCGCTTGTAATTGTTGCGTGTTTGTTTGGGTTTAAACATGTTGGTTTTAATGAAGATATTGGCGATTTAAATTACATTCCGAAAGATTTAAAAATAAGTGAGGCAAAACTAGAAAAGCTTTCCGACATCACTTCAAAATCTATCTACACAATTTCTTACGGAAATTCGGAAGGAGAAGCTTTGACAAAAAATTCGGATCTCAGTCGGTTTTTAGAGAAGGAAAAACAGGAAGGCAAAATTCTAAGCTACAATTCTCTTGGGAATGTTGTTTTATCCAAAGAAGATCAGCAAAAAAAAATACAGATCTGGCAAAACTTCTGGAATAAAAATAGAAAAGAACAAGCCGTTTCCGAATTGGCCTTCAATGGAAATAAATTTGGTTTCAATTCTTCAGCTTTTGATCAGTTTAATGAAAATTTAAATAAAACTTACTCCACTCTAACTTTAAACGATTACGAAAAAATAAATGCACTTCAGATCTCAGAATTTCTCAGTCAGGAAAATGGTTTTTACACTGTTTCGAATGTGGTAAAAGTAGACGAGAAAAAAAGAGATGAATTTATTAAAGATGTTGAAAAGAAACATGATGCCATCGCCATCGACCGTCAACAGATGAATGAGAACTTTTTGGGCTTGCTGAAAAGAGATTTTAACACATTGATTAATTATTCATTGCTGGCAATTCTGCTTACAATTATTGTTTTCTTCAGAAATTTCGAATTGACTTTGCTTACCATGTTTCCGATTGTCTTAACCGGAGTTGTGACAGCAGGAATTCTCTATTTTCTCGGTTTAGAATTAAATATTTTCAGCACCGTTGTCTGTACTTTGGTATTTGGAGTTGGAGACGATTTCAGTATTTTCCTGACTCAGGCGATGCAAAAAGAGCATACTACAGGAAAAAATCAGCTTCCTACTTATAGAATCTCGATTATTTTGGCAGTTTTTACAACGATTTTATCCATCGGCTCTTTAATTTTTGCCAAACATCCAGCTTTACATTCTTTGGCTTTGGTAGCTTTGATAGGAATGCTTTCTGTGATCATCATTACATCAGTTTTATATCCGTTCTGGTTTAGATTCTTAATTATTAACCGGGCTAAAAAAGGACTTTCGCCAATTACTTTAAGATTATTCTTACACTCTGTAATGCTCTTTATTTATTACGGTTTGGGCGGATTGATTTTTTCGGTAATCGGAAGCATTTTCGTGAAAAACTCAAAAGGAAAAACTTTAGATATCATTAAAATAATTTTAGCTAAATTTTTAACATCAGTTTTATACGGAAACCCATTTGTAAAGAAGAAAGTTCTTACCAATCCTAAAGAAGATTTTAGTAAACCTGCCATAATTATTGCAAATCACACTTCTTTTTTAGACACTTTAGCGATCGCAATGGCAACTCATAAAATTGTGTATTTGGTAAATGATTGGGTGTACGACTCCCCGGTTTTTGGAAAATTGGTAAAAGCTTTAGGATTTTATCCGGTTTCTCAAGGCATCGAAAATGGAAAAAATAAATTAAAAGAAAAAATAGATCAGGGATATTCTTTAGTCGTTTTCCCGGAAGCCGAAAGATCTTATAAAAATGACGTAAAACGATTTCACAAAGGTGCTTTTTATCTGGCCGAAGAATTTGGTTTAGATATTTTACCTCTCTACATTCATGGAAATTCTGAGGTTTTGCCAAAAGGTGACTTTATTATTTATGACGGTAATATTATTGTAAAAGTCGGCGACAGAATTAGCAAGGATGATCTATCATTCGGAACAACTTATAAAGAACGGGCGAAAAATATTAATTATTATTTCAGAAGTGAATTTGCCAAACTGCGAAACGAAATTGAAGACGAAAATTATTTTAAAAAGAAACTGTTTCTAAGCTTTCTTTACAAAGAGACGGAAGTTGTAAAAGAAGTCAAAAATGATTTCAATATAAATAAATCAGCTTATTTTGAGCTGAACAAACATATTCCGAAAGATGCCAATATCTTACATATCGCAGATGATTTTGGGCAGAAAGATATTTTACTTACACTTCAGGAGGCAGGACGAAGAATTTTCAGTTTAATTAAAAATGAAGAAAAAAGACAAATTGCACAAAATAATTATATTGTTAAAAGAAGAAAAATAATTCACATTCAGAACCCTTCGGAGATCACCAGAAATATTGATGTTCTATTAATTTCTGACGCAACGTTTGATTCAAGCAAAATAGATAAGCTTCCGAATATTATTGTTTTTCTGACTGCAGAGAATGTCGTTTTTACAAACCCTGCATTTAACTTAGTGCCTACTTCTGAATCAATAAGAGTATTCCTACACAAATAATAAATTTTAAAAGCATATTTTTGTAATCCTTAAAGAATATTAATGCAGAAAAACGTACTTGTTCTCTATTATACACAGACTGGTCAGTTGGAGGATATTATGAAAAATATTGCCCAGCCGTTTGAGGATAAAAAAGACGAATATCTAGTCACTTACTACAACATTCAGCTGATAGAGGATTTTCCTTTCCCTTGGCCGAGTGATGTTTTTTTCAATACTTTCCCCGAATCTTATTTGCAGATTCCGAGCGAGATTCTTCCGCCACCAGAAAATGTGCTGAATAAAAAATATGACCTTATCCTTTTCGGATATCAGGTTTGGTACCTTACTCCTTCTATTCCTATTATTTCATTTTTGAAAAGCAGTTATGCAGAAGGTTTATTAAAAAACACACCCATCGTTACCGTTTCCGGAACCAGAAATATGTGGATGCTTTCTCAGGAAAAATTAAAAGTTTATTTAAAAAATTTAAACGCCAGTTTAGTCGGAAACATCGCATTGGTAGACAGACACGATAATTACACAAGTGTTTTAACAATTCTTCGCTGGCTGACAACCGGACAAAAAGAAAAATCAGGAATACTGCCTGCAGCCGGAGTTTCAGATGAAGAAATCAACGGTGCCGGAAAATACGGTAAGATCATTGAAAATCATTTCGACGACAATGATTTTGCAAATCTACAGCCCGATCTGGTAAAAAACGGAGCCGTAGAAATCAGACCATTTCTGGTGCGTGTAGAGAAAGTAGGCAACAAAATCTTTACAGTATGGAGTAATCTGATTATCAAGAAAAAAGAAAAACGACCTTTGCTGATCAAATTCTTTAAAGTATATTTGATGGCAGCAATATGGATTATTTCACCTATTGTTTTGGTTTTTCATATATTATTAGCGCCCCTTTTGTGGTCTAAAAGACAGAAACAAAAAGAATATTTACAAGGAATTAATTTAAAATAGAAATGCAAGACGTATTTATAACAAAAGCTTCAACATACTTCCCGAATGAGCCGGTTTCGAATGACGAAATGGAAAGCTATCTTGGATTGGTAAATAATACACCTTCTAAGGCAAGAGCCTTAATTCTAAGGAACAATAAAATAAAAACCAGATACTACGCTTTAGATAAAGAAGGCAAACCAACACATACCAATGCCCAAATCACTGCAAAAGCAGTAGAAGGACTCTTCGATGAGCATTTTAAAAAAGAAGACATGCAGCTTTTGTCTTGCGGAACATCTTCGGCAGATCAGATTCAGCCATCACACTCTTCAATGGTGCATGGCGAACTGAATATCGGCAAATCTGTAGAAATCAATACGGCAACAGGTCTTTGCAATTCTGGGATGAATGCATTGAACTATGGTTTTCTAAATATCAAAGCAGGTGTAAAAGACAACGCTGTCTGTGTAGGTTCTGAAAGAATGTCTGCATGGATGACCGCTGATAAATTTAATCATGAAGCTGAAAATTTAAAATTGCTGGAAGAAAGACCCATCGTAGCTTTCAAAAGAGAGTTTTTGAGATGGATGCTTTCTGATGGTGCCGCTGCGTTTTTATTGGAACCAAAACCAAGAGAAAACGAGACTTCACTGAAAATAGAATGGATTGATTTCTATTCATATGCACACCAAATTGAAGCTTGTATGTATTCAGGTTGTGAAAAGCAGGAAGACGGGAGTTTAAAATCATGGGCAGAATATCCTGCTGAAGAGTGGCTGAACCAATCTATCTTTGCTTTAAAACAGGATACTAAAATTCTTGATAAATATATTCTTGTAAAAGGCGCCGAAAGTTTGAGAACTTCATTCGACAAACATCAGCTTGATCCGGACACAGTAGATCATGTTTTGGCACATATTTCTTCCGGTTACTTTAAAGAAGGTTTAAAAGAAGAATTTGCCAATGTTGGATTAGATTTCCCATGGGAAAAATGGTTCTATAATCTTTCAGAAGTTGGAAACGTAGGCGCAGGATCTATCTTTATCGCTGTAGAACAGTTGATGAATTCAGGAAGACTGAAAAAAGGAGAAAAAATACTTCTTTGTGTTCCTGAAAGTGGAAGATTCGCTTACTCTTGTGCATTGCTAACGGTTTGCTAATGGAAGTTGCATTACCGAATTCCGATCAAAATTTTGTGGAAAAACTGATTCCCCAGAAAGCTCCTTTCGTTATGGTGGGCGAGGTTTCAGAGTATTCTGAAAATCATGTCATCTCTGGATTTACCATTCAAGAAGACAATCTTTTTGTACACGAAGGAATATTTCAGGCGTCTGGTTTAATCGAGCATCAGGCTCAGACGGTAGCTTTACATACTGGTTACAAATATTTTCTTTTAGGAAAAGATGCTCCCACAGGTTATATTGGTGCTATTAAATCTTTTGAAACCGATGTTTTACCAAAAGTTGGTGATCAGTTGATTACCGAAGCAACGATTCTGAATGAGATGCTGGGCGTTACTTTAGTTGAAATCGTCACTAAAATAAACGATACCGTAATTTCAAAATCGCAAATGAAAACGGTTGTAAAATAAAATTAAAAACAAATTCGTCAGTTCGAGTAAAATTGTGCAAGAATTTGTATCGAGAATTTTAACACAAACCTTCTCAATACGATTTTTTTTTAAAAATCTACTTGAAGGTGACGAAATGATAAAATAAAAGTTTTTAGAAGAAAATTTAATGGAGTTAAAAGAAGAAAACCTCATCAACATTCATCATTTTTTACCACATCGTGAACCGATGCTGATGGCTGATTACATTCTTGAGCTTACTCCGGAAAAGGTGATTACTTCTTTTGAAATCAAATCTGAAAACATCTTTGTTCACAACAACCATTTTGCAGAAGCAGGTCTTATCGAGCATTCAGCACAGACTTCATCCTCAATTCTCGGACAGAGTTTTTTTGCAAATCCGGAGTCAAATACGAAGGTGATCGGCTTTATTACCAATATTAAAAAAATTGAAATTTTCGCCTTGCCAAAAGTTGGTGACACGATTATTTCTAAAGCTTCATTGATTTCGCAGTATGAAAACATCTGCCAGATTTTCTGCGAAACATTTTTAGGAGATGAATTACTGATTCGTACAGAGATAAGTTTGTTTATTCAGGAACTGAAATCGTAGAATATTGTTTTTAAAATATACATGCCGACTCTTTGGGTTGGCTTTTTTCATTTTTCTAAATTGTAACTAAATGTTTAACATTGTCAATTCGAGTAAAATTCTGAAAGAATTTGTATCTAGAACCTTTGACCAAAGCTCTTAATTAACATAATCTCGTTCGTCGTTCATTGATTCTCGGTACAATTTTCTTCGAAAAACACCCGAATTGACGCAGCGACTAGACAATTTAAGTTATATTTGATCAAAATAAAGTTATGAGCGTTAAAGTAAGATTTTATTCCTACGATATTGAATTTGATTTTGAAAACTCTGTGGAGTTTCCGATTGCCCCCGCAATTGGTGATGAGGTGAATTTGATTTCATTTTTTAAATACAAAACTTCTGAAAGATTAGAATATGTCAACAATATGGAAGATCTTTATCTGTACGAAAACGCCTTGGTTACAGAGAGAACATGGTGCAAGGATATAGAGAAAGATGAGGTGTATCTGTTGATACACTTAAAGTACAAAAGGAGGAAATAATTACTCCTTACCAGTAAAAGTCCAGAGGAAAAGCTGCAATATGAGCAGCTTTTCCTTTTCATTTTTGTGGAACGAAATTAATCTCTAATTCCCAAAGCCGATTTGTAAATTTTTATTTTCTTTTCCAAATCAGTGATTGTCATTGTTTTGTCTCTCAGTTCAGATACCAACTTTGATTTTTCATTGAGCGAAATAGTTGCAGGGTAATAATTGAGCAATTCTGTCAAAAAATCATGCTCTAATGCGATTCCTAAATTCCACAAGATCCCAAACTGCAATGAAGAATTTTGTAAATACTGAGCCATTGACGACGAAGTTACATTCATCTTTCTTGCTAACTCTGCCTGAGAAACTCCCCTTTTAACCATTACTTTGCGAACCATTTCCCCAATATGCGGATGAGGAGAATTACTTTTTTCCTGATACTTTCTTAAACTCATTTGTGTTATAATTTCTAGATAAAATTAAAAATTAAACGGATTAGATAGATATTTTACAACAGATTATGTTTACGATCTAATACGAAATCTTTACGAATTAAAGAAAATCTGCAGTATTTCTATGCTATTTGAATGCAAATATTACATTATCCTATGTCCTGCATTTTTATTATTTTAGCGCATTGGAAAACCAATTTCAGAGCGGACGAAAAAAATTCATCTGCTTATCAAAAAACATCAATCTTTTCAGGTGAAAAAACAAGATATTCCTCAAGACGAAAGTAATCTACAGTCCGCAAATATGACAGAAATGTTGTACGTGACTGATGAAAACAATAATTATACAACCGCTCAAAGCATTGGCTGGGAAGCAAAAAAGGCTGCACTCGACGAATCAATGGAGCTTATCAACGAAAGAATAAATGAAGCAAAACAAAATGTTGCCAAAAATTTGGTAAGCCCGATCGTGTAT
Source organism: Chryseobacterium sp. CY350 (assembly GCF_027945075.1). Lineage (NCBI taxonomy): Bacteria > Pseudomonadati > Bacteroidota > Flavobacteriia > Flavobacteriales > Weeksellaceae > Chryseobacterium > Chryseobacterium wangxinyae. The sequence continues at coordinate 2,359,781 of NZ_CP116034.1, forward strand.
TTTATGGAATTTAATAAGATGGATGTACAGGTTTTGGCAGCGTATGTAGACAAATGGCAATGGACGGTAAAAAGACATTTTAAGCCAAATATTTTCAAAAAATTAAACGATTCTACCCTTAAAAAATACGCCGATGCATTCGGAATTTCAGTAGACGAACTAAAAAATTTCGACGGTAAATAATGAAATTGAATTTTGAACACCATCAGACAGCTCACTGCGAAAACGGTGTTGCCTCCAATTTACTACTAAACAAAGGTTTAAAACTTAGCGAACCAATGATTTTCGGAATTGGTTCCGGATTATTTTTCGTGTATTTACCTTTCCTAAAAGTAAATTTCGCACCAGGATTCAGTTACCGTCCGATGCCCGGAGCTATTTTCAGCAAAGCGGCAAAACGTTTAGGAATTAAAATTAAAAGACAACGATTTTCAAGTCCTGAAGAAGCTCAAAAAGCTTTAGAGAAAAATTTAGAACAAAATATCCCAACAGGTTTACAGGTAGGCGTTTTTAACCTTACTTATTTCCCTGAAGAATATAAATTCCACTTTAACGCCCACAACTTAGTGGTTTATGGAAAAGAAGACGGAAAATTCCTCATCAGCGACCCTGTAATGGATTTTGCAACTACTTTAACGGAAGCTGATCTTGAAAAAGTTCGTTATGCAAAAGGCGCACTTGCTCCGAAAGGTCATATGTATTTTCCTACGCACATTCCGGAAAATGTAAATTTGGAAGAAGCCATCAAAAAAGGAATCAAAGACACCTGCAAAAATATGTTGGCTCCCGTTCCAATTATCGGCGTAAAAGCAATGCGTTGGGTCGCGAAAAGCATTCCGAAATGGGCAGAGAAAAAAGGAACAAAAGTGACTAATCATTATCTCGGACAATTGATTAGAATGCAGGAAGAAATTGGGACCGGCGGTGGCGGATTCAGATTTATTTACGGTGCTTTTTTACAGGAAGCCGCTGTAATTCTTAAAAATAACGAGCTAAAGGAATTATCTAAAGAAATTACAGCAATCGGCGACCTTTGGAGAGATTTTGCCGTGGATATTGCAAGGGTTTATAAAAACAGAAATTCGAAAAGCGACATTTACAATCAGCTTTCAAAATCAATGTTGCATATTGCTGATTTGGAGGAAGCTTTTTATAAGAAATTGAGAAAAGCAATATAGTTTGGAGAATATCATCGAAATAAAAAACCTCTACAAGAAATACAAAAACTCGGAAGACTTTTCGGTTAATGATATTTCTTTGAACATCGATAAAAACGAAATCTACGGAATTCTCGGCCCCAACGGTGCGGGAAAAACCACATTGATTTCTATGCTTTCAGGTTTAATTAAGCCGACTTCCGGAAGTTTTACCATCAACGGTTTGTCACCTAAAAAGGACAGTTCAAAAATCAAACAAATCATCGGCGTTGTTCCGCAGGAATATGCGCTCTACCCAACTTTGACAGCGAAAGAAAACCTTCTGTTCTTCGGAAGTCTGTATGGTTTGAAAAACGATTATCTTCACAAAGCAATCGATGAAGCTTTGGAATTGATGGGATTAACCAAATTTGCCAATAAAAAGGTCGACCAGTTTTCAGGCGGAATGAAACGCCGTTGCAATCTGATTGCGGGAACACTTCATAACCCTAAAGTTTTGTTTCTGGATGAGCCGACCGTTGGCGTGGACGTTCAATCGAAAAAAGCAATTATCGATTATCTTTTAGATTTAAATAAAAAAGGGACGTGCATTATTTACACATCACACCACCTTTCTGAAGCAGAGGAATTTTGTACAAAAATCGCTATCATCGACCATGGAAAAATCCACGCGACAGGAACTCCGGAAGAATTGGTTGAAAGAGTTGCCAATGCGGAAAACCTGGAGGATGTTTTCATTTCATTAACCGGAAAAGAATTGAGAGATGTTGTATAAATTGTGGAGAAGTTTCATCAAAGAAATTCAGTTATTGAAAAGAGATTCAGGTGGAATTGTCATCATTTTTCTGATGCCGTTGCTTTTGATCATTACCATTACTTTAATTCAGGATTCTACATTCAAAAACCTGGAAGGTTCAAAAATCCCGATTATTTTCATTGATAATGATAAATCTGAAGTTTCAAAAGTCATCAAAAAAGAACTGGAAACCAGCAAAACATTCGAACTGATTACCGATTACAACGAAAAATCGGCCGAGAAAGCCGTGTTTACGGGAGATTATCAAATGGCCATTGTCATTCCGGAAAATTTAACGAAAGATTTAAATTCAAATATCGATTCCAAAGTTCAGACCGTTGTCAGCTCGTTTGGTTTAGAAGCCGATTCAACTGCGACAAAAACTGTTGCCTCAAAAACGAAAGACATTCATCTCTATTTCGACCCAGCTACCAACGCAGGTTTCAAAAATTCCGTAATGAATGCCATCAACAAAATGGTTTTCGAAATCGAAAATAAAAAAATCTACAAAGCCTTCCAGGACCAACTAGGAACGACGGAAGACCTTGAAAATAATAGCTTAATTACCTTCAAAGAAATCACACCCAACAAAGGCAAACTGGATGTAATACCAAATTCCGTTCAGCACAACGTTCCGGCGTGGGCATTGTTTGCGATTTTCTTTATTGTGGTGCCCTTGTCGATTAATTTAGTGAAAGAAAAAAGTCAGGGAACGAGCGTGAGAATCCGTACGAGTCCGACGCCGTATTTCATTCATATTTTAGGAAAAACTTTCACTTATTTAATCATTTGCGTCATCCAGTTTTTGCTGATGGTTGCAGTAGGAATCTGGATTTTTCCGCTGATGGATTTGCCTCAATTTGATGTTTCTGGAAAAATATTCCATCTTTTAATAGTCACTCTTTTCGCCGGATTAGCAGCGATAGGATTTGGAATTTTAATCGGAACCGTTTCCAACACACAGGAACAGTCGGCGCCGTTTGGAGCGACTTCGGTAGTTGTTTTGGCAGCAATTGGGGGAATCTGGGTTCCCGTTTTCCTGATGCCCGAATTTATGCAGAAAATTGCGCAGTTTTCCCCTATGAATTGGGGCTTAAATGCGTATTACGATATCATTTTAAGAAACAGCGGCATTGGCGAAATTGCCAAAGAACTGATTTTCTTATTTTTATTTTATATTGCGATGGTCACTGTTTCTTTACTTTACGAAAGGAAACAAAATAGTGTTTAGTTCATTTTTAGAAGCCGGGAACCTGCTGTCCACTATATCTTTTTTGTTTTTCTCACGCCAGTCATTTTAAAACAAACGTGTCGTTAAAAAACAAAAAAGGATGCCGTTCCCATCAGGGCTAGGGATTTCGTGGGAAATTCACGTTTAGTCAACCCTATCAAAAGTCAGGAAACTGTACCAAAGTTTGGAAATTTGGTACAGTTGAAAGATAAATTAACAGTTCGCTCCTCTGGAGCTTTGTTTTTGGGGCTTCATTTTTTTCCTACTAACAGTAAGTCCCGATGGGACTTTGCAAAGCTTCATTAGAAACAAACTGTTAATAGCAAATAGATATTGATAGGATTAAAGTTCTGGAAGAGCGACCTGATAATTGTATTTTAATTTTTTATCAGACAATAATATATTTGATTATAATTCGTGAAAAACTTTATGCCCTTTGTGGTTAAAAAAACAAAACAAAATGCAGTCTAAAAACATAACCTGTACCGAAGAAGTACGAGTCCGGTTCAACGAAACAGATCCACTGGGAATCGTCTGGCACGGGCATTACATCGTTTATTTTGAAGACGGAAGAGAAGCTTTCGGAAGACAGCACGGTTTAACCTATCTCGACATTCAGAAAGCCGGATTCGTAACACCGATCGTGAAAACAACTACGGAGCATTTTCTGCCTTTAAAATATGGCGAAACATTCAACATCGTTACGACTTTCGTGAACTCTGTTTCAGCGAAATTAATTTACAAATACGAGATTTTCAATCAGCAAAATCAATTGGTTTGCAGCGGAGAAACCATTCAGGTTTTTTTGGATGCTGAAAATAATTTATGCCTGTACAATCCGGAGTTTTTTCAGGCTTGGAAAGATAAAATGGGATTTTAGTTGGCTTTTCAAAATATGAATCGAACAATTCATTAATTAATGAACAAAGAAATTTACATTACAGATTACAACTGCGTCACGCCTTTGGGTTTTGATGTGGAATCAAACTGGACAGCGATTCTGGAAGGAAAATCCGGCGTGGCTTTGCATAAAATTATCGATGATCATGACACATTTTTTGTTTCTAAAATTCATTCTGAGAAATTGGATGAGGAATTTAATAAACACTTTGATAATAAAAATTTCACGAGACTTGAAAAAATGTTTCTTTTGAGTCTAAAACCTTTGGTAGAAAGACATCAGATTTCAAATGATACCGGTTTTATTTTATCAACAACCAAAGGAAATATCAGTTTATTAAAAAATGAAAGCACTTTACCGGAAGGCATTTACCTCTCAAAATTAGCCCGAAAACTGGCTGATTTTTTTGGATTTAAAACCAAACCGATTGTGGTTTCCAACGCTTGTGTTTCCGGAGTAATGGCGATTTCTGTTGCGAAAAATATGATTCAGACAGGAAAATACAAAGATGCTTTTGTAGTTGCCGGAGATGAGATTTCTGAGTTTGTAATTTCGGGTTTCAATTCTTTTCAGGCGATTGGAAGCGAACCTTGCAAACCTTACGATAAAAACCGAAACGGTATTAATCTGGGTGAAGCAACAGCAAGTGCATTCATCACTTCTACCCCATCAGAAAACGAAAAGTTTAGATTTAAAGTTCTCGGTGACTCCGCAATTAACGATGCAAATCACATTTCCGGACCATCAAGAACCGGCGACGGATTGTTTTTGAGCGTTAAAAATGCAATGAAAGAAGCAAATGTTTCATCAGAACAAATAGATTTTATTTCCGCTCACGGAACCGCTACGCTTTACAACGACGAAATGGAAGCCATCGCTTTCAACAGAATGGATTTGCAAAATGTTCCGCTCAACAGTATGAAAGGTTTTTACGGTCATTGTCTAGGCGCATCTGGTTTATTAGAAAGCATCATTTCTATGGAATCGGCTTTGAAAAACACTTTAATTCAATCTAAAAATTTTAAAGAAATGGGTGTTTCTCAGGATTTGAATATCATTAAAGAAAATCAATCGGCAGAAATCAGATATATTCTGAAAACGGCTTCTGGTTTTGGCGGATGTAATGCCGCAATTATTTTGGAGAAATGTTAAATGAAAACAATGAAGAAAACAGACATTTGCACCATAGAAAACTCAAAAATAATCGTTAACGAACAAACTATTTTTGAAACTAAAACCGAAAATTTCTCAGATTTCGCGAAAGAAGCTTATAAAAATTTCGAACTAAATTATCCTAAATTTCATAAAATGGATAATCTGAGCAAATTGGCTTTTATGGCTTCCGAAATGATTCTGAAAAATGATGATCACAGCAATACCGCATTGGTTTTTGCCAACAAATCCTCAAGCCTCGACACTGATTTTAAATATCAGGTAAGCATTAATTCTCAGGAAAATTATTTCCCGAGTCCTGCCGTATTTGTGTACACTTTACCCAACATTTGCGTGGGCGAAATCAGTATTAAACATAAAATGCAGACCGAAAATGCCTTTTTTGTCTTGGATGAATTTGATGAAGAATTTTTGAATTCATACGCGGCACAGATTCTGCAATCAGGGAAAGCTGAAAAAGTCTTGTGCGGCTGGGTCGAACTATATCAGGAAAGTTATAAAGCTTTTGTATATTTGCTGACTTTGTAATATAACAATTTAACAATGTAAAAGTTTACCAATACTTAAATACCTTGAAATAATTGGTAATTGCTAAACCGATACATTGGTACATTATAAATGAAATTTATTTATGGACGATTTAAAATTAGAATTAAAAAACAAAATTATAGAAGTTCTTAATCTTGAGGACGTTACAATCGAAGAAATCAAAGATACGGATCCACTTTTTGGCGGTGGTCTTGGTTTAGATTCAATTGATGCATTAGAGTTGATTGTAATGCTTGACAAAGACTACGGAATCAAATTGGCAGACCCAAAAAAAGGGAAAGAAATCTTCCAGTCAATTGAAGTGATGGCAAAGTACATCGACGAAAACAGAACAAAATAAATTAATTTATCAATCTAACAATGTAACAGTCTGGCAATTACTGGTAAACTGTTACATTGCTACATTGTTACATTTGTAAAAGATGAGTCAAAAAATTGCCATTACAGGAATGGGCATTATTTCCTCCATTGGTAACAATGTCGAGGAAAATTTTATTTCGCTCACGACTGGTAAACACGGCATTTCAGATATCGAAATGTTTGAAACACGCCACGCCGGAAGCATCAAAACAGGCGAGATAAAATTGTCTAACGAAGATCTTATCCGAAAACTTCAGCTTCGTGAAGATAATAATATCACGAGAACCACCTTATTAGGAATGATCGCTGCGAAGGAAGCTGTTGAAAGCTCCGAAATTTCGAATATCAATGAATATAAAACCGGACTGATCTCTTCCACAAGCGTTGCAGGAATGGATTTTACCGAAAAATATTTCTACACCTACGAAGATTTTCCTGAAAAGCAAAAATATATTGACTCGCACGATGCCGGAAATTCTTCTTTGGCGATTGCAGAATTATTGGGTCTGAAAGGAATGGTTTCTACCATCAGTACCGCTTGTTCTTCAGCCGCAAACGCCATTATGATGGGAGCAAAACTCATTAAGAATGGCGTTCTTGACCGTGTAATTGTTGGTGGTGCAGATTCGCTTTCGAAGTTTACTTTGAATGGATTTAATACGCTGATGATTTTGACGGATTCTTACAATACACCTTTTGATAATAAAAGAAAAGGTCTGAATCTGGGTGAAGCAGCGGCTTTTCTCATTTTGGAATCTGATGAAGTGGTGAAAAAAGAAAATAAAAAAGTCCTTGCTTATCTTTCCGGATATGGAAATGCCAACGATGCGCATCACCAGACCGCTTCTTCGGAAAACGGACAAGGCGCGTTTTTAGCAATGGAAAAAGCGTTGAAAGTTTCTGGTTTAAATAAAGAAAACATCGATTACATCAACGTTCACGGCACAGCGACACCTAATAATGATTTGTCTGAAGGTGTTGCAATGATTCGGATTTTTGGCGAAAAGCAAGTTCCGGAATTCAGTTCTACCAAAGCGTTTACGGGTCATACTTTGGCAGCAGCAGCAGGAATTGAAGCCGTTTACTCGATTTTGGCGATGCAGAATAATGTGATTTTTCCAAATTTAAATTTCAAAACCAAAATGGAAGAATTTGATTTGACACCAGTTACCGAACTGAAAGAGAAAAATATCAACCATGTACTTTCCAACTCATTTGGATTTGGCGGAAACTGTTCAACTTTAATTTTTTCTAAATAATGCGTGCAGTTTACATCAACAGTGCCGCCTGCATCTCGGTTCAGGACACTTTAAACGAAAATTTTTTCGATACTTTAAAAGCTGCTAATTCGGTTCAGGTTCTAAAAGCGATTGAGCCCAATTACAAAGAATTCATTCCGCCTGCAATGATCAGGAGAATGTCTAAAACAGTGAAAATGAGTTCGGTAGCTTCCCATTTTGCATTAAAAGAAGCAGAAATAGAAAAACCGGATGCCATTATTGTAGGAACTGGAATGGGATGTTCTCAGGATTCTGAAAAGTTTCTGAAAAATGTGATTGATAATCAGGAAGAGTTTCTCACGCCGACTTTCTTCATTCAATCCACGCACAATACCGTTTCCGGGCAAATTGCTTTGGGATTGCAGTGTCACGGCTATAATTTTACTTACGTGAATTGTTCGTCCTCGCTCGAATTTTCAATGCTGGATGCAAAACTTCAGATTTTGGATGGAGAATCTGAAAATGTTTTGGTAGGTTCAACAGACGAACAAACTGACCGGACGATGGAATTATACAAATTGAATCATTCCATTAAAAAAGAAGAAAATCTTCCAGTTGATTATTTAAATTCAATAACAGAAGGCGTGATTTGGGGTGAAGGTTCCAGCTTTTTTGTTTTAGGAAAAGAAAAAACCGAAAATTCTTACGCTCAATTAAAAGATATTCAAATCATTAACACATTAGAATTAGACGAAACTCAACAATTCATTGAAGATTTTTTAGCAAAGAATAATTTAACCAATCAAGATATTGATGCTCTGATTTTAGGTTTCAGCGGAGATTCAAAAACTGATGTTTATTACAAAAACGTGATTCCTGTTTTTGAAAATTCTTCGTTATTGTATTACAAACATTTGAGTGGAGAATTCAATACAGCAAGCGGTTTTTCAACATTTATGGCTTGTCAGATTTTGAAGAATCAAGAAATTCCGGAAGCGATGATGATTAACGAGGTAAAAAAGGAAAGCATCAAAAACATTCTTCTCTATAATCATCTTAAAGGAAAAGATCATAGTCTTGTTTTGTTGGAAAGAGCTTAAATACCTTAACTTTAATAAAAAAGTAAAGCCGTTGAGTTAATCCAAAACCATTACAAATGAAACATTACCCATTCATCATCTTTTATATTTTCTTAAATGTCTTCATCTACGCATTTCAGGGGACAATTTGGGTTTATATTTACTGTTTCCTCCTGTTTTCAGCAGTTGTAGTTTGGGGTTCGTTTGATATTGAATTAGGCTATTTTATTAAAAGTATTACACATAAAAGAACCAAAACAAAAGAAGTTGCGTTGACTTTCGATGACGGATCGACAGAACTTACTCCGAAGTTTTTAGATTTATTAAAAGAAAACAACATCAAAGCCACCTTTTTCTGTATCGGAAAACAGATTGAGAAATATCCCGAAACTTTCCAAAGAATCATTGCAGAAGGCCATTCAATCGGCAATCACACTTTTTCACATTTAAATAACACCGGATTTTTATCAGCTTCAAAAATGATTGATGAAATTCAAAAATGTGATGAAGTGATGTTGAAAATTGGAAATATCAAAACTGATTTGTATCGACCACCTTTTGGAGTTACCAATCCGAATATTGCAAAGGCGATCAAAAAAACAAATAAGAAAAGTATCGGCTGGAATGTCCGATCGTTGGATACAGTAATTGAAGACGAGAAAAAAATATATAACAAAATCACTAAAAATTTAAAAAAAGGAAGCATCATTCTACTTCACGATACTTCACAAAAAACTTATAATGTTTTGGTGGAATTATTGTTATTTTTGGAGCGTAAAAAATATTCAACTTTCACGATTGATTCAATCATTAAATCAGAAAAATAATGTTTAAAAATATAGCTTTCTTATCATTTTTCTTAATTTCTAGTTTCATTTTTGCTCAAAACACAGTAATGACGAGCGCAGAATCAAAAGCATTTGTGATGAAGATTTCTACTGAATCCAAACAAATTAAAACTTTGCAGAGCGATTTTATTCAAACCAAAAAGATGGATTTTCTGGATAAAAACATCGTAACTTCAGGCAGAATGTCTTTAAAATCGCCCAACACTTTAAGCTGGAAATACACAAAACCTTATCAATACAGTATTATTTTTAAAGACAACAAAATTTTTATTAACGATCAGGGAAAAAAATCTTCGGTTGATACGAAAAGTAAAACCTTTGAGAAAATAAATAAATTAATCGTGGGAAGTTCCAACGGACAGATGTTTAGCGATCCGGAATTTTCAGTGGTTTACTTAAAAAATTCAAGTTCAAACATTGCTAAATTCACTCCGAAATCTGCGCAATTGCTGAAATATATTAAACAGATCGAGCTTCATTTCCCTAAGAACCAAACGACAGTTTCACAGGTAAATATGACAGAAGCTTCTGGCGACACCACAAATATCGTTTTCAAAAACACCAAAATAAATGCGCCGATTCCTGCTTCAGAGTTTTCTTTATAGCCTGATTTTTCTAGCTTTTATTTCGTGTAAAACGTTTGAGCTAAAAAATGCAGAAATGGTTTCGAACTCCAAAAAAGAGATTGAAAATCTGTACTTTACGTCAAATGAAGATTATGTTTACAAATGCCAAATGGAAGTTTACGGCAATGACATCAGCGGAATTTTGATCGTCAAAAAAATATCCGAAACAAAACACAGAGTTGTGATGACCTCAGATTTCGGGAACAAAATGATTGATTTTGAAATCTCTGAAAGTGATTTCAAAATCAACTATGTTTTGGAAGATTTAAACAAAAAAATGGTCATTAATTTTTTCAAAAACGACTTTCGGGAATTACTAAGAAAGAAATATTCTGTTGTCGAAAGTTTTGAAAATGAAAAATCAAATATTTTCAGGTCAGAATTGGACAAAAAAAATTACTATCTGTCTTTCAGCAAAGAAAATTCTCTGCTTACACAAATTGTTTATACAAGAAATAATAAGGAAAAAATCAATTTTAGTTTTGAAGCTAAAAAACCTACTTTTGCAGAGACGATTCATCTTGAACACAAAGATTTCAAGATCGATATCAAACTATTTCAGATAACCGAAACAGAATAAAAATGCAAACCATACTGACAGATTTTTACACTTTAGAAAACTACGAAAAATCAGAAACCGGAAGTTTCACAGCTCATATTAAATTAAATCAGGATCACGATATTTTCAAAGGTCATTTTCCGGGAAATCCTGTTACGCCAGGCGTTTGTATGATGCAAATTGTAAAAGAACTGAGTGAAGAATTTACAGGAAAAAAACTATTTTTAAAAACGGCTTCCAATGTGAAATTTATGGCGATTATCAATCCTTTTGAGACACCTGATTTAACACTTCAACTGGATATTAAAGAAGTCGAAAACGAAGTGAAGGTAAAAAACACAACATCTTTTGGCGAGACTATTGCACTGAAAATGTCTGTTAATTACACAAAGATTTAATTATGAGACTTCTATTTTCATTCATAACGGCTTTATTTTTATTTTTTCAGAACGGAGATTTAGATGGTTTAAGAAACGCTTATTCCAAAGCTAATTCATCCAACGATGGCGCAAAAAACTTCATTCAGCTGGCTGATAAAAATTCCTCTTCCGATCCTTTGGTTAAAGGGTATAAAGCTGCTGCAAAAATTCTCGAAGCCAAAGTGACTACAGAAAAAAACAAGAGAAAATCTTTCGTAAAATCTGGTGCAACTGATCTTGAAGCCGTTATAAAATCAAACCCAAACAACGTAGAACTGCGGGTGATCCGAATGAGTGTTCAGGAAAACATCCCTAAAATTGTTGGCTATTCTAAAAATCTGAAAGAAGACAAAACTTTTATTTTAAATAATTTTTCTAAACAGAATTCTACTCTGAAAACCTACATCAAAAAGTTTGCAATGCAGTCTAAAACGATGACTGCGACGGAAAAAAATGCATTAAAATAAATGACACTTTCGGAAGTACAGAATTCAATTTCTGAGCGAAAAATCTGCGTTTTAATTCCTACTTTCAACAATGGCAAAACGTTGAAAAGAGTCATTGAAGGCGTTTTGGAATACACACAGAATATCATCATCGTCAACGACGGTTCTACTGATTCCACTTCAGAAATTCTAACAAGTTATTCCCAGTTGAGCATTATCAATTTGCCTCAAAACAAAGGAAAAGGAAACGCGTTAAAGTCGGGTTTTAGGAAAGCGACAGAACTTGGCTACCATCACGCCATCACCATCGATTCTGATGGACAGCATTATCCGGACGATATTCCTGTTTTTGTTGAAGCCTTGCAGGAAGAAAACGAAGATGTTTTACTGATTGGAAACCGAAATATGTCCCAAGACGGAATTCCAAAAAAAAGCAGTTTTGGAAATAATTTTTCCAACTTCTGGTTTTGGTTTGAGACGGGAATCAAGCTCCATGACACACAATCCGGCTACAGACTTTATCCGTTAAAAAAAATTCCGAAGAAATATTTCACCCCAAAATTTGAGTTCGAAATTGAAATTATCGTAAGAACTGCCTGGCGTCACGTTCAAATAAAAAATGTCCCGATTAAGGTTTTGTACGATCCTGCAGAACGCGTTTCTCACTTCAGACCATTTAAAGATTTTACGAGGATCAGCATTCTGAATACCATTCTCGTTGCAATCACGCTGACTTATATTATTCCCCGAAATTTCATTAATAACTTCAGAAAAAAAAGTTTTAAGAGGTTTTTAAAAGAAGACATTTTGGAAAGTGACGGAAGCAATCGTGTTAAAGCATTTTCAGTAGCTTTAGGTGTTTTTGTGGGATTCTCTCCGTTTTGGGGTTTCCACACTTTACTGGTGATCTCGCTATCAGTCTTATTTAAACTGAATAAAGTTCTTGCATTTGTGGCTTCCAATGTCAGTTTGCCGCCGTTTATACCTTTTATTATAGTTGCCTCATTATTTTTAGGCGCACCTTTTGTGGCTGGCGATAGCGATATTTTTAATCAGGAATGGAACTTCGACTTAGTAAAAAATCATCTCTTGCAATATATCATCGGAAGTTTTATTTTAGCTGGCACAATGTCTGTGATCATCTGGGTTATTACGTTTATATTTTTAAATAAGGTAAATCCTGATAATAAATAATTGCTACAACTTTTTCAAGGTCTTTTTCAGATATTTCTCAATATTTTCTTTGTCCGGAATCGTGGTAATCTCTTTGGTTAAAGCTTTTTCAAATTCAATTTTTGCCTGGGCATATTCTTTGTGTTGATAATAATACTTCCCCGCTAAATAATAGACCAGCCAGAAATCTGGATTTAAAGCCTGAAAGTGAAGAATGAAATCCCGATTTAATAGAACTCCGTCATCATCAATGGCTTTCTGAAATTTGCTGCTTTCAATCCTAAATTCCTCATAATTTTTAAACTCCTGAGTCTTCAAAAAAGGATCTTGTGCAATATTCAGTTCAGATTTTGCAAACTCGCCGCTCTTCAATCTTCGGTCAGAAAATATTTCGTTAAGATCGTAGCATACAAATTCTCCCAACTGATAAGGACTTGATGATACCCAAACCAATCTTTTATTTGGAGAAAATATGACAGCGTGATGCGCAAGAAGCTGATTAATAGCCTTTTCATTCCCGTAGCCTATGCTTTTGTCTTTTGAGCCAAACTTGTCCCGTAAAATCGAAGCCATTTTTTCAGGGTTCAGCTTTGTATTTTTCTCTAAAAGCTCCTGTAATTTTTCATAGCGGTATTCAGAATGGCTTTCTAAAATTTGCTTTTGATTTCGCTTATCGCTTTTATAAGCATCAGACTGAAAATGATTGGTGCAAAAAACTTTACTGGAATTATTAACGTCATGAACACCAAAATTACCCGGAGAAACCTCAATAATCACAGCTTTTTTATCATTTGCGCTACCCACCAATATAGATTCTGAAACAAAGACTTTACGCTTTTTCGCAATTGTGATTGCTTCGTCAATGTTTTTGGCATATTGCAGAATTTCTTTCGTAAGCAGAGAAATCGGAGTTTTTGCCGTCATAGGAATTTTTGATTTTCCGGCATTGATCGTCACAGTAAGTCCTTCTTTATTCATACCCGAAACCACACCAATCATTCCCGGCCAACTGACTGATAGATAAGGAATCCCATCCTCTGGCTCTACAAAACTGACTACTTTATTTTTTGAAAATTCGTCTCCCACATAGAAGTCAAAATTTCTTCCGATCAGCAGATTGCCGTCTTCAGTATTCTCATTCCATACCGCAAGGGATGTGCATCCTACGACCATCAAGTCCTGCATAGCATGACCGATATCGTGCGCGCCGTGCAAATACATGATCCGTCTGAATTTGGGAGCAATGAAATTATATTGATATGAAGAATATTGAGACAATCCGTACAATTCTGCCTGGTCATCATCTCTTACATTCAGATACATTTTTCTGTTGTACCACTTGAGTAAACTTCGTAAAAGATTCTGTTTAAATTTTGACGGGACAAATGTTTCCACTTTTGAAAAGAAAATTTGCTCCTGATGCTGCATTAAATCTTGAGTTAAAGCACCATTATTATAGCCAAGCTGCAAAGGATTTCCTTTGATGTATATTTCCCAAAGGCTCTGCTTATTTTTTGTGAGATAATTTTCCTTAAAGTGAAAAGTAGAATCATTAATTTTCTTTATTTCAGGAATTTCCAGCGAATACTGCTCTATTTCAGGAATATGCTGTACCGATTTTCTCGTCCCGCATGAAACAAGATGGAAAAACAAATAGAGAAAAAATAAATATTTAACTTTCATGGGTCTCCTGAAATTTGCTCAAACGTTCATCAATCAAGTTTTTTCCTAAAATCTCTGCACAAGTATTGAATGCGCCAATCGTACAACCTAAAATCCCATGCATATTTATAGATTGCCCTGTAAGAAAGAGATTGTCTATTTTGGTTTTAGGAGAAACCATTGTTTTTAGAGGATTTTCAGAAGTTTTTGCATAGCCGTACATATTACCGTCGAAACTTCCTATATAATCTCTGTACGAAAGCGGAGAAGAAGTGTAAATTTTTTTAATATAATTTCTCAGATCAGGAATTTTCTGCGCTAAAGCATCAATCATTTTTTCGGCTTTTTCAAGTTTAAATTTTTCGTACGCCTCGCCTCGCTCATGCTCATCTGCAATTGTATTAAACGTATTTTGCCACGCTCTCACCTCATCAAAATTCATATACGAAATTGCGGTAAGACTTTCTGCAAATTCAGGTTGTCGATTTGACGGCGTGCACGAAAGCATGTAGGTTTCCGGCCAGTTTTCTTCTGAATATTCACAGGCCTTCCAAACTAAATTTTTAGACGAAAAGTGATAGCTGTTATGATTGAAGTGGTGAAAAGAATGTTCTTTTAAAACTAAATAAACGCTAAAGCAAGATGTAACTGGCTCCCAGCTTAGAATTCTATTATAAAAAGATTTTTTCAGTCTGTTTTCTCCAATTAGTTTTACGGTAGAGCGAATCTCTATATTAGAAATAAATTGTCTGGCAAAATATTCTTTTCCCTCTTTAGTTCTTACTGTTGTTAACGAATTATTATCATTAAATACAAACTCATTAACTTCTGAATGCTTGTAAACATCCGCACCGTATTCCCGTAATTTTTTTATGAGTAAACGTGAAATCTGGCTACCACCTTTCAAACATTTATAAGCACTTTGAATGTAAGAATTTACCGTTAAAGCATGAACGTAAAACGGCGTATTTTCAGAATCACCACCGTACAGAAAATTAGATCCCAATAAAACTGCTTGAAGTGTTTCGTCTGAAGTAATTGATTCTATGAATCTTTTTGTATTGAGATGAAGGATTTCTTCATTATACTGGTCCTGACCGATCACATTGTATCGGGGGAAATAATTGCAGATCCGCTGAATTTCTTTACAGTAATTCTGTAAGTTTTCTCTTTCGTCAGGAAAATAAACCGAGAGTTGATCGACAAAATTATCATAACCCTGAGCATGAGGATATTCTACAACATCATCTCCGAATGAGATTTTATCATACTGGTTTACATCCATTCTCTTAAGATCAAGATCGTTGATAATTTCAAGATATGAAAAAAAATGATGAAGATTCTGCCCTTTTGACAGCCCGCCAAGATAATGAACTCCGGTATCGAAAATTAGTTTATCACGTGAAAATGTCTGTAAGTTTCCGCCATATTGATTATTTTTTTCCAGCACACAGACTTTACATCCTTCTTTAGCTAAAATAAGCGCAGAAACGAGCCCTCCGAGACCACTGCCGATAACTAATATGTCGTATTCTTTTTTCAATGAGAGAATGGCGTTTTTAAATAAAGAGTATGGATTAATATGTTTCGGCTTCGCGTAGCAAAGTACATAATATTTTGCAATTTAAAGCATAGAATATTAGCAGCCCGACTTGAATGCAGTTCTTTTGTGTAACGAAACGAAACGAAAAAGCGGAGCCCTTCGGCTGGCTTAGGATAAATTACAGGTGGATAAGCTACCAAACATGATGCAGTGATTCGACCCAGTAAATTAGAAATCACTCTTCATCATCCCAAAAATCAAAATAATTGAACCATTGCATAGGATATTTTCTGATCATCGATTCTAAATTTTGAGTATAGGATTCTAAAAGTCCCTGTGCATCACGCTTTTTAACCTTTTGAGCAATTCTGGCGTATAAATGATAATGCAGATTTTTCTCCTTCATCACGTAGACATATACAACGGGAACTCCCAATCTTGAAGCAATAAGAAATGGGCCTGCCGGAAATCTTGCACTTTTACCAAGTAAATCAGCTTCCAAAAACTTTGAGCCTTCGAAATAACGATCGCCTGTAAAACAAATAAGTTCATTTTTTGACAATGCTTCGTTGATATCAAAAATGTGCGACATATCTTCCTTCACGTAGATGAATTTGATGTTGCTTTGCTTTACAGAAACACTTTCAAGGTATTCTTTAATAACTGTAACCTCATGATCTGTAGTTACTAAATTGATCTGACAGTCAAAATCTATATCGGCGAAAAAATGTTCAGCAATTTCAAAATTCCCGATATGAGCACTGATAAGAATGCCTCCTTTTTTTTCTTCCAGAAGATTTCTCAGGTTTTCAATTCCGTCAAATTCGTACGTAAATTGATTTCTCAATCCTCCAGAAATTGCAGTTTTATCAATCAAAACCTTCCCAAATGTAAGATAACTTTGATATCTGGAAATTAATGTCTTAGAAAAGTTATAATTAAGCCTTTTTTTGAAATAATATGATAAATATCGGTTGCTCCTTTTTTCGAATAAAAAGTAATAAGCAGCTACGAAATAGAGGACAAAATAGGAACTGCGAACGCCAAGATTCTTAATGCACCAGACGAAAATTCTGTATCCTAAGATGGTGCCTTTTGACTTGCCTTTCCATTTATTCATAATAGCAGTTTAACAATGCATCCCTGCAAGAGGATAAGAAACATTATTCAGAAGTAAATTTTAATCGATAATTATTCGCTTTTTTCGGTGATTTTTTGTTGAATAGCTGAGTAAAAATCTTCGAAAGTGATAATGTTTTTGAAATCTGCCTCGCCTAATTTCACACCAAAATTCGATTCGATAACTACCACCAAATCAATATAATCTAAACTGTCTAAACCCAAAGTCTTCTTGAAGTGGGCATCATTGCTGATCTCATCACCATCTACCTCAAACTCATTGATTAAAAAATCATTAGCAATGGCAACAATTTTTTCTATTTCCATGTTTTTTTATTCAAATTTTTTAACGATTAATGCAGAATTTGTTCCCCCGAATCCGAAAGAATTTGACAAAAATACGTCAATTTTTTGGTTTTTGGTTTCAGAGATTAGATTTATCTTTTTTGCATCTTCATCGGGATTTTCCAGATTGATATTCGGAGCTACAAAATCGTTCTGCATCATAAGAATCGAGTAAATTACTTCGCTTGCTCCCGCCATCCAACATTCGTGGCCGGTCATTGATTTTGTGGAACTTACCGGAACTTTATTTCCGAAAATTTCGTGAATCGCTTTTGCTTCGTTCGCATCACCAATCGGTGTAGAAGTTGCATGTGCATTGATGTAATCAATATCTTTCACATCTAATCCAGATTGCTTCAAAGCTCGGTTCATTGCCAAAGCCGGGCCGTCAATATTTGGAGTAGAGATATGTCCGCCATTTGAAGAAAAGCCGTATCCAACAATTTCCCCTAAAATAGCAGCACCTCTTTTTTGAGCTGATTCTAAACTTTCAACAACGAGAGAAGCTGCTCCACCACTGGGAATTAAGCCATCTCTGTCGGAATCAAAAGGTCTTGAAGCTTTCTGAGGTTCGTCTTCTTTTACTGAAAAAACGCCCAAAGCATCGAAGCTTGCCATCGAATACTTATTTGTTTCCTGAGCGCCGCCACAAACGATAATTTCCTGAAAACCATTTTTTATCATCATAAAAGCAAGTCCCAAAGAATGCGATCCGCTTGCACAAGCAGCACTGACAGTTAAATTGATCCCTCTTAATTTAAAAATAGTAGAAAGATTCATCGTGACTGTAGAATTCATTGATTTGAAAATCGCTCCGGAACCCATCAGAGTTGTATCTTTCTTTTCTCTGGCGATGTCGATAGATTCTACTACAGCTTTTGATACGCTGTCGTTTCCGTATAAAATTCCGACCTCGTTTTGGTCTAAAAAGTTTTGATCAATATTGGCGTGTTTTAAGGCATCAAGCGTTGCGATATAAGCGTACTCACTTTCTTCGCCCATGCTTACGCGCTGACGTCTGTTGAGAAGATTTTTAAGATCCGGTTTTGGAACAACGCCTGAAAGGCCAGATCTGAAACCAAATTCTTTCCGCTCTTCTACTAAAACAATTCCGGATTTACCTTGATACAGGGATTCTTTCACTTCTTCCAAAGAAGTTCCGATGCAAGAATAAATTCCCATTCCGGTAATGACTACCCTATTTTCCATCTTTTTAAATTTAACAATGTATCAGTCTAGCAATGTAACAATCTTAAACATTGATAAACTCATATATTCTTATATTGGTACATTATTTTATGAATAAATTCCTCCGTTAATATTAATAATTTCTCCAGTGATGTACGAAGATTTTTTTGAGGCTAAAAATGCGACCAAATCTGCCACTTCTTCTGCTTCGCCAAAACGGTTTGCAGGAATCATAGCTTTCAACTCATCTTCATTAAAATCCTGTGTCATATCTGTTTTGATAAAACCAGGAGCTACTGCATTTACTGTAATATTTCTTTTGGCTACTTCCTGAGCCAGGGCTTTTGTAACTCCTACCAAAGCACCTTTTGCGGCTGAATAATTAGTTTGTCCGGCAGTTCCTTTCACTCCGGAAACCGAAACCATATTAATAATTCTGCCATATTTATTTCTTAATAATTTCTGAATAAAGAAATTGGTAACATTATAAAATCCATTTAAACTCGTGTTAATCACCGAGTTCCAGTCTTCACTTGGCATCCACATAAATAATCCGTCTCTTGTAATTCCGGCATTGTTGACAATGACCTCAACAATTGATTTAGGATTATTATCCTGCCATTCATTTAAAACTTTCAAAGTTTCTTCAGCATTTCCTACATCAAATTTCAGAATTTCTCCTGTAGAGCCCAATTCTTCAACTTTGGCTAAAGTTTCCTTAGCTGCAGCATCATTGGAAGTATAATTGATTAAAATATGATAATTTTTCTCTTCTGCGAGTTTTATACAGATTGCTCTTCCGATACCTCGGGAACCGCCCGTTATGATTGCACATTTCATCGATACTTGTTTTTATAATAAGAATTTATAAAGCCTTAATTGTTACGTCGTCTTTAAATATGTTTTGACCTTTTCTAAATACGGATACATCACCATATCATTTGAAAATGCAGGAATTATTTCTCGAACACGATTGTAAAGTTCTTTTGTGGAAGATGAAATTTTATCCTGATATTCAAGAAATTCAATCGCCTGCACAATTGTAATAGCTTCGATAGCCAAAACTTCAAAAGCGTTTTCAATTACTTTTCTGCAAATTACCGCAGCATTGGTTCCCATACTTACAATATCCTGATTATCATTATTATTAGGTATACTGTGAACATACATCGGGTTAGATAACATCTGGCTTTCTGCCGTGGTAGAAGTTGCCGTAAACTGAACTCCCTGCATGCCGAAATTGAACCCTAATTTACCTAAATTGACAAAAGGAGGCAATATCTCGTTGATTTTAGAATTTAAAAGATAATTTAATTGCCTTTCCGCTAGCATCGTCAGTTTTGTCACCACAATCTTCAGCTTGTCCATTTCTAACGAAATATAATCTCCGTGAAAGTTTCCGCCGTGGTAAACATGCTGATTTTCAACATCGATGATCGGATTATCGTTCGCAGAATTAATCTCATTTTCAAGAACTTTTTCTGTATATTCTAAAGTATCCAAAACAGGTCCTAAAATCTGAGGAACACAGCGAATAGAATAATATTCCTGTACTTTTTCTTTAAAAACCTTTTCCTGTTCTTCAAAATGGGTATATAAATGATCGGCTCTTTTTCTCACCAGCTTACTGTCGGATAAATGCGCTCTCATTTTTTCAGCAATTTTTTGCTGTCCAGAATGTAGTTTCGTCTGATTCAAAGCTTCTGACAAATGGTCGTCATATGCCAAAACTATCTCATTGATCGCACAAGAAAGTTTTAAGGAAATATCAATTAATTGATTGGCTTTGTAGGCATTAACAACACCTATTCCCGACATCACAGAAGTTCCGTTCATCAAACCTAAACCTTCACGAATCTCAACTTTAATAGGCGTTAATCCTTCAGTCGCAAAAACTTCTTTCGTAGATTTTCTTTCACCTTTATAAAAAACTTCTCCTTCACCAATTAAGACCAAAGCTAAATGTGCCAACTGAACCAAATCTCCGCTTGCTCCTACACCGCCGTGTTCAAAAATCAATGGCGTAACATTTCTGTTTATCAACTCTTTAAGTAAATTGACAACTGAAACATGAATTCCTGAGTTTCCTCTCGAAAGCGTATTCATTCTTGCCAGCATACAGGCTTTCACCTCATCAGCAGGCAAAGGATTTCCAATACCCGAAGAGTGACTTCTGATTAAATTATACTGAAGCTGATGCGTATCTTCATCACTGATCTTAAATTGAGCCATTGGCCCAAAACCAGTATTCACACCATAGATTACTTTATTTTTTGAAAATTCTTTAAGAAAAGAAAAACTTTCATTCACACGATTGAGAAGTACCTCATCGAGCTCTATGGTTTCATTTTCTATAATGATCTTCTGAAAATCTCTCAGTTCTAAAAAGTTATTTATTTTCATCAATTAAAAGTAATAATATATAATTTTGTAAAATATGATTAATTGTCACTAATTTTGCGGCAAAGATATAAGTTATTATTAAAATAAAAAATCAAAGATGACCAAAGAATTTGTTGATGTTCTCGTAATCGGAGCTGGACCTTCCGGATGCGTATCTTCTGCTTATCTGAAGAAGAATAATATCAACGTGAAAGTTGTTGAAAAAACAAAATTCCCAAGACTCGTAGTTGGTGAAAGTTTGATTCCTAGAGTGATGGATCATTTTGCTGAAGCAGGTCTTTTTCCGGCTCTTGATAAAATGGGATTCGAAAAAAAACTCGGAGCACGTTTTTTGAGAGGGAATGAAGTTTGTCTTTTTGATTTTAGTAATAAATTTGGTGAAGGATGGGACTGGACCTGGCAGGTTCCGAGAGCAGATTTTGATCAGGCGTTAGCGAATGAAGTCATCAATCAAGGTGTAGATCTTGAATTTGAAACCGAAGTGATCGGAATAGAATTCAACGGAACAGATTCTATTACCACCGTAAAAAATAAAGAAGGCAAAACTAAGGAAATTCATGCCAAATTCGTAATCGATTCCAGCGGTTACGGGAGAGTTTTACCAAGACTTTTAGATTTAGAAAAACCATCCAAACTTTCGCCACACTCCGCAATTTTTGCTCATGTGGAAGATATTAACAGAGAAAAAGGTACGGAAGGAACTTTAATTTCTTTCGATATTATTGAAACAGAAGTCTGGCTTTGGGTAATTCCGTTTTCGAATGGAAATACCAGTGTCGGGATTGTGGGACCAACTGAATATATTATTCAACTTTCTAAAAACGATGATACAACAGAAGCTTTACGAAAAGCTATTTCACTTTCAGATTATTATGTGAAACGTTTCGGAGACGTGGAATTTTTATTTGAACCAAAACATTTAAAGGATTATTCATGCTCAGTAAAAAAATTATTTGGAGACGGATTTGCTTTAACCGGTAATGCTTCAGAATTTCTCGACCCCGTTTTTTCATCAGGAATGGCATTTGCCACCGAAGGCGGAATGACAGCAGCAAAACTGGCAATCAGACAATTAAACGGAGAAAAAGTTGACTGGCAAACAGAATTTTCAGATTATATTTTATACGGAGTCAACGTTTTTACGACGTACGTGAAAGAGTGGTACACCGGAAATCTTCAGGAATTATTTTTTCATCAGCCGGAAAATCCGGACGTAAAGAGAAAAATATGCGCTGTTTTAGCGGGTTACGTTTGGGATAAGAAAAATACTTTTGTAAGAATACACGATACTGCGATTGTAAATCTGGCAAATTTCATTAAAACAGAAAAGCAACAAGCATAAAAAAGCGGTCTGAGAATTTTCAGACCGCTTTTTTATTTTAAAGCACTTTTGATTTCTGTGCCAAGTTTTTTTCCAGTAATGAGATATGCTGCAGCAATTCTTCCATATTCCCAAGAAAATTGATCATTCATTTTCTTACCCTGAATTTTATCTGCCGTCAGTTTCATTATAACATTTGTTGGATTATCTGTTTCTACAAATAGCAAGTCTGCTGTGAGCTTTGCTTCTTGGGAACCAATCATACCCCCGTACCAACCAGCGTAAATCCATTTTGCATCAATGATCAAAGTATATTTTGCTTTAACATCATTATTAAATTTTATTTTTTTTGATTTTGAATTGATTCCCTCGTAGAAATATTTCAAATATTCTGAAGTTTTAAATCTTTCCCATTGGTATGTCCAATTTTCCCAAACCTTCACTCCTTTTCTTGCCGTAATATCTGTTTTTCTACTTTCAATATACTGTGCTTCCGTTAAATTTTTCTCTTGATAGGTTGCCTTATCAAATTTTAGCTGAACATTTATTTCCGTCTGATCTTTTAGAAAATCAAAACTTCCCTGAGTAACATTAATTTTGTTTTGTGAAAAAACTGTAGACGCAAGAGCGAAAAACAGCACTAAAAATATTTTCTTCATAGTTTAATTTTAAGTCAGCAAAGATAACATTACTGTACGAATTTTACTAAACTACCTTAAATCTAAAAAATTAATTGGCTTTCTACTATTCGGATTAAAAACAACTTTTGACAAAACATCAAAATCTATCATCTCAATTTTCGGACTTACTCTCAATTTTGCCCTGAAATGATCTCTTACTTCGCTTTCGAAGTTCTCTTCTCCTCTATTTGTGCTGAGTTTAATGATAATCTCATCTAAACCAATCTCATTTGACTGAATCACAATCTGATAACACAAAATCCCATCAAAATCATTCAAAATATCATTCATCGCAGGTGGGTACAAAGTTGTGCCCTTATATTTAATCATCTGCTGCTTTCTTCCTACAACCGGACCTAATCTCATCGTATTTCGGCCACACTGACAAGGCTCGTAATGTGCTTTAACTAAATCTCCCGTTTTAAATCTCAATAACGGAAGTGCTTCAACACCTAAAGTAGTGATTGTAAGTTCTCCGCTTTCGCCTTCTTTTACAGGATTTTCGTTTTCATCCAGAATTTCGGTAATGATTAATTCCGGATGTTGATGTCCGCCAATCTGAAATTCGCATTCTGTAAAAGCTGTACTCATTTCTGTTGAAGCGTAAGTTGAGAATAATTGAATATTCCATTTCTCTTTTATTTTCTTTGAAAGAATATTGTCTGAGAAATCCTGATTTTTGATGCTTTCACCGATACAAATTGCTCCGTAAACACTTGAGTTTTGATAATCAACCCCATGTTTTTCTGCATAATCGATCATTTTAAGTAAAAATGACGGCACTGTGATTAAATATTTTGGCTTGTATCTGAAAATGGAATCCCACTGCAGCTCGGGAATTCCCGGCCCCATTCTTATCACACTTGCGCCCATTTTTCTTAATCCTAAAAAATACGCCAGCCCAGCCATGAATCGTTTATCAATCGTGGTGATCATCTGTACTACGTCGCCCTTTGAAATACCTGCACAGACAAATGAAATTGCCTCGTTGTAAGCTAATCTTTCCAAATCAGAATCTGACAAACCGAATGTCACGGGATCACCCAAAGTTCCGGAAGTGGTGCTGTAATCTACAATCTGATTTTGCGGAATGCAGAAAAAATCATCATTATTCTGTTGAATATCATTTTTCGATGTTGTTGGGATTTTCTGTAAATCTTCCAACGTCTGAATATCAGAAATCTCAATATTATTTTCTGTGAATAATTTCTGATAGAAAGGCGAATGATTACCAAGGTAAGCAATAAGCTCCTGAAGTTTTTGCTCCTGAAAAATTTTGATTTCCTGAACGGTTGATTTTTCGATTAATGGATAAAGTTCCAATAGTTTAAATTTAGATGACAAATTTATTTAATTAAAATTAAGTTCGATAATTTATGTTGAAAAGCTTTCATTAAACACTACTGTTAATGTAAATGTAAGAAATAGAAGAGGTGATTCTGGAAACTACTGATTGGCAATATGGTGATGTCTAGGCAATCCGATTTCATGTTCCTGAGGATAAGGTTTTCTGAAGGTCAAACTTACATCTTCTTTTATTTGCTTATGAATATCATATTGTTTTTCTTTATCATACGCATATCTGGGATCAGGAATCATCCGCATATGCGCCATTTTGTGAATGGTAATCGTTGGAAAATGAAAATCCACTTCCACGGTCCCTAACAAAAGATAACACCCACCGCCCTGGAAAGGATAATTTTTCAGATTATCCGGAAAATGAGCCGTATCAAAATAATCACCATTTACATCTATCCACGTTCCAAAATACATTTTTCCTTTTTTGGTGGGAACTTCTTTTCTTGCAATAAGATAAGCCAGCATTTTCACTTGCCTTTTATGATACTTCAGTAAGTCTTTTACATAAACAGAACCTCTGTACTTTGTTTCCAATAAATCGAAAGAGGTGCAGGAAATTGGGAAACCAATGATCTCAATCTCATCGAAAGCATCCTCAAACTCTTCTCTTTTTAACTTCGGAAGATGAAATTCTTCTACAGGTTCTTCAAAAAGCATTAGCTCTTTATTTTCAGGTTTAAAATTAACAAGCAGCAATCTGGCTTCTACCAGAAGTACATTTTTAGGTTTATCTGTAAATCTAAATGCTCCGATAAAAATTAGAATCTGCAGCGTTTCAATACCAATCGGGATTCGCTTAATAAAATCTTCTAATGATTTATAATTACCGTTTTTTTGACGTTCCTCTACAATAGCATTAGAAATTCTATCTTCGAAATTCTCTAAATTCATAAACCCCAAATAGATTTCTTTACCTTTTAAGACAGTCTGAAATTCGCTGTTGTTGACACATGGTGTTCTAATGATACCACCAGACATTTTTGCCTCATGAATGTAAACTTCGGTGCGGTAAAAACCACCCTGATTATTAATCACAGAAACCATAAACTCCAAAGGATAATAGACTTTTAAATATAAACTCTGGTAACTTTCTACTGCATAAGAAGCCGAATGAGCCTTGCAGAAGGAATATCCTGCAAAAGATTCAATCTGTCTGTAGGCTTCAGCAGTGAGCTGAGCCGAGTGACCTAATTTTCTGCAAGACTCAAAAAAATCACTTTTTACTTTCTGTAGCGCAGACAGAGATCTTCCTTTGCCACTCATCGCGCGGCGAAGAATATCACCATCTGCCAAAGATAGTCCTCCGAAATATTGGGCAATTTTAATAACGTCTTCCTGATACACCATAATACCATATGTATCAGATAAATGTTCTTTAAAAATCGGATGAAAATATTCAAATTTATCTGGATTATTGTGCCTGTAGATATATTCGCGCATCATTCCGCTTTGCGCTACTCCCGGTCTGATAATAGATGATGCTGCCACCAAAGTAATGTAATCTTCGCATTTCAGTCTTCTTAAAAGTCCCCGCATTGCCGGAGATTCTATATAAAAACACCCTATCGTCTTTCCCTGAGATAAATGCTCATTGCATTTTGATTCATTCTTTGAAATTGAGGTATCCCGGATATCAACATCAATTCCTCTCGTTTTTTTTATGAGTTTTACGGTATCATTGATCGTTCCGAGCCCTCTCTGAGAAAGAATATCAAATTTTTCCAGACCTATTTCCTCAGCAGTATGCATATCAAACTGAACTATAGGAAAGCCTTTCGGTGGCATCTCTAATGCTGTGTAAGTAGTGATGGGCGCTTCACTAATGAGAATTCCACAGGCATGCATACTTCTCTGATTGGGAAACTTTTCCAAAAGTTTAACACATTCATGAATTGATTTAACAACAGAATTATGGTCATGAATTTCCATTGATTTTTTTGTGAGTTCATCTAATTCTTCTTTAGGCAGACCAAATACCTTTCCTACTTCTCTAAATTTTGATTTATATTTAAACTCTACATTGGTTCCGCAAAAAGCAACATGGTCTTTCCCATATCGATTAAAGATATATTCTAACATTGTATCCCGATCCTGCCAACTCCAGTCGAGATCAAAATCCGGCGGAGTTTTTCTGTTAAGGTTAAGAAAACGCTCAAAATAGAGATCAAGCTCTATAGGGCATATGTCTGTGATTTCCAGACAGTAACTCACAATACTATTGGCTCCGCTTCCACGCCCCACATGCATAAAGCCAGCACTATTACTGTATCTTATAATATCCCAGGTGATCAAAAAATAAGCACTGAAATGAAGATCATCAATTACTTTCAGTTCTTTTTCGACCCGCTTTTTGGCTTCTGCATGCTCAAGACCATATCTTTTTTTTAATCCTGCATAGGCTAAATTTCTAAGAAGTTTAAGATCATCTTTTTTTGACCCTGTATAATATTTTTTATTTTTTACTTCTTTAAAATCAAATTCAAAACTGCAGGAATTTAAAATATTATTGGTATTTTCAATAATCTCAGGATATCGTTGAAAATCATCCTGAATATTTTTTGGAGATTTAAAATATTCTGATTTACTACAAATCTCTTTTTTCGTCAGTTTTGAAAGAAGCGTATTATGAGCAACGGCTCTGAGAACACAGTGGAGTTTATATTCTTCCTTCGTGCTAAAAGTAACAGGCTGAAGAATAACCATCTTAGAAATAAGTTTTTTAAATTCCGGACGCACCAAAAGATTAAGTTCCGTTTCTCTGATTCCTATATATTCATCTTTTTTTAATATTGCGGGAATATTATCTATCGGATAAACAACAAATACCTGATCAAATTCGGGAGCTGTTTCCGAAAGATCTTTGCCATCACAATGATATTCACTTAGGATTTTATTGACTTCCCCAATACCGCTGAAGGTTTTTGCAATAGTAATGTATAAAAGTTTGTTTTCTTTTCTTACCTCAATTCCGGCAATGGGCTTTATCCCATATTTTTCACATTCTTTTTTAAAATCATAGATTGCAGTCACGGTATTAATATCCGTAAGAACCAATACTTTTACTCCTAATTCATATGCTTTTTTTACCAATCCTTCAACCGATAAAGTACCATAACGAAGACTGTGAAAAGAGTGACAATTGAGATACATTGATGAAAATTTAAAAAATTACTTTCCGAACTCAAATCCTGAAGCTCGCCCTACAGCATCTGACCCGAACCTGTTTTTGATATAATCCATTGTTTGATATAAATTCATTTGTTCTTCTGTATCTTCAAAAAGATTCATCTGGTGATTCCCATGAACCAGATCAGTAAAACGCAAACCCACGAGCCTGATACGCATTCTTCTTGTATAAACTTTCTCAAAAAGCTGCAATGCCACTCTGGAAAGAGTATGATCAGCAGAAGTATAAGTAACTCTGCTTTGTTTGGTCTCAGTATCAAAATTTGCATATCTGATTTTTATAACAACGGTTGACGTGAGCCATTTTTCACGTCTTAATTGATAGGCCAGCTTTTCGGCCATACCGGATATCAATCTTTTTAGTTCGGCGATATCCATAGTATCTGCAGCAAATGTTTTTTCTGTTGAAATAGATTTTCTTTCAGAGTAAGGCACAACGGGATTCTCATCAATGCCATTTGCCTTTTTCCAAAGTTCTTTCCCATTGATACCAATCATTTGCTGAAGAACGAGTACTGGCATTTCAGACAAAGTATGAATGGTACGAATCCCGATTCTGGAAAGAAGCTGAAACGTTTTATCACCCACCATCGGAATTTTTTTTATCGATAAAGGGCTTAAGAAAGGTTTTATTTCAAGTTCTTTAATTTCTAATTTCCCAACAGGTTTAGACTCTCCTGTGCCGATTTTAGAAACGGTTTTATTGGTAGAAAGAGCAAAACTTATCGGAAGTCCTGTTTCTTTATTAACTGCTGATGCAATTTCTTTTGTCCATTGATAACATCCAAAAAACTTGTCCATTCCTGAAAGATCGAGGTAAAATTCATCAATACTTGCCTTTTCCATCACGGGTACTTTTTCCTGAATAACTTCCGTCACCAGATGAGACAGATTAGAATACAGTTCATAATCGCCCCGAATCACCTTTGCATCAGGACAAAGCCGAAGTGCCATTCTTATAGGCATTGCCGAGCGTACACCAAATTTTCTAGCTTCATAAGAGCAAGATGCTACAACTCCACGATCTCCACCGCCGATGATGAGAGGAATTCCTTCAAGCTGAGAATTGTTTCTCCTTTCACAGGAAACAAAGAATGCATCCAAATCCATATGTACAATTGCCCTATTCATTTTACAAAAATAGATACATTATGAAACAAAATCCATATATTTGTTGTTACAAATTGAAACAATGTCATTTTTTGCAGATAACATAAGGCTTCTGAGAGGAAAGAAAAAAATCAGTCAGGCAGAGCTGGCTGCTCAGTTAATTATTACTCGCTCTGCATACGCTGCATACGAGAGCGGAAGAATTCAGCCGGGCGCAGATATTTTAATCAAAATTTCTAAACATTTTAACATAAGTATAGATCTTCTGCTTACGGTCGATATTGGAAAATATCCGTTAGAAGATGTTTTAAAACTTCAAGATAATAGAATTGTTCTTCCCATTGTGGTTGATAAATTAGGAAACAACAGCATTGAAGTTATTCCGCAGAAAGCATCAATGGGATATTTATCCGGCTATAGTGACCCCGAATATATAGAAAGTTTACAAAGAATCTCATTGCCATTTCTTACCAACGGAAAATACAGAGCATTTCCTGCAAAAGGAGATTCTATGCCGCCTTTCAGAGACGGCTCTTATATTATTGGAAAATATATTGAAAACATAGAGGATCTTAAACCTAATAAAAGTTATATTTTCGTAACCTTAAATGATGGAATTTCTTATAAAAGATTAAAAGAAAAAAGCAAAAAAAAGATAACTGTATCTGCTGATAATTCGTTTTATGAGCCTTATGATATCTCGTTAGGAGAAATTGTAGAAATATGGCAATATGCCTCAGGAATTTTTCCTGAAGATTTTGAGGCAGATCAACTTGATAGCTATCATTTAAAGGATATGTTTTTAGAACTGAGAAAAGATATTAGAGGATTGGATGATAAAATTTCTAAATTATAACTGAAACTTGGATCTGTTGCATAATTTAACGTATTACACCACGATTGGACAACACTAAAATAATGACTTATAAATACTCCATATATTTTCCCGATAAAGAGAAAATTGCATATAAAAACGAAGTATTATCCGCAAATGAAGCATTTGATATCGCAAGAAATCATGCCTGGAAAGAATATTTAGTACTCACAGAAAACTCAGATATCAATTCCATTTACTACAATCCATCATTGGATTTTACTTGTATAGAAAATGGAAAAAGTTTTGGTTTAACTGCTGATTTTAACAAAAATAAAGAGATTGAATTTTCATTATGGTACAAAAGACCTCAAAAGGCAAAACTTCTCTTTGGTCTTTTAGTCAAAGAAAAAATGGTTTTAGATGATATTTGGTCAATCGATTTTGAAAATTCCTTAAATCACCTTCAACATTTTGTATCAGGCAATTATTCGGTTCTTGAAGAATTATTTCAAAAGTAATAAGGTAAATTTATATTGTTAAAAGCCTTTATGGATTTGAAATCAAATTAATACGCTCTCGAATACGACTTTTTCTCCTCCAAAAATTCTACTTTCTTTCCGTCTCCGGTTCTGAAAAGAGTTTTAATTGTAATCCTGTTTTTATCACCAGTCGCACTTGGCAAAAATGTAACGAAATGTAAATGCGGACCATTGCTCCAGCCCGTGTTACCGCTTAGTGCGATCGGCTGGCCTTTGGATACGGCATCACCAATCTTCACTTTTGCACCGTTTTGCTGCAAATGATAATACTGTGCAATCGTTCCGTCTGGATGGAGAATCGAAACATAATTTCCGAAGGGAGCACAGCTTCTTGTTGGGCAGCTTTTGTTATTGCTCTGCACAACTTCAATAACTAAACCTTCTCGTGAAGCCAAAATTTCTGTTCCTTCAGGCATTACAAAGTCTAAAGAATTTTCGTTTTGATGAGAAAATGTACCATTGTAGCCTTGATACATCAAAAATGCTTTTCCTTTTGCGAAAGGCAGATCATATTGATAAGTACTGTCGTAATTTTTTATGGTAATATCGCCGATATACATTAAATAACCGGGCATTTTTTTGATAGCCCAGCCTTTCTTTTTATCGTTAACCACAAAATAAGTTACCCTTTTTTTTGATGTTTTAGCAGGAATTACCTGAGTGGTCTTAAACAGTTCGGGTTTCTTCAGATTTTCTGTTTCTGGTTGACCGCTGAAGACTAGCGAAACAGGATAAATCTCCTGATTATCTACATAAAAATTAATAGAATCTCCCTTTCTCTCGTTGTACATTTTGACATTTTTCTGAGAAAAAATAAAGCAAAACTGACTGATGAATATGAGAATTAAAAATTTTTTCATTCTTAAAGCTTTGTTTGAAATTTTAGTTTTTAAACCATTAAGAGTATTTAGTTTTTAAGTAAAAAAGCAATTTAGATTTTTTTAAGATTTACAAAAGTAAATGATTAAGCAGTGTGCTTAAATAAATATAATTGATGCTTAATAATTCTCAATCGCTTATATTTCTTAATGGTTGAAAAAGTTTTGAGAACAATTTTAAAACACTCATTAAAATCTTTTTACAATGATAAAACATTTTTACAGATATTAAAAGGTTCTTGTTTATGAAAATTGTTAAATTTACCATCGAAAAGCTACTCAATGAATTCTATCGTAATCAATGTTGGAAACAGCAATATCAGATTTGGTCTTTTTGATGATGACAACTGTGATATCTCGTGGGTAATCAATACGAAGCCTTATCGTACTGCAGATGAGCTGCACGGTCAGATGTTGATTTTATATCAAACCTATAAGGTTGATCCAAAAAAAATTGAAAAAATCATTATTGGCTCGGTGGTTCCGCAACTGACAAGGGAAATAACTTCTGCGATAAGAAAAATTCACGGGATCGTTCCTGTAATGGTAGACAGAACGACATCTTCGGAAGTGATTGCAAAATCTAAACAGATGGGAACAGATATTTATGCAAATCTGGTAGCTGCGCATAATCTCTATCCCGACAGAAAGAAAATTGTATTAGATTTTGGTACCGCACTTACAGCAAGTTGTGTAGCTGAAAATGGCGAAACTTTAGGCGTCATCATCGCTCCGGGAATCGTAACTTCTCTAAATTCTCTGATCAGCCAAACTGCTCAACTTCCTGAGATTGAACTGGTAAAACCGAAATCTGTACTAGGATTAGATACCATTACCTGTATGCAAAGCGGAATGGTGTATGGTTTTCTGGGCATGGTAGAAGGCTTTATCGACCGTATCAATGATGAGGTAAAAGATGACTGTTTCGTCATCGCCACCGGCGGAGTTTCCCATGTCTACAAGCCTCTTACTGATAAAATACATATAGCAGACCGACTTCATACTTTGAAAGGATTGTATTTTTTAGGAAAAGATTTTAAGATTAAGGCTTAGGTTAATGTTGAGATCTGTTTTAGCGTAACATCAACCTCAGCCTTTACCTCAATCTATCTCTTAGATTTAAAAAACTCTTTCACGATAGAAGAACACTCGTTTTCCATAATTCCGGTTACGATTTCTGTTTTTGGGTGAAGACTCAAATTTTTATTGATAAATCCTCGTTGTTCGTCTCTCGCTCCGATTACGACTTTGGAAATCTGTGACCAAGACAGTGCTCCGGAACACATCACACAAGGTTCTAAAGTCACATATAAAGTGCAGTTGATTAAATATTTTCCACCAAGAAAATTGGCTGCAGAGGTTATTGCCTGCATTTCGGCATGAGCCGTAACGTCATTTAAAGTTTCAGTAAGGTTGTGAGATCTTGCAATCACCCGATTGTTGGAAACTACTACACAACCGATGGGAACCTCATCTTTTTCAAATGCTGCTTCGGCTTCATTTAGAGCCATTTTCATAAAATATTCGTCGGTAAACATAAAAATAAAAGCTTAGCACAAAACTAAGCTTTTCATTAAATATATTTAAGAATTTAGAATCTATATCCGACCCCGCCCATTATTTTTCCTGTAACAGGACTGATATCATATTTATCAAAATTACCAAACCTTCTGGCAATTCCTCCACTTGCTTCTATCACCAATCGGTCTTTTATGATCCACTTTCCTCCTACTCCGAAACCAATTCCGACAGTTGTAGAATTGTTTTTTGCATCGTTTACATAAGAGTATGTATTTGTAATATCATCATAACGGTAACTGTAGTAAGCATCGTTTTGCACCGTAACGGGTACAAATCCTTCGAAGAAAAATCCCGAAGCATACTTTTTTCCCATATAATATCTGAAATAGGGCGAAAATTGTTTAAAATCATCAACTTCATCACTCAAAGTGATCATGGCATTAATACCAATTCCCATATCTTTAGCGATAAGTCTTTCGTAAGAAACATTGGCCAAAGGTACCGCAATCAACAAAAAAGGATCTGCGAGAATGTCGTTCTTTCTTTGCTTTTCAGTTTCCTGTGCATTGATGCTTACTATTCCCAACACAAGGGTAATTCCCAGTAAAAATTGTTTCATGTAGTTTTTTCCAAAAATAGTGATTAAATCGATATGGAAATAAAATATTTAAAACTACTCAATATTTAACGTTAAAGGAAGTCTGAAACGGTATCTTACAGGATCGCCATTGATCACGGCCGGAGAAAATTTCTCCGAAAGAGAATACAGAGCAATCTCTGCCTGTCGGTTGAATGTGAAATTATCGCCGTCGGCCTTTACATTACTGATTTTGCCATTTTTCTCTACAACAAATGCTACGTTAGTTTTTACAGGATTGGTCTCAGAATACACTCCGTCACTGTAGAAAAGCCTTGCTACTTCCTGTCTTAAGGCATTGATGCCACCGGGATAATCTGCAGTTTTATCTGTATAAGGGAAAATTTCGTTTTGATCTTTGGAAGGATTTAGTTTTTTGTTTACCTCTAAATTAGATAAATCTTCAGTATTTCTCACTTTCAGTAAAGCTCCGACGAGGGCAGTGTTTTCAATACTGTCCATTTTTTTCATAAAGAATAAAAAATCCTGCTTGATGGACGTCTTAATAACGTTATTTGTTTCTGCATCGAATTTCTTTTTAAACTCATTATTCAGCATACTTCTGTGCTGATTGTAGTAGTTTTTTACCTGTCTGAATTCTTCCGTCTGCTGTGAAAAGCAAACAGTACAACTGAAAAAGAAAAGAATAAAAAACAGTGATTTCAATCTTCGATATTTATGTAAATGTAGTCAAAAAATGAATAGACAAGATCATAATTCTTCTGAATAATTGCCCAAAGAAGATTGCAAATGCGCACGAATCTCATCAACTAAAGTTTTAGGTTCTAAAACAACAACTTCTTTTCCATACGACAGGATTTCCTGCATAAAGTCGTAAGTCGGGTGAAGAAAGAACTCAAAATAGATCTCTTCCGTAGTTTCTTTGGTTTCTTTCTGCGATTGATGTAACGCAAAACTTCTGATGTATTCGCCCTGATGCCGGCTGCATTTCAAAACAATTCGCTCAGGATTTTGCTCGGAAAGATTCATGACGCCAAAAGCATTTTTAAAATGCTCTCTGAAGTTGAATTTATATTTTTCCCTGAATTTATTTTTGGTAACATCCAGATAATTAATTCTGTCTAAACCGAATGATTTTAGGGCTTTATCTTTGGTGTCAATTGCAATGAGATACCATCGGTCTTTTGATTCTTTCAAAGCAAGAGGATGAACTTTTCTGGAAGTCATCAGTTTGTTTTTATAATTGTAATGCTCAAAAGTAACGACTCTTTTATTACGAATGGCAAAGAAAAGATCATAAAAATGCTCAACTCCTGTTGGTTTTCTGCTTTCAAAAAAGATAAAATCTGCAAAATCGGGATGTACGTTTAATGCGTTGCTTACCTGGAAAGATTCGAGAAGTTTTTGGTTGTATTCATCGACTTCCATCATTGGTCGGCTTTCGATATAATAACGGTTATCACCCTTTTTTTTGTTGTGAATGGAAAGATTAAAAAGATTTGAAATCTCACGGATATCCCTTTGCAAAGTACGGATAGAGTAGCTTTTAATATCTGCATCCTGAAACTCGAAGGAGTTGAGCAGATATTCCTCCAACTGTGAATAGTTAGCGGGAGCACTTTCCAGTTTCTTAATAATTAAGGCATATCTTGTAAGGTAAAAATCTTTTTTCATGTTTGAATTTTCTAAAACAAATATAGATTCTTAATGCGACAAAAGGTGTCGTGTTTTATTTTTGTGGATAAGTTTTTGGAATTTCTTGTATTTATTTTGGATATATACGTCCAGCCAACCCACAACTGCAAAGCTTATGAAATATAATCCTTCAGAATTGTGAAATTTGTAATTGCGGCTCATCTTTCTGTTTTTTATAAAGATAAAACTTTTGTAAGAGTTTGTAAAAATAAAAAGCCACACGATATAATCGTGCGGCAGCAAGCGAAAACTATCAGTTACCGTTGGTTTAAATATTATAGAATGTTAGTTTAATGCGTTAAAAGGATCTTTCCCATATTCTAAGTATAATTCGAAAAATTCTAATAAACTATTTGTAAGTTTTGGAAAAGAGTTATTTTCCTGACCTTCAACATATCCATAAACTGGAGGATTCTCACCTTCATTAAGTTTGAAAAAAGCAAAAATATAACCTTGCGATGAAAAAAAGACAAAAACATTATCATTTACTTGTGAAATTAGGCTTGTTTTACCATCTTCTTGCAATTGCTCTAATAGACCATCTTTATTGGTGTGATTTCCGTAGATATTATCGTAGAAAATAGATTCGCCTTGGAAACCAGTGTAATCGTAAAAACCTTCTTTTACATTAATAGCATCCGTTGTTTCTCCAAATTTTTCTAAAAATTCTTTATAACACAAAGGCAGCTTCTTATTTAATGATTGCTCGAGTGAATTAATTTTATTTTTATCCACACCCTTTATAATTATTTTATTTTTAGTTAATTTTTCTACTATTTTGTTTAAATATATCATTTTCTATGTTTTTAATGAATTTATAATTTTTCTTTTACCCAAACTTTAACTACCTCAATATTTGGAAAATCTTTTTTAAATCTGAATATAATGTCGTCACAATTTCTACAAATTTTTAAATCCGAAACAATTTCTATTTTACCTTTTACATTCTTATCAAGCTTAAACATATTGTACAAATATTCAATTTGTTTTTGTTCAGTGTGGTATTCGTAATAAGGAATAGGACCATTTTTATAATGATAATTTTCAGGTTTTAGTTGTGTAAAATTATCAAAATTCTTTGGATTTCCTTTTGGTTCTCCACTCCGAGAATATAAATCTATTTTTTTACCTCCGACTTCACCTTTTGTAAAAGCTACATTTTTACTTTTACCCGCACCAAATCGGGTTCTAATTTTTGCTAACTCATCAATATCTAACTGTGTAGGTTTTCGAGATTTAGTTTTGAATAGGTTATCTAAATACTCATTCGCCGTTTTTCCCTCTTTTTTTGCTTTTGCCTCAATATCTTTAACAAGATCATCTAAACTGTCCTCTGGTACGTCATCAAAATAAGTAATATTTCCGTCCTTATTTTTAATAGAACAGACCTTCTTACCATCTTTACTTTTAGAGCTAATTTAAAACAAAAAAAATACGGCAACTTGTGATTGCCGTTATAAATATAAATTCTTTGAATTTAATCTAAACCATTATAAAAATCAGTATTGCTATTTCGCTTAACAACTCCGTTTTCTCTCTTTTCATGAACGAGATCCCCATTAAAATCAAAAAAATAATCTTCTTTTGGATAAATTTCTTCAGTAATTTTGTGTACTATTTTAAGAATAGATTTTCTAAATGATATAGGTTCAGCATCTTTTTTTAAAACTCTAAACATAATTTCTGAAACACTTCCTAAATCTAAATTAATTTCATAATCGTCAAAATAACTTTCTACATATGGAAATGTTGGAGAATATAAATCTGAGATTGTGAAGAATTTATTGTCATGATTTTCAATCATTTTTTTTAACTCTGGTTTTTCTTCTAAATTTCTTGTAAATTTTAAATAATATGTAAGTGCCATAATTAGTTTATTTTGTTAGCTTTAAATGATTTATTTTACCGTCTTTTGTTATATACATAATTTCCTCTAATCCTTCAATAGCCCAATCTGAAAACTGCTGTTGAAGTTTTACTATATCTCCTTCCCAAATTTTAAGGTTTAGTATTATTCTTTTAGTTTGCTCTTCTTTAATTTTTTTTGCAACTTCTGACCAAATATTTCTCACACTTTTATTTGGCTTATTAGGAGAAAAGCAATCAAAAATTTTGCCTTCAATTTTATAATCAGGATTTTTTACTCCCGAAACGAATGGATTTTGTTCTATATCAAAACCATTTTTTGCTAAAATTTCTGCCGCTTCATTTTCTAATTCCAAAGAAAGTTTAGTCGCATCATCTGCAATTTTTGGAATCTTAGTAATAATTCCTTTAGGTTTTGCAAATGGGTTTTTAGATTTACTTGGTTTTGTTCTGTTCTTTAATTCTGATAATTCATCTAAATACTCATTGGCTGTTTTACCCTCTTTTTTTGCTTTTGCCTCAATATCTTTGACAACATCATCTAAGCTTTCCTCCGGTATATAATCAAAATAAGTAATATTTCCGTCCTTATTTTTAATAGAACAGACCTTCTTACCATCTTTTACTGTGGTGTCTAATATAATACAATTCCATAAATTTCCCATAGCTTCATTTATTTTATTGGACACATATTAAATACACCATTTTCATACTTGGTAGGGCGAAGACCTATCTTCTCAAAGTAATCCCGTACTTTCTGGCCAAAGAAATCTTCGTACGCTTCTTTAAGAAAGTCTCTCAGTTTCTTTCCTACATTAAAGATTTCTTCTATCCAGATTTTTAATTCGTCAAATAAGGCTTTAGCTCCTTTTTTCAATTTGGTAAAAATCATGTTTACAAAATCTATCAAAGAAGCCAATATACCATCTGTAAAACTGATTCCCGCAAATAGGGCTTCCTGCATTTTTTTAAGAGGATTTCTCATAAATTCGAGGGTTTTATCAATTAATTTAACAACAGTAGAAGTCCCTCCAGTAAGTAAAGTCTCCAAGATAATGTCTATGATAAGGCCTATAATGTATCCTAAATAGTAAAAAACCTCTTCAAGAGATACATTCATTGCCTGTGCAGTAATCCACTTATATATTTTTTGAGTTATAGTTATCTGAAAGCTTACCCATTCGAATAGAAATTGATCTATCTCGAATTTTTTCATTGCTTCGGCAAGCTGCTCAAAAAACTCTAAGACATAATCTGCGACAATCGAAGGATCTTTATGAATATCCTGCAAAAGAGCCAATCCTTTAAAAAGAAGAGATATAATTGAGAAGATACCAGCAATAATATCTATTAAACTATTGTAAACTCCACATAAAAAAGCATTTACACAGCTAATTGATTTAGCAGCTAAAAATTGCAGATATGGAGTGTACTGCTGAAGCTGTCCTTTTAGAGAATCTAATCCGCTAAGAAAGTTTTGCGAAATTTCATGAACTGTAGTGGACAAATTTTGCGGAAGTTTATTTTCAATTTTAGAAATAATTTGTGTAAACATTTCCTTTTTACTATCAACTGCTTGAAAGAAATTATCGAATACTCCTTTAATAATATTCTCGCCCGCATTAAAATTCTTTTGGGGTTCGTCATAAACAGAATGGTGATAAAAAGGTTTTAAATTATCCCAAATTACTGGAGGAACTATAAAAGGTTTATAGTTTTCTGAAGCAGGATTCCAATCAGCTTCTTCTAATTTTAATTTTTGAATGCTTTTTGCAATATCTTCTTCAAAAAAGTCTCCTAAACTGTCAAATAAGACATCCTGAAAAAAAGTACAGATGTTTTTGTATGTAGAATCTTTAATTTTTAAAACCCAAGCGAAAAATGATTCTCTATTGGCAATTGCTTTTTCTTCAATAAGTTCTTTAAATGTTTCTGCTGTAATTCTTACATTGTTCATATTGGTAATATATTGCAGCTTGACAATTGGTATTGCAGATACATTTTTGATTTGTTCTGATACCTTTACTCTCATAATGGTATTTTTATTAAACTCACTGTCTATTTCTAGAAAAATATTTACAGATTTTTCTACAGGGACTAAGCTGCTATACATATTAAGAAGCTGCAATCCATTTTTGGACATATAAATATTAACTGTTATTTCATCGAATTTTGATGTATAATTAGGTATGAAGACAGTGTCAATATTTTTTTCATAAATAGTAAGAGCTTCGTCATCTGTATAAACGTTATATTTATTTGAAGAAATATCTGCGACTCCTGCATAAAACTTTTCACTTAATTCTTTTTCGGTGTAAGTTGTGAACGGCTTTTCTTCTTGTTGTTTGGAAAATTCTTTCCATTTATTTTTTGAAAATTTATTAAATGAAGGACGATTTATATTATTTTCCATTTTCTTTGTTTTTTAGTTTGTTAAACATTTC
Source organism: Chryseobacterium sp. CY350 (assembly GCF_027945075.1). Taxonomy (NCBI): domain Bacteria; kingdom Pseudomonadati; phylum Bacteroidota; class Flavobacteriia; order Flavobacteriales; family Weeksellaceae; genus Chryseobacterium; species Chryseobacterium wangxinyae. Next base: position 2,398,592 of record NZ_CP116034.1, read on the forward strand.
TCATTAATCTTTTCAAATGCATTAGGATATAAGGCAGCACAATAAAGTGCTGCCCAATAACCTCGGTCTTACCCGATAAATGATTTGAAAAATTTAAAAGATTAGACTAAAAATTTAGAAAGCGGAGCCTGATTGGTGTACTCATCTGTAGTAAGTGGCTGCCCGTCTTTATCCAAAATTTTCTCTATTCCAAATTGTAGCACTGGCGATGTAACTTTCAGATAGGTATCTGAATCAGTAGTGAAGGCTAATTTCTTTTCTTCCGGATCAGCATTTACTTCCGAGAAATCAAAGTTTTTAATAAGTCTTGCATTCACCTTAAAGGTGATGCCGTTTTCTCCTGTAGGATATGCTTCAACGCCTTCAATCTGTGAAACCTCTTCGGAAATTCTCTTATAAATCTTTATGGAAGATTCGGATTCATCAAATTCTTTTTCTATTTCAAATGAATTCCCCAGACAGGTATATGTTTTAGGAAAGTAATCCACTTTAACATAATCAAGAATTGTTTTGAATGAATTATCATGCATCTCATTAAAACTGATTTGTACCCATTTGTCAGCTGATTGACCAATCTGGTTGTTATTCAATTCAAAATTGCTTCCGCACATTTCGCCTAACTGATCGTCAAACTTCACTCCCGGTTCGCAGTTACAAGGCAAAGCTTTTTCTACTCTTAGGCCGATAGAATCTGCCTGAAGTATGGTAAGCGAGGTTGGGATTTTCTCTCTCCACGGTTCTCCTTGTTTTTTACCTAACGCAGAACGCATTTCGTCTACAATGGATAAGAACATTGGGTCGTCGATTACAGGAACTTCACCACCATTCCAGATTTGTCCGGTTGCCAGGAAGTGTCTTACTGCTTCTTCAAAACCAGGTCTTACGGTAACAATTACTCTTGCCATACCAGACTGCATAAACGCTCTGAAAGTAGGGTCGTTGTCATCAAATTGATACATGTCTGACCATCTGTCTCTTTTACCCCAGTAATAAGGATAGAAATAATAGCTCATAATATCCCACTCAAAAGCCTGTTCCATAAATTTCACAAAAGCGGCATATTGATCTAAACCTGAATCTAATTTAATTTCGGTATTAGTAAAGCTTTCGGTTGCATTATCGGTTTGATAATATTTGTTCTTACCAAACGTCAACGCAGCTCCAGGATTCTGATCAATCATGTAAGAAATACAATTCTTTCTTAATACTGTATTTTCTATTTTTCTGTAGAAACCTGGGTTGGAACCTTTGATCTGTACACCTAATGCTTTTGCTTCTGATAGAGCTTGGTTGTATTTTTCTAACTCAAGTTCATAGGCTTCGATGATTTTGTTGAAAGTTTTTCGAAGCCAAGCATTTTTAGCTTCCAAAGTTAGGTTTAGGTTAATCGTAAAATTTACCGTTCCTGAAAATTGATTATAAAATGTGGTTGATATAGGAATTAGTTGAGAATATGGAGAACTGAATGCTTGAGTCGGCTCTCCTGCTAGTTGACCCCAGCTTCCTTTAAAATAAAATCCTGCATTTCCTAATAAAGCACTTACACTAGAACCATCACCATCAGAAGTAGCTGTATATTGAGCACTTCCGGATACAGCAACATAGTTTTCTGGAATTTGGATTTCATCTTTTAAGGCCACATTTTCTATCTCCGAAATATTATTAGAATATTGACCTCCTAGTGACTTGCCAATGCTGAAATTAGATAAAGGTTTATCATCTATTTCCACATTAAATTTACTCGACCAAAAATTTAATGTGACATCATTATTTAGTGCTGTAAAATCTTTCATTTGCATGTGAGCTGCATCAAGACTTCTTGGATCAATAGGTTTTACCAATTGTTGAGAACTGTCAATCATTTTTACTCCTAAAGTATGAAGTTTAGCAGGTTCTGGAATCATAAACTCAAACATCATTCGCTTACCATAATTGTAGATTTGGTTTTTCACTACTTTATCTACCCAACGATAAACTCCTACTACATGACTGCTGCCTTTTGTATTGTCGAAACCATGTTTGTTGTTTTCTTCGTATTCTTCTAAAACTTTGTCAATACGTTCTTCTTTTACTTTGGTTACAATTCTGTCTAAAGCTCTCGCTGTAATGTCTTTTGCTTCTGTAACGGCTTGTCTATTACTTTCTTCTTTGGAGTTATGAGTGGCATAACTTGCGTTGGCACTTAACCCAAACTTAACGCCTCCTGTTGTAGCACCTCCCCAGCTTGCATTAAATCCAGCTTGTGCTGCAAAATCTTTAGATTCTTGTAAGATTTTAGAAATCTCACTTTGCATTTCGTGTCTTTCTGTAGTTGTTGTGTCTGTCAGTTTTTCTTTTTCCGACTCTGTAGACTTTGTAGTTTGAGATTCACTTCTCTTTAATCTTCTGGTAGCACGCTCTTTGTATTCACGCGCCATGATGTTTTCGATATGGGCAACATCTCCTTCTACATAGCAATACGTACTTTGTTCTACTTTTAAATAATCTGCAACCCCGATGTTTTTCATTCCAAATCCTGAAGGGATGAATGAAGAAGTGTCCGTAGGATTGTAAGTTGGTGTTTCTGGATTTCCCGGATTGGTTGGTGTTTCAATTGGTGGAATTTCAACAGGTAAACATCCGGCGTCACCTCTGAAATGATATTGTTTAGTCCTTAAGTCTAAATCATTCGGATCTTTAATTAATGTAACACTTAAAGTATAAGTATTGCCATCACTTAGTTTTACTTCTCCCTGTAAAATAAAACCACCCATTCCTGAAGTTTGGGAAACTAAAATTCTAGGCAAATCAAATAATAAACATGATCCTGCACCCATTGAAGAAACACTCGTAGAAGGATAATCTACGCTATTTAATACTATTTTGTAATTTGCAGAAATAACCTCCATATTATTACTTAAAGCTAAAAGTAAACTCCACTCTGTTGAGCTACGTGCGTAGGTTTTTACACTGAAAGGAATATAGTTTGAATTGGAGGTATTTTTACTCACAGGAATTATAACCCCTCCAACATTTGTAGAAACCTGTTGATTAAGTACCGTGTTGTTTAAAACTGTTTGCTGTAAAGATTGATTACTTTGAGTAATATTCTGACTAAGCTCATCAAATGAAGAAATATCTGATAAAGCTTCTGTAAGGCTTGATGACCCAAGAATTCTTAACAATGCGTTTTGATCGCTGACGCTCATTGTTCTGCCCAATTTAGCGATATCAATTTCCGTAGTTTCAAATTTGAAATCAAATTCAGGGATTTCTATTTCCGGAGTTGTGATTTGCATGATTTCGTCCTTGATACGGTGAAGCTCCATATCCATCTCGCTATTTGCATAAAACTTTTCGGGATCGGCCACACTAAGCTGAGTAAGATAATTGATTCTGTTTTCTAAAATCTGTTTTTTTCTGTCTGCTTCTGAAGCTTCTTTTTGTGAAGATTTTAAAAGAGGCTTTATCGTATTTTGATATTCATTATAAGCTTCTTTGTAAGCTGCATCATGTTGCTTTTTGTATGTTTTTTCTAATTTGGAGAGAGAATCTACTAAGCTTTGATTTTCCTTTAAACCAATGGTTGCTTCTGCAAATTTCATTGCTTTGTCATCGTACATCGTTTTTTGGGTAAGAGAAGAACCTGCACTGTTGAAATCGCTTTGAGAAACTTTGAATAATTCTTTAGGCAAAACTACTTTTGCTCTTTTCATATCTTCAAAAGATTCTTCGGATTTGTCGTAGACGGTAAGTATATGATTTAAATGCAGATATTGCATAATAAGTTCTTTTGCATAGAAATCTTTTTGAGTTACGACCTGATAAACTAAATTGTCCCAAATTCTAGTACGCTCTGGTAAACCTAATTGAACAACATTGGGAATACCATTATATTCATCAAATTTTTTATCAAATTCTTCTTTTGTAGAAGTTGATTTATTTCTTGCAACCCAGACAGCGAGATCATAAAAGTTACTTCCATAAGTGGTTTTGAGGTTAGCTTCTGTGTAAATTAAGGTAATCGAACCTGGATTTTCATCTACATCTCTGCAAATAGTTTGTAATGTCCCTCCAGATAAAAGGCGGGTATCAAAAATGCTTTCGTCAGCAATAGCCTTCTCTCTAAATATAAATCTCCTTTCTAAATTTTTCGGATCAGACAGTTCTGGGTTTCTCATTGCCGCAAATCTGAATAGCGTCTGCGAAGAGTTGTTTGTGTTTAAATTTGTTGACATTTTAAAATTGTTTTTTGTTTAAGATTAAAAATTGTGGAAAATTCTTTTTAAGAGAATATTGTCCACGTAGTTTTGTTTTACTGTTTTTAGCATAGTAGATAACCACTCTGATTGTTTTTATCAGTGCTTATCATTTGATTATTGATAATTTTTTTTGTGAATCTTCACAGAATTGCGGAAGAAAACATTTGTTTAAATTAATAGCTGAGCACTTTTATAAGTCCCTTTTTTAACTAACCTATTTTCGTCTTTGGTGATGTAATATTCTGACGTTTCGAATTCAAAAATCCGGTCAATAGTCTCCCCGTCGCGACTCAGTTCAATCGCTTTCTTACTTAAATTTATGATGCTTATGTAGGACTCAGGAATTAATTCTTCGATTAATTCTAAAGGATTTCCCGAGTATTTATCGGTGATAATAACGGTTGTAAACTCATTTCTAATAGCAAAAGCAGGCGGGTCTACAATTTCTCCTTTAAGCTCATTAATTTTTGATTCAACAAATTCATAAGGAGCATAATTTTGAGATTGCACCCAAGATCGGGTAGCAACAGGTTGATTATTCACTGTTACAGTTCCGCCCAACGGAGCAAGATTAATATTATATAACTGTGAACCACCATCAAACCTTTGCGGTTGAAGCCATAGGTCGCCTGTATTGCTATTGTGTCCAAATGCAGTACCCCACAATCCGTTGTCTCCGGATAATAACAGACTTGCAGGATTGGCATTTCCAGCGATCGGTGAATTTCCTGTAACACCTGTTCCGGGATTTATTTTGATCTTTCCCTCTACTGTACCTCCCGATTTTGACAAGAAGTTTGCTGATGCCCAAGCATGTGTCGCGGCATTGCTTACTAAATCATTCCACTTGTTGATATCATCTTGAGAAAAATCTCCATCGCTCCACATCTTATACCAATCAGAAGACCATTTGTCATCAATCCCTTTTCTTAGCTTTAGCATTGGTACGCCCTTACCATTTATTCCTGTCTGATTGGCAAAAGCCAATTGATATGACGAATCTCCCGTGGAGGCAGAAGTACCATCCCATGGCGAGTACGTCATAATGCCAGCATAGTTGCCAGAGCCTTTAACCGATGAAGCGTGCGCAAAATCAAATCTTGCTCTATGACCGTTTTCAGCCGGGTTTATATCATCTGGATTTCGGGATCCATCCCGAGATCCTACAAAATTATTGGTGATCTGTACCGAGTTGCCGTTTGTTAAGGTTACTGTCTGACCAAGGTTAGTTTCATCGTTTGCTGATAAAGCTTGATTAGGGAAGTTTGAGGAAACCCACGCTTGTGCAGCATAACCAGCTGTAGCATGATTACCCCAATTGTACGCAGTATTCCAGTTATTCATTAATGATGCACTAACACTATTTGCTGCGTGAGATGTTGATACAGAATCTGTAATTCCGTAACCTGCTAATGTTGTTGGTTTTGAAGTTAATGACGCAAATGAATGAGTATGCGTACTATTTACAGCCTTTGTTATAGTGACCTCTTGCTGAATAGTAATTGATGAAAGATCGGTCATTAATTGAGTAGTCCAATCACCAGTTGCCATTAACAATGACCCTCCCTCATACTGATTAACAACCATTTGCGGATATGACCATACTTTATCAACATCATTTATTATCAAACAACTTCTGTTGTCTGCCAGCTTTCCTATTCTTAATCGACTTACAGCATCCACCGCCCCTGTATTATTAGATAACAATGCCTTACTATAAGCTAAAGAGCCATAAGTATTTATCTGTAATTTTTGATGAAGATTCGCCCATTGAGTGTCGACAATGTCTATATCAAAATTATTCTGATATATAAATTGAGATGGAAGAATAATAACTATTGCTCCCGTAGGATTACCCCAAAATGAATATTCTGTTGGATTAGTTCTCCGATTTAAATTACCATAACCATTACCTATAGTTTTTGTGATTCCTTTTTGAGCATCAACAGTATTTAAAAATTTAGCTTTTGTGATTGCAGAAAAAGTTTTATCTCCCACAATTGTTTGTGGTGTTTCAATAGTAAGATAATTGGCAGGATTGAAATTCCCTGAATGATATAGAGTATACCAAGGCAACCAGGCACTACCTTTCATCTGTCTAAATTGAAAATCACTTGAATCGCCATTCATATCAATACGAATCTGTGAACCCCAACCTGCACCATCTTGTTCACCATTTCTATGTCTAATATTAATTAGGTGCCACCATCTGTTGCCATCAGCAGGTGTGTATATAGAGCCAATTTGGGTTTTATTAACTAATGAGTCAAAATTATTAATATTATTACCTTCATCACCTCTTATTGCATCTACTTTTGCATTTAGTTGGGAGTTTAAAGCTGATTGTGTAACATAATTTTTTAATTGGGTGTTTAAGTTGTTAACCACCCAACCTTTTGTAGCTACTACATCCGTAGGTAGAGTAATGATATTAGGACCATATTGGTTTATATCAGTTTCTATTGCATGAGTCCAACCTTGACTCCAATCCTGAGTATAGTTAATAAAATGAGTTTGTACTCTAGCTACTTCAAAAGAGAAATAACTATTCCAGAATGTATCTGGTTGTCCTAATAAAATACTAACAAATCCATCACTACCAATTCCTACTCTTGCAACATTAGTAGGAAAATTTTCTGTTACATTGAATATACATTTGGCTCCATTTGGAATAATTAAGCCAGAAACATACTTATAAAATGATACATTTATTTTGCCTATATACGAAGATTCATAACCGTAAATATTAATATCAATACTGAACATAACTTGGTCTGGAGAAGCTTGTGGAATCTTTAAAACCAACATACCTGTAATTGGTGACCCATTAGGATAAGCACCTTGGTAAACTTTTTCAAATACCTGAGTTTGATTCTGAATTTTAGAAGTTGCTCCACTTGGTCGTATTTTGAATGTCTCTAATTGATCATTATCTACTCCTATAACGAAGTCATTTCCTAATGCTCCCACACTCCAGTTAGTTTGACCTGGGATATTTTTAAAACCAATTCTTGAATAGTATTGTCCACTACCGTAGTCTTTGTACCCAAGTAGAATACTGTTATTACCTGGTGTACTTACAGATAGCGGTCTTGCATCAGAACTAAATAACCCATCTGGATCGTAATTAGTATAACCTACTTTAAATATTTTTTTACCAATTAAAGTTTGATCTGTATTAAGAGTTGCATAATCGTTTAATTGTGTAGATAATGCAAAATCCGACTTAACCTGAGTACCACCTCCTGCTAAAACAATATGATTATTATCAGAACCATCAACGATATAACCTCCTGCTTTAACCGGAAAATACCCTATCCAATCTCCGTTTACAAAATGAAAACCACCTCCATCAAAACCTAATTGTCCAATATTAGCTCCTTCTTTATAAAAAGTCATACTGGGATTTACAGGGGTGTTGGCATAAGTTATTAATGAATTGTCTGCCCAATTAGCACCTTGAGTATAAAAGAACTTTCTGTTTGTTACGTTTTGTACTGTATTGGTAGTCATCAGAAACTCATCAGAATTCAGCTGAATATATTCCGAGCCACTCCATCTGAACTGAGAGTTGTCATTTGTAATAAGATAAATTTTGCCCTTTTCTCCGGGTCTTGGTAAATTTTCAACAGTTTCAAACTCCAGAACATCATCCACATAACTCGGAAGTTGTGACGCAGGCACTTTTCCGCCAATTAAATCAGCCTTTTTTTTAAGAGAAACTTCTGTGCTTTCCGGAAATTCTCTGTTATGATGCCAATAATTTTCCATATAAGTCCAAAATCCATCAGATATAGGAACGTCTTCTGTGCTAAAGCCAGATTCAAATTCTTTATTTTCATCCATATTTAATTATTTATAAATTTTTTAATATTAATCTTCGAAGCTTCTTTTTATTAGAATCACTTCAGGTCAGCCTTATTTTTTAAGGTGGTTTCCGGCAAAAGATATCCACCGCATTTTTTAATATTTGGGATCATTTATTTGTATTTTTAGTTGTTGATTTTTTAACATATTTCTAGCTGTTCAGCATTTGCGAATGGTGAATTCAAAGGCTTTTCGTGAAAGTTTGAGTGATTGCTTTTGTGTTTTTATTTATATCCCAAAAGTAATGGTGAGAAGCGACAAAACTTGACGTGTTTTTTAAATTTAATTTAAATAATATCGTCTTCAAGGATATCATTCTCAAAATCTTCTCGGAAGAAATTTTCTATTTCGTCGAGATAATTGTCATAATCAATTTCGGTGTTTTCGATGTCGCTCCAATTGATGCTATAGATTTCTTTTTCAAAGATTATATCTGTAATGTGATTTGGTGTTTCCATGTTGTGTTTGATATTGGGGTTAAAATTTGAACATATTTCTGGCTGTTCAGCATTCGTAAATGATGAATTTAAAGGCTCCTAAAAGTTTTTAATGATTGTTTTTTGTGTCTTTATTTATATTTCAAAAGTAATACTGGGAAGCGACAAAACTCGTCGTATTATTTTTTTTCATTTTCAATTTTTCAAAATTTGTGTTTTTGTTTTCAACTTATTGATAAGGCAAAAGTAATTCTCATAAGCGTCAAAACTTGACGTGTTTTAATTGTAATTTAATGACTTCAAAATATAATTCATTTAGCTTATATCAAGTATTTATAAGTAAAAAAGCTTATATTTTATTTTTAATCAATTTCTGAACAATTTGGTTTAATACTTCACGGTTATCGTCGATATAACTCAATCCTGCCTGAATCAAGTTTTCAATATTTGATCTTCTTACATTGTCCATTGACGGAGATGCATTTTTTAAAGAAGGGTTTAATCGATAATAATTTTTTTGATTTCTCAAGCCTAAAGTCTGAAACATCTGACAGAGCTGATAATCTACAGTTTCTGCATTTGCCGACATCAAAATATCAATAATAGGCGTCACCCAGCCTATTTTTCCCGCTTTTTCCATCTTTCGGAAAGAGTAGCTTTTAGATTCAATACCTGTTCCGATGGAAACGATAATCATATCATTTACAGTGGGATGATTGGCTTTCTGATGGTTTTTTAAAACTTCTGCAAACGGAATTTTTCTTGCTTCAGCATACGCACAAAGTCCGGGATTATTGGCAAACATACCTCCATCAATCAAACTGAAAATCTGCCCGTACATCGATTTGATCTGTACCGGACTGAAATATGTGGGAGCCGCCGAAGTTGCTCTGCAAACATCTTTTACATAAAAATTATCTGTATTTACAGTTGCTTTCCATGAATTAAAAAGTTTAGCTCTTCGGTTTTCAATGTCGTAGCTGGTGATTACACATGGTTTTATTAATTCTTTTAATTCCAGTTTTCCAAAAAAATCATTTAGGTTTTTCTCCAAAGCTTCCTGCGAAATTTTTTCATTCAGTAATCCGAACGGATTGACCAGCTTCTCCCAAAAAGAAACCTGAAAGATGTCGCCACCTTTTTCAGCATAAAGTTCCAATCCTTTCTGAATCGAATATTTTGCTTTTCGGTGCTCATCAGGACAAAGAATAATAGACGCAATCAACGCTCCGGTGCTGCTTCCGGCAACAAGATCAAAATAGTCTCCAAGTTTCGCATTAGGTTTATCATAATATTGTAATTGTTCTTCTAAATAGCGCAAAATGATACAGGTAATAATGCCTCTTATTCCGCCGCCGTCCAAAGATAAAATGGTTGTCTTTTTCATTTCTTCTACTTTTATTTGGTATAGTAAAGGTATGATTGGGAAGCGACAGAACTTGACGTGTTATATTTCATTTACCTAATATTTCTAAAAAACCACATATCCATCCTTACCTTTTTCCATCTTCAAAAGTGTTCTCCAACCTGTTTTTATCAATCCTTTTTTAGTTAAAATATTCTTCTTTTCAAAGTGGGGAAGATCTTTAAAGGTTTTCCAGTTTCCGCCCCAATCCCAACCGTATTTTGCAAATATTTTCACACATTCGTACCAATCGGCAACTCTGTCGTTATCCCAATCTTTTACAGTGTCCCAACTTGCAGTTTTCCCATCGATCATCATACAGATATCTACGGCAAGACCATAGTTATGAATGCTTTGTCCGGCTTTTGCATTGGTGACTTTTTTTCCGCTTGTGATTCTTCCGATGGCGTATAATTTTTCCTGTTCTTCGAAACTTCGCAGTCCTTGGGTAATTCTCACTTTGGCTTTTCCTGTAAGTGCTTCATCACATTCTTTGATGATTTTTTTCACTTCTTCTCTTACTACAGGATGCAATTTTTCAATTCTTTGTAATGTTATTTTATCCATATCATTAATTTTTTGGTTTAAAAAGCTAATATCAATACAGGACACGACAAAAGCTGACGTGTTTTTTTGAATTAAATTACAAATTTTAAATTTTGATCTTTGCTCGCAGGCTTTTTTATTATGATGAAAAACCTACCGGAAAAATGTTTCAAGTACCGATTAACGTTTTAAGTGTGTTCTGTAATCACCACAAATTATTAATAAATACATGAGGATATTTTTAATCAACATTCAAGAGATGTGCACGTCATATAATTTTTAAAGACTTCTGAAATTTCACTTAAACATAATTATCAGATTGTAATTTTTATCAGTGTCTGAACGAATTATTCATAGGTTAAATTTCATTACATTTGCATTTTGAAGGACAATCATTGAAGTCTTTAAAAAACTTTTAAATTTTAATAATAAACAGCACAATTTTTGTTTAGCTAAATGCTTGAAGATACGAATGATGTCAACCAATCAATTTAAATACGGTTTCCTATATATTTCCCTCTTAGTTACCAGTCTTTTTCATGCTCAAAACGCAGCAACCGGAAGAATTGTAGATGCAAAAACCAATAGAGAAATCACGGCTGTCGAGATCTTTATCAACGACAGCAATACACCATCAATTACAACAAAATCCGGAAGTTTTACGGTGCAGTCTGATAGTATTATTTACAAACTAAAGTTTCAGAAAAAAAATTACGCACTGGAAAGTGTAGAAATAACTGCCGCTAACAGCAATAATATTATTGTAAAACTTTCTGGCGAAAAAGTTAGCAGCATAGAAGAAGTTGTGATTCACAACGAAAAAACAAAATTCAAAAACAAAAAAGAAAATCCTGCTTACAGAATCATGCAGGAAGTATGGAAACGCAAGAGAAATAACGGTCTCGATAAATTTGATACTTATACGTACAAGGAATACGAGAAGATTCAGTTTGATGCCAATAATCTCGACAGCGCATTCATGAACAGAAAAATCTTCAACAAATTAGATTTTATCTTTGATTATGCAGATTCTACAGCACGAGGAAAAATGGCCCTGCCTATTTTTTTAAATGAATCTGTCTACAACAATTTTGGCGAAAATAAGCCCGGAAAAAAGACTAAAAAGCTTTTGATTGCACAAAAAACCTCAGGGTTTCAGGATAATCAGGTAATTGCGATTACGGCAAAAAATCTCTACCGCGATATTAATATTTATGATAATACTTTAAACTATTTTGACATCGGATTCCCAAGTCCTGTAGGTACAGATGGTTTCAGCACGTATGATTATAATCTGATTGATACCGTATCGGTGCGCGGCGAGCAGGCATACAAAATACGTTACCAGCCTAGGCGAACTGAGGTTCTTGCCTTTCAGGGATATTTATTCATAGATACCGATTCGTATGCCGTGTTGGGAGCGACTCTGAAATCAACAAATAAAATCAATGTCAATTTCATCAACGCTATATCGACCGAACTGGAATATGATAATCCTGACGATGAGACATTTTTGCCCAAAAAGTTTATTACAGAGATTGAAATGACGCCTTTCTCCAAGAAGAAAACAGCCAAAGGACTGGTCGCCAAGCGAACCGTAGATTATTCTGAATATGAATTTAATAAACCTCTTGACAACTCTGTATTTACAAGAAAAGAGGAAGAATATGACGCTGAATTCGTAGATAAAGATGATGCTTATTGGGTAAAAGCGAGGCCAGATTCGCTGTCAAAATCAGAACAGGGCGTTTACGAAATGCTTGAGAAGCTACAGCAAACTCCTAAATTCAACCGTATTGTAAAACTTTACGAAACGCTTGCTTCACAACACTATAATATTACGAAAGGTATTGACATCGGTCCTATTTTTTCAATTTACGGTAAAAATGATGTGGAAGGTGACAGAATAAGATTGGGAGCAAGAACGTATTTTGGGCAAAACGATCCTTGGAGAATTCAATTTTATAATGCTTATGGTTTTAAAGATAAGCAATTTAAATACGGCGTTGAAGGTCGATATATGTTCAACAGAGTCAACCGTTTTATGATTGGAGCGGGAACTAAAAGAGATATTACTCAACTCGGCGTACAGCTGACCACAGAAGACGGCATTATGTCGCGCTCATTTGCTTCTTCAACGGTTTTTGCAAGAGGAGAAAACGCTTCTTTAAGTTCAGTAAACCAAACCAGTATCTTTACTTCTATTGAACCTTGGAAAAATTTTCAGGTAAGAGTTGACGGAACGATGCAAAGTATTAAATCTGCCAATCCTTCAGGTTTTAGCCTGATGTATTACAGAAATGGTGATTTAAGAAAAACAACCAATGATTCTCACGTTACGATCAGCTTAATTGCAAGACCGGGAGCCAAATTTTCTCAAACCGGAGTAGACCGATACGAACACGGAACTCTTGCACCAACGATTGTTTTAAAATATACGAGAGGTATAGAAGGCTTATTTAATGCAGATTTTAATTACAATAAGCTCCAGTTTATGTTTTACAAACCTATTCTTTTAGGAAGCTGGGGTAAAACATTGCTTAATTTTGAAGCCGGAAAAAACTTTGATACCGTTCCATTGGCTTTACAAAATGTAATTCCGGGAAATCAATCTTATGGGTTGGTTCCGAATACTTTTGCCCAGTTAAATTATTATGAATTTGTAGCAGACACCTATTCTACCCTTCATATTGAGCATCACTTTAACGGCAAAATACTGTCTTTTATTCCGTTGATTAAGAAATTGAAATTGAGGGAAGTTGCTTTCATAAGAGGTGCATACGGATCTCTGAGTGACGCTTCAAAAAATATTAATGTTGAAAATTTAAAGTACTCTGCACCGAATGAGCAGGTTTATTACGAATATGGTTTTGGTATTGAAAACATCGGTTTTGGAAACATTAGAATCTTACGTGTAGATTTTAACTGGAGAGGAAATTACCTTGATCGTCCGGATATTTCAAAATTTGGAATTAAAGCCGGTTTTCAGTTTAATTTTTAAGACAGAATATTATCTTACTTTTTGAATCTTTTAAATATTCTCTTATACTTCTTCAGCTATCAGATGTTGTTTAGTCGTTCGCTATTTCCGCTGTGTTTCTGTAGAATAAATAAGTATTAGAAAAGATTTTGACTGAAATTAGCTTTTGCTCAACATACAAGATTTGGCAATAATTTTTTAGCAGGTACAATAGAAAATTAAGTATTAATCAGAGAATTAAACTTAGCTTTTATAAACCCTTTGCATCTAAATACAAAAAAATCTCTATCACTAGAGATTATATATTATTAAAAGTTATGAAATAGTTAAAGTCGTAATTAGTTGCTCTGTCCTATATCCAAACGGTCAAATTTACCATCTGCATTTTGATGAAACTTGAAGAAAACTCCAAATGTACCCCAGTTGCCTGCTTTAAAATTCCCAAATATAGATTTCCCCTCGTCTTCTATTTTATCAATACTCAAGAATTTTTCAGATCCTAAAGCTTTTGCAAAAAAGCTTTTAAAATCTACACTATTGCCGTCATCGGTCATTACTGCATCTTCGGTAAAATAGGAGTACCACACTTTATCGCCCGATTGCAATGCTTCAATTGCTTTTTTAACGTTTACATCAGTAATTTTATCAATATTCATAGGTTGTGTTATTTGTTATATTTTCTTTTCACCTTTTCTTATACCAAAAAAGTTTATAATTTTAAAACAAGAAATGCTATTTATAAAAGAGATCCTGATTTAAAAGGATGCTGTAAGTAAATGATGATCAGATTAATCAATAAAAATGGAAGTTCTACTAAAACTCCTTTTAAATCTCTATCTAAAAGGTGGAAACAAATAATTAGTAAAATTCCGGCAGCCATCAAAAAATTTCCCCATACAAAGGTCTTGGGAAAAATAATCATAATAGCAGAAATGATTGTGATTGCGCCGTTGGCGATGAGACCTATTTTAGTAAATCCCCATTTACCGAACATTTCGGTCATTTCGGGTTTTCCGGAAATCATCGCATATCCTTGTTTCATTCCCATACATATGGCAACAAGTATCAATATGGAATTGATTATTCTTACGATCATAATTTTAAGATCAAATAAAATGGATAACTGATTAACAAAAGAAATCAATTATCCATTTTTAATTAATTATTTAGTAGTATATCCTCCGTTTGCAAGAATAGTTTGTCCCGTAATCCACCATCCGTCAGTAACCAGGAAAGTTACTAATGGTGCGATATCGTTGATATTCGTCAATCCGCCCAAGGCCGATGCAGATTTATGATAATCTACTGCTTCCGGAGATTCTTGACCGTAGAAAAATGGTGTATCCATCGGTCCTGGCGCAACAGCCGTAACTGAAATTCCTCTTGATCCAAACTCTTTTGAAGCGGCTCTTGTGAAATGCTCAACTGGTGCTTTTGCTCCTGCATAGGTAGAATATAATCCTGTATATGCTGCCAGTAATGACGTTACAATGGTACAGATTTTACCATTATCATTCAGTTTTTTACCAGCTTCCTGCAAAAAGAAATAGGCTGATTTAGAATTAACTCCGAACATCAAATCGTATTCTGCTTCAGAAGTTTCTACGAATGGCTTTTTGAGCACCATTCCTACTGTATTGACCGCGACATCAATTCCTCCGAATTTTGAAATAGTCTCGTCGAAAAACTTTGTGATATTTTCTACTTTAGTAAGATCTCCCTGAAACAAAAATGCTTCTGCTCCTAATGCCTGAACTTCAGCCAGTGTTTTTTCGCTTTCTGCACGCGAACTTTCGCTATTGTAATGAATTGCTAATTTTGCGCCCTTTGCAGCAAAATCTTTGCTTAATAATCCACCAAGATTTTTTCCTCCTCCGGCAATTAATACTACTTTCCCTCTTAAATCGTTTTGTGTTGACATTGTATAAAATTGTTTGTTAATGATTCAATTATTATTTTGATTTGTAATATGTTTTAATATTTAATTCTCTTTTTCATAATGTACTTGTAGCGGGAGAAGGACGGTAACCTAAGCTACCGCCCTTGGGAATTGCACTCCCTTTAGCTACAAAAACTATTAAGTGAAGAAGTAAGAACAAAAACTCACCTGAAAAATAAACAGGAAAATTATTGCTCTTATAATTTAATTTCTTCATTTGAATAGCTTTCATTATGTATATTTTGTGTTTTGCTTCTTATAACAGGATTTGAATCTCAACTTAGTAAAAAACGAATCTATTACAATATTATCATGATTATGACTAACTACAAAAAGGTACATGTATTAAATTCTTAATTTATCTCTCATTTTTCATGTTATTTTTCGGCAATGCAAATTGTTAATAAATAACTTACAACTTCGTTATAATAATCTACACACCAATAGATTAAATAGTATTACATTTGTAACAATTTCTGAATATATTACACTTATTTATCAGAATTATTATTATCTAAAACTGACCGTCTTGAAACCTACTCAACATGATGAAAAAAACACTTCTTTTATTACTTTGCATATTCTTCGGTTGCTACAGCGCACAGAACAGCAACAGAACAATTACCAAAGAAAGCATTGACAGAGAAATAGTTTTAGGGAAGAAAAAGGCTATAGACCACAACGAAGCTATCACTACATTTTTAGAAATAAATAAGAATGCAGAAAGTATTAATTACAAAAAGGGAATTTTAGAAAGTACAATGGTTCTTATGGCCAAGTATTTTGATGTAGGAAATTTCAAAAAAGTCATAGAGCTTAGCGACAAGGCTGAAAAATTAGCTGCAGAAGCTGAAGACAATATTCATTTATCAAATACATACAGGCTAAAAGCTTCTGCACTAACTGAATTAGGATTTAATGAACAAAGTATTATTGACTTTAAAAAATCATTGGATATTGCCGGGAAGATCGAATCTCAAAATGATAAAAACTATCTCACCGCTCTTATATATACTGGCATTGGAACGTATTATGCTCACATCGATGCTCCGATAGACACAATTTTTCTTTATGAAAAAAAATCTATGGAAAGCACCATGAAAATTCAGGAAAATAAAGATTTCATTAATAAAAAATACCACAATCTGGCGCTCTCTTACATGAATTTAGGAATGATGAGCGTTCATATAAACAAAACAAAAGATGCTGAAATGTACCTGTCAAAATCTTTGGATATCTGTCGTAATAATAAATACAGCATCAATAAAAATCTTGAAATTACAGTTTTAAACGAATTTGCTTGGTTTTATTATGATCAGAAAATGTATAAAGAAGCGACAGTTTATGCAGCACAAGCTGAAGCATTGGAAAAAGGAATGAGTACTCCGTATATTCGACGTGATATATATGAGGTATACTTTAAATCTTTTGTAGAACTCGGGGACAAAAAAGATTCACAAAAATACATGAATCTTTACACGAAACTAAATGACAGTCTTGTAAATACCGAAAAGAAAACAATCAACACTCCTGTTAAACAAATCGTCAATGAACAAGGGAAAATTCATAATGACGACATTAAAAAGATTATTTTTATTGTATGTGCCATCATTATTGCTCTCTTATTAGCCGGCTGGTTTTTCTGGAAGCGTAACCAAAATCTGCTCCACAAAAAGTACAAAGCAATAATAGATACGATTGAAAGCACGAATAAAACGCCTCAAATCGCCAAAATAATACCCATTGAGAGTACACCAGACAAGAACATTGGTATTACGGACGATACGGTAAATGCAATTCTGCTTAAGCTTAACAAATTTGAGAAATCCCAAAAGTTTATTAGAAAAGACCTTACACTCACGTCTATCGCCAATGAGCTTAATACGAACACAAGGTATCTTTCAGAAATAATAAAGCAGCACAAGGGTAAAAACTTTAATAATTATCTCAACAGCTTGAGGATCGAGTATATCACAAACAAACTTTATGAGAATGCTGTTTATCGCGAATACAAAATCAGTTACTTAGCAGAAGAAAGCGGCTTTTCATCAAGAGTGGTTTTTGCGAAAATCTTCAAACAAGAAACGGGTGTTACCCCATCTTACTTTATTGAGAGCCTGAAAAAAGATTTTGCCGAGCAGCAGGTTGCACTTTAAGATTGCAGATTACTTTAAGCTCATATTTATTTAAAACTTTTCTTTCGATGAGCAATATCTCATAGTCGACACAAGTGATGTAGACTAAAAAAACTTTACTGAACAGAAATGACGTCGCGAAACTAAATGCAGACAGCAAAATATTTACGCGGCTTATCTAATTATTTTCCTTATAGAAAAAAGAATGCAACTATTATCTATATGATCAGATTTACATTTTGCTCTACTAAATTTAAAGCACAAAAAATCCTCAACAAAATGCTGAGGATTTTTATTTTTATGAAACGCTAATCTAAGACTATGCGTTTGGCTCAATAGATACGTAAGATCTGTTGTTTGCTTTCTTTCTGAAAACTACTTTACCGTCAACAAGTGCATGCAAAGTGTGATCTTTACCCATACCAACATTCTCACCTGGGTGATGTTGAGTACCTCTTTGTCTGATAATAATGTTACCAGCAATAGCGTCTTGTCCACCGAAAATCTTCACACCTAATCTTTTAGAATGAGATTCTCTACCGTTTTTGGAACTACCAACTCCTTTCTTGTGTGCCATTTTATTTTAAGGTTTTTTGGTTTAACAATTATTCTGCGCTTTCAGCGTCAGCTTTTTTAGTTGTTTTTTTAGCAGGCTTCTCTGCTTTTTTACCTTCAAATCCTGTAATACCAGTAATTTGAATCTGAGTTAAAGATTGTCTGTGACCATTCTTTACTTCATAACCTTTTCTTCTTTTCTTTTTGAAGACGATTACTTTATCAGCTTTTACGTGGTCAAGGATCTCTGCCTCTACAGTGATACCGCTTACAGCTGGGGCGCCTACAGTGATTGCTCCGTTTACAGTAAGTAAGATTTTATCGAAAGATACTTTTCCTCCTTTATCTCCTTTCAAACGGTTCACAAACAACTTCTGGTCTTGCTCAACTTTATATTGAAGCCCTGCTATTTCTACAATTGCAAACATTGTCTATAAATTTTTAGTTAATTCGAGGTGCAAATGTACTGATTTTATTTCAATTAAATAATACATATTTCAAATTTTATAAGATTTTTCACCAAACCTGACTAAAAACTTAATTAGAGAAAATATTATTGCTAATAAATTGTACTTTTGAAAAAAATACCCATGAGATATTTATTATTTTTCTTTAGCCTTATTTCGCTGACTTCATGCACTGTATATGGTGTAACGAATGACTATAAAAAATTGTCTGACGAAGAAAAAACTCAAATCGTTCCGCTGAAAGATTTTTCAAATATTGACAATACCAAAATTTATAAAATCAACGGACAACAACTGAAAACGGAATTAGCCAAACACCCAAAATCTATGGTTTACATTTTTACAAATGGCTGCACTTCACAATATTGTCTTCCGATGTCAAATTATGAAAGATTTGCAAAAGAAAACGATTACAAACTTTTTCTTGTAATGGAAGGCTATTCTCATCTTCAAAAGACAACTGATCAACGTTCGGAGGTTTTCAAAGAGCCACTATATTCAATTGATAACGATTCTTATAAATCTTGGTATCCTGTACGATATCACAGACTTTTCGCAAATGAATTACGAGGAATCGAGAAAAAAGCAAAACCGGATTGGGAAGGAAGCTTATATTTCTTCAACTACGACAAATTAGAAAAAGTTACACGCGATTTACCTCAATAGTATGAACAGAGATCTCTACATTGATTTTGCGAAAGGTTTAGCCACACTTTCTATTATATTTATTCATACCGCTTTTTGGTCTGGGCAGTTTTATATAATTCCTGAGATAAGAGTTTTTTCTTTGGTTTTTGACGTTGCGCTTTTTTATGCTTTAAGCGGAATTACGTCCGGATCAAATATCGAAAAGACCTTATACAGATTACTAAAACTACAGATTACGTACATGATTTTCGTAACGCTGCTGTTTTTCTTAGATTATTTTTTTAAAATATTCGGGCTCGCCTTCTTTTCTCTGGAATGGCTGCAGAAGTTCTACTCTACTTTCGGAACAAAATATTCTGCAACCAACATTTCGACAGCTCCGCAATGGCAGAATCTCGGAAATTGGTATCTTCACGAATACTCAAATGCAGATACTTTTCCTGTTGTAATGGGAAGCTTTTGGTATCTTAAAGTATATTTCATTTTAACGGTTTTCGGAGTTTTAATCCTAAAATTTTTTCCAAAACATATCAATTGGTTTATCGGAATCTGTATTGCATTAACGTTAATATTTAATATTTTTCCGGACATTTATCCCAGCGGACAAGTAGGTTACGTAGCTTTTTATATGGCTGTCTTTCTGGTAGGAAACAGAATGCGGGGCAAAAAAATCCCGACAAAAATGATCCCCGTACTTTACGGATTAGTTGCAGCCGCTTTGGCCTGGATGTTCTGGTATTACGGAAATGAAGTGTTCTTTAAAATTAATAAAAAGAAATTTCCACCGCAAACAGCTTACATCATCTGGACTTTCTTTTCACTCACCACTTTATTTGTTTTTTACAACAGACTGAAAATCGCAAAAGAAAGTTTCGTCACTTATATCGGGAAGAATGCGATTTTCTTTTATTTCGGACAGGGAATCAGTTCGTCACTCGTCTATTTTTTAGTCGTTCCGATGAAAGATCTAATGCCTTGGTGGGTTTTGATGATCATTATTTACATTATTAACGTTATTCTAGCGTTCGTCATAGCAACAGCATTAAAGAAATTCGATACTCTTGGATGGAATTTTTTAGAATTTTTAAGAAAAAAAACCGCTCAGTAATTTACTGAGCGGCAATATTTTTTTACAAACAAGTTTAGTCTCTTGTTCCTCTTCCGCCACCACGTACCAGCAACGCGATTACCACGATCAAAACAACTCCACCAATGATAAGATAGGTAGGATCCATATACCATTCTTCAGTTGTTGTAGTTTTTGTTGAGGTAGTTACAGGAACAGAATCTTGAGCCCAAGATGCGATACTGATGAACATAGCAAGCATTGTAAATGCGAATTTTTGCAAATTTTTTGTAATTAATGTAGTATTCATGATTTAAGATTTTAATGTATTTTTTCTTAATCCAACATTATGCCACAGATGATTACGATCATATAATTCTACAAATAGAAATTCATTAGAAATAAATGATTATGTGTATTAAAACTGCCTTACATTAGTAAAACGGTATCTTTTACAATCATTTATTTTCACACGCTTCCTCGCCCGCATGATCACTTGATTTAAGTTTAAGAACATTCAACGCCACACTCAAATTAGCACAGTAAAACGCCAGTAGATGTGGGTTTATCATAACAGTTATTTGTACGGCGGCACTTCGTTACGCATTGCATTATAGTCTTGTTTACAGATGCTACAGCTGGCTTGGTATCAAATATAAGTATCTTAAGATTCTCGACTGTACTATTTGAAATCTCCTTATTTCCATCAGTTGCGTAGTACGTAGCTATAGGTTTTTCGTTTTTATCTAATACCACATTAAAATAAAAGCCTTGCCCTAACGAATTTTCTTTAAACATTTTTGATAATCATTGTTTTGATCACGATAACAAAATTTTAAATATCTTTGTTACATACAAATAGTAGATAAAAATTGGTCAAAAAGACTGAGACTAAGAAAAAGACGAACAAATTGCTTTATTAAAGAGTCTTTTAGATAAAAAATAAAAATCATGTTTAAGTTGAAACTTCCCACCGATCCAAGGTGGGCAAACATTGCAGAAGACAACATTCAGGAAATTCTGACCGATCATGCGTGGTGCGAACAAAAAGCTGCTACCAATGCTATCGGACTGATCACTATGCTGCCGGAACGTCCGGACATCGTGACCGAACTTTTGGCAATTGCCCAGGAAGAGTTGGAACATTTCGGACAGGTTTTAGAAATTATTAAAAAACGCGGTTACACTTTTGGACGTACGAGGAAAGACGATTATGTGAACGAATTGGTGAATTTCATTCAAAAAGGAGGACACAGAGATACTTTAATTGTTGATAAAATGCTTTTTGCAGCGATGATTGAAGCAAGAAGCTGTGAGAGATTTAAAGTTTTAACAGAAAATATTAAAGACGAAGAATTAAAAACATTTTATAAAGAATTAATGATTTCTGAAGCAAATCATTACACCACATTTATAGGTTTTGCAAGACAATTGGGTAAGCCCGAAGCAGTAAATAAGCGCTGGGAAGAATGGCTGGAGTATGAAGCTAAAATCATTAAATCTTACGGTAATAGAGAAACAATCCACGGATAAGTACAACATTGAAAAAACTTACATTTGAAAATCTGACCAATTTCTTCCTGAAAAACTTCTTTCAGGGACTTTTAATTATTGGCCCCATCGGATTAACAATATTTGTAATTTGGTATGTTATCTCATCCATCGACAACATTATACCTTCTGTAGCTAGAGAAATACCGGGATTGGTATTTGTTTCAACGCTTTTAGTTACCGCAATTTTAGGGTATCTCGGAAACAAATTTGTGGTCGGTAGATTCTTTGTAGACGCCATTGATCGCGTCTTAGAAAGAACTCCGGGTATCAAACACATCTATTCACCCACAAAAGACGTAATGTCTTCATTTGTAGGTGATAAGAAAAAATTTAACGATCCTGTCTGGGTAAAAACCAATGAAAATCCGGAGATCTGGAGAATTGGCTTCCTCACGCAGAAAGATATGTCAGACGTTCATAAACATGATTTCGTTGCGGTATATCTTCCGCATTCTTACGCAATCTCGGGTTGGGTAATTGTAACCGCCGAGAAAAACATCAAGCCTGTAATTGGCATGACGGCTGCCACAGCAATGAAATTTGCAGTAAGTGGCGGTGTAGCAGGTTTTCATTCAGACGACAACGTATTTAAAGCTCCGGAGTAGATTTAATATAATATCAGTAGATTTGATTTCGTATCATTTCTTTCTTTAATTATTATGTTAAATCAAAATTCTTTACGATGGATACAGCTCTCATGACAGTTCTGTCTATACTTCTTAATTTTTTTAATGCTAATCATTTTACTACTATGAATAATAATCCTCTTCTCAATTGTGACTACGAAAAAGGTGTGTGCGAAATTCTCGAAACACCCACTGACGAATCGTCTTCCGCTGAATTTACAACAGCAAAAACCGATAAAATCAAAATCATTTATTATACAGATCCTATCTGCTCATCTTGTTGGGGAATCGAAGCTCAACTCAGAAAATTTAAGCTGGAATATGGCGATGCCGTTGAAATTGATTACAGAATGGGCGGACTTTTGCCTTCCTGGGATATCTACAATTCTGGTGGAATAAGCAAACCGAGTGATGTTGCAGGACATTGGGAAGAAGTAAGCCCTCATTACAAAATGCCAATCGACGGCGGAGTCTGGATTGAAGATCCTTTAAACTCTTCATATCCGCCATCAATCGCTTTCAAAGCGGCACAAATGCAGGATGAAAAGAAAGCCATCGTATTTTTACGAATTCTTCGCGAAATGGTTTTCTTAGATAAATTAAATATCACGAAAGATGAACATCTCGAAAAAGCTGCAGCTTTAGCAAAACTAGATGTTAGCCAGTGGAAAGATGATTATGAATCTAAGGCTCAAATCGAATTTAAAAAAGATCTTGATCTGGGAAAACAATTGGGCGTAAGAGGTTTTCCTACTTTGATCTTCGTTAAAGATGACGAAATGCTGGATGTTCTTTATGGTTTTAAACCTTACGAAGAATTTGAGAAGAGAGTAAAAAAGATCGATCCTGCAACAAAGAAAAAAGACTATTCTAAAGATTGGCAAAATTTGTTTGCAGTTTACCCGACATTGACAACACAGGAATTTGCAGTACTTTCTAATATTTCATTCGAAAAATCTCAGGAGTTTTTATTGAATTTAAATACCGAAAAAAAATTGGAAAGAAAACAAATCAAAAATGGTGATCTGTGGATTTTAAATGTAAATTCTAACTAAAATGAGCAAAGTTGCAATTGTAGGAGCCGGCGTTTCAGGATTAAGCATGGCCAATTATTTAGAAAAAAATAATATCGACTACCATCTTTACGAAAGACGTACAAAAGACGACTTAAAAGGTCACGGATTTATCCTGCCAAAAGAAGGAATCGAACATCTTTCAGAAATCATTGATATCAACGATCTTTATACCAAAGGCAGTTTTCTGAAAAAATACATTCATTACTGTCATAAAGGAAACGTTCTGTCAGAGAAAGATTTAGACAATGTTTTTGTCATTTCGAGAAGCACTTTGATAGAAGTTTTAAGTCAAAACATTCCGGCTGATAAAATTTCTTACAAAAATACGCTTAATTTCACAGGTTTTACTGAAGGAAAAGCCGAACTTGAATTTGAAGATAAGACAAAATTACAGGCAGAAGTTGTCATCGCATCAGACGGTTCAAGAAGCAGAATCAGAAGAGCGATCTTTAAAGACGAAGTGATGAAAGCGGTAAGAGAAAATGAGGTAGTCAACATTATCGAAAACGAAGAAATTGCCAGTCAGATAGAAGGTAATTTTCATAAATTTCACCATGAAGATGGCGGATTGACTTTCGGAGTTTTAAAATTGTCTCCAACCAAGATTTTATGGTATTGCCAGTTTGATACTTTTAAATACACCATTAACGAAAACGATACGCCGGAAGAAATTAAGCAATTTATGCTGACTAATTTCGGAAACTGGAATCCTTTGGTTTCTTCAATTGTCAAAGAATCAAGCTACGAAAATGCGCACATATGGAGAGTTTATGAATTGGAAAAACTGAATCCTTTTTATCACGAAAATATTGCATTTTTGGGCGATGCAGCCCATCCTTTGATTCCTTTTACAAGTCAGGGAGTAACTTCGGCTCTGAAAGATTCTTTTATTCTTACACAGCTTTTATTAGAAAACAAAGAGCTACAGGAAACCTTTGAAAAATATGAACAGGAAAGAAAACCTGAAATAGAAATTCACATCAAAAACGGAAGAATATTACTTGAACAGTTTTTGCTGCCAGTGAACGAACAACCAAAAGATTCTTTACCAATATCTTACAAATAATATGTTTAATAATACAGATATAAATTTTGAGGCTCTCAAAAAAAAGGCCTACAACGGAAGATGGGCAACTTTAGAAGACGGAATTATCCCTCTTACAGCTGCCGATCCGGATTTCAGAATGTCTACCGAAATTGAGCAAGGCATTATAGAATATATAAAAGACGGATACTTGAGTTACGGTCCGTTTTCAGGATTACCTGAGTTTAAAAAAAGTGTTTCAGAACATTTTAACACAGGGAAAAACGGAAATTTCGTTCCCGAAAATATATTGGCAGTCAACAGTGCCGCAATGGGAATGTTTATGGTTGCTAAATATGTCTTAAATCCGGGAGATGAGGCAATTATCTTTGATCCGGTTGATTTTTTATTTAAAAAAACGGTCGATGCGGTTGGCGGAGTTTTAAAACTATGTCCGGTTGATTCTCAAACAGGAGATATTGATTTTGAGACTTTGGTCTCATTAATCGGTCCAAAGACGAAATTAATCAGCATCTGCAATCCTCACAATCCGGTAGGACGAGTTTATTCTAAAGAAATTTTGAAGAAAATATCTGAAATTGCATCAGCTCATGATCTTTGGGTAATGAGTGATGAGATCTGGAGTGATATTGTTTACGATAAAAGAGAATTCAATACGTATTCATCTGTTTCTGAAGAAGCTAAAAAGAAAAGTTTTACCGTTTTTGGATTTTCAAAATCATTTGGAATTGCAGGCTTAAGAATTGGTGCGGTTTTATGCAACGATCAGGAATTGCTGGATGATTTCACAGAAAAATCTCACTTCAATTCTACGATTGAAGGTGTTTCTACTTTGTCACAAATTGCTGCAAGTGTAGCGATAGACCGAGCAAAACCTTGGTTTAATGATTTCCTGACGCATTTACAACACAACAGAGATTTGGCTCACAGCATATTAAGCAATTCAGGGATTTTAACGCCTAATCTTCCCGAAGCCACTTTTGTTATTTTCCCAAAAATTGAAAACGGAATGTCGAGTGACCAGTTTGCTCAACACGTTTTACAGCAAGGAAAAGTCGCCATCGTTCCCGGTTCTGAACGCTGGTTCGGAAAAGGCGCAGAAGGTCATATCAGAATCTGCTTCTCTACTTCCAGAGAAATTTTGGAAGAGGGTCTGAATAGAATTATTAAAAGTTTTTAATTAATTCTAAAAATTAAAATGGTGTAACATCTTGAGATTTTACACCATTTTTTTGTTATTTATGAATAGGATTATATCCTATTCTTTGTTAAATCGTCCCTTCGGGACTGAAATTATTTCTTAGAGACTTTGTAAAGTTTTCCGCTGTCGGTAATCCCATAAAGATTACCATCAGAACCATTCAAAACATCTCTGAATCTTTCTTTTTGATCTAAAAGCAATCGTTCTTCACCGACCACTTTATTGTCTTTCATCACGATTCTGTTGATGTGTTGTCCGCTCAAACAGGCGATAAAAAGATTGTTTTTCCATTCCTCTATATTTCCTGTGTAGAAAGTCACTCCACTTGGTGAAACTACAGGATCCCAATAGTAAACAGGCTGTTCTGTTCCTTCTTTTTGAGTGGTTCCATTGTTAATTTTCTGTCCGGAATACTCAATTCCATAAGTAACATCTCCCCAACCATAATTTTTTCCTGGTTTTATTAAGTTAATTTCATCTCCACCTCGCGGCCCCATTTCGATGTCCCAAAGATTTCCTGAAGGATCAATTGCCATACCTTGCGGGTTTCTGATTCCATATGCATAAATTTCAGGTTTAAATCCAGATTTTCCAACGAACGGATTTCCGGGAGCCGGTTTTCCATCTCTTGTAATTTTTAAAATTTTACCTAAGTAATTATCAGTTTTCTGGGCGTAAACTCTTGTTTCTTTATCTGATCTTTCGCCTGTACTTACAAACAGATTTCCGTCTTTATCAAAAACAAGGCGGCTTCCGTAATGTTTATCACCATCATAAGTAGGTGTCGCTCTGAAGATTACTTGCACCTGAGAAATACTTTTTATATCTGCAGATAATTTTCCCTTGCCGACCGCAGTGTGATTTCCGTCTCCAGAAGGTTCAGAAAAAGAAAAATAGATCATTTGATTTGTCTTAAAATCAGGATCTAAAGCCACATCAAGCATTCCACCCTGACCTTTATCGTCAACTTTAGGAAAACCTTCAATTTTAGAAACCTGTTTGCCATCCGCAGAAACGAGATTGATAAAACCGGATTTTTCCGTGATCAAAAATTTTCCGTCTGGCAAATTGATAATTCCCCAGGGTTTTCCTAAGTCTTTATTTAAAATTTCAATATTGTAAGGTGTGGTTGTTTTAACAGCTTTTATTCGGGTTTGCCCTTCAAAAGCAGGTTTATAATCTGTATTTGCTTTTTCCTGTGTCGCGGCCGGCTCGCTAGGTTTCCCTTTTCCCTGACATGAAACGATCATCGTAGCAGAAACTAAAAAAACGGGTAGGAGTATTTTTTTCATAAATAATATTTAGTTGGTTATGAGATGAATGTAAAAATAATGCCATAAAAATTTGCTCAGTTAAATTTTTATTCTACATTTGTAGAACTAAATATAAATAAGTAGAACATGAAAGAAATAAAGCTTACAGATTCAGAAGAAGTCATAATGGAAATGCTTTGGGAAAAAGAGAAACTTTTTATGAAAGAGATTTTAGAATCTTATCCTGAACCAAAACCAGCATCTACAACAGTCGCAACATTGCTGAAGAGAATGCAGAACAAAGATCTTGTGGGATACAAACTGTATGGAAATTCAAGAGAATATTTTCCTAAGGTTGCCAAAAGTGAATATTTCAAGGAAGAAATGACTTCTATGATTGACCGATTTTTCAACAGTTCGGTGACTCAGTTTGCATCGTTTTTTACTTCCAATACAAAATTGAGTCAAAAGCAGTTAAAAGAACTTCGTGAAATTATCGACAAAGAAATAAAAGAATAGCCATGGAAACCATAATATTAAAAATAATTCTTTGTTCAGGAATTGTACTTGGTCTCTACTATTTATTTTTGGCAAAAGAAAAAACTCTTACCTTCAATAGATTCTACTTGTTATTTGGGCTAGTTTTCTCATATTCAGTGCCTTTTTTAGCAATTCAGACAGAACAGACTGAGAAGAAAAAACCTGCTGTTTTTTTTGAACAAGAAATTCAACAGCAATTCGAACAAACTCCGGTTGCCGCTCAAAACGACGCTTTTGATTACTTTCAATTACTTTGGATCGCTTACTTTATCATATCAGCAATCCTTGTTTTGAAAATAATGTATTTGATTATAAAAATCAAATCATTAAAAGGTAGAAAAATTATATATCAGAACAGAACTGTTGTTTTACTTGAAAAACAGATCTCGCCTTTCAGTTTTCTTAATGTCATTTACATTTCAAAGAATTATTACAAAGACGGAAAAATTGATGACAGAATATTTCTTCATGAAGAGATTCACGTAAAGCAAAAACATTCATTAGACGTACTATTTATAGAGTTTTTGAAAGCATTTTCATGGTTCAACCCAATTATTTATTTCTATAAAAATGCAATGATTACCAATCATGAATTTTTGGCAGATGAAGAAGTGATCCTTAAAAACGCAGGCATTAAAAATTATCAGGAGCTCATTCTGAAAGAAGTCCTTAAGCAACAGAATTTAAATTTAACACACCAATTCAATTTCAATAACACTAAAAAAAGATTTATTATGATGACAAAAACAAATTCAAAATTTGCGAAAGCGAAAAAATATTTGGCTATTCCTGCATTTGCAGTTTTGACGGTGGTCTTTGCAGAAAAAGTTTACGCGAATGATTCATCGTCAGAAAATTTAGTTGAAAGCAATATACTTTCTGATGATCCATATACTGAGTTTAAAAAGATATTATCTAAATACTCAAAACTACTTGAAAAGAAGGAATACGCTGAATTTGAAAAGAAAATTTCAGATGAAGAGAAGCAGAAACTTGCTGAACTCTATGGCAAACTTAGTGATCAACAACAGAACGAACAACCTATTATATTTTTAAATCTATCTGATTACAAGAAGATAGTTCCCACAGCAAAAGAAATCATTGATTTTTCAAATGCGCGAAAATATTTAGTCGTAATTAATGGTAGACAAGTTGGTAATGCAGAACTAGCAAAGTACAAAAGCTCAGACTTTTCATATTATTCGATAACCGAAAGCAGTCCAAAGCCATTCTCTGTGACTTTAATGACTAATGCTTATTTTAAAAAATATGTTGAAGAAAAAAAACCTGTTATGGCTTTCATAAGTTCTGATATAACTTCTCCAAGTAGTAGAAAATCATTGTCACAGGATACAATTACACCACGGAAAACTGTAGATGTAAAATTGATTGAGCAAAAGTCTGCAACTTCTACTTCTGATGCAAGATATGTACAGGATTTGGCTATTGACCCTCCTGTAAAGGTTTCAAACGAATATACAACTACACCAGAATATCCAGGTGGAATTAATGCTATGCGAAATAAAGTTTCACAGAATTTCAATGGTTCCATTCTTAAAGGTGATGAAGGAATTGTACGATCAGATATTCAGTTTGTTATTGATGAAAATGGAGAAGTCTCTAATATAAAAACAATGGGCAACAATGAAATATTTAATAACGAAGCATACAAGGCTGTAAGGCTGGCAAACGAAAATATCACATGGAAGCCTGCAACAAAAGACGGGAACCCTGTCAAATACATATTCAAACTTCCATTAACAATGAAATTTGAGTCAGCAATAAAAACACAGTAATTATAAATTTCACTATTGATGTGAAGCCTCACCGTAAAGTTGCAACTTTACGGTGTTTTTTATCTAAATGAAAAATTTAAACTAAATACGCTATCAAACAAGGCACAAAAACAGCAATGATTTTATCAATCGTGATGAATTAAAATTGATGTAATATTTATGATCGCACTCCTCTTCTCAGCATTTTTTATTTCATAAATTTGATGTATGAAATTTACGCTTCAATCAGAATATAAACCAACCGGAGACCAACCAACAGCCATTGAAAAACTGACCGAAGGTTTAGAAATCGGTGAAAAATATCAGACTTTACTCGGGGTGACAGGTTCCGGGAAAACTTTTACCGTTGCCAATGTTATTCATAATACCCAAAAACCAACTTTAGTTTTAGCACACAATAAAACTTTAGCAGCGCAGCTTTTCATGGAGTTTAAAGAATTCTTCCCCGAAAACGCTGTTGAATATTTTGTGAGTTACTATGATTATTATCAGCCCGAAGCTTACATCGCAAGTTCAGGAACTTATATCGAAAAGGATTTGAGTATCAATGAAGAGGTAGAAAAACTGCGACTTTCTGCGATTGCAAGTTTGCTCTCAGGGAGACGAGATGTTTTGATCGTTGCTTCAGTATCATGTATATATGGTGTCGGAAATCCCGCAGAGTTTCATAAATCATTAATTTCTTTACAAATTGGTGAGAAGACAACCAGAACTTCTCTTCTACACTCTTTAGTTAATGCTTTATATTCCAGAACGTTGGCAGACTTCTCAAGAGGTACGTTTCGTGTGAAAGGTGATGTTGTCGACATTTTCCCCGCTTACGCTGATAATGGCGTGAGAATTCAGTTTTTTGGGGACGAAATTGAGAAGATTCAAAGTTTTGATCCCGTTTCAGGAAATACAACTGCAAATTTTGATCAGATTCAAATTTATCCTGCAAACCTATTTGTGACTTCAAAAGAAACTTTGAATGGAGCGATTAGAAATATTCAGGACGACATGGTAAAACAGGTCGATTTTTTCTCTGAAATAGGGAAACCTTTAGAATCAAAAAGACTTCAGGAAAGAACAGAACTTGATCTTGAAATGATTAAAGAATTGGGTTACTGCTCAGGAATTGAAAACTATTCGCGTTATCTTGATGGTAGACTTCCAGGCTCAAGACCTTTCTGTCTTTTAGATTATTTCCCGAAAGATTACCTGATGGTGATTGATGAAAGTCACGTTACCGTACCGCAAGTTCATGCTATGTATGGCGGTGACAGAAGTCGTAAGGAAGCTTTGGTAGAATACGGATTCCGACTTCCCGCCGCGATGGATAACCGACCTCTCAAATTTGAGGAATTTGAAGCCATTCAGAATCAGGTTATTTATGTTTCTGCAACTCCTGCAGATTACGAACTGGAAAAAACGGGCGGAGAATATATCGAACAAATTATTCGTCCAACAGGACTTTTAGATCCCATTATTGAAATTCGTCCTTCTTTAAATCAGATTGATGATTTAATGGAAGAAATCAGAAAACGTGCAGAAATTGACGAACGAGTTTTAGTCACAACTTTAACCAAAAAAATGGCTGAAGAACTGACTAAATATTTTACAAAGTTCGGAATAAGAACACGATACATTCACTCCGATGTTGAAACTTTAGAACGTATTCAGATCATGCAGGATCTTCGTCTCGGAATTTTTGATGTCCTAATTGGTGTCAATTTGCTAAGAGAAGGTTTAGATTTACCGGAAGTTTCTTTAGTAGCCATATTAGATGCCGACAAAGAAGGAATGCTGAGAAGCAGAAGATCAATGATTCAGACGGTCGGAAGAGCAGCAAGAAACCTAAACGGAAGAGCTATTCTCTATGCAGATAAAATCACAAAATCAATGCAGTCTACCATTGATGAAACCGAATATCGCCGACAAAAACAGATGGCTTACAATGAGGAACACGGTAAAGTTCCGATGGCATTAAACAAAAAGATTTCAGAAAATTTGGTTGGAAGAAGCAAAGATTTTCCTGACGAAAAATATACACAGAAACAAATTTTGCAAAAAGTTGCAGATGTGAAAGCTACTTACGCTACTGAAGATGTTGAGAAACTTATTGCCCAAAAGCAAAAGGAAATGGAAGGCGCGGCGAAAAATTTAGATTTTATAAAAGCTGCACAATTGAGAGATGAGATTGCTGCCTTGAAAGGATAATTTAGATTAAATTTTGTTAGAGTAAAGGAAATCTTGTTATATAATGTCAAATATTCTAAGTTGTATAAAAGATATAAAACTTATTATAATGATATATAGAATAAGTGTAATCCAATTATTACTTCCAGATGTAATTGTAATATTTGATGAGTTCGCATTATTTCTCCAAAATAAAATGCTATATAGAAAAGCAGTCAAAAAGATTATATTAATAACCCCAAATAATATTCCACTTAAAATTACAAAAACTTGACTATTTAAATAAATCCAAGGCAAAATCAAATTGGTGACTAAACATAACATGAAAAATAAAATAACAAATTTTTCTTTACGTCTTTGACTTTTTGAAGTACTTTTCTCAATATATCTTAAATTTAAATTATATATTTTCTCAGCCGGTATATGGAATATACTACTATTAATTGGCACAAAAACTTGTGAAGAATTTGAATACCTTCTAACAGCTGTAAGAAATATTGATTCTAATTTATTTGTAGTTTTACAAATTGTATATTGAGAAAAGAAACCTGAATAGAGTACATTTCTATCGCCATTATTTACAACAACATCAATTATAACTTCCTCAACTCCATTTTTACCTAAAAGATTAGAGTTGGATGCATTTTCAAACTCTTTTCTTGTAATTATTTCTCCCGAGTAATAATAGTACCAATAATTTGCAAATCTAAAAGCACTAGTGTAATGGTCAAGATGTAAAAATCTTACAAGTAGATACCCTAAAAAACCTAATGTAAAAGGAACAGTTACCAAAAGTGAAAAATAAACTAATAGGGGTAGCGAATCTTTATTATCTAAACTTAATTTAAAGGGTTTATCTGATTCTTCATTAAAACTATTTGTTAAATTACTAATAAATTCAAAGTCAACGCTGTTATCAATTGTTCGATTGTATATCAACAATATAAATATTTGCGCTATGCATCCCCAGAAAAAAGTTGTTATTATTCTATCTGAAAAATCTCCTTGACTAAATTGCTTAGTGAATTCACCTCTAAAATAAGATCTTTTTAAAATAATTCCAGGAAATAAAATAAAAAACACAAGTAGAAAACTACTTAAAGCAAATTTAACGCTTTCCATTATTCTGAAAAGGTATCTTCTACATATAATGTAAATGAATCATGATTTTTAAGTTCAACTTCAATACTTGATTCTTTACTATTACGTAATTCTTCTAATTTTTGAAGATAAGTATTTCTGTCTTCGGGATCCCTTAAAATTCTTTTCTTTTCGATATCTGAAATATCCATATCGTTAAAAAAAACATTCCAGATATCTCCAAATGAAATAAATATAGACGATAGTGATTTGATTACTGAATCCATAATTTTAATTTTTAAAGATTTGAAATATTATTGTACAAATATATAACTTTTATCAATTCCGACTTAATCTTGTTTATATTATCAAAATTATTTAATGTTAACGCCAAAACATGTCGTATTAAAAACAATAATACTTTTAAAACTTATAAACCTTCGTTAGGGGTTTGTGATACTCTACTTTTCCACCCCGAAGTGGCGTAAGCAAATCCATCAAACCGTTCAGTTTTATTTCATAAACTGTAGACAGTTGCATTCCTAATTTTCCTTTAGGCATTCCTTGCCTGTGAAACCATTCGAGGTAACTTATAGGCAGATCGGCCAAAACCGTATTCTGATATTTTCCGAACGGCATTTTTACCACACAGATCTCCTGCAATATTTCCGGATTTATTCCCTGCTCCATTTTTTAAACAATTAAATCAATTTTTTCTTCGAGTTCTTCATTTTTATCTTTACTGGAAAGTTCGAGCTCAGGTATATCATCTTCTGAAAATTCATTTCTATAAACCTGAATCAGCAAAAGTGTGAAAGACACCAGAATTGGCCCAAAGACAAGCCCCATGAAACCGAAGAGTTTCATTCCCATAATAATTCCAAACACCGTATTTAGAGGATGAATATCTTCGAGTTTTTTTAATAAAGTGAAACGCAGAATATTATCCGTAAGACCAACAACAATCACACAGTACGCTCCCAAACCAATACCTTGCCCAGTCTGACCTTCTGCAATCATAAAAATACAGATCGGAGCGTAGATAATTGCCGCCCCCACAATTGGAATCATTGATGCAGCTGCCGTTAAAGCGAAAAGTAAAATGGGACTTGGCGCACCGAAAATAAAATATCCTATCAAAGCAATAATTCCCTGTCCTAAAGCGACAACCGGAATTCCGATTGCATTTGCCATGATGAGTTTACGCATTTTTTCGCCTATTAAAGACACATTAGCTCTTTTCAAAGGTGCAGCTGAAGCTAAAATTCTCTCAAATAATCGGGGCCTTTCAAACATAAAATAAAGAATGAAATACATCGACATAATTACAGTCAATGTATTGAAAGTACCACTCAGCGCTGTAGTAGAAAAACGACCGGCAGTATCTTTCACCTTTGTCATGTTTTCTTTACTTAGCAAATCAATTTTTGTTTTATTGTACACAAAATCGTGAATCTTATCTACAAAAATATTAAATTTTTGCATGTAAGCCTGTGCGTTCCCGAGTTTCTCAATTAAAAGATCTGCTATGAAATAAATTGGCAGAATGATAATTATTAAACTTGCAAACATCAAAAGCAATGATGATGCCCAGGGTTTCCACTTTTTTTCTTCCTGCAAATAAAAATTATATTTGCGGCAGAGCACGTAAATCGTTACTGCGCCCAAAACAGCCGGAATAAAAAGTGCAAGATTAAAACAGATTAATGCTGTTAAAATTAAAATAATTGCAAGCAATGCGATTTGCTTGATAACAACACTGCTGATTTGTTTTTCGTTGTGTGACATTATTTATATGTTATTTGTCTTGGTTTTCCCAAATATGCGCAATAAGTAGAATACATTACGACTGTAAAAAATGGTAATGTAAAAATTATACCAACACAACATAAAACGATTCCGAGCACGCTTATTATTATCCCTAAAAGTGCAGCTCCCAAAAATACACCGTAGTTTTCTTTAGCAATACTGTATGTTTTGGTTAAAGCTTCCATTGCGGTAGCATTTTCAAACAGCAAAATAGGATAGCCCAACAAAAACAGCGGATATATGAAGAAGAACGGAATAACACACATGACAAGCGAAATCCCCAGGATAATATTTGTAATTAAACTATACAGCAGAATGTTTCCCAAATTCTGACGATAACCAATAAACAGATCTGAAAATTCTACAGGAACCTTGGTGTTAAATTTATTTGTAACATAAATAAAACCCACAAATAGCGGCGCCATTAAGATTGATACTA
This sequence comes from Chryseobacterium sp. CY350, assembly GCF_027945075.1. Taxonomy (NCBI): domain Bacteria; kingdom Pseudomonadati; phylum Bacteroidota; class Flavobacteriia; order Flavobacteriales; family Weeksellaceae; genus Chryseobacterium; species Chryseobacterium wangxinyae. The sequence continues at coordinate 2,433,475 of NZ_CP116034.1, forward strand.
TACCTGAAAAAGACGAATAAGTAGAAACTCCCGGCCTATTCCAATAACTGTAATCTGTGTAATCACCATCCATATTCCGAAAATCACTAAACCCGCTCCAATAATGAAAACCGCTAATCGACTGAATAATAAAATCGGCGATGTAATAAATAATAGATACTACTACAACATAAAGAATTACGCCTTTATACATCTCAAATGCATGAGAAATGATGGAGCCTGTATTGCGATCAGGAGCAGATCCCTGCTGATCAAATTCGTTAAATTCTGACATGGTGTTATTTTTTTAATGTTTCTCAAATTTAATTTTTTTCGAGAACAAAACTGCCACCATCCTTAAATTTAATTTTTTTCTTCGAAAATGCTTTTGTAAAGCGAATAAATCATTGCGTTCCAGAAAGGGAAAGTTAATAATCCACCTACAAAAAATAATGCAAAACCAATATATTTAAATAAAAATGCAACAATTACGCAAACAAATATTTCTATAAAATACATTTTCAACGCTTTCCAGTTTAGAGCAATTCCCTCAAAAATAGTTTTGTTTTGGAAAAACATCAATGGCGCAACGAAAAGCGTTATCATTACCCAAATAACCGGAAGTATCACAGTCTGAGCAATTAAGCTATAAAAGAAAAACCAAAAGATAAAATAGCTCATATATCTAAAGAAATTCAACCCTCTATATCCTACAAATAAATCTGATAATTCAGTAGGTTCTTTTAAATCCAACTTCTTAAAAATTTGGTAAAATCCTAAGTTTAAAGGATAAAGAAAAATAATTGTTCCTAAAACAGAATAGACAAAATTAACAGCGTTTTCTGTCTTTCCCAACTCTTGAGATTTTTGCAGATACTCGTTAAATCCTTTTTGTAAAGCTATTTGTAACTCATCATTGAATTCAAAAATTCCAAAATAATCAGCAAAGAAAAATATTGAAGAAAAAAACAAAGCAAAATAGATGATTGAAAACATCAATTGATACAGCAAAGTCCTGTTCCAATAATAAAATGCCTGTTTTAAGATAAAGTCGAGTCCTGGTTTTTGTGGGTATTTCTCCTGCATTGAAAATATTTTGTGCAAAAGTAAGCATCAATAACTACTTTTGTGAAATGTTTTCTCAGAATCATCAAAAATTTATTGAAATGGACGAACTTTCACAAAAGAAAGTTCCTTTTTTCTTCGTTATAGATTTTCTCGGAAACAAGGTGGAAATATATAATGAAAAGCAATTAGAAGAAAATAGCTTGATCGTTGATTTTCAGTCGTTTTCAAACACAAAGAAGATCGAAGCATTAGATAAAAAAACAGAATGGAAATCTTTTCCGGAAAGCCTGGAAAGTTTTAAAAAAGGATTTGAAAACGTTCAGGAAAACATCAGATTAGGAAATTCTTACCTTGTTAATTATACCCGAAAAACAAAAATTGAGACCAATCTTAGCTTAGAAGAAATATTCTATCATTCTAAGGCAAAATACAAGGTTTTATATAAAGATTTTTTCGTATTTTTTTCTCCTGAAACTTTCGTCAAGATAACCAGTGATAAAATTTTCACATATCCGATGAAAGGCACTATTGATGCATCTCTGGAGAATGCCGAAGAAGTTTTGAAGAACGATAAGAAAGAAAAAGCCGAACATTACACTGTTGTTGATTTGCTTAGAAATGATCTCAGCATGGTTGCAGATGAGGTAAAAGTTGACAAATTTCAGTATATTGATTTTCTTAAAACCCATCAAAAAGATCTTTTTGCGATGAGTTCTGAGATTTCGGGCAATTTAAAACCTGAATTTAAAGGTAAAATAGGAAGCATAATGCAGAAACTTTTACCTGCAGGATCAATTTTAGGAGCGCCAAAACCTAAAACTTTAGAAATCATTTTGAAGGCAGAAGGTTTTAACAGAGGTTTTTACACCGGAGTTTGTGGTTGGTTTGACGGCGAAAACTTAGACAGTTGTGTGATGATTCGCTTTATCGAAAAAGAAGGCAATCAACTGTATTTCAAGAGCGGCGGCGGAATCACGCACATGAGCAAATTAGAAGACGAGTACGAAGAAATGAAAAATAAAATCTATGTCCCAATTCATTGAAAGCATTAAAGTAGAAGATCAGGAAATGTTCCTGTTAGAATTTCACCAAAAACGCGTCAACGATACTTTCTCCCATTTCGGGAAAGAAGGTTCTATTGATCTGGAAAAAATCTTTAAAAACCTGAATCACGACGAAGACGGTTTGTACAAACTCAGGCTCACATACGATCTTGATAAGAAATTCAGAACGATGATGATTCCTTACGCTATACCGGAAATACAAAGCTTTCAACTGGTTGAGAATAATATCTATGATTATTCTTTCAAGTTTGAAGATCGTAAAGAACTGGAGAAAATGAAGATGAAATCTAAATCTGAAGAAATCATCATTGTCAAAAACAATCACATCACCGATACTTCTTTTTCTAATCTTCTGTTTCAAAAAGGTAAAGAATGGTTCACGCCATCAACATATTTGTTAAATGGAGTTCAAAGGCAAAATCTTCTAAAGAAAAAGAAAATAAAAGAGGCAGAAATTACTTTACAAAACATCAAGGAATATTCACATTTCCAACTCATTAACGCACTGAATGACTTTGACGATATGTTTATATATCCGATCCATAAAATCACCAATCTTCCGGGAAATGATGATTATTTAGATCTTTAGAATTGAAATATTTTCGCAGATTAAGCGGATTTTGCAGATTTATAAGATAATAAATCTGCATATTTATTTTATATCGTGAATTTAAACTTGCAAAAAAATCTATGGATTTTCTTAAAAGAACTCAAAGATTTAATTCACTTAATTGTTTAAAACCTTATAAATTTTACTTTAAAAAATTAAAATACGCTTTCAGAACATCTGCATTGTTTTTTCCTTGTGTAAAAACCTCGATAATTTTTGGCTGAACGTCTGGTTTATAAAAATTATCTAAAACACGGTCTAGCGTTCCGTCATCTTCTACTTTTGTATAAGTAAAACCAAAATGCTTCGCTAAAAACTCGGCGTTTTTGTGATGTTTTGTCGCGATAAATTCATCTAAAGTATTCGGGTTGGCATTTCCCGGCCCCGGAATAATTTTAAAAATATTTCCTTCACCATTATTGAAGATCATTATTCTAGTAAATGGCGGAATGTATTGATTCCACAGACCGTTAATATCATAGAAAAAGCTAAGATCTCCTGTAATCAAAAGCGTCGGATTTTCATTTTTGATAGCAAAACCCATCGCTGTAGAAGTAGAACCGTCGATTCCGCTTGTACCGCGATTACAATAGATTTTTCTTTTTCCAAAATCGAATAACTGCGCATATCGAATTGCAGAACTGTTGCTGAAATGAATATTATAATTTTCAGGAATACTTTGTGAAGCTTTATTGAAAAAATAGAAATCCGAAAACTCAATAAGATTAAGAAATCCAGAATGTTTTTTATCTTTTTTATCTCTCAAAACATCCCAAAGATTGAAATATGGTTTTGGCTCTAAATTAATAAAGTTCAGCAATTTAGAAAAGAACACTTCAGGTTTTACTTCAATCTTTTGAGTCAGAGCGAAGTAAGTGTCTGGTTGCCATACTTCGTCCAGATGCCAATGTGCTTTCGGATTCGCCTTTCTTAAAAATTGCTTTACTCTTTTAGAAACTACATTCTGTCCGACAGTAATTAATAATTCCGGAGCATACGTTTTATAATCTTCTTCGGAAAAATGCGTAACATAACGATCAATATGCCTGAAAAACTTATCATGATGAAGATTTGAATTGACTTCACTTAAAACTACAACGGTATGATTTTTAACCAATTGAGTTAGCTGATTTTCGAGTTCCGGACTGTAATCTTTTGTCCCAACCAAAAGCATGATTCGTTGTGAAGTATTCCAGTCGGCAACTAAATTTGAAGGAATTTCGTATTCTTTCTTTTTGATCGTTTTCTCAATCACAGGAAATTTCGGCAATTCTGAAACCAAATCATACAATGGCTCTTCCAGTGGAATATTGATATGAACCGGACCTTGTTTTTCAAAACAAAGCTCGATTGCTTTTTTAATGATATCGGAGTTAATATCTTCCGCGTTGTCTTTACTGTCTTCCAACAGTTCAAAATCACCGTAAGAATGCTGATGAAAAATATTCTTCTGTCGAATAGTTTGTCCGTCAAAAAGATCGACATAATCCGTTGGTCTATCAGCAGTTAACACCAAAAGCGGAATATTCGAATAAAAAGCTTCTGTAACGGCAGGATAATAATTTGCTGCCGCAGAACCGCTTGTACAAGTGATTGCAACAGGTTTTTTCTCGCTTATTGCCATTCCAAGAGCTACAAATGCTGCACTTCTTTCATCAACGATACTGAAACAGTTGAAGTCATCCAATTCCGAAAAATGAATCGCCAGAGGAGCGTTTCTTGATCCCGGAGAAATGACAACGTCTAAAATTCCGTATTGCTGAAAAAGATTGGCAAGTACCTGAATACTTCTCTTGGAGGAATATTTTTTCATAGGACAAAATTAATGGTTTTTGTTGAGTTCTTAAAGTAAATTTTAACACGACAAGTTTTGTCGTTACCTGCCTCTACATTTGTCTCAAAGAAAAAAAAGAACAAATGTAAAACCAAAACAGAACGACTAAAACAAATAAAATGGAAAAATTTGATGACGAATTTGGGGATTTATCCGCATACAAAATATTGTCTTTCGAAGAAATAACTAAAGGCTTTGAAGGGAATAAAAATCCGTTGCAGGGACTTTCAGGAATACAAAATTCTAAAGAAATCCAAACTAAAGATGATGAATACATCAATCTTACCAAATTGCTAGGAGATATAAAATCCAGCTATAGCGAAGGGAAAGGAAATCTGATGCAATATGTGTTTAATGACTATTTTCAAGATATAGCCCAAACCTATATCATGGATGGACAAAAGCATATTGATGTTTCCGCTAAGATTTACCTCAAAAATGGAATAGTAAAAGTTTCTCAAAGAGTAGGAAGCGACAAACCTCGTATGCAAATGTTTTTCGATGAAAATGATAAGCTTACCTATCTCTTACATTCCGTTACGAAGATACAATGCAGAGTGCTATACAAGTAAGGACACATTCTTATGTAGAATACAAAAATCTTTTATTGTATTTGGGTTACGGAGATGTGGAAAAAAGATTACGAAGCTTCTTCCTATTTTATCAAGGAGTTTACATATTTTTTGAAAGACCCTAAAAATAAAGTAGCTGATTTGCACAAAGTATATGCAGATTTGCCCAAAAGCTTTGTCCTACATATACATCTTCCCACAGAAACTGTAGTAAAACATCTAAATATACTTACGAAAGAAGATGATACAGGATGGTTTAGCTGGGCAAAAGACACAAGTTCCTTGCTGATTACTGTATTGGCAATGTTTCGAGATTATGACAAGGTAGTAGATTATTTTAATGAGAACCCGAAATTAGTGAATGAGATTTATGATAATCTTGATGGACATTCTGAAATTTTGGGACAGCCAATTTCTAACCGAATACTATTTGCTTCTACATTAAATGTGTTTACACAAAAAGATAAAGATGCAAAAACAAAAATTACCAATGTTCTCACAAGCAGAGATGGTTATTTTATAGAGTCGAATATTTTAGAATTGAATGACACCCTCAATACCATTAAAGGAATCGTAAGCTTCGATTGGGATTTCGATTACAAAGATGCTATTTTCTTACAGCAGAAAAGGGCAACTACGACCATCCTTGAGCAACAGGAAACCGATGAATTCGGAAAAGGTGGGACAACTAGAAGAGACCAGAACCGAAAATGAAGACATAGATCCCGGTTATTTTTATAACCCAATGAGCCCAGTGATTTACTTAGGCGAGGAAGGAGAACCAAAGTTGATAACCGCCTTATTTATAAAAGCCATTGCCGATGAGAAAGAATGGGCACGAGTAATGCAAAACATACGCATTGGAGGAGATATTTTTGCCATCATTTTAGGAGTGATAACATTAGGGGCTACTTCAGAATTTTCTGCATTGGCAATTGCAGATCTTGCTTTAGCAAGCGTAGATTTATCATTAATGAATGAGGATGTACAAAAATGGCTGTCTCAATATCCGGAAGGAAAATGGTTTGTAGAAAACTGGGACTTAATCTATGCCCTTGTGGGCGCAGGAATAATGAGCGTAGTGATGATTGAGGGAATCCTTACTCATGGTCCTGCACTTTTGGAAAGAGTAAAAAATCTTAAAAACATAAAAGAAAATTATCTTATTTTTACAAAACAGCTGGAGAAACTAATTGCAGAATTAGATATCTATAAAGCCAGAACTGCTACCAATATAATAGAGGAAGTAGTAATTACGGCTAAGAAAAATGCATTGTTAGAGAAGCTACTGAAACCATTTTTAAGTTCCGATGCCAATCTAGAATACATTATAGAGCAACTAGCCAAAAGAAAAATCTCAGTAAAAAAAGCAGGAGATAATCTTTATGAAATTTATTATAATGGTAAATTAGTTACAGCAACAGATGCCAATGAAGCGGGAGTCTTCCTAAAAGATAATTTTTGGAAAACAGAAAAGCAATTGCAAGAGGTTGCAAAGATGGCAAAACCTCACGATATTGATAAGTACTTGGGAGGGAAAATTTTAAAAGAATCACAAATCAGAAAATTTAGAGGAGACTTAAAGAAAAGAGGAACAGCATTAATTTTAGAAGAAGATATTTTATTAAATAAATCGGGACAAATTACCAACAAGGCTGTTGTCAAAAACTTCAAGCCTGTGATTTTAGATAGATTTAAGTTTGATAACATATACGATTTGTATAATTATCTACGAAGAAAAGGTTATGCAGGATTATTTGATCATCAAAATAAACAGATTATCTTAACAAAAAATCCAACAGAGTATTTGATATTTCACGAGATGGGGCATTTAAAACATTTAGAAGAAATAAAAGATATTTATAAAACACTACAGCCTTGGCAAAGAGAAACTTATGTGTTTGAAGAAATTTGGAAACAAAGACACCTTTGGACGAAAAAAGAGTTGCAACACGCATTAAATTATGTGAATTTCGAGAGAAAAAATGCTGGTCAATCATTAATAATAAAAAAATTATAATCAATATGAAGCATACAAAAGAACAAATCATAGCAAGAGCCAAAGAAATAATGAAAGATTTAGATGGTAAATATTATTTTGAAGAATGTGTAGATGGAGCTTTTTACGATGAAAATCATAAAATTATTTCTGGAAAAAATGAAGGTAAAAGTTATTCTATGTGGGTAATAAGAATTATTGCCTTAATGGATAATTCAGATTTTTTAACAATCTCTGACGAAACAGGTGAGCCTTTATATTATCAAAACTTCAATACTTTTGTTTTTGATATAGAAAAAGACGAAAAAGGATATTTCCGCGTAGGTTTGCCAAGAGATTAAAATTAATATAAAGAGGTTATCAAACGATAGTCTCTTTTCTTTTACGAAACAGCTTGATATTCAGTAAAAAAGCAGGAGATAATCTTTATGAAATTTATTATAACGGTAAATTAGTTACAGCAACAGATGCAAATGAAGCGGGAATTTTTCTAAAAGATAATTTCTGGAAAACGGAAAGGCAGTTGGAAAAAACGGTAAAGGAAATAGAAAAAAAAGCAGGCTCAAAAATTAGAAAAATTGTTGAATCTGATGGACTTAGGGGAAATAAAGCACTAACTATCAATGAGAAAAAGGAAATATTTAATTATGCTAAACAATATTTTTCTGAAAATGCTGAGGAACTAATCCAATTTGCAGATGAGATGTCTACTAATAACACTGGATATATGGCACTTATGGAGTCTTATATATAAACACTGATATCATGCCTGGAACACTAAATACTGCAAATTCTCGGCTAGGTTGGAAAGCTGCAATTGCACATGAATTAGAAGGACATCGTTTTGCAGCACTTACCGATAAAACTTTCTTCGATCCAAATATTTCTGCTTATGCAAATGATTTATTAGAAGAAATTCAAGCTAGTGTAAGAGCTAGTAAAAATGGTAAAAATTTATCAAAAATTGACAAAGAAGATCTTCTACAACATGCTTTGGAAAGATATACAAATCACAAAAGATTTTTGGAGGGAACTGAATATGTGTCATTAACTTTTGAACAAATAATTGAAAAACTATGGACATTAAAATATTAAAAATAGAAACTGTATTAAAATTAAAAAATAAAATTCTTTACGGTGTAATTTTGAAAGATAATACAGATTATCAGTTAAATGATATATTTAACTATCTTAAAAATAAAAAAATTAGTTATGGACAGCACGTTGCTAACATTGTAGATTTGGACGGGTATAGGTCTAAAAATAATCCAAATATAATTAATATTTTCTTTACATTAAGTAGTAAAACGTGTTTAAACATAGGAGATGATATAGAGATATCTTAAATACCAAGGCATCACAAAATTATATTGTAAAAGCAGGAGGTGATTTTAAAATGGATTTTCCTAGAATGGCTTCCCGATGCCGCACGATTGTATCGTGTGGCTTTTTGTTTTAACTTTCGAATAACCACATGAATACTCTCGTTTTGTTACAAGGAATATTTTTTCATAAAGCAAATTTAATTGATAAATGCGTAACACGAAATAAATTTTAATTCAAAAAATCTGTAAATTAGCCCCACGTAAAATTTCTATAAAATGGATAAAATACCTAGTGTAGACCTGCGTGATTTCCTTTCGGGTGACCCGGAACGCAAACAGAAATTTGTAAATGAAATCGGAAAAGCTTACGAAGAAATTGGTTTTGTTGCCTTAAAAGGACATTTCCTTGATGACCAACTCGTAGATGATCTTTATGAAGAAGTGAAAAACTTCTTTGAACTTCCTACAGAAACCAAACAAAAGTACGAGATCCCCGGAATTGGAGGACAGCGAGGCTATGTAGGTTTTGGAAAAGAAACTGCAAAAGGATTTAAAAAAGGTGATTTGAAAGAGTTTTGGCATTTTGGACAATACGTTTCGGATGACTCAAAATACAAAAGCCAATATCCTGACAATGTAACTGTTGATGAGCTTCCAAAGTTTAATGAAGTCGGAAAAGAAGCCTATCAAATGCTTGAAAAAACAGGGAAATATGTTTTGAGAGCTTTAGCGTTGTATCTTGGTCTTGATGAGTTTTATTTTGACGATAAAATTGCAGAAGGAAATTCTATTTTAAGACCTATTCACTATCCGCCAATTACTCAGGAACCGGATGATGCGGTAAGAGCAGCTGCTCATGGAGACATCAACTTAATTACTCTTTTGATGGGTTCTCAGGGAAAAGGTCTTCAGGTTCAAAATCACAAAGGCGAATGGATTGATGCGATTGCAGAAACGGAGGAACTGATGATTAACGTCGGAGATATGCTTTCGAGACACACCAACAATAAGCTGAAATCTACAATTCACAGAGTGGTTAATCCACCAAGAGAATTGTGGGGGACTTCAAGATATTCCATCCCCTTCTTTATGCATCCGGTAAGCGAAATGTCACTGAATGCGCTTGAAAATTGTGTGGACGAAAATCATCCTAAATTGTATGAAGATACAACTGCAGGAGAATTTTTACATGAACGACTAATCGAATTGGGACTAATAAAAAAATAATTTAAGCCGGGCATTGAGTCCGGTTTTTTTTCATTTTTAACTTTGATACCCCAACAATTTTCTAATCTGATAGAAAAACCTTTCAATCAACCTCAAATCTTGGGTGACGATTTCAGCATTTCCCCTCAGTTCTTTATCAAACTTTAGGGTTTTATTGTAAGACGTTTTTAAACCTTTAGGCAAAACAACATCAACATAATAATTTCCTTTATCGTCGGGAATCAGAGAGATATTCTGAACTTTCCCTTCGATGATTCCGTATTCCTGAAAGCGGTAATTGTCTAATTTAATTAAAACTTTTTGTCCGGTTATAATTTTGCCGGAGTTTGCCGTTGGTACAGACATTCTTCCCACCAATTGCTCAGTATGATCCGGCAAAATTGAGATGATAGGATCACCTGCTTTTACAAATTGATTTTCACCGTAAAACTGCTGAAAACTTGCCATTCCATTGGTAGAAGAAATAATGAGATAAGTTTGTTCCCACTGTTTCAGTGATTTTCTCAACTGCTCAAACAGCTGCAAAGTTTGTGAAGAATAGGTGATTTTATCTTTTTCTGTATTGATTGCGGTTCCGCTTTTTGTTTTATTGAGATTCGAAATACTTTCCTGCATCTGAGATAAAGAAATACTGATGTTTTCTAAATTCTGCTGAGCCTGAAGATATTTTAGTTTTTCACCTTCAAGTTCTACTGCCGCAATTACGCCCTGATTGAATAATTCCTGTGAACGCTTATAATTTTTTAGAGTAAGTTCTGTTTTCGCAGCTTCAAGATTTCTTTGCTGCTTTAAAGCGATGATTCGACTTCGGGATTCTGATAAACTTTGATTAGCTGCCAGATTTTCAGGAGCATACGGTTGCAATCTCGTAAATAAATTCTCATCCTGAAAAGCTTTCGCAAAACTGTTGTAATCACTTTGCAATTCGCCCAATTTATAATGAGAAACATCATTCACGGGAAAAGAAAGCAGTTGATCTGAAGCGATAGAATCTACTATTTTTTTTAATTTTAACACATCCTGATAATTTGCTGTAGACTGCAAAACCAGCATCACCTCGCCTTTTTTTACTTTCTGATGATCCTTTATAAATATCTTTTCGATTTTCGAGCTGCTCCTTGCCTCAATTTTCTCAGGCGGATTTTGTGACGTAACAATGATTGGAGCCGGAACAAATTCAGGATATTTAATGATATAACTCATCGCCAAAATCATTAACAAAATGATCAATATAATCGTGTTGCCCCAACGAAACATCCAATGTGGCGGTTCTGTGAGAATATCCTGAACGCTTTCTGAGCGGAGTTCTATGTTGTCTAAAATGTCTTTTTTAGTTTCCAAGTTCTAACTGATTTTTAACGAGTCTGTAATATTCACCTTTTAAAGATACCAATTCCGCATGATTTCCTTCTTCCACCACTTTTCCCTTATCTAAGACAATTATTTTATCGGCATGTTTTACGGTGGACAATCTGTGAGCAATCACGATGGCCGTTTTACCTTCAAAAAACTGTTCCAGATTTTCCATGATTACTTTTTCATTATTTGCATCTAAAGCACTTGTTGCTTCGTCAAAGAAAATATATTCCGGAGATTTGTAAACCGCTCTTGCGATGAACAATCTTTGTTTTTGTCCGCCACTTACGCCAAGTCCTTCGTTTCCGATCTTCGTATTGTAACTTAACGGTAGTCCTTCAATAAACTCTTTGATATTGGCAATTTCGACTGCTTTTCTAAGTTTTGTTTTATCTACATAATCTTCACCAACAGCAATATTATTGGCAATCGTATCATTAAAAACATAACCTTCCTGCATCACAACGCCGCACTGATCTCTCCAGAATCTCGGTGAGATGTTTTTCATTTGGGTATTCCCTATTTTTATTTCTCCCTCGTTGGGTTCATAAAATTTCATTAATAATTTCAGCAGCGTCGTTTTACCACTTCCACTAGCTCCGACAATGGCTGTTGTTTTTTGATAAGGAATATTTAAACTTAAATTTTCAAAAACAGGAACATCCGAACCGATGTATCTGAAAGACATATTGCTGATCTCTATATCTTTTTCAGGGATTTCGGTAGCATATTGCTCATCTTTGCTTTCTTCATCTTCCTTATCGTGAATTTCGCCCAATCTTTCCAAAGAAATTTTAGCATCCTGAGTTTGTTTGATGAAATCTATTAGTTGTAAAAGCGGACTGTTTAATTGTCCGATAATGTACTGAACAGAAAGCATCATCCCCAAAGTAAGGTTTCCTTCCAAAACCAATTTGGCAGAAAGAAAACTCACCAAAATGTCTTTCATCTGATTGATAAAGTTTCCACCAACGGATTGCCATTGCTCAAGTGAAAGCGATTTTATTCTGAGTTTAAATAATTTAACCTGCAAAAACTCCCAATCCCAACGTTTTTGTTTTTCGGCGTTGTGCATTTTGATTTCCTGCATTCCATTGATCAGTTCAATGACTTTGCTTTGCTCTTGGGAAACCTGTGAAAATCTTTTATAATCGAGTTCTTTTCGTTTTCCGAGGAAAAAAGTGATCCATCCGATATATAAAATCGCCCCAACAAGATAAACAACAAATAATCTGTAATCGTAAAACAGTAAAACGATACTGAAAATAATCAGATTGACTAATGAAAACAGTGTATTTAAAGATGAATTGGTCAAAAGCTGCTCAATTCTGTGATGGTCATTGATTCTCTGCATGATATCTCCCGTCATTCTCGTATCAAAGAAACTTATTGGAAGTTTCATTAATTTAATAAAGAAATCTGAGATGATCGAAATATTAATTCTCGTGGATAGATGAAGTAAAATCCAGCTTCGGATGACTTCAATTCCCATTCTGCCAAGAAAAAGCATGACTTGAGCCAATAAAACCAAATAGATAAAATTAAGATCTTGATTCTGAATTCCCACATCCACAATACTTTGGGTAAGGAAAGGAAGGATAAGCGACAATAAACTTCCTGCTAATAAACCCACCGCCAACTGAACAATCAATGATTTATACTTAAGCAGGTATTTAGAAAGAAAAGAAAAACTGGCTTTACTTTCATGATCATCAAATTCGGTCTGGAAAAAAGCAGGTGTTGTTTCTAGAATCAAAACAATTCCTTCTTCTGTGTTTTCGCTGGCATTTTCGCCGATCCATCGTTTGATAAATTCTTCTCTTGTGTACGTAATCAAACCATAGCTAGGATCAGAAATGTAAACAATGTTATTTTTATCAATTTTATAAATAACTACAAAATGATTTTTGTTCCAGTGTACAATACACGGGAAAGGAACTTCTTCAGCCAAAGTATTAAAATCGATCTGCACTCCCAAAGAACGGAAGCCCAAATCTTCAGCAGCATCACTCAACCCAAGCAAACTGCTTCCTTCTCTTGTCGTTTCTGAAAGGTTACGGATCTGTTGTAGCGAAATGCTTTTTCCGTAATATTTGCTGACTATTCTGAGACAGGTAGGACCGCAGTCTTTGGAATCCGGCTGAAGGTAAAAGGGGAATTTTTTTTTCAAAATTTATGCTGGTTAAACAACACTCAAAAATAGTGATATATTTTTTATATTTTAAAATGAAAAATAAATAATTCATTATTACTAAAAAAAAGTATGTGAAGCATTTCCTGAAAACTTGTTATCGCTTTTAGCCTGTCATTGAAGATCTCTTATCACATTTCGTTCGAGAAAGTATTATTGAGTTTTCGTTTATAAATTTTGACAAATCTGAAATGAGGCTAGAAATCCTAATATTAATAAAAAAAGTTTCATTACTAAATTAATCATAATACATTATTAGAGGTTAATTAAAATTCGTGCCCTGCTTTTCCCACATAGATTTGTAAGCAGAATCTTTGGATATCAAATCATTATGACTTCCTTGTTCTATAATTTGCCCTTCTTTCATAACCAAAATAGTATCAGCATTAGCAATAGTACTTAGACGGTGGGCTATTACGATCATTGTTTTGCCTTGATTTCTAAATTCCTGTAATGTGTTTTGGATGACCTGCTCAGATTCTGTATCCAGTGACGAGGTAGCTTCGTCCAATATCAATATTTCAGGATTTTTATATAAAGCTCTTGCTATTGCTATTCTCTGTTTTTGTCCACCAGATAATAAAGCTCCATTCTCACCTAAGTATGTTTGAAATCCGTTTGGCAACTTCTCCACAAAACCAAGTATTCCCAGTTTTTTTGTTATATCTAAGATATGTTGGATATCTGGAAAATCTTCACCAATAGCAATGTTTTCAATTACATTTCCTGAAAACAAATCTATCTGCTGTGGCACCACTGATACTAAATTCCTAAGCGAATAATTAGATATGTAGTTTATATCATAATCTCCAATGAGTATTTTACCCGTTTTGAGAGGATACAAATTTTGAATTAAAGAAGCTAAAGTAGTTTTACCACTACCGCTTTCTCCAACGAGTGCCGTCGTTTTACCTTTTTCAATAACGCAGTTAAAACCAGTAAAAACATCAGTTCTGCTTCCGTAGCTGAAGAACACCTCCTTAAATTGTATGTTCCCAATATTTTCAGTTTTAAGGTCTATTTTTTCGGTATTCTCTTCCCGTTCCAAATCCATGATTTGAAAAAGGCGGTCGGCAGCTATTAAAGCATTTTGGATGGTTTTATTCATCCCTATTAATTGTGAAACAGGACCGGTAAAATATCCTATTAATGCATAAAAAGATAATAACTCACCAGGCGTTATCGTTCTGTCAATAACATATCCCGATCCTGCCCAAAGCAATACAATAGTAAAGACTCTTGATAAAAATTCAGAAGAGTTACCGGAAAAAAACGCATTCATTGCAGAGATATAAATAGTCTTTAAAAGCTTGCTAAATGCATTATCAGTCTTATTATTGGCAAATGTCTCTATCCCAAACTGTTTAATGGTTTTTACAGATGTTATTGATTCTACCAAATGAGATTCTAACTCTGCGCTTTCTTCCATTAATTTTCTTTCTACTTTTTTATTCAATTTATTGGTAATCAAGTATACAAAAAAATAGAATGGAATTACCAATGCTGTAATAAGTGCCAACTTCCAATAATAGCTAAACATTAAAGCAAATGATAGAATAATAATGAAAATGTTTACAAAAATCTGTATGGAAACATCATTAATAAAAGTCCTTATTTTAACAGCATCATTTACTCTCGATATGATTTCCCCCACTTTCATTGTATCAAAAAAACGCTGAGGAAGTTTTAATAAATGCTTATAATATCCTAAAATGAGGTGCTTATCCATTTTTTGACCCGTCTGCAATACCAGAACAGATTTCATAGTCCCTATAAAAATCTGAAATAACAAAATAACTATCATTCCTACTGAGAGTAGATTCAAAAGTCTCTTGTTACCATCTATCAAGACATAATCTGTAATTTTCTCAATATAAATAGAGGTGGAAAGTCCTAAAATAGTATACACAAGCGCACCCAATAATGCCTGAATTAAGATACTTTTGTGGGGCTGTACTAAGTTCCAAAATCTTTTATAAATGCTTGTTTTTTCATCTTTCTGCTCAAAGTACTCATTAGGCTCCAATAGAATAAGAACTCCTGTCCAAGTTTTAGAAAAATCATCAATAGAATATTCTTCTATTTTTCCAAAAGCAGGATCCATCACTTCTATTTTTCCCTTGGAAGCTTTGTAAATAACTACATAATGATGGTATTGTTCTTTGGTAATAATGTGCGCAATAGCAGGAAGCGGAATTTCTGGCAAAGCATCTGCACCGCCTTTTACCCCCTTAGCATTGAATCCCATTTTCTCCAAGCCTTGCACCATTCCCAATACGTTTGTTCCTCGTGTGTCGGTATGACTTAACTGGCGGATTTTTGCAATCGGCATTTTTAGCCCATAATGCGCAGAAACAGAAGCCAAGCAAGCAGCACCACAATCTTTCAGATCGTGTTGTTTTATTAATAAATCTTTCTTCATTATTTTAGTTTTGGATTAAACCAATCATCTACTCTGTCAAATAATAGTTGCCATAATGTGCGGTCTATTAAATGAAAGCGAGCCGTAAAACTCATTCCTTTTCCAATATTCCCTTTATACCCACTTTTTAGCTGTAGATAATTTCTATCCATTATACAAAGAACTCTAAAAGATGCTTCCCCAGTTTGTTCATTAATTTTTATATTCTGCTCAATTTCTTGCACTTTTCCTTTTAGTAATCCCCATTGATTGTAATTATAAGTATCAATCTGGAATTTGACTTTTTGTCCTGAATGAATAAATCCTATATCTTTTGGAGAAACCAGACATTCCGCAATGAGTGACTGCTCAGGTGAAATTTGTCCTATGGGAGTTCCTTGTACCAAAAAATTTCCTTTCTGGATTCCTGAAAAATTAATCAGCCTTCCTGAAACCGGAGCCGTTATAATGTAATTTTTTTGTTCTTGATCGATACGCTGTATTTCTGACCCTAAAGAACGTATTTGTCTTTCAACCTCTCTTTTTTGTGTTTGCCACTGAGCAATCTGTTGTTCTCTTATACCGGAAATTTGTTTTTTTAAACCTTGATAATCATAATAGTATTTATCGTATTCTGCTTTAGGAATTACACCTTGATTATAAAGAGTTGAAGTTCTTTCAAAGTCTTTCTGTGCCAATGATAATTGTGTTTGTATCTGTGCGATTTTTTCGTGCATCGCTGATAGCTCTCTCTGAAATTGCCCGGTTTGCAGTCCTGAAATTTGTCCTCTCGTCAATTTATTTAAATCTTGTAGCTGTGCTGAATAATCTGAACTTTGACTGTTTTGAAGATTTTTTTGAGTATCAAGTTGCTCTGCGGTAATTATTAGAAGAGTATCACCCTGTTTTATTTGCTGATTATTTTTATCAAGTTTACTAAATATTATTTTTCCTGAAACAACAGAAGAGATTTGTGTATTCTCGTGTACTGAACGTACAATGCCTCGTGAAGAGGAAGAAATGGGAATGTAAATAAAAGGTAATGAAGCTAAAACTGCAACGATAAAGAAGAGAATGCAGATATATATTGTATTTTTCATTTGTTTTTTAGTTTCCAATAAACAAAAATTAAGATTAATGAAGTAGTAAATTGTCTAAAAAGCTTTTGATTTTTAATAATAGGAAGCATGACAAATTAGAGTTGAAATTCCGTCGATAAGATAAATGATCCGAAGATCCGGAAAATATATTTACATTTTGAAGAATTCAGATATGTGTAATAACTAATTTTTTCATAAACAATAAATAGTTATTTTGAAAAAGTAGCAGATTTAATTAAAACTAAACTGAAAATTGAAAATACTAAAGTGGTTATTATAGAACCTTCAAAACCAAAATCAACACCCGTTAAAATTTTGTTATTTGATATAAAACTATAATTAGATATACCATATATTTTTAAGCCACTTATATTGCTGCCATAGATACAACCAATTAAAAAATTCCATAAAAAATGAACGATGGTAGATATTATTATAGAATTAGTTTTTAGATAAATTAGACTTAAAAATATACCTGCAACAAAAATATTTATTAGTCCAATAATATTAAAATTTGGATTAAATAAATGGAAGCAGCTAAATATTAATGATGTTAAAAGAACATTCTTAAGCGAAAGTTCGTTCTTTAATATATTGTAAGGAATAAATCTAAAAAATATTTCTTCCATAAATGCGGATAGTAGTAATAAGAAAAAAAATGTAACAATCTCTAAGTAATCAATATCCTTGATTAAGTTTGTGTTAATTAAATTTAAGTAATTTAATATAAGACTAATAGCTGTTGGAATAAATATACCTACTGAGATTATTTTGAGATTTTTGAATGACCAAAACTTTGAAAGTAAGTTAGCCTTAAAGGCTTTTATTAAGTTTAGCTTATAAAGGAAATATATTCCACAAATTAATTCTGGGAAAAATGAAGAAATCCATAAATTAACTGTAAATGCTTTTTTAGGAAAATCTTTAAAAGCTATAAAGAAAAAAGGTATGGAAATAATAAATTGTAAAAAGAATATTTTTAGAAATAATGGAATTATTTTATTCATAATAGATAAAAATTAGGCATGAGCAATAGTACTCATGCCTGTTATTAATTATTGCTTCATTGCCTGTCCTCCTGGAAGGTGTATTTCTCTTTCATGTTGAGCTGCAAACTCTGCACAAGCTCCTACAAATCCAATGATAGCTCCAATCAAAGAACCTCCATTTGTGTTCTTTAATTCTTTTCCTGTTAATTCTACTAAATTTTTCATATTCTATTATTATCTATTTTTAATAAATGCTTGCCCTGCAGCATAACCTTTTTTAATATCATCTTGAGAAAAAGCAATTTCATAAGCAATTTCTGCAAGTACCCACCAAAACCCTCCTTCTATTGTAGTTAGTTCATTATTATTTAACTCAACCACGTTTAAATTTTTTAAATTCATTTTGTTTAAATTATAAAATTAATTAATATTTTTTGTCATACAATCCCTGACATGGGCTTTTTGCTGATCAGCGTTTCATATTTATACTTTTGTACTGTACACATACAAAAAATAAACATTTGTGTTTTTGTTGAAGCAAAGATGCGGGCTCTTTTTTGGTGATACAAGAAAAGCATCTCGAAATTTATAAATTTTAGCATATTGTTATACAGGATTTATAAATCTTGGGAGTTATATAGATTTTAAAACATTGATTATAAGTTATTTAAAATAAGCGTTTATCTATATAAAAAAGATGTATTTTTGCATTTGAAAAAAAAACATGCACAAAACTTTCCTCATTCTTTTGTTTCTTTTCTATCAAAGTCTATGCTTTCCGCAAAGTATGAAGCAATTTAGTATTCCAGATTCATTGAAAACAAAAAGTTTTGAACTATTGGAAAAATCCTATAGAAAAATATTACCCTTAAATAAAACTAAAGCAGCAATTTATGCTAATAGTATTCTTCTAAAAGGTAAAGTAGAAAATAGTGATGTAAGAATAGCCGATGGATATTTAATGTTATATCAACTAAGCAGTGATAAATCAGCATTATTGTATTTAGATAGTATGAGATTAGTATCTAGAAAAATGAATAATTCTCAATATTTAGCTAATAGTTATAAGTACAAAGGGAATTATTATTACATAAAAGGGGAATATCCAAATGCATTAACTAATTATTTAATAGCAAGAGACTATTCAAAAGGTGATAGTGAAACATTTCATATTCTCAATTTCAATATTGGGTTATTAAAACTTGAACTAAAAGAATATCAATCAGCCACACAACTCTTTTTAGGTTATAAACAATATTTGGAAAAAAATAACGCAGAAAAGTCTTTTGATTACCTGAGTTCTATATATGCGTTGGCATATTCTTATAGTTTTACAAATGAGTTAGACTTATCAGATCAATATATAGAGCTTGGTCTGAAAAAAAATCAAGTAATAAAAGATGATGAAAGCAAAGCTAATTTATTAATGGTTTTAGGGATAAATGATTATAAAAGGAAAAACTATAAAGAAGCATTGAAATCTTTAAAAAGTGCGTCTAAATTAATGAGGGATAATTATTATTACCCTCAAAATCTAGCTATTAGTGAATATTATATTGGAAGAATTTTATATAATATGAATAATGTAGATTTTTTAAGCACATTTGAAAAAGTTGATTCTATAATTATTAAAACTAAAAATGTTACAAATGAATTAAGAAATACATATCCATTATTGATTGAATATTATAAAAAAACAGGGAACAAAGAAAAACAACTATATTACATTGAACACTTATTATCCGTGGATAGTATTTTAAACAGGAACAATAGCTTTTTATCAACAGAGATCAATAAAAAATATGATACACCTATTCTTCTAGAAGAAAAAGAAAATTTAATTGCAGATTTAAATTCAAAGAATTATACATTATTTTGGTTATTAGGAATAGGAGGCGTGCTTTTAGTGAGCCTATCAGTACTACAGGTAAAAAATAGAAAAAAAATAAAGCTATACCAAAGCAAAGCAGATTTACTCATCCAGTCTTCAATTCCAATTGAAAACATTGATCCTATTGATATAGTAGCTATTGATGAGGTGAGAGATGATACCAAAAAAGAAAGATCGAAGAACACTTTATCAGATGATAAGCTTAAGCAGTTAAATATAATGTTAAAAGAGTTTGAAAATGGAAAGCGTTTTTTAGATAAGACGATAAATTTAGAGGTTTTATCTAAAGAATTAAATACAAACAGGGCTTATTTATCAAAATCCGTGAACAACCTGAAAGGATTAAATTTCCCTCAGTATCTTAATCAATTAAGAATTAAATATATTATTGAAGAATTAAAGAAAAATAAAAGCCTTCAAAAATTAACAATAGTAGCTCTTGCGGATGAAGCAGGATATAATAATGTAGAGTCTTTTACTAACGCTTTTAAAAAAATAACAGGTACTTTACCTTCATATTTCATAAAGGCATTACAAGAAAATATCAATTAATTATTATTTTTAAATAACACATTACCAATTGGTTGTAAGTTTATTAACACGGAATTTATAAATTTTGGGTTGTTTTTTTTGACTAGTTCTATATTTTATTTCGTTATTTGCAAAACATTTACAATAAATACAACAGACAAATGAAACAAAAAAAACAAACTGAAAAAAAATTATCTTTAAGAAAATTACAAATGGCTAAAATCAATAATCCTCATATGATAAAAGGAGGTGATGGTAGTAGCGTTTGTAAAACTACAGCGTTTTTTGGGCTGGATGAAAATGATGGTGGACATACTGGAACAAGACCAACCAAGTAAACAAGAAAATGATTAAGTCAAATCTAATCTTCTATGTAGCTTTTGTTTTTGTTGGAATGATAAATGCTCAAAAAACTAATTTAGCACCCTCTACACCATTCACTGACGAATACTTTGGAACTAAAATAGTTGATGAGTACAGAAACCTAGAAAATTTGAAAGACCCTTTAACAGTTCAATGGATGAAGGATCAGACACAATATTCTATATCTATTCTTCAAAGTATACCCAACAGAAAATATTATATTGATAGAAGACTAGAATTTGATAAGAAAAAGTCATTTTCCGTATCTAATATAAATATTACAGAAAATGACTTTTATTTTTATTTAAAACAAAAGCCTGAAGAAAATAACACAAAAGTTTTTTTCAAAAAAGGATTTGACGGAATTGAAAAGGAAATTTTTAATCCTCAAAACTATAAACCTGAAAATAAAAAAGATTATCAAATAAATTATATAAAGCCTAATTATGATGGCTCAAAGCTGGCAATTGCTTTAACTGAAAGTGGCAAAGAAATTTCAGAGATGGTAATCTATGATTTAATACAAGACAGATTACTGCCTCATATCATTACTAATTGTTGGCCTTCAGATAGTGGAGGTATATCATGGCTTCCAGATAATAATAGGTTTATATATCTCTATTATCCCGTTATTGATAGTAATTCACCTTCATTTTTAAAAGATATGGAGTCTGTTATTTATAGAATTGGTGATGATCCTCAAAATCTAAATATCCTTTTGTCTAAGAAAAATAATCCAAACTTAAATATCAAATCTGAAGACTTTCCTGACGTATCGTTACTTACAAAAAGTAGTAACTATTTATTTGGATATATATCAGGTCCGGTAAAATTTATGGATACTTATTACATATCTGCGAAAGATATTGATAATAAAAATAAATGGAAATTTTTATTTAGCAAAGAAGATAAGATTACGGACTTTATTACTAAAGGAGATAATATTATTTATATTTCAGAAAAGAATGGGACTAATGCTATATACAGTACTTCATTACAGAATCCTGATTTCAAAAATCCGTCTGTAATTGTGCCAAATATTCCTGATGAAATTATTAATGATATATCCAGTATAAAAGATGGATTTATCTTTTATAGTTCTAAAAATGGAGTAGAAGCAAAGTTATATTTGTATAAAGAAGAAAAAATAGAATCATTAAAGCTACCGATTCCAGCGGGAGACATTTTAATTACTACTAAGAGCGACCTTTCAAATGATTTCTGGATTTCTTGTAGTGGTTGGAAAAATGATTCTGAAAGATTTAAGTATAACTTTTTAACCAAAAAATTTGTTGCCGAAAATTTAGCACCAATTGTTGAGTATCCGGAATTCAAAGACGTTGTTATTGAAGAAATTACTGTAAAATCCCATGATGGATTAGATATTCCTCTTTCTTTAATTTACAGTAAAAATATTATAAAGAATAAGCACAATCCTTTAATTATTGATGCTTATGGAGGGTACGGATATAACAATAGTCCATATTTTGAGAAAACATATTTGCTTTGGGTCCTGCAAGGAGGTATTGTTGCTATTGCTCATGTAAGAGGTGGAGGTGAAAAAGGTGAAGAATGGTATAAAGGGGGATATAAAACTACCAAGCCGAACTCTTGGAAAGATGTAATCTCTTGTGCAGAATATATGATAAAGCAGAATTACACATCCCCTGAAAATATTGCTATTTGGGGAGCAAGCGCAGGAGGTATTACTATAGGAAGAGCAATGACTGAAAGACCTAATTTATTTAAAGTTGCAATAATTAATGCGGGTGTAGTCAATGCATTAAGAATGGAATTCACACCAAACGGCCCAAATAATGTGAAAGAATTAGGCACAGTTAAAGTTCAATCTGAGTTCAAATCATTGCTGGAAATGGATGCTTATCAACATGTCAAAAAAGGAATTAAATACCCTGCCTCTTTCATTACCGGAGGAATAAATGATCCTAGAGTAATCCCATGGATGCCAACAAAATTTGCAGCAAAGCTGATCGCTGATAATACTTCAGACAATCCTATTCTTTTAAAAATCGATTATGAAGGAGGACATGGAGGTGATATCCCATTATTACAGAAGTATGATAACTTAGCTGACATCTTTGCCTTTGCCTTTTGGCAATTAGGACATCCTGATTACCAACCAAAAGAAGAAATTAAAAAGTAAATAATGTCCCAATTCCCTTATCGCTTTTTTGAAGAGTATATTGTTCGTACTCCTTTATTTTCACATAAAAACTTTAGACAAAAATTTAATACTGATGAAATTTCACATCTTGAGTTAAAAGAAATTTGCGCAGATTTAGTTTTTCAGGAAGCAATCTATTTGGCATCTCCTAATTTATATAAAGAATTAAAAAACTGGTTAGATTCAGAAAAAAAAATATCCCCAAGTCAATACCAAAAACTTAAAAACACCATCTTAAAATACTATATCAGAATGAGTACACGATGTACGCCATTCGGACTATTTTCAGGAGTTGGCTTGGGGAAATTTAATTACGAAAACAACAGTCTTTACGAAAATGAATTATTAAAAGTAAGAGATACCAAATTGGACATGCATCTTTTGGTTTCTCTTGCAAAGACTTTAGAAAAGAAACCAGACATTAGAAGACGACTTCTATATTTCCCCAATAATAGTATTTACAAAATAGGGAAGAAAATCCGTTATGTTGAGTACGAATATAAAGAAGGAAAAAGAGATTACATCATTTCTTCTGCTCCAATTTCTGACGAGCTTTCTCAGATATTAAATTTCACAAAACAAGGGAAAACAAGCTCCCAGATTGCAGAAATTCTTATAGGTGATGAAATAAACTATGAAGAAGCAAATTCATTTATAAAAGAATTGATTGACAATCAGGTTTTAGTGAGTGAACTGGAATCCACTGTTTCAGGATGCGATTTTTTAGATACGCTAATTTCTGTTCTAAATCGAATTGGAGCTATAAATGAGACTAAAAATTTAGTTTTAATAAAAGAAAAACTGAATCAATTAGATTTTAAGATAGGAAATCAAGTTTTTCTATATTCAGAAATCGAAAATCTGATTAAATCTTTCAAAACAGATTATGAGCAAAAATATCTTTTCCAGACAGACCTTTATTTTAGAAATGAATTTACAATTTCAGGTCATTGGAAAAAGGAAATCAAAAAAGGCTTGATTTTCCTCAATAAAATCACTTTACTCAGCAAAGACAACCCATTTGAAAATTTTAAGAAAGCATTCTATGAGCGATTTGACACTCAGGAAATGCCCTTATCTTATGTTTTAGACACGGAAATAGGAATTGGCTACCTTCAGAATAAAAATGCTAAAGGAATTCATCCGTATTTGGAAGATCTGAAACTTCCGCATTCTCAAAAAAAACAAAATCTTCAAATTCATCTTACTCCATTTCAAAAAATTCTTAATGAAAAAGTACAGGAAGCTTTATTAGAAAATCAATTTACTATTTCATTGAATGATGATGATATCAAAAAGTTTGAAGAAAACTGGGATGATTTGCCAGACACTTTATCTGTAATGGCAGAAATAATATCCGAAAATAATGAAGAAAAATTGTCCCTTGGAAGTGTTGGAGGAAGCAGTGCTGCAAATCTCTTAGGTAGATTTTGTTCTGAACAATCTAATGTTCAAAATCTTACAAAACAAATTACAAAAAAAGAAACAGAACTGAATTCTGATTATGTTTTGGCAGAAATTATACATCTTCCGGAAACCAGAATTGGAAATATCATCAGAAGACCAACGCTTCGCGAGTATGAGATTCCGTATTTAGCTGCGTCTGTTTTGCCGAAAGAGAACCAAATTCCTGTTGATGACCTGTACATTTCTTTGAATAATAACAGAATCATTTTACGGTCGAAAAAACTCAATAAAGAGATCATGCCGTTTCTTACAAATGCACATAATTATTACTCTAACACTTTGCCTTTATATCATTTCCTATCAGACCTGCATTCTCAAAACACTCGCACAGGTTTATACTTCGAATGGGGAGGTCTTTCACAGATTTACAAGTTTCTGCCAAGAATAGAATATAAAAAAATTGTAATATCTAAAGCCCAATGGAATGTCGTAGAAAGAGAGATCTTATCAATAGATTCAAACTCTAACAATAAAGCTGAATTCCTTGAACTCATGAAAAAATGGAGAACCAAAAGACAGGTTCCGAAATGGATTCAATGGGTAAAATCTGACAATACCTTGCCGATGAATTTAGAAAATTATGATCTGGCAAAACTATTTATTGAAACCGTAAAAAGTGAAAAACAAATCATGATTGAAGAATTTTTGTATCATGAAAAGGATGATTTTAAGCGTGAATTTATTTTTCCGATGTACAAATCCAACTAAAATGTTTGAGGAATATTCATGAAAAAAAGATAGGTTATGACAGTAATAAGAAAATTCGCCCCGGGAACAGAATGGCTCTACCTGAAAATTTACACTGGAGTAAAAACAGCAGATCTCATTTTAGAAGAAGCAATACAATCAGTAGCGCAATATTTTCTCGGTAATAATGAAATTTCAAAATGGTTTTTTATTCGCTATCATGATCCTAAACCACATTTGCGAGTAAGATTTTGCTTACATAATACTGAGGATTATTTTACTGTTCTTAACAAAATAAACGAAGAACTCCAAGAATTTACCGACAGTGGAGAAATTTCCAATATTTTAATTGAAACATATAATAGAGAAATCGAACGTTACGGACAAAACACCGTAGAAGAAGCGGAAACATTATTTCATAAAAATAGCGAATTTACTTTATTGTGTCTTCCGTACGACGATGAGGACAAGCTTATTTTCGGCATTTTTCTAATTGATCAAATATTGAATAAGCTTAATCTTGAAATTACTGAGAAATTAGCTTGGATTAGAAATTTTAATGATGCTTTCAAAGAGGAATTTAATGCTGACAAAAATCTCAACAGCCAGTTAGACAAAAAATACAGAGAGTTCAAACCAAAATTAATCAACTTTATACAGTCGGATGAGTTTTCGGATGAAAGAATTGCAATTGTTCTTCACACAGAAGAATGCGATGCTGCATTACAAAATATTCTTCAGCACCATCAAAACGATGTGTTGGGTATTTCTTTGCAAACTTTCTTTTCAAGCATATTCCATATGAATATCAATAGACTATTTGTTTCAGATCAAAGATTGTTCGAGATGGTTATTTATGATTATTTGTTGAGGTATTATAAATCATTGGCGTTCGCAACCATCAAAAAAAACGAATCTTTCCTTATCACTCAATAATAAAATTATCAAATTACATGAACACCAAATCTACCCAATCAACTCCTTCGCCTGCGCCATCGCAGCCTCCGTAATTTTACTTCCGGAAAGCAATTGCGCAATTTCGTTCAACTTTTCTTCTTCATTCAAAGTAATGATAGTCGACTGCGTTTTGCCATTAATATCTTCTTTTACAACTTTATAATTATCATTTCCTTTTGCGGCAACCTGCGCTAAATGAGAAATGACGATCAACTGCATATCCTGAGACATCTCACGCATCAGATTTCCGATTTCTTCGGCAACTTTTCCGGAAACTCCGGTGTCGATTTCGTCTAAAATAAGCGTAGGAAGCATATCGCTTTCCGCAATGATTTTCTTTACCGCCAACATGACACGCGATCTTTCTCCGCCCGAAATAGCAGTCTGGATAGGCTTTAAAGGAAAACCTGAATTTGCCTGAAACAAAAGCTGAATATTTTCTTTCCCATATTGATTAAATTCCAGAGCGTCTACTAAATCTATATCTACTTTCGCTTTTTCAAGACCCAGTTTTTTAAGCAGATCTTCTGCTTTTTTAATGAAAACGGGAATGCTTTTCTTTCTGTTTTTTGAAAGTTTTTCGGCTAAAGACTGTAGAGATTTTTCTTTTTTGGCTATATTAATTTCAATCTCCGCAATAGATACTTCAATTTCTGCCGTTCCTTTTTGTTCTCCGGATAGCTGATCTCTGATTTCTTTCAATTCATTCAGATCCGAAACATTATGTTTAAGAAATAAAGCATTGATTTTATTATTCAGCTCAGAAAGTATAGCCAGATTTTCAGGATTAATTTCAATATTTTCGGTTTCATCTTCCAACTCCTGAAGAATATCTTTTAACTCAACGAAAGACCCTTCCAGTCTTTCATTCAGTTCAGAAAACGAATGAGAGACATCTGCAATTTTTGAAAGTTTATTTTTAGCTTCATTAAAGAAAGAAAGAATCCCTATTTCTTCCTGATGAAATCTCGATAGAATCTGTGCAATATTTTCAGAAATCATCCCGGCATTTTCCTGCAAAGAAAGTTGATTTTGAAGATCATCATAATCTACATCATCCAGTTTCAGATCTTCCAACTCATTTAAAAGAAACTGTTTGTAGTCGCTTTCTTTTGTGTTTTCCGATAGTTGAATCTGGAGTTTTTTTAGCTGAGCCTTTAAACTTTGAAACTCTAAAAAATCATGTTGATATTCTTCAATAAGTTTTTTATTTTCTGAAAGTCCATCAATTATTTTAAACTGATAATCTGCTGTAAAAAGATTTGACGTTTCAAACTGAGAATGAATATCGATCAATTGCGAAGTCAGCTCTCTCAAAACATCCAGCGTTACAGGAACGTCATTGATAAATGCTCTGGATTTTCCCGAAGGTAAGATTTCTCTTCGGATAATTGTCTGATGCTCATAATCGAGATCATTTTCGATAAAGAATTTTTTAAACTGATTATTCAGCTCAAATTCTGTTTCGACGATACTTTTTTCTTCGGTTTTTGAAATCGATTTTAAGTCTGCTCTTTCGCCCAATATCAAACGAAGCGCGCCCAAAATGATTGATTTTCCGGCACCTGTTTCTCCTGTAATGACCTGTAAACCATTTTTTAAGGATACATCAAGTGCATCAATAAGCGCAAAATTTTTAATATATATTCTCGAAAGCATGATCTTTAGCAGATATTATTGTGACTGCAAATATAAATTTTAGAATTCAAAAATCCTGCCTCTTATTTCCATTTACTCCATTTGGTGTCGGTAAATTTTGGCGCGAATGTAATCATCAGCTGTTTCAGATCTCCGATTGCGATACCACCATTATTATTAGAATCAAAAATATT
Organism: Chryseobacterium sp. CY350; assembly: GCF_027945075.1. Lineage (NCBI taxonomy): Bacteria > Pseudomonadati > Bacteroidota > Flavobacteriia > Flavobacteriales > Weeksellaceae > Chryseobacterium > Chryseobacterium wangxinyae. The sequence continues at coordinate 2,461,103 of NZ_CP116034.1, forward strand.
GAAGATTTCGTCATTTTTGGTAGTAATGAAAGTATTGAAAAAATAATTTTGCTGAAAAGAGTTCTCGTATTTTTTAAGCTGCATCAGTGCATCAAAGATAATCTTCTTCGATTGGGTCTGATCCTGATTAAACATTCCATCTAATCCTGCTCTGTGATACGTATACATTGTCTGACGGAGTTGCGCCATATTCGGATTCAGAATTTCACCGATCAAAATAGAACGACTGCGCGGATCATTGATTTGTCCCCAACCTTCGTAACCACGATTTTGAGAATTCTGTGCAATCTGCTGTGCTTTTGTAAACCATTGTGTACCACCAGATGCCTGAAAACTATCCGCGTCGTAACCTAAAATAAGGTAAACGTAAAAGCTGATTACATCGATTAAATTTTTTCCTGAAAACTGTCTTTCATTAAAAATTAAATTCTCATTTTCTACATATTCAAATGCGAATTTTGTATCCTGAAGGTTGATTAGCGGAGATTCGTAAGACGAACTAAAAACCGGACGAACTGCCTGTACCACAATACTTCCCTTATATCTGTTGCCGTCTCTCTCACTTAAAATGATTGCGAAATTTGATTTTACTTTTTCAAAATTTTGAAGTTTTTTACCGGTCCAACTTGTATTATTAATAAAATCTTTTAAACTTTTTTCTAATGCTTTAAAAGCCTGCTGGTTACTTCCTCCCAATTGTTGAGCATTCACCTGCACAACAGACAAAAGTTCCTGAGAAAAACTAATGTTGAATAAAAGTAGAAATAATAGTATCGTATATTTTTTCATATAATTCGTTAATTTTTTTTAAATGATGACATCGCCGTTAATCATCAGCAATTGCAATTTACGATAGATCTTGATAATTTTGTCATAATTTAAATCTTGAGAACGTTAATTTATCAAAATTATTTTAAAATTTGTTCTTCAATGCAATCAAGAATGTCTTTTGCAACATTTGCCTTTGATTTGAGATCAAATTCTATCTTGTCTGTCTGAGTCAATATTTTTATCTTATTGGTATCTTGTTTAAAACCTGCGCCTTCGTCACGAAGTGAATTAAGAACAATCATGTCAAGATTTTTCTTTTTAAGTTTTGCTATTGCATTTTCTTCTTCATTTTGAGTTTCAAGAGCAAATCCTACCAGAAATTGATTTGCTTTTTTCTCACCCATGGTTTTCAGAATATCCGGATTCTTGATAAACTCTATCGTTAAACTGTCATCGTTTTTCTTAATTTTTTCTGTAGCAACTTCTTTGGGAGCGTAATCTGCAACGGCAGCACTTGCAATACCAATGTCAATTTGATCGTAAAACTCGAATACTTTCTCGAACATTTGTTTTGCAGAAGTCACTCTGTAAAGCTGAATATTCTCATGTTTTGAATTCAGAACACTTGGTCCAGAAACTAAAATCACATTTGCGCCACGTTTTGCAGCTTCTTCAGCTAAAGAAAATCCCATTTTTCCGGAAGAATGATTTCCTATAAATCTTACAGGATCTATTGCTTCATACGTTGGCCCGGCTGTAATTAAGACTGTTTTGCCCTGTAACGATTTCTTTTCATTTAAAATAAAAAAATCCTCAACAGTTTGTGAAATTGTTTCCGGCTCAGCCATTCGTCCCTGACCGACCAAACCACTTGCTAATTCACCATTTTCCGCAGGAATTACAATATGACCATAGTCTTGAGCAAGTTCCAGGTTCTGAAGCGTTGACGGATGCTGATACATATCCAGATCCATCGCAGGAGCTATGAATACAGGACATTTTGCAGACATATAAGTAGCGATCATGAGATTATCACAAATCCCGTGAACCATCTTCGCTAAAGTATTGGCGGTACAAGGTGCCATAATAATAACATCTGCCCACAGTGCCAATTCTACATGACTGTTCCATGTTCCGTTGTCGCCATAAAATTCTGTATAAACAGGATTTTTAGATAATGTAGAAAGACTCAGCTTAGTCACAAAATTTTCCGCATCAGGAGACATAACCACCTGAACCTCTGCTTGTTTCTTTATAAAATCTCTGATAAGAAAATGTATTTTATACGCAGCAATTCCGCCAGAAACGGCAATTAGAATCTTTTTCCCGGAAATATTCATGTAGATTATTTTTAAAGCACTAAAATACTTCTTTTTTCTAAGAGTAGAAACCTATAGCAACAGCAAAGGTCATAAAGAAAATAATTTCTTTATGACCTTTATTTATAAAAATCACTCTCGTGATTAGTTTCTCTCTTCAGTCTTTCTAAAGTAAACTTCACCATCTAGCCATTCCTGGATAGCGATAGAAGTTGGTTTTGGAAGTTTTTCATAATGTTTAGAGATCTCAATCTGTTCTCTGTTTTCGAAAACTTCTTCCAATGTGGAATTGTGAACTGCAAATTCGTCTAATTTATTATGTAATTCAGTACGAATTTCTGCATTAATCTGCTCAGCTCTTTTCCCCATGATAACAATAGCTTCATAGATTGAGCCTACGTTTGCTTCAATCTTATCTTTATCGTAAGTAATCGTGTTTACTTCTGCTTTGGTATCTTTTACGCTCATTTTCAGAAAATTATTTAATTATAAGATGGCAAATTTACGAATTATCTTTGGATTCTGAAAGTCGCCGCCGGTGGAGGTGTTTGCAACGCTGCACTATCGCGCTGAATCTGCATTGCTTTCTTTTCATTATCTACCTGATCCTTGATCTGTTGCTCCGTTTTAGAATCTTCAGCAAGTTTATCTGTCAGCTTTTTTTGTCTTGCTGTAAGTACTGCAATTCTTTCTTCAGTTTGTTTTTTTACGATAACAAAATCCTTTTTTTCTTTCTCCAGCTTTTCTCTCAGATCTAAAGCTGTTTTAGAATACTCTGTATTGGGAAGTTCTTTTTCAACTTGTCTTGTAAAGGCCAGTGCACTTTCAATACGCTCATCTTTAAGATCATAAACAGAATTTTGTGCTAAAAAATAGCGCGACTTCATCATGTAATCATATATTTTCGGACGAAGTTTTGTACTCGGAAAATCTTCTAAAACATTTTCAAAAGCGGTACTGGTAGACTTATAATCTGCCATTTTATAATACTGCTTGGCATTCTCATAAGCTTTGAATTCTAATTTATAAGAAAGCTCCTCGATCAAAGTATTAATGTTTTTTGATCTTTCAGAATTAGGATAATTAGTCAGGAAATCCTGAAGTTCGTTGATGGCCAATTCTGTACTTGTCTGATCTAGGTTATAATCCATAGAACCGTTATAATAACACAAAGCAGACATATAAGAAGCCTCTTCTTTTCTATTATCCTGAGGAAAACTTACGGCAAAGTTTTTGAACTGGTGACCGGCAAGTTTGTAGTTTTTATCGTAGTAATTGGCATACGCAGAATTGAAAACCACGTTAGGAGCATCATCTGTACCCGCAACAAGGTTTGGAAGTCTGTCGTATAGAGCCAAAGCATTTTTCCATTTCTTTTTAGCGAAATTTTCGTTGGCAGTTTTCAGGATAAATGTTTTATCCGCGCTTTTCATCGCTTTATCTTGCTGACTTGTGCATGCCGAAATGACAGCTATGGCAAAAATACCTAAAATATATTTCTTCATATAAGATATAACAGTTTTCGGTTTTACCGACCTATTAATTTGCAAAAATATAACTTTTTTGCTAAAAGATTTTTTTTTATGATTATTTAACGCAAAATTAGTCTGCAGCGTATCCTAAAACTGCAAAAACATTCATTAAAAGATTCATTCTTACTTTTCTTTCTGCTTCTTTGGTGTAGGCTTCCTCATCTTTGTGAGGAACGTAGAGCTCGTAAAAATTTTTATTTCGAATAACAAAAAGTGTAGAGCCAATGATGGTTGTAAGTATATCTTCAGGTTTTGGAGTAAAGGTAAAGACTCCCGATGTCACTCCTTTTTTGATCACTTCATCAAGTTTTCTTACAAATAGCTGATAAAAATCGAGAAGTTCATCTTTTAGATTTTCCGTGTGGCGCAGTTCCTGAGTTACAAAGCCGTGAAAATAATTATATTTAAAAAGTTGACCAACAATATATTTAATCATCTCTTTCATCTGCATTTCGGGTTTTCCGTCTTTAATGGTATCTGCAAATTCAGAAAAATTTTCTCTGGTTTTCAGCACGCGATATTGATAAAGATAAGACATCATCTTTTCCTTAGAGCCAAAATAATATGAAATCATCGCAACATTTATATTCGCTTTAGAAGAAATATCTCTTACAGAAGTGCCTTCATAGCCTTTTTTTGCAATTAATTCTTCGGCGATATCTAATATATGAATCTGTTTGTCAGTGAATTTTTTCCCCATACACCTGTTGTTGTTTTAGTAAAGTTAAGAATTTTTTAACACATTTATAAACAAACGTTTAATAATTTCAAAAAAAGTTCCGGTTTTTTTTTAACCTTATCAATATGATGATCGCAAAATTTAATTATCGTATTTTTGATCATGGATTTTTTTGATTTTCATCACCACAAGAGAAATAAAAGCAACGGAATTTATAACTTAGATTTACAAAAAACACCTCCCGACTTTTACTTTTCAGCAGGAATTCACCCGCAAGACATTCAACCAGAAAACGCTGATAATCAATTTAATTGGCTGGAATCTGTTATAAATGAAAATTGTTTCGCGATCGGAGAATGTGGTTTGGATGGATTGGTTCCTATTGGTATGAAAATTCAGGAAGAGTTTTTCTTAAGACAGATTCAGTTGGCAAACGAATTTAAAAAACCAATAATCATTCACTGTGTGAGAAAATTTTATGAAGTCATTTCTTTCAGAAAAAAAACTGAACAGGCAATGATCATTCATGGCTTTAATAAAAAACAAAGCGTTGCAGATGATCTTATAAAGAATAATTTTTATCTGAGTTTTGGAAAACCTGTTTTGTATCATCTATCTTTGCAGGATACATTGAAAAACGTTCCTTTGGATAAATTTTTTTTAGAAACCGATAATGATGATTTTAATATTGAAGAATTGTATCAGAAAGTTTCAGAAATAAAAAAAATATCGATAGAACAACTTCAACAACAAATTTTAGAAAATTTAGATTCAATAAAAAATGGATAAGTTTTGGCTGGAAAGAACTGAACTTCTGATCAAAGAAGAAGGCATTGAAAAACTGAGCAATGCAAATGTTCTCGTAGTAGGTTTAGGCGGTGTGGGATCTTTTGCAGCAGAGTTTCTGGCAAGAGCCGGGATCGGTAAAATGACCATCGTAGACGGCGACACTGTAGATATCACTAATATCAACAGACAGCTTCCTGCACTACATTCAACCGTAGGAAAACATAAAGTGGAGGTAGTTTCAGAACGATTGATGGATATTAATCCGAAACTAGAACTGATAAAAATAAATGAATTTCTGAATCCGGAGAGAATGGCGGAAGTTCTGGACGGGGGGAAATTTGATTATATTTTGGATTGTATCGACAGCATCACGCCAAAAGTAAGTCTGATTATTGCCGCAAAGCGAAGAAAAATAAAAATCGTCAGTTCTATGGGTGCCGGCGGAAAATCTGACCCTTCTAAAGTATTGGTAAGAGATATTCATAAAACTGCGGAATGCCATTTGGCAAAACAGGTGAGAAAAAGACTGAAGAAGGAAAAAATTGACAAAGGAATTCGCTGTGTTTTCTCAACAGAAATTCAGGATGAAGAAAGCCTGAAAATGACTGATGGAAGCAATTATAAACGATCTTTTTACGGAACGATAAGCTTTATTCCGGCAATTTTCGGATTGTATGCTGCTGCGGAAGTCATTAATCAATTAGTGAAAAAGACGGATGCAGAATTTTAAATATCCTAAAGAAGAAAAACTCAAAAAAAAGGATGAGATCACTTTGCTTTTTGAAAAAGGCAAATGGAAAAACAGCGGGAACCTAAGAATTATCATCCTGAAAAATCATCCTGATCTTTTGACTGAAAATGTAAAATTAGGAGTTTCCGTTTCTAAAAGATATTTTAAAAAAGCTGTCCACAGAAATCGTATTAAAAGACTTCTGAGAGAATGCTATCGCCTCAATAAAGATTTATTTAAAGAATATTTCGGACAGAAAACTATTGCCATGTTGTTTTGGGTTTCTGCGGAAATGCCTGAGAAATTTCAGAATGTTGAGGCGCAGTTTATCAAATTGTGTCAGTCGCAGAAGAAGGCTTGATTTTATTTCGCACAGATTTTCTTTTTGTGCTAAAAACTTATATTCTTTTTATCTCACAAATTGAGCTGATTAAGCAGATTTTATTAACAATCTGCGTCATCTGCTTGACCTGCGAGATATTTAAATTTATTGTTTTCATATTTTATTTAAATATTTAAAATAATAATTTCTGATTTACGTTTTTATAATTTTTTGTAGCTTTAAGCAAACAATTGACGAAATAAAATGTTAGATCAAATTCCTTATTTACCTTACGTTCTAAGTGCTTTCATCGGCATCGGTTTAGCTGCAGCTTCGGGTTTCAGAGTGTTTTTACCGATGTTTGCGGTAAGTTTATCCTCATATTTTCATTGGATTCCTATGAGCGAAAGTTTTGAATGGATTTCTAGTCTGCCGGCTTTAATCACTTCCGGAATTGCCATGATTGCAGAGATTTTAGCTTATTATATTCCATTTGTAGATCATCTTCTGGATACTATTTCTATACCGATGGCCACAGCTGCGGGATCAATATTGTTCGCCAGCCAATTTACCGAATTGGGAACATTTCCACAATGGGCTTTGGCTTTAATTGCTGGCGGCGGAACAGCGGCAACGATCAGTTCGGGGTTTGCCGGAATTCGGGCGGCTTCCACAGCGACTACTGGCGGATTGGGAAATTCTGTAGTAGGAACCACGGAAACTGCAGGAGCAGGAATCATGGCGATTTTAGCAATGGCAGCTCCTTTTATTGCAGTAATTTTCGCCGTGATCACTTTGATTCTTGTAATTGTATTTGGCAGAAAAGCATGGAGAATATTGAGACAAAGAAAACAGTTGAATTCTGAAAATTTATAGAAAAAACAAAAGCGGCAGAAATTTAATTACTACCGCTTTTGTTTCTTATGTGAAAAACTTAATTTTTGTTTCTGCTGTCTTTGATCTCCTGAATTTTTTCTTCGAAATATTCCTTTTTATCGGGAAATTTATTTGATAGAATTAAAAATGCATTGACGGCTTTTGAGTACAATTTTTGCTCAATATATAAATTGGCCAGTGTCTCCGTCATCAGATGAGAAATATCGTCTGTCTTTTCTTTTACAACGAAATTCACCTCATCTTTTAACTGACTGATTTTCGGATTATTTTCAATAAATGATTCGATCACTTTATTTTTAATGTCAGTTTTATCGACTGGTACATCTTCTGCACGATCGATCTTCAGCCAACTTTGCCATGTGTTGATAAATCCCGGTACATTGCTATCATCTGCTTTTTGCTGAGCAATTTTCTCTTCCAATTCTCGGGCATCGGCTTTTTCCTTTTGATCAGATTTAAATGACAAACCAAGACTTGCAATATCAGATCCGAAGAACGAAACATTCATCACAGGCACTTCACCATTTTTCTCAGGATTTTCTTCCGCCTGAATTTCTTCTATCTCATCAGATCCGTCTGTATTTTCTACGGTTTGCGGTATGCTTTTAAGTTCATTTTTTTGCAGAATATCTTCAGCTTCGGATTGTAATTTTTTTTCAACTTCATGAATTTCTGATTGAGCAACTTCAGGTGTTTTGTTTAGTAAAGAATCCGGACGGCTTGCTTCAAAACTCATCGGCTTCCATGAAGAATTTACAGCAATTTCCTGGTCAACAATATCATCTTCGACGTCAAAGCTTTCAGATTTTTTCTCTTCAAGGTTCTCTTCAACAATCGACTCAGCTTCTTTTACAATCACTTCTTCCGCCGTTTTTTGCTCTTCTCCTACGTGAAACGCCTGGGTTTCTGCAAAACTGATGTCGTGATTTATTTCCTCATCTTTAATGTCTACCTTTTCCGGCGCGTTCTCTTTTCTTTCCTTCATCCTTTTCTCCACTTCCTCAATCAAACGGCGCATTTCATCTTCATGCTTGTTGACATTTGATTTTGGAGTTTCAGCAGGTGTATTTTCTTCGGTTTTATGTGATTCTATTTTCACTTCGGGAAGGAAAGAATCTGTTCCATGAAAACTTAATTCAGAATCATTATTGATTTTTTCAGAAACGTCTTCTGAATCTATTTTTTCTTCTTCAATAATAACTTCAGCATTTAAAACTTCTTTTGATTCCTCGGTTTTAGTATGATCAGATTCTATTGAAGATCGGATTATTTTTTCTTCATTTTCAGTTTCTCCAGAGAAAGATTCGACTTTTTGAAAACTTATTTCATCTTCGTTATTGATTTTCTCTTCAACTTTTTGAGAATCTATTTTATCTTCATTAATGATAACTTCGGATTTCGGAGTTTCTGGTTCTGCAGCATTACTTACTTCAGATATAGTTACAATTTCTACTAAGTTTAATTCTGCATTATCTGTAATTTCTTCTACTTGTGATTCAGGCAGTTCGTCAGATGCACTAAGATTCTCTTCAGAAGATGTTCCTGCTAATTCTTCAGCAAAAACAGCTTCATCTTTATCTTTATTAGTAAGACTATTCTTAGCTGATAAAGATTTCTGAGTAACAATAACACCTGATTCTAAGGTAGATTCAAGATCAATCGTTTCATTATTATCTTCATCTAAGAAGTTTTCTTCACCTTCGAATAAGATTCTGTTTCTTTCACCAGCAACAACGAGGTGAATAATTTCCGGCTTTTCGGCGATTAATCCTTCTGAAGCAGCTTCATAATCATGATCTGAAAAACTTTTCGGCTCAGTTCTTACAACATTTTCTGCCTTGGTGTGATTTTCTTCAACATTTTCGATTTCTAAAACTGAATTTTCACTGACCTTTTCATCCACATTTGCCTTATCCGGCTCTGGCATTTGAGGTTTTATCTGCTGAATTTTACCATTAATAAGCTGATAAAGAATCTTCTTATCAGTAGTATACGCAGCTGTTGAAGAAAGTGCTTTCTGATAATTTTCTTTGTCGTAGAGGTGAACACCATAAAGATGTAAGGCTCTGATATTCTGAACATAGGGGAAAGAATTAATTTCCTCCTTCAAAAGATTAAGATCTTCTGATTGAATATTTTTCGGATTTTTTAATAATTCTAAAACTCGAGTATTCATCATTTTACCAATTCGCTACGATGTCATTAAATATTTTGTTGATTATTCTGTCGGTCGCAATTTTCACCTGAGAGGTTTCAATCTGACTTTGAGAAAGACTGCTGTTGAAAACCGCCTCATCACTGTAAGTTCTGTCAAAACTTACATCAGGATGAAGTTTGTTTTCATAATGCACTTTTACGGTGATCGTCAGTTTATTCTGAGAATCCTGAATTACTCCGGCAGCCGTATTCTGCGTTGTGGAACTTATCGTGGTCGGCGTAATAGAATAATCGGTGATTTCGCCTTCGATGAGAATATCAGGATTTGTTTTTGTACCCTTCAAAGTGGTTCGCTGAAGAAATCTATTCTGAATATCTGTAGAAAACTGTTGTGATAAGGTAGGATTTACCAATGCAGAATTATTAGGAAATTCGTTGATCTGAACCGTTTTTTCATCTTTCAACGATGAGCCGGTAAAGGTGTAGCATTGTTGCAACAACGTCAGAATAACGATCCCAACAATAACTTTTATCTTACTCATATAATCCTGCTTTTTTGATTTTGGGTATATAAAACATCTTTGAAGCTGACATATTTTATACAAATTCCAATTGGTACTGTAAATAATAACCCTACTCCACATACAATAATACCTAACTGAGATATTATTCCAACTATAATACTAAAGATTAAAATCATAAAAAAATTCTTCTTTGAAATTTTCCATGAAAGTAAATATGCCTGCCTTACACTTTGAATTTTATGTAAAGAAATAATCGGCTGTACAAAATAAAGTGATACAGTAAATGCAAATATAAATAGCAAAAACAAGACAAACCATATACCCATTCCTCCGAACAACATTGCGATATTGATATTTTCACCTGCTCCTTTTGCAGCAGCAATAATTGGAATAATTGTAATCTGCACAGGAATCATTAAGATAATAACTGCAAGCAAAACCAGAAAAAATAATTTGAAATACATCCAAAAATCTGTAAAGTCAAAAATATCACCAGCCTGTACAGATTGTCCTTCGTCTACTTTTTTACAAATTTTATAAAAATTTCCAACAGCTAAAAGACTACAAAACGGAATAAAACTCATTACAATAGCAAGTAGTGTTGCGATGATAAATCCTCCTATATCTTTTTTAAAAAGTGTAAAGCCTTCAGAAATGTATCTTCCTATATTAAAATCATAGCCTTGGCTAATTAATTTGTCAAAATTCATAATTTTTAGTCTTCCAAGTTATATTGTTTTATTTTTCTGTATAAAGTTCTCTGCGAAATACCAAGCTCGTCTGCAGCTCTGTTTCTTCTTCCGTTATGCTTCTCTAAAGCTTTGATGATCAAATCTTTCTCGTTATTTTGAAGAGATAAGGATTCGGGTCTGTTTTCCTCAACTTCGATGTCTTCAAAATCTTCATAATGATCATCGGAATTTGATATGATTGTCGGATTCTGAACATTCTGACTGTTGTTATTTTCAAAAAACAACAAAGAGTTCGGACTCGTATTCTGCTGCGGCTCAGGCGTGTAAATTCGATTGATCAAATTCTTTTCCTGATTGCTTAGGTCTGAAGTTCCTCTGTTTTTTATGAGTTCCGAAGTTAAGGATTTTAAATCATTAATATCATTCCGCATATCAAAGAGAATTTTGTACATAATCTCTCTTTCATTGCCAAAATCGCTCTGTTTTTGTGCATTCGGATTATTGACGACCATTGGCAAATGAGAATCCATCGGGATATATTCAGACAGTTTTCCTACCGTCACATTTCGCTCAGTTTCTACCACCGTCATTTGCTCAACCAAGTTTCTCAACTGTCTCACGTTACCGGGAAATGTGTAATTTTCGATATAGTGAACAGCACTTGCTTCAAGTTTCAGTTCGGGCATTCTATATTTTTCAGCAAAATCGATCGCAAATTTTCTAAAAAGCAAATGAATATCTCCTTTTCTCTCTCTTAAAGCAGGCATATCAATCTGAACGGTATTCAGACGGTAAAAAAGATCCTCCCGGAATCTGTTATCCCGAATTGCCTTCATCATATTTACATTGGTTGCTGCAACGATTCTTACATTGGTTTTCTGAACCTGCGAAGAACCTACTTTCATAAATTCACCGCTTTCTAAAACCCTTAAAAGACGAACCTGCGTTTGCAAAGGCAGCTCACCTACCTCATCCAGAAATATGGTTCCGCCATCTGCAACTTCAAAATATCCTTTTCGGGTTGCCGTTGCTCCTGTAAAAGCACCCTTTTCGTGTCCAAAAAGTTCAGAATCAATCGTCCCTTCAGGAATCGCACCGCAATTCACAACAATATAAGGCTGATGTTTTCTTTTTGATTCTGAATGAATAATTTTTGGAATAAATTCTTTCCCGACACCACTTTCCCCGATAACCAGAACGGAAATATCAGTTGGTGCCACTTGTATAGATTTTTCGAGAGCACGATTCAAAGCCGGAAAATTTCCGATAATCCCAAAACGTGCTTTTATAGATTGTAAGTCTGCCATTTTTATTGATTTAAATTTAAAAATTAAAGATTTAAAGTTTACAGTTCTTCAATCTGTGTTCTGTAAACTTTGTTAAAATGATGAGTGTAGACATCTTTCATGGTTCTACCTTCATCGTAGCGTGTCAGAGCCATCTTTTTTAAATCTAAATAATCTTTATTTCTAATTTTTGCAACCTTACTTTTAAAATAAATATTTTCAGCAAAATCGTTTTGTTTGCTTTGTTTTTCGAAATTCTTTAAAGCTATATCGTACTTACCAAGCTCAAAATAAGTAACACCAAGTTGATAAAAATCGTAAAGACCAATGTTATGATCTTTTTTTGCCAACTGATTTTCAATCAGGGAAATTGCTTTTTCTTTTTTCCCTAAAGCCGAGTAACAAAGCGCTTTCGCAATATGCAATTCGTAATCGCCATTCTGAGAATATCCTAAATAACCTGTGGGATAAATTTTCTCTAAAGCCTCGATATCCGAAATCGCACCTTTGTAATCTCTCAGAAATTGATATTTGCACCAACCTCTATAACCAAGATGTCTATGTGGATCAAGTTCTACAGCTTTATCAATCAGTATTTTCCATGTAATAAAATCTCCTCTTTTCAAATATGGAACAGATTTTTCCATGTATGCGTTTGAAAAATTAGGACATAGTTTAATTGCTTTATCAAAACCCTCCTGAGATTCTTTGGAGCCTTGATACTCTCCCCAATAATTATGTAATTCACAAGCTTTTTTGCAATCGTCACTTTGCATGACATTGCAATTTACCTGTGATTGTAAATTAGAGTAAACAACCAGAATTAGAAGGCTAAGGTAATATTTCTGAAACTTTTCCATTCTCAATTTTATAGGTTAAATATTGGTAATAATCCCTGTTTTTACCATTAATTTTCATCGGGATCCAGCCACCTAAATTTTTTGTAAAACTAAGAAGCTGATCTGAAAATGTTTTATCATATTTTATTACTTTATACTTCTCATCCATTTCCTGAACTCTGAAGTATCCGCTCCTTCCTTCGCAATTTACCAAAAATCTTACCGTAATATATCCATTTTCACTATTAGACGATCCAATTTTTAATTTTTCTAAATTCTTTATAATCGCAATTTTCTCACCTCTATATTGTATTGAAGCTGAACTCGGACCACTGTAATATTGAATTCCAAGATCATTTCCATCACATCTTTTAAAATTTGGATCATCTTTTTTTTCATCAAAAACAATGTCTTCCACATGACTCTGATAGTTCGAAGCCGCAGATTTCTCTGTCTGACAGTTAATCAGGAGAGGAACCAGCAATATAAAGAGGAATCCATTTTTCATTTTTGTGTCTTTATTTAAATTTTAAAATTAAAGTTCGAAAGATTTTGGCAACATACTTAAAAAATCTAAGGATTTCGAATAGTCTAATACATCATATTCTAAACCTAATTTTCTGATATTTTTATAGTATAATTGATGATTTTGATAATACATTTTTTCACTTTGCAGAAACCAAGCCTTCTCACCTAATTTTTCTGCAATAAACCATTTTTCCAAAAGCCTTCCTAATCTACCATTTCCGTCATTCATCGGATGAATTTTTACAAAAACCAAATGAATGACTGCTGCATAGAAAAAAACGTCTTCAGCAGAAAGTTTTATTTGCAACAGCAAGTCTACCTCGGCAAAAAAGCTTTTCATCTCATTTTCAACCTCAAACGGAGACGCGGCAACGTATTCAATCTGACCACTTTCTGTTAAAACATACATATTTGATTTTCTGTAAACTCCCTGCATATGTTTTTTCAGAATATTTGCACTCAAAATCTCATGAGCTTTAAGCACATTTTTTTCTTTTAAAAAATTCTGTTTTGCAAAACTATACGCTTCATACAGATCATCAATTTTCTTTGTATAATCCGGTAATAATTCTATACCAAAATTTTTGTGTTTAATATAGCTGTCGAGATCAATATCTTCGCCTTCAATTTTACTAGAAAACACCGAAGAAACAGAAGTATAAAAGCTGAAATTTTCTGACGAGATTTCAGCTTCTCTTAATCCATGAAATTTTTCCGAAATATCTAACGTTTGATCGATATATTCAGAATACAATTTCTCTTTGATGGATCTTAGTTTCATCATTTCAATTTTCCTCTAAAATTTTAATGAAATCTTCCTTACTTGGCAATACCGTCAGATATTTGCTTGCAAAAATCTGCTCATTTTCTTCAGGTAAAGTATAACGGACGAGCGCTTCGCTTTTATCCTGACAAAGAACAATTCCTATCGTTTTGTTTTCGTCTTCTAATTTGACCTCTCGATCATAGAAATTAACATACATCTGCATTTGTCCGATATCCTGATGTTTCAGTTCGCCAATTTTTAAATCAATTAAAACAAAACACTTCAAGATTCTGTTGTAAAAAACTAAATCGATTTTAAAGTGTTTTTCATCAAAAGTAATCCGTTTTTGCCTTGCTACAAATGTGAAACCTGTTCCCAATTCCAGAAGAAAGTGTTCCAATTTATCAATTAAACCACTTTCAAGATCATTTTCAGAATAACTAGATTGTTCTGGTAATCCAAGAAATTCCAGAATGTAAGGATCTTTGATAAGATCTTTTGGTTTTTCAAAAATTTGTCCTTTTTCTGAAAGCTGGAGAATTTCTTCCTTATTTTTACTTATTGACAATCGGGAATATAATGCAGAATCGTACTGGCGTTGCAGTTCCCGCAAACTCCAATTGTTTTTAAATGATTCAATTTCATAAAATTTTCTTTCATTTAAATCTTTGATTCTCATTAATTTGAGATAGTGAGACCAAGAGAGATTGAAATTAACAGACAGTGTCTGTGATATTTTTAAATTCGTCAAAGGTGTTGACGAAATTTGATTTTCAGAAATCCGAGACAGTGTTTCGGATTTTTCTTCAATCAATTTCCGAGACGCTGTCTCGGAAATTGATTTATCTGAATATGAGATGTAAAAATTTCTCATATTTGAAAGGTTATCTTCAGAAAAGCCTTTTCCAAATTTTTCCGTTAGGTGGACAGACAAATCCTTTAGCAGAGCTTTTCCGTACTCCGCACGATTCTCACCGTTCTGCTCATCTTCAACGATCATTCTGCCAATTTCAAAATAGGTAAGAACCATTGTATGATTAACAGCAACAACAACTTTCTTTCTGGCATTTTCTAATAATGCAGAAATATTCTGAAGAAGCTCTTTTGATTGCAGATTGCTCATTAATTATTTAAAATTAATTTAAAATTATAACTAAAACTTTAAATTATTTCACGGTCTCCCCGATAAGTGTGCCTTGCGTATTACTATACACAAAAACATCCACAATGTCACCCAGTTTCTGACCTTCAAGCATATCAAAAACGCAAACTGCATTTTGAGAGTTTCTGCCTTTCCACTGGTTTTTATTTTTCTTAGAAATTCCTTCAATCAAAACGCTGTGAACTCTTCCTACATAACCCTCCATTCTCTTTCTGGACAATTCGCCTTGCAAAGCAATTACTTCTGCCAAACGTCTCTGTTTAACATCCGAAGAAATATTGTCTTCCATTTTTTTGTGAGCCGGAGTTCCAGGTCTTTCAGAATACGAGAACATATAACCGTAATCAAATTCTACTTCTTTCATTAAGCTTAAAGTATCCTGATGATCTTCTTCGGTCTCGTTGCAAAAACCAATGATCATATCCTGAGAAAACGAAATATCCGGAACGATTTCTTTCGCTTTTCTTATTAATTCTAAATATTCTTCACGGGTATGTTGCCTGTTCATCGCTTCCAACATTTTGTTGCTTCCACTTTGTACCGGTAGATGGCAATAATTACAGATATTATCGTGTTTTGCCATCGTTCTGAAAACATCAAGACTCATGTCCTGAGGATTTGAAGTAGAAAATCTGATTCTCATCTGAGGAACAGCTTTGGCAACAGAATCAAGAAGTTTCGAAAAATCAACAGCTGTAGCTTTCTGCATTTCTGAAGCTTTGGCAAAATCTTTTTTGGGACCGCCACCGTACCATAAATATGAGTCAACGTTTTGTCCGAGAAGTGTTATTTCTTTGTAACCGCTTTCCCAAAGACTTTTACATTCTTCTAAAATTGAGTGCGGGTCGCGGCTTCTTTCTCTACCTCTCGTAAAAGGCACGACACAGAACGTACACATGTTGTCGCAACCTCTCGTGATCGTCACAAATGCTGTAACACCATTTCCGCCTAAACGAACCGGATTGATATCTGCGTAAGTTTCTTCTTTTGAAAGGATAACATTAATGGCATCTCTTCCGTCTTCTGTCTCCTTTAAAAGATTGGGCAAATCTCTGTAGGCATCGGGACCCACAACCAAATCGACCAATTGCTCTTCCTCTAAAAATTTAGTTTTAAGCCTTTCAGCCATGCAGCCCAAAACACCAACCGTCATATTTGGGCGCTCTTTTTTTAGATTTTTAAACTGTGCGAGACGCATTCTCACGGTCTGCTCAGCCTTTTCACGAATTGAACATGTATTTAATAAAATCAAATCTGCCTCTTCTACATTCAGAGTTGTATTGTAACCCTGATCATTTAGAATAGAAGCAACAATTTCAGAATCAGAGAAATTCATCTGGCAGCCGTAGCTTTCCAGAAAGAGTTTTTTAAAATTTCCGGTTTTCTCGGCTATGGCAAATGCCTCTCCTTGTTTTGTTTCGTCTATATATTTTTCCTGCACGGTAAGTCTGTTTTAGGTTTAAAATTAATCACCAAAAACATTTGAATAATTAAATTTTAAACTCATTGAATTTGCAAAGATACAAAATATTGTGACAGAATGTCAGGAGTTTAAAGCATACTTCGCAGCGAAATCTGTTTAATTTCCTGCAAATTTAATTGGCATTCTAAAGACCTGTTTAACCGGAACTCCTTTGTAAAAGCCGGGTTTCCAAAATGATTTTTTTGTATTTGATGCGCATTGCACCACCATCTCATTGAACTTTTCTAAGTTTGACTGATTCTCGATGTAGAAAAACCCGGCTTCTCCCTTTGTATCTACATCAAAGTTGATTACAAAAGAATAATCTCCAATTGGGCGGTAACGGTTTGCATCAAAACATTTCACGAAATTTTCTCTAAACTTCATAATATCACTTTCTTTATCTTTGTGCATGTAAACAGGTTTAGAAAATGCTTCTTCATCTTTTATATTGCCCAATAAAAGGTCGTCGGAAAACAGAGCGCAAAACATCGCAGGTATTTTCTTACCATCAACTTCTGCGGGTTTCCAGTTATTTACATTTTTTATTAGTTCAAGTACTTTATCTTTTAGGCATTTATTGTTTTCAACAGCACTCACATCAGCATCAGCAACATATTTCACCTTTCCATCCGGATAAACAACAAATCTCATGAATAAAGCTTCTGTTTTGTCGCATGGCTTAATACTATTTTTTAAAGCAAGATCTTGTATTTCTTTGTAAAGACCTTTTCGTCCACCTTCATAAAAATCCTGATTCTTCGGATAGTTATATAAAATCTGTGAACTCACGTAACCGCACATAACTAATAACGCAGCAGTAAAAAATTTAAGTATCATATCAAAAATTAAAATTTGTTGTAAATAAATAGATAAAGCAAACTACAATTCGTATTTCCAGAGAATCATAATATATTTCCGTTCCTCTAAATTGTAAAAATTTCTGACACAAATATAAAATTTACCTCATTTATAAAAAACAAAAACCTCACACCTGTGTGCAAAGTTTTGTTCATATAGCATTGAAAAGATTACGCTGTAATCAATTGACTTTTTGCTTTTTCTCCTGTTTCTTTTAACATGAATGAAATTAAAATTGCCAAAACAATTCCTGCAATCCAAAATAAAACAGAATGCTCAAAATGTAAATTTCCTGAATTGACATCCAAACTTTTACCAAACCATCTGCTGAAAATAGGACTCAATAAGGTAGTAACTCCGAAAGTTATAAAGTTGATCGCTCCTGTCGCACTTCCTTTTACATAATCAGGATTGGTTTCTTTTATGACAGAATAAGGTATCATTGCCGCTCCGGAACCAACTCCAAAAATAAACATACTGATTTTCGCAGCATATAGATCGGGAAGATAAATCATTTGAATAAAACTTAGAATCATCAATAATGCTCCACCTATTAAAACAGGTTTTCTCCGACCTATTTTATCAGTAATAAAACCTAGTAACGGACAACCAAAAGCCCAACCAAAAGCCACCATCGCACTGGTAATCGTTGCCTCACGGAAAAGAAACTGTTTGTCTGTCTCGAAAAAAGCAACTGCCCACGTCATTGCAAAAATAGTTGTTGGAGCAAAAAGTAATCCGGAAATAATTCCACATAGCCAAGATTGTGGATTTTTAAAAACCACTTTATACGTGTCTAAGTAACCAACTGAATGATGAGGTTTTTCTTCCGCCACATCAGTCTGATCATCTTTTGGAGTGAAAAAGTAAAGTAAAACCGCAGTTATAATTGTGATAATTCCCGACCAGAGCCAAAAACTGTTGATGTTAATTCCTTCCTCCACCCACGGCCCTACCAAGAATTGTCCGGCAGTTCCTCCTAACATTCCGATACATTGCGTTGCTCCGATTGCGGTTGCCAAAGACTTTGACGAAAAACCTTTACTCGCAAGATAAACGCAGCCGGGAAAAGCAAAAGCACATCCCGCACCTTGTAATAATCTGCCGGTAATTCCGGCGGTCTGACTTGAAATTAAAAATAATAAACATCCTACTCCTAAAATCAAGCATCCTGCAAACAACGATCTTTTTCCACCAAATTTATCTAAAGCAATTCCGGCAATCAAACTACAGGTAGAATAGGTGTAATAATACGTTCCCACCATGCTGATCAGCTTCAACTCAGTAGTTTTAAAATTACTGACTAATTCCGGAATCATTACCGCCGGTGCCGACCTGATCACATAATCTAAAAAATAAAAAATAAGACCAAATACCCACGCAATGACATAAAATTTCTTCAAAGAAGCACTCATTATAATATTTCCTTGATATGTTTATAATTACTTTTTACAGTGTCTAAGGCTTCTTCCATTTTTCCGCCCAACATCAGTTGCGCCATAGATTTTGTCATCCCGATTACTTGTTCAAATTCAATTTTCGGAGGTAAAGCCAATGCATTTGGATTAGTAAAAATATTAAGTAAATACGGACCGTCATGATTTAAACAGTCTGTAATAGCTCCTACAACGTCTTCTGGTTTATGAACATTTTTTCCGGGATAACCCATTGCCTGTGCAATCATCGCAAAATCCGGATTAATCATATCGGTCTCATTATCTGGCATTCCGCCGACTTCCATTTCCAGTTTTACCATCCCAAGACTTCTGTTGTTGAAAACAATAAGTTTTACAGGAAGCCTATACTGAAAAATGGTTGCCATATCGCCCAAAAGCATCGACAAACCGCCGTCACCACACATTGCAATGACCTGTCGTCCGGGATAGGCCAATGAAGCTCCTATCGCCATTGGCATTGCATTCGCCATCGATCCGTGGTTAAATGATCCCAACATTTTTCGTTCACCGGTTCCTGTAATAAATCTTGCGCCCCAGACACAGCACATTCCGGTATCTACCGTAAAAATCGCATCATTTTTGGCTATCTGATCCAAAGTATGGGCAACATATTCGGGTTGAATATTATCTTCTGTCCCAGATTCTTTTACATAAGTCAATTGATGTTCTTTTACTTTTCCGTAAAATTCCAATTGCTGATTGAGGAAGTTTACATCTGTCTTTTCTTTTAATAATGGAAGTAAGGCTTTGATGGTTTCTTTCACATCACCTGTAAGACCCAATTCCAGTTTTGCCCTTCTGCCTAATCTTTCCGGACTTTCGTCGATCTGAACAATTTTATTTTTTACAGGCATAAATTTTTCATAAGGGAAATCTGTTCCCAATAGCAGAACAAGATCAGCCTCGTGCATTGCGTGATAAGCTGATGGTAATCCCAAAAGACCTGTCAAACCCACTTCATTAGGATTATTTGGCTGAATAGACATTTTTCCTCTGAAAGAATATCCAACCGGAGCTTTCAAAAATTTTGCTAATTCTACAACCTCAACATTTGATTTTTCGGCTCCGATACCACAGTAAATCGTTACCTTTTTGCTTTCATTAATTAAATTTGCCAAATGAGTTAATTCTTCATCGGAAGGACGAATCACAGGATTTGTTTTGAAAATCTGATTAGAAGTTGTTGCCTCTTCAGCATCAAGTTCAGAAACATCACCGGGAAGTCCGATCACGGCTACACCTTTTTTAGAAATAGCATGCTGAATTGCCGTCTGCAAAGTTCTCTGAACCTGCTCTGGTCTTGTAATCATTTGATTATAATAACTGCAATCGTCAAATAATTTGATGGTGTTTGTTTCCTGAAAATAATCCATTCCCATCTCATTACTCGGAATTGTAGAGGCAATCACCAACATCGGAACATGTGAACGGTGCGCTTCGTAAACACCATTGATTAAGTGAACGTGGCCTGGACCGCAACTTCCGGCACAAACAGCAAAACCATCCAATTCCGCTTCGGCTGCTGCTGCGTAGGCTCCGACCTCTTCATGCCTCACATGAATCCATTCGATACTGCTTTTTTTCACAGCAATATTCAGATGATTCAAACTGTCGCCTGTAACAGCATAAATTCTTTTCACATTGGCATTTTCGAGCATCTCAACAATTTGCTCTGCGATATTTTTAGCCATAATTACTATTTTTTTTGATTAATTTGGTTCTGATATTAAATTTGAATCATATGACTCTCAGTATTTTTCCAAAAAACAATGAGTAATCAAATGTAGTCATTAAAAGATTCTAAAAGAAGCATTGATTGTGTTTTTATTCAACTTCTTATTTTTCAGTATAAAGCAAAAAATACTCCGCAATTTCTCACGGAGTATTTTTTTATTAAAAATTATATTATCTTAAAAAGGCTATTATAAAACTTCAATCTGATTTCTCAAAAGATCTTCAAATTCATCTCTTTTTCTGATCAGATGAGCTTTTCCGTCTAAGAAAAGAACTTCCGCCGGTTTTAGTCTCGAATTGAAATTCGTACTCATCTCAAAACCGTAAGCTCCCGCAGTATGGAAAGCCAAAACATCGCCTTCTCTTACCTCATTCAGCTTTCTGTCCCAAGCAAAAGTATCTGTCTCACAGATATTTCCAACTACCGTATAAATTCTTTCCGCACCTTTTGGGTTTGATAAATTTTCGATGGTATGATAAGAATCGTAGAACATAGGACGAATCAAATGGTTGAATCCCGAATTTACTCCAACAAAAACAGTTGCCGTAGTTTGCTTGATGACATTAGCTTTCACTAATAAATAACCACATTTCCCAACGAGAAATTTCCCAGGCTCGAACCAAAGCTCAAACTTCTTTCCTGTTTCTTTAGAAAAATCAGCAATTGCTTTTTCAACTTTTTTGCCTAGAGATTTCACATCAGTTTCCATATCGCTTTCCTGATAAGGAATTTTGAAGCCGCTTCCCATATCGAGATATTTCAGATTCGGAAAATGTTCAGACAACTCAAGCATGATTTCCAGTGCCTGTAAAAACACTTCAGGATCTTTAATTTCGCTTCCTGTGTGCATATGAAGACCTTCTACATTCAGATTGGTGCTTTTCATCACACGCTCAATGTGACGCATTTGATGAATAGAAATTCCGAATTTAGAATCGATATGTCCTGTAGAAATTTTATGATTTCCGCCCGCATAAATGTGCGGATTGATTCTTACAAAAATAGGATATGTATTCCCGTATTTGTTCCCGAACTGCTCAAGAATTGATATATTATCAATGTTGATATGAACACCGTGCATCATCGCCTCTTCAATTTCAGCTAAATCAACACAATTGGGAGTAAATAGTATTTTATCTTTCGTAAAGCCAGCCTTTAAGCCTAATTTTACTTCGCTGATGGAGACACAATCCAAAGAAGCGCCAAGATTCTTAATGTATTTTAATATATTGATGTTCGTTAAAGCCTTTGCAGCATAAAAGAACTTGGTATGTTTCAGAAAAGAAGACGTAAGTTTCTCGTATTGATTTTTAATAGATTCGGCATCATAAACATATACCGGTGTGCCAAATTCCTGGGCAATCTTCAATAATTCTTTTGGGTTCATAATTTCAATTTAACATAAAAAAAGGCAGATCCTTCGAAAAGAGTCTGCCACATTCATTATTTTTATGCAAGGCAAACTTCTAGGTATTCCAAACCTTTGAAAACTTTACAGCTCCCTTCTTTCCGGTTTGTTTTTGTTTAAAATTCTGCATTGCCATTTTTAATTCTATTGCAAAAATACTATTTATTTTGAGAAATTAAATCTGAAAAGTGTTTTCTTCCGAATAAAAATTCATCTGATGATAAAATGTTCTCTTATTTCGGTAATGCCAGCGTTTCAAAATCCCCACGAAGCAAGGCCAGTTGCAATTCGTTGTTCATATCTGCCGTAGAAAGCGGTAAATCTAATTTTAATTTTGAAATTTTACTTAAAGTCTGAATTTGAGTAAACAAATCATAAAAGCCATAGGAAACCACTCGTCCGTTTTCGATGATCAAAAATAATTTTTCACCCAGTTTTCTTCCTGCGCCCAACCACATTTCGTTTCTCTTTTTAAAATCAATCTTCTTTTTAAAAACCTCAACATCAGCATATTCTTCAAATTTCGCAATATACTGTACCGCTTTAGAACCCTGTGTAAAAGATCTGAATTTTAGGATTGGCTTCTCATTTTTGTTAAGGGTATTTTTTTCTACGATATATTTATTATTCCTAAAATAAAGTCCGTAAGCAAGCGTTTCTCGCTTCTTAATATTTTTAGAATTCTGAATTAGTTTAGCAATAATATCTGTTCCCGTCAGTTCAAAATGAATCTGTTCCACTTCCTTTTGAATCTCAACAAACTTCTTTGATTTTGAATTAAAAAGTTTCTTCGAAAACCTGTTGATATCCTGAACGTAATCTGAAAAAATAATTTTCCCCGATTCGTTCTGAAAATAAACAAACCCTTTTTCTCCGGGTAAATCCTGAGTTAAAACCTTTATCTTATTAATGTAAGTTTTCGCATTTGTTTCCTCGTGCTGTTTCTGAATAATTTCATTCTCGGTATCTTTAGAAACCAGCAGTCTGAATAATTCTAAAGTAGCCCTCGCATCACCTTCTGCCCTGTGTGCATTAACCAACGGAATCCCCAATGATCGCACAAGTTTTCCTAAAGAATAACTTACCTCATCCGGAATCAGTTTTTTCGCTAAAGGAATTGTATCTAAAGTATTGATCTTATAATCGTAACCCAACCTCTGAAAAGATTGCCGAAGCATTCTGTAATCAAAATCGATATTGTGCCCCACCAAAGTTGTACCTTCTGTAATTTCAATGACTCTTTTTGCCAATTCATGAAATTTTGGGGCAGTTTTCACCATATTGGGTGTAATATTCGTCAGTTTCTGCACAAAAGGGGTAATATCGCTTTCCGGATTTACGAGAGAGATAAACTGGTCGACAATTTTATGACCATCGTATCTGTAGATGGCAATATCTATAATGCATTCTTTCCTGAAACCTGCACCATTACTTTCTATGTCTATTATTGAATACATTTAATCTTACCTGAGCTTTACATCAAAAATTACAACTTTTTTGAAAATGCTGTTTTTTAAAAAGGGAATTTTGCTAAAATAATGAAAATACATTAAATAATGCAAAAAGAAAGAGTCTTATCTTTTTCTGCCTCCCAAACCGAACATTCCCAGAATAGCTTTTGCCCCTTCTCTCATCAAAGTGTTGGCAAAAGTTCTGCCAGCTCGGCTTTTTAAAACCTGCTCAAACATTCCTGGTTCTTCCTTTATGGGTTTTGTCTTTTGCGTTGGTGCAGAATTTTGAACCGCCTTCTCCATTCTTTCAGCTAAAATTTCATACGCAGATTCGCTGTCGATAGCCTTTTCGTATTTTGAAACCAATTCAGAATTTGAAACCAGATCAGAAACTTCTGCATCATTCAGAACATCCATTCTTGACTCTGGAGAGATTAAATAAGTATGAACAAGCGGTGTCGGAATTCCTTTTTCATCCAAAGCAGTGATGAAAGCTTCACCAATTCCGAGATTTTGAATCAATTCAGAAGCATTGTAAAACTCTGTAGTCGGATAATTTTCAACAGCTTTAGAAATTTCTTTTTTATCTTTTGCAGTAAAACCTCTCAGCGCATGCTGGATTTTTAAACCTAATTGCGAAAGCACATTTTCCGGAACGTCACCCGGAATTTGGGTAATAAAATATATTCCGACTCCTTTCGAGCGTATTAATTTTACCATGGTCTCAATCTGAGAAGCCAGCGCTTTGGAAGCCTCATCAAATATTAAATGTGCTTCGTCGATAAAGAGAACCAATTTCGGTTTTCCGCTGTCGCCTTCTTCTGGAAACGTCATGTAAATTTCAGCAAAGAGAGAGAGCATAAATGTCGAAAACAGCTGAGGTTTACTTTGAATATCTGCAACTCTTAAAATGTTGACAACACCTTTACCATCTCTTTTTTCAAGTAAATCGTGAACATCAAAACTCAATTCTCCAAAGAAATCTGCTGCTCCCTGCTGCTCCAAAGCAACAATTGATCTTAAAATTGTTCCCAAAGAAGCCGAAGCGATAGATCCGTAATTGGCCGACAATTCTGCCTTACCTTGCGGATTATCGGTAACATACTGCAAAACTTTTTTTAAATCATTTAAATCAATTAAAGGCAAACCTTTGTCGTCACAATACTTAAAGACGATTGACATGATGCTTTGCTGAGTATCATTTAACTCTAAAATTTTACTTAACAAAACAGGACCAAATTCTGTCACCGTTGCTCTCAACTTCACACCTTTACCGCCGGAAATACTCATTAATTCTACCGGAAAAGCTTGTGGATTGTAAGGAAGTTTTGTTTTTGCGTAGCGCTCTTCGATGATTGCATTCATTTCTCCACTTGCTGCAATACCAGAAAAATCCCCCTTAATATCTAAAACCAAAGAAGGAACTCCCGCGTGTGAAAGCTGTTCTGCAAAAACCTGAAGCGTTTTGGTTTTTCCGGTTCCTGTAGCGCCGGCAATCAAACCATGACGGTTGATTGTTTTTAAAGGAATCGTAACATTTACTTCTGTGACGACATCGCCATCTAGCATTCCCTTTCCGAGAATAATGTGCTCACCTTTTGGAGTATATCGTTTTGAAAGTTCGTCAATAAATTTTGTTTTGTCTGCCATTTGATATTTTTAACTCTTAAAGGTAAATATTTTTATAAAAGATTTGAGTGTTGAAGCTAATTTCTTAATAATTTAAATTTAAAAACTGTTTCCTTCCGTATGATATAAAACAGTTCAAATTATTGTACCAAGAAGCCGATACACTTCTGTTTGAAACTTAACCTGTTGAAACTATTTTCTGACAAAGCAAATTTTTGAGATTGAGAAAAACTATCGTGCATAATTATCTTTTCTTTATAATTAATCCATTACTTTGTATCTTTATAATCATTTTAAATAAGAATCAATGAAAATTGAGCAAATATATACCGGCTGTTTAGCACAAGGCGCATACTATATCGTATCGGAAAACGAAGCCGCAATCATAGACCCATTGAGGGAAGTAAAACCTTATCTTGACCGTCTAGAAAAAGACAATGTAACCTTAAAATATATATTTGAAACTCATTTTCATGCAGATTTTGTTTCCGGACATTTAGATTTGAGCAAAAAAACAGATGCTCCGATTGTATACGGACCCACCGCAGAACCAGATTTTGAAGCAATTATTGCTGAAGACAATCAGATTTTCGAAATAGGAAAAGTAAAAATAAAAGCGCTACACACTCCGGGTCACACGATGGAAAGTACAACTTACCTTTTGATCGATGAAAACGGAGTTGAAACTGCAATCTTCACAGGAGACACTTTATTTTTAGGTGATGTTGGCCGTCCTGATCTTGCTCAGAAAGCAGGAAGTATGACTCAGGAAGATCTTGCCGGAATTTTATACGAAAGTTTACACAGCAAAATTTTACCTTTAGACGACACCGTTACGGTTTATCCGGCTCACGGCGCAGGCTCGGCATGTGGAAAAAATATGCAGAAAGAAACGGTTGACATCCTAGGTAATCAAAGAAAAACGAATTACGCTCTCAATCAACCGGATAAAGAATCATTTATTAAAGAAGTTCTTGACGGATTAACAGCTCCACCGAAATATTTCGGGATGAATGTAGCAATGAATAAAGGAGGTTATGAGAGTCTGGACGACGTTATGACAAAAGGCTTAAACCCAATTTCTGTTGAAGATTTTGAAAGCTTTGCAGAAGAAACCGGAGCTTTGATTTTAGATACGAGAAGTCCGGGTGAATTTCATAAAGGTTTTATTCCAAACTCTATAAATATTGGCTTGAAAGGCGATTTTGCGCCGTGGGTAGGAAGTCTTATTGTTGATGTAAAACATCCTTTATTGCTGGTTTCAGATGAAGGAACTGAAGAGGAAGTGATTACGAGATTGAGCAGAGTTGGTTTTGACAATGTTTTGGGATATTTAAAAGGTGGTTTTCAATCCTGGAGAAATTCAGAAAATGAAATTGATGAAATAAAAAGAATTTCACCTGAAGAATTCGCAGAACAGTTCATTCCCGAATCTAAAGTGATCGATGTAAGAAAAATCACTGAATATTCTTCGGAACACATAAACAATGCATACAATAAGCCTTTGGATACGATCAGTGACTGGGTTTCTACGATTGATGATTCTGAACATTTCTTTTTACATTGTGCCGGAGGCTACCGCAGCATGATTGCAGCAAGCATTCTTAACTCACATGGTATCAGAAACTTCACAGAAATAGAAGGTGGTTTTAACGGAATAAAAAAAACAGATAAATTTCCGACTTCAGATTTTGTTTGTCAGTCAAAAACTCTTTAAAATCTCAGATTTATTTGGAATTATTCTTGCAGCAAATTGATTAAAAATATAGTAATGTCACAAAAATTTCAAGAACTTATAGAATCAGAAAGACCTGTTTTAATTGACTTTTTCGCAACTTGGTGTCAACCTTGCAAAGTGCAGTCATCGGTTTTAACGACAGTAAAAGAGAATGTGGGCGAAGGCGCAAGAATTGTAAAAATAGATGTAGATCAATATCCTGCGATTGCTTCTCAATACGGCGTACGAGGAGTTCCGACATTAGCGGTCTTCAAGAAAGGCGAACTTCTTTACAAAGAAAGCGGCGTACATGATGTAAATCGGTTGACTCAACTTTTACAACAGTATATTTAATTACGGTTTAGATTAAATTTGTATAATTTTCCCCGTCAGATTTCCCGGGGAGAATAATAAATATCTGAATATTGGCGTAGTCTTTAAAAATTGAACTGCTTTGCCTTAGCCTTAAACTTAGCCTACAATCTCAAAATCATCTCTATCATTCAAGAACTGAAAATGATTTCTAAAATCTTTCAATTCTGCTAAATTCAATTCTGCGGAGACCAAATTTCCGTTCTTATTGGCAATTTCTTTTCCGTCAGCAAAAAAGCAGTGAGAACTTTCTTTATAGAAAAGATCATTCCCGTCAGTTCCGATTCTGTTTAAACCAAAAACATAGGCTAAATTCTCAATCGCTCTTCCTTTTAACAAATGCTCCCACGCGTCTACTCTCTTTTCCGGCCAATTGGCAACATATAAAATGACATCATAATCATCATTATTTCTTGCAAAAACTGGGAATCTCAAATCATAGCAGACCTGCAGCAGAAAACGGATCCCGAGATATTCTACAATCACTCTATCTTTGCCGGGAGTATAAACTTTGTCTTCGCCCGAAAAAGAAAACAAATGTCTTTTATCATAAAAAATAATTTCAGAATCTGGCTTTACGAAATACATTCTGTTAAAAAACTTACCATTAACTTCCACAGAAGCACTTCCGCAAAATGCAGCGTTTTTCTCGTTCGAAATTCTTTTCAAAAACTCAAGAGATTCTTCATTCTTATCCGAAATCTCAGCCGCATCCATGCAAAAACCCGTCGAAAACATTTCAGGTAAAAGAAACAGATCGGCCTCCTGATTTTGAAGCTGATTTTCTATTAAATTAAAATTTTCGTCTTTATTTTTCCAGATAATATCTTGATTTAATGCTGTAATTTTCATAATTCTCATTCAAAACTTCCCTAAAATTACTGTTTTTATTTGATTTCGGTTTTATATTTGCTGCAAATTGTCATTAGTAATAATTTAAAAATAAAATCTATGAAGAAATTGGTTTTTATGCTAATGTTTGTTCTTACAGGAACTGCAGTAAGCGCACAAGCCTGGACAGGAAAGGGAGATCAGAAGGTAAACTTAGGCCTCAACGCATGGGGATATGGAACCGGAATTACCGCTACTTACGATTACGGACTGAATCAGCTTTTGTCTGTAGGTGCAGGAGTTAATGCTTACTTCGATGGCTACAAAGACAATGATAAAGACAATAGAGTTTTTATTTTCGGAAGAGTAAATTTCCACCTGAAAGAAGCTTTGGATCTGCCGGAGCAGCTAGACATTTATCCCGGAGTTGATCTAGGAGTTCTTGGAAGAGACTTCGGAATTGGCGCACACATTGGCGCGAGATATTTCTTCACAGATAAGGTAGGCGTTTTTGCCGAAATCGGAAACAACGGCAGTCTCGGTGTTTCTTTTAATTTCTAAAATCAAGCCACAATATATGACAAAGCTTCTCATTTCGAGGAGCTTTTTTGTTTGGCATCCTTTTGATAATTGTTACCTTTGCAAATTAAAATCTAAAAACAATTAATGGAATTAGCAATTAAGATCTTTCAATTTATATTAAGTATATCTATCTTAGTAATTCTTCACGAACTTGGGCATTTCTTACCCGCAAAATATTTTAAAACAAAAGTTGAAAAATTTTACCTCTTCTTTGACCCTTACTTTTCTTTAGTTAAGAAAAAAATTGGTGAGACAGAATATGGTATCGGCTGGCTTCCTTTCGGTGGATATGTGAAAATCGCCGGGATGGTAGACGAAAGCATGGATACTGAGCAGCTGAAGCAACCTGCACAGCCTTGGGAATTCCGAGCAAAACCAGCTTGGCAGAGATTAATCATCATGATGGGTGGAGTAACAGTAAACTTCTTTTTAGCCTGGATCATCTTCGGATGTCTTTCATACTTCAACGGCGAAACTACTTTTGATACCGCGAAAGTTGATGCTCCTATGAATTATACAAGCGTTGCAAAAGGAATGGGTTTTCAGGACGGAGATAAAATCTTAAAAGTTGATGGTAAAACTCAGAATAACCTTGATAAACTTGCTTTAGACGTTTTATTGAGCGACGAAGTCACAGTTTTGAGAAAGGGAAAAGAGGTAACATTTCCTACTAATGATGATGGTAAAGCAATGGCTTTCAGTGACGAAAATCCAAAAGCATTTCTTACTCCAAGAATGCCTGCTATAATTGATTCTATCTACAATCCTAAAACTGCACAAGCGGGATTAAAAGTTGGCGACCAGGTAGTTTCTGTAGATGGTAAGAAAATTACTTATTACGACGAATTTCAAGAAACCGTAAGAAACAACCCGGGGAAAAATCTAAAAGTAGATGTAATAAGAGCAGGTGCCGTTCAGCCGCTTATATTACCTGTATCAAAAGAAGGTACATTAGGATTAGCATCGTACAAGCAACTTAAAAAATTCTACGAAACAAAACATTTTACTTTCGGAGAATCCATTGGAAGAGGTTTCACAAGAAGTATTGAAAGTTTAACGTATCAGGTAAAACAGTTTAAACTGATCTTCAACAAAAAAGTTCAGGGCTATAAAAAAGTGGGTGGTCCATTAGCAATTATCAAAAATATGCAGGTAGAAAAGGCCAAAGACGGAAGTCTTTCTATTGACTGGACTTGGTTTTGGAGTTTTACAGCTATGTTTTCTGTATGGTTGGCATTTTTAAACTTAATTCCTATCCCGGGATTAGACGGTGGACACGTTATTTTCACTTTATATGAAATGATTGTAGGAAAACCAGTACCACAAAAGGTTTTAGAAAATGCCCAGATGGTAGGAGTTATCTTCCTGTTAGGCTTAATGTTACTGATTTTCGGCGCAGATATTTTTAAAATCGTTACCAATAAATTTTAATTTTTTCTAAAAATTTATTTAAAAAACTTGCGTGGTTTAAATATCAGTCCTATATTTGCACCACCTAAAAATAGGGACATTCCTCCTTAGCTCAGTTGGTTAGAGCATCTGACTGTTAATCAGAGGGTCCTTGGTTCGAGCCCAAGAGGAGGAGCAAAAAAGACTTACAGCAATGTAGGTCTTTTTTGATTTTAATACATTTGTTTTTTAATTAATTTAAAAATTTAAATTCCTGAAAAATAATCTGATAGCATGCTTCACGCAATTTTGCTCAAAAAATATTTGCTTGATATTACTTTTCATACTATCTTTGCACCACCTTAAAAGAGGAACATTCCTCCTTAGCTCAGTTGGTTAGAGCATCTGACTGTTAATCAGAGGGTCCTTGGTTCGAGCCCAAGAGGAGGAGCAAAAACCACAATCTACAACGATTGTGGTTTTTTTATGTGATGAAGTTAAATCATTACTCGGTTTCTAATTCAAATTTTCCAAAACCTTCTTCGGTACTTTTTTTCTTAAAAACAACTTTAATTTTCCCCCTAAATTTTATAATATTCCTCACAAAATAAAACATATATTATAAACCGACAAAAATCACTAAATTTGCCAACTTGATTAATCAACGAAATTGAGAAATTACAATGAGCCAATTTAAAGAATATAAAAACCTCAACCTGATAGACGTAGCCGAGAATGTTGCGGAATTTTGGAAAGCCAATAAAACCTTTGAAAAAAGTGTTGAAACACGTGAAGGAAATCCTGAGTTTGTGTTTTATGAAGGTCCACCTTCCGCAAACGGAATGCCCGGAATTCACCACGTTATGGCGAGAGCGTTGAAAGATATTTTCTGTCGTTACCAAACACAAAACGGGAAACAGGTTTTCCGTAAAGCGGGTTGGGATACGCACGGACTGCCCGTAGAACTTGGAGTTGAAAAAGAACTCGGCATCACGAAAGAAGATATT
This sequence comes from Chryseobacterium sp. CY350, assembly GCF_027945075.1. Taxonomy (NCBI): domain Bacteria; kingdom Pseudomonadati; phylum Bacteroidota; class Flavobacteriia; order Flavobacteriales; family Weeksellaceae; genus Chryseobacterium; species Chryseobacterium wangxinyae. Next base: position 2,491,997 of record NZ_CP116034.1, read on the forward strand.
GGCAAAAAAATTTCGATTGAAGATTATAACAAAGCATGTCGTGAAGCGGTAATGCGTTATACCGATGTTTGGAATCACCTGACCGAAAAAATCGGATATTGGGTCGATCTTGAAGATCCGTATATCACGTACAAATCAAAATACATGGAAACCGTTTGGTGGCTTTTGAAGCAATTGTACAGCAAAGATCTGTTGTATAAAGGTTATACTATTCAGCCTTATTCTCCAAAAGCAGGAACCGGACTTTCTTCTCACGAAGTAAATCAACCCGGAGCTTACCGTGACGTTACCGACACAACGATTGTTGCACAATTTAAAACGCTGTCGGAAACATTGCCTGTATTTTTACAAGGTTTTGGAGACGTACATTTCTTAGCATGGACGACAACTCCATGGACTTTACCTTCGAATACTGCCTTAACTGTCGGACCTAAAATTGATTACGTTTTAGTTAAAACTTTTAACCAATATACTTTTGAGCCTGTCAATATTGTTTTGGCTAAACCTTTGGTTGGAAAACAGTTCGGGAAAAAATTCGTTGAGGGTACGGATGAGGATTTTGCAAATTACACTTCATCAAGCAAAACCATTCCTTTCCAAATTCTTGGAGAATTTAAAGGTTCTGATTTGGTTGGAATTAAATACGAACAACTTTTACCATACGCTTTACCGTACCAAAACCCAGAAAATGCTTTCAGAGTAATTTCCGGAGACTTTGTGACGACAGAAGACGGTACAGGAATCGTTCATACAGCACCAACTTTCGGTGCGGACGATGCGAAAGTTGCCAAAGAAGCGAAACCAGAAGTTCCTCCAATGTTGGTTTTAAATGAATTTGGAAATCCGGTTCCGTTGGTAGATTTACAAGGAAAATTCACTTCGCATATGGGAGATTTTGCTGGTAAATATGTAAAAAACGAATATTATGATGCAGGAACAGCACCCGAAAAGTCTGTTGATGTAGAAATTGCTATCCGTTTAAAAGAAGAAAATAAAGCTTTTAAAGTTGAAAAATACGTTCACAGTTACCCACACAGTTGGAGAACTGATGAGCCGCTTTTATATTATCCTCTGGATTCCTGGTTCGTGAAAATGACCGCGGTAAAAGACCGTTTGGTAGATTTAAACAAAGAAATCAATTGGAAGCCAAAATCAACCGGAGAAGGACGTTTCGGCAACTGGCTGGAAAACGTCAACGACTGGAACCTTTCCCGTTCAAGATATTGGGGAATTCCTTTGCCAATCTGGAGAACTGATCCTTCGACAGGCTCAGCTCAGGAAGAAATCATCATTGGTTCTGTTGAGGAATTATACAACGAAATCGAAAAATCTATCGCAGCAGGATTGATGAAAGAAAATCCGTTCAAAGGATTTGAGATCGGAAATATGTCTGAAGAAAATTATTCTTTAGTTGATTTACATAAAAATATCGTTGATAAAATAGTTTTGGTTTCAGAATCTGGGAAAGCGATGAACCGTGAGAGCGATCTGATCGACGTTTGGTTCGATTCGGGTTCTATGCCTTATGCGCAGCTGCATTATCCGTTTGAAAACAAAGAATTAATTGACAATAATAAAGCATTCCCTGCAGATTTCATTGCGGAAGGCGTTGACCAGACTCGTGGATGGTTTTATACACTTCATGCTATTGGAACCGCAGTTTTTGATTCAGTTGCCTATAAAAATGTGATGAGTAACGGACTTGTTTTGGATAAAAACGGTCTTAAAATGTCAAAATCTAAAGGCAATGCAGTTGATCCGTTTGAGACCTTAGCCGTTTATGGACCGGATGCAACACGTTGGTACATGGTTTCGAATGCAAACCCTTGGGAAAACCTGAAATTTGACATCGAAGGAATTGACGAAGTAAGAAGAAAGTTCTTTGGAACGCTTTACAACACGTATTCATTCTTCACTTTATATGCCAATGTTGACGGATTTAAATATGCAGAAAAAGACATTGAAAACCGTCCGGAAATCGACCGTTGGATTTTATCTGAATTGAATCTTTTAATTAAAGAAGTAAAAGCATTCTACGAAGATTACGAGCCTACAAGAGTTGCAAGATCAATCAGCACTTTTGTAAATGACAACTTAAGTAACTGGTATGTAAGATTATGCAGAAGACGTTTCTGGAAAGGAGATTATTCTGATGACAAAATTTCTGCTTACCAGACTTTATACACGTGTCTTGAAACTGTTGCGAAATTATCTGCACCAATCGCTCCATTCTTTATGGATCAGTTGTATCAGGATTTGAATGCAGCTACCGGAAAAGAAACATTTGAATCAGTTCACCTGACAGATTTCCCGGTTGCCGATGAAAGTTTAATCGATCAGGATCTGGTTGAGAAAACGCATTTAGCACAAAGCATTACAAGTATGGTTTTCTCTTTGCGAAAAAAGGAAAATGTAAAAGTGCGTCAACCTTTACAGAAAGTGTTGATTCCAGTTCTGGATAAGAAAACTGAAGAGCAGATTTTAGCGGTTTCAGAATTAATTAAACAAGAAGTTAACGTTAAAGAATTGCAGTTGATTAATGCTGAAGAAGCATCACATTTAATTGTAAAACAGATCAAACCAAATTTCAAAACATTGGGTTCCAGACTTGGAAAAGATATGAAAGTGGTTGGTAACGAAATTGCTAATCTTACTTCAGAAAAAATCTCATCTCTAGAGAAAGAAGGAAGTCTGGAAATTCAAGGTTATGAAATTACTACTGCTGATGTTGAGATTTCTACAAAAGATATTCCAGGGTGGACGGTAACTTCAGACGGAAAAACAACTGTGGCATTAGATTTGAAGATCACTGATGAGTTAAAATCTGAAGGTATTGCAAGAGAATTTATCAACAGGATCCAAAATCTCAGAAAAGAGAAAGATTTTGAATTAACAGATAGAATTAGCATCATTTTGGAAGAAAATAGTCCTTTTTTGGATCAAATCAAGCAAAATGAAGACTATATTTCATCTGAGGTCTTGTCGAATACAATAGAAATTGTACCTTCACTTTCAAGTTTTAACGAAATTGATATTGATGACATTAATTTTAAAGTAAATGTTGAAAAAAATTAACGTATAGTTATTGTTTTTTCAATTTCCAATTCATAATTTTATTAAAAAAGAAAAAGACCATGCAAGACGAAAGAGTAAGATATAACGATGCTGATTTACAGGAATTTAAAAAAATAATCAGAGAAAAAATAGAGAAAGCAGAAAAAGATCTGCAATTGATCAGAGAAAGTTTCATTAATGACCAGAATAACGGAACGGATGATACTTCACCTACTTTCAAAGCTTTTGAAGAAGGCGCAGAAACTCTGAGCAAAGAGCAAAACTCTATTTTGGCAGGAAGACAGGAGAAATTTGTGCGTGATCTTAAGAATGCTTTGATCAGAATAGAAAATAAAACCTACGGTGTTTGCAGAGTTACAGGAAAGCTTATTCCAAAGGAAAGACTTTTGGCTGTTCCACACGCTACTTTGAGCATCGAAGCTAAAAATATGCAGAGATAAAATTTTTATCTTATTTTTGTAAATAAATTATTGGGTTTATGAAATGTTGAATTACATTTCATAAACCTAATTTTTAATTATATCTATGAGCGAATATTTGATTTTAGGAATTATTATTATCGCCATTATATGGTTTTTAAACAGAGATAGGATCAAAAACAGATTCTATCCCGACAAACCAAAAAATCTGACGATAGATCAACAATTTAATTCTGATAAACGCGAAAGAGAAAAGGAAATCGACCGTCTTCTCAGTAAAATGGGTAAAAACGGAATCAATGATCTGTCTGCAAAAGACAGAAAAAGATTAGACGAACTTTCTAAACATTAATATTAAACACAAAGCGTTGCTAAAGTTTTGGCTTTAATACGTTTCAAATACATTAAAATGGAAGCATTAATTGTACACCCAAAAAACCAAATGGAGCTGAATGCGCTGAAAAGCGTAATGAAAGATATGGGAATTCGCTATGAAAAATTTCATACAAGAGGAATGAAAACTCAAACAGTAGAGAGAAAAGCTCCTGCAAAAAAAGAAAATCCTGTAAAAAACTTTAAAGACAAACCAAAGACCAATCTGTAATGAAAAAGATCTTAGCTATCACATTTCTTATATTATTTATAGATCAGGCTTCAAAAATTTATATTAAAACACATTTCAGTTTAGGCGAAAGTGTTTCTGTTTTACCATTTTTTAAACTTACTTTCGTAGAAAATCCAGGAATGGCTTATGGGCTACATTTTGGTGGCCTCATTGGAAAATACCTTCTTGTGGTTTTAAGACTTTTCTTAATCGGAGGAATGATTTATTTATTCAAAAAATGGCTGGCGCAGGGAGCATCAAACTATTTGATCATTCCGATGTCTATTATTTTTGCAGGAGCCATCGGAAATATCATTGACGGAATGTTCTACGGATTGATTTTCGACAGCGGAACAGTTTATGACGAAAGTATCGGCAGATGGATTGATTATGGTGGAATTTCTAAAATCACTTCTTTCGGGGACGGTTATTCTAATTTTATGAAAGGTTGCGTTGTTGATATGCTTCATTTCCCGTTGGTTGACTGGACAGTTCCTGAAAACTGGCCGGTAATTGGAGGAAAACACATCGAATTTTTTAAGTATATCTTTAATATTGCCGATTCTGCAATTACGGTTGGAGCTGCATTATTATTGATCTTCAGAAAGAAAGCTTTCCCGAATGGATTAGAATTTTAATCAATGAAAATTTTAAAAAAAATATTTTTTATCGGACTGATATTCCTAGGAGTATCAGTTCTTTTTATTTTCTGGGCCAACTTTAAGATTGATTCGGAATCAGAAGATTATGTGACTTCAGATTTATCAAAACTACCGAATAAGAAAACAGGCCTTTTGTTGGGAACAAGCAAGACCCTTTCAAACGGAAGTCCAAATGCTTATTTTTTCAATAGAATAGAAGCTGCAGTGAAATTATATAAATCCGGAAAAGTTCAAAATATCATTGTAAGCGGAGATAATTCTAAAAAAGATTACAACGAGCCCGAAGAAATGAAAAATGAGCTCATCAAAGCTGGTGTTCCCGCAGAAAGAATCTTCGAAGATTTTGCAGGTTTCAGAACTTTGGATTCTGTAGTTCGAGCGAAGGAAATTTTCGGACAAAATTCTTTTATTGTCATTTCACAAAAATTCCACAACGAAAGAGCAGTTTATCTTGCACGAAAAAACGGCATCGAAGCTTACGGTTACAATGCCGCAGATGTAAATAAATATGCCGGAATCAAAACTAATGCGAGAGAAAAATTAGCACGAGCAAAAGTTTTTTGGGATTTTATTTTTGGAGTAGAACCGAAATATGGAGGAGATAAGATTTTAATTCGTTAAAAGTTTACGCTCTATTTTAATCCTTCTTAAACCCTTTAATAGGGCAAAGCAAGAAATAAGTATTCCTTTTTTAGTAAACTTAAATAGTTTCCCTAAATTTGCAGTTCATTAATTTTTTAAAATATTTTAAAACAAATGTCAAGAATTCTTACCGGCATACAAGCCACCGGAACTCCGCACCTTGGAAACCTTTTAGGTGCTATTATTCCTGCTGTTGAATTATCAAAACAGTCTGGAAACGAATCATTTTTATTCATTGCAAATCTTCATTCGCTTACGCAGATTAAAGATGCAAAAGAACTTAAACAAAACACCTACGAAATTGCTGCGGCTTGGCTTGCTTGTGGATTAGATACAGAAAAAACATTCTTTTACAGACAGAGCGACATCCCTGAAACCTGTGAACTATCTTGGCATTTATCATGTTTTTTTCCTTATCAGAGACTGACTTTAGCGCATTCTTTTAAAGATAAAGCAGACAGACTTCAGGATGTGAATGCAGGTTTATTTACCTATCCAATTTTAATGGCAGCAGATATTTTGTTGTATGATGCAGAAATCGTTCCCGTAGGAAAAGATCAGCTTCAACATTTGGAAATTGCACGTGATGTCGCTTCAAGATTCAATAATCAAATGGGAGAAGTTTTGGTTTTGCCTCAGGCTGAATTGCAGGAAGACACCAAATATGTCCCTGGGGTGGACGGTCACAAAATGTCAAAATCCAGAGGAAACATCATCAATATTTTCTTACCTGAAAAGGAATTGAAAAAACAGGTCATGAGCATCGAAAGTGATTCTAAATCTTTAGAAGAACCAAAAGATCCGTCTACAGATAAGACTTTTGCTATTTTTGAATTAATTGCTACACCGGAACAGACTGAAGAATTAAGAGCTAAGTATTTAGCAGGAAATTTCGGTTACGGTCATGCTAAAAAAGAACTTTTGGATTTAATTCTGACAAGATTTGAAAAAGAAAGAGAACTATTTTCTTACTATATGAACAATCTTGATGAACTGGAATCAAAACTTCAGGAAGGCGCAGTAAAAACAAGAGCAATTGCTACTCAAACCATTCAGCGAGTACGAGAAAGTTTGGGAATTTAATCTGAATACTTCTAATAAATAACGTTTCGGCGGCACCCTTTGGTGCCCCGAAACTGTTTTTCAATATGGTTTTATAAATATTCTTTAATTTGTAAAAGATGTTCAATAACTTTTAAATTTTCACGATCTGGATTTTCATTTAAAACATTAAAGAAAATCACATCTATTCCAAAATTCTGTGCTCCAACCACATCAGCAACCCAGTCGTCGCCAATCAATATACTTTCATCTTTTTCAGCTTTCGCAAGATTTAAAGAATATTCGAAAATTTCAGGATTTGGTTTTCTAATTCCTACAGAATCTGCACTGGTGATGGTGTTGAAGTAGTGATCAATTCCGGACAAAATACATTTTCTCTCCGTCACTTCCTGAAAGCCGTTTGATATAATGTGAAGCGTATAATCTTTAGATTTTAAATAATCTAAAATAACCTCCGCACTTTCTACCAAATGATTATAATTAAGAATTTTATCTAAAAAATGTTCTTCAAAAAACATCGACAATGTCAAATCATCAATTTCGAAACGTTTGAAAGTATCGTAGAAACGGTGTTTTCTGAGATATTCCTTATCAATTTCACCGTCTCTTATTTGCTCCCAAAGTCTTTCATTGATTTCGTGGTAAACAGAATGAAATTCTTCAAAATCAATGTTGTATTTTAATGTAATTTCTTCCTTTTCAAAAAGATCTTTGATGGTAAGATAAGCGTTTTTACGGTGATCCCAGAGTGTATTATCGAGATCAAAAAAAATGTGCTGAATTTTCATACAGCACAAAATTAATGATTAATTTTTTGAAATGTGACAAAGATTACTTTTGGTCTTTATCACATCAAGATTTTTTGAGAAACTTAGCAAAAAATCAATGGTTTGTTTTTTGGGTTTCAAACTTTTCATTTTTAAAGAATCGTTATTTTTCATAGGCAAAAATTGTTTTTTCTTTAAAACGAAGAAGTAAGTGAATTATTATCTTGTTAAGATAATATTATTTTCCTCCATGATTTTTCTTAAGTTAATTAATGCGTACCGAACACGTCCTAAAGTCGTATTAATACTCATATCTGTGTGTTCTGCGATTTCTTTAAAACTCAACCCGTCAAAAAACCTGAGTTTTATCACCTCTTGCTGATTTTCCGGAAGACACTGCAACATTTTAAGCAAATCTTCCTGAATTTGTAAACTCACCAGCTGATCTTCGATATTTTCTGATGGCTCCCGAATGAGATCAAAAATCGAAAACTCCTCATTATCGAAGGTCGTCTCCGAAACTTTTACATTTTTAGATTTTGCTCTGAAATGATCAATAATAAGATTTTGGGCAATTCTTTTCGCCCAAAGAATAAATTTACCTTCTTCATTATAACGACCTTCTTTCAGCATAATAATGATTTTAATAAATGTATCCTGGAAAACATCATTTGCCAAATCTTCATCATTTATTTTGTAAAGAATAAATGAAAAGAGGTCTTTCTGATGACGATGTATAAGGGTTGATAATGCTTCTTCGTCTCCTTGTTGGTAAAGAGATATTAATAGGCTATCTGTTGACTTCATGACTTTTCTTCTCAGTATTTATCTTGTAGACTTACAGTCTCCCAACATTCTGTTAGGTTTTTTGTCAGCTACAAGTTGTATTAGAGTAAAGTCGTGTCAATAAGCATTTTAATTATGTTGTAAATATAAATAAAATTTTAATAACTGTTAACAATTTATTAAATATTTAGAACAAATTTGTAAAAAAATCTACTTAAACATATCATGTAAGAATGCTGTCGGTAGATTTAGTGTGAAATTAATATTTAAACCTTTTAATTCTTTACCATTTAATGTGCTATCTGCTATTGAAAATGCATAACCACCCGTCAAATCTAAAAGACCAAAAAGCGAAACTCCGATTTTGGGAGCAACATATTTATTTGTTCCTTCAACTCCTGCCAGAAAATAATAAGAATGCTTAAAGTCAACGTTTTTTTCAAAATTCAACAAAACATCGGCATTCACTTTTGGCATGATCGCAAATTCAGAATTGGCAGATCCCATCAACGCAGATGCTCCCAGACGGTAAATGACGTCGTCAGTTTTAAGAAAAAGCAACTTCCCTCCTACTTCTCCGAAGCTTTGATTTTGATAAACATAGCCTACATTCACCATTTTATGTATCGTAACCTGAGCTTTTGAAAAAGCATTTAAAAAACATATACACACGATTGCCGCTACCCAACGAAAGTTCTTCATCCTATTTTATTTAAAACGTAAATTTAAAAAAAACTGCCTTATCTCATGAAGATAAAGCAGTTTATATATCTAAAAGAAAATATTAAATTCCGAAAGCGGATTTAATTTCTTCTACTTTGTCTAATTTTTCCCAGGTAAAGAATTCCAGACCTGTAAGAGTTAGTTCATTTTTATGACCTTTATTGAAAGTTTTATCAGCAACAAAATGCTCTCTTCCCATGTGACCGTAAGAAGCAGTTTCCTGATAAATAGGATTTCTCAACTTCAAATTTTGCTCTATTGCATAAGGTCTAAGATCGAAAATTGTAGAAACTTTTTTAGCAATTTCTCCATCATTCAAATCTGTTTTTGAAGTTCCGTAAGTGTTGATGTACAAACCACAAGGTTCAGCAACACCAATTGCATAAGAAACCTGTACCAAAACTTCATCTGCAACACCTGCAGCTACTAAATTCTTAGCAATGTGTCTTGTTGCATAAGCAGCACTTCTGTCAACTTTTGAAGGATCTTTTCCAGAGAAAGCACCACCACCGTGAGCTCCTTTTCCACCGTAAGTATCAACGATGATTTTTCTTCCTGTCAAACCTGTATCTCCGTGAGGACCTCCGATTACGAATTTTCCGGTTGGATTGATGTGATATTTAATTTGATCGTTGAATAAAGCTTTGATTTCCTCAGTCTGCAAAGCAACAACTCTAGGAATCAAAATATTTTTGATGTCTTCTCTGATTTTATTCAGCATTTCCTCTTCAGCAGCAAAATCATCATGCTGAGTAGAAACTACGATAGAATCAATTCTTACCGGTTTGTGATCGTCAGAATACTCGATTGTTACCTGAGATTTCGCATCCGGACGAAGATATTTTATTTCAGAATCTTCTCTTCTTATCGCAGAAAGTTCTTTAAGAATTGTATGTGCCAAATCCAAAGCCAAAGGCATATAATTTGCCGTTTCGTTGGTTGCATAACCGAACATCATTCCCTGATCGCCAGCTCCTTGTGCATTTGCTTTAGCTTCGAAAGACTCGTCATTTACAGCTCTGTCGACACCTTGATTAATATCCGGAGATTGCTCATGAATTGCAGAGATCACCCCGCAAGAATCACCATTGAACATATATTCACCTTTTGTATAACCAATTCCGTTGATTACTTCTCTTGCAATCGTCTGTACATCGAGATAAGCACCAGATTTTACCTCACCTGCCAAAACTACCTGACCCGTAGTCACCAAAGTTTCACAAGCTACTTTTGAAGTTTTGTCGTATGCTAAAAAATTATCGATTAGTGCATCAGAAATCTGATCGGCAATTTTATCCGGATGACCTTCTGAAACTGATTCAGACGTAAATAAATAAGACATATTATTCTTGTATTTTTAAATTAAATGTAGAAGAAAAAAATGAATAACTGCCCAGAAAAAGCTAAAAAGAATATACTGTTTTAGCATTTTTTTAGAGAGGTTGCAATCAGGTCAAATTTTTCCTCGTTAATAACGATGGCAAATTTAAGCACTATTTTCGTAATACTCAAAACTTTTGCCAGGTAATTGTAATTTTCTTGAAATTAATGATTTAGATCAGTTCTGATCAGGATTACTGAGGTTTGATGCTCACGTAATCTTTAGGATTTTCATTATAATTAAGCTTTTCGGAAAGTGAATTTTTTATAAATGTTCCTAATTCATCAATAATTTTCTGCTTAAAGGTCGGCTTATAATAAATGATACTGATTTCTCTGTAAGGGAAAGGCTTTTTAAACCTGAAAACTTTGCTTTTTTGCTCTTCAGACAATTGATTTAAAGCTAATTCCGGCAAAATACTGATTCCGCCAACTTTATCAACCATGTGAACTAATGTCTGAATATTAGAAGCTAAGAAATCAAGATTTTTTGGCTTTAATCTGTTTTCTTTTAGATGGCAGATATTTTCAAACTGATTTCTCAGGCAGTTTCCTTCTTCTAAAAGCCAAACTTTTTCAACATTCAATTCATCGGGAACGATAAATGTATTTTTCTTATTCGCTTCGGTGTCTGAACTGTAAATCATCAGCTCTTCATTAAATAAGAAATCCTGATAAAATTCGTTGGCATTATCGTAAGGAGTAGAAATTATTCCTGCATCTAATTCACCAGACTTTAAGGCTTTAATAATATTATCTGTGGTCATTTCTTTCACATTCATCAGAATTTTCGGATTCTCTTCGAGGAAATGAAAAATTTCTGTTGGTAAAATAAATGATGAAACGGTCGGGATAATCCCCAAGTTAATAGTTCCGCCCAAAATATTATTCAATAGATTGGCCTTATTTTTAAGCTCATTGACGGCTTCGATAATTACCTTTGCCTGATCTATGATTTGTAACCCTACATCTGTGGTGCGGATTGGGTGAGTTGTTCTGTCAAAAACCTTCACATCCAGCTCATCCTCAAACTTCTGTATCATTGCACTTAACGTTGGCTGGGTTATAAAACAAGCCTGAGCAGCTTTACCAAAATGTTTGTACTTATCGACAGCGATAAGATATTCCAATTGCTGAATGTTCATTTGATTAATATTATCTATGACAAAGATATGATGTTTTTGGCAGAACCAATTAAAAATTCGAGTAAATTTGATAATTATTAGGCTGATTACAGCTCTTTAAATTATCAATAATGATCAAAATATAATTCTATGGATTCTAAGAAATTAACTTCAAGCAGCGGTGCACCTTATTATGAGCATCAAGACTCACAAACTGTAGGTTCCCGAGGTCCTGTTTTGCTGCAAGACTTCATTCTACAGGAAAACCTTGCTCATTTTGTGAGAGAAAGAATCCCGGAAAGAATAGTTCACGCCAAAGGAAGCGGTGCTTACGGAAAATTTACGGTAACCCATGATATCTCAAAATATACAAAAGCAAAACTTTTTTCTCAGATCGGAAATTCTTGTAAAATGTTCGCACGTTTCTCAACCGTTGGTGGTGAAAAAGGAAGTGCAGACACTGCAAGAGATCCTCGAGGATTTGCTCTTAAATTTTATACTGAAGACGGAAACTGGGATTTAGTAGGTAATAATACGCCCGTTTTCTTTATTAAGGATGCTAAAAAATTTCCAGATTTTATTCATACTCAGAAAAGAGTTCCGAAAACTAATCTTAAAAGCCCGACCATGATGTGGGATTTCTGGAGTCTGAACCCGGAATCACTTCATCAGGTTTTAATTTTAATGTCTGAAAGAGGAACGCCTTACGGTTACAGGCACATGCACGGATTTGGGACTCACACATTCTCGATGATCAATGCTGGCAACGAAAGAACTTGGGTGAAATTTCATTTTAAAACAAAGCAGGGTATAAAAAACTTCACCAACGAAGAGGCTACAAAAATGGCAGGTGAAAACCCAGACTTTGCCCAGGAAGATCTTTGCAATGCCATTGACAGCGGCGACTTCCCAAAATGGACGATGTATATTCAGACGATGACCGAAGAACAGGCAAACGAATTCAGATGGAATCCTTTTGACATTACAAAGGTCTGGTCTCAGGCAGATTTCCCACTTATTGAAGTAGGTGAAATGGAATTAAATGAAATCCCAAATAACTTTTTTGCGCATGTGGAACAATCGATATTCTCACCAAGTAATTTAATCAACGGAATCAGTTTCTCACCAGATAAAATGCTTCAGGGAAGATTGTTTTCTTATCCCGATGCTCACCGATACAGAGTTGGAGTGAATGCACACTTATTAGAAGTTAATAGATGTCCTTTTGCTGTAAATAATTATCAGAGAGACGGTTTTATGGCAGATTCCAGCGAGTATCAGGACAAACCAAACTATCATCCTAATAGTTTTGACGATATTCAACCGGATTCTTCATATAAAGATTTCGAATATGAGCTAGACAGTAAGCACGTAGCGAATTTTAATAGAAATGAAAATGATGATGACCACTACACGCAACCAGGATTGTTATATACAAAAGCAATGAATCAGGAAGACAGAGATCACTTGGTAAAAAACATCATCGATCATATGAGCGGCATAGACGGCCCAAAAAGAGATGAAATCATCAACCGCCAGCTTTGTCATTTTTTCAGAGCAAACATTGAACTTGGGATGAAAGTAGCGTCTGGTTTGAGCATCAATATTGATTCTAATATGATGAATCACACAAAATAAATTAGATAAAGTAATAGAAAAAGGGAAAAAATATATTTTTTTCCCTTTTTTATGCAAAAAAATCTTTAATTTGCAGGTTATTAAAGATATAGGCACTTAATGAGCTACGATAATATAATATTAGAAAAAGAAGATAAAATTGCGGTTGTGACGATTAACAGACCTGAAAGTCTGAATGCTCTGAACGCAAAGACAATAAAAGAAATAAGTTCTGCGTTAGATTTAATAGCTGCTGATGACGAAGTAAGGGTATTAATTTTAACAGGAAGTGGTGAAAAATCTTTTGTAGCAGGAGCCGATATCAAAGAATTCAGTGATTTTAATCAGGAAAAAGCAGAAGAGCTGGCGAAAAACGGACAGGAAATTCTATTTAACAAAATTGAAAATCTTTCAAAACCTGTAATTGCAGCGGTAAACGGTTTTGCATTAGGTGGTGGTCTAGAATTAGCAATGTCGTGTCATATAAGATACGCATCTGAAAATGCGCGCATGGGACTTCCTGAAGTTACATTAGGCCTTATACCGGGATATGGAGGAACTCAGAGACTTCCCAAGTTGGTAGGAAAAGGAATAGCCAATGAGATGATTTTCTCAGCAAAGATGATTCCTGCGCAAAAAGCAAAAGAAATCGGTCTTGTAAATGAAGTTTATACAATCGACGAACTTTTAACAAAAACGAAGGAACTGGCAAAGGTGATTTCTAATAATTCTCCTATGGCAATCTCTAAAGCAATACATGCGACCAATCTATCAGACACAGATAAAGGCTTTGAAACTGAAATTAAATATTTCGGAGAGCTTTTTGAAATGGAAGATAAAAAAGAAGGAGTTTCGGCTTTCCTTGAAAAAAGAAAACCGAATTTCTAAATATATCATATCACAAATTATTTCGAAATCAATTGATGCAGACGTACAGTAAGTTTGACAAAGCTTATCTAAAAATGGCTCTCGAATGGGCAAAACTCTCCTACTGCGAAAGAAAACAGGTAGGTGCTCTTATCGTAAAAGATAGGATGATTATTTCAGATGGTTACAATGGTACCCCTTCAGGATCAGAAAACTGCTGCGAAGATGAAAACGGAAAAACACATTGGTACGTTTTGCATGCAGAAGCAAACGCAATTTTGAAATTAGCCGGATCTACCCAATCAGCAAGCGGAGCTACATTATACCTCACGCTATCACCCTGCAAAGATTGCAGCAAACTGATTTTACAGGCCGGGATTAAGAAACTTGTCTACATCAACGCGTATTCAGACAATGAAGGAATAACATTTTTACAAAACCACGGAATAGAAATAATACAAGTATCAGAAAATGAATTATAAATAAAAAAAACACAACACAATGACTTGGGATGAAAAAATTAAAGACTTTGAAATTTTTCTACGATTCGAAAGAAATTTCTCAGAAAACACACTTGATGCTTACGTAAGAGACATCAAAAAACTTAAAGAATATGCAGAAGAAGATCTGGAAAACATCGGCCCCGATGTTATTTCTTACGATAATCTTCAGGAATACATCTTTAAACTATCCAAACAGAAATTCAGCGAAAGATCTCAGGCGAGATGGATCTCTTCTATCAAAGCTTTTTTCAGATTTCTGCTGGAGGACGAGATACGAGAAGACAATCCGTCATCACTTCTGGAAGGTCCAAAATTAGGACTTTATTTACCTGACACATTGAGTCTTACCGATATCAATAAAATCATCGATGCAATTGATATGAGTACAGATCTCGGACAGAGAAATCACTCTATTGTAGAAGTACTCTACGGCTGTGGATTGCGTGTATCAGAGCTTATTGACGTTAAAATCTCGAATATCAACTTTAAGGAGAATTACATTAAAGTAGTAGGAAAAGGAAATAAAGTACGTTTTGTCCCTTTGGCTCATTACACTGCAGATTTACTAAAATCTTACATTCGCGAGGCTCGTTCGAAAATCAAGATCAACAAAAAGCATGAAGATACTTTGTTTCTAAACAGCAGAGGAACATCAATGTCTAGAGTGATTGTTTTTCTTATTATTAAAGAATTAACGGACAAAGCCGGTGTAAGCAAAAAAATATCTCCTCACACTTTCAGACATTCATTTGCAACGCATCTAATGCAGAATGGTGCAGATCTTCGTTTTATACAGGAAATGCTGGGACATTCCAGCATTACAACAACGCAGGTATATACGCATTTGAAGACTGAAGAACTTCGTGATGTGATATTAACCTTTCACCCTAGAAACAAGACTAAAATTGTTGAATGAAAATATTGAAATTTTGCCCTAATTGTGGCAAAGAATCATTGAATTGGGACGGCGAAAAAAAATGGAGCTGTCCCAATTGCAATTTCACCCTACACAGTAACGTTGCAGGAGCAGTTGCTGTTGTGATAAGGTTCGGGGATGAAGTTTATCTTACCAGAAGAAATCAGGAACCCAAAAAAGGTAAATTAGATTTGGCAGGTGGTTTTGTAGATCCTAAGGAAAGTGCAGAGCAAACTTGCAAACGCGAACTTTTTGAAGAGCTGCAGCTTGATATAGATATTGATAAGCTCAAGTATCTCACAAGTCTTCCCAATGTGTATCAATACAAAGAGATAGATTATAATACGATCGATCTTTTCTACGAATACGAAGTTTCGGAAAAATTTGAAGTAAATTTAGCGCTCTCCGAAATCTCGGAAACACATTGGATTTCCTTACAAGAACTCAATCCGGATGATATAGCTTTTGACTCTCAGAAAATATTTTTTAAAGAATATTTAAAAAAATTCTAAAAAAAAAACTCCCGCATTTTATTAATGTGGGAGTTTTAATTTTAATAAGATTTAGTTTCAATAATTTCTTCAAAATATTTGACTAAAACTTTCCGATCTGCATCAGATAAATTGGCATCTTCGTGATAAATAATGTACGCCGGCAAAGGCATCGATTTATTCTCCAGCGTCTGAACAGTTTTCTTCAGCATACTTTCCTTTAATTCTTTATTATAGGAACTCCAAACCGAGAAGTTAAGATGTTCCCGACCTTCGTTGATATGATCTTTAACAGACCACGAAAAAGGAGCAATATAAGCGTATTTGGGATAAACTGTTTCATTTGAATGACAATCATAACAAGCATTTTTTAGTAATGCTGCAACCTTGGGTGGCGATTTCTTGACGTCAATAAAATTAACTGATTTATTGATTGGCTGGTTAGTCTTATCAACGGGGATAAACTGAATGATCGCAAAGGAAACAAAAATCCAGAAAACTACTTTTTTGAATGTTTTCATTATCGGGTTAATTGTCTCGTGTTATTTAATCTCGTACTGTTATTCAAATTTGTACTGTTGTTATTATTATTATTCAAATTATTCTGATTGGTCTTGTTATCCTCTTTTTCAGTAGGCTTTGGTGCTTTTACACCTTCAAATACTCTTTTATCATTAAGATCCCAGGTTTCTTTTGTTTCCCATAAAGGCCTTGCAACCACCATTTTGTAATAGATATAAGAATCTTCTGCAAAAGTCTCGTTTACAAAATCTGCCTCATCCCAATGATTATTTTCATTGTTATCTACCAAAATTCTGACAATATAATCGCCAGGTTTTACAATACTAAAATCAGCCTGTGCGCCGCTAGTATATTTTTGATAAACAGCTTTTTCCGAAGAGTCTAAAAGCTGAATCCAATATTTTGTCTTTGGCTCATTCGTAAGAGTAAAATTGAGACTACCATAATTTTCAACTTTATCAGCCTCAAAATCAAATCGTTTCGATTCTGCATTTTTTTCGTAAAAAGAAGAAACCGTGGTTTTAGGAATTGTCAGTTGATATTTTTTACCCGCTACAAAATCAGACTGTACCAAAATTTCATAAGGATTTGAAGATGAAACTTTTGCCGTAAAATTCTGACTGATGCTATCTGTCTTTAACGTCCACTTTTCGGAGTCAATCTTATCTACAACATAATTTGAGATCAGCCTGAAATCTGTCTTAGGAGGCAAAAGCGAGCCGCCGATATTATTATCGACCGTCATTTTGTTTTTAGTGTTGTATTTGTAGAACACCGATGTAGAATCTTTTTTGCCGTCAGCTTCGTAGCCAAACTTGAGATTTTCGGTTACTGTTTGTCCGACATCACTTTTTACGGCATCAAACCATATACGTACAGAATCAGATTTTGATCTGTGTGTAACTTTAAAATCCTGGAGTTTTTCGTTTCTAGAAGTCACTTTCACATCTGTAGGATTTCCTTCAAATGCCATGAGGATTCCACCCGGAATTTCCTTTAATTCAGGTTTTTTAAATGCTTTTTTGGAAGGATATAATTTTAAATTTAAACCTGAAATTGATTTCTCAATATTGACTGTATCTTTTCTGAAGCCTATCTTTTCTTTCCCCGGATCGTAGGTAGAGTTTCCGTTTTCATCATCAAACGCGATGATTTTATATTTTCCGGGAGCCAGATAATTCAGTTCGTAGTAACCGTCATCATCGACTTTGGTAATGTAATAAGGTTTCTTTTTATAGTCGATCGTGTCTTTTAGCTGATAAAGACCTACAACCATTTTGTTTTCGCTGTTGTTCTGTTTTGTAATTGCAAAAGCATCTTTCACCTCGCCGCTCATGTACAGATCATCCAGCTTTTCGCCTGTAGAAAAAGCGAAATTAAAATATCTGAGTATATTTCCTTCACTATTGTCTGCAATTGAATTTCCAAAGTTAAAATTGTACGTAGTATTGGCCTGAAGTGTGTCTGACCATTGAATAATCAAAAACTTATTGGCAATATTTGAAGGAAGGATTCTGGTAACATTCTCAATTGGCGGAGAAATGTTGAGGTTTTTACTCACATCTTTCAGCGTAATATATTCATCAAAGTCTATTCTCAGTTCCTTGATATCTCTCTTTATATTAATTCTCGTCGTATCAATATTTGAACTTAAAAACCTTGGAGCTATCGTATCTTTCGGTCCGCCGATAGGAGAACCCACTCTCGCACATGAAAGTACAAGAAAACTGGCAATCAGTAAGAGAAAAATTCTTTTCATGAATATATTTGAACAAAAATAAACATTATTCTCCAAAAACTTCCGTTCCTGTTTTTAATGTATCTTTATTATCATTCATAATATGTATCAGCTTATCTTTTTGCGGTGGAAAATCTTCAAATAAACCTGCCAGAGCAAGAGCTGTATACACTTTCCCGGAATATTTATTCCCAATTGCAACGATGGTAACTTTAGATTTTAAAAGATGAGCAAAAACAGAATTTGTGCCGTGCCACCAACCATTATGATAAGTCAGTTTTTCTCCGTTATCAAAAATTTTCATTCTGAATCCTAAACCATAATTATTCTGCCCGGCTTTTTCGTTGCTGTATGGTTCGAATATCATTGCTTTTAATTCCGGTTTCAGAAAATCTTTCGAAAACATTGCTTTTGAAAATGCATATAAATCTCTTGGCGTCGTATACACATTTTTGTCACCATAAATTAAATCTAACCGGTCTAAAGGATACAATCTGTTTCCACCATAATAAAATGACTGAGCTGCTGTCGGAATATCTTTTTCTTGAAAAATGTAGCTGTTCGTCATTTTTAGAGGAGTGAAAATCATCTCTTTCATCGCCTGAGGAAAAGGCGTTTTTGTCACTTTCTCAATCAGTAGAGCCAAAAGAGCAAAGTTGGTATTGCAATACATAAAGCCGGTATCTGTCTCACGTGCAAGATCTGGTTTGTATTTGACAAGCATATTCAAAACATCCTGATTGGTAATATATGTTTTTGAAAGCTCTGCCGGAGCCGGCTGTATTTTTGTGATGAAATATTCGTATTTCGGCAGTCCGCTTCTTTGATCTAATAAAGTCTGAACCGTAACATTCGGATACGGAAACCCTGGAAAAAACTGAGTGAGATGATCAGATAATTTTATCTTTCCTGCTTCCACCAATTTCAGCATTGCCATTGCCGTCAAAGTTTTTGAAACTGAAGCTACATGCAAAGGTGTATTTTTATCAATAGGATTTTGATTTCCCTCTCTCGCGAAACCACGATAGTTTTCAAATAAAATCTCGTTGCCTTTTGCTACTAAAACGCCACCGCTGAGATCTCCGCTTTCCCAAACTTTCTTATAATACTGATCAATGTAGTTGGTAATAAAATCTTTATTCGACAGTACTGCATCTTCAGGAGAAAACACTTTTCCCAAATCTACATTACCGTAATTCGGAAGATTGGTGCTGTTTTCTATAAGAGATTCTTTATTTTCGGATTTGTTTTTACAAGAAAAAAGAAATAAAAATAAGGTTGCAGCGAGTACAAAAGTAAGCTTCTTCATGAGTTTCAAAAATGAGTGGCAATTTAATAAAACTCAAAATGATTCCTGAAAAATCATTACAAATTATGAATTATTTAACATAATCACAAATAACTAATTGCAATAAGACCCCAAGATTTTATCAACAATAACCTTCGCTAATTTTTGCTTGCTCTGATGTGTCCAGCCAGCAATATGAGGTGTTACGATGGTTTTTTCTGAATGTAAAAGATAATTTAAATCTTCATTTTCTGTCTCTAAATTCTCAAACGATGCTTTCTCGTATTCCAAAACATCAAGACAAGCTCCCTTAACTTTGCCTGATTCCAAAGCTTTAACTAAACTTTTCGTTTCCACATTCTTTCCTCTTGCCGTATTCACAAAATAGAAATTGTTTTTCATTTCAGAAATAAATATATCATCTATTAAATAATTTGTAGAATCCGTCAAAGGAATGTGCAAACTGAGTACCTCAGCCTCATTTTTCAATTCTTCTAAAGAAACCTGCGTTGCATATTCATCAGAAAGATCAGTTAAAATATCATGAAAAATCACTTTACAACCAAAACCGGAAAGTCTTTTTGCCGTAGCTTTTCCCATATTTCCGTAACCGATTAATCCTACTGTTTTCCCCAGCAATTCGTCACCTCGGTTTTCTTCACGCAGCCAAATTCCGTTTTTCACTTCGTTGGATGCGATGAAAAGTCGATTCATTAAAATTAAAAGCATTCCAACAACATGTTCGGCGACAGAATCTCTGTTACCTTCTGGAGAATTAATTAACTGAATTCCTAATTTTTCGGCAACAGGAATATCGATATTTTCCATTCCGGCTCCTACTCTTGCAATGAATTTCAGATTTTTCGCTTTCTCTAAAAAGTTTTTATCTAAAGGAATTCTGCTTCTGATAATTACTCCATCATACTTTTGAATCTTAGCGCAGACCTCATCGTAAGAAGAGGTAAAATCTTCTTCCAGAATAAAATTTTTTGCTAAAAGCTGTTCGGTGATAAGTGGATGGTTTTTATCTAAAAGTAGAATTTTCATTTTTCAAATATTAACTATTGACATTTCGTCTTAAAATACAAAACTCTGCACAGATTGATTGTTTTGTATGTTATCAAGCTGGGCAGATTCGTAAATCACCATTAATTTATCTTAAATAGGATCTTGGAACAATTTTTTAAGTTCCACAGATTCAGAAGGTTTCATTCTTCCTGAAAGAATCAGAGAAAGCTCTTTTCTTCTTAAAGCAGCATCAAATCTTTCCACTTCAAGTTCGGTTTCAGGCTCCATTGCAGGGATTGGAATCGGTCTATTGAATTCATCAACTGCTACGAAAGTATAAATTCCTTTATTGGTCTGTATTTTTTTATGATTGATGGGGTCGTCTAGCCAAACATCCACATAAATTTCCATTGAAGTAGAAAATGCACGAGAAACTTTAGATTCCATAACGACAATTCCGCCTTCGGGAATTGGGTGATCAAACGAAACATGATTTACAGATGCGGTAACTACTCTTCTTTCACAATGTCTTGTTGCAGAAATTGACGCACAACGATCCATTCTTGCCAACAATTCTCCTCCGAAAAGGTTCCTCAACTGGTTGGTATCATTGGGAAGTACAATATTCGTCATGATCGTCAACGAATCTGACGCTTTTTTTATTTTTGCCATCTTGATTTTCTTTTTTTGTACTTGGGTCTCCAAGTTTTTGCTGCCTTTTTGATAGAATCTGTTTTCAGAGAATCTGTTTTAAAAGCTTTAATAGAATCTGCTTTTTTAATCTGCGCCGAATCAATTTTTACGGGAACTTTCTTTTCAATTCTCTTTGTTTTAGTCTGTATAGAAACATCATCAAAAGATTTTTTTCCAAAGATCAAATCTTGCTGAGTGTATGCTAAATACAACATTCCCAAAACCGGAACAATAAAAAGGAAAATCCAGAGGATCGATTTGTTGAACATATAATCTTTCTCGGTATTTTTTGGAGTTTCAAAAGTTTCACCTTTGTTAAAATCTGAAAAATGTATTTCTTCCAACCCATAAAAATCGGGATGATCAGATTCCAGACGGTTTCCTTTAAAATGAAGTTGTCCGTCTTCTATAAAAATTGTTCCGAGATTCTGAATCTCCAAAACCTGCTCAGCCTGAATTTTTTTCTTCCAAAAATCGGTCTGAATCTGCAATTCGCTCTCTGCAACTTCCTTGGAAACAGATTTCTGACTCGCTATAAACTGCGCCAAATCATCAGACAAAATCTGATAATCTGAATGAAATGCAATTTTTGTAGATGGCGGAAGAATGCTTCCGTTTTCTGAGTTGATGACTGCTTTAGAATTTTCCAGGGAAAACACACCAAACATAGGAACAGTAACTGTTCCAAATTGTTTCAAATAGTCTAAAATGTAGGCTGAAATATTCATTTGGTCGCAAATTTATAACTTTTTCATGACTTTTTCAGAGATTTGTTTGTGTCATATATTATGAAGTGAGCTTCCCGAAGATTACAAAGATCTGTGTAGAATTTTTTGTCTTTGTTTGCGATTATTTAACGCAAAGAAAGACAAAGCTTTTTTCAGTAAGCAACATTTAGATAAAGAGAAACAAAGGCATTTCATTTAAGAAAGAAAAACCATGTATATTACCTAGATTCAAAACTAAAAATAAATTAAAATGGGTCAATAATTATAAATAAAAAAAGGCCGCCGAAGCAGCCCTCAAAAATTTAATCTGAACTTAACTGAAATATAATAATATGAATGGTGTCTGATCTAATTATTGAATTTTCCAGCTGATCCCGAACATAAAGTTGGTTCCTGCCTGAGAAAAATAAATCGGTCCGTCATAAACGTAACCGTTGTTTACGTATTTCTGATTAAAAATATTATTGACCAAAAGTTTCAAAGCGACATCATGCTTTGCAACTTTAAACTGATACTGAGCATTAAAATCCGTCAGAAGATAGTCTTTCAACTGTAAGTCCTGAGTTTCCGTGTTGTCTAAATACTGTTTCCCAACATATTGATTCATCAGCGCAAACTGGAAATTTTTATTAGGATTAAATTTCAATCCTAAGTTGGCAATAACGTTGGGTGAAAAAGAGATTTCTGTATTTCCCAATTGATTAACGACCGTTTCGTTTTCAATTCTGAAATCAAGATTTCTGTTTTGGCTTACACTTACATTTCCCGAAATCTCCCATTGTTTTGAAAGTTTTGCCAAAGCTCCGACCTCAATTCCTCTTCTGTAGCTTTTCCCGGAATTGGTTCTGATGAATTCTCCGATATTGCTGATCTGCCCGTTTAAAACCAACTGATTAAGATAATACATATAATAAAGATTGGCTGTGAACGCAACTTTTCCGAACTGTTTTTCGATTCCAGCTTCAAAATCGTGAAGCTTTTCAGATTTCACGTCATTATTTGCGATCAAATCATCCCGATTCGGTTCTCTTTGCGCATGAGCGTAAGAAATGAATACTTTTCCGTTGCCTAATTTATAATTTACGCCCGCTTTTGGATTAAAAAACAGCCAGTTTTTATTTAAATCTGCACCTTCGCCATCACCTTCCACTAATATTTCTGTGTCGTAATCGATGTTTCTTAATTGTAGATCTAAGAAGAAATCAAAGTCATTTACTTTCAACAAACCCTTAGCAAAACCAGCCACTTCATTTTTCACGGAACGGTTTCTGTAATATTCATGCTCCTGAATCTGAGGAACAAAAACATCGGTTACATTTCCATAATGTCTTCCGTAATATTGATTTCCGACAACGCCGAAATTCAGATCAAGATTGTCAAACTTTCCGTATAGCGTTGAAACAATCCCGTAGAAATCATTATTCAGCCATTTTTTTCTGATAAAATCTGAATATTCTTCACCGTTGAAATCAGGCAGAGCGTATCTTGCATAAGGATCTCCCTGCTTGTAGTTTTCGTAATATCCTCTTCCTTTTGTGTAGTGCAAAGTGGTTTCTAAATTCCATTTTTCATTAAGACCTTGCTCCCAAAGTAATTGATAATGATTTTGTCTATAATTATCGGTTTCATTATCGTAAAATCCAGAAATATCTCCGTTTGTATCATAAATTGCTCCAGAAGGATTGAATCTTGGATTGGTTTCCCAGGTTTTTCTATCAACACCGTTCCAGGCCTGATATGTTTTTTCTTTTCCACCAAAAGCCATCAGACGAAGTTTTGTTTTTCCTTCTTCAAATAGAGCGGTAAAATTGTAAGAATTTAAATCTGAAAAAGCTCTGTCGATATATCCGTCTGAATGAATATTGGTATATCGTCCCATTACAGAAAGTCGGTCTTTCCAGAATTTTCCCGAGCCAACCTCAGCAGAGTATTTGTAGGTATTGAATGATCCGTAGCTGTCATCTGTTTTAAGATAAAACTTCTCTTCCGGATCTTTTGAAATCACATTAATACTCGCTCCAAAAGCAGAAACTCCATTGTTTGAAGTTCCGACACCTCTCTGGATAACAATTTGCGATGCAGAACTCGTCAAATCCGGAACATTGACAAAAAAAGTTCCCTGACTTTCAGAATCGTTAAACGGAACGCCATTCATCATGACATTAATTCCTCTTCCGGCAACTCCCCGAATTCTAAAACCCGTGTAGCCTACTCCGTTTCCGGCGTCAGAAGTGGAGATAATGGAAGTTTGATTTTTTAAGAGAATTGGTAAATCCTGACCAAGATTTCTGGTGTCGAGATCTTTTTGTACATTAATGATTTCTTTGGCGACGGGAAGTCGTTTTGTAAAGTTGACAGCTTCAATTTCTCTGATTTTCAGAGAATCTGTGTTCTGAGTTTGTGCTAAACCCAGAGAACTTGCGGTAAGTCCTAAAAAAATAAATCCTTTCATTCTTATAAATTTTAAAAATTTAATGGAATAAAAGGGGCGATTATGATGAAGAATGAGTAATGTTTAATATTTAGAGAATTACTTATTCTAATTACTCATTGCTCATTTTTTAACTTCCCTAAACAGCATTATCTGTTCCAGGTTCATTGGGTATAATCTCAGCCCCCGTTGGAGCACCCCTTTAATTTCAGCGCGAAATTACAAAAATTTAATGATCTTCCAAATTAATAAGACTTGTTATCGGTATCAATGTAATAATAGTTGATATCGTCTTTGGTAACTTCGAACATTTTTCCCAGTTTCCAACTGTAATTCCTTTTTATATCGGAATATTCGAAAGGAATAATGATATTATTGTTGACATCAATGACACCAAATTTATCTTTGTGAGAAGCCACAATCATCGGATTGAGAAGATCATCGCTCTCCAAGATATGTAAATATTGATATTTCGGATAAATTCTAAACTGTGAATGATCAGATGGGTTGCTAAATTTTGAATCTTCAATTACTCCGTACAAACCGTTTAAAATATAGGCGTGGAAAAGCTGCTTTGTAAACGCTGTCTGACATCTTCCTAAATCTTCATTTCTGTATTGATAGACTTTCCGACCGGTTTGATCGATCCTGTAAGAAATATTGTTTTTTTCAACGGTAGCATATTTTGACGTACCAAATTTTTTAGCTTTAGGATTAGTAGAATTTAAAAGATTACAGTCTTCAGCAAAAAACATGGCAATATGATATTCCGGTGTGATGATGAATTTGCCTTTCTGGTTCACATATCCGTAGCTATCGTTCTTTTTTTGAGGAATCAGCAGCGGAACATTTTCTTTAAGAGCAATGAGATTACTTTCAGGAGCCTTAATTGTAGGATGTTTTGTTTTATTATTCTTTAAACTTTTAGACTGCGAAAACAGACTTAGAGACAAAAGGATAAAAATAACATCAAAAACTTTCTTCATAACCGGTTGTGTTCAAAATATCTGCCAAAAATAGAAAATATAAAATTCATATTTATATAGAATCTAAATAATTTAATCTTGAAAAAATGTTAAAAATTCGTATTTTTGGACACATTTTTAAATGAATGATAATTTCGAAACGGCTTAAAGACATCTTTTGTTCTCTATTGGCTCAAAATGATGATAAATCGTTTTCTATAAGAGAGTTCTTGTGACAGAAACAGACCATTCTGTATGCCACTTACTTATTCAGCAGAAATCCTTATTTTCTCACTTTAGGGACTGAATGTAACTTATATATTTAAAAATGATGCAGATTATAATAAATAGGTCAAATCAGATCACGATTAAAATCTGCAATTAACTTAGAAAAAAAAGAACTTCTATTTATGAATATTTATCAGGATTACATCCAAGAGATTGAAGAAAGAAAAACTCAGGGTCTTCACCCGAAACCAATTGATGCTGCAGAACTTTTAAGCGCTATCATTACACAAATAAAGGATAAAAATAACGAATACAGAGCAGACTCTCTGAAATTTTTTATCTACAACACTTTACCGGGTACAACTCCCGCGGCAAGTGTGAAAGCTCAATTTTTAAAAGAAATCATTTTAGGTGAATCCGTATTAGAAGAAATATCTCCGGCTTTTGCATTTGAGTTATTATCTCACATGAAAGGCGGTCCTTCGATCGAGGTATTGTTGGATTTAGCTTTAGGTAATGATGCTAATATTGCTAAAGAAGCTGCAAACGTTCTAAAAACTCAGGTTTTCCTTTACGAAGCTGACACTGATCGTTTAAAAGAAGCATTCCACAACGGTAACGAAATCGCAAAAGAAATTATTGAAAGCTACGCACAGGCAGACTTCTTTACAAAACTTCCCGAAGCTCCGGAAGAAATTAAAGTGGTTACTTATATTGCTGGTGAAGGTGATATTTCTACCGATTTATTGTCTCCGGGAAATCAGGCGCACTCAAGATCAGACCGTGAACTTCATGGTTTATGCATGATGACTCCTGAAGCTCAGAAAGAAATTCAGGCTTTGCAGGCACAACATCCTGACAAAAGTGTCATGTTGATCGCTGAAAAAGGTACAATGGGTGTTGGATCATCCAGAATGTCTGGTGTAAACAACGTTGCACTTTGGACAGGTAAGCAGGCAAGCCCTTATATTCCATTCGTAAATATTGCTCCGATTGTAGCGGGAACAAACGGTATTTCTCCGATTTTCCTGACTACGGTTGATGTAACCGGTGGAATTGGCATCGACCTTCAGAACTGGGTGAAAAAGCTGGATGCAGAAGGTAATGTGATCCGTAACGAAAACAACGAACCTATTCTTGAGGAAGTTTATTCTGTAGCAACCGGAACTGTTCTTACGATTAATACAAAGACTAAAAAATTATACAACGGCGATCAGGAATTGAAAGATATTTCCAAATCATTTACGCCGCAAAAGATGGAATTCATCAAAGCGGGTGGTTCTTACGCTATCGTTTTTGGTAAAAAATTGCAGACTTGGGCTTCAGGGATTTTAGGAATTGAAATTCCTTTGGTTTACGCTCCATCAAAAGAAATTACAAAAGAAGGTGTTGGTCTTACGGCTGTTGAAAAAATATTTAATAAAAATGCTGTTGGTTTAGCTCCTGGAAAAGTTTTGCATGCTGGTTCAGATGTAAGAGTTGAGGTAAACATTGTTGGTTCACAAGATACAACCGGTTTGATGACTGCTCAGGAATTAGAATCTATGGCTGCGACGGTGATTTCTCCAATCGTTGATGGTGCGTACCAATCTGGATGTCACACTGCTTCGGTTTGGGATAAAAAAGCTCAGGCAAACATTCCTAGATTGATGAAATTCATGAATGATTTCGGTTTGATCACTGCAAGAGACCCGAAAGGCGAATATCACGCAATGACTGACGTTATTCACAAAGTACTAAATGATATTACGATTGACGAATGGGCAATCATCATTGGTGGAGATTCACACACAAGAATGTCAAAAGGTGTTGCTTTTGGAGCTGACTCAGGAACGGTAGCTTTGGCTTTAGCGACTGGTGAAGCATCAATGCCAATCCCGGAATCTGTGAAAGTGACTTTCAAAGGCGATATGAAACACCACATGGATTTCCGTGATGTGGTACACGCAACTCAATTACAAATGCTTCAGCAGTTTGGAGGAGAAAATGTTTTCCAGGGTAGAATTATTGAGGTTCACATCGGAACACTTCCTGCTGATCAGGCATTTACATTCACAGACTGGACTGCAGAAATGAAAGCAAAAGCGTCAATCTGTATTTCTGAAGACGATACTTTGATCGAATCATTGGAAATTGCAAAAGGCAGAATCCAAATCATGATCGACAAAGGAATGGATAATCACAATCAGGTTCTTCAGGGATTAATCAACAAAGCGAACAAGAGAATTACAGAGATCAAATCTGGTGAAAAACCGGCTTTAACTCCGGATTCAAATGCAAGTTATTATGCAGAAGTAGTTGTTGATCTAGACATGATTGTTGAGCCAATGATCGCTGACCCAGATGTAAACAACGAAGATGTTTCTAAAAGATATACGCACGACACGATCAGAGACCTTACTTATTATGGAGGTGACAAAAAAGTTGATCTTGGTTTCGTAGGATCATGTATGGTTCACAAAGGCGATTTAAAAATCGTTTCTCAAATGCTAAGAAATATCGAAAAAAGAGACGGTAAAGTTGAGTTCTTGGCACCACTTGTTGTTGCAGCTCCTACTTACAACATCATCGATGAGCTAAAAGCTGAAGGTGACTGGGAATTGTTAGAGAAATATTCAGGTTTTGAATTTGACGACAATGCTCCAAAAGGTGCAGCACGTGTTGAGTACAAAAACATGATGTATCTTGAGCGTCCGGGATGTAATCTTTGTATGGGTAACCAGGAAAAAGCTGAGAAAGGAGATACTGTTTTAGCAACTTCTACCAGACTTTTCCAGGGAAGAGTAGTTGAAGATTCTGAGCGCAAAAAAGGAGAATCTTTATTGGCATCAACTCCTGTTGTTGTGCTTTCAGCAATTATGGGTAGAATTCCTAATATTGCAGAGTACAAAGCAGCAGTTGAAGGTATTGACTTAACGACTTTTGTTCCATCTATCAAAGAATTGGTTACCGTTGGTCACTAATAGATTTTAAATTTAGTCGAAAGACTTTGTTATATATAAAATGGAAGATTTCTTGCGAAGTCTTCCATTTTTTTGTTTAGAACATTTCTATTTAAGCCGCAATCAAAATTATTTTGACTTAAATCAATAACTGAAATTTTATTTATTCATAACTTGATAGAAATAAAACATGCTCGTGATTCATTAGTATTATCCTTTATGTTGATTGAAGGAACAGAATTTGATGGAAATGAGTATGATCCGTTTTTATTAAATATAAATCGGATAATTTACTGGAATTAGAAAAAATAAATTAGATATGACTTTCGACATTGACATGATCAAAAAAGTGTACGAACGTTATCCTGAACGTATTGCAGCAGCAAGACAAATTACAGGAAAACCGTTGACGCTTTCAGAAAAAATTCTTTACACACACCTGTGGGAAGGAAACGCAACAAAAGAACATGAAAGAGGAAATTCTTATGTGGATTTCGCTCCGGACAGAGTGGCGATGCAGGATGCAACGGCTCAGATGGCTCTTTTACAATTTATGCAAGCCGGGAAACCTAAAGTTGCCGTGCCTTCAACCGCTCACGCAGATCACCTGATTCAGGCGAGAGTAGGCGCAGAATCAGATTTACAGGAAGGTATTAATAAGAACTCTGAGGTTTTCAACTTCTTGGGTTCTGTTTGTGATAAATACGGAATCGGTTTCTGGAAACCGGGAGCCGGAATTATCCACCAGGTTGTTTTAGAAAATTACGCATTCCCGGGAGGAATGATGATCGGAACTGACTCACATACTGTAAACGCAGGAGGATTAGGAATGGTTGCCATCGGAGTTGGTGGTGCAGATGCCGTTGATGTAATGGCAGGAATGGCCTGGGAATTGAAAATGCCTAAATTAATCGGTGTAAAATTGACCGGTAAAATGTCTGGCTGGACTTCCGCAAAAGATGTTATCCTGAAAGTAGCAGGAATTCTTACCGTGAAAGGCGGAACAGGCTGTATCGTAGAATATTTCGGAGAAGGAGCTCAGTCTCTTTCTGCAACCGGAAAAGGCACAATCTGTAATATGGGAGCTGAGGTTGGTGCTACCACTTCGACTTTCGGATATGACGATTCTATGAGAAGATATCTGGCTTCAACAGGAAGACAGGATGTGGTAGATGCTGCCGATCAAGTTGCTGAACATTTGACAGGTGATGCAGAAGTTTATGCAAATCCGGAACAATACTTTGATCAGGTTATTGAAATCAATTTATCTGAATTGGCTCCTCATTTGAACGGACCTTTTACACCAGATTTAGCAACTCCAGTATCAGAATTCAGAGAAAAAGCAGTCGCAAACGGATGGCCAATTGAAGTAGAATGGGCACTGATCGGTTCTTGTACCAACTCTTCGTATGAAGATTTATCAAGAGCTGCTTCTATTGTTGAAGATGCAGTTGCAAAAGGAGTAAAACCTAAAGCAATTTTAGGTATCAATCCAGGTTCAGAACAGGTAAAATTCACTGCAGAAAGAGACGGATTCTTAGATTCTTTCAGAAAATTTGAAAATGCAAGAATTTTCACCAACGCCTGCGGACCTTGTATCGGGCAGTGGGATAGAGAAGGCGCTGATAAAGGCGAAAAAAATTCAATCATTCACTCTTTCAACAGAAACTTTGCGAAAAGAGCAGATGGAAACCCGAATACTCACGCATTCGTAGCTTCACCGGAAATGGTGGCAGCGATTGCAATTTCAGGAAGATTAGATTTTAATCCAATTACCGATACTTTAACAGCTGAAAACGGCGAGCAGATAAAATTAAATGAACCAAGCGGCTCTGAGTTACCTTCAAGAGGTTTTGACGTTGGAGACAATGGTTATCAAGCGCCATCAGAAGATGGGTCAAATGTTGAAGTAAAAGTAAGTCCAACTTCTGACAGACTTCAGTTATTGGAAGAATTCCCTGCTTGGGATGGTAAAAATATTACGGGAGCGAGAGTTTTAATTAAAGCGTTCGGAAAATGTACGACTGACCACATTTCAATGGCCGGACCGTGGCTGAAATACAGAGGACATTTAGATAATATTTCAAATAACATGTTGATCGGAGCTGTAAATGCCTACAACATGGAAACCAACAAAGTGAAAAACCAGTTAGACGGCACTTATGGTGAAGTTCCTGCTGTACAGAGAGCTTACAAAGCTGCGGGAATTCCTTCTATTGTTGTGGGAGATCAGAACTATGGTGAAGGTTCTTCAAGAGAACACGCCGCGATGGAACCGAGACATCTTGGTGTAAAAGCGGTTCTTGTAAAATCGTTCGCAAGAATTCATGAGACCAATCTGAAAAAACAGGGAATGCTGGGATTGACTTTCGCTGATGAAGCAGATTATGATAAAATTCAGGAAGATGATGTGGTCAATTTCCTTGATTTGGATCAGTTTGCTCCGGGAAAACAACTGACTTTAGAATTCATTCACACAGACGGAACGAAAGACATTGTTTTGGCAAATCACACGTATAACGATCAGCAGATTGATTGGTTTAAAGCAGGTTCTGCCTTAAATTTGATTAAGCAACAGGAGAATTAATCATATAGTTTTATTAAGATAAAATTAAAAAGTTAATATCATTCCGTCCGATTTTTTCGGGCGGAATTTTTGTTTAAAATAATTATCTTTACGGCATAGACACAAGATATGCCGCTTTTCCAGAAAACGATCATCAACAAATATTTAAAGACTCAAAACACAAAAGAACTTCAGCAGAAATGGGAAGTTTTTCATCAGCATTTTCACAATCCTGTAATTCAGGAAAATATTAGAAATTCTAAAGAAGAACAGTATCAGGGAGAGTTTCTTATTGATCTTTTTGTGAATGTTTTAGGCTACATCAAAAACCCTGTGCCAGATTTTAATCTGACTACAGAATATAAAAACGTAAAAGACAGCAAAAAAGCTGACGGAGCTATTGTTATCAACAGTAAAGTAGCCGGGATCATTGAGCTGAAAGGAACTAATACAACAGATCTTTCTAAAATAGAAGACCAGGCTTTCGGATACAAAAACAATCAGAAAGACTGCAAATATGTGATCACTTCCAATTTTGAGAAACTCAGATTTTATATAGACAATGCCATCGAGCATTTAGAATTTAATCTTTTTGAGCTTACGCAGGAAGATTTTGAACTGCTCTATCTCTGCCTCGCTTTCCAGAATATTTCAGCAGATATTCCCGCGAAAATAAAGGAAGAGTCTCTCAGTCAGGAAGATGTGATTACTAAAAAGCTGTATAAAGACTATTCACTTTTCAAGCGCGAACTTTTTCAGAATCTGCTGGTGCTGAATCCTGAGATTGATCAGCTCGAGCTCTTTAAAAAATCTCAAAAACTGCTCGATCGTTTTCTATTCTTATTTTTCGGTGAAGACAGCGGTTTACTTCCACCCAACTCGGTGAGGATGATCCTTGAGCAATGGGACAAACTGCGTGATCTTGATGAATACGTTCCGCTTTACGACAGATTCAGGAAATATTTTACCTACCTGAATACCGGATTCAAAGGAAAACAATTTGATGTATTTGCCTACAACGGAGGATTATTTAAACCCGATGAAATTCTCGATACTATAAAAATTAACGATCAGATACTTTATACTCACACTTTAAAACTTGCAGAATACGATTTTGAAAGTGAAGTAGATGTGAATATTTTGGGTCACATTTTTGAAAATTCCCTTAACGAAATTGATGAAATTAAAGCTCAGCTTGCCGGCGAAGTCATTGATAAATCAAAAACCAAACGTAAGAAAGACGGCGTATTTTATACCCCGAAATACATTACAAAATACATTGTAGAAAATACCGTTGGGAAACTCTGCACAGAAAAGAAAGCTGAGATAAAAATTGTAGACGAAGAGTATTTTACGGATAAAAAACGACAGACAAAAACCAAAGAAGCACTTTTGCTGAAACTCAAAACGTACAGAGACTGGCTTCTTCAAATAACCATCATTGATCCTGCCTGTGGAAGCGGTGCTTTTCTGAATGAAGCCCTGAATTTCCTGATGGCAGAACACCAATATCTTGATGAGCTGGAAACCAAACTTCTGGGCGGCGGTTTTGTTTTCCCGAATATTGAAAACAGCATTCTGGAAAACAATCTTTTTGGCGTAGATCTCAATGAAGAATCGGTAGAGATTGCCAAGCTTTCGCTGTGGTTGCGCACTGCCCAGCCTTACCGAAAACTCAATGACCTGAACAACAACATCAAATGCGGAAACTCTCTGATAGACAACCCTGCAATTGCAGGTGACAAAGCCTTCAACTGGGAACAGGAATTCCCGCAGGTTTTTGTGAAAGGTGGTTTTGATGTGGTGATTGGGAATCCGCCGTATGGAGCATATCTTAATGATTTCGAAAAATTATACTTAGAAAGTACTTTCAGTGTTTTTGAATATCAAGTAAATACTTATGTCTTATTTTACGAACAAGGGATTAAAATTCTGAAACAAAATGGTTTATTAGGTTTTATCACTCCTGCAACTTTCCTTTCTCAATTTTATTTCAGAAAACTGCGAAATTTCCTCCAACAATTTTGCTTATTGTCCATCGCAAAATATTCTTACGAGGTATTTAATGACGCTGATATAGGAGATGCTGTTTCATGGATTATGAAAAAATCTTCAGAAAACATAAAAGTAGAAATATCTAACTTTAAAAATCTACATGAAGCTGTGGAAGCAAAAATAGATTTATTTGAAATCAACGATATCATAAATGAAGACAAAACATATAATATTAATTCAGGTTTACTTAATTTCAGTAAGTTTAAAAACGCAGAATTTGTTGATTTATCACAAATAGCGAACATAATTGTAGGTATTAAACCATATCAAAAAGGCAAAGGCAAACCTATGCAATCTGAAAGCGATGTGATAAATAAAAATTTTACAGCAATTTACCAAGTCGATGAATCATATATTCCCTGTATAATTGGAAAAGACTTCCACAGATATAAATTTTTAAGTGAACCAGAAATGTATTTAAGTTATGGTGTTTGGCTGGCAGAACCAAGACAATCAGCGCCATTTTTTGAGGAAAAGATTATCATTAGACAAACAGCTGATTCTCTCATATGTAACTTAGACTTAAATAAAAGAATAAATCTAAATAATGTTTATAATGTTGGACTGCTTAATAAAGATTTTGATCTTAGATATTTATTATCACTATTAAATAGCAAAATTTTGAATTTATACTATCAAAATATTTCTCAAGAAAAAGGAAGACTATTTGCTGAAGTAAAAAAAACTTATTTAAGTCAATTACCTATCAAAAAAACTCCTTTAGAATCCCAGCAACCTTTCATCGCAAAAGCCGACCAAATGCTTTCCCTCAATAAAGAATTGCAGGAAGTCAACGGGAAATTCCAACGAAATGTAAAACGTGAGTTTTCACTTGAAAAACTCAGCAAAAAACTGGAAGGCTGGTACAAATTACCGTTTTCAGATTACCTTACAGAACTTAAAAAACTAAAAGTGGAACTTACGCTTTCCCAAAAAGCAGAACTCGAAGATTATTTCATTAAAGAACAGCAAATAGCAACCGCCCTGCAATCTGAAATCACAAAAACCGATGCCGAAATCGATCAAATGGTGTATGAACTCTATGGTTTGACAGAAGAGGAAATCCGTATTGTAGAAAAGGATTAGTGAAACAGATTAGAAAATATAAAGATTGAACAAATTGCTTTCGTGAAAGGTGTACAATATTCACTGCAACTCATCAATTTCTCTATATTTTTTATGTAAGTTTCATAGTTTCAAACAAAGAAATTCTTTAGACTGATCTTGTAAAAAGTTATAACTAACAACTATGATAAATTATTCCAGCTCACCAAAAAGGGTGTTAAGAGATTCAGAATAAGTAGGATGTGAAAACATAAAATTCTCCAGGTCTTTGGCAGGAATATTACCTTTCATCGCCATTTGAATCACAGTTGCGATTTCTCCGCCTTCGCTGCCGATGATGGCGGCACCTAGAATTTGTCCGGTCTTTTTATCTACAATTGCTTTCCATAATCCTTGAACTGTGGCAGATTCTATTCCTCTTGTGATTCGCTTTCCGGGAATTTTTACTACTGAAAAATTCAGTTCTTTTTCTTTGGCCTGCTTTTCAGAAAGACCAATTCTACCAACCTGCGGATCCGTAAACATCGTGTAAGGAATAACTCTGTCTTCAATAGAAATATTTTTTTTGTCTAAAATATTTTCCGAAACTACCACGTAATCATTATAAGCAACATGTGTAAACTGAGGCCCACCTTTGATATCGCCCAATGCATAAACGCCATCAATATTTGTTTCTAATGCTTCAGTCACCGTAATATAGCCTTTCTGATCGGTCATGATACCCGCTTTGTCGAGATCTAAGCTGTCGGCATTTGATTTTCTTCCGGTTACGACAAGAAGATGAGTTCCTTTTATTTTTTCTTTTTCATTGTTTTTGGTAATCGTTACCGTGATTTCGCCTTTGCTTTCCTCTACTTTGTCGACATTGGTATTAAGGTAGAATTTTAACCCTTCATCTTCTAATATCTTCTGCAGATCTTCTGCGACATCAGCATCTTCATTAGCCATGATTTGCCCCTGCTTTTCCACAATAATCACTTCACTTCCGAAACGACTGTACATCTGCCCTAGCTCCAGACCAATATAACCGCTTCCAACGAC
Source organism: Chryseobacterium sp. CY350 (assembly GCF_027945075.1). Lineage (NCBI taxonomy): Bacteria > Pseudomonadati > Bacteroidota > Flavobacteriia > Flavobacteriales > Weeksellaceae > Chryseobacterium > Chryseobacterium wangxinyae. Next base: position 2,526,905 of record NZ_CP116034.1, read on the forward strand.
GATCAATTTTTTGGGAATTTCTTTCAGCTCCAGTATTCCGGTAGAATTATACCATTTCACAGTTTCCAAACCATTGATTTCCGGAGTTGCAGGTCTGCACCCCGCATTAATAAAAATACACGGTGCTGTAAATTCCAAGGTTTTCTGGTCTCCCTGATCAACAGAAATGGTTTTTTCTCCGCTGAAAGATGCTGTTCCGAATACCACTTCCAGATTTTCTGCTTCACATAAATTTTTCTTTAAACCTTTTTTCGATGCCTTTACAATCACCTCCTTTCTTTCCTGAGTGTTTGTGAAGTTCATTTTTACATCTGATACAGAAATTCCGTGCTTATCGGAAGTTTTTATAGTATGCATTATTTTAGCGGACGCAATCAATGTTTTACTCGGTGTACATCCCACGTTGACGCAGACACCACCCAACATTTCTTCAGATTTTTCTATTAAAACTGTTTTCCAGCCTGCCGCAGCTAATTTTATGGCAAGCGGATTTCCTGCCTGTCCGGAACCGATGATGATCGCATCTTTTTTTATCATTATTCTGATATTTTATTTAGTGAAAAGGAATTCATTCAACGTTTCAATTACCATTCCTTTATGCCTCAATTGCTAAAAGATATGAAAGTTTATTTAAATCATAAAATAGTTGTAACTAAATAAATATTTTATCCTGCTGTTTTCTTAACCGTTTTCTCCTCTTCTGTGTAACAAAATCAATCTTTATGCGTCTAACAGATTAAAGTAAATCCCATAATGAAGAAAATCCTACTTTCTCTTTCTGTATTGCTGTCGGCGATGGTAATAGCACAACAAACGAATGAAACTACAAATTCTAAAATTAAAGAAAAGGAAATTGAAGGTGTGGTGATGACGAAAACCAAAAAAGCCGTTGAGCAAAAAGCCGATCGTACAATTTTTGATTTTTCGGAGCAGGCTCACCTCAACAACGGTAATGTTCTGGAAGGCATTAAAAAACTTCCGGGTCTTGTCGCCACAGATATTGCAGGGATGATGTATCAGGGAAAAATACTTGATGTCTATCTCAATGGGAGGCCTTTAAATATCAGCAGCAATGAGCTTAATTCTTTTCTGGAAGGAATGCCTGCCAATTCTGTTGAGAAAATAGAAGTGATTACTCAGCCAGGCGCAGAATTTCCTGCTACTTCCGGCGGTGCGATCATGAATATTATCACCAATAAGAATGCGAATAAATATTTGACCGCAACCTACTCCGGAAACTATAATTTTTCTAATGAAGACAAACTGAGAAGCCGTACAAGCAACTCTTTAAACTTAAATGCGAGAAACAAACTCTTTGGCTGGCAATTGAGCGTGGGGCAAAATTACAGAGAAAGTAATCTCAATTCTAACCAAGATAATCTGATGTTTGCCAACACCGACAGAATCGGGCGAGGTTATTTTGCCAAATCCGGACTTACTTTTGATCTTGGCGAAGACCGATTACTTTTGAATTATGACATTTACCATAACAAGAATGATAATTACACTTCCAGCAATGGTTTGGCCGATATTTTAACAAAAAAAAATCCTGACGTTTATAGAGAAGTGAGATTTAATGCTCTTGATGCCGCAGATACCAACAATCTTAGACAGGAAGGCGTACTGACTTACCAGAAAAGGTTTGCAGATGATAAATCTAAAAAGCTTGATTTCCAGTTTGGATATACAAAATCTGACAGTAAATTCGGACAGGATAATATCTTCAGAACCGGCTTCTTTACAGACAGCAATCTTGGTGAACCTTATGACTTCAGCGCCGGTAGTGTTTTGGAAAACAGTTCAGATATGAGAATCGCCAACTTTAAAGTAGACTATTCTCAACCTTTAAAAATTCTTGATGAAGGCAAAGTGAGTTTTGGAGGTTTATATGAAAAGCAAAATTTTGATACTGAAAGTAAAGGCCTAACCAATCTTGAATATCAAAGACAAACCGCTTCCACTTATCTTGAGTTTCAGGCAAAACTGAAAAAATTTGATTTTATCGCGGGTGCAAGAGCTGAAAACTACGATATTTCGGGAATTACCCGAAGAGATAGTTCCAACACAATTATTCAGGAAAATCTGATTCCTTTTAAAAAGTTTAAAATTTTCCCAAACGCAAGCGTACAATACAACGTGATGAAACAGGTTTACGCATTGGCGAACTATAATAAGAAGATCAATCTGCCCAGTATTTCTGCCCTAAACCCAAACAACAATACTTTTCAGGGTCCAAATACTCAGGTGACAGGAAATCCTTTTCTTCAACCGACGATTTTTGATAATTACGAAGTGAAAATTTCAGCATTTGATTATGCGTTTATTGGGTACAGCGTGAGTAATGCGAAAAATCAGGTGGCGCAGATCATCAGAAGAGAAGGCAAAAGCATCTTTAACGAACAGGTGAATATTTCTAATATGAAAATTCATAATTTTAATGTCGGACTTCCTATTCCGTTTATGATTTTTACAAAGCCATTGAGCGAGATCATGAAGTTTGATTTTAATCCTGACAAGATAAATTTCATGTATCTGTATGCAGGTTATCAGAAACATGATATTGATAATTTAAAGAACAACGGTTTCTGGATTTTTAATCTAATGACTCAGATTCTCCTTCCAAAAGATATTAAGCTAACAGCAAATTACAGTTATCTGACGCCGAGAGCAGGATATTTTTATTTCACTGCAGAAAAACCATTCAATAATTCTGTAGATATTACTTTAACCAAAAAATTTATGGATAACCGTTTGACGGTTTCTATTTTCGGAAACGATATTCTGAACGGTCAGGTAATGCAGATCAGAACCAATAACCCGACAGGTGGCGAAAGTCTTTTCATCAGAACAAAATATGACAGCCGAAATTTTGGTCTTTCAGTGAATTATAAAATTCCTACAAAGAATAAACTGGCCAAAGAAGATCAGAATATCCTTAATAATAAAAAAGAAGAAGCCGGTGGTGTTTTACAGCAAGGGCAATAGAATATGAGTAATGAGTGATAAGTTATAAATAATTATACTTACTTCTAGAAAAAGATCGGCTCCGAATAAATTCGGAGCCGATCTTTTTATTTAGAAATTATTATAAAACTATTTCTTTATGATTTTAATAGTCTGTTTAGTACCATCTTTCATATCAAGCTGAAGAATATACATTCCTGCTGATAAATCCTGCAATCTCAAAACAGATTCTGGCTTATTGATTGTTTTAATCAATTTACCTGAAAGATCACTGATAATTATTGTTTTTACTAAATCATATTTATTGATCGTTATAAATTCTGAGAATGGGTTTGGATACACTTTCACCGAATCTTTTTTATCAATTTCTGAAGTAGAAAGGCAGTTGGTATCTACTGTAGCAGTAACCATGGTTCTCGCTGATTCACATGCTGATGCAATCTTCCAGTTGTACAGATAATAGTAGTAACCAGTAGTGGTAGATCCTGTGATCACGCAGACACTCGGAAAAGTGTATGGATAGTTAAAATTTGAAGTTTCGCTTTCTCTCAAGAAGTTTGAAATGGTAGCTGATTTACCAGTCACCACAAGTTTATATCCTGTTCCTGCGGGTACAGCAAAATTTAGCGGAACTGTATTTAGCGCTCCTGCAACACTTACTGTAACGTTTGCGGTAATTGTTTGAAGTGTAGCATTAGAAGCATCTTTCAGCTCAATCGTTATAGTTCCGGATGTGTTGGTGGCGTGCATAGGATAAACATCAACGGTTTCTATGGTCATTGGTCTCAAGGCATCAAAGATTAATCCCAAACTTGCTACACCAGAGTTCCCACTTGTAGAGATCGGAGCAGGCAATCCTATGTATCCTGTGGTAGGAGTCGCAGCAGAAACCCAATAATCTGTAGATGTACTAAGACTTGGAGTATTAAATGTATTTCCGGTTGCTAATGATGTACCTCCCGAAGATGCACTATACCAATTCATTACTGCGCTTCCTGCAGTTGCTGATAATGTTGCAGGCTGATTCGGGCAAACAGTTGCGCCAGTAGTGGAAGTGATCACCGGAGCCTGGCAATTTGTATAAAAAGTAACAATCTGAGTACTCCAACTGCTGAAATCTGTAGCTGAACATCTTGATCTTATCCATACATAATAACTCGAAGCTGGACTAAGTGAGCCAACAAGCTGAGAAGTTGAGGATACACCCGTCAATGTAGGAGTAGTAGACGAAGTGGGAGCAACATTATTAGTGCTTACATAAATATCATAACCATTTGCAGGAGTACTTACAGAGGCATTCCATTGTAGATTAACTGAATTTGACGTGATATTACTTGTCACAATATTGGCAGGTGCAATACATGAAGGTTTTGCTTCCCAGTACACATCGTCGTAATAGTGTCCGGCTGTGGATGTTCCGCTATTTCTGATTGCCAATCTTGCATTTGCAGGAACCGATGATGGTACAATTACACTGTATTCTGCATCCTGAGCCGTGTAAGATGTATTTAAAATATTTAAAGTTTGAATATTAACGAAGGTAGAAGCATCTGCTATATTCGTAACATAACCAACATCCAAAGATCCTGGAGCAACGGTAGTTCTAGCTTTAAATCTTAACCAATGCGTTCCGGCGTTTATATTACTGAATTCCGGAAGAACTACAACCGTAGCATTCGCTGCACTGGATGTCACCTGATAAAGATTTCTTGTTCCTGATGCAGGAGTTGCCGAACTGATCGTCTGAGCAGTGTTGCTTCCTCCAACTATTCTTGCCCAACAATCCGGAACTATATTTCCTGTTGCGTAGCTGTCAAAATTTTCAAACATAGAAGTTGCAGGCCCGCACAATGTTTTAAAAGTGTAAGGACCTTTCCATAAACTGTTACCGTTGGTTCCACCACAAGCTGCTCTTACATAAAACTCATAGTTAGTATTGGGTATAAGTGTGGTAGGGTTTAATGTATTGGTTGTTGAGTTGGCAAATGTCGTAGGAACTCCCGCTCCGGCTGCCTGAATAGAATAGTCCCAAGAAGTTTCTGATCCGCCCGCAACCCAACTGATATTTACGCTGTTTTGAGTAACTGCAGAAGTCACAATATTTGTTGGCGCTGGACAAGGAACAGGATAATCAAAACCAATATATGGCCTTCTGGAATTTGTTGAAGCCAGTGATGTTGGTAATGTTCCTGTGGTATTGTTACTGTATTTAGTTTCCAGACCAGAACTTGAGCCGCTTACACAAGGGCTTGTGTATTCGTAAGACCATGAGACAGCGTTACTTGCCGTAGGGTTTTTATATTCAACAAAAAGAGCTAAATTTTGAGTTCCGGAGTAAGCAAAAGTAGTGGACAAAGGAATTTGCTTCCATCCGCCGGTAGTACCAACAAAAGGCGCAGGATTACCGTCAAACACCAACGTCGCTCCGGTAGATGCAGTTGCCCAATCCAATGCTCCTGATCCCCAATCTAAATTGGAAACCTCTTTCAGATAAACCTTAAGATTTGGAGTACCCAAAATTCCTCCAGCATTGCCAGCTCCTGTATGAAAATAAATACTGGTCAGCGTTTGCGAAGCAATTCCTGTAAGCTGCGACGACGGATAAATAGAGGTAAGTCTGTTGGTAGCATTTGCCGTGGCTGTGGTGTACATCGGCCCATAAGTATTACTTTGCGTAGAACCCGGCATACCAGAACATACATTGATGGTCCAGATCTGAGATTTCACAGAAATATTTCCCGCAGAAAGCAATGCGACACCCAATGCCAGATTTTTCACACACGAAGTGATTTTTTTCGGGAGAGAAATTAGATTGTAAAAATGTTTCATATAAGTTTGAATTAGTTTCAAACAAATATAAAAAAATTTTCATTAAAATTAAATAAAACTTAAATAATCAATATTATAATCAAAATAATGACTATAATAATAAACACTTATCATCATTTCTAGATATTGATTCAATATTAAGCAATAATGAAATACATACAAGGCTTAGTCTTCACATGCTCTCCAAATGGCATCATTTTGTGGAACTTGTGCCGTTATTGTGATATTTTCTTTAGTAACCGGGTGAATAAATTCCAGCTTTCTCGCATGAAGGTTTATTCCGCCATCAGGATTAGAACGCGACGCTCCGTATTTCAAATCACCCTTAATAGGAACTCCAATTTTTGACAACTGAGCGCGAATTTGATGATGCCTTCCTGTTTCAAGATCTATTTCCAAAAGAAAATAATTATCTAAAGTTTTGATGATGTTATAGGTGAGAATAGATTCTTTGGCACCATCGGTAACTTTAGTAAAAACAATCGCCTTATTATTTTTCTCGTTCTTTTTTAAATAATGAACAAGCCTTTGACTTTGAGAAATCATTTCTTTCGCAACAACTGCCCAATATGTTTTTTTGATTTCTCTGTTTTTCACCATCTGCGTCAGGCGGGAAAGTGCTTTAGACGTCTTCGCATAAATCACCAAACCGGAAGTCGGCCGATCAATACGGTGAACCAAACCAAGAAAAACATTTCCCGGTTTGTTATCTCTTACTTTAATGAAATTTTTAATTGAATCTAAAAGCGGCTCGTCACCAGTTTTATCTCCCTGAACCAATTGGCCAACTTTCTTATTGATCACCAAAAGATGGTTATCTTCATACAGAATCTGCTCCTTCATACTTACTGACGCGTCGCTGATCTATTTGTAAAGGAAATAATTACACCGCCCAGCAGACCAATTGTCTTGATGAATGACAAATTTGAATCAATAGGTAAAAACGCTCCTGCAATACACAATGCAGCGGCCGCATACATGGGATATTTAAATTTTTCGTTCGCCAGGAAAGGCGCCTGCAAAATAAAACTCAACCCTATCAGAAGATAAAACAGTTTTCTTGAAAGGATATCATTAATTTCGGGTGAAAATAAATGAAACCACCCCACTACTAAACATAAAATTGCTAGAACAGAGATCACTCCCTGAGCCATTTGTAAATTATCTCTCATTAGTAACTTTCATTTTGGTTAGGGAAATCAGCACTTTTCACATCCTTTACGTATTGTGCTACTGCTCCCGTTATCTCTGTATAAAGATCGAGGTATCTTCTTAAAAATTTCGGCGAAAAACCTTTATTCATTCCTACCATATCATGATAAACAAGAACCTGACCGTCGCAATCTGGCCCTGCGCCTATTCCGATTGTCGGGATATTGATACTTTCTGAAACTTTTTTGGCCAAATCTGCCGGAATTTTCTCCAAAACAACCCCAAAACAGCCCAATTCTTCCAAAAGCTGAGCATCACTGATCAGTTTATCTGCTTCTGCCTCATCTTTAGCTCTTACTTTATACGTCCCAAACTGATAAATAGATTGAGGCGTCAATCCTAAATGTCCCATCACCGGAATTCCGGCATTGATGATTTTTTTGATGGATTTTGAAATTTCCTTTCCTCCTTCGATCTTTACAGCATGAGCTCCACCCTCTTTCATCATTCTCACAGCAGATTGCAATGCTATATCAGAATTACTTTGATAAGTTCCGAAAGGCAGATCAGCGATCACTAAAGCTCTGTCTATTCCTCTCACCACACTTTGGGTATGATAAATCATCTGGTCTAGTGTGATCGGCAAAGTAGTTTCGAAACCCGCCATTACATTCGCAGCAGAATCTCCGATCAGGACAGCATCAATTCCGCCTGCATCCACCATTTTTGCGGTCGTAAAATCATACGCCGTAAGCATGGTTATTTTCTCCTTATCGAATTTCATTTTCCGTAAAGTTTCCGTAGTAACTCTTTTTATTTCAGAATGAACAGACATAATATGTTTATTATTTAAAAGTTAAAAAGTCGGCTTGCGCCGACTTGTGTTGTATATGATTTATAAAACTACGTGACCGAGTTTCATGAGTTTATCGTGATTCAGAATCTTAATGTTTCGACCATCCACTTCGATGAGGCTGTCACCTTTAAATTCAGAAATTAATCTGATGGCACTTTCTGTCGCTGTACCTATAATATTGGCGATTTCCTCCCTTGTTAACGATATTTTGATGAAACCTTCAGGATCAGTACCCAATTTTTGTTCCAGCAGAATAAGGATCTCAGCCAATCTTTCTCTCACAGTTTTCTGAGCCAGGAAAGTGATCGTATTGGAAGATTCTCCTAATTCATAAGAGATTTTCTGAAGCATGATAAATGATAACTGAGGATCAACTTCAAGAAGATCCATAAAAATATCTGCCGGAAGAAAAGTGCATTCTATATCAGTCATTGCCTCAGCTTTTGCCTGAAAATTTTCACCACAAAGTAAAGCACGATAACCGATGATATCGCCCTCTTTGATGAATCTTAGAATTTGATCTTTACCAAAAGAGCCGGATTTCGACAATTTTGCCGCACCCTTTTCTATAACGTAAACTCCTTTAGGAATTTCACCATCATCGAAAATGATATCATGTTTCTGAAAACTCATTTTCTTTTTGGCATTCATGTACCTTTCAAAATCAGTATTGGAAAGCCTCTCTTTGAAGGATTTATCATTAAAAACCCTTGCAAATCTTTCTTCAATAGCAATCTGTTGTTCCTGCGACATTTTAATATGACATTTATCACAAAAATAGAACATTTTAACTCGATAAACAAAAAAAATTGTTATAATTTTGTCAGTCAATAATTTATGAAGGTGAGCGAGAACTGTTTTCATTGCGGACAAGACATAGAAAAAGAGAGAATTTCTTTTGATGAAAAAATTTTCTGTTGCAACGGTTGCAAATCTGTCTATGAGATTCTGAATATCAACAATCTCAGTAATTTTTACGAATTAAATAAAAGAGCCGGAATACGACCAAGCGACGAAAACTCTTCTCAGTTTGATTATCTTGATACTCCGGAAATTTTTGAAAAAATTACAGATTTTTCAGAAGGCAACACAAGTCTAGTTACTTTTAAAATTCCGGTAATTCACTGCTCATCCTGCATCTGGCTTTTAGAAAGCCTTCATACTTTACACAAAGATATTAAGTATTCTCAGGTCAATTTTACGAGAAAGACCTTACAGATATCATTCAACCATAACGATTTAAAATTAAGCGAATTAGCTAAATTTTTAACAAACTTAGGTTACAAACCCGCCATCAGTTTAGAAACCGCTGAAAAAAACGAAGATCATTTAGATAAATCTTTACTTATCAAACTGGCAATTGCCGGTTTTGCTTTCGGTAACGGAATGTTCCTTGCCTTCCCGGAATATATCGGTGGTGAAGATTACTGGATGGATCAATATAAAGGCCTTTTCAGATTTCTTATGTTTTTACTGGCAATTCCGGTTGTTTTTTATTCTGCCTCAGATTACTATAAATCAGCATGGTACGGATTAAAAAACAAAATCGTGAATATTGATGTGCCGATTGTTTTGGGAATATTTGTGCTTTTTGGACGAAGCGTTTATGAAGTAGCAACAGACTACGGACCAGGATATTTCGATACTTTATGTGGTCTATTATTCTTTATGCTTTTAGGCAAAATGTTCCAGAAAAGAACGTACAGTTCGTTGTCTTACGACAGAGATTACAAATCTTTTTATCCGATTGCCGTTACGAAAGTTGATTTTGGAGGAAAACAGGAAAATATTTTACTTTCTGAAATTAAAATCGGAGACCGAATTCTGGTAAGAAATCAGGAAATTATTCCTGTAGATGCAGTTTTAATTAATGGTGAAGGAAATATCGACAACAGTTTTATTACCGGAGAAAGCGAAAGCATCAGCAAGCAACCTGGAGACAAAATTTTTGCAGGAGGAAAACAGATCGGTTCATCCCTTGAACTCGAAGTAATAAAAAATGTAGATCAAAGTTATCTTACCCAACTTTGGAATAAAGAAGCGTTTAAAAAACATGAAACCGGATTAGACACGTTAATCAATAATATCAGTAAATACTTCACATTCATTATTTTAGGAATTGCTTTGATCTCTGGAATTTACTGGTCGTTCATTGATTTAGAAAAAATGTTTCAGGTGATTTCTGCAATTTTGATCATTGCATGTCCGTGTGCACTGGCACTTTCGTCTCCGTTTACTTTCGGTCATATTATGAGGATTTTAGGCAGGAATAAATTTTATGTAAAAGATACGTTGACGATTGAAAAAATTTCAAAAATCAACGCAATCGTTTTCGACAAGACCGGAACGATTACCCAAAGAAAAAAAACAAACATCAAATTTGAAGGCTCAGAAATACCCGAATTTGATTTAATAAATATCAAAACTTTACTTAAAAATTCGAATCATCCTCTTTCAAAATCATTGTATGAATTTTTAGAAATCGATGATGAATATTTTCCAGTAGAAAACTTCGTGGAAATTTCAGGAAAGGGTTATGAAGCAACCGTAAGAGGAAATATCTACAAAATCGGATCTGCAAAATATAATGATCAGCAGTCTAAAAATCTTGAAACTGCAGTTTACATCAGCAAGAACAATGAATTTTTGGGAAAATTTATTTTTAAAAATGAATACCGCGAGAACTTAAAAAATCTTTTTGCCAAACTAAATTTCTACAAAATATTTATTTTAAGCGGAGACAATTCTTCAGAGGAAAATCAGCTGAAAACGATTATTCCAAATGTGAGCTCGATGGCATTCAACCAAAGCCCTGAAGACAAACTGAATTACATTCAAAACTTACAAAACGACGGCATGAAAGTAGCCATGCTCGGTGACGGACTGAACGATGCAGGAGCTTTGAAGCAAAGTAATGTCGGGATTGCGATTTCTGATGACACCAACAGCTTTACGCCATCTTCAGACGTTATTATGAACGGCGAGAAAGTGTCGCAACTTGACCATTATCTGAACGTCTGTAAAGGATCAATAACGATTGTAAAATTAACATTCGTAATCAGTTTTCTTTACAATATCGTTGGATTAAGTTTTGCTGTTACCGGACATATGTCTCCATTATTTGCAGCGATCTTAATGCCGCTGAGTTCAATCACGGTGATCTCATTTACCACACTTTCGACCTGGCTCCTTGGTCGGAAATATTTTAAAAAAGCCGCTTAAACACCCTTATTTAGACTGGTTTTAAATTAGCAAGAACGGCTATTTCGTGATTAATGTCATTATTTTTCACTAATTTTGAACCCCGAAAATAGGTTAATTTTGTTGTCTAATGGATATTCTATATTTAATGATCTTATGCAGTGCTTCTTTAGCTGCAGTTTTCCTGATCGTTTTTATAGTAAATGCGAGAAAAGGGCAGTTTGAAGATGATGAATCTCCTGCTGTTCGGATACTTTTTGAAGACGAGGTAAAACCCGAGAAAAAGGAAATTTCTGGCAACAAAAACGATAAAGAGGAAAAAGGAGAAAATAATAAAATTGAAGAAAAAAGTGAATAGTTAATATGGAGACACAAAAGTTTAGTTATGACAACAGTATTGTTCGGGCATTCCTATATGCGACCATAGTTTTTGGAATTATAGGATTTTTGTTCGGTCTTACTGCGGCATTAATGCTTTTCTACCCTGAACTACCTGAATTTTTATTCGGGACGGATGATACGACGATCAAAAGTCTGTCATCTGGAGATATTCAAGGTTTGATCAACACCCATGGCGCGTTCGGATTCGGAAGAATCAGGATGTTGCATACCAATACGGTAATTTGGGCATTTGTATGTAATATCGTTTATACCGGTATTTATTACTCATTACAAAGATTATTAAAATCAAGAATGTACAGCGATACATTATCTTGGTTACATTTCTGGACTTGGCAGTTTATGATCATTGCTACGTTTATCACATTCTTTATGGGAATCAATACTTCCAAAGAATATGCTGAACACGAGTGGCCAATCGATATCTTAATTGCGTTCTCCTGGATTATATTTGGTGCAAACATGTTCCTTACGATCGCAAAAAGAAGAGTAAGACACTTGTATGTGGCAATTTGGTTCTACATCGGTACCTGGATTGCGGTGGCAATGCTGCACATCTTCAACAATCTTGAAGTTCCTTTATCATTTACAGGATTTAAATCTTATTCAGTTTATGCAGGGGTAAAAGATGCTATCGTTCAATGGTGGTATGGTCACAATGCGGTTGCATTCGTCCTTACAACTCCAGTTTTAGGTTTGATGTATTACTTCTTACCAAAAGCGGCTGACAGACCTGTATTTTCTTACAAGCTATCAATTATTCACTTCTGGTCATTAATTTTCGTTTATATCTGGGCAGGACCTCACCACCTTCAGTACACAGCTCTTCCGGCTTGGGTACAGGCGGTTTCTACAGGTTTCTCTATCATGCTTATCGCACCATCTTGGGGCGGTATGCTAAACGGACTTCTTACATTAAGAGGTGCTTGGGATAAAGTAAGAGAAAACCCGATATTAAAATTCTTCGTAGTTGCAGTTACCTGTTATGGTATGGCAACTTTTGAAGGACCACTTTTGGCCACAAAGAACATCAACAAAATCGGTCACTTTACTGACTGGGTTATTGGTCACGTACATTTAGGTGCATTAGGATGGAATGGTTTCATGGCATTCGGTGTGATCTACTATTTGGTACCGATCATGTGGAGAACAAAAATTTGGTCTGTAAAATTAGCTAACTGGCATTTCTGGTTAGGTACTTTAGGAATTATTTTCTACGCAGTGCCAATGTATATTGCAGGATTCACTCAAGGTTTGATGTGGAAACAATTCAACCCGGATGGAACATTATTATGGAAAAACTGGTTGGATACCGTAACTGCAATTATTCCTTACTATAAATTGAGATTCGTAGGAGGTTTCCTATATCTTTCCGGAGGTTTATTGATGGTAGTAAACGTATTTGCTACGGTTAGAAAAGGTTCATTCCAAAAAGAAGTTCCTGCAGAAGCTCCGGCTTTGGCAATTATCAGCAAAAAGAGAAAAGAAGGAGAAGGTACTCACCTTTGGTTAGAAAGAATGCCGGTATTATTAGGTATTTTATCTTTCATCACGATATCAATTGGTAGTTTAATTGAAATTGTTCCTACACTTTCGCTAGATAAAAGTGTACCGACAATCTCAGCAGTAAAACCTTATTCTCCTTTAGAACTTGAAGGTAGAGATATCTACATCCGTGAAGGGTGTAATGCTTGTCACTCTCAGATGATCAGACCGTTCAGAGACGAAATTGTAAGATTTAACGGTAAAAACGGACAGTATTCTAAGGCAGGAGAATTTATTTATGACAGACCTTTCCTTTGGGGATCTAAAAGAACTGGTCCGGATTTACATAGAGAAGGTGGTAAAAACCCAAGTTCTTGGCATTACAAGCACATGTATAACCCGAGATCTACATCTGCCGGTTCTATCATGCCTCGTTACCCTTGGTTGATTGCTACAAACCTAGACAGATCTAAGATGGTTGATAAGATGACGTTGATGAAAAAGTCTTTTGAAGTACCTTATACTAAAGCTCAGATTGACTCCGCAGATAAGTGGGCAGACAATCAGGCGGCTAAAATTGTAAAAGATATCTTCTCTGAAGCAGCCGATTTAAAAACGGAATATGCAAAGAGACCAGATGTAAAACTTGAAAAGAAAGAAATTGTAGCATTAATTTCTTATCTTCAGAGATTAGGTACAGATATTAAAACGACGGAAATAAAAACTGCGAGTAATAACTAAACATTAACCTGTCATGATTCCTCAGAACTTTAAAGACATCTTATCCAATACCGAAAATGCAGGTTTGTATCAAACTTTGGCTCTGATATTCTTTATGTTGTTCTTTATCGCCCTAGTAATATATGTTTTTAGCAGACCTAAAAAATATTACAGAGAAGAAGAACACGCACCTCTCGAGGATGACGAAGATGATTTTAATTTAAAAGATTAAACTATTTTTTATTCAATCGCTGCCACTGTCATTTAAAAAAATTACTTTAATGGAACAGAGATTGGATGAGATAATAAACAATAAACACCTACTTATGAAACAAAGAACACCGGTTTTTGTAAACATCTTGATAATAACAGGACTGCTGATCGTTTTTTATTATCTGTTTGTACAAAGCTACTCGTTTTTAGCTTCGCCATATTTTTGGGGAACTGTAGTGATCAGTGCTATTTTAGCGTATATTCATAGTGCTATTGGGGATTTGATTGAAAACAACAAATTCAAAAAACTTAGTGCAGAAGAAAAAGCAGCCTATCTCTCTGAAAAGAAAATTCCTTTTTTAAAGAGACAATATGATGCTGCATTCAAGAAGCAATCTGAAACTGAAGAAAAAGACATTCTTATCGATCATGGTTTTGACGGTATTATGGAGCTTGATAATCAACTTCCAAAATGGTGGGTAGGATTATTCTGGTTCGGAACCGTATTCTGTGCAGTTTATATATCAGCATATTCATTCACAGACTTTGCTCATCCACTGACTGAGTATGAAGTAGAATATAAAGAACAAATTGCAAGCATCGCAGCTTACGAAAAAGATCAGCCGCAGGTTACTATTGAATCAGCAGTTTTCGCTGAAGACAATATTGCAGCAGGCGAAGAGGTTTTCAAAACAAACTGTGTATCTTGTCACTCAGAAGGTGGTAAAGGAGGTATCGGACCAAACCTTACAGATAACTTCTGGCACAACCAACCTGAAAAAACATTATTCAAAAACGTATTCCACGTTGTAGAAAATGGAGTTACAGGAACTGCAATGCAGGCTTGGGGTAAAAATGGTGTACTTACAGGGCGAGATATTCAGAATGTAGCTGCTTATGTATATCACATTAATCAGGAACAACCACCGATTACTCCGGCACAAGGCGGCGCACCAGCTTACGGTGACGAAGCGAAGTGGGAAAAACAGTAAAGTAAATAAAACTTAAAATATATGATAAAACATAATTTGTTATTAAATTAAAAAATAGTAACGAATTATGTTTTTTCTTTTTTTATAACAAAACTAAAAATGTCAGATAAAGAAGTAGAAATTCTACGCGGCGGACAAGGGCAGGTTTTAGATCCTGAAACTTATAGAGATTCTATAGGTACAATGGAACAATCCGGTAAAAGAAAATGGGTTTTTCCTAAGAAACCAAAAGGTAAGTATACCAATTACCGAAACATCGTCAGCTATATTTTGTTAGCTATATATTTTATCGTGCCGTTTATCAAAATCAACGGCAATCCTTTCTTTCTATTTAATGTAATCGATAGAGAGTTTTTCATCGTTGGACAACCATTTTATCCACAAGATTTTTTCATTCTGACGTTGGGAGCGATCGCCTCACTGTTATTTATTATTATTTTTACGATTGCATTCGGAAGAATTTTCTGCGGGTGGATTTGCCCTCAGACAATTTTTATGGAATCTATATTTCGTAAAATAGAATATCTAATTGAAGGTGACCGAAACAAGCAGATGAAGCTTGACAGACAAGAATGGAATAGCGAGAAAATCTGGAAGAGAAGTTTGAAATGGTCAATCTACGTTATTATTTCATTGATCATCACTCATTTCATGTTTATGTATATTGTCGGTTATGAGCAGGTGTTGGATATCGTTTCTGACGGACCATTTGCTCATCCTACCAATTTTATTGTAATGATTCTTTTCACTGCGGCATTCTATTTTGTTTTTACATGGTTTAGAGAGCAGGTTTGTACATTAGTTTGTCCTTACGGAAGATTACAAGGAGTCTTGATTGATAAGGAAACAATTAATGTCTTCTACGATTTCAACAGAGGTGAAAACCGTTCAAAATGGAGAAAAGGTGAAGATCGGAAAGCTGCCGGAAAAGGCGACTGTATCGATTGCTACCAGTGCGTTGTGGTGTGCCCAACGGGAATTGACATCAGAGACGGTCAACAGTTGGAGTGCATTAATTGCACAGCTTGTATCGATGCGTGTGATGAAGTAATGGAAAAAGTTGGATTACCGAAGGGCTTGGTACGCTACGCGTCAGAAAAAGAAATAGAAACCGGAGCACCTTATAAGTTCACCGGAAGAATGAAAGGTTTTGCAATAGTTTTGGTTTTTCTAATGGGCTTTTTAGGCTTTTTATTATCAAGCCGAGGTGAGATGGAAGCTAAATTTATCAAGCCCGCAGGAAGTACATTTTTTGTAAGAGACGGTAAAATCACCAATACCTACAACTATACTTTTCTTAACAAAACCAACGATAAAAAAATCGTTACCATTAAAGTCATTGAGCCAGCGAAAGGCGAAATCAGCTCTAGTGGATCAAGCAAAATTACAGTGAATCGTGATAAAATCACAAAAGGTACCATCAATATCAGCTTCCCGGAAAATGCAATGAAATTGTCTAAACAAAATATAAAAATTGGAGTTTATGACACTAAAGGAGAGCTTATAGATTCTTACGAAACTTATTTCGAAGGACCATTTAAATTACAATTTTAATTTTTTAAAAAATGAAAAACTTCACTTGGGGACACGGCGTATTTATCGCTCTAGGATCATTTATTATATTTATTTTGTCAATGCTATTTCTGTTTCCAAACGGACAAAAAAACTCTGAAATGGTAACAGATAAGTACTACGAAGAAGAACTGGAATATCAAACCGTAATTGATGCAAAAAGAAGAGCAGATACTTTGCAAGACAAGCCCGTCTATTCTCAGAATGCAGACGGTATAAAAATGACCTTTCCAAAAGATATTAACAACGCAAATTCTAAGATAAAATTTGTACTCAACAGATCAGATGATCAGAATTTAGACATCAAAAGATCTGAACAACTCGACGCCAATCAATCTTTTACGATTCCTGCAAAAGTTTTGACAAAAGGAAATTACACGTTACGATTGATGTGGACTACCAACAAAACAGACTACCGACTGGATTATGATGTGATATGGAAATAGCACTTGTAATATCGGCAATCGCTTTAGGTTTTGCTTCCGGTTTTCACTGTATCGGAATGTGCGGCCCTATTGCATTGTCAATGGGATTGACAAAAAAGCAGGCAACCAATTTCTACCTTCAAAATTTAACCTATCAATTCGGCAGAATTTTCACTTACGCTTTATTAGGTGGAATTCTAGGAATTATCGGTGAAGGTTTTGAAATGGCAGGTTTTCAACAGTATTTGACCATTGCAGTTGGTGTTTTATTAATTGTAATGGCTATATTCTCATTTGGAGGAAGAGATTTTGCTTCAAAAATTCCATTTTTTTCTAAATTTTTGTTTAAAGTCAAATCAAACTTAGGCAAACTATTACAAAAAGCAGATTACCGCTCAAGATTTACCACCGGAATCCTCAACGGATTTCTTCCCTGCGGAATGGTTTACATGGCTCTAACCGCAAGTTTAGCATCAGGCGGAATTTGGCAAGGAGCTTCTTACATGGCTTTATTCGGATTGGGCACACTTCCTTTCATGTTTACAGTAGTTCTCGTCGGAAATCTTATGAATCAGGCTTTCAGGCTTAAAATTTTAAAAGCCGTTCCTGTGATTATGATTATCCTTGGCGGATTATTTATCGTAAGAGGTTTAGAATTGGGAATTCCA
Organism: Chryseobacterium sp. CY350; assembly: GCF_027945075.1. Classification (NCBI taxonomy): domain Bacteria; kingdom Pseudomonadati; phylum Bacteroidota; class Flavobacteriia; order Flavobacteriales; family Weeksellaceae; genus Chryseobacterium; species Chryseobacterium wangxinyae. The sequence continues at coordinate 2,544,381 of NZ_CP116034.1, forward strand.
TACATTTCTCCAAGAGCTGAAGCGATGACCATTTCTAAAGATAATAATGGTGAATGTCATTTGCCTGGAGATCATAGCACGCATCCGCATAATGCGAATTGTCATTAAAATTTAATAAATCAAATTATAAATCATGAATTGCGATTATAGTTTGGACAATCGCTTTTCTGTTACCAGTGTCCTTCTATCTGTTTCAGAATCCACACACAAAGGGAATTAGTCTTGTTGATTAAAAATCTGTTTAATCATTATATAATTGGAATTATTATTTTGCTCACATTCAAAAAGTTGGCAAATATTATCAACAGATAACAATGAAACAAAAAACCACCGAAGTGTTCGGTGGTTTTATTATATAAATTTAGAATTTTAATTAATTAACTCAAACTTCGCGTATTCAGCGATTTTCTTTGGAAGTTTAATTCCTTCTTCAGTCTGATTGTTCTCCAGCAAAGCGGCCATAATTCTCGGTAAAGCCATCGCAGAACCGTTTAAAGTATGAACCAATTGAGTTTTTCCGTCAGATTTGTAACGACACTTCAATCTGTTTGCCTGGAAGGTTTCAAAATTTGAAACTGAACTTACTTCAAGCCATTTTTCCTGAGCAGCGCTCCAAACTTCAAAATCATACGTCATTGCAGATGCAAAACCTGTGTCTCCACCACAAAGTCTCAAAACTCTGTATGGCAATTCAAGATCAGTCAGAATTTCTTTGATGTGTTCTACCATTTCTTCCAAAACTGCATAAGAATTTTCAGGCTTCTCCAATCTTACAATTTCTACTTTTTCAAACTGGTGAAGACGATTTAACCCTCTTACATGAGCACCGTAACTTCCCGCTTCTCTTCTGTAGCATTGAGAAAAAGCTGTGTTTTTAATCGGAAGATCTTTTTCATCCAACAAAACATCACGATAAAGATTAGTCACAGGAACTTCCGCTGTCGGAATTAAATACAATTCATCTGCATTAATATAATACATCTGCCCTTCTTTGTCCGGCAACTGACCCGTTCCATATCCTGAAGCTTCATTTACAACGTGGGGCGGATTCACCTCAAGGTAACCGGCATCAACATTTTTATCTAAAAAATACTGAACCAAAGCCCGCTGCAATCTTGCTCCTTTCCCAAAATAAACCGGGAAACCTGCTCCAGCGATTTTTACACCTAATTCAAAATCAATTAAGTTATATTTTTTTGCTAATTCCCAATGTGGAATTGCACCTTCGCCCAAACCTTCAACGTCATGAGACTGATAAATAATTTCGTTATCGTCCGCAGAAATTCCGGCTTTTACCAATTCGTACGGCACGTTTGGAATTTGATATAAAATATCCAATAATTTCTTCTCAATCACCTCCAACTGTGACTTCAATTCGGTGCTCGACTCTTTGAACTGTGCTGTTTTAGATTTTGATGCTTCAGCTTCTTCTCTTTTTCCTTCTTTCATTAAAATACCAATTTCTTTGGAGATTTTGTTGATTTCGGAAAGTTGAGAATCTAATTCAAACTGAATTTTTTTTCTTTCCTCGTCAGTAACGATCGCCTCGTTTACCAACTCAGGATTTTTGAATTGTCTCTTTTGAAGACCTTCTAAAACGCGTTCTTTGTTTTCGCGCAAAAAATTGACTTGTAACATAAAGTGTTTTATAGTTTTAGATTCATTATGTAAAGTTTAAAAATCAAAATTTAGACAATTAAACCTCAAAAAGAACTGTTGATGCAAATTTAAAGATTATTTTGTGATTTTCACGACATTGCGGCTTTCAGAATCTTTATTGATCGGTAATTCTGATTTATTATACAGAACTCTCGAAACCTCAAAAACTGAAGGTGTCCAATGGTAAAAAATCTGTAAAGTATCATTATCAACTTCAGCGAATGTAGTGTCTGTAAGTTTTTTAGTAAGCGCAACTCTAATCTGAGAACGATACATTCTGTTATCACCATCTCCGCCGCTTTCCAGCTGTCTGGTCGCTCCAGCGATATATTCAATGTAACTCACAGAGTCAGAAATTGATTTAAGCGAATTTGAAACCGGAGCATTATCTGTTGTCGCCAGCAGATCGTTCATCGCCACGCTTGTAAATGATCCTATCTTATTTGGAATCAGAAGATTTTTACCATTTGCATCCTGAATATAAAAACTCATGATCTGATCAATTTTCTGAATAGAATCTTCATCGCTCCTACATCCCATAAGCGCAAAACATCCGAATAAAATTCCAAAAAGCAGATTTTTCATAGTACAAAGGTAAAATATAAAATGAAACTGATTTTACTGATTTTCAAAATATTTCTGATACCAAAGTTCAAAAGTAACCAATTGCCAGATTTTAACATAATCATACGCATCACTTTGGTTTTTCCACCAATCATCAATAATTTCGTTATTAAAAAAATTCCTTTTTTTAAGACGCTCTAAGTTCTGAATGATAAAATCCTGAATCTTTTTTTCGTTTTTAATAAAATACGCCAGCGGAAAAGAAAATCCTCGCTTTGGCATATTTAAAACTTCAGAAGGCAAGTAACTCGCAGCAACTTTTCTTAACAAAGGTTTATTTTGAATTCCATTAAATCTAAAATTTTCGGGTAAAGACGACACATAGTCGATAAGATCATTGCTTAAATACGGATATCTAAACTCAACGCCATATTTCATTGCACTGAGATCATCACGGAAAACATGATGAGAAGAGAGAGAATACTTCATATCATATTCGAACAGTCCGTTGTAATTCTTTTTTTCTGACATGTGATATTCTTTTAAATCTGAATTGATCTCACTATAAATTTCTTTCCTGAAAACTTTTTTTGCCTGCAGAGGCTTCATTCCGACTTGGCTTTGCCTGAAAAAATCGAACACAAAATCCTGCGAAAAATAGTTTTTTACCTTTGATGAAAATTGGTCTTTTGTCCATATGAAATTTCTTAAAAAATTAAAATTCTTCATCAAAATCCATTTATTTAGTTTTAAGCTGTGAGAATATCCTGCGAACAATTCATCGGCACCGTTTCCGCTGAGAACGACTTTAAAACCTAAATCTTTAGCATATTCTGCAGCATTCATTAGAACTTCCAGACTGCTGTATGGCTCCTCAAAATGCTGAATATTTTCTTTCAGCTGATTTAAAATTTCGTCATCTGAAACTTTTTTAATGTGATGCGAAATATCGATTGTTTCAGCAACCAAAGACGCATTTTTCAATTCATCTTCAGAAAACGGATAAGCTATTGTGAATGCGTTGATGTCATTTTTGTATGGTTTTGATTTGCTTGTAATCAAAGTAGAATCTATTCCTCCACTCATCATGCTTGCAACGGGAACGTCTGCATAGAGTTGATTTTTAACACTTTCCGAAAGCAATTCGTCAATTTTCGCCACTGCTTCATTTTCAGAAATATCATCTTTTTGATCAGGAAAATTCCAGTAAAATTCTTTTTTGGTTGTAAAATCACTTAAATCGAGCGTCATAAAAGACGCAGGTTCTAATGAAAAAATATCTTTGAAACATGTTTCCGGAGCCAAAGTGGTCTGAAAAAGAAAATTAGTATAAACACCTTGCCAATTGATTTCAGGCTTTAAATTTGCATTTTTGAGAAGAGACTTTATTTCGGAAGCCCAAAGAATTATATCTTGGTTCTTATAGTAAAAAAGAGGCTTTAAACCAATTCTGTCCCGAGCCAAAATTATTATTTTTTTATCTAAATCTGCCAGAGCAATGGCAAACATCCCATCAAATCTGGCAAACATTTCATTTCCCCATTCTTGATATGATTTTAAAATAACTTCGGTATCTGAACTGCTTTTAAATTGATAACCTAAATTTTCAAGTTCTTTTCTGATTTTTTTAAAATTGTAAATTTCCCCGTTGAAAGTAATCGTAATTTTTTCGTCATCTGAAAGCATCGGCTGATGACCGTTTTCGGATAAATCTAAAATAGAAAGCCTGCGAAAACCCAGAGCTAATTTGGATTTTTCATCTTTTAAAACTGGAAATATTTCTTTAATTTTCTGAGTGGAATCGTCTCCCGAAAAAGATTTCCCCGGAAAACTGTCAGAAAGCCAAAAACCCTCATCATCCGGGCCACGGTGTTTGATGGCCTTATTCATTTCTAAAATATTCTTAGAAGAAATTTCTTTCTTAAATGAATAATAACCGCAGATTCCGCACATATATCTGATTTTTAAAATGTAAAAATATAAAATGTTTTAAGGAAATTACCTTTTGACTTTTCGGAACTCACTTATTATTTTTAAATCTCTCCAAAAAAAACATAATCTCATTTTTCGAAAACATAAAATCTTTAAAACTGAAATCATTTGTTCGGTAAAATTTCCAGAACAGTATTGCTGCGGAAGCGCAGTAGGAAGTTGTTGTAACTATACAGACTCCTACAATTCCCCATTTCGGAATCACAAGAAAAGAAAGCAAAACCGTGATGATTAATCCTACAATAGATTTAATATTCAGAATTCTGAGTTCTCTTATTCCTGAAAAAAAATATCCTATCATGTCACTGACTGCAATTGCAAAAATTCCTGGTGAAAGAAGCAGCATTATTAGTTTGGTTTCGCCAAACTCACTTCCGAAAATCATCTTGTAAAACTGAGCGGGAATAATGATAATTCCACAAATGAATACAAACATTAATAAAACCGAAAGTCTAAGGGAAGATTTTGTTTTTTCGACCGATTCCTGTAGATTTTTGCTGTTGACGACTTCAGAATAAAGCACCACCGCAATACTTCGAGTGATCGTCCAGATTGCTTCAGAAAACGTAATTCCGATAGAAAATATTCCTACCGCTGTAATTCCTTGAAAATATTCTAAAAAATAAAAAGAAAGTCTGTAATTCAAAAACTGAATAAATGCGCTCAACTGGGTCTTCCAACCATATTCAAACATGCTGCGAAATTCAGATGCGGAAAATTTAAACTCAGAAAATCTGCTTTTTTTTGTGATTTGATAAAAACTAATTAAAGATAAAACAGCCAGACAAAATATCTGAGCCAAAAAGTATACAGAAACATCTTTTATATCCACAAAATAGATTAAAACTGCAAGAAAAACCACATGCAATAGCTGCTGCAGCACGGTGTACAAGTTAAAAAGTTTAATATTCTGCGTACCTACAAAAAGGCTGACATTGGTCGCAAGTAAAGATGATAAAATAGAAATTGCTATCAAATAAAACAAAAAATGATGGTCAATCGATGTAAAACTGAAAATTAACGGAATGGTAAACCCCGTTACGATAGACCAGAGATACGAATATGAAAGAATCTGTTCTATTTCAAATTTACTCGCAAAATAGGACGCGCTGCTTCCCGAGAAAATACTGCTGAAGAAACTCACGATGGCAACATTTGCGATCACTATTGAGATCGTTCCTTTTCCCTCGCTGCCCCACATGTTGGTAGAAAAAATTACTAAGCCAAAGCTCAGAAGGAGAATCAGAAAACGGGAAAGAAATGTCTGAACAACTTTTAGCTGCTTCATTCTGTGTTTTTAGGGAGCGATTTAGAGATAAATTTAACAAAAGTATCTCGTATAACATTCCAGTTATATTTTTCCTGAAAAGATTTTACTGCATTATCTGAATGAAGATTATAAAGTTTAGGCTCTTTAATATATTTTTCTATATAATCAGCGATTGCTTCAGCATCTTCCGGATCGACGAGAAAGCCGAAATCAAAAGGTGAAATATGTTGTCTGATACCTTTTAAATTTGAGTAAATGACCGGTTTTCCGGCTCCCAGATAATAAAATAATTTAATCGGCAGCGAGTGGTGATTTTCAAAATTAAAGGCTCTCAGGTCGAAACAAATATCTGCGTCAGAGAATGATTCTGAGAATTTTTCGTAAGCAGCAGGTTTTCTTATTTCAATACTTTTAAAAGAATATCTGGAAAGTAATTCTGAAAAATAGATTTCATCTTCCGCTTTTCTTGCAGATCCTACAATCAATATTTTTACTTGCAGATTCGGATTACGCTTTTTCAGAATGTCAACGGCTCGAAAAAAACGTCCTATTCCTTTATCTTCTGAAATGGCTCCCGTATAACACAGTGTAATATTTTCAGATCTAAAGCTTTTTTTGCTTTGTAAAACATATTTTTCATCAGGATAATACGGAATCGTCACTGATTTCTTAAAAGGAAAAAAATAATATAGAGGAAATTTCTTAGTTTCTTCCCCGAATATAAAATGATTACTCAAAAAACCTGCATACAACTGAATCAGAAAAAATTTAACTCCCTGTACGAGCTTTTTTACAGGATTAAAATCCCGAAGCATTGACATCGCGGGATACCATTCTGTAATGTCATAAATGATGGTCACCTTCTTCTTTTTGCGAAATTTAGAGGCCGCAAACACGGGAATTGGTTCTGAACAAATGATACAATCTGGTTGATAAGACTCGCAAACTCCGAGCAACTTATTGATTTTATATGCAGAAGACTTTTCTAAAGCAACTATGGATTCTATTTGAATACTATTGATCTCGCCTATAAAATCTGATGACAGACTGCATATTTTCACTTCATAATTCATTTTTACAAGCGCTGTTGCCTGATGAAAAAAGATGCGGTCATCATTGTAATGGTGTGCAGTAGTTAAAAACAGAATTTTTGACATCTCAAAAGTATCTTGACAAAAAAATCCTCGTAAGTTTCAGCAATAAGGAAACATAGAGGAAATGATAATATTTTTAATCTGAAATTATTTGATCCCGGCCGCCCAACTTCTGTTAAAAGGCAAAAGGAAATTTCCTAAGAATTCAAGATAAGTATTTTTTGAAAAGTCGAAAACATCAATATCTTTTGATAATTCCCCACTTCTTATTTTATTTTTAAAATCTATAAGTTTAAGGGTTTTTACTTCACCGTTTTCAAGAAAACTCGCCTTCATTCTGTCAAATAATTCCAATTGATATTCTTCGTCAATTTCCCGCATAATTTTCCCCAATGCATCGATGCTGCATCCTGAAGCCATTTCTTTCTCTTCATCCACACAAATAATGATAAATTGATTTTTTTCAATTTTAAATGAAGAAGAAAGCGGTTTACCATGAGCTGCCCATCCTGCAAGAAAGTCATACAGTTTCTCAGTAATTACCTTTGCTTCTTTTGTTGTGAAAGATCTTGACGCAGGATAAATAATCACTCTGTAATCTTCGGCTTCAACTATATTTGATTCTTCGATTTTCATTTTAATTTATTTGAATACAAAATTACTAATTTCTGTTGAGTTTAAACCCATTATACCTTTCGCTCAGTGAATACATTAATACCACAAAAAGCAAAATAATAAAGCCAAAAAAGAATCTTACACTCGCCGAGTCCGGGAATATTAAAAATTTTATAAAAATATTTGCAAAAAGAAAAACCGAAATCATTCTCACCCATAAATTTCTCGAAAAATAAAATATCATCCCAAGAATAGCTGTTGATGCGAGACTAACTTTTTTAAAATTGATCAGTTTATTAAAAAGAATATTTAAATAATCATTAAAAGAAAAATTCGGCAATTGTGCTGAAATGAGTGGTCTTCTTTGAATAAAAGTGTCGTAAAACAGATCTTTCCAGCCTGGATATTCGTAGTAATTTACAATGCATAAATAAATTCCTGCTAATAATACACCCTGAAAAATACTACTTAGATCTATGTTTTTATTTAATTTAATGAATTTAAACAAAATCTGCATGAAGAGATAAGTCAGTGCAAAAATAATATAATCGGGTCGAATCAATACGGTAATAAGTAAAATGGAAAAAATTATCCAATGATTCAATTTTTTGATGATCGCCAAAATGAAAAGTAGCAAAAAAACAAAACCCAGCATATCCGGACTTGGGCTTTTTGACATGAATCTCGCAGTTGGCAATAAAAGAATTCCTAATGTTAATAACGGAGCTAAAATGTAATTTTCAGGAAAAATTACTTTAAATATGCAAAATAGCACGAAACCAGAGAAAAAATAAGAAAAAATACTAACCAATAACACAGAATGTGGCCCAGATACACCTAAGTTATAAAATATAGAAACAACAAAATTATAACCTACCTTTATCTTATAATAAGGAATCTGCTCTTCTAAACCTTGTGCATTTTTTTCAAAAAACTGAATTGCTTTATTGGGAATAACAAGTCCCGATATATCTTTGTATTGCTGAGCAGAAGCCTCCTTTTTTATAGAATGATAAGTTAGAAGATGTACTTTCTCTGAAGAATTCGGGTAATCTAAAGAATATAAACACGCTAGATAGCCCGGCAAATCCCAGTCGTAAATTCTATTTTTATAGCTGTTAATCGTAAGAAAAGCCAATGCTGAAAGCATCACTAAAAAAGAAATTCCCCACTTTGCTTTCATCACAGATACTATAAAGACGAAGTTCTATTCTTCTACAAATCTTCTGCCTCAGCTAAAAGCTCAACAATATCTTTGACCTCTACCTCAGTATTTTTGTTGAAGTGCTTTACGCCATCAGTCAGCATTGTATTACAAAACGGGCAGCCTGTAGCGATAATTTTTGGTTCAAAAGACAATGCTTCTTCAGTTCTTTCGATATTCACATCTTTATCACCTTTTTCAGGTTCTTTAAACATTTGTGCTCCTCCTGCTCCGCAACATAAACCGTTGGCTTTGCAGCGTTTCATTTCGACAAGTTCAGCATCTAGTTTTTCCAAAAGCATTCTTGGTGCTTCATATTCACCATTTGCTCTTCCAAGATAACAAGGATCGTGGAATGTTATTTTTTTTCCTTTAAAAGCTCCACCTTCAATTTTCAGCCTTCCATCTTCCATCAATTGCTTCAAGAACTGAGTATGATGAATTACTTCATAGTTGCCTCCTAAACTTGGATACTCATTTTTTAAGGTATTGAAACAATGTGGACAAGCCGTAACAATTTTCTTAACCTCGTAAGCGTTGAGAACTTCAATGTTCGTCATTGCCATCATCTGGAAAACAAACTCATTACCTGCACGTTTTGCGGGATCACCTGTACAGCTTTCTTCCTGACCGAGAACAGCGAAATCAACTCCGATTTTGTTCAGAATTTTGCAGAATGCTTTGGTGATTTTTTTTGCTCTGTCGTCAAAACTTCCGGCACAGCCAACCCAAAATAAAACTTCAGGTGATTTTCCTTCGGCAGCGTAATCTGCCATTGTTTTTATAGTGAAATCCATGATTTATTAATGATAAGTATTGATTGATAATTGATTTAATTTTCAAATTACCACATTTGCAAATTTTTATAACAACAATGAACAATATTAAATTAATTGTTACTTAGCCATAATTACAAATTAACAAATAAATTAGTCTTTTGCCCAATTCAAACGATCGGCCTGGTTGTATTGCCATGGTGCAGCATTATTTTCCACATTTGTCATCATCAAATTCAACTCTTGTGGAGCCGCAGACTGTTCCATTACCAGGAATCTTCTCATTTCAAAAATGATAGATAAAGGATCAAGCAAAACCGGACAAGCCTCTGTACAGGCATTACAAGTTGTACAAGCCCAAAGTTCCTCTTTCGTAATATAATCGTTCAGTAATTTCTTACCGTCGTCTTCAAATTTTCCATTCTTGTCGATGTTTCTTCCAACTTCTTCCAAACGATCTCTGGTTTTCATCAAAATCAATCTCGGAGATAGTTTTTTACCTGTAATGTTTGCAGGACAAACTGAAGTACAACGACCACATTCTGTGCAAGAATAAGCATTCAGAAGCTGAACCTGATTCAAATCAAAAACATCTTCTGCGCCAAATTTTGACGGAGCTTCTGTAACAGCACCTTCTGCCGGAGCAGCATACGGATCTGCATTAGGATCCATCATTAATTTGATTTCAGCTGTAACGGAATCTAAATTATTGAATTTTCCATACAAATTTAAGTTCGCATACCAAGTGCTTGGAAACGCTAAAATAATATGTAAATGTTTAGAATAATAAAGGTAATTCATGAAGAAAAGGATTCCAACAAAATGTAACCACCATGCAGCTCTTTCGACAAAAACTAAGAAACCACTATCAAAATTGAATATATCAAAAAATGGAACTAATGTCATTTGACTAATAGGAAAACTTCCATGCTCAGCCAGAACACCTCTCTGTTGCAAAATCAAATCTGATGAATTCATAGTGAAGAAGAAGACCATCAAAGCGAACTCAATAATTAAAATCCAGTTGGCATCGTTTTTTGGCCATCCAAAAAGCTCCTTCATCGTCAATCTTTTAACTCCGTAAAAATTTCTTCTGATGAAAAACAAAACCACACCGATGATCACAAGAATTGCTAAAACTTCAAGAGTCGCTGTAAATATATTGTAAAATGTGTGTCCGAAAATGGTCGCAAGAAAACGGTGAGTTCCAAAAATTCCGTCGACAATAATTTCGATTAGTTCGATATTAATGATCACGAAACCTACATACACAAAAAGGTGAAGAATACCTGCTACAGGTCTTTTCACCATTCTGCTTTGTCCCATTGCTACACGAGCCATTGTTTCCCAACGTTCAGCTTTTCTGTCGCTACGGTTGATTTCTTTTCCTAATCTGATATTTCTATAAATCTTAAGAAGGCTTTTTCCGAATAACCCAAAACCCGCAACTAAAAGAATCAGAAAAATAATATTGTCAAGATATTGCATAAGGATAATTAGTCTTTACTGTTCTTACCAAATACCGAAAAATTAACATATTTCTTAGGATTGGCCTTCAAATCTTCAATCAAAGAATTCAGATTAGTAGATGCCGCATTCAGATTGTTGTATAATTGGTCATCTTTCATGATTTTACCAAGACTTCCTTCGCCTCTGTCAATTCCTGAAACAACTTTATTAAGTTGGCCAACTGTATTATCTAAGTTAGCAATTGTAGCATTCAACTTTTGCGTATCAATACTTTCTGCTAAATTACCATATTTGTCTAACGTGACTTTACCGCTCTTCATTGTAAGACTCGCCTCATCAAGAACTCTTTGAAGTTTCGGATCGTTATTCCCAACCAATGTATTTACACTTCCCGCCGTTGTTTCTAAAGCACCAACGGTTTTATTAAGGTTATGAAGCAAAATCTTGATCTCTTCTCTGTTTTGTTCGTTCATCACCTGATTAGCATTTGCCATCAAAGAATCTACTCTGTGTAAAACAGTTTGTAGCTGATCCTTTACCGGACCAACCTGAGAAGAAAGACTATTCATCATTCCTAATTTGAAAGCACCTTTTAAAGTATCGCCATCTTTTGCAGTAGGACCGCCGTAAAATAAATTGACTCTCATCTCTTTACCTCCCATTAAACTTGGCTCAAAAATTTCAAGGTTTGAATTTCTAGAAAATTCAAAATTATCATCAACAGTAATTTTAACGATAAAATGAATTTTACCGTCTTTTGATGTCTGTGGTGTGATTTTGTCTACCTGACCGACCTTTAACCCATTAATTGAGACCGGTGATGACTGCGTAAGACCTTCAACGTTATCATATTTTGCATAAAATATATTATCGGTAGTAAAAAGGCTTCTGCCTTTCATGAATTGGAACAAAACGACAAAGCCGACAACAGCTAAGATCGCTATTAAACCAGCTTTTAATTCTTTACTGAACTTCACTTTTTATATTTTTTCTAATTTAGCAAATATAGTACATTTAAATTAATGTTTTTCTGAATTGCTATGGGTTAAACACAAAAAAAAGTGGCAAAAACTCTGCCACTTTTTATATTGTTGATTTTGGATATCTTATTGTTGATTTCCAAGTTTGCTCCAGATTTCGATTCTGTAATCGTCGATGTCTGCATTATCTTGTAAACTCTTCAGCCAAGCCTGCCCAAACATCCCTGCATTTCTCTGAGTAACAGATTCTGTGAATTGCTTAGCATCTCCCGGCTGTTTATTCATGCTTTCGTTCTTTTTAACTAAAACATAAACTCCTGTTCCACCTTCGATAACGTTTGAAATCGCTCCTTTCTTAACACCGAACGCAGCTCCTGCCACTTTTGGTTCCATCGCACCTGCTACAGATGGATTAAGCAAATTAACCTGTGCAGACTGCTTGGTTGTTCCGAAAGTTTTTGCAATCTGATCCAGGCTTGAAGGTTTTCCAATTTTATCAGAAATCATTTTCGCAGCCTTCTTATTCATTACGATCGTCTCGATCTGATCTCTCACAGATTCAGGATCAGCAAGACCTTTTTCCTGTTTTCCGTTTAAGTAAACAACGATTTTATCTCCTGTACCGTCAACTGTAAAAATTTCAGAATCTCCTTTCTCTCTTTTCTTATCAAAAGCCCAAGTAAGGATTTCTGCATCTTTTTCAGTTCCTAAACCTTGCAACTGACCGTCAAATCTCTTTGCAGATTTTGCATTTGAGTATTGGTAGTTTGATTTTTTAGCAATATTCACAAAATCATTGAATGATTTCCCTTGAACCTGCTGAATAAATCTTCTTGAATTTTTATCTACAACTGCTTCTGTAGCATCAGAAGGCTTGATTGTCTTTACTAAGTGAGCTACTTTGTAACCCATTGTACCAGCTTTCTTATCTTCAACATTGATGATGTGGTAACCAAAACTTGTTTCAGTCAAACCAGTAGCACCTTTAGCATTGTTTGCAAGGAAAGCTAAATATGGAGGAGCAAATTGGCTTTGAGGAGTCGTCCAGCCAACACTTCCGTTTCTTTCAACAGCATTTGGCTCGTCAGATAATTTAAGACCTTCTGCAAATTTCGCAGGATTACCTTTAATAACTGCCATCAAACTGTCAGCAATTTTCTTCGCTTGTTCTTTTGTTCTTGTTGCTGTAGATCTTTCTGCACCTTTATAAGAAATCAGAATATGCTTAGACAAAGTAGAATCTGAAGCTTTTTTATCAACTAATTTAGAAACAACATATAAATTTTGTTCTTTATACGGACCAAAAGTTTGTCCTACTGTAGCCGTTTCAATTTTACCCTGTAAACCTTGCGGCATTTGATTAGCCGGAACGTATTGATTATTGAAAGGAATATCAGAATTTGCCATTACAAACATAGAATCGTTTGTAGTGTTCATGAAGTTTTCTTTCCCACCACTTTCGTCTGTTCCTACTGAGAAAATTTTCGTAATATCTTTCAAAACAGCAGCATCATCCGCAGGACTTGGCTGTGAAGGGAAAAACACAATTCCAAGATTTCTGCTAGGCTCAGTTTTAAACATTATAGGATGCTTATCGATATACTGTTTTAAATCGTCAGTCGTAACTTTAATTTTATTTTTCTGAAGGTAAGATGCGTAATCAACTTTCACGAAATCAATATCAGCAAGCTGATCTCGTTCTTTCATTAATTCTTCTGCCTCTTTTTTGCCCGTAGTAATTCCTGTAGAAACATTTGCAAATACCTGTCTTGCCATGATTCTGTATTCAATTGTTTTTCTGGTTTTCAACCACTGGCTGTAACCTTGCGGGTTTGTGCTTTGTAAAGTTTCGATCTCTTTCTTCAGTTCCTGAAGTTTGAAATTTCCTTTTTCATCAAAAAGCTGTTGATTCTGAGCAAACATCTGATCATACTGAATCTGATTCCAGAACAGATCGTCTGTCATTTCAAATCCCATTTTTTCAAATTGCTGCTTTACCAGCTTTGATTGCACAAGCAGTTGCCAAGCCTGCTCTTCAAGTCCGCTTTTTGGCTGTTGCTGTTGCTCAGCTTGTTGCTGTAGTATGAAAAGCTGGTCATTATATTCCTCACGGGTAATTTTTTCACCATTTACTTTTCCTAAAACATCAGGATTTTTCCCAAAAACTTTATCGAGACTTTCCGGGTTTACCAAAAACGCTAAAAGCGCCAATGCGATCATTCCCATCAAAAGCCAAGGTCTACTCCTAATCTGTCCTAAAATTGCCATTTTATAATATAGTTTTTATATCAGTGTGCGAAAATACACATTTTTAAGAAATTACAGAAATATAAGATGGTTTTTTAATTTTTAAAATTCAAATACATATAAAATGGAAATTTTGACCGTATTTCTTATGAAAAAACAAATGGCATAGGTATTGCGAAAATTAGGTACACATCATATGTAAAGCATTTTCTAAACATATTTTGATTTATCCTTTAACGATTTAAACTATAAATGACAATTTGTCATTCAACTTATTATGACAGAATTTGAAGATATAAATTTTGATGAAATCTTAGGCGAAAGCTTCGATATTGTAGCCGAAGAAATCAATCTTTCAGATATAGACGAAAGTCAGAAAAATTCTGAACAGATTATTTTCCCGATCCTTCCGGTGAGAAATATGGTCATGTTTCCGAACGTCGTAATTCCTATTACTGCAGGAAGAAAAACATCCATCCAACTTCTTGAGGAAGCTCAGCAAAACGGTGATTTAATAGGAATTGTAAGTCAGAAAAACTCTGACATCGAACAGCCTTCAGAAAAAGACTTTTATCAGATCGGAACTCTGGCGAAGATCATCAAGATCATCAAACTTCCTGAAGGAAATGTTACTGCAATTACAAAAGGTTTTCAAAGATTTAAAATAAAAAAAATCACAGGTAATCAACCTTATTTTAAAGGTGAAATTACGAGACTGAAAGATTCTAAGGCCAAAAATAAAGAAGAATACGAAGCCTTACTTGAAAATGTAAAAGATTTAGCTCTAAAAATTATTGAGCTTGATCCGAACATTCCAAACGCAGCCAATTTTGCGATTAAAAACATCAATAACAACGATGATTTATTGAATTTTATCTGCACAAACGCTAATTTTCCTTATTCAGAAAAACAAAAACTGCTTGAGGAGAAAAGCCTGATGGAAAGAGCCAATAAGTGCTACGAAATGATGCATGAAGATTTCAGAAAATTAGAATTGAGAAATCAGATTCATCAGAAAACTTCAAAAGATCTCGACAAACAGCAGAGAGAATATTTCCTTAACCAGCAGATCAGAACTATTCAGGACGAATTGGGAGGCGGCCCGGAAAGTGATGTTGAAGATTTACTGCAAAAGGCAAAAAATAAGAACTGGAAACCTGAAGTTGAAGAACATTTTCAAAAAGAAATAGGAAGACTTCAACGCCAGAACCCAAATTCTCCAGACTACAACGTTCAGAGAAATTATCTGGATTTCTTCACAGATCTTCCCTGGGAAACCTTTACTAAAGACACTTTTGACATCGAAAAAGCTGAAAAAGTTTTAGATAAAGCACATTTTGGCTTAGAAGACATCAAGAAAAGAATTTTGGAACATATGGCTGTTCTGAAGCTGAAAAACAACATGAAATCCCCAATTTTATTACTGGTAGGGCCTCCGGGAGTTGGTAAAACTTCCTTAGGAAAATCAGTTGCTGATGCTTTGGGAAGAAAATATGTACGTGTTTCTTTGGGTGGATTGCATGACGAAAGTGAAATTCGTGGTCACAGAAAAACTTACATCGGTGCGATGGCCGGAAGAATCCTTCAATCTATTAAAAAATCCGGAACTTCAAATCCTGTGATTGTTTTAGATGAAATTGATAAAGTAGGAAAAGGAATGCATGGCGACCCAAGTTCAGCTTTACTTGAAGTACTTGATCCTGAACAGAATAACGCTTTCTACGATAATTTCCTTGAAATGGGTTATGATTTGTCTAAAGTAATGTTTCTGGCTACTGCAAACTCTCTCTCAACTATTCAAACGCCGCTTTTGGACAGAATGGAAATCATCCAGATTGCAGGCTACACTTTAGAGGAAAAAATCGAAATCGCCAAGAGACACTTAATTAAAAAACAGCAGGATGAAAACGGTTTGACGGCAAAGTCTTTCAAACTCGGAAATCCCGAGCTGAAACATATTATAGAAGCACACACATCTGAAAGCGGTGTGAGATCTTTAGAAAAAAGAATCGCAGGAATTGCTCGTTGGGTCGCCCTGCAAACTGCTATGGTAAAAGATTATGATGCAAAAATCACGGTTGAAAAAGTAGATGAAATTCTCGGTGTTCCGAGGCCGAAAAGTTTATCTGAATTAACAGACGTTCCCGGTGTTGTAACCGGATTGGCCTGGACAAGTGTTGGAGGAGACATTTTATTTATAGAAAGCATTACCAGCACCGGAAAAGGAAATCTCACCATGACCGGAAATTTGGGAACAGTAATGAAAGAATCTGCAACGATTGCATTAGAATATATAAAAGCGAAACACGAAGATTTAGGAATTTCTGAGGATGATTTGGAAAAGAAAAACATTCACGTTCACGTTCCTGAAGGCGCAACACCGAAAGACGGACCTTCTGCCGGAATTGCTATGCTGACGTCAATGGTTTCTACATTCAGAAATAAAAAAGTAAGGCCTCATTTGGCGATGACAGGAGAAATTACTTTAAGAGGAAAAGTGCTTCCTGTAGGCGGAATTAAAGAAAAATTGCTGGCCGCAACAAGAGCAGGAATTAAAGAAGTGATCTTATGTGAAGCGAACAGAAAAGATGTGGAAGAAATAAAGCAGGATTATCTTAAAAACCTGAAAGTAAACTATGTAAACTGGATGACCGAAGTTCTGGAACTCGCGATCGAAAAATAAAATTTTATTAATAATATACAAAACCTCATCATAACGGTGAGGTTTTTGTTATGTTTGGAAAAACTTTATCATGAATTTCTTTAAAATTCCTTTTCTTCTGAAACTTGCACTTGCTGTAATCTCAATCATCGGAATAGGATATCTTATCAACCTCGGGCAGAGTATTTTAGCTCCGTTTTTTTTAGCTTTTTTGATGGCAATGCTTTTTTTGCCAATTGCTAATTTTTTTGAGAAAAAACTCAGATTTCCAAGATCAATTTCTACTATAATTTCTGTTACGATGATGCTTGTCATTTTAACAGGGCTCATCTATTTTTTCGGATCCCAGATTTCAAGCTTCAGCAGAGATATTCCGCAACTTACAAAACAGTTTAACACTGTTTTTCACGATCTGCAAAAATGGGTTTCACGCACTTTTAATGTAAAAATTGATGAGCAGTTTACGTATCTCGATCAGGGATTAAATAAGATTTTATCTTCATCAGGGATAATTTTGGGATTCACGTTCGGTATTTTTTCGTCAAGTTTGGGGTTTTTAGCATTTTTTATTCTTTTCTTCATTTTTATTTTAAATTACAGAAGAATTTTAAACAACTTTATCGTCAATGTATTTAATGAAAAGCACAAAGCAAGCGTACAGGAAGTGGTTTCTGAAGTAAGAATCATGACCAAAAGATACATCATCGGTCTTTGTCTTCAAATCATTATTGTATCAGTTCTTACCACAACGGTTCTAACTATTTTAGGAGTAAAATATGCAATTTTATTAGGCGTTTTAACCGGATTATTAAACGTAATTCCATACATAGGAATCTGTATTTCGCTTCTCATTTCATGCTTTATAGCGTTTGCGACCGGCACGGTTTCCACATGCATTTATGTTGCGATCGGCTATGTAATTGTTCATGTAATTGACGGAAATATTGTTCTTCCATTTGTTGTAGGTTCCAAAGTAAAGATCAATGCCCTTTTTTCATTTATCGGAATTCTTATAGGAGAACATCTTTGGGGAATTTCGGGTATGTTTCTCTGTATTCCGGCAATAGCAATTATTAAAATTATTTTTGAACGAGTGGAAGGACTACAGCCTTGGGGACGACTTTTGGGAGAAGATGAGAAGCCGAATAAGAAAAAGAAAAGCTATAAAATATCTAAGAATATTACTTTGAAAGAGATGGATTAGAAGATGAACAATAAGGAATTGGTAATGATAAATTAACATTCTGATTTAAAATTTATCTAAGTTTTCATCAATGAATTAAATTTTTATTTAAATTTGATAAAAATCAATACCATGAAAATTATAAAATTCATTATCAGTTTATTGTTTGGATTAATGTTTATCAATGCCGGTTTAAACAAATTCCTTAACTATATGCCGATGCCAAAACCTACTCCTGAACAAATGAAGCTTTTTGAAGCATTCGAAGAAATCAGTTGGTTAATGCCTTTAGTCGGAGCCGTAGAAATTGTTGGCGGCTTATTGTTTATCTTCCAAAAAACAAGAGCTTTAGGCGCAATCATCATTTTACCTATAATGGTTGGTATTATTCTTCACAATTTTACAATAGACAAGTCTACCACAGGAATGGCAATTTCAGGAGTTTTATTTTTAATTAACCTTTGGATGATTATTGATAATTCAGAAAAATATAAAGCTTTAGTTAAATAAAAAGTGGATGGTGAATTGTCAATTCGCTTTGCTCGTTAATGTAAAATTCACTTGCAAACCAAAATTCGCAATTCACCATTTATTATACAAATGCGCTAAATCCCGTAATTGATCTTCCGACGATGAGTGAATTGATTTCTTTTGTTCCTTCGTAAGAATAGATTGCTTCGGCATCGGCTACAAATCTTGCCACATCATACTCAAGCAGAATTCCGTTTCCGCCCAATACTTCTCGCGCTCTGGAGACAATATCTCTGGTTCTCATCGTACAGAAAACTTTTGCTAAAGAAGCGTGCTCATCCTTCAAAATATCCTCATCCTGCATTTCAGAAAGTCGGAAAACCATCGTCTGCATTGCTGTTAAATTAGACAACATTTCTACCAAATGTCCCTGAATCATCTGAAAAGAAGCGATAGGCTTCCCGAATTGTTCTCGTTTTCTCGTATAATCTAAAGCACTTTCATAAGCTCCTCTTGCACAACCAGTTGCCATCCACGCGACTCCAGCTCTTGTCATTCTCAGAACTTTAGCGGTGTCTTTAAATGAATTGGCGTTCTGCAATCTGTTTTCCTCTGTTACGATACAGTCTTTCAAAGTAATTAATCCATTTTGCACTATTCTAAGCGCCATTTTTCCTTTTATTTTCTCAACTGAATATCCCGGATTATCTTTTTCAACTATAAAACCTTTCACTTCACCATCATCAAGATCTCTTGCCCAAATTATAATTAAATCTGCAAAAGTGGCATTTCCAATCCATTTTTTCTGTCCGTTCAATATCCAGCCTTCAGGAGTACTTTTGCAAGTCACCGTCAAACCTCCAGCCGCGCCGGATCCTACTTCAGGTTCTGTCAATCCAAAAGCTCCTATTTTTTCAAATTTCTGCATTTGAGGAAGCCATTTTTGTTTCTGTTCTTCCGAGCCGCAAATGTAGATTGATCCCATCGACAAGCCAGATTGCACTCCGAAAAACGTAGCAATAGATGCGTCTACTCGTGCCATTTCCATTGCAATGACACCTTCCATTAAAAAAGGCATTCCTTTGCAACCGTAACCTTCATACGTAACACCGCAAATATCTAATTTCTGAAATTTGGGAATTAATTCGTGCGGAAATTCATCTCTCAGCCAGTAGTGATTTACCAAAGGTTTCACTTCTTTTTCCATAAATTCCCTCACTTTAGACTGAACTTCTCGCTGCTCGGGAGTCAACGTATGATAAATATCGTAAAAATCACCATCTATTACGGGAAGTTCTTTCTTCTTTTTATTCGGATCAAGCATTTTCATCATTCCGCTCAACTGTTTATCATCGAGTTTAGAAAAATTTTCCATCAGTTTTGGAAGATTTACTTTTTGTGAAATTTCACCCAACTGATCAAAATCGATTGATTTAAACAATTCTATGGCGTTTCTGATTTTGGAAAAAGTAGTAGACATAATAGTGGTGTGATTTAATTTGTAAAAACCAAGCAAAAATCAATCCGAATACCACATCCTATACAAACTGAATTTTACAAAGTGTTGATTTTTAATAATTTAAACTGAAAAATCATTTACAAGCCTTTTACCTGTCATTTTCAAACATTACGATTGATTCCTTACGAACTTTGAGGTAAGCAAACATTAAAAAAATCTAAATATGAAAACTACTTACATCAAATTACCACTGGCCACAATTCTTTTATTAGGAATTTATTCATGTAAAAAAGGAGAAGCAAGCGCAAATGACTACTCACTTTCTACAAGTGCCGATTCTGCAGCGGTAGTCTCTGAGGATATTTCTTCTGTAGCGACCATGAAGGTAAAAGACAAGCAGTTCATCAAAACTGCGAACTTGGATATGGAAGTTAAAGATGTTTATGAAGCCACAATTTCGATCGAAAAATCAGTTCAGGAGTTAGGAGGCTTTGTGAGTAACAGCAATTTGCGAAGTAATGTAGTTTCGGAAGAGACCTTCAATACATCCAATGAAGAAGCAACACTTGTGAAAAAATATCAAACTGAAAATTCTATGCAGGTGCGCGTTCCTACGGAAAAGCTGGGAGAATTATTAACACTCATCAATAATAAAAAGCTTTTTCTAAATGTAAGAATTATCAATGCGGAAGATGTGACCTCAAATATCAAATATGCAGAACTGGAAGGAAAAAGAATTGAGAAAACCGGGGAAAATATTTCTGAGCTTAAAACAAATAAAGATAAAGTAAAACTGAGTGATGATAATATGTCTGAAGAAAATCGACAAAAGCTCGCCAATTTGGATATTAACGACAACCTTAAATATAGTACGGTTGACATTTTCATCAAAGAACCACAACTTCGTGTTGCGGAGATTGCTGTGACAAACACAACCAATATTGACAATAAATATAAGTTCGCTTTTTTCTACAGTGCAAAAAACGCTTTTGTGGAAGGCTATTATTTAATCCAAAGAATAATTGTTGGGTTAATTATGATTTGGCCGATACTTATAATTGCAGGACTGGGATTTTACTTTTATAGAAAAAATCAATCTAAAAAGAAAGTTAATCAGACTTTTGAAGAACAAAATACGGCATCCTAACTTTCGGGTTATTCATATAAATATAATTTTGATCTCTGCAGTTTTGCAGAGATTTTTGTTTTAAATTTTCCTTATGTAAGCCAATTTCAGATTTTCGGGAAGTCTATTTTTAATCAACAATTAACTTCTTTGTGCGAAAATTCCGTAAATTTGTAGATTCAATAATAACAAATATTATCTGAGAATTTACTTAATGTAAATTCTTTAAAATCTTGCAATCACTATTTCATATGTTATCAAAAATAAATCCTACACAGACAAAAAGCTGGGAAGCACTTGAAGATCATTTCGCCAACAACGATCTTGAACTGAGAAGCCTTTTCCAATATAATACAGAACGCTTCAATGAATTTTCTTTAAAAGGAGAAAATTTTCTTTTCGATTATTCTAAAAATTTAATAAATGCCAAAACCAAAGAGCTTTTCTTAAATTTAGCAGAAGAATGTCAGTTGAAAGATGCTATTTCTAAAATGTTTTCTGGCGATAAGATCAACGAAACAGAAGGAAGAGCAGTTTTACATACCGCTTTGAGGGATTTTTCTGATAAAGAAATCTTGGTAGATGGTGAAAATATTAAGCCTCAGATCAAACGAGTTCTTGATCACATGAAAGCTTTTTCTGAGAATATTATATCAGGAAATCACAAAGGTTTCAGCGGAAAAGAGATCACCGATGTTGTGAATATAGGAATCGGAGGTTCAGATTTGGGACCTGTGATGGTAGTTTCGGCTTTGAAACATTTTAAAACAAGATTAGATGTGCATTTCGTTTCTAACGTAGACGGTAATCATATTGCTGAAGTTGTAAAAGATTTAAATCCAGAAACCACTTTATTCATTATTGCTTCTAAGACATTTACGACTCAGGAAACGATGACGAATGCCAACTCTGCGAAAGACTGGTTCTTAAAAGCAGGAAAACAGGAAGATGTGGCAAAACATTTTGTGGCTTTATCTACTAATATTCAATCAGTTAAAGACTTCGGAATTGCAGAAGAAAACATTTTCGAATTCTGGGATTGGGTTGGCGGCAGATATTCACTTTGGAGTGCCATTGGTTTAAGCATCGTTCTTTCTGTTGGATATGAAAATTTTGAACAATTATTAAAAGGAGCTGAAAATACGGATCAGCATTTTCAAACAGCAGACTTCTCCGAAAACGTTCCTGTTTTGATGGGACTTTTAGGAATATGGTATCGCAATTTTTACGCAGCAACTACCTATGCAATTCTTCCTTACTCACAATATCTGGACAGATTCGCAGCTTATCTACAGCAAGGCGACATGGAAAGCAACGGAAAATGTGTTGACAGAAATGGTGAGTTTGTAGAATATGAAACGGGACCAATTATTTGGGGTGAGCCGGGAACAAACGGACAACACGCTTTCTACCAATTGATTCATCAGGGAACTGAATTGATTCCTGCTGATTTTATAGCATATGCAAAAAGTCCGAACCACGTTTCTGATCATCAGGATAAATTGTTAGCTAACTTTTTTGCTCAAACAGAAGCACTTGCGTTCGGAAAAACTGAAGATGAAGTTGAGGAAGAATTAAAATCTGCCGGAAAACCTGACGAGGAAATTGATTTCTTATTAAATTATAAGGTCTTCCATGGAAATACTCCGACAAACTCGATCATTTTCAATGAATTAACTCCATTTTCTTTAGGCCAATTGATTGCGATGTACGAACACAAAATATTCGTTCAGGGTGTGATTTGGAATATTTTCAGCTTTGATCAGTTCGGTGTTGAATTAGGTAAAGTTTTGGCCAATAAAATATTGCCGGAATTGGAGAATAGTGAAGCAATCAGTTCGCATGACAGTTCTACGAATGGATTGATTAATTATTATAAATCAAACAAATAAGTCTTAGGGATTTTCATTAATTTTGATTAAAAATAAAAGACATGACACAGATTATCATTAACCTAAATAACAAGGAAGAAGAAACTTTTGTGGAAACTTTTTTAAAAAAAATGAAGATTAGCTTTGAAAAAAATGAGGATGAGCTTGACTTGACGGATGAAATGAAAAGATTAATTGATGAAAGATTAGCAGAAGATGAAAGCACTTATGTAGACGCTGAAGAGTCTTTAAAAAAGATTTCTGAAAAATATGATATATAAAATTGTTTTATCTCCAAAAGCAGAAATAGAAATTGACGATGCTATTCAATATTATAATCATTTTTCGAAGTCAGCAGCAAAATCATTTAAGAAACAACTTTCGAATTCTTATAAAAAAATTCGGCTGAATCCTTTTTTTGAAAAAAAATATAACAATGTAAGATTCTTACCTTTTTCAAAGTATCCCTACATTGTTTTATTTTGGATTGATGAAGTAGCAAAAAAGGCTTTTGTACTTTCCGTTTTTTGCACTCATCAAAATCCGGAAAACTATCCTTAGAAATCTAATAATAAAAAGTAATAAAAGTAAAAATGGCAGAAATTCTTGACGGATTAAAAGTTTCCAAAGAAATAAAAGCAGAAATCAAGGTTGAAGTTGATAAAATCTTAGAAAGCAAAAGAAGGGCACCTCATTTGGTTGCGATTCTTGTTGGAAATAACGGAGCGAGCAAGGCTTATGTAAATGCTAAAGTAAAGGACTGCGAAGAAGTTGGTTTTCAATCTAGCTTAGTTAAATTTCCAAGCACAGTTTCTGAATCTGAATTATTGGAAAAAATTGAGGAACTTAATAAAGATAAATCTGTAGACGGTTTTATCGTTCAATTACCTTTACCAGACCAGGTTGATCAGGAGAAAATCATCAACGCAATCGATCCAAGAAAAGATGTTGACGGTTTCCATCCTACAAATTTCGGAAAAATGGCTTTAGAAATGGATACTTTCTTACCTGCAACGCCTTTCGGAATTTTAACATTATTGGAAAGATACAATATTGAAACAAAAGGTAAAGATTGTGTGATCATTGGTAGAAGTAAAATCGTAGGAAGACCTATGAGTATTTTGATGGGCAGAAAAGATTTCCCGGGAAATTCTACGGTGACACTTACGCATTCTTACACAAAAGATATCGAAGAATATACAAAAAAGGCAGACATCGTAATTACCGCTTTAGGAGATCCTCACTTCTTAAAAGGTGAAATGATCAAAGACGGAGCAGTAATCGTAGATGTAGGAATTACAAGAGTGGATGACGATTCTCCGAAAGGGTATTATCTGGCAGGCGATGTAGATTTTGACAGCTGTGCAGAAAAAGCAAGCTGGATTACTCCGGTTCCTGGAGGCGTAGGTCCCATGACAAGAGCAATGTTGATGAAAAACACCATTATTGCTTACAAAACTTCGGTCTATAATGACTAATTTAAAATGGATTTAGTAGAAGATATATTATTAAAAGAAGGTAAAATGCTCCCGGTGATGGAGCATTTTTACACTATTCAGGGGGAAGGTGCGCATACCGGAAAAGCAGCTTATTTTATAAGATTGGGCGGTTGCGATGTCGGCTGCCATTGGTGTGATGTGAAGGAAAGTTGGGATCCCATGCTTCACCCTTTAATGAATGCTGAGGAAATTGCAGAAACCGCTGCAAAACATTGCAAAATCGTTGTTTTAACAGGCGGAGAACCATTAATGTGGAATCTTGATGTATTAACCGGGAAGTTAAAAGAGCTGGGATGTACAGTTCACATAGAAACTTCGGGAGCATATCCGATGAGCGGTCAACTGGATTGGATTACACTTTCACCCAAGAAAACAGGTTTACCTCAAGAAGAAATTTATCAAAAGGCTCACGAATTGAAAATGATCGTTTTTAATAATAATGATCTAAAATTTGCTGAAGAGCAGGCTGCTAAAGTTTCAGAAAACTGCAAATTGTATCTTCAGAGTGAATGGAGTAAAAGGGATGAAATTTACCCTAAAATTACAGACTTCATCCTTGCAAATCCGCGTTGGCAGGCATCAGTTCAGACCCACAAATATCTTAATATCCCGTAAAATTTCCTTAATTTAGCCTCTGTTCCTACATTTTCGATAGATGCAAAGAATTCGGTATTCAAGATATTTAAAATCAATTATTATCCTGCTCGACCTTTTGGTGATTGCAGGTATTTTCATATTGTATTTCGTCAGCCAAAATCCTGACTTGTTCAGAAATGACGAACTTATGTCACAAAATTCGTTTCTACTCCTTCTTATATGTTCCTTTTGGATCTTATTGAGCGGAAGAACGAAGATCTATAACATTGCAAGAAATCTCACTTTTATTACTTTTGTGGAGCGGGTGATCATTCATCTACTTCTGTTTGTAATTGGTCTAATTTTGATAAGAAAAGTGAGTAATAATCAGTTTTTCAGTTCAGAACTTACCTGGTTTTCGTTATATCTGTTTTCATCGATTATCGTCGTCAAATCGATTGTTTATTTTATTATTAAATATCTTCGTTCTTTGGGTATCAACCACAGAAATGTAATGTTTTTATATGAAGACGATTCTACAAAAACCCTGAAAGATATTCTAAAAGGAAGAAAGGATTACGGATATAAAATCTTCAACTACAATTCAGACGAAATTAAAGAAGATGAACTGATAAAATTCTGGAAATCAAACGGTATTCACACTCTCTTTATACCGACAGAAAATCCTTTTTCAGATCACACAACAGATGCAATTTTCAGATTGGCAGAAGCACACAAAGTACATATTTCATTAATTCCGAATATCTCTCAAAACGACTATTTCTTTTTTGATCTGGGTTATATAGAAACTCAACCAGTTTTAAATCAAGTTAAATATCCTTTAGACTACTATTCCACATTTCTGCTAAAACGTACTTTTGACATTGTATTTTCTATATTGGTCTTAGTTTTGATTTGTTCATGGTTGTTTCCCTTGATTGCATTGTTGATTAAAAGCAGCTCAAAAGGTCCTGTTTTCTTTGTACAGAAACGATATGGCTTTCATGAAGAAGTCTTTAACTGTATAAAATTCAGAACAATGGTTTTAAATGAAGAATCGTCAACAAAAACCACCGCTGAAAACGACAAAAGAATCACAGGGATCGGCAAGTTCTTAAGACGAACGAGCTTAGACGAAATGCCACAGTTTATAAATGTATTAAAAGGCGAAATGTCTGTTGTAGGACCAAGACCTCATATGCTTGCAGTTGATAATTATTATAAACCGAAAATAGGAAGATATACTTTGCGAAGTCTGGCAAGTCCCGGAATTACTGGTTTGGCACAGGTAAGCGGCCTTCGCGGAGACAGCGGAAATGTAGACGTAGAAATGAACAAACGCATTCTTGCAGACGCTTTCTATATCAGAAACTGGAGTTTTGTAATGGATCTCGTTATCATCTTAAAAACCATTGGCTTGGTAATAGTTGGTGATAAAAATGCAAAATAAAATAAATAAAATAGTCTAATTTAGCAGAATGTTAAAAAAGTTTTTTACAGCCATAGGTGAATATATGATCCTGATCGGTAAATCTCTACAGAAACCCCAGAAAATGAGAGTTTTCTGGAAGTTATTTATGAGAGAAATCAATGATTTGGGCGTCAACTCTTTTGGATTGGTAACCTTCACATCCATATTCGTGGGTGCTGTTGTTGCCATTCAGATGTTTAATAATTTTGATGCATCATCATTTCCCATACCAACATCTTTTGTAGGATATGCAACCAAGGCTGTTTTAGTTCTTGAATTTGCGCCGACAATTATCAGTTTAATTCTTGCCGGAAAAGTAGGATCTTATATCGCATCAACTATCGGTACAATGCGTGTTTCTGAACAGATTGACGCGCTGGATATTATGGGAGTCAACTCGCCCAACTTTTTAATTTTACCTAAAATCATTGCCTGCCTCATCTTTAATCCGATCTTGATTGCAATCAGCATTGTTTTCGGTATTGGCGGTGGTTATATCGCAGGAATGCTTACCGGAAACTGGACTACAGCAGATTATATTACCGGGATTCAAATGTATATGCCAAATCTTTTTATTTATTACGCATTTGCTAAAACCATTGTATTTGCATTTGTAATTGCAACGGTTCCTTCTTACTTCGGATATTTTGTAAAAGGAGGTTCATTAGAAGTAGGTAGAGCAAGTACGCAAGCGGTGGTTTGGACGATGGTTTTCATCATTATTTCCGAATTAATCTTAACACAATTAATATTAAGCTGATGATTGAGGTAAAAAATCTTAAAAAGAGTTTTGGTGATGTTGAAGTGCTCAAAGGAATTTCAACGAATTTTGAAAAAGGCAAAACAAACCTGATTATCGGACAAAGTGGATCCGGAAAAACCGTATTCCTGAAAAGTCTTTTAAACGTTTATCAGCCATCCTCAGGAGAAATATTATTTGATGGAAGAGACATCAATGTAATGAACAGAGAAGAAAAGCAACAACTCCGTTCAGAAATCGGAACTCTCTTTCAGGGAAGTGCACTTTTTGATTCTTTGACGGTGGAAGAAAACATCATGTTTCCTCTGGATATGTTTACAAATCTAACTTTTCGAGAAAAGAAAAGAAGAGTTTTTGAAGTGATCGGGCGTGTACATTTAGATAAAGCAAACCGAAAATTCCCTTCGGAAATCTCTGGTGGAATGCAGAAACGTGTTGCCATTGCAAGAGCTATCGTAAATCATCCTAAATACTTATTCTGTGACGAACCCAATTCGGGATTAGATCCTTATACATCAAATGTAATTGATGATTTATTGTTAGAAATTACAAAAGAATATAATACAACAACCATTATTAACACTCACGATATGAACTCAGTAATGACAATCGGTGAGAAAATTGTTTATCTACGATTGGGTATTAAAGAGTGGGAAGGTAATAAAGATATTCTAATTACCGCAGGTAATAAAAATCTGATTGACTTTGTTTATTCATCAGAATTATTTAAAGAATTGCGAGAATATTTACTCGAAAATAACAAAAACGTAGAAAATACAATCACTAAAATAGAAGACAATGAAAAAGATAGCTAGTATCGCATTATTAAGTTTTTCAGTAATTGCATCTGCTCAGATTTCACTTGCAGCAAAAGCGAATGTACTGATACCGACAAGCTCTGCATCTTGGAAAAACCTTAAAACCGCCGCTACAAATGCCGTAGAGCAAAAAGGAAAAAACATTACCGGTTTCAACATTGGTTTATCAATGAAGATAGATTTGCCGACTGCTTTGTATTTAATGCCGGAGGTTTATTACAGCAATTTCAGTAATGAAGTTACTGTCGCGAATGAAATTAGTGCTGAAGCAACAACTATTAAAGCTAAAAGCAGTAGAATTGACGTTCCTGTTCTAGTTGGAGTTAATGTTTTGGGAGATCTTCTTAGCGCGTATGCCGGACCTGTAGGAAGTTTTAATCTGGCAAAAGGTGATAACTTTGGTAGCTTTGTTCAGAAAGTTGATGCTAAAGAATTTACAGTAGGATATCAGTTAGGTTTCCAGAGTGAGATTAAAAAACTGATCATCTCTGCAAAATATGAAGGTGCTTTTTCTAAAGATCAGAGAAAATTCATCAACAGTGTTGCAGGCTCTAATCAGGAGATTGATTATGACAACAGATCAAGCCTTTTTATGCTTGGTTTAGGATATAAATTCTAATTTATTTTATTCTTAATATAAAAAAATCCTCAAATTAAATTTGAGGATTTTTATTTTGATATTCTATTTCAGCTTCCCGCTGTGCGATTATAGCAGCCTGTTTTTCAAGCTCTTCTTTATCTTTTTGCAGTTGTCTGAATTCCTTTCTTTGTTGCTCTGCTTTGATCGCAGAACCTTTGCTCACATAGCCTATCAGTCCGCCAATGATGAGACCAATTCCTATACCTGCCATTACTCCCATTACATGGGAAATTGTTATCTTTTCTACAGTGAAATCTGTAGTAAGATAAAAAAGCAAAGCTGAAACAGCCAAAAGTATAAGTCCTGTAATTGAAATACCTTTCATGAGATTGTGTTTTTATGTAATGAATTTTAGCTTTAAAAAATTAGCTTAAACTTTTCCTCCAGCTGCTCTGTAGTATTCCAGTGCTTTAGGAAGATTTTTATTTATGTCTCCAACTCTCGATCCCGGACTTGGGTGAGTAGATAAAAATTCTGGCTGCCTTGCTCCTGAAGATGAAGCCTCCATTCTGTTCCAGAACGGAATCGCCTGTCTAGGATCATAGCCCGCCATCGACATCAAATACAATCCCATCTGGTCAGCTTCCAATTCTTGATTTCTACCATATTTTAACAAAACAACCTGCGAACCAATAGGATAAACACTTTGGAAGATCGCTGCTGTTCTTTCATTTTTAATTGCTAAACCTGAGGCTGTTCCTAATCCCTGAGCAATCATTGACTGCGAAATTCTTTCGTTACCGTGACCTGCCAAAGCGTGAGAAACTTCATGTCCCATTACTACTGCTAATCCTGTATCATCTTTTGTAATTGGAAGAATACCAGAATAAACAGCAACTTTTCCACCTGGCATACACCACGCATTTATTTGTTTATCCTGCAAAAGATTAAATTCCCACTTATAATTTGCGAGATCTGCACCACGTCCTATACTCGCGTAATATTTCTCGGCAGCATTTTTTATTCTGTTACCTACATTTTTTACGCTTTGAGCCTGAGATCCCGTTACTACTTTAGATTCTGTCAATGTTTGCTTATATTGTTGCAAAGCCATTGCCTCAATTTCAGAATTGTTTGCAATCTGTAAGGAAGATCTTCCTGTAATTGGGTTGGTCGTACAAGCTGCAAGAGACAAAACTGTAGCTCCTATTCCTAATAGATGTGTTATTTTCATTGTATTGCGTATATAACTTGAACCTTACAATATCTATTCCAAAATAATGAGCCCTTAAGATTTGCATAGATTTTGCTATTTAAATTTACTAATTTTAATGATTATGAAAAAGTTTATCAATATAATATCTGTGTTTGGTGTACTCATGTTTTTTCAAAGTTGCACAGCACAAAATACTTCAGATGCTACGGTTGTAAATTCTTTAGTGAGCTCAGAAGAATTCACATTTCATGCAGAGAGAGCCAATCCTATGAATTATGATGTCATCAATGTATTAAATGGAATTCCAAATAATCCTTCCACGAGAATTCTACAATTGGATGCGGGAACTTATACAATAGAGCTTAAAAAAGATAAAATGGAAGTGGTGCTTCCGTACTTCGGAAGAGCATTTAATGCCTCTTATGGAAAAGATAACGGTTACCGATGTACATCTAAAGATTACACGATTTCGAAGTCTCAAACTAAAAAAGGAAACTGGGTTTTTAAAATCAAACCAAATGATGTAAATAATGTATCGGACATTAATATTGAAGTTTACAAAAACGGAAAAGCATTTACCTCAGTAAGAAGTAACGACAGACAGCCAATTACTTATGATGGATATATTTCTAAAAATGAAGAAATTAAGGTAAAAAAAATGGAATAATTAGTCTTTATTTAAAAATTTCTCAACAAATAATTTTGCTTCGGTGCTCGGATTAGAAACCAACGCTGAAGCATTTTTTTTATGCTGATTATAAGCTTCTTCCAAAGATTCATCTCTCTTCATCATATTCAAAATATACTCTTGAACCCAATATTCAAAGCGTTTTTCAGATTGCTGTTTTCTTATGATATCAAAACGTTCTGTTTTCTTTTTTAAAGAAATAAATTCATCAATTTTGTTATAAATCTCATCTAAACCTTCATTATTTAGTGCAGAACCAAGTAAAACAGGAACTTTCCAATCTTTTTCTTTTGCAGGAATAAAATCCAGTGCACGTTTGAGTTCAAGCCTTGTATTTTTTGCTTTCTGAAGATTATCCTTATCTACCTTATTGATGAAAACCACATCTACCATTTCCATGATTCCTCTTTTGATGCCTTGCAGCTCGTCTCCGCCACCAATTATTTTTAAGAACAAAAAAACATCTGTAATATCTGAAACCAAAACTTCAGATTGCCCAACTCCCACGGTTTCAATTAAAATATAGTCATATCCTGCGGCCTCACAGATCAGCATAGTTTCAAAAGTAGTATTTGCAACACCTCCCAAAAATCCCGAACTCGGTGAAGGCCGGATGAAAGCATTTTCTTCTCTCGCCAATTCTTCCATTCGGGTTTTATCCCCCAAAATACTTCCTTTATTAATCGCTGAACTGGGATCAATGGCTAAAACAGCCACTTTTTTATCATTTGCAATGGCTAATCTTCCGAAATTCTCAATAAAAGTAGATTTTCCGGCTCCGGGAACTCCGGTAATTCCCACACGAATAGAATTTCCCGTCAAGGGCATTATTTCTTTTAGTAAATCTTCCGCCTGCAATCTGTGTTCAGATTTTTTGCTTTCAATTAAAGTAATAGCTTTTGCAATCAGTCGCTTATCGCCCGATTGGATGCCATCTTTCAACTGTTGTATAGAAAATTTCAATTTATTTTTCTGGTTTTACACAATTTTGAACATTGCTATTTCAGTAAATCAAAAATATAAAAATAACCCGCAAAATCAGAAGAAATTAGATTATTAATTTTAATGCTTCTAAATTGAATACGTTTAGATGATGCTAATTGGGAATTGTCTATTTTTGTTGGTACTCAAATAAAACCATATGAAAAAATTGATTGCTGCTGCATCTTTCACCGCTATTTTACTAGCTTCATGTACTCCTAAAGCTTCAACGCCAGTTGCGCCGGCAGGACCTTCAACTTCTACTGCCGAGCAATTGGCTCAGGGAAAAACAATTTTTGAAAATTCTTGTAAAAGATGTCACGGTCTTCCGGACCCTACAGAATTTACATCTGTGCAGTGGGTCGGAATTATGAATTCTATGGCTCCAAAGGCAAAGCTGACAGACGAACAGCATCAGTGGGTTTATAATTATGTAGTTTCTGTGAAAAAATAATTTTATTGGAATTAAAGAAATTAAGGTTCATGCGAAATTTTTTTATTGAACACAATTCATAAATGTGTTTCTCAGTAAAATTGGTAGAATCACATCGATTTTTTTTAACTTTATAAAAAAAGGAGACTTATTTAGTCTCCTTCTTACTTTTACATTTCTTAGGCATCTTAGATTTTATAAATTTCTTCCGACTTTTCATGCAATCAAGACTTTGAGAATTGAAACAATATTTTTCTGCTTCTTTCAAAAACTTTAGCGCATTTGGAAAACTTCCTCTTATCTCGGAAAGCAACGATCTGTAATACCATAAAACAGCCTTATCAATTCCTTTTATTTTTAAAGAATAATTGATCAGCTTTTCCGCTTCCTGCAAATCTTCGTTATCCAAAAGACATTTTATGTAGTATTTTGGCGTATTCAGATTCGTTACATCACATTGCATCGCTTCCTCGAAATAGAGTTTTGCTTTTTCATAATCAATGAGCATTTCGCTGTAGATTCTTCCCATCAGACAAAGCGAATCTGCATCTTCAGGATCGTAGGAAAGCGCATAATTCAACGCTTCCAGACAATCCGGCAAGCTGTATGGATAATTATCCAGCGCTTCAAAATAATATTTACTTTTAGTTAAGGTCATTTCTGTAATTTTTTAATTCATTTTTCAGTTGATATCTTTCTTTTTTGAAAGATTTTTCCTGATGATTCTTTTTAAAATCGGTTCCCGAAAAAGTACGAATCGGATTTCCTCGCTGAACATTCAAATGATTGTTCCACGTTTCCTGCATTTGTTTTTCCAGTTGCTGAATATGAAATTCCATCACTTTTTCTTTTAGTCGAATAGTGGAAAGTTTCTTATTCTCCAGTTGCGAACGGGAATCCTGCACGAAAACAATTTGTCCGGTTTTTGGATAGGTTGCACGAACAGCAGTTTCCACTTTATTCACGTTTTGCCCGCCACTTCCCTGACTTCTCGTCGTCTGAAACTGAATTTCTTTTTCATTAAATTCAATTTTCTCCAACCCTTCCAGTTCAAAAATCCCAATAAACCAATTGCTTCGTTTATGAAATTTCCGAAACGAACTTTTACCGATCCAAAGAATGCTTCCAAGCCAGGTTTTCAGAAATTCATTGACTTCTTTTCCTTTTAAAAGTAAGGTTGCAGATTTCAAAGTAAGGTTCTCATCGCCATTTTCACGGTGGATGATTTCGTAATCGATTTTGTTTTGTTTTGCTTCCTCAAGAAAGACCTTCAGAACTTTGGCAACTACCCATTGGCATTCTAAAGGTCCTCTTCCCGAGGTGATTTGTATTATTTTGTCCATTGTTTTTTAGGAGCTTA
Source organism: Chryseobacterium sp. CY350 (assembly GCF_027945075.1). Lineage (NCBI taxonomy): Bacteria > Pseudomonadati > Bacteroidota > Flavobacteriia > Flavobacteriales > Weeksellaceae > Chryseobacterium > Chryseobacterium wangxinyae. Next base: position 2,577,406 of record NZ_CP116034.1, read on the forward strand.
CTCCCGCTTTCCGCTGTATCTTTTTTTGCCATCGCTTTTTTCAAGCCAACGCAAAAAAAGGATGCCGCTGCAATCGGGGCTATGGTTTTTCTCCTTTTTATTATTATTTGTTATAAATTATTTAATGATTTTCGAAAGAATTAAAATGCAAGTATTTTACATCAAACACCAACATCCCGCATCTAACATAAATCACTATTTGTCCATCCTAACAATTCGAGGTTGAAAAGTTCCGAGAATATCCACCAATTCACTTTGCGCGTTCATCACTTCGTTGATGTCTTTGTACGCCATCGGTGCTTCTTCCGCATTTCCGCCCATCAGGGTGACATTTTTGAGTTTTAATTCTTTCTTAATGTCATTCTGAGTAAAACGGTTTCTGCATTCTCCTCTCGAAAAAGCTCTTCCCGCGCCGTGTGAAGCCGAGTTCAGCGAATCCGGATTTCCTTTTCCACGGACGATAAAACCTTTTGCCGTCATTGAACCGGGAATCATTCCCAACTCATTTTCGTTGGCCGGAGTGGCACCTTTCCTGTGAACTACCACTTCTTTTCCGTTGTGGATTTCTTTCCACGCAAAGTTGTGATGGTTTTCGATTTTGGCTTTCACTCTTCCGCCGACAGCTTTCACCAGTCTTCTGTGAATGTCGTCGTGACAAGCTGAAGCATAATCTCCTGCGAGATTCATAGCTGTCCAGTATTCTAATCCTAGATGCGTGTTCAAATCCAGCCAAGCGAAGTTTTGTGCTTCTTTTGGTAACGGACATTGTTCTGTCGCCACTCTCGAATAATACTGAGCGATTTCTGCTCCCAATCCACGTGAACCGCTGTGCGAAAGGATTCCGAGATATTTTCCTTTTGGAAGATTGATTTGTTCATCTTCTTCCGTAATTTCCACTTCTCCGAATTCCACAAAGTGATTTCCACCGCCGGAACTTCCCATTTGTTTGATGGCCTTTCCTTTCAATCTTTTCAAAATCGGAATTAAATCGAACGTATCTCTGTCGAAAATTTCGTGGTCGACGTGAGATTTGTGCGTTTCGTACATTCCGAATTTGGTGTGGTCAGCAAGCGCTTTTTCATATTTGTCTCTTGCGCCGTCCAGATATGAAATTGGTGTATCCAAAATACTGAGCGACATTCTGCAACCGATATCCATCCCGACTCCGTAAGGAATTACTGCGTTTTCTACGGCGAGAACTCCACCGATCGGAAGTCCGTAACCGCTGTGTGCATCGGGCATTAAAGCGCCTTGCGTTGCAATTGGCAATTTCAATGCGGTGTACAATTGGTTTTTTGCTTGATCTGAAATGTTGTTTCCGAAAATCTGAAAAGAAGCCCGGTTGGTGTTGAGCATTCTTTTCTCTGTTTTCTTTGATGAAATCAAAGCTTCTGCGATTTGTCCGAAGGTTAAATCTTTCTCGAAGTTCTCCGGATTTTGCTGGATTTCCTTGAGAAGAGATTTTACATAATGAATGTTTTTGGTTGCAAAATTTCTTTTCATTACTTCCAATGCAATGTTGACGCTCTGGTTGTTTGGATAGCCTAATTTTAATATATCTTTTCCTTTTAGTTTTAAATTTCCCATCTTTTTAGATTTTAGATAATAGATGTGAGATGTTAGACATTCTCGCACCGAATATTTGAACCAACTAAATTTTTAGTTGGTTATTTGTTGTCAAGATATTTTTATGACAATAGTTGATTTGGAGCGAAAAACCCTAGCCCCGATTGTAGTGGAAATCCTTTTTTGCTAAAAAAAGATTGCAACGAAAAGCGGGATTAAGCTCCTAAAAAATTGATTTCGGGGAAACTGTTTTGAGTTTGAAATATCACACAATAAAAAACCCGAAATCTTACGACTTCGGGTTTTGATATATCATTGTACTGTTATTCTAAGAATGTACCAAACCACGAAGCCTTACCACCATGAGTGGCAAACCGAAAGGAGAATTATGATCTAATTTGAACATTGCTTCGCTGTTTTTTAATTGGTTAAACTTGATTTTCAGGTGCAAAGATAGATTAATTTTGATTCTGACAAATATTTTTCGAGAAAATTCATAAAAAACCCTGAATAAATATTTTTATTCAGAGTTTATATTGTAAAATTTAGTTTTAATCTTTAGAACCAAGATCATCCATCGTATCTTCCATTCCTCTGGATTTTGTACTGTATGTTCTTTCGGAGTCTAAGAAGTATAAATTATGTCTTGCTTTAGCGATAATTCCGTTGTATACATCTTCCGGAAGCCCAGCTGTATCTGGTTTTTCTTCGCTAAAAGATGGTTTGTTATAAATCTTCAAAGCACCGGATTCATCAAGAATTTTTTTCGCATTTTGTGCTTCTGTGATATCTGATGTATAGACGATCAGGTTAATTTTCCCGACGCTCTCTCTGCTATATGCATCCAACATTTCGTTATCACTTACAAAAACATGATCCCAAAAACTTTTCGTCTTTTCATCGTCCTGATAATTGTCTGCTGTGGAATCGTCTTGCAGATTAGATTTAGAAACAATGATATCCGCTTCATTAAATCCGTTATTCATTAATTTTGATTTGATTTCCTCTGTATTTACACCTGACGGAAATACTGAAACTACTGTATAAGCCATAATAATTTGTTTTGGTTATGCCTAACAGTACAAAACCTATGCAAAAGAGCTTCTCAAAAAATATCTTAACTTAAATTTAATTTTTTATATGATTGTAGATTTCACTATTTAATTAACTTCACTTAAAAACCTATTAAGAATATCTACTGCACATTTTGGAAGATTCGTTCCGGGACCGAAAATAAAATCTGCTCCATTTTGGTAGAGAAACTCATAATCCTGTTGTGGAATTACTCCGCCAACAACAATGGTAATATCGTCTGCCCCAAGTTTTTTCAATTCTTCAACGACTTGCGGAACCAAAGTTTTGTGACCCGCTGCCAATGATGAAACTCCCAGAATATGGATGTCATTTTCTACCGCCTGCTTAGCAACCTCTTCTGGAGTCTGAAATAAAGGAGCTACATCAACGTCAAAACCCATATCAGCGAATGCAGTGGCAACTACTTTCGCACCACGATCATGACCATCCTGTCCCATTTTTGCGACCATGATTCTTGGGCGGCGACCTTCTTCTTCCTCAAATTTCTGTGTGAGCAAAAGCGCTTTTCCAAAATATTCATTTTTACCTGCATTCATAGCGTAAACTCCCTGTATTGTTCTGATGTTGGCTTTATAACGTCCGAAACTTTCTTCCATCGCGTCACTCATTTCACCTAAAGTAACTCTTCGGCGGGCTGCCTCAATGCATAATGCCAACAAGTTTTTGTCTCTGCTGACTGCGGCATTTCTTATTTCTTCAAGAATTTCTTCAGCTTTTTCCGGATTTCTTTCTAATTTAATTTTTTCCAGTCTTTCGATCTGTTTTCTGCGAACTTCAGTATTATCAATGTCTAAAATATCGATTGGGGTCTGCTTTAAACTTGACCTGAAAGAATTGACACCAATAATAAACTCTTCGCCGCTGTCTATTTTTGCCTGTTTTCTTGCGGCTGCCTCTTCAATTCTCATTTTTGGAATTCCGGCTTCGATGGCTTTGGTCATTCCGCCTTCTTTTTCTACCTCATCGATATACTTCATGGCTTCTTCGATCATCTGCTGAGTCATGGCTTCAACCAAATTACTTCCACCCATCGGATCTACCACATCACAAATTCCGCTTTCCTGCTGTAGAATAATCTGAGTATTTCTAGCAATTTTTGCTGAGTAATCTGTAGGAAGTGCAATTGCTTCGTCCAAAGCGTTTGTATGTAAAGACTGCGTCCCTCCTAATGCTGAAGATAAGGCCTCAATTGCAGTTCTGGTAATATTATTAAAAGGTTCCTGCTCGGTTAAAGACCACCCGGAAGTTTGGGAATGTGTTCTTAAGGCCAAAGATTTAGGATTTTGAGGATTAAATTGCTTTAAAAGTGTCGCCCAAATATATCTCGCCGCGCGCATCTTAGCAATTTCCATAAAGTGATTCATCCCGATTGCCCAAAAAAATGAAAGTCTCGGAGCAAAATCGTCGACGTTCATGCCAGCTTTTATTCCTGTTCTTACATATTCTAAACCATCAGCAAGTGTATAAGCCATTTCCAAAACCGGTGTTGCTCCTGCTTCCTGCATATGATATCCTGAAATAGAAATCGAATTGAACTTTGGAATATTCTGAGCCGTATATTCAAAAATATCTGCAATGATTTTCATGGAAGGTTCCGGCGGATAGATATAGGTATTTCTTACCATAAATTCTTTCAGAATATCATTCTGAATAGTTCCTGAAAGCAAATCATGAGCAATACCCTGCTCTTCTGCGGCAACGATATAAAATGATAAAATCGGCAAAACGGCACCATTCATTGTCATAGAAACCGAAATTTCATCTAAAGGAATCTGATCAAACAAAATTTTCATATCTTCCACAGAATCAATCGCAACTCCGGCTTTTCCAACATCACCTACCACTCTTGGATGATCAGAATCATATCCTCTGTGCGTGGCGAGATCAAATGCAACCGAAAGTCCTTTCTGCCCTGCAGCCAAATTCCTTCTATAAAAAGCATTAGACTCTTCAGCCGTGGAAAATCCTGCATACTGACGAACCGTCCACGGTTTTTGCACGTACATTGTAGAATATGGTCCTCTTAAATAAGGTGCAATTCCCGGAGAAGTCTGCGTAAGAAATTGGTTTTTAACATCTTCTCTCGTGTAAGAAGACTTCAATTCTAATCCATCTTTTTCAAATGGATAGATTTCTGTCTGCTTTTCTGATATACTAAATTGGGGATTTTTGTTTTGAATTTCCCTTCTCATGAGTTCTGATTTAAGATTTTAAAAATAAGCATTTTTGGGATAACAAATCTGTCTTAGTTTTCGTATAAAAAAGCGACTTTGCATCGCTGCAAAATCGCCTTTTAATTCAGTTATGTTGTAATTATTTTTCAAGCTTTTTAATTCCCATTTCGAACAAAGCAAAAGAAATAAGATCTGCATTTTCACTGATAACCTGATCGGTCGCCCTTCCTGCTCCATGACCAGCGTTCTTCTCAATTCTAACCAAAATCGGGTTTGCACATTTCTGTTTTTCCTGTAATTCTGCACCGAATTTAAATGAATGCGCCGGAACTACTCTATCATCGTGATCACTTGTGATAATCATTGTTGAAGGGTAGCAAGTTCCTGTTTTTACGTTATGAACGGGAGAATACGATTTAAGATAATCAAACATTTCTTTATTATCTTCAGCAGTTCCGTAATCGTAAGACCAGCCTGCGCCTGCGGTAAATTTATTGTATCTTAACATATCTAAAACGCCAACTCCCGGGAAAGCAACTCTTGCCAAGTCAGGACGCAGTGTCATCGTTGCACCAACTAAAAGTCCACCATTCGATCTGCCGGAAAGTGCCATATATTCTTTTGAAGTATACCCTTTGGACTGTAAATATTCACCAGCTGCGATGAAATCTTCAAATACATTTTTCTTTTGAAGTTTGGTTCCTGCATCATGCCATTTTTTACCATATTCACCACCGCCTCTGATGTTTGGAACGGCATAAATCCCGCCATTTTCCATCCAGATTGCATTGACTACTGAGAAAGATGGTTGCAAACTGATATTGAAACCTCCATAAGAGTACAGCATCGTTGGATTTTTACCGTCAAGTTTGATCCCTTTTTTGTAATTGATCATCATTGGAACTTTTGTCCCGTCTTTTGACGTGTAGAAAACCTGTTCTGAAACATAGTCTTCAGGGTTAAATTTCACTTTTGGCTTTTGATAAACTTCAGATTTTCCGGTATCTGCATTAAATTTATAGGTCGTTCCCGGCGTAATATAATTGCTGAAAGAATAATACATTTCCTTCTCTTTTTCTTTACCGCCAAATCCGCCGACATTACCTTTTCCAGGCAAAGATATTTCTCTGATCAGTTTTCCGGTTTTGTCGAATTGTTTTACTTTATCAATCGCATCAACCATATAGGTTGCAAAGAAATAACCACCACCCGAAGAGATTCCCAATACGTTTTCTGTTTCAGGGATAACATCTTTCCATGTTTGCGGAGACGGATTTTGGATAGTCGTTTTAACCAAACGCATATTCGGAGCATCTTTATCTGTAAAAATAAAAAGATTGTCGCCTTCTGTATCCACCAAATTTACGTTGATATCAAAGCCTTTGTTGATTTGAACGAAATCACCGCCTTTCTTTAAATCTTTAATGTATAATTCATTTCCATTAGTAGCATTCGCTGCCGAAATGATTAAATATCTCTGATCTTCAGAAACACCTGCTCCCAAATATCTTCGTGGCGTTTTATCTCCCCCGAAAATCAATTGATCTGCTGATTGTTTTGTGCCTAATTTGTGGAAGAAAACTTTATGTTTATCGGTCATTCCTGATAAAACTGTTCCTTCTTTCGGCTTGTCGTAACTTGAATAGTAGAAACCGTCATCACCCAACCAGGAAATTCCGCTAAACTTAACGTCTACGATGGTTTCATCGATTTGTTTTTTTGTAATTGCATCGATGATGATGATTTTATTCCAGTCGCTCCCACCTTCTGAAATTGCATATGCCGCTAAATTTCCTTTTTTGTTGAAAGACAAACTTGAAAGCGACGTTGTTCCTTTTTCTGAAAATTTATTTGGATCTAAAAAAACTTCAGTATTTTTTGTCTTGTTATCTGTTCTGTACAAAACAGATTGCGCCTGAAGACCGTTGTTCTTATAATAATAGGTATAATCTCCTTCTTTAAAAGGCGCGCCAATTTTTTCGTAATTCCAGATGTCTGTCAACTGATTTTTAATTTGCTCTCTGAATGGAATTTTTGACAGATAATTCTGACTGAAAGCTACCTCTTCATCCACCCATTTTTTGGTAGCTTCAGAATCGTTTTCTAAATCTCTATACGGATCTGCAACGGCAGTTCCAAAATATGTATCTGTTTGATTTCCTTTTACTGCTTTAGGATAATTCATTTTTTGAGAATAAAAAGTGGCTGAAAACAATACTCCAGCTGTTAATAAGAATGGTTTGAAATTCATTATGACGGGTTTTCTCAAATTTAAGAAAAGTTAGGGGAATAAAAAAAATAGAAAATAGACCAACCTATTTGAGTGAATTTTTTTAAATCAACAAAATCTGTTAGTTGAATTATAACTAAATTAAGCATTTTGCATTCCGACATTTGTTTTGTAATCAAATAACAATACCGAAAGTCTTACCGAGTCGATTTGAAACAAATCATACTATTGTTTTGTTTCCCACAGTTGTTTTGTAACAAAACAAAAACGACGAAAGTCTTGCCGAATTAGTTTGAAACATATTAAAAAGTTGATTCGTTTCCCACAGTTGTTTTGTAACAAAACGAAAAAAAGCTCCCGATTTCTCAGAAGCTTTACAATATTTTTAAAAGAAAAAATTAATAATTCTCCTCTTCACCTTTCATTTTCTCAGCATTTTCTGCCATAATTACAGCATCAATCATTTCTCCAATATCTCCATTCATGTAGGCATCAAGATTGTACATCGATTTGTTGATTCTGTGATCGGTAACTCTTCCCTGCGGATAGTTGTAGGTTTTGATTTTTGCAGAACGGTCACCGGTAGAAACCATCGATTTACGCTGTGCAGCAATATCTCCGACAGATTTCTGAACTTCAATATCATATAATTTGGTACGAAGCATTTCCATTGCCAACTCTCTGTTGGCCAACTGAGAACGAGCCTGCTGACAAACAACCACCATTCCTGAAGGTTTGTGCGTCAATTGTACTTTTGTTTCAACCTTGTTTACGTTCTGTCCACCCGCTCCACCAGAACGTGAAGTCTGCATTTCGATATCGGCAGGATTTAGTTCAAAATCAATTTCTTCAGCTTCCGGTAAAACAGCAACGGTAATTGCCGAAGTATGCACCCTTCCCTGAGATTCGGTTTCCGGAACACGCTGTACACGGTGAACTCCAGATTCAAATTTCATGATTCCGTAAACACCGTCACCTTCGATCTTTAAAATCAATTCTTTATAACCTTTCGCGGCTTCGCTGGAATCTGTGATTTCATGTTTCCAGCCTTTTGTTTTAAAGAACATTGCATAAGCTCTATAGACATCTTCCACAAAAATAGCAGCTTCGTCGCCACCTGTTCCGGCACGAAGTTCTACGATGACGTTTTTATCATCTGTAGGATCTTTGGGAATCAAAAGAACTTTTAACTCTTCTTCCAAACCGGGAAGTTTTGCCTGAGCTTCTACTTTTTCTTCTTTAGCCATATCTACCAAGTCTCTGTCTGAACCATCTGCAATGATTTCCTCAGATTCTGCAATATTATCTAAAGCACCTTTATATTGATTGTAAACGTGTACAATTTTTCCTAAATCGCTGTATTCTTTATTGAGTGAAGAATATTTTTTCTGATCCGAAATTACGTCTGGCTGTATAATAAGGTCTGCAACCTCATTATATCTTTGTTTTATAGCTTCTAATTTTGGAATTAATGACTTAGACATATTAAAAATTTAGTATGCAAAGATACGGATTTGATGATTAATAAAAAAAGCTCATTTTCATGAGCTTTATATTGTTTTTGATTTTACTGAACAATCATTTTCTGAATGGCAACTCCGTTATCTGTTTTTAGATGAACAAGATAAGTTCCTGCAGGATAATTGGTTCTTAACTCATAGATTCCGTCTTCATTTTTTAATTTAAACGAATCCATCTTTTTACCACTCATATCGTATATGGCGATTTCTCCGTTTTTAGCTTTGTGATAAATTAATTTAGCTAAACCGTTTTTCACAGGATTATCTGCAATCTGAAGAGACAATCTTTTATCTAAATTTTCTTCAGCAGTAGATAAAGTAGTAAACGGATTTCCAAAAATTCTGAATTCTCCAGGCTGAAGTGTAATCGGAGCAGTTGTGGAAGTAACATTGAACGCTGTATTATCCATTAAATTCTGCCATTGCCCTACAAAAGGAAAATAAGGAACGACATTTTTTGCCGATGTATCATAGTTTGCCAAAACAACTACATTTTTAACTCCCGCTGTCAGCAAAGGATCATTGATATAAATTCTGGTAATCAAACCATTCGGGTCGTTGGCCAGATTATTAGACTCAACAGTATATGTTTTTGATTTAAAAACCGGATGAGAATTTCTGATATTAATAATCTGCGCCCAAGTATTGTAGATTGCTTTTCTGTTGGTATTGGTATCATAACCCAAGGTGAATGCAACAGGTTTTTCATCTGTACGGCAATTGTTATTAATCGCACCATCTGCACATCTGTTGATGCTGAATTCGTAACCCAATTCTCCAAACTGCCAAATCATCTTAGGACCAGGAATCGTAAAAAATGTAGCTCCGAAAGTTTTCATTCTTTCTAAAGACGTATTCAGATTGGTCACATTATATCCTCCGTTTACCGCTCCATAAGCAAGATTTTTAAACATTAATCTTTCCTCATCATGACTTTCACCATATCCAACTGCATGCATATTAGAAAAACCGTGGAGCTCGTGATCCATTCGATCAAAATTACTGTTCTGGCTATATCCCATTGTGTTCTGATTATAAGAACCCGTCTGATTATTCCATAGCATCACGCCTTTTCCTTCTGCCACTCTATAATTTGCCCACTGCTGCTCTTCGGCATCGGTTCCAAGATGTTCAAAAATCATGTATGAAGTAGGATCGATAGCCCATTGTTTGTCTGCGTAGTCTTTCAGAATATCAACTCTGTCCTGCTGATAAGCATTGGTACAAGTTTCATCGTTTGCGGTACAGTTTTGCGTAAATCCTTTAGTTAAATCCCAACGGAAACCATCAATTTTATATTCAGTTAACCATTGTTGTAAAGTTCTTTCCACATAATATTTCGTAGCCAAACTTGTATGGTTAAAATCATTAAAAACATTATAAGAATGCTTAGGAACGGTATTGAAATATGGATTATTTGGTGCAACATCACCGTAACCGTCACCATCCGGATCTACATTCCAAAGTCTAACCAAAGGAGATCTTCCTGTTGCATGATTAAAGGCAACATCTAAAATAACAGCAATCCCATTTTGATGGCACAAATCGACAAATTCTTTAAATTTCTGTGGCGTTCCGTAAGCTTTGTCTAATGCATAGTGGAATGACGTATTATATCCCCATGAAAGATTTCCTTCAAATTCCATAATCGGCATCAATTCAATTGCATTGATTTTCAAATCTTTAAGGTAATTGATTTTATTAATTAAAGACTGCCAGTTTTTTTCCTGTGTGAAATCTCGCAATAATAATTCATAAACGATTAAATTCTCTTTATTGGGTCTGGCAAAATTCGTCACCTGCCAATTGTAAGGAGTTTCTCCTGTTTTAAACATTGAAACTTCAAACCCTTGTCCCGAAGGAAACGTAGGCAAAGCCGGATAAGTAGTTGCAGAAATAAACTGATCATCATAAGAAGACAAAATCTGCGGAGAAAAAGGGTCTGCCACCTTTCTCAAATCGTTGGTTCGATATTGAAAAGTATATAATTGCTGCGGAGTTAATCCGCTCAGTTCGATCCAGTACAAATCAGGATTTGTGGTGTCTCTTTTCATTAAATAGGCATCATTCACCGCCCAGTTGTTGAAACTTCCGATCACATGCACGAAACTTTTAAAGGGAGCATATAAAGCCAAACCAACTTTTGTATTGTCTGTAGGATTATAATTGATCCCCTGTCTGATCCAGCTCGGAATCGCCTGCGAAACAACATTTCTCGGAACCTGTAATATAAAAGTGGAATTTTTTACCGTTGAACCCGCAGTCGCGATCAATTCCATATTTGCATCTGCTGCAACCGTGTAGCTGTAGCTGTAAGACGATGACGGTGTTGAGGTAGAATTTACTACGGTTCCATTTGCTTTTAATTGAAAAGTAGCATTAATACTGGTGGTCGCCGTAATGTTGATTGCATTTCCTGTAGGAACTGAAGTCAAACTATTTGCTGCAGGATTTGTTAAATTTAAATTTAACGTTCCGACATTCACAAAAATATCGGGTGAAGTCTGGTGATTTCCTGTTTTTGTTTTTAAGAGAAAACCAAATCGCCCAATCCCTGTTCGTCCATAAAAGGTTGTTGGGGTAAATGTTAAAGAATAAGTATCTGTTCCTGAATTATAAGACAGCTTGTTTAATTCGTTAGAGTTCGTCCAGCTCCCATTGGTAGGGCAGTCCTGACTGTTTGCATAGTTCTGATCTAATGACCACGACCAGATGTAAATTGCATTATTGGCAACTCCCCACGCGGTTTCATCAATCTGATTACCGGGAACAGATAATGTAATCTGATCGGTTTCGTTAAAAGGATTAGGCGTAATCGTATAAGTTATCTGTGCCGATAGTACACTCGTTATCAACAGATAAAATAAAAAATATAGTTTTTTCATTTAGTTTAATTTTAATAAAAATAGAATAAAATACTTAACAAAATGATAAAAATTTAGATTTTATTATTCGATGAATACAAAAGCCTGAAAAATCAATGAAAGGATAATGCATTATTATACCATTATCCGTTACATTCACAAAATAAGAATACTTAAAGCTCCATAATAGTTGATTATCAATTAAATTTAATGATAAAAAAAGTATTTAAAACTTCAATACGATCATAATAAACTATCACGTCTTCATTAAAAAGAAAAACCACCGATAAATCGATGGTTTTATATATGTTGTTTTGCTATGATATCACTTTTTCAGAATTAAGGTGAAAAAGCGATGACATTCAATTAATGATGTCCGTGATTGTGCCCGTGGCTATCGTGTAAGAAAGGACCGTGACCTTTAGGTTGGTTGAAAATTACTTCAGCGCCTTCTTGCTCTGTAATTAGTTTTCTTCTGATATCTTCAGGATCGAAAGGCTTTACCTTACCGAAATATTCCTTTAAACCTTCTGTTAACCACAATGGGATCACAAAACCAAAAAACATAAAAATACACCAGAATCCCACTAGGAACATTGTAACAAAGTAAATTGTCCAAAGGAACTGATAAAACGGCCAAAATGCTGATAACATCATCTTTCTTATAGATTTTAGGCAAAAATAGGACTTTTTTCTTTTTCATCAAAAGATATAGAACCTAAATTTTGCAATTTATTATTATTTTAAACTAATTAATGTAGATATTAGAAGTTAGATGTCAGATGTTAGACTACAATTGCTACTCTAAAATTGCTGCATATAACTTTTAAACCTAAATTTAATGCGCAAGATTTGCGAAGAAGTCATTTCCTTTATCATCGGTAATGATGAAAGCAGGGAAATCTTTTACTTCAATTTTTCTTACTGCTTCCATTCCTAATTCAGGGAAATCAACCACTTCGACTGACAGAATATTTTCTTTCGCCAAAATAGCAGCGGGACCACCAATTGAACCGATGTAGAAACCACCATATTTATGACATGCGTTCGTAACGTCTGCTGTTCTGTTACCTTTTGCGAGCATCACCATACTTCCGCCGTGACTTTGGAATTCGTCTACGTACACATCCATTCTTCCCGCAGTTGTAGGTCCAAAACTTCCTGATGCCATTCCTTCCGGCGTTTTTGCAGGTCCTGCGTAATAAATCGGGTGGTTTTTGAAATATTCAGGCATTGGTTGTCCGCTGTCTAATAATTCTTTGATTTTTGCGTGAGCGATATCTCTTGCAACAATCAATGTTCCGCTTAATTTTAATCTAGTTTTGATTGGATATTTTGAAAGTTCAGCTAAAATCTCAGACATTGGTTTATTCAGATCAATATCAACTGCTGCCTCCAAATGTGGCGGTGTTGCAGGTAAGAATCTTTTAGGATCCTGCTCCAATTGCTCTAAGAAAATGCCTTCTTTGGTAATTTTCCCCTTAATATTTCTGTCTGCCGAACAAGAAACTCCCATCCCAACCGGACAAGAAGCCGCGTGACGAGGCAATCTGATTACCCGAACATCGTGTGTTAAATATTTCCCGCCAAACTGAGCACCGATTGCACTTTCCTGACAGATTTTCTGAACTTTTGCTTCCCATTCCAAGTCTCTGAAAGCCTGTCCCGCTTCATTTCCTTCGGTCGGAAGATTGTCATAATATTTTGCTGACGCTTTTTTAACCGCTGCTAAATTTGCTTCGGCAGAAGTTCCTCCAATTACCAAAGCCAAGTGATAAGGCGGACAAGCTGCTGTTCCTAAATCAGAAATTCTCTCTTTCACAAACGCTTCAAGAGATTTTTCGTTTAGTAAAGATTTTGTCTTTTGATAGAGGAATGTTTTATTTGCAGAACCTCCACCTTTCGTTAAGAATAAAAACTCGTAGTAATCTCCTTTTTTAGCATAAATATCAATTTGCGCAGGAAGATTTGAACCTGAATTTTTCTCGTCAAACATCGTCAAAGGCACAACTTGAGAATATCTTAGGTTCCTTTTTTGATAAGTATTGTAAATTCCTTTGCTTAAATATTCGCCGTCTTCAACCCCGGTGTACACATTTTCACCTTTTTTTCCCATCACAATCGCCGTTCCTGTATCCTGACAAGAAGGCAAAGCACCTTCCACGGCTACAGCAGCGTTTTGCAATAAATTATAAGCAACGAATCTATCGTTATCAGTGGCTTCAGGATCATCAATAATTTTTTTCAAACTTGCCAAGTGCGAAGAACGAAGCATAAAAGAAACATCCGCCATCGCTTCTTCAGCCAATAGCTCAAGACCTTTCGGATCGATGGTTAAAATTTCTCTTTCGCCATGTTGCTCAACTTTCACATAGTCTGAAGTCAATTTTTTATAAACCGTATCATCTTTTAGAATCGGATACGGATCCTGATATTTAAATTCCATGTTGCTTTTATTTCGGTGCAAAAATACAGCTTACTCAAAAAAACATGATTAAAAATCATTAGTTGAAATTGATATTTATAATGATTATAAATTGCGAGGTTTTTATTCATTGTTTAACTTTATCAATTGAGGCGAAGGTCGAGATTAAGTTTCAAATCAATCTTAAACTCAACCTTAGATCAACCTTTAATAAAACAATTTCACAATGAATTACAGAATAGAAAAAGACACCATGGGTGAAGTGCAGGTTCCTGCAGACAAGTTTTGGGGCGCACAGACAGAGCGTTCGAGAAACAATTTCAAAATCGGTCCGGAAGGTTCTATGCCCCATGAAATTATCGAAGCGTTTGCATACTTAAAGAAAGCTGCAGCATTTACAAATTCAGATTTAGGAGTTCTTTCTGCTGACAAAAGAGATATGATTGCACAGGTCTGCGAAGAAATTCTTGAAGGAAAATTATACGATCAGTTTCCTTTGGTAATTTGGCAAACCGGTTCCGGTACACAGTCGAATATGAATGTAAATGAGGTAATTGCCAATCGTTCTCACGTAAATGCCGGTGGAACTTTAGGCGACAAAACTGAAGTTCACCCAAATGATGATGTGAATAAATCTCAGTCTTCCAATGACACGTATCCTACAGCAATGCACATTGCAGCATATAAAAAAGTTGTTGAAACGACCATTCCTGCGGTTGAAAAACTAAGAGATACCTTAAAAGAAAAATCAGAAGCTTTTAAAGATATTGTTAAGATCGGAAGAACGCATTTGATGGATGCAACACCCTTGACTTTGGGTCAGGAATTTTCAGGATATGTGGCTCAATTGAATTACGGCGTAAAAGCTTTAAAAAACACATTACCACATCTTTCTGAGCTTGCTTTAGGCGGAACCGCAGTTGGAACTGGTTTAAATACACCTCAAGGTTATGATGTGAAAGTAGCAGAATACATTGCGAAATTCACCAATCTTCCTTTTATCACGGCAGCAAATAAATTTGAAGCTTTAGCAGCTCACGACGCGATTGTAGAATCTCACGGCGCCTTAAAACAACTGGCGGTTTCTTTATATAAAATTGCTCAGGACATCAGATTACTGGCTTCAGGACCGCGTTCCGGGATTGGGGAAATTCATATTCCTGAAAATGAGCCGGGTTCTTCCATCATGCCTGGGAAAGTAAATCCTACACAGAACGAAGCCTTGACGATGGTTTGCGCGCAGGTTTTAGGAAACGATACTACGATCTCATTTGCAGGAACTCAGGGAAATTATGAACTCAATGTTTTCAAACCGGTGATGGCTTACAATTTCTTACAATCTGCTCAGTTGATTGCAGATGCATGTATCTCGTTTAACGATCATTGTGCAGTCGGAATTGAACCTAATATGGAAAGAATCAAAGAGCTCGTAGACAAATCTTTAATGTTGGTAACAGCTTTGAACACGCACATCGGTTACGAAAATGCTGCTAAGATTGCAAAAACTGCACATAAAAACGGAACGACTTTAAAAGAAGAAGCGATCAATCTTGGCTTTGTCACTTCTGAACAGTTTGACGAATGGGTGAAACCCGAAGATATGGTGGGAAGTTTGAAATAAAATTTTAACCTAATTTTGAAACATTAAGGAAAGTTAAGTGGTTAAGTTTTATTTAAAAAAAAAATCAAATAGATTTAGATAAGTAACCTCCTTAATGATAAAATTAATAATTAATAAAAACTCCGTGGAAATAATTTCTACGGAGTTTTTTTTTAGTTTAAAAATTCAAAAATCATTACAAAACTGTTTATGTTCTCGGAAATTCTGCCGAAGGTTCAAAACAAACTGTTTGGAACCAAATGCACTTTACTTTTGTTTAAAAACGATCGTTTTGTAACCAAACACAATTTAGTTTTATTTAAAAACACTCCGTTTGTGACTAAATGCAATTTACTTTTGTTTAAAAACAATCGTTTTGTAACCAAACGCAAAGTAGTTTTGTTTGAAAACGATATGTTTGTAATGAAATGCAGTTTATATTGATAGATATACAACTAATTACAAACAAAAACAATTGATTTTAAATAAAATCAATTGTTTCTTTGTTAATATGAAATTCTATGAAAGTTATAATCCTATTCCTATTCCGAAAACGAGTGCTTTATCGTTTTGAAAATAAGAATCTTTGAAGAAATTGCTGAAATCTTTCTTCACGAAAAGACTGATATTATCATAAGAAACGGTAAACTGAGCACCATAAACAAAAGGATTTACCTGATAATTACCTCTGTCTCTGAAATCTTCACGATCACCACTTACAATATTGTTGCTAGACATTTTTACTCCACCGTACATGTTTGCAGCAATTCTAAAACCATCAGAATACGGCCTGTACTGAATATCCATTCCTGCATTTTTTAGCTTAGAGAAATTATATTGCAATCCCAGAGGAACCATAATATAACCTGTTCTCAGTTTACTTTTATCAGTATTCCCTTGGTAATTTGCTACAGAAACATCTGCATTGGCATCTTTGGCAAAGATCATATTGTTGTCTAAACGTAGGGTTCTCCATGAAAATCCGATTCCTGAAATTAAACCCCAAGGACTTGTTCTGTTAAACTGATAATTAAATTTTAAACCGAACTCAAGATTATTGGCATAACCTAAATTTTTATCTAAATCATTGTCTGCTTTATCATTCGTCAGCGTCATAATACCGTAAGAGAAATAGCCATGAAGATTTTTTGTAGCACGGAATTTCTTCAGCAATTTCGCTTTCAATTCTTCATTTGAAGTCACATCAGAATTCAAAAGAGAATATTTTACCTGCTTCTGGATCACCGTATCAAGATCAAAACCTAAAGCTTCAATTTTTTGATCGATCTTGTCTGAATAACGGTCGGCAACTTCAGCTTTCTGTTTGTCGAATTCTGTTTTCTCCAAATTTTTAGACTGAAGAATCAGAAGTTCAGCTTCCATCAGCTTTTTTTCTTCCTGAATGATGGCATCGATCTTCTTTGCATATTCATCTACTTTTTCTTTTACGATCGGGCTTACTTCGGTATCTTCCTTTGACTGTAGATTTAGTTTTAGTCCTTTTTGTGCATTTACAGTGGTTGCAACAAGGCACAACATTCCTGCGATGATAAATTTCTTAATCATAGTATTATTATTTTTAAAGTTTAAATTAAATTATTTGGAATTCAGATCGATGGTTGCCACGTTGCTTCCACCTTTTGTTTTTTCGATAACGTCTTTATGTTCCACAGAGAAAAGCAAAGTTGAAGGATCTACATATCGTTTCTTTTTCACTTGAGTTTTTGTAGAATCTGTTTTTGCTAAAATCTTTTCTGCCGGAATTTGGCTTATCTGTGCCGCAATCTCCTTGGGATTTTCTTTAATGATCGGAAGTTCTTTCGCCTCAACAATCACTTCCGAAGGTTTAATTTCAGATTTCGTTGAGGCTAAATTTTCTACTTTATTAAATTTTTCCTGATTTTGCTGAATGACCTCAGACGAATTTGGCACCACTGTCTTTATAGAATTTTCTTTCAAAACTTTTGTGCTGTTCGTTTCTGCGACTAGCACATTTGGTTTAGAATCCTGATCAAAAAACAGAACGGCTCCTAAACTTAAAGTCAAAACCAAACACGCAGCGACCAAAAACCAATTGACTTTTTTAGTCTTAGAAATGTTCTCAGTCTGAGTTTTTACTTCAATTTCTGACCAAAGATCTCTTGAAGGAGTAATTTCTCTTTCATCAATCTGTTTTTTGATCTGATATTCGATATTATTTTCAGAGGTGTTCATTTTTCAGTTTCTTTTGTTGTTGAAAGTAGATGTTTCTCAGTTTTTCTTTCGCTCTGAAGAGTTGCGTTTTGCTTACTGCAGTAGAAATATTCAAAGTATCTGCAATTTCCTGATGCGAATATTCTTCAATCACATAAAGGTTAAAAACCATTCTGTAAGCATCCGGAAGCTGATCAAGAAGTTCCTGCGCATTAAAATCGAAAACAATCTGCTCTTCATAAATTTCTTCGAGAACAGAAGCATGAACGTCGTCGAGATAAAAAACTGTTTTGTGGCTTTTAATAAAATTGAGGCATTCGTTCACCACAATTTTTCTCGCCCAACCTTCAAAATTTCCTTCTCCGCGAAAGCTTTCGATATGTTTAAAAATTTTACAGAATGCTTTGATCACGCAATCTTCTGCCTGATAAATATCGCTGATGTAGCTTTTTGCCACACTCAGGAATTTCTTTACACTCTGATCATAAAAGATTTTCTGCGCAGCCGGATCCTGTTTTTTCAAACGACTTAGCAAATCTTCTTTTTTATTATTAAACAAAAGCTTCATGGTTATTCTGTTTCTACTATAAAGACAAGAAAAGTTTAAAAAAGTGACAAAATATTTTATTTTTCTATAAACAAATTGATAACTGACTGAAAATGAATATTAAAAATTTGAATTTAATTTAAAAAAAAATCCACTTCCTGATAAAGAAAATGGATTTTTTTTGATTTTTATTAAACCGGAACATTCACCTGATCGGCAAAGTATTGTTCCAGATCTCTCAATGTTTCAGGATTGGTTTTGATATCTTTTACCTGAAGACCTTTGTTGACAACAACAATTCGGTTGCAGACTTCTGTTGTATGGGCAAGATCATGACTTGAAATTAAGAATGTAACTCCACTTTGCTTTGATAATTCTTTAATTAAATTTTTAAGCTTGATTTGCGTGGAAGGATCGAGATTGGCAAATGGCTCATCCAAAATAACGATTTCAGGATTTCCGATGATAGCGCCTACAATTCCTACTTTTTTCTGATTTCCTTTGGACAAATCTCTTACATATTTTCCTGAGTTTACAATTTCACCATTAAAAAGATCATGAAACTGTTCTAGAAATTCATCTACAGAAGCTTTGTTTTGCCCTCTCAACTCACCAATAAAATAAAAATATTCTTCCGGAGTTAAATATCCGATCAGAAAAGTATCATCTACAAAAGCTGCAACTTTGGATTTCCAGGCTTCAGATTCGTTGACTTTGATTCCGTCTATGCTTACAAAACCTGTTGTTGGTTGTATTAAATCAAGCATTAAACTGAAAAGTGTGGTTTTTCCGGCTCCGTTGTTTCCTACCAAACCGAACGTTTCGCCTTTTGGAATTTCCAGATTTTCAATATTGAGAACGGTTGCGTTTCCGTACGTTTTAGATAAATTATTTATAGTAATCATTGTATTAATTTTTAGATTTAAATGCTTCTAATGTGCTGTACTTTTCACTTTTGTAGTGCTTTACAATCGTATCAAAAATTTTCTCTCTGAATAAAAATCCGATTAATCCCAGAATCGCAATACTGATAACGGCTTCTGTCATTCCGAAGAAATATTTGGTAATGCCAAACACTGCCATCGGCAAAAGCATTTTTGGAATTAATAATAAAAGACTTTTCAGATTAAAACTGTTTTTCTGTCCCATTACTTTTTCTTTTGAATTAAGATCAATCTGCGTTTTGTTGAATGCTCCCGACCACAAAGTGAACTGAGAATTGACACCAATATTATACAAACCTGCGGCGAAAAACGTAAAATAAGTTTCCCAACTTATGATCGCATAAAATAAAGCGACGACAATAGAAACGGCTGTCACAATATTCATGAGCCACCATTTTGCTTTTAGATATTCTTTGTAGGGAACATTTAAAGTCATCATTAACGGATAATAAGAACTGTCGAAGGACGGAACTCTCTGCCCAAATAAAAACTGAAAACCACCCGTTACAAATAATCCCATAAACATCATCATGTAAGGCGTGGTGTAAACTTTCGATGAAAACATGAGCAGACCATAAAAAATAAACATGAAACTCCCAATAATGATTCCTTTGGTTACTTTATTCCGACGCATCATTTTGATGTCGTTATTGATAAAACTACCGATAGCGCCATATTTATTGAGGAAGGCAATATTTTCTGTTTTTCCGATTGTTTTTTTATCTTCTAAACCTTTATCGAGATAAAATTCTTGTTTTACATGATTGTAGCAAATCTTCCACAATGCAGCAAATAAGGCAATTGCAAACAAGGTAAAATAAGGATTGTCATAAAAGGAATAAAACAATCTTTCAGAATAATCTAAAACAGGAACAATATCATAATATCCCAAACCTGCAATTGCTGCGATTACGATTCCTACTGCGATGGCAATATTTTCTTTATTGTTAAAAAGAATATTGATGAAATTATTAAGATAAAACAACAACGAAAGCGCAATCAGCCAGCATAAACTCCCTAGAATTCCAAAACCGCTGAACATACAAATAAGCGCAAAAGTAACGAAGAAAAAAGAATTCATCCAGCTAAATGGCGAAAGGAAAGTCTTGATTAACATATAATTGACCAGAGTTTTCTTAGGAATATTAAGCGTAAGAAAAGGCTTGATATTTTGCGTTGACATCTGCTGCATGAGATATTTAAGAATCAAATCTACAACCCACAAAATAATCATAAATCTGGATACTATTTTCACCGGATCCTGTTCCATTTCTTCTCTTACATAGAAAAATGCCAGAAAAGCCGCTCCTATACAATATGCTATAAAAGAGAGGATTCCGATGAACCGGAAGATCTTCATTGCCAGATTGATTCCGACAGAAGTGCCCCGAAAAAAACTTTTGATTTCTAACCTTAAGAACTTTAAAAACATCGTTATTTTTTTTATATTAGTCAATATAATAATGTTTTTGTTACAGAATTTGAGCGAAAACAGAGTATTGATGAGATTTTAATGCAATATCTTATCAGTTATACTAAAACAATGCTTCGAACTGGATAAGCTTAGTACATAAAAA
Organism: Chryseobacterium sp. CY350; assembly: GCF_027945075.1. Lineage (NCBI taxonomy): Bacteria > Pseudomonadati > Bacteroidota > Flavobacteriia > Flavobacteriales > Weeksellaceae > Chryseobacterium > Chryseobacterium wangxinyae. The sequence goes on from NZ_CP116034.1 coordinate 2,598,141, forward strand.
AGCAGACGTGCTATAATAAATTGCACGTCTGCTTCTGTGATGATCCTTTTACGGAATTTGGCATAGTAATTAAGCAATTATTGAGAAATTTTAATGATCATAAATAAAAAAAATTGAAGATCATCACCAGAACAAAATTCTGAAATTACAAATTACTATATTTAGAAATATGTTTCCGTTACACATACTGCGGGCAAACTACTGCCGGACAGACAATTCTAGGACATCTTGGTCTGCCATCTGTAGGGCAGCAAGCCGTAGAGCAACCGATAAGCATTGGTCCTGATCCTAAAATATCTTTCATTTCGTTTCTTGCTAATTTTTTTAAATTTTTCATATTCTAAAATTTAAGATTCTACGGGACATGGTATGATACAAATAATATTCGGACATCTTTTAATTCCCGGAGGTGGGCAACATGCCTGAGAGCAACCTGCAGCTCCACCACTGATGTCTTTCATTTGATTTCTTGAGATTTTTTTTAAATTTTTCATAATACTGTAATTTAGTTTGATTTGATGATTAAATTATGGTTGGTTTCCGCCACCGCATCCGTCGTAAGCGGTGCATTTCCATTTTCCGTCGACCAGGCAAAGTTGTCCGCCTTTGCAGGTAAGACCGCCCTGGATCGTTTTCATTTCCTGTCGGTTGATTTTTTTTAAATTTCTCATAAAATTGAATTTGGTAATTCCTACTCTATTTTAAGCTTTTCGGATCCCGCTTTTATTAATTTAAAATTAATAAAATTTAATTAAATGAAAATAATCACCATTAAAAATCTTCATCTTCAATCAATTCACTGATAAAATAATGAATATCTTCACGATCATATTTATCCGGAAACTGGTAACCATTAATGATAAAGACGGGTGTGAAAGTAATTCCGGCAGAACTGTTTTCGGAAGTCATTTTTATAATATCGGTAAGATCTTCAGAATTTCCGCTCCCCGATTTTGTCCTGATTTCGCTTTCATCTTTGTTTTTAAACCAAATATCAACAGATTTTAGAAATTCTTTATGTGATTTATTTCTGTAAATACTCAAAAAATCTGACATGAGCTGCGTGTACTTTTCATCAGCTCTCTCGGAAGAATAATTAAATCTCATCTGAGCAGAAATTGCATCGGGATATTGCAGCAACAAATCTTCAATAATTTTATGAGCATCTTTACAAAACCCACAATAAGGATTCGAAACGACAGAGATGTGAAGTTTTGCATCTTTATTTCCTACAAAAAATGTCTGCTGATCTGTAAATGTGATTTTTTCCTGATCTAAAAGTTCCCGTTTAAACAGATCATAATTTCTTTTAAATCTTAAATTCTTTGCATTAGATTTTTTGAGTTCTTCTTTTTGATTCATCAGGTGATTTAGAAAAGCAACTGTAAAAAAAACTGAAATAAAAAGGATGAGACCTGTAAAGACAACCGGTGAATTTATTTCCCAACTGAAATAAAACGAGCTGATTGCAATCTGAGCAAGCAAAACCAAAATGATCACCAAGCAAACCCGGCAAAGCGATTTTTCAATAAAACTCTGAATGTAGATCGAATAAAAAATCACCATAATAGAAAGTATTGCTGCAATTCTCAAAACAAACTGAGACTGCGGAAAAAAGAGTCCGACGAATGAAATTCCCAAAAAATAAATTAAACTAAAATCCGAAAGTTTAAGTCCCAAAACATCAGTTTTATCGGAAGAAAAAATCTTTGAACATGAACTTTGAGAAGAACTATTGGCTGCACCTCCACAAATATTACTGACAACAGTAGATTCCTGTCCGAATTTTTGGTTAAATAGTTCTAACGAAATATAAACTCCTCCCAATGATAAGATGTTGAAAACACTTTCGTACCAAGTAAATTGAAGAAGTGAATAGAGAATAATAAGTCCAAAAACTAAGTAGATTACGGGCTTAAAATTGAAAAAAGATTTTGTTTTTATATTCTCAGTTTTCTCAAAAAGAAGCACAAAATCGCCGGAATTACCGTAAAGTTCTTCCTTATTAAGTGTTTTTACTTTATCAGAATAAATTGTAAAATCGCTACCTTTCTTTTTTACTAAAGAAAACGAATTATCTACCAATGCCATATATTCATCAGGCAATTCGTCCCAATATTCTTTATCTAATTCATAAGCATCATTTTTTAACCCTAAAAAATTGAGTGTATCACTGAAAGCCAAAGCCGACGGATAATTTGGATGAGAATTGAACTGGAAATAAAATTCCTGCTTGTCGAGTTTGAAGTGGTCTATGAGTTTATCGAAATTCATATTGATTTGGTGTGTGAATATTTGATGAAGATAATATTTTTTTCAATGTCCATCAAATTTCTACGAAAATTTAAGAACTTATAAAACTTAAATAAATTTAAAGATCACTTTACAAAATTTTAATTATCTTTACCATATCATCAAATTAAAAAACAAAGCATTATGAAAAATTTAAAGAAACTGAACAAAGAGCAGTTAAAGTCTATTACTGGAGCAGGAGGAATAAAAGGACTTCCAGAGCCGGATTTCTGCATGTATTACTGCAATGGCGTTGTCGTTTGTGCAACGTGCAGTAACGATTTTAAATGCCCGGATGATTCTCTGTAAAATTATCAGAAACCGCTCTTTACAGGAGCGGTTTTTTATTTAAAACAACCTCAACTGCTGTTCTCTGGTTCCGGTAAAGTTATCAACTGAAAGTTTGGGAAACTCTTTACCGTCGAAGTATTTTTTTCTTCCTATTTTAAAGGTGTTGTGTATCATTTCTGCGATATTTCCTTCCCCTTTCTGCCGATCAAAATATCTTTTTTCACCCAATTTACCGCCTCGCATCGATTTAATTAAATTTAAAACTTTCTGCGCTCTATCGGGGAAAGCATCTTCAATCCATTTTACGAAAACAGGTTCTACCGTATCATTTAGTCTCACCAAAGTGTATCCGAAGCTTTGTGCTCCCGCATCAGAGATTGATTTTAATATTGTAAGAGGCTCATCACTATTTAATCCGGGAATAATCGGAGCAACCATAACGTGAGTCGGGATGCCGTTTTCAGAGAGAATTTCTATTGCTTTCAGTTTATTTTTTGACGAACTTGTTCTTGGTTCCATTTTTCTGCGCAGATCTTCGTTAATCGTAGGAATACTTAATGACACAGAAACCAAATTCTGCTCAGCCAAAGGTTTTAAAATATCCAGATCTCTTAAGACTAGAGCATTTTTTGTCAGAATATTAACAGGATGTCTGTAATCAAGAAACATCTGGAGCAACTGTCTGGTAATTTCAAACTGTCTTTCGGCAGGCTGATAACAATCTGTGTTCCCTGAAAGCAAAATCGATTCCGGTTGGTAGCCTTTTTTTCTAAAGAATTTCTCTAATAATTCCGGCGCATTTTTCTTCACCATTATTTTTCTTTCGAAGTCTACTCCTGCGCTGTATCCCCAATATTCATGAGTTGGTCTTGCAAAACAATACGCGCATCCGTGCTCGCAACCTTGGTAAGGATTCATAGAATATTGCATCGGTAAATCTTCACTTTTCACTTGGTTGACAATAGTTTTCGAAAAAACTTCCGTAAAGGTGGTTTTTACATTTTCCAGATCCTCATCGTCCGGCTCAAAAGTAAACCTGTCGAAACGGTTGATAACATTTCGCTGAGCTCCCTGACCTTTAATGATATTATCGTTCTGCATGTACACTGTAAAATTATGAAGCTTTGGTTGGAAAATAATTAGTTTTAACACTAAAGTTCTCCACAAAAAAATCCGTCATCAAAATTATGATGCCGGATTTTTTTAAATTTAATTCTCTTATGACTTATTTATTTGAATGCATAGAACTCAATACCGTGATCATCATCATCGTATTTTTTATCAAAATGCCTGTGATGGTCAGAATAATAGTCGGTATATTTTCTATGTTTTTTACTTAATATTTTTTTTACGCTTAAAAAGCTAAGCACTGCCAAAAGACCTACTCCTCCTGCCAGTAAAACTCCTACCTCTTTTTTCATATTTAGTACAATTTTGTAAATAGATTAAGCAAATAGTATACCTTTTTGCAGTTGTGACATGCTAAATTTTGTTAATATAAAATAGTGTTCTGATGTCTTCAAATGAATGTAAAGAATCATTGTGGTTTGAAAATTGTACTAAATTTATTAACCTAAACCAATCAATAAATAATATTATGGAAAATCCGCACAACATCGACAGAATGACCACTCTAAGTCAGGTAATGGAAAGATTGAGAGAAAGAGGTATTCACAGAGAATTCAGAATGAACGAAGACCATGAAATGAAATATGAAGATTCTGAAAAAAATTATAAACCAGACGAATTGACGATTTTGAAAACGTACAGATTCGAAGGAGACAGCAATCCCGATGACAGCGCAGTACTTTATCTGATAGAGGATAACACAGGAAACAAAGGTATTCTCATCGACTCTTATGGCGCAGACAGCAACTATTCGGGGCAGGAATTTGATACATTCTTAAGAGAAATACCGATCAACGAAAGTGATGAATATAACTTCGATTAGACCACATTAAGATGTAAAAACCGAAACTTATTGAGCTTCGGTTTTTTCTTTTTTATTAAATACTTTTCTGAAAATCCCTTTTCTTTTTTCAGGTTTTTCAGACTTATTTTCTGACGGTGAAACCGATTTTGAAATATCTTTTTCTGCTTCATTTACAGATTTCTTAACATCTTTTACAGTAGCTTTCACTTCCTGTACAGATTCTTTTGTTTTTTCCACGGTCTTCTTAGCTTTATCCACATCAATACCGATTAAGGTTTTCTTTAGGCCGTCTTCAATTCCTTTCCAGAAGAGATTAAAGAATGATTTAGTAGGATCTCTTTCCACATCTTCAACTACAACTGACTCTGGAAATTTACCTGAATCAGATTTTACAAAAATATTTACAACAGCACTCAGAACTCCTTTTTTTTCCTTACTGTCTTTATCTAAAATTGAAACTTTCAAGTCTTTATGCTTAAGATTAAAAGTACCGCCAATTCCTTTGGGATTTCCTTTAAAATTAAAAAGCATTTCCTGAATCGTCCCAGTCGCAGTGACACTCATATACGGAACAACAAAAGCATTCAGCGCAACCGCCGGAATATTATTGAGCTTACCCGAGATTGTAAAATGATCACTCTGATCTGCTGTATTGAATCCCCAATTAACAGAAAGCGGAGAAGAATTCATAAACGTACAGTCTATTTTAATGTCAACCTTTGTTGGCTTGCCTTTCATTTTTGCAGAATTCAGGTTTTTTACATTCATATTAAAATTGGTGAACGTAAGTTTTCCCGGTCCGCTGCTTTTCGGTGTATCTTCTTCATATTCTAAAACCGAATTTTTTAGCTGAAGCAGATCAATAAACATCGGAATTTTAATATTTCTTAATAATCTGGAATACAACAATTTTTCTTTAGGATCATCCGCCGGAACTTTACTTCTGAAAATATTGGCATTTGCCGCGAGAAGTGTCATGTTTGTCGCATGAAAAAACTTACTTTCAGAGAAAAAATCCCAATTTCCATTTGCCGTTATTTTACTGACTTTCAGATCATACAGGTCGCTTTCTACAGGTATCATTTTAATAAACTGAGCTCTGGAAACGAGAGGCTTCATCGCAAACTGATTAATATCAATCTTACTGTTATCAACCTGCAAAGACGTTCCTGTCATGTTATAAAACTGTGTTTTGTAAGCGAAATTTTTTGACCTCAATTGATAATCTTTTACTTTTACCGCCAAACCTCCATTTCTCGCTTTTTCTTCTAATTGAATGTTTTCAACAGTTGCATCAAGATCTGTAAATTGTAATGGCTGATTGTTTGACGCGTAGATTAAATTTGAACTCGTAAGCTTTACATTTCTTATTAAAATAGGAAACTGAATCCCATTATAGTTTGATTTTTTATCAGATTTTATCGTTCCGGAAGTTATTTTGCCGTTAAACTGATCTATTAAAACATCTCTTACATCTAGATTTAGCTTTTTATCGATAATCTCCCATTTATTGATATTAAAAGCAATCTGATTAGCCTTCAAATCCATTGTAGTTTTGCCTGATCCCGATAGATTTGGAACAATCGACACTTCTCTGATGTCTCCTTTTTTTGGAGTAATGGCAATACTTTTAACTTTTATATCCTGATGATTAAAATACTCAATTTCCCTTCCCGAAAGACTGAAATCTTTGTATCGTAAAGGAATCATTTCTTTCGCAGTTTCTTTACTGAACTCAAGATTTTTAATATTTAAATTAACCTCTTTTGCAAACGCAAGTCTCTTCCCATCAGGCTTATTGACCTGTATTTTAGCTTTGCTTAATTTAATATTATCTAAATCAATTTCAAAATTAAATGGCTTTTTTACTTTATCCGGAACTGCATTTGTTGTATAAACCAGTAGATCCGGATTTTGAATGGTTGCATTTGCAAGTGAAACTTTATTCTTCGTCAGAACTATATCTTGAAAGTCCATCCGCTGAATATTAAACTGATAAAGCTGAGGTTTTTTAGGATATAATTTTTTAAACTGCTCAAAACCAACGATCGGCATGAGCTGAAAATTCTCCACAGACATCTGTCCGTTTTTCGTTGTTATCTTATTGATTTTTAACTGATAAACCTTATCGGGCTGAAAGAAAAAATCTTTTCCTTTGATGCTGTACTTATCAAAAACTACGGGAAGCTGATCTTCGACAGACTCTTCTGTCATCTGCAGATTTTCAACAAAAAGATCAAGACTTTTTACAGATAAAAATTTTTGCTTGGTATGCTTGAAAATATTGATTGTTCCATCATTAATTCTGATGTCATCAAATTTAACGGGATTCGGCTTCTTACCAGTTTTTTTATCCACTGGTTCTGCGAGAATGATATTGAGATTCGGTCTTGCCAGAAGCAAATCGTCTGAACTTATTATTTTATTAAAAACAGCATCGTAAATCCCGAATCGACTTATTTTCAGAGTATCAATCGTGCCTTGTAAACCAATAACTTTTATGTTTTGAGGATTTTTATTGTTGACGCTGATTCCGGTAGCAAAAATATTTCCTGTTCCAAGATCTACACTCAAAGACTTGTAAGAAACTTTATAGTCTGTGTTTTTTTTAATATAATCCGGAAGCTGGGTTTTGAGCCAGATATTGATTGCCAGATTTGCAATCAGAATAAGTCCGAAAAAGATTCCAAGACCTATTAAAAGCTTTTTAACCCAAGGTTTTTTCATGATTATATTTGAAATTTAATTTTTCACGTTCAACTCTATAACATATCCTTCATGTCCTCTCACATTCATGAAATTTCCGCCTTCGAAACTTAGATACTGACCTTTAATTCCTACAAGTCGGCCTGTAAATTCCGGTTTTTTATCTAATGTGAAAGAAGCAATTTTTCCAGGTTTTGAAAAAGGATAATCAAACTTCCACATATTTTCACCTTCAGAATAAAATTTCTGGAAATCTTCAGGAAAATATTCCTTTATTTTCTGTTGGAAATCTGCTAAATCCACATCATCTTCAAAATCATCCTGAAGCATTTTCCGCCAGTTTGTTTTATCGGCAAGATGTTCTTTAAGAGCAACTTCTATCATTCCGGCTTCGTAGCGATTTTCTGTTCGCGCAATCGGTAAAGCAAATGTTGCGCCCTGATCGATCCATCGGGTAGGAATTTGTGTATTTCTCGTTACGCCTACTTTCACATCGCCGGTATAAGCTAAATATACGGTATGTGGCTGCAATTGGATTTGCATTTCAACATCAAGGTCACGTTCGCCGATACCCAAATGAGCGGTAGAAAGCTCCGGACGAATAATCGTATCGCTGGCATACGGACTTTCAAAAAAACAGCTTTTACAAAAGCCCATACGATAAATCGTTTTATCTAAACCACAATTTACACATTGAAATCCTGTGTGTTTAATGCTCAGTTCTTTGCCTAAAAGCTCGTTCATATGAATTAAATCTCCTGAAAGATTCAGATAATATTGAATCGGCTGATCGTTGAAACTGGTCATTTTTAAAATTTGTCCTTGAAACTGCATGGGTGGTAACTTTTTAGTAAATATAAAATTTTAGAATCACTTATTATTATTTTTAGTCTTCATTCGCTGTATTTCCAGTTTTAATTCTGAAATCTGCGTTTGCATATCTTTCATTTTCGGAGATTCGGCATTTTGTTGGCTTGGAGAATACTGCCAAATAAGATGAATATCTTTTACAATGCTGTTATGTTGATCTAATCGACCTTTACTGATCGTTGCGCTGTCATTTAACAATGTGATCTTCAAATATTTTTCTCCGTTTTCTTCAAAAATTTCGTGGCTTATAATTGCCAGTTCCGGATGATTTTTCTTGATGGTTTTAATATAACTTTCAGATCTTTCATTAAACTTTTCTTTTTCCCACTTCTTTTTTGTCAGCAGAATGCTCGGAATAAGAATTAATGCAGAAATTAAACTGATAAAAAGAGACATTTTTTGGTTTTTGATCTTGTTTTTCTGAAGATAATATTTTTGATAGCCCAAAATGATGCTGAGAATCCAGGTGCCAACTGCGATAAAAAAACAGTTGATTAAATAAAAATAAAAACCTCCCCAGAAATACTCCCAATTGCCATTGGCAATCCCAAACCCTGCCGTACAAAGTGGCGGAATACAGGCGGTAGAAACGGCAACTCCCGCAATCACTTTAATTGCTTCTTTTCTTACAATGCCCAAAAACCAAGCAAAACCTCCTAATAGCGCAAGAAAGCAGTCGAAAATAGTAGCTGTTTTAAAACTTTCTAACTGCGCAGTTTCTGAGTGAAAAGGTGTGATTAAAAAATATAGTGCTGACGATGAAAGCGCAACTACAATCATTAAAGCCCAATTAACAATGCCCAAGCGCATCAAATGCCTGTTACCAATTGAAAAGCCGAATGCTGCACCCACGATTGGCCCCATCAAAGGAGAGATCAGCATTGCACCTATAACCGCGGCAGAGCTGTTAATATTAAGACCTACACATGCAATGCCCATTGAGATAACCAGCAGCCAAAGATTGTGCCCACGAAAGTAAATTCCTTCTTCAATTTCATTGAAAGTAAAATCTTCTTCCTCTTCTTTAGGCAACTCAAAAAGTTTCTGAAAACTAATCATCTATCTTATTTAAAAAAACAAAAGTATGAAAACAGCTTTCAACTATTATTAATAAATTTGTGGTCTAAAAAATACACATGATATATCTTGTTACAGGAGGAAGCGGATTTATAGGTTCTCATTTGGTAGAAAAATTATTGAAAGAAGGACATTCTGTCATAAACATTGACAATTTTGATGATTTCTACGATTATCAGGTTAAAATTCAAAATACTCTGGAATCGATTCAAAATAATATAGATTTTAAGTTTTCTAACAAGCAAAATGACATTGAAAATTTAGTTACCAATTCAAAATCAGAACATTATACATTACACTATCAGGATATTAGAGATAAAAAAGGTTTAGAAAAAATATTTGAAAATCATCAGATAGATTTGGTTATTCATTTAGCCGCACTTGCCGGAGTGAGACCATCTATTGAAAGACCTTTAGAATATGAAGAAGTCAACATTCGCGGAACGATGAATCTTTGGGAATTGTGTAATCAGTTTGGAATTAAAAAATTTATCTGCGCCTCATCATCAAGCGTTTACGGTAATAACGACAAAATTCCGTTTTCAGAAACCGATAATGTAGATCAGCCAATTTCACCTTATGCAGCAACTAAAAAGTGTGGAGAGATTCTTGGCCATGTCTATCACAGTTTGTACAATATCGATATGATTCAGTTGAGATTCTTTACTGTTTACGGCCCAAGACAAAGACCTGATTTAGCGATACATAAATTCACGAAACTCATATCAGAAAACAAAGAAATTCCTTTTTACGGCGACGGAAGTACTGCTAGAGATTATACATATATCGACGATATTGTGGATGGAATTTTAAAATCTATCAAGTATTTGGAAAATAACTCGAAGGTTTACGAAATTATAAATCTTGGCGAAAACGAAGTCATCACGCTATCTGAAATGTTGTCAGTTATTGAACACAATCTTGACAAAATTGCCATAAAAAAAATACTGCCATTACAACAGGGAGATGTACAGAAAACCAATGCTGACATTACCAAAGCCCGAAATTTAATTGGTTACAAACCAACCACAAACTTCCAAAATGGCACAAAAAAATTTGTGGAATGGTTTTTGAGAAAATGACATCAATCTACCGCAATGCCGATGATAAAAGCATTTGCAGTAAGTATAGACGAAATTTAATAAAAGAATTGAAAATCAAGTTATAAAAAAAGTTTATAATATAACCTATTTTTATACTTTTGCAAAAAAAAATAAATTATGTACTGGACATTAGAATTAGCTTCATATCTAAGCGACGCACCTTGGCCGATGACGAAAGCAGAACTTATCGACTACGCAATCAGAACTGGTGCACCCATGGAAGTTGTAGAAAACCTTCAGGCAATTGAAGACGAAGGTGAAGTTTACGACGCAATTGATGAGATCTGGAGCGACTATCCTACAGACGAAGATTATCTTTGGAACGAGGACGAATATTAATAAAAGCATTAGGCTTTAGGCAATACGCTTAAAGCTTTTTCAATAATAACATACACCATCGAGTGTAATTTAATATGCTTGAAGCCTGAGGTTTTGAGCTTAAAACAAATTCTATGAGTTTTTTAAATAAAGTTCTTAAAGGGTTTTTGGGAGACAAAAAAGCGCAGGACCTGAAGGAAGTAAAAAAAGTTGTAACAAAAATCAAAGCTATTGAGCCAGCAATCGGAGAATTATCTGATGATGGTTTGAGACAAAAAACTGCTGAATTTAAATCTAAGATTAAAGAAGCAACCAATACCATTACAACTCAGGTAGAACAAATCAAAGAGCAGATCAAAAACTCAAAGAATGTTGATGAAAAAGAATCTCTTTTCGCAAAAATTGAAGCTTTGAAAAAAGATTCTTACGAGATTGAAGAGAAAGTTCTTTTACAGGTTCTTCCCGAAGCTTTTGCATTGATCAAAGAAACATCAAAAAGGTGGGCTCAGAACGGAGAAATTCGTGTTACAGCTACTGATTGGGATAGAGAACTTGCTGCAACTAAAGATTTCGTTGAAATTCAAGGTAATGAAGCAGTTTGGAAAAACTCATGGAATGCAGCCGGAACTCCTATTTTGTGGGATATGGTGCATTATGACACTCAGTTTATTGGTGGGGTAATTCTTCACAGCGGTAAAATTGCCGAAATGGCAACTGGTGAAGGTAAAACATTGGTAGGAACACTTCCAATATACTTAAATGCTCTTCCCGAAAGAGGTGTGCACGTCGTAACGGTGAATGATTATCTGGCGAAACGTGACTCGGCGTGGATGGGACCTTTGTATCAATTCCACGGTATGTCTATCGACTGTATCGATAATCACCAACCAAATTCAGACGGAAGAAGAAAAGCATATAACTCAGATATTACTTACGGAACCAACAACGAATTTGGTTTCGATTACCTGAGAGACAACATGGTAACTTCACCTACAGAATTAGTACAAAGAGAATTAAACTTTGCGATTGTAGATGAGGTTGATTCTGTATTGGTAGATGATGCGAGAACGCCTTTGATTATTTCCGGACCGGTTCCTCAGGGAGACAGACAGGAATTTGATGTTCTAAAACCATCAATCGACAGAATTGTTGAAGTTCAGAAAAAAACGGTTTCAGGAATTTTTAATGAAGCTAAAAAATTAATCGCTGCAGGAAATACTAAAGAAGGCGGATTCAAATTACTTCAGGCTTACAGAGGTTTACCAAAAAACAGACAGCTGATCAAGTTCTTATCTGAAAGCGGAAACAGAGCGCTACTTCAAAAAGTAGAGGCTCAGTATATGCAGGATAACAACCGCGATATGCCGATTGTTGATAAAGATCTTTATTTCGTTATCGAAGAAAAAAACAATCAGGTTGATTTGACGGATAAAGGTGTTGAATATATGTCTCAAGGAAATTCGGACAACAACTTCTTCGTTCTTCCCGACATCGGAACTGAAATTGCTGAAGTAGAGGCTAAAAATTTATCTAAAGAAGAAGAATTTGAAGCTAAAGAAAAACTTTTTGCAGAGTTTGCCGAAAAATCTGAGCGTGTTCACACGATGAGCCAATTATTAAAAGCATATACATTGTTCGAAAAAGATGATGAGTATGTAGTAATTGATGGCGAAGTAAAAATCGTTGATGAGCAAACAGGCCGTATCATGGAAGGAAGACGTTATTCTGACGGTCTTCACCAGGCTATTGAGGCTAAAGAAAGTGTAAAAATTGAAGCGGCTACTCAGACATTTGCAACAGTTACTCTTCAAAACTACTTCCGTATGTACAACAAACTTGCGGGGATGACGGGTACAGCAGAGACTGAAGCTGGCGAACTTTGGCAGATTTATAAATTAGACGTTGTGGTAATTCCTACCAACCGTCCGATTCAAAGAGATGACAAACAGGATTTAGTTTTCAAAACCAACAGAGAAAAATACAACGCAGTAATTGAAGAGATCGAAAACTTAACGGCAGCCGGAAGACCTGTATTGGTGGGTACCACATCTGTTGAGATTTCACAGCTGCTTTCAAAAGCACTTCAGTTAAGAAAAATTCAGCACCAGGTATTGAATGCGAAACTTCACAAAAAAGAAGCAGAAATCGTTGCCGGAGCAGGTCAGCCAGGAGTTGTAACCATTGCAACTAACATGGCAGGTCGTGGTACCGATATTAAGCTTTCAAAAGAAGTAAAAGAAGCGGGTGGTTTAGCGATCATTGGTACAGAAAGACATGACTCAAGACGTGTTGACAGACAGTTGAGAGGTAGAGCGGGTCGTCAGGGAGATCCTGGAAGTTCTCAGTTCTACGTTTCTTTGGAAGACAACTTGATGCGTCTATTCGGATCTGAAAGAATTGCTAAGATGATGGACAGAATGGGTCATAAGGAAGGTGAAGTAATTCAGCATTCTATGATTTCTAAATCTATCGAAAGAGCTCAGAAAAAGGTGGAAGAAAATAACTTCGGAACAAGAAAGAGACTTCTTGAGTACGATGATGTAATGAATAAGCAGCGTGATGTAATCTACAAGAGAAGAAAGAACGCGTTGTTCGGAGATCACCTGAAATACGATATTACCAATATGATTTTTGATGTTTCGAACTCGATCGTAGCCAAAGGTAAAGCAACCGGAAACTACAAAGATTTTGAGTTTGAAGTGATTAAAAACTTCACAATGGAATCTCCGGTTTCTGAAAATGATTTTAAATCTAAACAAATTCCTGAATTGACAGATATTCTTTTCAAAGCAGCTCAGGCTGACTATGATATGAAGCTGAATCTTCTGAAAGAAAAATCATTCCCGATAATTGAGAATGTTTATCAGAACCAGGGGTCAATGTTTAAAATGATTCAGGTTCCTTTCACAGACGGTGTGAAGACATTAACAATTGTTACAGATTTGAAGGAGGCTCACGATACCAATTGTGACAGTTTAATCAACGATTTCGAAAAGAACATCACTTTATCAATCATCGATGAAAACTGGAAACTTCACCTTCGTGAAATGGATGATTTGAGAAAATCTTCTCAGGGAGCTGTGTACGAGCAGAAAGATCCTTTAGTGATTTACAAACAAGAATCTTTCCACTTGTTCAGCGAAATGGTTGACAAAATGAACAAAGAAATTATTTCATTTTTATACAGAGGAGAAATTCCTGCATAAGAAAATAATTATAAATATGACAAAAACCGCTTCACTTGAAGCGGTTTTTTTGTTATTCATTGAATAGTATTTCGAAAAACAATATGACAAAAATCAATCACATTATTTATTTAGAATAATTAAAAACAATATATTTGCAAAAAAATAAGCTTCATGAAAAAATTATTGGTTTGCGCATCGCTTTTAGGTTCTATGATATCGTTTGCACAGGAAAAAGATTCTGCACTAACAAAAAATATTGAAGAAGTGATCATCAGTACAATATCAAAGAAAGACAGTGATTATTCCAACAAAATGCCTTTAAGAGCCATTGAAGATCCACAGGTATTATCTTCAGTTAATAGAGTCGTTCTCGAAAATCAGGCAATTTTTACGGTAGATGATGCTTACCGAAATGTAACAGGTCTACAGAAAATGTGGTCGGCAACAAGCAGAGCCGGCGACGGAGGTGCTTTTGTTGTTTTAAGAGGTTTTGTCTCCAGTAGCTCCATGAGAAACGGTTTGGTATCTCCGGTTACAACAACGATTGATGCAGTAAATCTAGAGAAACTTGAAGTTTTGAAAGGACCTTCAGGAACTTTGTACGGAAGTAACGTTGCATCTTATGGAGGACTCATCAACAGAGTTACTAAAAAACCGTATGAAACTTTTGGAGGAAACGTTTCTCTCATGGGAGGAAGTTACAATACATTCAGAGCGCAGGCTGACCTGAATGCTCCACTTACAAAAGATAACAAACTTTTATTAAGATTAAATACTGCTTATACCAACGAAGGAACATTCCAAAAGATGGATGCGAAAAATTCTTATTTTGCATTTACACCAACCATTACATATAATGCATCAGACAGATTACAGTTTAATGTAGAATACGAAATGTTCAATACAAGAGCTCTTGGTGAACAATTATTCTTTTATCTTTCTCCTGATACATTAGGTGGTATTAATAATATGAAAGACCTTGAAACCAAAGGTTTAGACTACAGACAGTCTTATGTAGGTGATGACTTATACACAACAGCAAGAGTCAACAATATTTTTGGTCAGATCAATTATAAAATTAATGATCATATAAAATCGTCCACCAATATTAATAATTCTCATAGTTATTCCGATGGTTTTGGGCCATACTTTTCTGTAGGTTTAAATGCCAACAATGCTTTAACAGTTTCTAGATTTGATCAGGGAACAAGAGACAGTAAGAAAAACTGGTTCCAGATTCAGCAGAATTTCAACTTAGATTATACTTTTGGAAACGGAATGAGAAACAGAACGGTAGCTGGTTTTGATTTCTTGAAAACGAAAGACAGATCAAGATTTATCTATCTAGCAGTCACAGGAGAAGAATCGTTCAATAATCCTGTACCGGCAAATGGTGGAAATTATTCAGACTTCAATGGTTCGACGCTAGGTAATCTTTATGCAGATCCTGCGAACATAGGAAATTATGATATTGATGCGGATCTTAATACTTACAGTGGTTACATTTCCAACGTTTTCACGCCGGTTACAGGTTTAAATTTAGTGTTAGGAGTTCGCTACGAAAGTAATGATTTTCAAGGTGGAGAAATCTTCAAGGTACCTACTGCTAGTTACAACCAGTCGGCTTGGTCACCAAAAGCAGGATTAGTATATGAAATTTTGAAAGATAAATTCTCTGTTTTCGGAAATTATCAGAACAGCTTCAAAAGTAATGGATATTTCGTTTATAACACTGCCGGTGACATCGCTTTATCTGATCCTGAAAGAGCAAATCAATTCGAAGGTGGTTTTAAGACAAATATCATTAACGGAAAAATAAACGCAACGGTAAGCTATTACGATATTAAAGCTAAAAATTATCTTGTAACAACAGGATATACAAACAACAATAGAGCAATACAAAATCAAACAGGTGAAATTCACAGTAAAGGAGTGGAACTCGAAGTAAACGCTTACTTGGTAAAAGGTTTCTCTCTTATCGGAGGTATTGCTTACAATGATACAACTGATTTGTCAACAGGTCTCAGACCCACAACGGCAGGTTCTTACTGGTTAGGCAACTTTAATGCAAGTTATCAGTTTTTAGACGGCGGGCTTAGAGGTTTAGGCTTTGGCGTTGGAGGAAACTATGCGAGTGACAATAATGTAACAGGAAACTTTATTCTTCCTAAATATTTTGTGATGAATGCTAATGCATTTTATGATGCAAAAAAATTCAGAATAGGGGTAAAAGTGGATAATTTCACTAACGAACATTACTGGACAGGTTATTCTACAGCGAATCCGCAGAAGCTGATTAACGCTTTGGGAACCGTAACTTACAAGTTCTAATCACAAAAGAATCAAAATTATGCTGCCAAACTTCGCGAGTCGTTTGGCAGATTTTTTTACTCCAAATTTTCGCATTCCTTAATTGTATTTAATCTAAATAAAAACGGAAAGCATATATTTGCACAACTTTAAGAATTCATGAGGAAAAAACATCACCACAAAAAGAAACCGAGTTTTTTTAAAAAATGGACTGGCAAACTGCATTTATGGTTTGGTTTGGGAATCGGATTTTTGATTTTCATTATTTCCATTACCGGAGCTTTATATGTATTTAAAGATGAGGTGGAGAATTTCACCAGAAAAGATGTAATTTATCATAACGAAAAAAATATTGATCAAAAACAGATTCTTCCTATCAGAATTCTGGAAAAAAAAGTGGTAGATCAGGTACATGAAGAATATCCGATTCATTGGGTCAATATTCCTATTGATAAAAAAATGTCTTACCAGTTTTATTGGTATGAGCACAATCCTAAAGCCTGGCATTATTTTGAAGAATTTCCTATTTATAAACTTGCTTACGTAAATCCCTACACCGGAAAAGTTCTGAGAACCTACGACGAGAAAAATGGTTTTTTCCAGATCGTAAAAATGATCCACTGGAGCTATTTATTGAAGCAGGAATGGGGAACTTATGTGGTCGGAATTCCCGTCATTATCTTCGTAATCATGTTGATTTCCGGAATTATATTATGGTGGCCAAAAAATAAAGCAGCCAGAAAACAGCGTTTCTCTTTCAAATGGCAAAACGTAAAAAACTGGAAGAGGAAAAATTATGATCTCCACAATATATTAGGATTTTATGCATCCATATTTGCTTTAGTTTTCTCATTAACAGGATTATTTTATGCATTCTTTGTCGTTCAGGCGGCATTCTACTTTGTTTTTTCCGGCGGAAGCACTACGTATCCCGACTTTTCAGCAATTAAGACAAAAGCTCCCACAGAGTTGCGAACTGAAGATACTTTAGATAAAATCAGCAATACGGTAAAAGAAAAATATCCAACTTCTTACGGTTTTGCGATCGATCTGGGTCATCCTCACATCGACGATCACGAACATCCGAATTTTGAGGTTTTTGTAAAACATCTCTCTTATTCTTACCACAAAAGCAGCAGTTTAATTTTTGATGAAAACTCAGGAGAACTGCTTCACACGCACGATATGAAAGATAAAAATTTTGGTGAAAAAGCCGTTGGAGCCAATTACGATATTCATGTAGGTTCCATTTTAGGCTTGCCAACGAAGATTATTGCATTCATTGTTAGTTTAATCTGCGCTTCGCTACCCGTGACAGGATTTTTGGTTTGGTGGGGAAGAAGAAAGAAAACCAAAAAGGCCGTTTAATATTTATTTTTTAAATTATTATTGGCCGAAATCATTATTAATACAATCTTTTTTATAAATTTATTGCCTCGAAATTATACAATAAGAAAATGTCAGTAGTAGATTTGTCAAAACAGGTTGCATTAGGTATCGATATCGGTGGAACCAATACTAAATTTGGTTTAGTAAATCACAGAGGCCAAATTTTAGCAAAAGGTTCAATTCCAACAGACCAATATGCGACTCCGGAAGAATTTATTGATGCCTTGCACAAAGAAATTCAGCCGCTGATCGATGAGCATGGTGTAGAAAAAATGATTGAAGGAATCGGTGTAGGTGCGCCCAATGCAAACTACTACAGAGGAACAATCGAGCAGGCTCCTAATCTTCCGTGGAAAGGCGTAATATATTTTGCAGATTTAATGACCGAGAAATTCGGGCAGCCCTGCAAAATGACCAACGATGCCAACGCTGCTGCTCTTGGTGAAATGATGTACGGCGCTGCAAGAGGAATGAAAGATTTTATCATGATTACTTTGGGAACAGGCGTAGGAAGCGGAATCGTTTCCGGTGGTCATTTGATCTACGGACACGACGGTTTTGCCGGAGAACTTGGTCATACGATCGTAAAACCGGGAGGAAGAAAACATTGGAGCACCGGCTCTGAAGGAAGCCTAGAATCTTATGCATCAGCAACAGGAATTGCCATAACCGCAAAAAAAATGAGAGCAGAATTTCCGGATTCTATGCTTAACAGATACCCTGAAGATACCATCAATTCTAAAACCGTTCACGAATGCGCCTTGAAAGGAGACCCTGTAGCCATTGAAGTTTTCAGGTATACTGGTCAGAAATTGGGCGAGGCTTTAGCGAATTTTGTGATGTTTTCATCTCCGGAAGCAATTTTATTGTTCGGCGGAGTGATCAAAGCAGGAGATTTTATTTTAAATCCTGCGAAACTGCACATGGAACGAAATCTTTTACCGATTTTCAGAAATAAAGTGAAACTGGTTTTCAGCGAACTTGATGAAGCTGATGCTGCTATCTTGGGCGCAAGTGCTTTAGTTTGGGAAAAATAAATTCAGACAGATAAAATATATTGAGCATTCTCTTTTGGGAATGCTTTTTTATTTAAAAAATTCAATTGAGTTGCTTACATATTATTTGCTAAATCTATCATCGCTATTTGCGTTTAAACCTTTCCTAAGATTAGTTTTGGCTCAATTTTTTCTTACTTTTGAAGAGTTTTTTAGCAAGCTTCAATCAGTTTGCAGAGAAACTATTCGAACATAAAATCAATTTAAAATGGATAATAATAATTTACAGCAAATTACTTTCGGAGGCGGATGTTTCTGGTGTCTAGAAAGCTGTTTCACTATGTTGAAAGGCGTAAAATCTGCAATTTCAGGATATTCCGGAGGTCATAAAGACAATCCTACCTATGAAGAAATCTGCACCGGAACGACAGGGCACGCAGAAGTGGTTCAGATAACTTACGATCCTTCAATTATTTCTTACGATCAACTGATGGATGTCTTTTTTTTCCTCCACGATCCTACGCAGCTCAACAGACAGGGAAATGACATTGGAACTCAATATCGTTCTGTAATTTTCTATAAAGATGATGCAGAAAAGCAGAGAGCAGAAAATGCCATCAAAGAATCAGAAACTTCAGGAAAATGGTCAGGAAAATATGTAACAGAATTGGCACCCTTTGAAAAATTCTGGGTGGCAGAACAATATCACCAGGGATATTATCATGTAAACCCGAATCAGCCTTACTGCAGCGCAGTAGTTGGCCCTAAGATTCAAAAATTCAAAAAACATTTCGGAGAATTGGGAATGTTGACAGATTCAGAATAAAGAAAAGCGAAGAGAAATCTTCGCTTTATTTGTTTTTACTCGTCCTGAATTCCTGCGTATTTTTCAATAATATGAGCGGTCGAACTCCGCAATTCTCTTCCGTTATCGGGATCTTCACCATCCAAAGTGAAAAACTCTACTACTCCATTATATTTTGAATACCATGTTTTTCCTGCTGCATTTTCAACTGTTAATGTATCTTTTCTTGTAATTTTTTTAAAATATTTCAGCCGATAAGGATCTACCCGTTTCATCTCTAGATTGGGTCTGTCGTCTTCACAGTCAATAAGTCTGTATTTAATTTTATCCCAATACATACATTTTTTTTCTTTCGCAGGTTCTGTACCTCCAAATAAGCCTAAAGTTTTTTCAATTCCTATTTTCTTGTAATTCCCTGAAACAAAGCTTCCGGTAAGCAAAACTGCAACGAAAGCGAGTTCTACTATTCCGAAACCATTTTGTTTCATAAATTCCGGCATCTTAAAATTTTGTTCGTTGGTAATATTAACAATGATATTTGTAAGCTTTTCAGTTAAGGATTCTTCATCCTGATCCACACTTATTTTTACCGTTGTTTTGTTTGCATCATCATCTGCTTTTACAAAAGTTCTGGTAAAATCAGAGAAATCATTGTAACCCAAGTATTGACTCAACTTATTCAAAGTATCAGAATCGATATTTATTTCTTTATTATCTCTAATAAACGCGTCGTAATATCTTATAAAAGTCTTATCTGAGATACTTGGCGAAAAATGGTCATCAAAATAAGACCATAGATAAGCTGCTATTCCACTCTTTGCATCTTTCCCCGATTCTCTTTTTCCTTGCTTAAATACCTCATCGATTAGTAGTTTTCTTTTGGACATAATTAGTTTTTAAGAGTATTACAAAATAGGTGATTTCCAACCATTCTTCATTACGGTTTTCCGTAATCCAATCCCACCCATTTATTGTCCATCGATGTCTCTGTTTTGTCTAACACCTGCGTCACCATTTGTCGCAAATTTGCTAAAGAAATCAGTGACAAACAAACAATTACAAAAAACAAAGTTACAAAACTGATTTCAAAATCACCAGATAAAACGGAAGAAAACTCCGGGTTGGGAAGCAGATGTTTCTCTTCCGTTTTTGAAGGTTTACTTCCCAAAAAATTTAGAAGCGCTTCAATTTTTTTTAAACGTGTAACACTGTCTGCGATCTGTTTCGCAGGGAAGAACACGAATGCTTTAACAATAAATTTTTTGACAAAATGATTCAAATACTTTTAATGCTACTAGGTTTAGCATTCGGAAACAATAACGGAAATGCAAATTGCGATAATAACAACGGAGGAACGGTAACAACTCAAGATTCCGGAGGAGGAACAGGAACGGGGATTGATCCGGGCGATACTGGTGGGCCAGTCGGTGGTAACTCAGGGCAATTGCCTCCACCTACTCCTCGACCTTAATTTATATTGAAGGACAGATTGTGTAAATCTGTCCTTTTTGTTACTTTGCACTAAACTATTACTATGAAAAGATTTTTAATTTTAATTTTATGTCTTTCATTATTTTCTTGTAAAAAAGAAAATAACCTGACACACGACAATTCATATTATAAAATAGCAAAGAGATATCGAGATTCTAGTGCAACTGACTCTGCGTTTTATTACTACAACTTAGCAAAAAATGATTTTTTAAACACTTCAGATTCTTTAGGTGTAGGTAACTGTTTGGTGAATATGGGAATTATTCAAACTAAAAAAGGAGATTTTTTTGGAGGTATAGAATCCTCATTAGAAGCAAATAAATTTCTTAAAAAACAAAATGATAGTGCATACAGGAGAGCATTGTCTACAAACTACAATAATATTGGTTTATCATTTCATTTTCTAAAAGACTTTGAAAAATCGTCATCCTATTATATTAAAACCTTGAAATATATTGATAGTGAAGAAGACAGATATTTATGCTACAACAATATTGGAGATCTATTAATAAGTCAAGGAAACTTTAATTCTGCAAAGTATTACTTAAAAAAAGCAGCAGCCACAAAAGACAGCAATACTCTTTCCAAGGTTATTAACAATCTTGCAAAAGCTAAATACCTTAGTAACAAGAATTATAATCCATTACCTGAATTTTATCAAGCTTTAAATATAAGAGAGCGCAGAAAAGATGCGTTAGGTCTAAATTCTAGTTTTGAAACTCTGTCAACATACTACCTTTATAAAAATGAAAATCTTTCTTTATCTTTTGCTGAAAAAATGTTAGAATATGCATCTGAAAATCAAAGCCTTGATGATAAAATAACAGCACTAAAGAGAATTATAACTTTAGATTCAAAAAACTATTTACAAAACTTTCAAAGGCTTGATTCATTAAATGAAAATCTACAAACAGAAAGAAATAAACATAAAAATCAATTTGCTGTTGTACGATATGATGTGGAGCAGAAAAATGCACAAAATCAAATTCTCAAGACACAAAGTTTTAAACAAATTGTTGGTATTGCTGCATTAGCTATTGCTTTAATCTCTGTTTTTTTCTGGAACGAAAAAAGAAAAAAACATATAAGACAGGAAAAAGAAAAAGAAAAAGAACTCGAAGTAAAAAACACAGAACTTCGATATTCTAAAAAAGTACATGACGTTGTCGCCAACGGACTTTATCATCTGATGATTGACATCGAAAACAAACCTGAAATCAATAAAGTAAAAATCTTAAACGACATGGAAAAAATGTACGAAGAATCACGAGATATTTCGCATGACAGAATAACCGAGATTGATTTCCATGAGCGATTCGGTAAGATGATGAATTCATATTATACAGAAGAACAGAAAGTTATTCCTATAAAGTATGTAGAAAAAATATGGGAAAAGATTCCTCAAAACACACAGTCAGAAATGTTTTATGTGGTAAGAGAAATTTTGGTAAATATGAAAAAACACAGCGATGCAAAGATGGTAGTGTTAAAATTTGAAAGAGAAGGAGATGCACTACATATCACTTATACAGACAACGGAAAAGGAATTAAAAATTTAGATTCTCAAAGAGGTGCTGGAATAAAGAATACGGAAAACCGTATTGATACAATCGGAGGAGATATTATTTTTGAAGAAAATCCTAACGGAGGTTTAATTATTAAAATAACCATTCCAACACATTCAAAATATGTTTAAAAAAATCCTTATTGTAGAAGATCACGAAGTGAGAAATCTAGGTGTTATAAATGCGCTAACAGAATTACACATTGATCATTATGATTTTGTGAGTTATTGTGACGAAGCTTTGCAAAAAATAAAAACTGCAGATGCAGAAAAGAAATCTTACGATTTGCTCATTACAGATTTGTCATTTGACAAGGATCAATTTCAACAAAATATAAAATCAGGTCAGGAATTGATCAGAGAGATAAGAAACATTCATCCGAAACTCAAAATTATAGCTTTTTCGATCGAAAACAAACCTAAAATCATCGATGATCTTTTCAAAATTTTATCTATTGACGGTTTTGTAAGCAAAGGAAGAAACGATGCAAAAGAACTTAGAAATACTATTAAAAAAGTTTTTAATGGCGAAAAGGTAATTCCGCAAGAAATTTTGAATTCTATCAGAAATACTCCATCAAATATTTCTGAAAATGACGAATCTCTACTGAATCTACTTGCAAAAGGCTTTACACAAAGTGAAATTGAACAACATTTCAAACAAAACAAAATCGCTCCTAATAGCAAAAGTGCTATCGAAAAAAGACTGAATGAAATTCGTGAAATTTTTAGTGCCAAAAATAACATCGAATTGATCGTCATTTGCAAGGATCTCGGAATTATATAAATTTCATAAAGCATTACTCATACAAACCTTTCAATTTTTTTTGAAAGGTTTTTTATTTTACGGTTTTCCGTAATGTTTGCATTTCAAAGGGTTATACTTTTGGAGTATTAAACAATTAAAAAATTTTATTATGGAAAGTATGGAAACAATAACGGAGATTCTGGAATATCAGGATTTGAAATTGGACACAATTTTATTCAGGTTGAATTTTCAACAGGCAGTATTTATGAATATACATATTCAAGTGCAGGAGAAAATAATATTGAAACGATGAAAAGTCTTGCAAGATCCGGTAGTGGATTAAATTCTTTTATAAATACTTACGTCAAGTTTAAATATTCAAGAAAAATCAATTAATAGTTATGGGAAAATTTATTATCACAAAAAGAAAAAATGGTGAATACCAATTTAACCTTAAAGCAGGAAACGGACAAACTATTCTTTCCAGCGAAGGTTATGCAACAAAAGCAGGATGCAAAATTGGAATTACATCTGTAAAAACAAATGCGCCTATTGATAGTTGTTATGACAAACGAATTTCTTCAAACAGTCAATATTATTTTAATCTTAAAGCAGGAAATGGTGAAATTATCGGAACAAGCGAAATGTACACTACTTCCACCGCAAGAGATAACGGAATTGAATCTGTAAAAAGTAATGCTCCCGACGCAGCAATAGTTGATGAAACTGGCGAATAATCTCTAAAAAACTATAAGCATTGAAACTCAAATTCAAAATGAAACAACATTTTATCAAGATAGTTTAGTAACAGTGACACAATCACGATATATAACTCAGTCAAAAACCTACGCAATGAGAAACATCTCTTCTGTTCATGTTTTTGAAATTGAGAAAAGCAAAGTTACTCCTATTCTTATGATACTTTTTGGAATCCCTTTTCTCTTTTCTGGAAGTTTTTTTTGAATTGGACTAATACTTATTGGCTTAGGAATATTAATCGTTTTTAATATTAAAAATGAATATACAGTAAGAATAAGCACTAATTCAGGAGAAGCAGACAGCACAATACCAAAAGACAAAGAATACATTCAAAAAATAGTAAATGCGTTGAATGACGCAATGATCCATCGAGGATAAACTTTATAACTTAAATAATAATCACCATGAAAAAACTACTATTTACAAGCCTTTTAGCTTTAGGCTTATTATTACCTGCAACTTTCTCAGCATCAACAAATTACCCAACTTCAAAAACTGAAATTTTGACTCAAAAACAAAAGAAGAAGAAAACGAAGAAAAGAAAAGCAAGAAAATCAAAATCAACAGCGAATAGAGGTTGTACTTATAATGGACATACTCTGTATGTTGGTGAAAGAGGTGGCTGCTATTATATGGCTGGAAGCAGCAAAGAATATGTAGACCGATCATACTGTTCTGGATGTAACTAATTCACAATAAAAGTCCGACAAAAATTAAAACTAATAATATGAAATACCTCATCATTATAGCTGCATTATGCTGTTTCATCGGCATTGTCGATTTACCGATTGGTTATTATACTTTTCTTCGGATCATTGTTTCATTCATGTCATTCGTGATTATTGTGAATGAATTTAAAACCAGAAGATTTTGGTTTATCACTTTTGTTTTGATATTCATTCTTTTCAATCCTATTTTCCCGATTTACCTTTATCTAAAGCCAATTTGGATTTTTATTGATTGCATTGTCGGGCTTTTATTACTCTATTATTTTTACAGTTTAGTTCCGAAGAAAAAAATAAAAGAGCATGAAAATATGAATGTTCAGAGCCAAGAAATTCCACGCACAAGAGACCGAATAATTAAATAAAAACTATGGAAACCACACCAATATCAGAAAATCTTAAAGCTCAT
This sequence comes from Chryseobacterium sp. CY350, assembly GCF_027945075.1. Taxonomy (NCBI): domain Bacteria; kingdom Pseudomonadati; phylum Bacteroidota; class Flavobacteriia; order Flavobacteriales; family Weeksellaceae; genus Chryseobacterium; species Chryseobacterium wangxinyae. The sequence goes on from NZ_CP116034.1 coordinate 2,623,114, forward strand.
TTTTTAAGATTGTATCAAATGGCAATTTGCGATGACGATTTTAGTCCGCTTGAGTTGAAAATGCTTTATAAATCTGCCGAGGAAAGAGGTATTTCGTCGAAAAATTTAGATGAAATTCTTCTCAACCCTATCAATTCTAAATCATTAATTCCTGAAACAATCGAAGACAAAGTAGAATATCTCTACGATCTTACGGTAATGATTTGGGCTGACGGAATTGTCTCTGAAAACGAATATTCTGCCCTGAAAAAATATGTCGGAATGTTTGGTTTCATGGATGAAAATGTAAAAGATATTGCCGATTATTTCATAGAGGCAGTAAAGAACGGAAAATCCCAGACTGATATTCTTAATGACTTAAAAAACTGATCACCATGAATGCCATGACCACCAATATTAAAAATCTTTTCAGATTAAAAACCGTTCCGGCTGATGAAAATCAAAATCATTTTCCGAACATTGAACCTGCGGAGAACGAAGTAACAGAAGAAAGCCGAAAAAGAACCTATCACGAATCCGGCTACAGAGACGGAACAAGAAACAGCGGAAATCACACCGCTCTGTCAATCTGTCTCGACGCGATTTATTCTAAATTTCAAAATGAAGAAAAACAACTCGTTGAAAAACAGAGTAAACTAAAAGAACCTTATCTCAACGAACAGAAAAACAAGGAAACCGAAATCAAAGGACTCACGGTTTCCTTAGACAACAAAGAAGAAAAGCTCAACAATATCTCAGAAGACATCAAAAATGTTCAGGATAAAATTGAAGTACTGAAGTTTGAAATCAACGATTTGCCAAGAAATCCCGAAGCCTACAGTGTAAATGCAAAAAAGGGCGCTTCTACAAAATTCTGGATTGGTTTGATTCTCTTGATTCCGATCAGTTTGTATTTATTTACGTTCTATATTTCAACTTCATATTCAGCATTTTTCAAAAGTTTTGATGCCAATGGAAATATTATTCAAAGTGTCCTCGATGCACAGGCTTTCAACAAAGCTTGGGCTGAAGGTCCGCTGGAAGGTGCTTTTGTTACTTTAATTCCGTTTGTATTTTTAGGTTTGGGATATCTTATTCACATGTTTGGTGAAAATAAAAGCTTTGGAAATTATGCCAAAATTGCATTGTTATTCATTATCACATTTGTATTTGATGCCATTTTAGCCTACGAAATTGAATCTAAATTATATGAACTGAACAAAACTTTTGAGTCTCTTCCGTTCGATCTAAAAATTGCCTTTACCAAAAATCAGTTTTGGGGAATTATCTTCGCCGGGTTCATCGTTTATATTATTTGGGGATTGGTTTTCGACTTTGTGATGAAAGAACATAAAGAAAAGGACAAGATCAAAAACGAACAAATCAGAAGACAAAAAGATATTTTGATTCATCAGGAACGAATTCTTGATTTCGAAAAACAAAAAGAAGAAGTAAGAAACAGCATCGGAAGCATCAAAGAACTGATTGCCAAAGCAAAAGGCAGAATAGAAGAACTTCAGAATATTATTGACGGAGTGATTATTCCTACAAAAGATTATAAACTTTACGCATCAGAATATATGCAGGGCTGGATTACATTTATGAGTGAAAAATTAGCCGTTTCTCAATCCGTAAAACAGGAAATGATCGAAGAATGTAAGAAGCAATATAATTACAATCTCAATAAAGTCGGGGCAAATTCCGATAGTCAGAATTCTGTTTATATGTCCGTTTTATAAAAATTAATTATGAAAAAAATATTTTATCTCATCATTGCATCTTCGCTTTTTATTCAATGCGAAAAGCAGGAAAAAAAAGATTCCGACAATTCGATTCAGCTTAAAGACACTTCAAATTCAAAAAATTTAAATGTAAGTGTTTTGATTGATCTTTCAGACAGAATAGATCCCGAGAAAAATCCAAATCCAACGATGGAATATTTCCAGAGAGACACAGAATACATCAAGGCCATTGAAAAAGGATTTTTAGATCATATTAAAAGTAAAAAGGTAATTCAGCTCAACGATCAGATGCAGGTTTTCTTCAATCCTGAACCGTTGGATCCAAAGATGAACGAGCTTACAAAAGAATTAAAAGTTTCTTTTGATAAAAACACGACAAAAGAAAACATCAGCCTTGTCGAAAATAAATATTCTTCGCTGCCATTGCAGATTTACGAATCGGCCATTAAAGATAAAAAATATGTCGGTTCAGATATCTGGGAATTTTTTAAGAATAAAGCGAAAGATTACTGCATAAAAGATGATCACCGAAATGTACTTTTCATTTTAACAGATGGTTATATTTATCACAAAGATTCCAAATTCTCTGAAGGTCAAAAAACCTCATATCTCACTCCGGAACTCGTAAAATCTTTAAAACTAAATTCTTCGGATTTCAAAAATAAAATTCAGGAGAAAGGTTTAGGTTTTGTAAAAGCCAACGACGATCTCGACAATCTTGAAGTAATCGTTTTGGGAATCAATCCCGCAAAAGGAAATCCTTTCGAAGCCGATGTCATCAAAGAATACTGGGAAAACTGGTTCAAAGAGATGAAAATCAAAAACTATCAGATAAAATCTGCAGACTTGCCTTCTAACTTAGAACCCATTATTATAAAAGCAATTTCGGGTAAATAAAACACTCTTCAACATATCATTCATTCTAAAGGCGAAGTTTTCTTCGTCTTTTTTAGTTGAAGACATTTATTATCTTTTCCCTATTTTTGTGAAATTCGTTGCATTATGAAAAAAATTGTTCTGATCGAAGATGAAACCAGCGTTGTTTCTTTTATTAAAAAAGGACTTCAGGAAAAAGGATATGAAGTTTCGGTAGCTTTTGACGGTCGCACCGGCGTTAGTCTTGTGCAGGAAAATGATTTTGATCTGGTCATTTTAGACATCATGCTTCCAGAAATGAACGGATTAGATGTCTGCAAAGAGATTAGAAAAACCAACAAACATGTTCCTATTCTCTTTTTAACAGCTTTGGGAAGTTCAGAAAATATTGTTCTCGGTTTGGAAAGTGGCGGCGATGATTATCTGGTAAAACCTTTTAAATTTATTGAGTTGGTTGCCAGAGTAAAATCATTGCTGCGAAGAAGCGTTTCTACAGTACCAGAAGTAGAAGAAGAGGAAGAATACCATCAATATATATTTAAATTCTCTGATCTCACGGTGAATGACTACACCAAAAAAGTGACGCGCGGCAGTGAGGAAATTTCTCTTACAAGTACCGAATACAAATTACTGATGTATTTCCTTAATAATCCCGAAAAAGTAATCTCAAGAGCCGAAATTCTTGACGCTGTCTGGGGAGTCAACTACGAACTGGGAACCAATGTTGTAGACGTTTACGTTAACTATTTAAGAAAGAAAATCGATAATCACGATGATAAAAAACTCATTCATACGGTGATAGGAATGGGTTATGTCATGAAAAAACCATAGAAAATGGCTAGCAAAGTGATGACAAATCAAACCAAAACGATGGTGCTTTTAATGGTTGTTTTTATAACCGTCATCTCGCTGTTCGGTGGTTTGGTTTATTTCTCTATTGTTAATTTTTCGCATCAGAGGTTTTATGAATTATTAAAAATCCGGACTACTACGATTGTTCAGATTGAGAAAAGCAAACAGCGTCTCTACTTGCCGGAAAATCATATCCTCAACAGTCTCAACGACGAAGAACTTCCTATGGAGCGAGATTATGTTTTTGCAGTTCCGGCAGATTCTAATTTTAAGAGCATCTCGAAAGAAGTACATATTCCGGATACATTTTTTAAAAACATCATCCGAAAAGGTGAAGCCAACTATAACGACAACGAGTTTTATTATATCGGACAGTCTTTTAAATTTAATCAAAAAGAATACATCGCCATAGCATCTGCGAAGAATCACTATGTCGTTTATTACCTCGGGTTTCTGAAGAGAACAATCATTACCTGTATGGTTTTGGCTATCTTCTTCAGTACTATTTTTTCTTTTTATTTATCTAAAACTTTATTTAAACCGATTCTTAAGATCACCAAAAAAGTAAAGCAGATCAGCTCTGAAAACTTGCACTTAAGACTTGAACCTCAGCCTGATAATAAAGAACTCAACGAATTAGTTGATACTTTCAACACTATGCTGACGAGAATAGAAACGTCATTTGAAACTCAGAATCACCTTATTGGTAATGTTTCACATGAGCTCAGAACTCCTCTTACTTCGATCATGGGAGAAGCCGATGTTGCCCTTTCTATCAACCGTACCGCAGAAGAATACAAAGAAACGCTGGAGATCATTCTTGATGAAGCTGAAAAACTCGACAAAAAAATAAAAGCTCTTCTTATTATCGCTCAAACAGGTTTTGACGGGAAGATTCAGAAAATAGATAAGGTAAGAATTGATCAGTTGCTTTGGGATGTTATTGAAACCATCAGAAAAATCGATTCCCGAAATAATATTTTTCTGGACATCAGCATGCTTCCCGATAATCCCAAAAAGCTAAAAGTTCAGGGTAATGAGCAGCTTCTTCATCTTGCGGTTGCCAATATTGTGAATAATGGTTGTAAATATTCTAATTTCCAGCAGGTAAAAGTTTCGCTAGGCGCTACAGATACAGATGTTTATATCATTATTAAAGACACAGGCATCGGCATCCCGGAGTCTGAGATGGATAAGATCTATGATCCTTTTTTCAGAGCTTCGAACACCCGAAATTACGAAGGCTACGGTATCGGTCTTCCACTCGCACGAAATATTGTGAGAATGCATAATGGAGAACTGATTGTAAGTTCATACGAAAATCAGGGTACAACAGTTCAGCTCCGTTTTCCCACAATATTCGGAACCCAGCAGGAGGAAAAAAACTCTTAGCTTCGTAGTGAAGCAAAATTCTAATCTCATTTTAATCTCTCTAATTACATTTTAATTCTGTTCCAAAGATCTTCTAATCTTACAGATATAGTTTTGTATTATCAAAATAGGTAATCACTAAATCTAAAGATATGATCAAGACCATTTTAATTGCAACAGACTATTCTCTGGAATCTTTAAACATATTAAAGAAAGTATTAAAGGAGAAAAATGCGAAAGAAGAAAACACGCAATACAATATTTTACTGGTATCGGGTTATGATATGGGAGATTCTATCAGAGACCTTTTATTTAATACGAAAGGAACCGTTTTCAGTAAAATCAGATCAAAAGAATTCTGCGATGCATTCAGTATTATCAAAAACAAATATCCTCACCTTGTCAATAAAGTAATCTGCGATATTTTCACAGGAAGTTTCCAGAGAGCTTTCAATAATTATCTGAAGGCAGAAAATATTGAGGAAGCCTACTACGCAAACAATCTGAAAGATAAGAACAGCAATGGGAAATTTGATCTTGCACCCTTCATCAAAAAAGCAAAAGATATTCATGTAAGAGAGATTACTCTCGGCGCACCGGAATTTATGCCCGAAAGAGGCAGACTGGCAGAGGTTTTTGTTGAAGTTTAATCTTTACTATTAATTATTTAAATCTAAAAACATGTTAAGAAATTATAGTAACAGCAGGACATTGGGAGACAATATAAGACTGGGGACGCTGACTGCCTTTACGGCAGGAACTATAAATATAGCATCTCTATTAATATTTTTATCCTTTACCTCAAACGTGACAGGCCATTATGCCGTTTTTGCTGCAGAAATCAGTAAAGGAAACTGGTCGCAGGTGGCAGTCGTAGGCGCATGGATCTTTCTTTTCTTTTTCGGAAGCTTTACGGCCAATTTTTTCGTCATCAATTTCAATAAAAAAAGTAAATACTTTGCGCATGCAATGCCGCTGATCCTGGAAATCCTGTGTCTGGTCTCCGTAGGTTTTTATGGTCAGTTTTACTATCAGAAGACTTTAGAAGAAGCAGAATTTCTTGTAGCACTAATGCTTTTTGCGACAGGGCTTCAAAATGGTTTGACGGCAAGTATCTCCAACTTTTTGGTAAAAACAACTCACCTTACAGGTACTACTACCGATTTAGGAATACTGGCCTCTATGTTTACCCATAAAAAATACAGGAAAAACCCTGAGCTGATCGCCAGAGCAAAGCTTCTAACAAGTATTATGTGTTCTTACGTTTTAGGAGCAGTTTTCTCAGGACTGGTTTATTATTCACTAGAATTCAGTGTGTTTTATGTGATCAGCCTTTGTTTACTTGTAGTAATAGGATATGATTTTTATAAAATCAACATCAGACACTTCAGAACCAATTACAGATATGCAAAAATCTATAATAAACCGAATGTAATGGCATTCATGTATGATAAAATACATGGCAATGGTGAGGTGATGATCAAAGAAACCAGAAAAGAAAAGTCTAAACTTGTTTTGGAGGAAACTTAAAAAGCTATTAATCAATTTGACAGCACAAATCATATATACTTAGTTTTTGTAGCCTCTGTTTGTTTTGCAAATGGAGGCTTTTTGCATCTGACTTTCGTTTTTGAAAAGCCGTCGGGATTCCCGACGAGCAGAAATGGTTTCGGTTCTTGCTGTCGGACTTTCCGACGGAGCAAATCCAAAAAAGGAAAGGCCGTCGGAAAGTCCGACGAGGCAAACCAAAATGGTTTCATGCCGTCGGGAACTCCGACAGCATGAACTGGAAAAAAGAAAGCCCGTCGGATGTTCCGACAGCCTGATCCCTTTTTTTTCAAATATTTTCTTCCGACAGACAACATAGATTTAATCCTTAATCTTTAATTCATGACCTAATTATTTTAATTCTTATTTGCTTTGACTATTTTTGTAAGTTCATTTACCTTTTTATGTCAGATATTATTCAGCTTTTACCGGATCATGTAGCCAACCAAATTGCAGCAGGTGAAGTGGTGCAGCGGCCTGCATCCATCGTAAAAGAACTTTTGGAAAACGCAATTGATGCCGGAGCTTCAAAAATAGAGCTGATTATAAGAGATGCGGGTAAAAACCTCATTCAGGTGGTTGATGATGGCAAAGGAATGTCTGAAACCGATGCTAGAATGGCCTTCGAAAGACACGCCACTTCAAAAATACGGGCAACGGATGATATTTTTAAAATTGCTACAAAAGGTTTCAGAGGCGAGGCTTTGGCATCCATCGCTGCAGTTTCTCAGGTCGAATTGAAAACTAAGCAGGAAGATTCTGCACTCGGAACCAATATTTATATCGAAGGTGGAATTTTCCAGTTTCAGGATCCTGTGCAGACTGCTGAAGGATCTAATTTTTTGGTTAAAAATCTTTTCTACAACGTTCCGGCAAGAAGAAAATTCCTCAAAAACAATAATATAGAATTCAGACACGTCATAGATGAATTTCAACGTGTGGCTTTGGCTCATGAGAATATAGAATTTTCTATGTTTCATGACGATGAGCCCGTTTTCAGACTGAGAAAAGGGACACAGATGCAGAGAATTGTAGATGTTTTCGGAAGAAAATTGCATCCGCAACTCATTCCTATAAAAGAAGATATTCTCTGGTGCAAACTTCACGGTTTTGTTGCCAAACCTGAAGGCGCAAAAAAAACCCGTGGTGAGCAGTTTCTTTTCGTGAACGGAAGATTTTTTAAAAGTCCATATTTCAACAAAGCAGTTCAGGAAGCTTTTGACGGACTTCTTTTACCAGGATATATTCCTACATTTTTTCTTTTTCTGGAATTAGATCCCGAGAAAATTGATGTGAATATTCATCCACAGAAAACGGAGGTTAAATTTGAAGACGAGCATTTAATTTTTGCTTTGATCCGCTCTACCATCAAAAGGTCATTAGGAATTTACAACATCGCGCCAAGTCTCGACTTTGAGAAAGATCCGCATTTGGATGAGATGATGCAGAAAAGTTTCCCAAGCAGAAGCAACAATACCGGAAATTTAAAAATGCCGGAAATTATTGTAGATCGCGATTATAATCCTTTTCTGGAAGAAAGAGAAGTAGGGAAAACGGAAATTCATAATCTTACAGAAATGTACCATCAGAATATTTCTGCTGAGCCTTCGAAGATCAATCTTTTTGAAGACGAAGATTTTGATGAAGATCTGATGCGACTGCCGAACGGATATTGGCTGTTCAACAAAGGTGACAGAACGCTGATGCTGGATCTTGGCAGAATGCACCGATTGCTGGTTGCCGAAAATAATAAGAACGTAAAAAAAGGAAACGCCAGCCATGCCTTACTTTTCTCACTAGAGTATCATATGAATGAAATTGAGAAGAATAAATATCGTTCTATCAAAAAATTTCTTCCCGAACTGGGATTTGACATGAAAATTGCACATGAGAACGTGCTGAGAATAGACACCGTTCCTGAAGGATTAAAAGAAACGCAGGTCATGAAATTCCTCGAAAACCTTTTTGATATTCTGGAATATAAAACTGAAGACGAATTTATGCAGTTCTACCACAATCAATGGGCGAAAATGCAGTCGAAATCGAGGTTTGATTTTATTTATAAAGCTGATGCGGAACAAGTGATTAAAGACTTTACGGCATTGGGTTTCCCGGAATTTTTACCCAACGGAAAAAGATGTTTTTATGAAGTTCCGTTTAATGATTTAAAAAATAAATTTTAAAAAGATGTTTAATAATATACCGCCGATTACACGAAATTTAATTATACTGAATGTTGTAGTATATTTGGCTTCTTTCATAATTCCTGAGATCAACTTTTATCTTGCCGGATATTTCCCTTATTCTCCATATTTTGAATCATGGCAGATTGTTACTCACATGTTTATGCACGCAAGTCCAATGCATATCTTATTTAATATGTTTACTTTATTTAGCTTTGGACCTATTTTAGAACAAAGTCTGGGAGATAAAAAATACCTGATTCTTTATTTTCTAAGTGGCTTAGGCGCTTTCTTTCTGTTTAATTTGTGGAATCTTATAGAATATCAAAGCATCTATAATCAACTTGACGCTATCGGATTTAATGTAAAAGACTATGTCAGTGATCCTACAGGTTATTTAGCTTCTACAAAAGCTGCGATTGGAAACAATAATGACTTATTGAATAAACTAAATTCAATTATATTTGGTCGTATGGTTGGTGCATCGGGAGCAATCTTTGGTGTCATTGCTGCATTTGCAACTTTATATCCTGATGCTAAAATCGGAATTCTTTTTATTCCGATTCCGGTAAAGGTAAAATATGTGCTGCCCATTATTGTGATCGGATCAATTTATCTGGGAGTTACAGGAAATGGAGGCGGAATTGCTCATTTGGCTCACGTTGGTGGTGCTATTGTAGGTTTTATCCTTGCCAGAATCTGGAGGAAACATTTATACAGATTTAATTAAAATATTGTGAAAATCATTCGGCTCGTCCTTCTTATCCTGCATTTTGGAATATTATTTTTGTTAATCGGTGTTTTGCTGAATGCTTATATCCCGCCAAAAGTATTTCCATGGTTTAATCTACTGTCTTTAGTATTTCCTCTTTTAATAACAGGATATATTCTACTCACATTTTTCTGGATTTTCTCATGGAAAAAAAGAGCCTTTGTGTTTATGTTTGTGGGATTGTTTTTCTTAAATCCCGTGAAACGGTGGGTTAATTATTCGACAGATAAAAAGGAGGTTGCTAATCTAAAAATCGTTACTTTTAACATAAAGGGCGGAAAATTTGGTCTCGAAAACATCAACAGGTTTGTGAATGATCAAAACGCTGACATTGTTCTTATTCAGGAAGATGCAGACTTCGAATATCATTTTAATGGTCTTAAAAAAGATTTTAAAAATCCCATCGTCGGCACATATTCAAAATATAAAACGGTAGCACACAAAGAACTGTTTCAAGGAATGTACAGCGAAGAGTTTAACGCGTTTGCAGAGTATACCGATATTGAGATCAAAGGAAAAACATACCGTATCATCAACACCTATTTGCAGCCATTTAAATTTGAAAAAAGCATGGTAAAGCTTAATGGAAACAGTCAGCAGGACGAGCAAAAGGTAAAAGGTATTATTAGAAGGCTTATTCCGGCCTTTAAAATGCATCAGGAGCAGATAGCAATCATCAGAAGAAGTATTGACGAATCGCCTTATCCCGTAATTTTAACCGGAGATCTAAATTCTGTTCCCAATTCCTACGAATACTATCATTTGGGTAAAGGTTTAAATGACGCTTTCTTTGAAGCCGGAAAAGGAAGCGGTACCAGTTTCCATGATTACAAATATCCTTTGCGAATTGATTTTGTTTTCGTCTCACCATCAATAAAACCCGTCAGTTATCATGTAGACCGATCAGTAAAGCTTTCTGATCATTTTCCTGTGATTGCTACCTTCAGGCTAGAGTAAAAGCATTTAAAACGAAGCTTGGCAGAATTTTTGATACGCACCTCTCATATTAGAGATTTATGAAGCGTGCATATGTGTTTTTGTCTGTCCACATTTTTGTGATATTACTTTTGATGTGTACATTTGCTAATGCATGGATTGCTCCGCAATATTTCAGCAAACTCAATTTACTGTCTTTAGGCTTTCCTTATCTCATTCTCCTTCACCTTATTTTCACAATAGTCTGGGTTTTGAAAAAGAACAGAATTGCCATTGTATTTGCACTTTCTACATGTATGTTCTACAATCCTATACGCCGCTGGGTGAATTTCACGCCACAACAGACTTCACAGGTAAACAAAAATGACATAAAAGTTTTAACTTATAATGTAAAATACGGCAGTTCAGGATGGCCGACTATGAGAAAATACATTACAGACCAGAATGCAGACATCATTCTCGTGCAGGAAAAAGATACAGCCAGAGCTTTAAGAAAAGATTTGGTAAAATATCCTTTGGTCATCTTAAAGACCAAACATAAAATTCTGAGACAACAAGATCTATTTAACGACAAATCTAAAGGCAATTCTTTTTATGCTGATATCAACATCAACGGCAAAATTGTACGCGTCATCAATGTTTACCTGGAACCTTTCCGTTTAAACAAAAATATGCTCGGCATGAAAGATGAAGAGAATAAAAGGAAGGAAAAAAATAAAATCGCTTTACTCTTTTCAAGATTGATTCCGACTTTCAAAACCCATGAAGATCAGGTAAAAAAAATAAGACGAGCCGTCGACAGATCACCTTATCCTGTAATTTTAGCGGGAGATTTTAATTCGGTTCCCAATTCGTGGGAATATTATAATTTAGGAAAAGATCTTGATGACGCTTTTGTGGAAGCAGGAAACGGAAGCTCAACAAGTTTCCACGATTATAAATTTCCGTTGAGGATAGATTATATTTTTACTTCAAAAAGCATTAAATCATTAAGCTACAAAGTTGACTATTCTGTAAAATTATCAGATCATTATCCTGTAATTGCAGAATTTCTATTAAATTAGTTCCATGAAAAAATTTTTGGCCGCGGGATGTGTGAGTTTTGTTTTTTTGATTGCATGTTCAAAGAAGGAGCCTGCTAATCTTGAACAGACTCAAGCTGTGCAACCTCATTATGACACAACGGCTATTGATTCATTTTCTTCCGGAGCGACAACAGTAGATATCGTCCGGCAGATAAGAATGTCATCTCAAAAATATCAGGATTCGTTGAAGGAAGCCATAAAAGTTGAGCAGGAAGAGAAAAGAATGGAAGCAGAATTAGAAAAAGAAAATAAGAAAAAACAGGAGGACGAAAAGAAACAGAAAATAAAAGATAACAAAGACGTTTCTTCTCCTGTTACTCAATAATTATATTTAAAATATACACAATGAAAAAACAAATTATCGCAGCTTTTGCTGTATCAGCATTGATCGTAAGTTGCACGCAGTCGACTTCAAAAACGGAAAAGATTGAAAACCCGGACGGATCTGTAACCACAACAACCACTACCGAAAGCCATACAGGTTTTGTAGACACAGCAAAAGTAGATAAGGCTAAATCTGATGTAAAAACGACCGTTAACAAAACCGGAGAAAAGATCAACGAAGCCGGAAAAGACATTAAAGAAGAGGCCAACAAAGTTGGAAAAGACATCAAATCCGGTGCTAAAGAAGTGGGCGAGGATGTGAAAAGTACCGCCGCAAAAGGTGCCCAGAAAGTAGAAGAAGCTGCAAAAAAGCTGAAGGAAGATCTTAATAAATAAACAAAAACCGCAGATATCTCTGCGGTTTTTTTTATGACTGATTCATCTCCAATAGAGGATCAATGTATTCTCTGTCATTGCTGAGGCGCGGCACTTTGTTTTGACCGCCCAATTTTCCTTTAGACTCCAGCCAGCAATAGAATAAATTAGGTTTAGCGATGTGGATCACAGGTTTTTTCAGCGTAATGTTATTGTATCTTTTGGCTTCATAATCAGAATTGATTGCTTTCAGGTGCTGATCAAAAACATCTGTAAATTCATCAAGATTTTGTGGCTTTTCGCTAAATTCAAAAATCCATTCGTGTGCGCCGCTTTCATTTTCTTTCATAAAGATAGGAGCTCCCGTAAAATCTGTCACAGCTGATTTTGTTGCTTCACAAGCTTTAGTCAATGCAGATTCTACATTGGTAATCATTAGTTCTTCACCAAAAGCATTGATGTAATGTTTCGTTCTTCCTGTTATTTTTATTCTGAAGGGGTTGGTGGAAGTGAAAATAATGGTATCACCAATTAAATATCTCCATAAACCGCCATTGGTTGTGATCACCATTGCGTAATTTTTTCCGATTTCAACATCTTCAAGACTTACTACTTTGGGATTTGAACAGTAAAACTGATCCATCGGAATAAATTCGTAGAAAATACCGTAATCCAGCATCAGAAGCATTTCGTCGCTATTCGGTCTGTCCTGAATTCCGAAAAAACCTTCAGAAGCGTTGTAAATTTCGTAGTAATTGATATTCTTACCAATGATCTTTTTGTATTGATCTTTGTAAGGTTTAAAACTGATTCCACCATGAAAAAAAACTTCCAGGTTTGGCCAAAGTTCAGAAATACTTTCGACATCAGTTTCATTCAAAACTCTTTGTAAAAGTACCATCATCCAGCTTGGAACTCCCAAAATACTTCCAACATCTTCATTCTTGACTTCAGAAGTAATCGCTTTCAACTTGCTTTCCCACTCTCCCATCAGGGAAACTTTCTTACTCGGTGTTGTGGTAATTTCAACCCAAAAAGGCAGATTATCAATTAAAATTGCTGAAAGATCTCCGAATTTGGTGTTAAAATCTGCATACAGTTCTGAACTTCCGCCTAAGCGTAAATTTTTATTAGTAAATAGCTGATTTTCAGGATGATTATTAGCATAAATAGAAACCATGTCTTTGCCAGCTTTCATGTGGCAATATTCAAGACTTTCTGCGGAAATCGGGATGAATTTGCTTTTGGCATTCGTAGTTCCGGAAGATTTAGCAAAATGTTTGATGTAGCCAGGCCAGCTTACATCTTTATGCCCTTGTCTGGCTCTTTCAATATAAGGTTCAAAATCTTCGTAGGTCACTACAGGAACTTTATTTTTGAAATCCTGATAACTAGAAATGGTATTGAAACCGTATCTTTTACCATATTCCGTATCTTCTGCATGAAACAACTGTGAAAACAGAATTCCGTTTTGCGTTTCGATAGGATGATCCATAAAATTCTGTATCTGATCTATCCTTTGCCTGATAAACCAATTGACTACCGTATTGAAAAGTGCTTTCGTTGCCATTTCAACAAATATAATCATATTTGAATTTCCTGCGAATGATTTAAACAAAAAACCGTCACAAAATTTGTAACGGTTTCTGTATAAAGTTTTTAATTACTTGCGATTAGCAATATTCGTCATAAGCAGCCTGAAGGTTTGCAGCAATTGCTCCTGCAGGATTTCCTTCAATGTGATGTCTTTCTAACATATGAACCAATTCTCCGTCTTTGAAAAGAGCCACACACGGTGAGCTTGGAGGAAACGGTGCTAAATGTTTTCTTGCTGCATCAACTGCGTCTTTATCGAAGCCTGCGAAAACAGTTGTTAAATGATCTGGCTTTTTTTCGCCAGTCAAAGAATAAACAACTCCCGGTCTTGCTGCTCCTGCCGCACATCCGCATACAGAATTGATTACTAATAGAGTGGTTCCAGACTGCTTCAAGGCATCTTCTACCTGTGATGGAGTTGCTAAATCCTGAAAACCTTTATCTGTAAGTTCAGCCTTCATAGGCATTACTAAATCTGATGGATACATTTCTTGTAATTTTTAAATTATTTACAAATTTACAACATTTATAAATTTATCTCAATTAATAAAAACTATTGCGCAATTCGGCTGATCATATGAAAACAACGGCAGTTATGTAAATATTTCAGTGCATTATAATTATTATTAAAAAAAAATTGTTAATATTTAATAAATTTTTATTAATTTTGAAATAATTCTAAAAGCTAATACTCGTGAGAAAAACTTTATTCATGAAGATTTTTCTAATGCATACCACTACAATGACGTGAAGTGCATTACAGTTCCCGTCTTATAAAATTACCGAATGAACAGTTTTTTTGAACTAATCACTTTAATTTTAGAAAGTCAGCCAAATTGTGAAGCCCGAAACATAAGTTCCGGGCTTCGTTAATCAAATCGATATGCAAAGGTTGAATATCCAAAAATATGACTGATAATTTATAATAGATGAATAATGAATTCATCTATTATTGTTCAATCTTTATGAAAGTAACTTCTTAGCCATCTCGGAAATACTTTTTCCGTCAGATTTTCCAGCTAAATTTTTTGAAGCTAATCCCATAACTTTACCTAAATCTTTTACAGATTCGGCTCCTGTATCTGCAATAATCTGCTTGATCTCAGCTTCCAGTTCTTCGGAAGATAACTGTGCAGGTAAGAATTTCTCAATTACTTTCATCTGAGCCTCTTCCACTTCTGCCAGATCATTTCTTCCCTGAGCGGTAAATTGCTCGTAAGAATCTTTACGCTGTTTGATCATTCTCTGCAAAATTGCAATTTCCTGCTCAGGAGAAACTTCTGCTCCCAGAGCTTCAGTTTTCAGCAATAATATCTGTGACTTTACAGCTCTTAGAGAATCTAAAGCCACTCTGTCTTTTGCTCTCATTGCTGTTTTTATTGCTTCGCTTATGGTTAATTCTAAACTCATATTATTCGGCTTTAAGCTTTTGGCAATGAAGCCCTAAGCTCAATCAACTTTCGATTAAGAAAGCCTATAGCTTAGTGCTTATCGCTTATAGCAATTTAATCTACATCTTTATTTAAAAATCTGTTTTCTCTGATCTGCATGTTTCCGTTGTTATCAGACAAATAAGTATTTATATTTTGGTCTGAGGCATTAGAACCGTCAATTGAAATATTTTTTCTCTTGAACGCAGGTACAGATTCAAACTCATTCACATGATCAAAATTCTGATAACGTGAATTGAATTCTTTTAGTTTATTTCTTCTTTCACTCGCTCTCTCCTGTTCTGCAGGTTTGTTGACGAACGTAAATTCAGATTCGGTATGTCTTGTAGTTTCTACTTCTATTCTTCTTTCAGGAATTGGCTTTTCGTCTGCTTTTGGCTTTTCTGGAGTCTTATAGAATGTTTCTACTTTATGCGTTGTTTCTTCTATTTTTGTTTCGATTACCGTAGAAGATTCGATCTCATTTTTTGGCTGTTCAAAATCATATTTAGGCTCAGCAATCGGCTCATTAACAGTAAAGTTAAATTCAACCGCTTTTTCGTTAGCGTAATTATTGCTAAAACTATTGTCGTTTTGCTCCTGTTTTTTATTTTCAAAATCAAATGAAAAAGATTGAATTTCAAGATCATTAGGATCGTCATCAAAAGAAAACAAACTAGCAGTGTCATCATTGTGAGATTCTTCATTTCTCCAGCTGTTAATAGGGCTTTCTAATGTATCATCCTCTCTGTCAGAGAATTTCACCTGAGTTTTCACATCCTCATCTTCGATAATCATTTTTTTTTCAGAAGCCGACATCTTAAATTGAGGCGAGTCTTGCTCTTCATCATCCAGTCTGAAGAGATTTTTTCCTCCGAAGTCATATCCTTGTTCAGGAGAAACCTCTCTTTCGTCTCTTGTTTTAAACGGTGAAGCTTTAGGAGTTTCCAAAGCATCATTCAAACCAATTCTGATTTTCTCAGTAGGACCTGCAAATTTTTGATTATCATTAGAAAAACCGGTAGCAATCACCAAAACGCTCACTGCATCTCCTAATTCTTCATCAGCACCAACTCCAAAAATAATATCTGCAGTATGACCTGCTTCTTTCTGGATATAATCCATGATGATACCGATCTCATCCATTGTAGCTTCCTCTACACCACTTCTGATCAATAACAATACATTTCTTGCGCCTGTAATTTTGTTATCGTTCAATAATGGCGAATCAAGAGCTTTTCTCACTGCTTCTTCAGCCTTGTTTTCGCCTGAAGCCATTCCTGTAGACATCAAAGCCGTACCTGAATTCTGAAGTACAGATTTAGCATCTCTAAAGTCAATATTCACATCAAAGTAACCCGTAATAACTTCTGCCATTCCTTTCGCAGCGTTTGTTAAAACTTCATCGGCTTTTGAGAAACCTTGTTTGAAACCTAAATTTCCAAACTGCTGTCTCAATTTATCGTTATTGATTACAATTAATGAATCAACATTATTTCTTAATTTTTCAAGACCCAGTTCTGCCTGTTCCAATCTTCTTTTCCCTTCAAAACTGAAAGGAACGGTAACAATACCTACCGTAAGAATTCCCATATCTTTGGCAACTTTTGCAATAACAGGAGCTGCACCAGTTCCGGTTCCACCACCCATTCCTGCAGTGATGAAAACCATTTTGGTGTTTTGCCCCATAGAAGCTTTAATATCTTCTATGCTTTCAATAGCTGCTTTTTCGCCAACTTCAGGATCTGCACCAGCTCCAAGTCCTTCAGTAATGGTAACTCCCAACTGAACCTTATTCGAGACCGGATTGTTATCTAAAGTCTGTGCATCAGTATTGCAGATCACGAAATCTACCCCGTGAATTCCCTTTTCGTACATGTGCTTCAAGGCGTTGTTTCCACCGCCACCAACACCGATAACTTTAATAATCGAAGAATTTCCCTTTGGCAGATCAAATGAAAACCCTTGTGTGCCTATATTTTCCATACTTATATTTTTAATAATTGATAATTGATGAATGATAACTGATGAATGACGAGTAATCTGTGTGCGATTATCTATTATCATTAATCTTTTATCGTTTATGTTTCTATTCTACTTCTTCAAAGAATTTTTTTACTTTTTCCATCAGAGACTGCCCGAAAGTCAATCTTACCTTTCTCTGTTGCTGCTGAGCAGGTGTTTCATATTCCTGCGCAGATTGTTGAGATATTTGCGTATGAGATTCTGTTGTAGAAACTATTTGCTGCTCAGTTTGTTCAGCTTTGGTTTCAATCTCGATTTCAGCTTCTTCCTCAACGGCAACTGTTTTCTTATCTCTGATTTTCAAACTTTCCATCAGCAAACCGATAGAAGTTGCAAATTCCGGTCCTTTAAGATACTGGTTTTTATCGTTTGCAATATATTCATTTGCGAAACCAATTCTACTATCGAATCCTGTAGTATAATTTGCCAATTGACGAAGATGTTTCAAGTTTGAACCACCACCCGTCAAAACAATTCCTGCAATCAGCTTTTTCTTTTGTTCAAATGCTCCGTAAGCTTTTAATTCTGTATTGACCATTTCCAAAATTTCCTCCACTCTCGCATTGATAATCTGTGCTAAAGTTTTAAGAGAAATCTCTTTATCCGGTCTTCCGTGAAGTCCCGGAATCGTTACAAATGTGCTGTCTTTTTCCAATTCAGGAACTGCAGAACCGAACTTAACCTTTAATTGCTCGGCGTGCTTTTCAATAATTGAACAGCCTTCTTTGATGTCTTCCGTGATAATTCCGCCTCCATAAGGGATGACGCAAGTGTGACGAATGATATTATCTTTAAAAATAGCAATATCCGTCGTTCCACCACCGATGTCTACGATTGCTACTCCTGCTTCTTTTTCTTCTTTAGTTAAAACAGCTTCAGAAGATGCTAAAGGCTCCAAAGTAAGCGCTTCCATCTCCAAACCTGCTTCTCTTACGCATCTTGCGATGTTTCTGATGCTTCCCATCTGTCCAACAACAACATGAAAATTGGCTTCCAGACGTTTTCCGTGCATTCCGACAGGCTCCTGAATTTCTCCTTCAGAATCAACCTTATATTCCTGCGGCAAAACATGAATAATTTCTTCACCCGGTAACATCACCAGTTTTTTCACTTGGTCTTTCAACGCTTCGATGTCATCATCCGTGATGAATCTGTCGGGATTCTCACGCATAATGTAATCTGAATGTTGCAGCGAACGAATGTGTTTCCCCGCAATTCCCACGGTGACCTTATGAATAGGTACACCTGCGCTTGACTGTGCTTCTGCCACAGCCGCTTTGATGGAGTTGATGGTTTGTGAAATATTATTCACAATACCTTTATGAACTCCAAGACTTTTGGCCTTACCAACACCGAGAATTTCTATTTTCCCGTGTGCATTCCTCCTTCCGACAATGGCGACAATCTTGGTTGTCCCGATGTCAAGACCTACTGAATACTCTTGATTTTCCATTGTTTTTATATCGATTTGATTTATTTACTTGTTTAAATTAATAGGTTTTCCCACCTATTTCTACTCTATTTTCACCTTTGCTTTTGTCTTAGGCTTTGCTGCCGGTTTCTTTTCAGGAGTTTTCTTTTTCTCCTTTGGTTTGACGACAACTTTTGGATTAGCCGATTCTTTTGGTTTTAAAGAAGTTGAGCTCGCCTTTTTCACAGTTGGCTTCAAATTGACTTCTGCTTTTTTAACATTAGCCGCTGCAATCGGAGTTTTTGCTAAATCTTTATGTCCGGCTTTTAAAATACTGTCGTTTTCCTTAAAATTAGGATTCAATGTTGTAACAATCTGATTCTGATATTTCACAGAAACCATACTGTACTTTTGAGGATCCTGAAACACGAGATATTTCTCTACAAAAGTTTTAAAACCTTTTACTTTTAGTTCAATATTATCTAAATCTCCAATCTCCACTTTGTAGTTGCCTTCGCTCGTGAGAAGATTGTAACTGTCTTTATATTTTGAAATTCCGATGAAATATTTTTTGCTGAAATCGTCTTTGTCAATTTTGTCAACCAGTTCAGCCAGCTTTTCGTATTCATCTTTTTTTACGTTACCCGTTACCAGCATACACGGATGAGAATATGTTCTCGAAATCGGAAACTCGGTTCCTTTTTCATCTACATAAAAATCTTTATCGTTATAATTTAACCTGAAAACCGGAACTCTCTGTTTGATCTCTAAATTCAGTTTTCCATTTAAATTTAAATACACATTGGCACTGTCAATAGCCGGAAGTGCATTGATTTTCTTTTCCAATTCCGGAATATTCAAATCTCCCACTTTACCTGATGGATTTTCTTTAATGACAATTTGTTTAATATCTTTTTCGTCAATAAAGTACACCGGAGTTTTCTCATTCATTTTTACAGAAATCTTCTCATCCGTAATCTTCTGACCACTAAATTTCTTCAAAGAGAAACTCAGCAGTAAACCAAGAATGATTACTGTGATTGCAATTTTTAAAATTCTGTATTTGTTTTTCATTTATCTTTTTTTTGAACACAGAGTGCACAAAGGTTTTTTACTAATCTTTTTTTAAAATTGTTTTTACATGAGTAAAATCCTCAGTTAAAAAAATTTCATAAAGAGATATTATTTCATTTATATTTTTAAAATTCCTTTTGTACTGCAAATTTTCATTATCCTCAAAAACCCCAATTACATCAAAATTTTTGTGCATTTCCAAAACGTTTTCACCTTTAATCATAATACTTACCCAGAACGCTCCATGCTCATCGCCCATTTTGAGGGTTTCTTTAATAGCTTCTTTAATATCATTAATGTTGACATTATCAAGATTATCTCCCCAAACTTTTTGTAAATAATTTTCTGACATGATTATTTATTTCCAATCAACCACTCACAAATCGGATCGTACAGCGTATCAATATTTCCTGCACCTACCGTCAATAAAATATCAAAATCCTTTTCTTTTATCTTATTAAAAGCTTCAGACAAACCTGAAATTTCCTTTTTATCTAAAGTCACTTTTTCTAAAAGCCAATCCGAAGTAATTCCTTCAAAATTTTCCTGAAGTTCTCTCGCCGGATAAATGTCGAGCAAAATCAACTCTTCAGAATTGCTTAAACTTTCAGCAAATCCATCCACAAAATCTCTCGTTCTGCTGAATAAATGCGGCTGAAAAACAACCAATAGTTTTTTATCCGGATAAAATGTTTTAATCGAACCCACCACCGCATTTATTTCTGTCGGATGATGTGCATAATCGTCAATATAAATTTTACCGCTCGAATAAATATGTTTTGTATATCTTCTTTTTATACCTTTAAAATTGGCAATGGCTTTCTTCAAGGTTTCAAAATCAACTCCCAGATTATGCAGAATTGCTAATGCAACCGTCGCATTTTCTACATTGTGAATTCCCGGAACATCCCACACAAACTCTTCGACGAGCTCAGAGTGACGATCATTAGCTGGCGTATGAAAATCGAAGTAGATTTTATCATAATCCATGCGAAGATTGTCTGAATAATAATCAGCAACTTCGTTAACGGCGTAAGTTTTATGAGCTCTTCCTATTTCAATTCCTTTTCTTACAAAAAGCTGTTTGTCTTCAGGAACTAAAGCCGCAAACTGTCTGAAACCTTCTTCAATCGTATTTTTATCTCCGTAAATATCCAAATGATCTGCATCTGTTGAAGTAATCACTGCCCAGTCTGGAGAAAGGTTGAGAAAACTTCTGTCATATTCATCTGCTTCTACCACAGAAAATTCTTTTCCGTTAAACAGGAAGTTTGATTTAAAATTCTCAGAAATTCCACCTAAAAAACATGAAAATGGCAAATCTGCTTCTTTGCACAGATGAGCGACCAAAGTAGACGTTGTGGTCTTCCCGTGAGTTCCTGCAACTGCTATGCAGTCTGTGCTTTCGGTGATTAAGCCTAAAACTTTTGCTCTTTTTTTTACTTTAAAATCATTTTCATTAAAATAATCTAAAATCCCAAGCTTTTTGATTGCCGGAGTATAAATGACCAATGTCTTCTCTTTCTGAAGAGAAGTAATTTTATCATCGATCACATCTTCAAAAACAATATCAATTCCTTCGCTCATCAGCAATTGAGTCAGTTTTGTATTGGTTTTATCGTAGCCCAAAACTTTCTTTCCCGAAGCATGGAAGTAGCGCGCCAAAGCGCTCATCCCGATACCTCCAATTCCGACGAAGTAAAAATTTTGATATGTTTCTAAATTGTTCATTCTTTTCTCTTGTATTGGTGTAGTATGTACAAAGTATTTACAATTTTCTTTAATACATTTTACAATTATACTTTTTACAGTTGATTAAATATCTCATCCACAATCTCTTTCGCCGCATTAGGTTTGGCAAAGTATTTCAGATTGTCTGACATTTCTTTTCTCACATTTTCATTTTCGCAGATTTCTGATAATGTATTCCAGAATTTCTCCTGCATTTCAGAATCTTTTACCATTTTGGCCGCGTTTTTTTCAACTAAATTCATCGCATTTTTCGTTTGATGATCTTCCGCTGCAAATGGAAACGGAACCAAGACAACAGGCTTTTTTGCCACCGCCAATTCTGAAATCGCAATTGCGCCTGCTCTGGAAACAATGACATCTGCAGCAGAATACGCGGTTTCCATATCTTTAATAAACTCCTTCAATTGGATTTGAGTTCCCAAATTTGCAATTCGGGATTCTTTACTCAACTCATTATAATCGAGTTTTCCGGTTTGCCAGATTAGCTGATAGCCTTTTTCTTTTAATTTATCTAAATTGTCTTTCCAGCCGTTGTTTAATGTTCTCGAACCTAAAGAACCGCCAACTGACAGAATCGTGAGTTTATTTTGATCTAAACCCATTTTTTCTTTTGCCTGAGAAGTTTCCTGCATTCCTGAAATGATATTCTCACGAATCGGATTTCCCAAAAATTTTATTTTTTCAGCCGGAAAACCTTCCACTTTCGGATAGGCTGTAAAAACGGCTTTTGCTTTTTTACTTAAAATTTTATTCGTAACACCTGCGTGTGCATTCTGTTCCTGAATAAAAATCGGAATTCCCATTTTACTTGCCTCGTACAAAGCAGGTCCGCTTGCAAAACCGCCTGTTCCGACCGCAAAATCCGGAGCGAAATCTTTAATTATTTTTTTTGATTTAGACAAACTTTTAAAAATCTTAAATGGCAGACCTAAATTCGATAAAATATTTCCTCTGTTTATTCCCGCAATGTCAATCCCTTCAATCTTATAACCAGCCTGCGGAACTTTCTCCATTTCCATTTTTCCGTTGGCACCAATGAACAAAAATTCTGCATCAGGAAATCTTTTTTTGATTTCGTCTGCAATCGCGATCGCAGGAAAGATGTGGCCACCTGTTCCTCCTCCGCTTAATAATATTTTCAGTTTTTTGTTCATTACGCTGATTTATGCTGTAGGTTGATTTTCAATTAAATCGATAAATTCTACCTCTACCGAAATTTCATTTTTACCTTCAACCTCTTTTTCCGATATATTTTTCACCTTATACATCGCATCTTTGAGTTCTATAACTTCACCAACTTCCAATCGAAAAGTTTCAAGAAAATTGCTGATATTTTCTTTGCTGTCAAAAACCACTTGTTTTTCTGAATTTCCGTTATCGGTGAATGTAATTTGTTTGATCTCCATTATATTTTGTTTTTATGCGATGTCGTTTATTTCAACAATACTTTGTTTTCTGCCCATTCCTTCTTCATCATATATCTGAATTCTTGAGCTTATATTTAAAATAATTCCTAACTGTAAATAGGTAACCAACATTGAGGTTCCACCATAACTTATCAAAGGCAATGGCTGTCCCGTAACCGGAATCAGATTGACTGCAACCGCGATGTTTACCGCCAACTGAATAAAGATCATCACCCCGAGACTTAGCACAAGCAGCGATCCGAAAAAAGCAGGCATTTTACTGGCAATCATCACAATTCTGATAATCATAATGAGATACATACTTATAAGGAATACGGCACCGATTGCTCCATATTCTTCAACGATTACAGCAAAAATAAAATCTGACGCAGATTGGGGAAGCATTTGCTTTAAAGCACTTTTCCCAGGTCCCATTCCGGTAATCCCACCATGCACGATAGCTGCTTTTGCCTGCATCACCTGGTAGTTTTTTGCCTTTACACTTTCATCATCTACGTCTGCAGTTTTTGCTTTGCTAGAAGTAAATGTCTCGATACGGCTCATCCATGTATGAACACGGTTTCCACCTATCAGATTGGTATTTAATGCTATAATTAAAAACAAAGCAATCGCTACAAAGGATGAAGAAATAAATCCTGCGATGTACTTCCAATGAAGTTGTCCGATAATTAAAACTACTACAGAAACCATTAAAATCATCAAGGCTGTAGAACCATTATCCTTTGCTACCAGCACGAAAACAAGCAAGATTGGCCCGAAAATATACATGATATTCTCAATCGGCAGTCTTTCTCTTGTAATTTTCTTGGTTAAATATCTGCACAGATAAATAATCAGCATTAAAAATGCAAACGAAGACGGCTGAAATGAAATCGGCGTACCCGGGATTTTCAACCATCGGGACGCACTCGCTCCATCGATAGTCTGCCCCGTAAACATGGTAATCACCAGCAAAACAATCATTAAACCAAGCAAGATGCTGCTGAGTTTTCCGATATATTCGTATTTCACCGTCCCTACCAGTCTCATGATACCTAAACCTAAGACAACAAAGAACATGTGCTTGATCACGTGACCTGTTGTAGTACCGTTATTAACAATATACTCTAAGTTTGAACTTGCAGAATATACCGGGAAAATAGAGAAAATGGAGATCACAATAATGACCATCCAAAGCACTTTATCGCCCTTTAGAAATTCAAATCTGCTTTCTGTATCTTGTTCGTTCATATTTTTTGCTCTTAGCTTTTGGCTATTAGCTATTTACTTTTAAAATCTGTTCTTTAAACTGTCTGCCTCTGTCTTCATAACTTTTAAATAAATCGAAGCTTGCACAGCACGGAGAAAGTAAAACCGTATCTCCTTTTTTTGCTAAAGACTGTGAAATCTCTACAGCATCTGCCATATTCGAAGTATCGTAAATAAACTCTTTTTTATCTTTAAAAAAATCTATAATCTTTTGATTATCAACCCCCAGACAAACTATAGCTTTTACTTTTCTTTTAACTAAATCTTCAATTTCTGAATAATCATTTCCTTTATCTTGCCCACCAACAATCCAGATTGTTGGGGTTTTCATACTTTCTAAAGCGTAATAGGTTGCATTCACATTGGTAGCTTTACTGTCGTTGATGTATTTTACACCATCGATTTCTGAAACAAACTCCAGCCTGTGTTCAACAGCCTGAAAAGTCATTAGAGAATTTCTGATACTTTCATTGTTGATTTCCAATATTTTACCTGCAATCGAGGCTGCTAAACTGTTGGCAACATTATGGTTTCCCATCAAAGACAATTCGTCTAATTTCATAGAAAATTTATCTTTTAGCTTTACAATTAATTGATCATCACCAATATAACCTCCTTCACTCAATCTCTCTTTCGTAGAAAAAGGGATCATCTTCGCTTTAACTTCAAATTTTTCTAAAATATTTTTACTCATTTCATCATCTTTATTGTAGATGAAAAAATTGTCATTTTCCTGATTTTCAGTTATCCTGAATTTTGCCAAAGCATATTCTTCGTAGTTGTAATTATATTGATCGAGGTGATCTTTAGATAAATTCAACAATAACGAAATATACGGCCTAAAGTTCTGAATATCATCCAATTGAAAAGAGCTTACTTCCAGAACATAATATTCATGATTTTCGTCGGCAACCTGCTTGGCAAAACTGTACCCGATATTTCCTCCTAAACCTACATTCATTCCGTCACTTTTCAGAATATAGTAAATCAAAGAAGTCGTTGTTGTTTTTCCGTTACTTCCCGTGATCGCAATAATTTTGGCATTTGTAAATTCCGAAGCAAATTCTATTTCCGAAGAAATTCTGATTCCCTTCATATGAATTTTATAAATAATATCTGCCTTTTTGGGAATTCCCGGGCTTTTCACGATCCAGTCTGCGCTTAAGATTCTTTCTTCATCGTGGTTTCCTTCTTCAAAATCGATTTCATTTTCTGTCAGAAACTTTTTGTAGTTATCCTTAATGGCTCCTTTGTCTGAAAGAAACACTTCCAAACCTTTCTTTTTAGCCAAATAAGCAGCACCACAACCGCTTTCTCCACCTCCTAAAACAACTATTTTCATATAATTTGCTTTATGCATTAGGCTTTAAGCTTAAAGCTTATCGCTTACTGCTATTCTATCTCATTTTCAATGTAATAAGACATACAATTGCCAACATAACACCAATGATAATCATTCTGTTAACGATTTTACTTTCGTGAAAACCATCTTTCTGATAATGATGATGTAATGGGGACATTTTAAACAATCTATTATTCTGGG
Source organism: Chryseobacterium sp. CY350 (assembly GCF_027945075.1). Classification (NCBI taxonomy): domain Bacteria; kingdom Pseudomonadati; phylum Bacteroidota; class Flavobacteriia; order Flavobacteriales; family Weeksellaceae; genus Chryseobacterium; species Chryseobacterium wangxinyae. The sequence continues at coordinate 2,648,663 of NZ_CP116034.1, forward strand.
CGTATTCTAACCCAAATTTTCTTTTTCTGTATTTAAAAACAACTACCTGCAACATCACCGAAACATTTTCTATCAGAAAAATTCCGCAAAGCACAGGAATCATTAATTCTTTTCTTAAAATAACCGCTAAAACTGCAATGACGCCGCCCAACATCAAACTTCCCGTGTCACCCATGAAAACCTGAGCCGGATAAGTATTGTACCAGAAAAATCCGATAACAGCTCCCACCATTGCGACGACAAAAATTGTAGTTTCACCCATGTTTGGGAGGAACATAATATTCAGATAATCAGCAAAAATTATGTTCCCGGAAACGTATGTAAAAAAGGCCAAAGTCAGTAATATAACCGTACTGGTTCCTGCAGCTAGTCCATCAATTCCGTCTGTAATATTGGCTCCGTTTGAAACCGCTGTTACGATAAAAATTACAATAGGGATGAAAACAATCCAAGCCCACTCATGAGCATCTTCGTCACTCATCCAAAATAAAACTCCGCTGTAATCAAACTCATTATTTTTAGCAAAAGGAACAGTAGAAACCGTAATTTTCTCGGCAGGCATGAAGTTTTGCTCTACGTTGTTTCTGTTGACCACTTTTGTATCTGCATATTTTCTTTTAACTGTAATATCGGGATGAAAATACATTGTTACTCCGATGATTAACCCTAAACCAACTTGTCCGACAATTTTAAATTTTCCGCTTAAACCGTCTTTATTTTTCTTTATTTTCTTTAAATAATCATCTAAAAAACCAATAGCTCCCATCCAGACCACCGTCACAATCAAAAGAACGATGTAAATATTGGTAATTCTTGTAAATAATAAGACCGGAATCAATGTTGCAATAATGATGATGAAACCTCCCATTGTAGGTGTTCCTTCTTTTTGTTTTTGTCCGTCTAATCCTAAATCACGAACCAACTCGCCCATCTGTTTTCCTCTCAAATAATTGATGATGCTTTTTCCGTAGATAAGCGCTATCGTCAAAGACAACAAAACCGCCATCCCAGCTCGGAAAGAGATGTACCTCAACATTCCTAATCCCGGAATGTGGATGCCTTGGCTCGTTAGATATTCGTATAAGTAGTATAACATTTTTATTTTAATTTTAATCCTTAGAGATTAAACATTTTGGTAAAAACTGCATTTCTATGTTTGCACAAAGAATCAATATTTTCCTCAGGATTTTCAATAACTAATCTCATCCCGCCAAAAGGTTCATAATATAATTTTATAATTTCTTTTTTATACTTTTCATCTTTATTTTGAAGATACTTTTCGCAAAGGCAAGTTGCAACATCAACTTTTGCATTTGATTCAGAAACTTCTAAAAACCCCGGCTTTGGCTCATTCAACTTATAAAGTTGTTCACAATCTAAAATCTTAATTTTCTTTTTCGAGGCATCTTTTAAAAGAAAAACTATCAATATTCCCAATCCAACAATTAGAGAAATTATTAATATGATTTTTAAAGTTTTCATTTAAATTAACTTTTCAAACAATTACTTCGACATTAGCTTCCAGAGCTCATTTATTACTTCTTTATCATCAAAATGATGTTTCACACCATTTATTTCCTGATAGTTTTCGTGGCCTTTTCCGGCAACCAAAACGATATCTTTCGGTTCAGAGAACTTAATGGCCATTTTTATTGCTTCTCTCCTGTCAGGAATTGAAGTGTATTTGCTGAAGTTTTGAGGCTCAACACCTGCTTCAATTTCTTTTATAATCTGGTTAGGATCTTCCGTTCTCGGATTGTCTGATGTGATGATTGCCAAAGTTGATTTCTTCGAAGCAATGTTTCCCATTTCAGGTCTTTTCGAATGATCTCTGTCTCCACCGCAGCCGAAAACTGTAATCAATCTTTCATTTTTTGTTCGGATGTCATTAATGCTGTCCAACACATTTTCCAGTGCATCCGGAGTGTGTGCGTAATCTACGATGAAGAAAATTCCGCCATCGGATTTAAAAGTTTCAAATCTTCCGTTGACTCTTTTCAAAATGCTGATTGCCTGAAGAATTTCATCCTGCTCGAAACCTAATTCAGTAGCAATTCCGAAAACAAGTAACAAATTGTAGACATTAAATTTACCTGTCAAAGTCGTCCAGAATTCTTTTCCGTTGAAGTTTAACAGCATTCCGTTGAAATCTACTTCCAACGTTCTACCGTGATAATCAGCCATCGCCTTCAAAGCATAAGACCTTTTTGCAGCCTTCGTGTTCTGAAGCATCACGTTTCCGTTTTTATCGTCAACATTGGTGATGGCAATTGCATTTTCATTTAATTCATCAAAAAATCTTTTTTTAGTTTTAAGATATTCGTCGAATGTTTTATGATAATCTAAATGGTCGTGGGTAAGATTGGTAAAGCCGCCAATTTTGAAAGTGAGACCTTCAATTCTGTTTTGGGCAATTCCGTGTGAACTTACTTCCATAAAGGCAAATTCGCAACCTTTATCGACAGCTTTTGCTAAAATTTTATTAATTGTAACGATATCCGGAGTGGTGTGCGTTGCCGGAATGATTTCGTCGCCAATTCTGATTTCAACCGTTGAAAGTAAAGCAGAATCGTAACCTAAATTTTTAAACACATCAAAAAGCAAAGTAGAAACTGACGTTTTTCCGTTGGTTCCGGTAACGCCAATCAGTTTTAATTTTTCTGAAGGATTTCCATAGAAATTGGAAGCCAGATGTCCTAAAGTTTTAGAAGAATCTTTAACTTTAATGTAGGTAATGCTTTCATCTAAATTTCCCGGAAGATCTTCGCAAACAATTGTTTTCGCGCCTTTTTCGATTGAAGATGCAATGAATGAATGTCCGTCTGCAACCGTTCCTCTCAAAGCGATGTACAAAGAGTTTTCGGATATCTTTCTGCTGTCGAAAACCAGTTCTGAAACCTCACGGGTATTTTCACCGTGAATTTCTATTACTGGAATTCTGTTTAATAATTCAACTAATTGCATTGCTTTGATGCTTACTTTTTAATTTTGCAGAGTCAAATAAATTCTCTGATTTTTACTGATTTTTGTGCCTTCTAAAGGAAACTGTTCCTTAATTCTCCCGACTCCTTTAAAGTCTACACGATAACCCAAATTCTCCAATTGAGGGATTGCGTTTTTACCGATCAATCCTACTACGCTTGGCATTTGTTTATTATTAACTGCTATTTTGACGTTGCGCTCAACCATTTTATTGAGGTTAACTTTTCTATCGACAAGCATTTCTTTTTCAACATTCTGAGGTGTTTTCAGAAAAGTCTTCCCCGCGATTTCTTTAAAAACCGGAGCTGAAACCGTTCCTCCATAAAATCCTTTCGATACATTTGGCTCACTAATCATTACGTAGCAAGTATATTTAGGATTATCTGCAGGATAAAACCCTGCAAATGATGCTCTGTATTTCATCGGACCAGGCAACCAATATTCAAATCTTGCTGTTCCTGTTTTTCCGGCCATTTTTAGATTGGGTGTAAAAATACTTCTACCAGTTCCCTTTTCAACGGCTTTTGTTAAAGCACTTGTCATCATCTGAATCGCTTTATCAGAAGCCATTTTTTTCACCATCACTTCTTCTTTGGCTTCGAAAATAGTTTTGCCGTCTTTCATGATTTTGTCTATGAAAATCGGTTTTAGCATTTTTCCTTTATTGGCTACACCATTGTAAAAAGTCGTCAGTTGTAGAAGGTTGATGTTCGTTGCGTAACCGTAGCCAATAGATGCTAATGTCGCAGCATTCCATGATTTGCTTTTTGGTGTCAAAATTCTCGGTTTTGTAATTCCGGGAAGTTCAATATCCATTTTATCAAATAATTTCCATCTTCTTAAGTGATCAAGAAAAATTTCAGGTTTGTCTGCGTAATATTTTGTGATCAATTTTGCCGTTCCTACGTTGCTAGATTTTGCCAAAACATCACTAATATCATAGGTTCCGCCACCGTGACCGTCAGAAATTCGCTGCTTTGCATAAACCCAGATTCCATTCCCAACATTTACCGTTGTATTTTCATCGATAAAACCGTCATCCATTGCAGCCAGAAGCGAAATTGTTTTAAAAGTAGATCCAGGTTCAATATTATCTTTTAGACCGTAATTATATGCGTCTTCATAAATTCCCGGCTCTATTTCTCTCAAATTAACCATAGCACGCACTTTTCCTGTTGCAACTTCCATCACGATTACCGTACCGTGTTTTGCTTCAAAATTGATCAGTTGCTTTTCTAATGCTGAATGCGCAATATCCTGAATTCTAAGATCTAAGGTCGTGTAAACATCTTGCCCATCAACAGGTTCATTCACTTTCCAGAAATCAATCGGTTTCCATTGGGAAGAGTTGACTCTTTGTTCATATCTGCTTCCGTCGATTCCTGTTAAATATTTTGAGAAAGCACCTTCCAGACCTGCTTTTGCAACTCCATTATCAATTCCTATCGTACCAGAACCAATTTCTGTTGTCGCCAATTCTCTCTTGTAATTTCTATCGATAATAAAACCGCCTTTATTTTTACCTCTTCTAAAGATTGGGAACTGTCGTATTCTGTCGTATTGATCAAAATCTAAACCTCTTACTAAAGAATAATATTGGTTTTTTTTCTTCCGCTGCTCGTCAAATCTTTTTCTGAATTCTGCTCTTGGCTTTCCGAACATTTTACTTAAAGAATCTGTAAGAGCACCAATATTGTTGGTATATACCGTATCTTTTATCGTTTTAAAATCAAGAAATACGTCGTATCTCATTACGGTTGTTGCCAAAATAGATCCGTCTGAAGCATACAAATTTCCTCTGGCCGCTTTTAAGGTTGCATTTCTATAATTATTATTAATATAATCATCTTTTATCTCCTGAACATTGGTGTTCTGAAGAACAATTATCCTTCCTATGAAAAGCACAAAAACGCACAAAGCACCTACTGCGAAGAGATAACCCCATCGCAATGTCTTTTTTCGTTTGTTGTCATATTCACTTGGCTTTTGCATCTGTACTATCTAGTTTTATTAAGAGTTTATGAGGGTGACTTTCTAAGGTCATCAACGAGTCTGCTGCGACTTGTTTCCCCAGTTCAGATTCCATTTTTACTTTAATGAGTTTACTTTGTGCGTACGCATTTCTGGATTTATATTCTTCCGTTTCTTCTTTTAAAGCGTTTACAATTTTTATTTTTTTGTTCACCAAATGGTTAGAATATATCATTCCCATCATCAGAACAAAAATCAGTAAGAAAAACTTATAATGATCTTTCAACTCGTCACGATTCAAGAAATTCCCTTTTATAATATCTATAAAAGTGAGTCTTTTTTGGGGACGATATGTTGGTTTTTTTGCCACAGACTTTGTCTGATTTTATTTTGATTTATAATTTTATTCCTGTTCTCATTTTAGCACTTCTGGCTCTTGAGTTTTCCTCAATTTCTTTGTCATCCGGAATAATTGCTTTGCTTTTAACCAATTCAAAGGCTTTTGCATAATTTCCGTAAATATCGCGCTGCGGTTCTCCTTCGAACATTCCGTTTTTCAGGAACCTTTTCACCAATCGGTCTTCCAAAGAATGATAAGAAATCACAACCAATCTTCCACCGGGTTTCAAAACATTGTAAGCCTGAACCAACATTTCTTTTAAAACTTCCAATTCCTGATTCACTTCAATTCTTATTGCCTGAAAAAGCTGCGCGTAAAATTTATTTACTTTATGCGGTGGAAGAAAGCTGAATAGTTTTTTCAAATCTTCCGTTGTATTGATAGCTTTTATTTTTCTGTGATGTACGATATCTCTTGCCAGCTTTCTCGCTTCTCTTAATTCGCCATAGTAGTAGAAAATATCAGCTAAAGCATCTTCTTCATAATCATTGATCACTTTCTTAGCATCAAGACTTTGCATTACATTCATTCTCATGTCAAGCGGAGCATTGTTTCTGGTCGAAAAACCTCTTTCTGCTTCATCAAACTGATGAGAAGACACTCCGAGATCAGCCAAAACACCGTCAACTTTTGCAACTCCGTACATCAAAAGAGAATTCTCTAAAAACCTGAAATTCTGATTAATTAATGTAAACTTCGGGTCATCCAAAGTGTTTTTAAGTGCATCTAAATCCTGATCAAACGCGTACAGCTTTCCGTTTTCAGAAAGTCTTTCTAAAATTTCCTGCGAATGACCTCCACCTCCAAATGTGCAGTCCACATATATTCCGTCCGGATTCGTCACCAGATCATCCACACTTTGCTTCAATAAAACGGGGTTATGATATATGCTCATTTGTGTACTTTATTTATTCTTCACCAAAAGCGCCCATTACATCTTCTGCCAGACTTGCAAAATCTTCCTCATTGGTTGCAATTACCTTTTCATAGGCATCTTTATCCCAAATTTCGAAGAGTTCACCTGCGCTTGTGATTACGATATCTTTCGTAAAATCAGCAAAATGCGTAAGATCTTTTGAAATCTGCAATCTTCCGACACTGTCTAGTTCTACGGTTTTCACACCTGCAGTAAACATTCTGATGAAATCAGCATTCTTTTTAATGAATCTGTTTAGTTTATTAATCTTTTCCATAAGCTTATCCCATGCTTTCATAGGATAAACTTCGAGACAAGGTTGAAACACAGAACGCTTTACCACAAAGGTTTTATCCTCAAAATCCTCCATCTGCCTAATCAGCGATGAAGGTACTTTCAGGCGACCCTTGTCGTCTATTTTGCACTCATATGTTCCAATGAAATTTCTCATTTGGGACAAAATTATACAAATTTTTCCAAAAGCTCCCACTTTTTCCCACTTTTTGACTCAATGTTAATAAGTTTTACAACAACCGTAGGATTTAATATTTAATTATTTGATATAAAAACAGTTACAGCACTTGTTATTTGGTGAATAATAAAAAGAATTTTAAAAAAATTGGGCGGTTATCAGTTATTATATTATTTTTATTTTAAATTAGAGATATCAAAAATTTTTTGGTGTATAATTTGTATTTTTGCAATGCTTTATTAAAGCGACTTTATGATATTTAGTACAAAAAAAGATAAGAAATATACCTTCATTGAAGCTGGAGAAGGACATCCATTGGTGCTTTTGCACGGTTTGATGGGTGGGTTGAGCAATTTTGATAAGATGGTGAATTTTTTTTCAGAGAAACGATTTAAGGTTTACGTACCTCAACTTCCGATCTATGATTTGCCGGTACTTAATACCAATCTTACCACAATCGCCAAATATGTCATTAAATTTATTGAGAGCGAAATCGGTAAGCCAGTAACTATTGTAGGTAATTCTATGGGTGGTCATGTGGGACTTATCTTAACATTAGCCAGACCAGACCTTGTGCAAAACCTTGTTCTTACCGGAAGTTCAGGATTGTATGAAAGAGCTTTTGGTGACAGTTTTCCCAGAAAAAACGACCGTTCTTATATCAGAAAGAAGGCGGAAGAAGTTTTCTACGATCCTGCTGTAGCTACAGAAGATCTGGTGAACGAAGTTTTCAGCGTGGTGAATGACAGAATGAAAGGTATTAAAACCGTAATGCTCGCCAGAAGTGCCATCAAACACAATATGCTGAATGATCTTCCAAAAATTTTGCGCCCGACGTGCCTGATTTGGGGGAAACAGGACAATGTTACACCTCCGGAAGTTGCTATTGATATGCATAAATTTATACCGAATTCAGATCTTTTCTGGATCGATAAATGTGGACATGCTGCAATGATGGAAAAACCCGATGAATTCAACGAGATTCTTTACAATTGGGTAAAAGACAAAATATAAAAATTAAGACTAAACCATTAAGACTTTCTTAATGGTTTATTTTTCTAAATAAAATCAAGACAAAATGGTTATAAAAACAGCAGAGTTTGTAAAAAGCAGCGGAAAATGGCAGGAATGCCCTGAAGGAACAATGCCCGAATATGCTTTTATCGGACGCTCAAACGTAGGAAAATCATCTTTGATTAACGGGATGCTGAACAGGAAAGATTTGGCAAAAACTTCAGGAACTCCGGGGAAAACTCAGTTGATCAATCATTTTATTATTAATGAAAACTGGTATCTCACTGATTTACCGGGATATGGATATGCAAAGGTTTCGAAAGTGATGAGAAGAGATTTTGAGAAACTCATCAATAATTATATTTTAAACAGAAATAATCTGGTGAATCTTTTTGTTTTAATTGATTCTCGTCATACACCTCAGAAAATTGATCTGGAATTTATTCAATGGTGTGGCGAAAGCGGCGTTCCGTTCTCTATTGTTTTTACAAAAGCCGATAAACTGAAACCCAATATTGTCATTAAAAATGTTGAGGATTATAAAGCTGAACTTCACAAAACGTGGGAAGATCTGCCGGAAATCTACGTGACCTCTGCTGAAAAGAAAACAGGAACAGATGAAATTTTAAGTTTCATTCAAAAAACAAATGAGTTTTTAGCAAACAATAGTGTGACTTTTAATGAGTAATTTGATTTGGAAAATAAAAAGTTTCGAAGAAATCACTACTTCTGAACTTTACGAAATTATAAAAGCGAGAGTAGATGTTTTTGTTGTAGAACAAGACTGCCCATATCCTGATTTGGATGGATACGATCAACAAGCAATTCATCTTTGGGCAGAGCAAGACAAAAGCGTTCTAGCTTATTGCAGACTTTTCAACAAAGGAATAAAATACCCTGAAACTTCCATCGGAAGAGTTTTAACAACTGAAAAAGCAAGGGGAAAAAGTTTAGGCAAACAACTAATACAATACGCTGTTGAAACAATTGAAAATCGTTTTCATACCACTGAAGTGAGAATTTCTGCTCAGGATTATTTGTTGAGATTTTACTCTGGATTTGGTTTTGAAGATACCGGAAAGAAATATTTGGAAGACAACATTCCACATACGGAAATGTTTAGAAAATAATTTATTTAAATACCGAACAGCACTTTTTTTAAAGTGCTGTTTTTTTTAATTATAATCAAAAAAGTTGCTGTAATAAAAACTTTGTATTTCGAAAATAAGTGAAACGCCTTTGTTTACCATAGTATAAACATCCTTTTTGTGAAAAAATCTTTGTTTTTCTTTGCATTAAAATAAACGCAAGGGTAAACAAAAATATTAGAAAACTGTTTTAGATTAAAGATAAACGATGCCACTTCGTTTATCAAAGAAATACAATTATTCAAATTCAATTTATTTAAAGACTTTCATAAGTGGATAACAGACTATAAAAACAAAAAAGAGCCTGGCTTCAAAAACCAGACTCTCCATTTATAAAACAAAAATGTTTAAGGATATTCATTTCTTGCTCGTGTTACCAGACCAACCAAATCTGATCCTCCGCTGGCAAAATTAATACTCGGATTGTGCGCACTTTGAGTCGCAACTGCATAAGGAGAACCATTCCAGTATCCCCAAAACGGACCGCCACTTTGTCCGGGCCAAATATCTGCTTGGTGATTGATGCTTTCGTTATCATCCGGGCTCCAGAAATCTCCATCAAGAGCAATTCCTGTTTGAAAGGTAGGTCTTTGAGTTCCCGTAAGATCTGCAGGATAACCAGCATGAGTAAACGACGCCTGTCCGTCCCAAGAATCTGAATATGATTTTGAACCCAGCCAGCCTGTACTACTGCCGATTGGCCGGTCTAAAACTACTACGACATAATCAAACTGCACTTCAGTTCCGTCAATAGTAGGACCTGCAACTTTATGCTTGTAATACGTTTGAATTCCCCACGCAGTTCCGTAAGGAGCGCTTCCGTTGTAATACATTGGGGTAAATTTCAACCAACCTGTTTGGTTATTGGGTTTCCAATCTATAATATGTGAGCAAGTCAAAAGATGTCGTGGCCCGATCATTACGCCACTTGCGATTCCTAAAGGACTTTCAACTCTTCCTACACAACGCCACGGATAAGCCGTTGAATTGAATACTTTTCTCTGATCCGGTCCGAAAATAGTTCTTGCTCCATTTACTGTAAGAAAATTTTCTCGTTCAATAAATTTCGGTTTTCTATCTTTTTTAGGTTCTAATTTTGGCTGATATTCAAAATCTGCATGAGTTGGGTAGAAATGATCGGTTTCTGTAACCTTATCATCCACAGATTTTTCATTCATTGTTATGGCGACAGATTTCATTCCTTTCGGATAAGCTCTACCATCGATGATTTCCATTTCAGGTTCTTTGTCGGATAATTTTAAATTTGCTGATTTTTCGGCCGATTTTGCTTTGATTGTTTTAAGTCTTAAAACTTCTTCAGCCGTCATTGGGTTGTTGTTTTCGATATTAGACATGATTATATGGTGTTTTAATCAGTTTTTTCCTACTCTTTGGATGGCTTTTCGGATTCCGCCAATGGTTTATAAAAATATTTTTTGTGAGAATTCTGCGGTCACGCTTTCTGTCTGGTTGATTTGTGCTGCATTCATTGCTGCTAAGGCTATAGCAATCTGTTTATCAAGTGTTTTTCTGACAATATTTCCATTCGTAGCACGAAGTATTTTACAGAAATGATAGGTGAAATAACCTCGGATCTGTCCGCTCATGTTTCCTTCCATAGAAACTTGATTATCTTTGGAAGCCGCCCACAATGTATGGTTAAGACCTTCTACCGCAACCAGAGCTTTGGTAGTGAATGTCTGTTTTTTAGAATTTTTAGATAACAGAATTTCGCTTGCATAGGTTGTATAGAATTCATCTTCTAGCATCGGCGGAATGAAACGGGCAGCTTCGTAGGAAAAATCTATATCCAGAGCTAAATTCATCTTTCTTGTTCCGCTTCCGGAATGACAACAATCAAAAATAACTTCCAGATTTACACCAGATTTCAATTTGCTTAAAATTGCTTTAAAATCATCATCACGAATAACTCCTGCACTTGAATAATCGTGCGGACAAATAGCCTCATCTAAACCGTCAATTTCAAGATCTGCGCCTATGTTGGCAACTCTTGTTCCGTGACCGGAATAATAAAACACAAGAGAATCTCCTTTTATACTGTTGGAAACCAAAGACTTTAAATATTTTAAAATATTGGCTCTCGTAGCATTTTGATTGGTCAAAATTTTAATCTGTGCAGGAGCAAACCCGCAAATTACCAGCGTATTGGCCATATCCCGCGCATCGTTGATACATCCGTTCAGATCCGGGCCGCCCGAACCAACTGGCGCATAATCATTGATCCCTACAATTAATGCTTTTTTCATTTTATTAGTTTTTAAATTTCCCTTACTCTGTTTTGGCTTTTCAGGTTCTGCCTTTAACTTTAATTACATGACAAAATTCTGATTTTCAAACACATGAGAATAGAGGAGAAAACCTAATTTATTACAGGAAAATCACCTTTAATGAAAATTGAGAAAAATTTAGACACAAAAAAACCTCATCTTTTTTTGACGAGGATTATTGTTTTTAAAGAACTGACGAGTAATTAGAATGAAAATTACATTGGTAGATTTATCTTTTAATTAATAAAAAAGTTTTAATTATTAAAGATTCGGATTCTCAGAATAATAATTAAGATAAATTATGTTTTAAAGCGAAAAGTACAAGACCCACTCTGTTTTTTATTTCTAATTTCACAAAAACAGAATCTCTGTAACCGTCGATGGTTTTTGGGCTCAGACACATTTTATCAGCAATTTCTTTGTAGGTCAATTCGCTACACGCCAATTTGATGAACTCCTTTTCTCTTTCCTTTAAATCTGATAAAAGTGAGGCATTTTTTGCGTCTTCAGTCTGCACTTTCAGGAGTTTCTGCGCTACAAAATCTGTGTAGAAACTTCCTTTCTCGAAAACCGTATCAATCGCCTGAAAAAGTATCGAAGGCTGCATATCTTTCAGCAAATATCCTTTGGCTCCGGCTTTCAACATTCTGATTAGCACTTTCTCGTCATCTTCCATCGTGAGGGCGATTACTTTGATGTCGGGATGATGCTCTGTAAGCCATTCTGTGGTTTCAATTCCGTTTTTGTATGGCATATTAATATCCATCAAAACAACGGCAGGTAGTTGAGAGACTTTTTCTAAAGCCGTAATAAAATCTTCACCATTTGGCTGATTCATCACCACTTCGTATTTTGGGTTTTCCGCAATCATATTTTCTAATGCTTTCGACATTAAAGTATGATCGTCTACAATAGCAATCGGAATTGTTTTCATGATAAATTTTTATGGTATATGATGGATGTTTTTGTTCCTTCTTCCAGTATTGAACGAATTGAAAATTCTGCGTGAATCAGCTTTGCTCTCAGTTCCATATTTTTCAGTCCGGAACCGTCATTCATTTCTTTTGTATTGAATCCTTTTCCATTATCCGCGATGGTAATTTCCAATATTTCATGATCGTCCTTCAATTGAATGGATACATTTTTGGCTCGCGAATGTTTTAAAATATTATTAATGCTTTCCTGAATAATTCTGAAAAGAATCAAACCATGTTTTGGGGTAATATCAACGTCATGCTTTTCCGTAATGAACTCAATTTTTAGGAGTTTTAATTTTTTTATTCGCTGAATTTCTCTTTCGATAGATTCTACCAATCCAAAATGAATGATCTGCTCGGTAATCAAAGTTTTAGATAAATTTCTGACATCCTGAATGCATTCTCCCAACAACTCGTTTAACTCATTTAATTCTTCTTTTTCACCATTGTTAAGCTTAGTAAGTAGCTGATTTTGTCTCAAACGAACAACGGAAAGTTTTTGTCCCAAATCGTCGTGAAGTTCCTGCCCGATATAATTCAGCGTTTGTTCTTTCATCTCGACTTGAGAAGTTGCCAATTCTTTTTCAAAATGTAAGTCTTTTTCTTTTTGCTCGATTAGTAGCGTTGTTTTTTTTCTAATGAAAATTACATAAACGAAAATCATCGTTAAGACAATGATCAACAGTGTGACCGTAAAAATTATTACCAGTTTGTTTTCTTCCATGTTTAACTGTCAGGTTTGTTTTTCCTTATCTGGTTTATTCCATAATAAGCCGAGAACAATGACTCCGTTGTTGATCAGGTTTAATGAAAATAAAAAAAAGAAATAAATATCGTAAGAAATCGTCGCCCTGAAATATAGGATGGGAATAATCCCGATATAAAAAAGCAATGAACCTGCCGAAATCCAAAATGGCAAATAATTTTTAATCTCAAATATTCTATCTGAATTGAAGGTTTGATAGAGAAATAAAATAATCGAAAATGTCAGCAGAAGTATATTAACATAAAAACTGTTGAATGAAAACTTTTGCAAAAAATCACTTTCTACACAGAACATTATCAACACGTTAACAATAAAAAGCGCTAAAATAATTAACTGAATCTTTTTTAGTAATGAAATGTAGAGTAATTTGTAATAGTAGACTAAGTAGAGAAAAAACATCACAAATATTCCTAGCACATAAAATTGATCTGTCGGTATTTTGGTTATTTCAAAGTAGAAATAGCAAAAAAAGTCAATCGTTGATATCATGATGAATCCTGCGAAAAAAATCATATTAACTTTTTCGATTTTTTTGTATTGAAAACACATCAGGAGCAACACCGCCAACAAAATAGCCATCGATATTTGTTTGCTCAATTCCACATCCCAAACCATCATTCCTATTTTAATTAATTCTCTCGACAATGGCTTTAGGCGGAGGTGCAAGATTCGTCATATTCATTGGTTGAATTGACTCAATTTTTTCGTTATCATCAGTTGATTCTGTTCCCCGACTTTTCATATTTGCATTCGAAGATCTTTCTTTTTTTGCGGTCGGCATGAGGAAGATCGTTTGATATCCCGCATATTCCGGTTTTGCCATTTTATTTACCGGATGGTCAACAGGATATTTTCCCATGTAAATTTTTATTCCAACGTTTTTAAGATTTTGCTTTATGGCACTTTCTTTTACATATTTGATGTATCCTTCCATCTCTTCAATTGTAAAAGAATACCATCTTGAATCTGGCTGTCCGTTTCTGGATGCTGCAAGGATTCTATTATTAGTTTTTGTGTATTCATCAAAAAGAACCTGCGCTTCTTTGTGCGTAATCAGTTTTTTTCTATAGCTGTTATCAACAGGAGTTTCCGGCGTCGGCGGCGTACAACGTACAAATGTGATTGCAATTAAACTTAAAATAAGTACGCAATAAAACGAACTTACATTCTTAAATAAAAAAGGAGTTTTCATGTATAAAAATTTATAAGGTTATGTAACAAAAGTAGTTAACTCTTGATAGATACAAAAGGGGAAAAACACTGTTTTTGGAATTTGCGGTGAAAATAGATTTGTGAATGACAGAAAAGTTAGAAAAGAAGGATTCTACAAGATCCAAAAGAAATGAATGGTTGGAAACTTTTTGTATAATGTAAAACCTAATATTATTAAAAAATTTGAATTTTCTTTATATTTAAAAATTAAAAGAAGCGTTTCTATACAAAAAGGCTCAGATTATAAAATCCAAGCCTTATGTTTTACTTTACACACTTCGTGGGATATTGGCTTATCTCTCTTTTTCTATGCAATTTTCCATTTTCTTATCGAAAATATCAATAGTATCTTGATGTTGATTTACTTTTAATTGACAAATTTCATCTACACCAATATGTTGATATCCAATTCTAAATGATTGATCTACTATCGGAAAATCTGCACTTGCAACATTTTTAAAAATTAGAGAATCATTACAAATAGTATTAAATTGTTGAATTATATTATATTTAGATATTCATTTGTAATCTTCCCAAAAAACAGTATCATTTAAAAATATAGTTTTTAAATTTGGAAGACAATGAAAAACAGTAAATTTTCAGAAGTTCAGATTATTAAGATTTTAGCTGAACAAAATCAAGGTAAAACAGTGAATGAGATCTGCCGAGAGCACGGCATCAGCCAGCCGACATTTTACAAATGGAAGAGTAAATATGGAGGTTTGGATGTGCAGCAACTCTCCAAAATGAAGGAACTTGAAAAGGAACTTTCGCAGTACAAAAAAATCGTAGCGGAACTTACGCTGGAAAATGTGGTGATGAAAGATGTGATCGCAAAAAAGCTTTAACACCTTCCGAGAAGCGGGAACTGGTTGTTTATTCCGGATCAGAATACGGAATAAGCACTCGGAATGCGTGTAGACTTTTTATCATAAACAGTTCGGTATTTTATTACAAGAAGAAGAAGAAGAAGAAGAAGAAAAACAATGAAGACGACAAGATTCGGGAGGAACTATTCTTGCTTGCAAACCAGCACCAGAGCTGGGGATTTTGGACAATGCACCACCGCTTGAGGAATTTGGGTTTTGGATGGAATCACAAGCGGGTTTACAGGATCTACAAATCGATGAAACTGAATCTGAGAAGCAAGCGGAAAAAACGACTTCCGGCAAGGATAAAAGAGCCTTTGCTTCGTCCTATTTATCCCAATGTGACGTGGAGTATGGATTTTATGCACGACACTTTGGAGAATGGTAAAAGCGTGAGAAGCCTTAATATCATTGATGATTTTAACAGAGAAATTTTGAATATTACCATCGATACCAGTTTGCCGTCAGCAAGAGTAGTTTCACAACTGCAACAACTGATCGACTGGCGTGGGAAACCGGAAAAAATAAGAGTTGACAACGGTCCGGAGTTTATTGCTGAAAAACTAAAAGATTGGTGCAGTAAAAATAATATTGTCCTTCATTATATTCAGCCTGGAAAACCAACGCAAAACTCTTTGGTGGAGAGATTCAACAGGACTTTTCGGACAGAATTTTTAGATGTTTATCTTTTTGAAAATATCAAGCAGATGAGAAACTATTCAGAAATCTGGATGTGGATGTACAATAATGAACGTCCTCACAAATCATTGCAATACCTCACGCCAAGGGATTTTTTGTTGAAATATGGAAAACTCAATCAGGGTAATGTAGAAGAGTTTCCCACATTCCAACAAAATTTCAACAACGACAATAATAAATTATTAACAAAAAACTCTACTTTTGAGTGTACCTAAATTGGGTGAGATTACAGTTTTATCATTCCCCAAATACCTGTCCCAATTCTTGAAAAAGGCGATATAGTATTCTCATCTCCTAACGATTTAAAATCGTCATCATCAAACGAGATCTGATTTATTGAGCCTACAGTAATAGCAAAACTACTTTGAGCAGGATTCGCAATTCTACAATATGCTTCATTCAAATAATCAGGATAATTTTTCCCATTTTCTATAAAATGATTAATCCCAAAACCTCTTTCATCACTAATTGAAATATTTCCAGCAGATATTAAAAATAATATATTTTTTTCATTAATAAGTGTATCAATCGTAGCAGCCCAAGATGACATATGCTTAATTCTTGATGGTAAACAAGAATTAACAGAAAGGTTGAATACTCTACAATCTTCATTGTCAGCAATTATTTCCTGCATTAGTTGAGCAGGAAGTTTATCTGTAAGCCTATTGTCTTTATTTAAAATTCTTAGATTTCTAACATAGCAAGGGAGTTGATAAGGATTGGAAACATTACTAATACCGTTTGGGTACAAAATTGCGCCTGCTACACGAGTTCCGTGTCCCCCACCTTTTACATAATCTGCTGTAGAAGTGTCACCAATAATATAAGACTTTGAATTTTCAGAAATTATTGCTGAAGAAATATATTTATTTCCTTCCATAATACCGCTATCGATCACTCCTATTTCAGGAGCGTCTTCCTCTGGCTTAATAATTTCAATTTCGAATATTTCGGATTCTTCGGATTCTGAGTTTACACCCACAATTTCATCAACCTCTGAAACTTCAAAAACAAAAGGGTAATTTAACACTAAGTCCTTTAAGCCCTTTCCATTAATTTCAACTTCACAACAAAAACTATCTTCTAAATCGATAAGATTGCTGGTAACAGTACCGTAGTAATTTATAAACTCTTCAAATTCATCTTGTCTCTCAAGGAATCTATTATCCCGTTCGATTAGTTCTAGCCTATGTTTTTCTAATCTACCTGCATAATGTTGCTTATTTGGATCCGGGGCTTTTGCCATCGGCTTATCGAATGCAACTCCAACCTCTAATTTATAATTAGCATTTTCATCAACACTTTGCCATATAGATTTCAAATAATCAGAAAGTATATGGGCTGGCTTCCATTGATTTCCATCTATAATTTCCCAAAATTCTGCAATTTGACCACCTCCGTGCTCACCATTAAAAAATTTATTTATTTTCTCATCTAAAGATGCAAAACCATCTAAAGATGCTCCGATAATATATCCATCATCTTCTTCAGAAATTATTTCAATTCCAAACTGTTTTAAATCAAAATCATAAAGTATCTTATCGGGATTTATTTTTAGGAAAATTGGTATAATATCTGCATCGATAGGGGCTAAACCGTTGTTTTCTCTGTTGCCAAATTCAGTATACCATCTGTCTTTTAATTGAGAAGTTTTACTGCTCAAATATCTTGAATGTCCAGATTTATTCTGTTTATTTTGCTCTGAATGAGGATTGGGTGTTCCTCCTCCGTGCAAACGAGGCTTCCCGGAAACCTTTTGTAGGAATTGTAGATGGGGAAATTTTTCCATTAAATTATTTGTTAAAAGCTAAGTTTTCTTCCAGTGCTTTGTCCAAATCATTTACAGAAATTTCTTTGCTAGAATTTATAATAGATTTTTTTGCTGCATCATTTGCTATTTTAACAACAAGAGCATATGATAATCCTTGCATCTTAGATGCACATTTACTGAGATCAATCTCTTTATTAAGTCTTAATGCTGAAAATGTTATTTTAAGTAGATCTATGATTTCATTTTCGTTTGGTCTAGGCAATTCAATGATTTCATCAAATCTTCTAAACAAAGCTTTATCTAAACTAGCTTCTAAATTTGTTGTAGCAATTAAAATCCCTTGACCCTTGTACTCTTCTAAAAGTCCTAAAACTATATTAACAATACGATGAATTTCACCAATATCATTAGATTTGGAATCTCTTTGTTGTCCTATAATATCAAACTCATCTAATAATAAAACGCAAGGGTAGTTTTCAATACTTTCAAACAGTTTATTTAGATTTGATGCTGATTCCCCAAGGTATGAAGATATTATTGTATCGAAACGAACTTTATAGAAAGGTAATCCCAAATCCCAAGCAATCCTTTCAGCTGTCATACTTTTTCCACATCCTGAACTACCGTACAAAAGTATTTTTTGACGGGGTCTAAGACCGTGGTGAGCTAATCTTTCTCTTGCTATATATTCCTTTTCAATTCTCAACACTTTTTCTTCCACCGATGGAGCAAGAACCATATCGTGTCTTAAAAAATCATTTTCTATATGAGTCGCTAAAGGTAATTTATACCTTCTATCGGCAGGAATCGAAAAAATATCATCTTTACTTTTTGTGAGTTTTAGTACTGGCGATCTCTGAGGTTCAATAACTTTTGCAAGATTTCCTTCAAGAATCATATCAAGCCTCTCTGCCAATTTCGTATGCCCCTTTTTTCTCTCATCCTCAATAATGGAATAAGCTATCCTTACCAAAGGCTCTTCTTTATTGCCTTCGATAGATTTGAACAATCTTGTAAGTAGTGTTTGGTTCATCTAGATGATATAACTTTCAGATGCAAATTTAAACATTCAAATTTACACTCTAAATATATAAATAATTTTAAGTTTATATTAGAATAAGTTCAGTTATCTATATAAGTAAAGCTTTTAGTGATGTAAGTTCAAAATTAAAACATACATAATATTGAATAAGTAGTAAAAGAATAGATAACATAGTCCCCCTTTTATTCCCCCTTGAAAACAAAAAAGACTGTTAATCAATGATTAACAGTCTTTTTGTGTACCCCAGACGGGACTTGAACCCGTACATCCGAAGATACAGGATTTTAAGTCCTGCGTGTCTACCAATTCCACCACCAGGGCATGGAGTGGAGCGAAAAACGGGACTCGAACCCGCGACCCCAACCTTGGCAAGGTTGTGCTCTACCAGCTGAGCTATTTTCGCATAATTTGTGCGGATGAAGGGACTCGAACCCCCACGCCTCACGGCACCAGATCCTAAGTCTGGCGTGGCTACCAATTACACCACATCCGCATTATTATTGAGTTATTTTAAAGAACTTCTTTCGTTTTTGTGAGTGCAAATATAGGGCAATAATTTGTATTTGCAAGAGTTTTCACAAAAAAAATTATTTTTTTTCAAAATTTATTGGGGAGGCGTTTTTATTACATTTCAATTTACTACTTTTACAAAGTTAATATTTACGATATGGAATTACAAGGAACGGTAAAGAAAATCACTGATGTTCAAACATTTGCGAGTGGTTTTCAAAAAAGAGAAATGGTTATTCTTACGCAGGAGCAATACCCACAGCCAATAAACATTGAATTTTTACAGGATAAAATAAATTTATTGGACGCTCTGAAAGAAGGAGAAAATGTGAAAGTAGGAATCAACATCAGAGGTAGAGAATGGGTTTCGCCGCAAGGAGAAACTAAGTATTTCAATTCTATCACAGGATGGAGAGTAGAAAAAGTGATGGATGGCGGTACGGGTTCTGAACCAACGCAAGCATCTTCTCAACAATCTGCATCACCGGTTTCTAACGAAAATCCTTTTGCTGGAGACGACGATGACGATTTACCTTTTTAACTAAAGCATAAAAACAAATACAATCCCGCTTTTTTAAGTGGGATTTTTTTCACCTCATGATCAGACTAGACCCTAACGAAATATCTTTTCCAAACCCGCTGCATTACGACGGTCACGAAGGTATGATCGCTTTTGGCGGAGATTTATCTGTGGAAAGAATCTGGTTTGCTTATCAAAACGGGATTTTCCCGTGGTTTAATCCTGATGAAGAAATTTTGTGGTGGTGTCCCGACCCGCGGTTTGTTCTTTTTCCTGACGAACTGAAAATTTCAAAATCGATGAAGAAAATTTTGAAGAACAATATTTTTACATTCACCGAGAATAAAAACTTTAAAGAGGTTATCAAAAACTGTCAGGAAATCAACCGAAAAGGTCAAGACGGAACCTGGCTTTCTGATGAACTGATGGAATCTTTTACAAAACTCCACGATTTTGGTTTCGCAAAAAGCATTGAAGTCTGGCAAAATAACGAACTGGTTGGTGGTTTTTACGGATTGCAAATAGGAAAAGTTTTCTGCGGAGAAAGTATGTTTGCGAAAGTGAGCAACGCTTCGAAAGCCGGATTTATTCATTTCGTTGAAACTCATAAAAATAAATTTGTTTTAATAGATTGTCAGTCTCACACCGAACATCTCGAAAGTTTGGGTGCGAGAATGATTCCCAAAAAAGAATTTTTAAAAACATTACACAAAAACAATGAACGCAGATAAAGAAAAATGGATTCTTCTAATTGTCCTCAGTCTCATTTGGGGATCATCTTTTATCTTAATTAAAAAATCATTAGATCATTTCTCTCCTTATCAGGTCGGCGCATTGAGAGTTTTAATTGCAGGAATTATTTTGATGCCTATTGCAATATCAAAGTATAAACTCTTCCCGAAGAAACATTTAAAATGGCTGATTTTAGCTGCATTTACAGGAAACTTCTTCCCAATGTTCCTGTTTCCTATGGCTGAGATGGAAATCAGCAGCAGCATTGCGGGAATCGTGAATTCCATGATGCCTATTTTTGTGATTATCGTCGGAACATTATTCTGGAAATTTGAAACAACAAAAAGACAAATGACCGGAATTTTCATCAGTTTCACCGGAGTTTGTATGCTTGCTTTCGGTGGCGGCGATGATGCAAAGTTTAAAATTTTCCCGATTCTTCTATTGCTTTTGGCTACTTTATGTTACGCAATCAGTACGACGACGGTAAAATCTAAATTGATGGAAGTATCTTCCACGGTTTTATCGGCTTTTGTATTTTCATTTGTGTTGTTTTTGCCTTCACTTGTCACTTTGGTTTCTACAGGTTTTGTCTCAACATTTAGTTTTTCAAAAGAAAACATGATCGGATTGATGTTTGTGAGTTTATTATCAGTTTTCGGAACCGGACTGGCGATGATGATGAATTATCGTTTGCTGAAAGTTTCCACTCCGCTTTTTGCATCAACGGTGACTTTGCTAATGCCTATTGTTGCGATCATCTGGGGAATTTTAGATGGTGAAAAACTGACGGTCTTACAATTTGCGGGAGCAAGTATTATTATTGCCGGTTTGATCTTTTTAAGGGCAAAAGCTGTTGTTCTAAAATAAATGCAGGCTTATTTTATATAGATTAAATGCTTTTTTTAAACGCAAAGATTTCTATGTTAATATGCAAGAAGAATTTGAATTTTTTAATGATAAAAATTCTTCTCTTTGTAAAAATGGTTGCTTTCGCTTGATGACAGCCATTATTCTGTGTACTAATTTATTTCTGACCGCATTCAAAACACTCATCTTATTTTTGCCCTGCTCTACTTTTCTTTTGAAATATGCTTTAATTTCCTGATCACTTCTGATACTTGCCATTGCAGACATGTGAAGTAGTTTTTTTAGCTTTTGATGAGCCATCTTCGAGATTCTTTCCTTTTTGACAATCGTTCCTGATTGATTTTTAAATGGCACAACACCCGCATAACAAGCTAAATGTTTTGCATTTTCAAAGGATTTAAAATTATTGGTAACGATGATGAAATTTATCGCACATTGAGTTCCTATTCCGGGAATCGAGGTTAACAAATCCTTGTTTTTCTTAACTTCTTCATGGGTTTCTATGAGTGTGGAAAGCTGATCTTCTATTTTCTTTATCGATGTTTTTAATGTTTCTATAACTTTCGAATAGGCCTTATTCAATATCTTGAATTCAAGACAATCATGGCTTTTCGCTTCCCGAAGCTGGTTTTCTAAAGCCGTTTTTTGAAGCAACAAACTGTCTCTGGATTTTGTTAATATATTCATTTGTCTGATAACTGCTGAAGGTTCTTCGTAAGCAATTAATTTATCTCGATACCGAACTGCATATTGTGCTATTCTCAAAGCATCTCTTTTGTCATCTTTTCCCCGCAAATCTGTCGTTGCCTTCTTAATTTTTACAGGATGTTCCACCCAGAGTAAAACTTTTGACTGTGAAGCAGTTTTTTCCAAAGGTCTGTTATAAATCCCCGTATTTTCACAGCAAACAAGCAATTCGTCTCCTTTTATACTGAGTAATTTCAACATAGATTTAAAAAATGATTCAATACTTTTCTGTGTATTTTCGATAATCATTTCACAATGAATCTTATACTCAAAATCAATCACGGCACAATCTAGTTTTGATTTGGAAATATCGATTCCAATAACGTACTTTTGTTTCATAAATTTTAAGTTTATCATTCACAATGAGAGTTTTGTCTAAGCCCTTGATAATAGGTCGTAATCCTAAATTTCTATTATGATCTTACTCTCAAAGAAACAGGGTTCATAATCTTTGCATAGGTCTTAATACCTTGGTCGCAAACCGGTTCACCCTGTTTCTTGTGAATGTGTTGATGAGATAAAAATAATCTTGTTTTTTTTATCCTACAAACTAAAGGTTCGCTAAGATTTTTTTTAAAATACTCACTGCTTTTAAGTTCGCAAGGGCGTTCCACTTAGCAGAGAACACAAAAATCCTGCATTGCTGCAGGATTATTTTTATTTAAATTGATTCAAAACTTGTTATTGATAGCTGTCTCCGCAGCCCGACTTGAGTGGAAATCCTTTTTGTTTTTTCCAAAAAAATAAAAAGATTGGGAACGGAAGGCGGAAAAGCTGCCCCAATAAAACTATTATATTAGGCACTCATTTTCTTTCTATTCACTTTTTTTCTTCACTTTTGCCTTCGCCTTTTTCACCTCGTCTTTGATATACGGATACTTTTTTTGCATATCAGTAACCAAAGAAGCATCAAGCTGCAATGCTTTTTCAAGCATTTCTGCGCCTTTTTTGTTATCCTTTAAATTCAAATAACAGTTGCTTAGCTGATAATAAAGTTCTGCGCGGTTGTGATGTTCTAAAGCAGCAATTAAAACCGTTACCGCTTCTTCATATTCGCCGACGAGCATTAAAACTTCAGTATACGCGTACCAGTTGTAAAATCTGGACGGTTCTGCATCTACCAATTTTTTCAGGCAAGAAAGGCTTTCTTCAAATTTTCCTGAGTCAATAAATAAAAACGCAAGTCTTTTCTGATATTCAAGATTTCCATCATTCAGCAAAGTTGCTTCTCTCGCAAAGTGAAGAGCTTCCGGCATTCCGCCCATTTCTTCGTATAAGTAAGATTGCTCCATCATCGCCATATAAAACTGAGGATCTTCTCTCAATGATTTCTGGAAATAGTTCAGAGCTACCGTTGGCTGTTTTAATGCCTTATAACACAGTCCGATTTTATAAAACGTAAACGCTTTTGTATATTCCAACTCAAGCATTTCTTCATAAACCTCGACTGCTTTTTTGTATTGATTTAAAGCTTCATAACAAGCTGCTTTACTTGCATAAACTCCAACAGCGCTGGAATTGATTGCCAACATATAATCGAAACCTTTAATAGCTTCTTCATAATTTTTTCTGTTGAAATAATACTGTCCGTACTCGCTCCACGCTACTTCTGAGTAGGCAAAATTATCAAGATAGTCATTCAGGAAAGCGATTGCTTCCTCACTCTTATTCAGATCACTGAAGCAGATCATTGCATTCTCCAAAGAATATTCGTCTGTAGGATCATCTTTCAATGCCTGCTGATAATGTTTAAGAGCGTTAAAAGGGTCTCCTAAATTCACATATTCATCTGCAATAAAATTATTAAGGAAGTTTTCTTCTTCATTTAATTCTAAAGCTTTTTTGCAAATTTCAATAGATTTTCTAGGATTTCCTAAATTCGAATAATACTTTGCGTAACATACCAAAAAGTCTGTATTCTCCATAGAAGAACCTTTTAACTCATTGATCATTTCCTTCGCCGTATTATAATCTTCCCATTCTAAGAGCACTTCAAGTTTTTTGATCTTGATATCCAAAGAATTGGGATGAAGTTTGAGACCGTAAGTTACTGCCATATCAGCGTAATTAAAATCTCCCAACTCCAGATAATAAACAATAATGTCATCTAATTCTTCTGTATCGAAGTAGAATTCATCATTATTTTCCATCATTTCCTCGAACTTTTTCACAAGTTCATTTCCAAAATATTCTTCCAATATAGTATCTCAGCGTTATTTTCAAAGTTCAAAATTATTTTATAAACTTCGAAAAAACTTTTTTTAATTAAATTTTCCTATTGCTAGGATTTTGTCGATTTGAAAAAAATGAAATAATTTCAATCTTTTCATTTTCTATTTTATAGTATAAAGTATTAAACTTTGCTGTAACCACTTTACGAATATCTAATTTTTCAGTTCTTGAAAAAACTAGCGGATTTTCTGAAATTATATCTAAATTTCTTTCAATTTCAACCGACAACCTTCTCAATTCCTTATTTGTAAAATTCCGCTCTAAATATTCAATTGTTTCTTCTAACTCTTTTAGTGATTGATCAGACCAAACGATTTCATAGCCACTTTTCATAAAGCTTTTTTACTTCAGAATGAGCAACCACTCTACCTTCTTCAATATCTTTTAGTCCTAATTCTATCGATTTTTTTTCAGCCTCTGAAAGTTCATCATACCAATCTTCCTCTGGAATTTCTTCTACAAAATCAATTTCAACCGCCTTCAAAATCGCTTTTATCTTAGCGAGTTCTTTTTTATTTTTAGGATTAATGGTAATTGTCATCGTACTATTTTCTATACTAAATATACAAAAATTCTGAATTAAATCAAACTTCTGATTTTAGCAATCATATCATCGCCTAATTTGTCGGCTTCTTCCTGTGAGAAAGCTTCTGTATAAATTCTGATAATCGGTTCTGTATTCGATTTTCTAAGGTGAACCCAATTGTTTTCAAAATCTATTTTTACTCCGTCAATGGTAGAAACCTCTTCATTTTGATACTCTTTTTCCATTTTAGTTAAAAGATCATCAACATTTATTTCGGGAGTAAGTTCGATTTTCTTTTTCCCCATAAAATAACTTGGATAACCAGCTCTTAATTCGGAAACCGTTTTATTTTCTTTTGCTAAATGGGTCAAAAACAAAGCAACGCCAACCAAAGAATCTCTTCCGTAATGAAGTTCAGGATAGATAATTCCACCGTTTCCTTCACCGCCGATCACAGCATTTTTTTCTTTCATTAAATTGACCACATTCACTTCTCCAACAGCACTTGCAAAATATTCTGAGTTATGAGTTTTTGCCACATCTCTCAATGCGCGACTTGAAGAAAGATTTGAAATGGCAACTCCGTTTATGTTTTTCAACAAATAATCGGCAACAGCAACTAAGGTATATTCTTCCCCGAACATTTCTCCGTTTTCGTCTACCAAAGCCAATCTGTCAACATCCGGATCTACTACAACGCCAAAATCTGCTTTTTCTTTGATTACTAATTCACAGATGTCTCCCAAATGTTCTTTCAGAGGTTCAGGATTGTGCGGAAACTGTCCGTTTGGTTCGCAGTATAATTTTACCGTTTCGCAACCCAATTTATCCAAAAGCATTGGAATTGCAATTCCGCCAGTAGAATTTACGGCATCTAAAACGATTTTATATTTTTTAGCTTTAATCGCTTCAACATCCACCATCGGCAAATCAAGAATCTGCCGAATGTGAATATCAAAAGCATCATCTCTTGTTTCGTATTTACCTAAATCATCAACTTCCGCATAATCGAAATCTTCATTTTCCGCCAATGCCAAAACCTCAGCACCATTTTCTCCGTTAATAAATTCACCTTTCTCATTTAACAATTTCAATGCATTCCATTGTTTTGGATTGTGAGAAGCGGTCAAAATAATTCCTCCGTCAGCATTTAATTCAGGAACCATAATTTCTACAGTTGGTGTTGTCGAAAGTCCTAAATCTACAACGTGAATTCCCAAACCTTGCAAAGTTGCACAAACCAGAGAATTGACCATTGAACCGGAGATTCTTGCATCACGACCGATAATTAAGGTTAAATCTTTTTTATTTTTATTATTCTGAAGCCAGGTTCCGAAGGCTGATGCAAATTTCACGACATCAAGTGGTGTCAAATTATCATTTACTTTTCCACCGATCGTTCCTCTGATTCCGGAGATACTTTTTATTAATGACATATTATTAAAAATGTTTTTGCAAAAATACGAATAAAAGAAACAAAGAATTATGAAATCTGCTTAACGTTAGTAAGTCAGTTTTTCTCCGTAAAAGCCTTATTTTAAATACATTGATATTACTAAGAACATCCACAATCCTTATCGCAGCCAGATCTTTTAGAATCAAACTTTTTTGGCGCGAAACTTTTCCTCACAATTCTAAATAAAGAATAACAGGCAAAAAGCACCACAAGAGCGATAATTACATATTGAAAAATTAAGGAAGAATCCATTTATTTTAAGATTTGATAAGCAATTAATGACACAAAATATGCCAAACCTGTCATCATTACCACCTGAAAGCCAGTCCATTTCCAGCTTTTGGTTTCTCTGTAAACTACTGCAACGGTAGAAACACATTGCATTGCAAACGCGTAAAACAATAAAACCGAAATTCCGGTTGCAAAACTGAAGACTTTATCGCCATTTGGCTTTACATCCATTCGCATTTTATCGATTACTTTTCCTTCCGGAGCGTCATCATCTAAACTATATAAAGTTGACATTGTTCCTACGAAAACCTCTCTTGCTACAAAGCTCGTCAGAATTCCTACTCCCATTTTCCAATCATATCCCAAAGGAGCAATTGCCGGCTCGATTGCTTTTCCCATCTTCGCCAAATACGAATGATCAAGTTCCACGTTGGTAGCAACAATCTGCTCTTCGCTTTGTTTCGGTCCGAAATAACTGAGACACCAAATAATGATACTTACAATAAATATGATTTTCCCCGCTCCTGTAATAAAATCCCAAACTTTACCTAAAACCATTTTCAGATCATATCCGAAAAGTGGTTTTTTGTACGTCGGCAAATCCATAACCAAGTATGTTTTTCCTTTATTTTTAATGAAACCTTTCAAAATCGCTGCAGAAAGTAGCGCTACGAAAAATCCCAAAAGATACATTCCCAAAAGTACCAACGCTTTATATTGAATTCCGAAAAAAGTTTTATCTGAAATTATCAATCCGATAATAATACTGTAAACCGGAAGTCTCGCTGAACAAGTCATAAAAGGCGTCACCAAAATGGTGAGTAATCTTTCTCGGAAGTTTTCAATATTTCTTGTTGAAATTACTGCCGGAATTGCACAAGCCGTTCCTGAAACCAGCGGAACTATACTTTTTCCATTTAAACCAAATGGCCTCAAAAACCTGTCCATCAGAAAGATAACTCTCGCCATATACCCAGAATCTTCCAAGAGATAAAGGAAGTATAATAAAATCCCGATTTGTGGTGCAAAGATGATAATTCCTCCTAATCCAGGAACAATTCCGTCGGAAATGAGTGAATTAATAGGACCTTCCGGCAAATTTTGTTTACTAAATGCTGAAAGCCATGCAAAAAACTCATCGATCCAGTTCATGGGATATTCTGCAAGGAAGAAGACACTGTTGAAAATTACCAATAAAATTCCTACAAAAACGACATATCCGAAAATGGGATGAACAAGAACTTTATCTAGTTTTTCAGTTAAAAGTTCTTTAAACTGAGGTTTTTTTGAAATTACATTCGCTAGTATCTTATCAATATTCTGATATCGCCTCACTACTTCCTGAACCTGTAATCTTTTCGGAACCAAACTTTTAGCTTCAGAGTCATTAATTAATTCAGTCGCAGAATTTAATTTATTTAAATCGGCACCGATTGAGAGACTCATCCATGCCTTGTAATCGTTTTCAAATTGATTATGAGCGGAAACTTTATTTAAAAAATCCTTATGCTCAACAGGAATATCAAATGAAGGCTTTTCTATTCTAGCAAAATCATTATCTAAAATCGCTTTTTGAATCGCTTCAATTCCTAACTGTTCCTTGGCATTCGTCTGAATAATTCTGATATTCAAAGCTTCGGAAAATTTCTCGATATCGATGTTGATTCCTCTTCTTTCCGCTTGATCTATTTGGTTAACAACCAGAATCATCGGAACGCCCAAATCCTGAATCTGCTGAAATAAAAGCAATCCTCTTTTTAAACTCAGAGCTTCGAGAATATAAATAACTCCGGCAAAATCTTTCTGACTTTCCAATAGAAATTTAGAAAAAATGGCCTCATCTTCGGAGCTCGGATAAATGCTGTATGATCCCGGAAGGTCTACTACCTCAACTTCTTCGTCTTTGTAGATATATGATCCTGAATGGCTGGAAACAGTAACTCCCGCGTAGTTTCCAGTTTTCTGTTTTTTATTGCAAAGTGCATTAAAAAGGGTTGATTTTCCAACGTTGGGATTTCCTACTAAAAGTACCTGCTTTTTATTTTGTTGCTGCATTAATTCCAATCTTCTACAATGATAAACTCCCCTTCTTCTTTTCGCAACGCGATCCTACTTTTTTCATCCCCAAATTCCACATAAAGAGGGCCGTTGAAAGGAGCTCTATAAAGTATTCTGAAGACAGTTTCAGGCAACAGCCCCATTTCTATGATTTTGTTGGGCATCTGTAAATGATCATTATCGTAGCCCAAAATTTTCCCAAGTCTGTTCTTAGGAAATCTATTTAATGTCTGTGAATAGTTATCTTTCAATACCTATATTTTTTCTGCTTGCAAATATACGCTATTTAAATTTAATCTAAATAAGACTAATTTTAAAGATTTACAGAAACTATAATGAAAAATAAACCCAAACTCAGAAATGAGTCTGGGTTTATTAATCTTGACTATTCTAAGTTCTAGTTAGTCGATTGTGAAGCTTTGGCGCAGTGATATGGAGGACCAGCAATAACTGGACCTAATGCCAATTCAATTATGCAAAGATCTGCATCTGATAATTCCTTCTGTTTCCTAGCTGTGTTCAAAACTTGAATTGTTACTTTTTTTTGATTTTCATCAATCGTTTTTTTAACAACTAAAACCTTTTGTTCCGTGTTTTTTTCATTCTTTTCCTTTTGCGTTTCTGCTTTTGCGAAAACGAATGTTGACAACGTAACAAATGACGCGATAATAATTTTCTTCATTGTATAGAATTTAAATTTGTATTTCAAAGTTAACAAAATAATATCAATATAGAATTAACGGTTGAAATTATTCACTTAAAATTAAATGTTAATTATTTAAACTTTTATTGCTTTTGATTTTACAGTAACTTGTAAATAAACCCAAACTCATTTCTGAGTCTGGGTCTACTTCAATATAATTTAGTTAAAATCTGAATGTTATTTTTTATCTTTCTCTTTACCTACTTTTTCTAGATTACCCACCTTCACAGTTGCTGTTTTTTCAATTGGATTATCGTTTGAATTGAAAAAATCCTTCGCTATTTTTTCCTGTTTTTTCATCATCTCACCAATCGTCATATCTGATCCAGGCATTTTCATACTAGACATTTCCGGAGTTACTCTCTGACGAAACTCCCCCATCGGATCTTTTTTAAAAGTAGCGTAAGCTTTTTCAAACTTCTCTTTACTTGTTGGCGTTATGTTATTTGACATTCCATACTTCGCATTTACTTTTTCTGAATAAGAGAGTTCTTCATAATTTTCAATTTTCTTGTTACCACTCAGTTTCCATGAATAATGTTTTTCAGAATCTTCAATCTTAACAATCAATCCTGGCAAACCATAAAATTTATAAGGTCCATCCGGGAATGGAATATCTGTAGTGAACCAAGCTATCCATTTTCTTCCTCCGAAATCGGTCGTTGCTTTTTGCGTATTATACTCTCCCACTTTTTCTTTTTCGGGAAGAATATTCCATTTAAATTTTATATCATCCTCATAAGCAAATAAGTTCATACTTATTCTGTCTACATACTGTTCTTTCATCTCCGGATATGTTTTCACAATTTTATATGAAAATTTAGGCATTTTGATCAGTTTAGACATATCTTTAAATGATTTAGTCTTTTCCATCTCCTCGACAGCCATTTTAATAATTGAATCCTGAGCAGGAACTGTATAGTCCTGATAAATCGATTTTTTACCAGTAACATCAAGTATTGCTATCACCTTATCAATTTTTGTTGAATCTTGTTTCGGCTTAAAAGTCAATTCGTAAAAGAATCTGTTTGCTGTTTCCTGTGCATTGATAATTGCAAAAGCTGCAATCAATACTATTGAAAATAATTTTTTCATTTTAATAACTTTAAATAATTAGTTAGCAGTTCGTTATTTTTGTTACAGTTTTTATTTAAAAAAATCAGAAAAAAAACCAACCTCAGCGAGATTGGTTTTTTTACTTTTATTTAAAGTTGAATTTTACTGTAAACATTACTTGGCTTGGTCGAAGTAATATTCTTGTGTAGCTGATATTTGTTGTATTGATATCATATGTTTCGAAAACTTTTTTGTTAGCGATATTCATCCATTTCAATTCAAAATCAATTTTCTTTTGCGACCATGAGAATTGGTATGACAAATCGTAAAATCCGTTGTTATATTTCTGGCCGGCTGCATTTGTATTTACCTGATCCCAATTAAAACCGACTGTGTGGTTTTCGACAGGATACACAAAAAGACCAAGATTATGGGTAAAGCCCGTTCTTGCAGCATTAGAATTTACGCTTCCTGTACTTGTTTGGTCGGTTCTTGTAAGATTTGCATTATAATCTATGCTCATCCAGCTGAAGTAAGTATTGTTGAATTTGATTCCAAACGACTGACTGTTGTTTTTGTTGGTGAAAGAATCGTTATTTAAGAAAGCATCTGATGTTGATGTATTGTTGCTGTAGCTCAAAGAAGCATTGGTTTTAAATTTCGGAAAATATTTCCCGATTTCTGCATTGTAACCACTGCTTACAACATTATTTTCCTGCTCTATATATTGCATTACAGAATATCCTCCAACAATTGTAGGATTAGATATTAAATTTCTCTTAGCATCGGAAAGTCTGTAGCTTACATTAAAAAATAAATTATTCAATGGGTTTCTGTATTCCAATCTTGCGCCTGCCGATTTATTATTGTTTTCAGGAATCGGATTGTTTGCATCCATTGCATTTAAGGATGTTGGCGAAATCATTAGAAATCCTGAGTACGCTGTATTAACTTCACCAAAATTATTGCTGATATTACCATTTAACGAAGCTTTAAAGAATGAAGCAAAGTTGAATTGTGCAAATAAATTAGGCTCAAAAGTAAGTTTATTTACAGATTTTGAAACCGTTCTTAAAGGATCTTCCGCTGTAATATTATTTGAATTTACCGGAACGTTGGCGTATAGCATCCACGAATCATCTTTATAATTGATTCCTACGCTTCCGTAAGGTGTCGCAGTGGTGTATTTAAGGTCGTTTTCAAAACCAGATCCGTAGCCGTAAGCTTCTCCGCTAATATTTTTATTAAGTGCCGATCTCAAATCGGTAGATTTATAATTTAATCCAATTTCGGGAGTAAAAGTCCAGCCTTTTGCCGAGAAACCAATATTTGCAGAATGGTTGGCTTCAAAAGTTTTCAGCTGTAAATTTTGTCTTACCGATTGTGTACCAACTCCCGGATAAAACCCCGGAATACTAAGGTAAGAAGCAGGCGAAATGTCTAATTTTTGGCTGTCGTTCTGATAACTGATAAATGACTGCACATTTACCATTTTCTCTTTCCACGGAATAATCGTGCTTAAAGAGTTTTGAAATGACGATGTTGGAGATTGCAATGCTTCCTGACCATTTCTACCAATTGCACCATCTGTTCTGTCAACAACTGCTCTGTCGGCGTTCCAAAACTGTGAGAAACTTGTAGTGTTTTTGAAGAACCCTTTTTTCGCATTTTTTGTGAAAATCAATTCTCCTTTTACTTTATCTGTAAAAAAGTTATTCAATATGTTTTGTGTGGTACTGAAAGCAGGACTTTTAGTAGTTGCAAAATAATCTGTCTGACTGTACGATTCTCTTTCAACAGCATTATTGGTATAGTTTGCATTTGCCTTCAGTTCCCATTCTTTTTTGTTATCGATATTCGTCAGATAATTTGCAGACAGATAATGAACATTATTGAATAAATATCTTTTTACCGGAAGATTCGGCGTGCTCGCGTTTTCTACATTAAGCCAATCATTTTGGGAAGCATTAATTCTTCTTCCTTCAAATCTATTTCCAAAAGCTAAAATGTTCCCTTCATTTTCCACCTGCTCGCCCATATTATTGGTCTTGTAGTTTGCTACCCATTGGCTTTTTTTGCTGAAAAACATTGGGGTCAGTTTCACATTCCAAAGCCACGGATCGGTAAAACCTGCTCCAACTTCTCCTCTACCTGTCATTGTAACAGATTTCTTAAGCTTGATATTGATTGCTGCTGCGTCTGAAGGTATTTTCCCCTGAAGCATCTTTACAGGTTGATGATTTTCAAGAACTTCTAATTTCTGAATAGCATCTTTCGGAAGTGAGTTTGTAATCGTACCATAACCACCTTCCATTAAATCTTTTCCTTCTACATAAAATTTGTTGATTGCATTACCCTGATACAATATGGTACCGTCTGCATTCACCTCAATACCCGGAATTTTCTTCATCACGTCAGCCAAAGTACGGTCGTTTTTACTGTCGAATGCCTTCAGATCGTAAGCAATCGTATCGCCTCTTGCGGTGATCATTTTGGTTTTCAGCTGAACTTCTTTTATTTCCGTAGCTTCAGATTGCATTTTGAATGTCAAAGACTGATCACTGTTGCTGATTTGTTTTGTTAAAGGCTTTTGGTTAAAAGCTTTTACCTTCAGGTCTACATTAGATTCCGCTGAAGTGAACGTTACCTTATATTCCCCTTTAGAATTTGTGATTCCGTAAGCAAGAATTGCATCTTTGCCCGGTTCTTCCACCGTTACACTTGCGCTTGGGATCGCAATACCGTCTTCATCTGTAATTTTACCTGAAATCGTTTTCTGAGAGAAAGCCAAAACAGAGAAAAATACCATGAGAAATAAGGAGACTTTTCTTTTCATAGGTATTAATTTATTTTTTTAAAGTTTCGCAGGATTCAAAATGTTGAAAGTAATTTGACCGTTCCCGCGATATGGTTGTTTATTATTTGAATAATTAGTTACTTAGATTGCTGTTTTGTTACACTTTATAGAGATGTAATTTTACAGAGAAAGTTAAACCGTTCTTTTTACAACTACAAACGTAGTGATAATTTCTTTTAATTTTTCTATTTCTAAAGATGATCTTCTTGTTTTGATTACATTTAATTAGAATTAATGATTTATATTTTACCTAAAAGTATAAATTTGTACAAAGAATATACAGTTATGGAATAGGAACGAATCTCAAAAGATTGAGAAGTAAAACAAAATATTCTAGTCAGGATATTGCAGATCTATTAGAAGTCGACAGAAACACATATTCTAATTGGGAAAACGAAGCAACAGACATAAAGTCACAATACATTCCAAAGTTAGCAGATATCTTTAATGTGAAAATTCAGGATCTATTTGATACTGAGCAAAAATTTCAAATAAATAACTTTTAAAACCATGATAATGCAACTGGTCAGCAAGGAATTATCATTAACATAACAGATTCTGAAACTGCCAAGCTTATAAGTTCACAGCTTGAAGAATTGATTAACAGTCTAAAGAAATAAAAAAAATCTACCCGTAATTATTCATTTTGCAGGAAGGTAAATCACTCTTTTGAAGATCGTTTGTCATTCAGAAGCAACCTACATTATTTTCTTTCGTTTAGATTACTTCAGAACAACAAAGATTGTTTAGCAATTACTCAAAAGGTTTTAATTCTAAAGGATTGTTATTCATTTCCTTTAGCTTTTCAAGTTTCTTCTCAAATTCCCGAGTTTGCTGTATCGGCATACCAGGAAAACTTGCGATTGAAAATTCTGAGTTATTTCTTGCCTTGAGATAATCTGATTTTGTAAGTTTTTTATAATTTTCTAAATTTATTTTTAAACTTATGTCCTGTTTTTTTAAATCTTCCAAGACAAATTTATATTCTCCAGTAGAATCCGAGATTTCAAATATAAGTCCAGGCAAACCTCCAAATTTCGCAGGGCCAAGCTGAAAAGGATATTCTTTCGCAAAATATGCATTCCATTTCCTCCCATATTTCACTGTCGTGGCTAACTGGCAATAAACACCATTCACAAATTTTTTCTGACCTTCGATTTTCCATTTATAGACTACTCGCTCCTCATACGAAATACTTGTTTCTACATACTTTCCACTGACATGATATTTTTCATCAGAAAAAATAAATCGTTCTGGAAAGTAACTTCCGAAACCAAATTCTCCAGAATTTTCAGATTGGTAATTTATATCAGATGCAAAATAAGAAGAGGAGTTTCCAAAAATAAAAGTGAAATTTTCATTTTTTAAGTTATTTTTACCCAAAACCATTGTGGCTCGGTAGTGAGCTATATATTGACCAGATATTTTTATTTGGGCAAAACTTTTACTAAAAAGCGTAAATAGAATAAGAATTATAGTGATATTCCTCATGGTACATAAATAAAAGTTTCTCAAAGACACTAAGGTAATCTTTGAGAAACTAAGTTAAATTAACCGTTTAAATCAATTAAGATTATATTGGATTTTGGTACATAAACTCCGCAATTATAATAATTGTTATACTGCATATATGTCTTTACTTGGTCGGCTGAGTAATTATCGGGAAAGCTTGCACTTTGAGAAGTCCCGCACGTTGTTGTCCATGTTACGTTAAATAACGCAAAAGACAAAAGAGATAAGCTTGTACAGCCTAATACTAAAAGTTTTTTCATGTTAAAATTTTTTAAAATTAATAATTAAATTTTCCCAGATCCGAAATTCTTTCTAGAATAAATTTCAAATCCGGATGATGCATCATTTATGACTTTTAAAAAGAAATACATTGTCAGCAAAGCGTCGCCAATGTTGCGCGATTTTCTAATCTGATGTCATACTACAAACCTAACGAAAATTTTAAATAAAATATATACAATAAATTAAGCAATTATTGCTCGTTTTTATAACATTTCCTATTTTTAATAACATTTTATTCGCATACTAATTTAATTTTACTTAATAAACTTCATAATAACAATATGAGTTGTTTGGTGACATAAGCCAAATCCTGAATTTATATTGAGACTAAATAAAAAAATGATGAAGGTCATAGATTAAAAAGAACGTAATATCATTTATTGTATTTATATATTTAATAATTTTGTAACATAAAATATATAAGAATGGGGGTTATCTTAAAGCCTATAGATATTGTTGATGATATTACTCAGGAAGAGTTTCGTGAGAAATATCTAAAACCGAGAAAACCGGTGGTGATCAAAAATATGGCCAGAAAATGGCCGGCTTACCAAAAATGGACGATGGATTATGTGAAGGAAGTGGTGGGTGACGTTACAGTTCCTCTATATGACAGCGCAAAAGCTGATCCGGCGGCTCCTATTAACACTCCGACTACAGAAATGAAGTTTGCAGATTACATAGATCTGATTCAGAAAGAACCTACCGATCTTAGGATTTTCTTTTTTGATCCCATCAAACGTGCCAACAAATTACTGGAAGATTATATCTCTCCTTCAGACTTAATGGGAGGATTTTTAGATAAATTTCCCTCTATGTTTTTCGGAGGAAAAGGTTCAGTGACGTTTTTACATTACGATATTGATTTAGCGCATATCTTCCACACCCATTTCAACGGAAGAAAACACGTACTTCTTTTCGAACAGAAATGGAGAGACAGATTATACAAACTTCCTTACGCCACGTATTCTCTGGAAGATTTTGATATTTCGAATCCAGATTTTGAAAAATTCCCCGCTCTTGACGGAGTTGAAGGAATTGAGTGTTTCCTGGAACATGGTGATACTTTATTCATGCCTACAGGTTGGTGGCACTGGATGAAATATCTGGACGGAAGTTTCTCACTTTCTCTTCGTGCATGGGACAAATCTTGGGCGGTAAAAGCAAACTCGCTTTGGAATCTTGCAGTTCAGAGAAATTTTGACAATGTCATGAAGGGACGTTTCAAAAACAGATACATGGACTGGAAAGAGAAAAAAGCAGTCGAAAGAGCCAACTATGCTTTAAAAAAAGGTTTACCTAAAAGATAAAAAATACGCTTCATATTCTGGAGCGTATTTTTATTTTGAAAATTTAATTAATTATTCAAAGGCAATTTTTTTCAACATTTCTAGTTAATAACAGGTTTGTCGACATTAAGAAAAGCATGAGCCTGAAATAATACCACATTTATTTCAATTTAACATTATAATTATTTCTTCCTTTTTCGTTTGGATATAAAGAAGGAAGCGGATCGCTCTGCCAGAATTGTTTTGTATCAATATTCATTATTGATAAAGCTCCTGTGAAAGCTGCGCCTGTATCAAGATTCCAGATATTGGCTTTATTGACAGGAGTTTGTATTCCTAAATGTAAAGTTGGAGTATGACCGATAAAAATTTCTTTATATAAAAGCAGCCTTTTCGGATATAAATTTGAATTCTTTTCTAATTTCTTATCCATTGCTACCGCTGTTTCCCAAAGTGTTCTGTCCCATCGGTAATTACTTGTATAGACTTCCTTTTCAGGACCATGCATTGAGGAATAACCCGCGTGAATAAACAAACGATTTTCTTGGTCAACATAATAATTTTTCATTTTTTGAAAAAACTTCAGATGAATTTCCAAAACTTCTAATGAATAATCAGAATAGCTGTTTACAGTACTTTGTCCACCATTTAAAAGCCAAACATCAGGATCAGTGCCGAGTGAAAGCCAATCTTCTGCCCATGCATCGTGATTTCCTTTTATGAAAACACATTCCTGCTTTTTGGAAAGTTCTATTAAAAACTGGCTGATTTGGGAAGATTCGCTCCAACCGTCCACATAATCTCCCAAGAAAATCAATTTATCATTTTCGGTGACATCGGCTCTTTCCAAAACCTGTTTCAAAGCTTTGAATCCTCCGTGAATGTCACCGACTACTAATGTTCTTTTCATTTAAATCTTTTGTGATAATTCGGACAAGATTCAACAATTTCCATTGCTTCTATTAATCTGCAGTTTTTATGCTCGATAATGAAATATAAAACATGTACAGTTCCTGCTCCTTTGCCAAACAATTCATTAACTTTTTTCTTTAAATCATCTTTCTCGGGAGAAAAGTCTTTTACTTCTTCGTCAAATTCTTTAGTTGTCATCTCGAAATGTATTTTGCATCAACAAAATCTGTCAGCCAAACATTATTTTCGGAAAGATAAAATTCTATTCCGTCTTTGAACATTACTTTTGTTTTAATAGTAAGAATAATTGGTTTTCCGTGGCGCATTCCTACGCTGGTAGCAGTTTCTTTATCTTGACTTAAATGAACGTGTTGGCGGCTTCTTTTCTCAATACCTTTTTCTAAAATAGATTCGATATTACTTTGAGCTGTTCCGTGATACAAAAATTCAGGTGGTTGTTGTGGAATTAAAGCCAGATTAATCTCAACTGAATGTCCCTGACTGGCTCTGATTCTTGTTTTATCTTCATTAAAAGCAAAACGCTTTTTTTCGTTAGTTTGTACGATTTCATCTAATTCTTCAAAGGTAAAGCCTTCATAAGAATCTCTTTTTGATTTTGTGATTAATTCATCAACATCTGCCCATCCATTTTCATCCAAATTCAAATTGATGAGTTCGGGATGATGCCTGAGAACATAGCTCAGGAATTTGCTTAATTTTTTCTTATGTTGTTCGTTCATGGTTTGAGCTTTATCTCATTATTTTTTTCTCTAATTTATTACATAAGTTTTCAATATCCTCCTTCCTCACTAATTCAGCAATCCATTCTTCAGGAATATCTTCAAAACCATAATAAATTCCTGCAATTCCACCTGTGATCGCTCCGGTTGTGTCGGTGTCTTCTCCTAAATTGACTGCTTTCAAAACTGCTTCTGAATAACTTTCCGAGTTTAGGAAACACCATAAAGAGGCTTCTAGGCTGTGAAGAACGTAGCCTGAAGAACTTATTTCTTCCTCTTGCAAAATATGTAACGGAGCAACATCGTATTCACCAACTTTTAATTCTAAAATTCGGTGGAATTTATCCATTTCATTTTGAGAACAAATCGGATTCTGAACCAAAAAGTTTCGCACTTTTTCCTGCATTGTTTTATATGCGTCCCATTTATCTTTTCCTGTCAGAATTTCTAAAGCCAATTCCAAATAAATAAAACAAGCCAAGGCAGACCGAATATGTCCATGTGTAATACTAGAAACATCTTTCGTTATTTCAAAGCGCTTTTCAATTGGAAAATCTTTAATATAAAATAATAGTGGCAAAACTCTCATCAAAGAACCATTGCCATTATTAAACTCCGAGGTTCCGCCGCATAATGTTGGAGAAGTTCCTTTGCTAATTCTGTGAATCGCTTGTAAAGTAGCAATTCCAATATCGAAAACTCTTCCGTGTGGAGTCCAGATTTCGGCATTATACCATTGTAAGAATTTTGTAGATATATCTTCCAAATCATAACCTTTGCAAAGGCTATCCGCAAGACATAACGTTAAAGAACCATCATCACTCCACGTTCCAGCAGGTTGATGATGAGTTCCTAAAGCTCTCATTTTTGTAACAGGTGAACGTTTCAATTGTTCACGGCTTCTAAATTCCACAGGAACACCCAAAGCATCACCAATACAAACCCCGAATATTCCGGCTTTTACAATATTTTCCATTAGGCTAGATTTACAAGCTTATCAAATAACAATTTCATTCCCTTTGTTGCGGTCTCTTTCATTAAAACAGCTCTTTGTCCGTACCCAAAACCTGTTTCGTTAGGATTGATCACAATCAACAAGCAGTCATCTTTGATTTCGTGGATTAATCCAGCCGCCGGATACACCTGCAGAGAAGTTCCGATTACCAAAAAAACATCTGCTTCTTTTGCTTTTTCTGTTGCTTCTTTCATCAAAGGAACATCTTCCCCGAACCAAACGATAAAAGGACGCAATTGCGCTCCGTCTTCTGCTTTGTCGCCAATTTTAATGTCATCTTTTTGTTCATAAATCAAGCTTTTATTATTGCACGAACAAGATTTAAACAATTCTCCGTGAAGATGAATGATATTTTTTGAACCAGCTCTTTCGTGTAAATCATCGATGTTTTGAGTGATAATTTGAACCTCAAAATGTTTTTCTAATTCTGCTATTAATTTGTGTGCATCATTGGGTTCTACTTCATGAAGCTGGCGTCGTCTTTGGTTGTAAAATTCCAGAACCAATTCTCGGTCTTTTCTCCAGCCTTCCGGACTTGCCACATCCGTTAAACTGTGATTTTCCCAAAGACCATCTCCGTCTCTGAATGTTTTTATTCCGCTTTCGGCGCTAATTCCTGCACCGCTTAATATGGTTAGTTTTTTCATTTGTTCTTAATTATTTCATCATATTTAAAATCTTTGTAAGGATAAAAAACAATATTTTCACTATCATTATCAACATAGGTAATTAAAGATTCAGCAAGTGTAACATGTTGCTCATCATTTTTTGGATAAACATCTAAAATATCTTTAACAATTTTATTGTTGTACAGATATAGTGTGTAATTTTCTTTATTACAAAATTTTTCTTCAAAGCTTAAAATAAATTCTTTCAAAACACTTTCATTTTCAGAGCCTTTATAAAAGATATAATATGATTCGTGAGATACATTCATTCTATGTTGTAAAATCTCAAATTCGAACTTATCTATGTTATGTAATAGTTTTCTTTTAGTTTCATTTATTAATTTAAAATCCAATTCAAAATTTGAAGGAAATACTTCATAAAATTTAACATCCATATCTTTAAAAAGTCTATAAAAAGACTCTTTGATTATATCTGGAGTTTTTATTCCAAAATAAATTCCTGTGATTGATGATTGATGAAACTTTTTCATTCCATATTTATCAAAAATCAATCTAACTTCCTTTTCATGTTGCCATGTAGATTTTTTTGTGGCAAACATTTTTTTGATAAAATTATTCTGTAAGTTGCTCATATCTTCCACACCTAATGTTGGAATATTATCTTTATAATCAACCTTAAACTGATATTGAAAATCAAAGTTTTGACCTTTATCAACTAATTTCTCTAAATCATATTCTATACAATATCCTGAATATGAACTTGCATAGTAAGCCCATAATTGTTCATTTAAAAAATCTGTACTCAAACAATAAACACCTATTTCTTCTTTAAAATTTAAAACTTCTTTAAACTGAGTTTCAAAATTATCTAACTCTTTAAATGGGAACAAAATCTTTAATATTTTTATTAATTGAGATATTTCTTCATTAAAATAAATATCAAAAGGGTCATTCAACATTGTATAATTTGATGAATAGAAAGAATTATTCTTAATAGTTTCAAAATCTCTTTCAAAAACATCCTTTTCTATTGATCTATATTTATAAACTTTCATACTAATTCTCTTAAATTTTATTATACAATAATTTCTTCAAACGGTTTTATCATTTCTTCTTTCTTCGTCAGAACTGCAAAAACCACTCTTTCAAATTTATTTTTATACTTTCCGTGAAGATGCTTTTTAAATAATTCTGCAATTTCTCTCGGATCATTTTTAAAAACACCACATCCCCAAGCTCCTAAAATCAATGTTTCGTTTCCTTGATGTAAAGCTAAAGACAGCATTTTATCCATTCTCACATCCATTGCTCCGAAAATCTCACTCACTCTTTCCGGTTCCTGTTGCTTTACAACACCTGCATTTACGGCAGGAGAAGTAATGAAATTGCACAGAACAGGTTTAACCAGCAATTCTCCTTTTTCTTTTCTAAAAACCGGAACCTTTGGACTGTAAATCATCATATCAGTATAAAAACAGGACTTCATTGCACGATGAGTTTTATAATAATCATCTGCCTGAAGCTGTGTTTCATACAGCGCAGAAGTTCTTGCCAAACTTTCTTCCTGTGCTTCCGCTCCGTTGATAAAACCACCGCCCGGATTTTTTGATGATGCGAAATTCAGACACATTAATTTTTCCTGATTTTCTTCTTCGGATAATTTTAAAATTGCTTTTAATGAACTGCAGTTCCTAGTTTCAAATGTTGTTTCAAAATCGGCTTTCGGAAGTTCATTTTTCGTCATTTCCGAAAGTTCTTCAGATGAAAACAATACGGTTTCTTTTTTAGAGATTTCCAGTTCGTTTTCTATATTTATTTTTTCGTTGTTTTCGTTTATATAATATTTCTTGGCTAAGATGTCTAATGTATCTTTTGCCATTTCTTTATTTGTCATTTCAATTAGTTTTTAGTTTTATTCAAAATCGTAAACATATACTTCCACATTATTTTTCAACATTGTTCTTTCAATAATCGGTTCAATTTCTTCCCAATTTCCTCCTGCTAAACCGCAACCGATTCTTGGCATATGTACAATTGTATTTAATTTTAAAGCTTCATCAGTTAATTTCTCTAAACATTTTTCTACAGCTTCATATCTAATTGGAGCTATTCCTTTGGAATTTGAGATCGTTTTATGTTGACCGATCATATTACAAACCCAAACATCTTGTTCAACTTGAACTATTTGAATTTCTCCAAGATGGAAATTTTGTTTATTTTTAAACCATTCTCTATATTCAGTTTCTGGTTGCTTCCATCTTTTAGAAATTGCCATTACAAAACCTTTTCCCCAGCCTCCGATATCGTTGCAGATATGAATGATGATTTTATTTCCTTTTATATGAGGATTTGTTGCATCTCCTTTTAAATAATTTATAGTTTCCATGGTTAAATAATGTGTTTTTTATTTTAATAATCTTGTTCTTTAAGTTTTGGCTAAAGCCGTTGAAGTTTAGTCATTATTAAAATGGGCTAAAGCCCATTCCTATTGATTTGTGATTTTGCATTTAATTTATTTCTTTTAAAATTAATCAATATTCTTATCAAGTAATTCTTCTAAAATCCTTTGAATACGGAGAATAAGATCCATAAACCTCATCAAAATTTACATCAATATTTTCTATTTTAAATTCCTCATCCAATTGATCTAGACAAGTCACAACCAGATTTTTCTTGTTGGCAACAACATAAGCTTCATCCAATTTAAGAGCATAATTTAATAAGTCATAATCTAAATTTCCAAAGCGAAGA
The DNA here is from genome assembly GCF_027945075.1 of Chryseobacterium sp. CY350. NCBI lineage: Bacteria > Pseudomonadati > Bacteroidota > Flavobacteriia > Flavobacteriales > Weeksellaceae > Chryseobacterium > Chryseobacterium wangxinyae. Next base: position 2,690,818 of record NZ_CP116034.1, read on the forward strand.
TCCTTTTGATATTCATTAAAAATACAGGTTTCCTCTTCATTGTTTTTTAAAGCCAACTCCTTTTCATTACTCATCCATCCGCTTCCGTGACGGGTTGAATAAGATCTTGTGACGTAAAACATTTCTATATTTTCAATCTTCAACAATTTACAAACTTCGTACGCATTTTTTGAAGTGGTATTCGCAAAAGTCACGTTCGGGAAAACACCATGATCCATATCCAATAAAATGCCCTGACTTCCTTCAAAAATAAGATGGTTAAAGGAATTCAGATAAGAGTAACCTTCAATTTTCCAATCAATATTATCGATGGCTTCTAAAAAATCCTGTAAAGCATTTTGAATCTCCTCTCCTTCTTCAAAACCGTAATAATTTGCGATTCCTTTTAATTTTTCTATCAACATTGGTCTTGGAGCAATCAAATCAGTGGCAAATAACTTAAACGGACTTTCATTTCTTTTCATCGTTGCTCCGACTCCTTTTCCGCAGGTTCCGTGTTCTAAGTTTCTGACATTTTTTCTGTTGCTGAAAACATCAAAAGGAGTAGTTACTTTTGCCAATGGGTGAATATGAAGTTCAATACTTCCGTTTTTCTGTTTTAATTCTTCGCTTTCGTTAAATAAAAAAGTCGGGTGAATCGTACAGTGCTCCGTAAAATAAGAAGGCAAACCCCGCAGTGCTCCGCTTGCAAAACTTGAATGAATGTGCTTTCTGTCATCCATCATCACGGTATGCGCCGCCTGTTGACCGCCTGAAAAACGAATAACTACAGACTCAGGATTTTGCTGAGCCAGAAAATCTGTAGTGATACCTTTTCCTTCATCACCAAAACCTAAGCCTATAATTATTTGTGCTGTTTTCATTTTTTAAAACATTTGAATATTATTAAATCCACCTAAATCTTTAGTTTTGAAATGATCTTCACTAAATGTGCTGCAAACGACTTCTTTAATCACTTTCGGAACATCTCTGTAATCTTCGATGGATAAACAGTTCTGTCCTAACAAATCCTTCCAGCCTTTATCTGCATTCACCGCCTGTCCGGAATGCAAAACGCTGATGTGGAAAACTTCATATCTCTTTTTAGCTTCTTCCAACAATTCTGTATGCTTAAAGCTCTGTTGTCCGCTTCCCATTATTTCTCTGATGGCTGAAGCAGGAAGTGTTTTCAGGCATGGTTCATCTCCTACTGTGAACAACAATCCTTTTTGATTTCTCTTTTCAAAAGCATCCGTTCTGGTGTGAAAAGCGGCAAAATACCAAGCCAGTAAATAACTTTCTCCGGCATTTCCTCCACCTCCTGATTCAATATACGTTCTTGTCAGCCACATATCCAGTTCTTCATCTCCTGATTCAAACTGACCGACTTGCAAAGGATAACCGTCACATTCATGATCTCCAATTCCTAAGAACAAAAGTGCGGGATCGGGAACTCCACCCTGGATAATTCCGCCCATTAGTTTTGGCAGGCCTTCTTTTATTAATTCGTGAGGAATATGTCCCATACTTCCGGTGACATCCAGTCCTAAAATGATCGGAACAGAATTCGGATGAACCGCAGAATCTCTTGATTCTCTGAAAGAAATGCCTTTAGGATTCATTGATTCGTGTGCCATTCTTTTTGCATTCTGAGTGAAAATTTCACTTGCAGATTTTGATGCATAACCTTCTTTTCTTGCTCTGTCATAACGAGCGTCCATGTCATATCTTGTACTTCCCATAACTAAAATTTTTTACCAAATAAATACTCAAATCTTTTTGTGGAAACTTCTAGCTGAATATTTAAATTTCTGATTGTTAATGATAATTCTATGTCTTTTTGAACGAATGCTTCCGGCTGAAAATCGGCAAATGTCAAACTGTTTTTGTCTAACGGACTGATGTCTATAAGACCTTCCTGTTCGCGTTCCAGTCTTTTTATTTTCAGTTCAATGTCTTCAACTCGGCGTCTGTATATCAACTCTGAATCTTCCCCGATTGTTCGGGCCCGGTCTTCTCTTATCTTATCATTATTTCTTTGTAATGATTCGATAAATCTGGGTTTTAAGTCTTCTTCCATGTTTTTAAATTTTATTTGCGTTCGTTTTACACTAATTTAAAAGTGTATAAAAAACTAATAACTGATTTTAAACAAATCACAAATTGCGTTATTGTTACACAAATATAAGAAGGTTTGATTTTATTAACCAAATCTATTTGTGTTTATTTTACGCTAAATACGTTAAGTAATTGATTTTCAATAATAAAATTTACTTCCTAACACATGAATCACACAATGTTTTTCACGAATGCAACAAATGATTATTTTTTATTTAAGTTTTGGCTAAAGCCAATGGAGTGTTTGTTCATTAAAAAACGGGCTAAAGCCCGTTCCCATTGATGTCTGTAATTTGTATTTTTCTAAAATATTTGTGTTAGCTTACATTAAAATATTTGTGAAAATTATTGTAAAAATTTTGTGAGATTTGCGTTCAGACCTTATTTAATTTCGAAATAAAACCCTTCCTCTTCAAGCTCTTTATATTTCTCCTGATTGAAAGTAAATAATTTTCCTGGTCTGCCGCTGCCTTCTTTTTTAAATTGAGAAGTTTCGTTGAGAAGTCCGTAGCTCATGATTTTTTTTCTAAAATTTCGGCGGTCGATTTCTTTTCCGATAATCGTTTTATAGAGATTTTCCAATTCAGAAAATACAAACTCATCATTCAAAAGATTAAAACCAATCGGCTGATATTGAATTTTTGTACGAAGTCTTTTTAACGCAATGTCAATAATGATTTGATGATCAAAAGCTAATTTAGGAAGCTCATTGACACTGAACCATTGTGCATCTTCCGCATCAGAATCTGCAAACAATTCATGGTATGAAGGATTCACAAGCCCTAAATAAGCCACAGAAACCACTCTATTTCTTGGATCCCGCCCAACATTTCCGAAAGTATATAATTGTTCAAGAAAATCGGGCTTTATGCCGGCTTCTTCGTACAATTCTCTTTTTACGGCATCATCCAGATTTTCATCGTCCAAAACCAAACCACCAGGTAGCGCCCAACCGCCTTTGAAAGGTTCAATATTCCTTTTTATTAAAAGAATCTGAAGATCTTTTTTGTCAAAATACCCGAAAACAACTGCATCAACGGCAACTTTTATATCCTGTAACTTTTTTGGAGAATCCATAATTTAATTTGCGTTATGAGTACACAAAATTAGCAATTACAAACCTTAATTTAAAGATTAAAATAATAATTTTTTGAATCTTATTTTTTATTAAATCTTTGACGGACGATATCAAACCAGTGAACATAAAGGAGATTTTATGTGAATGCCTTTCGAAGGAATAAGCATCACAGGTTACGACAATTCTAAAAAAAAATTCGTCAGCACTTGGATCGACAATATGTGAACCGGATTGATGAACATGGAAGGCGATTGGAATGCTGCCAAAAAATCAGTCGAATTTAAAGGAAAAATGACCGACCCATCAAGACCCGGAAAAGACTGCAACGTGAGAGAAGTCTACACTTTTGTGGATGACACTCATCTAACCCTCGAAATGTACGGTCCTGATTCTAAAACAGGCAAAGAGTTTAAGACCATGGAAATAAAATATACCAAAAAATAAATAGCAAACCGTTTCAACTGAAACGGTTTTTTTGTACATTCAAAGTTATTAAAGATTTGAATGAAACAATTTCTTTTGATTTTAACGGTATTCTTAATTGGTTGCAAAGAGGAAAAAACTTTTGCGGATGATATTGTTTTGAGTTTCCCGAAAGGTGAGAAAATGAGTATCAAAGAATTTAATACTGGTAGTTTTGATTTCGGTAGTAATTTGGTTTACAAAGGATTCTCAAAAGATACTATTCAAATAAAATATTATCAAGAAATCAACTGGATACCAGCACCTCCCGCTGTCGGTGAAAAAGAACAGTCAAGTTTTATTCTTGATCAATCACTTCTACCTTATTTTTATGAACAACTGTTTCAAGGAATCTCTTCAGAAAATGTAAAAATAACTGATGACTTAAACTTAGAAAACATTGAAATTATTGTAAAAGAAAAAGATACTATTCCTCTTTATAAATTAAGAAATGAAAAAGTAGTTAATTTTAAATCATATCCAGTTTTCATAAAAAATATTTCTGCAAAACCACTGAAAATCAATACTGATTATTTGACATATTTTAGTCCTTTCGTGAAAAACAAGGCTGATAAATGGCAAAAGGTTTTAAATACAAGATATGTAGTTAATGGATGTATCCCACCCGCACTTCCCAATTTTTTCATTTTAGAACCTAAGGAATTATTTATCATGGCAATTCCATATTTCGAAGGAAAAGAGCAAAAAGATTTCAAAATTAAAATTGACCGAGCAACTTCAAAAAATTATAAATCTTCTATAAACGAATACATCATCAATAATCAAAGAAGGGAAATATTAGAATAAAAAAATCCGCGGAAAATTTCTGCGGATTTCACTTTTATCTTTTTGCCTTTTTACATGGCTCTTTCTTTAATCATTCAGCTTCAAAACAGCCATAAACGCCGATTGAGGCACTTCTACTCTACCGATCTGCTTCATTTTCTTCTTCCCTTCCTTCTGCTTTTCTAGCAATTTTCTCTTTCTCGAAATATCACCACCGTAACATTTTGCGGTAACGTCTTTTCTCAAAGCTTTGATCGTTTCTCTTGCGATAACTTTAGCTCCCAAAGCTGCCTGAACTGCGATATCAAACTGTTGTCTAGGGATCAGTTCACGAAGTTTCTCACACATCTTTTTACCTATGTAATAAGCATTAGAATCGTGAATTAATGACGATAAAGCATCCACCATATCTCCGTTGATCAGGATGTCCATTTTTACCAATTTCGAAGCACGCATCCCAATTGGCGAATAATCGAATGACGCATAACCTTTAGAAATAGATTTCAAACGGTCATAGAAGTCGAAAACAACCTCAGCCAATGGCATATTAAAGGTCAATTCTACCCGGTCTGCCGTTAGATAACTTTGGTTAACGATCTCTCCTCTTTTCTCGATACAAAGCGTCATTACGGATCCAACAAAGTCAGATTTTGTAATGATGGAAGCTTTGATATAAGGCTCTTCTACTCTGTCTAAAAGATTGGGGTCAATCATTTCAGAAGGGTTATTGATTAAAATCGAAACGTCCGGCTCTCTTTTAGAATATCCTAAATATGAAACGTTGGGAACGGTCGTGATCACATCCATATTAAATTCTCTATCCAATCTTTCCTGCACGATTTCCATGTGAAGCATTCCTAAGAATCCGCAACGGAAACCAAAACCAAGCGCTGCAGAACTTTCAGGTTCGAAAACCAAAGAAGCATCATTTAATCTCAATTTTTCAAGTGAGAATCTCAATTCTTCAAAATCTTCAGATTCGATTGGATAAATACCGGCAAAAACCATTGGCTTTACTTCTTCAAATCCGTCAATCGCAGCAGCTGCAGGATTTACGAAAGAAGTAATGGTATCTCCTACTTTTACTTCACGGGCATCTTTAATCCCGGAAATAATGTAACCTACATCCCCACATTCTACAGTTTTCTTCGGAACCTGCTTCAGTTTCAAAGTCCCTACTTCGTCTGCTCCATACTCTTTTCCAGTCGCGAAAAATTTAATCTTTTCGTTTTTAGAAATTCTACCGTTAACCACTTTAAAATACGCTTCAATTCCTCTGAAAGGATTATAAACAGAGTCAAAAATCAAAGCCTGAAGTGGCGCATCAGGGTCTCCAACTGGTGGCGGAACTCTTTTTACAATCTGCTCTAACAAATCGTGAACTCCTTCACCTGTTTTACCTGAAACACGAAGAACATCCTCGTATTTACAGCCGATCAGTCCCATAATTTCGTCGGTAACTTCTTCAGGATTGGCAGACGGAAGGTCAATTTTATTTAGAATTGGAATAATTTCCAGGTCATTTTCTAATGCTAAATATAAATTACTAATCGTTTGTGCCTGAATACTTTGAGCAGCATCTACAATAAGAAGTGCACCTTCACAAGCCGCGATCGAACGGGAAACTTCGTAAGAAAAATCTACGTGTCCCGGTGTATCAATAAGGTTTAAGATATATTTTTCGCCATTAAGCTCATAATCCATCTGGATGGCGTGAGATTTTATCGTGATCCCACGTTCTTTTTCCAAATCCATATCATCAAGCGTCTGAGATTGTAATTCTCTCTGAGTCACCGTGTTGGTATACTCCAAAAGACGATCTGCCAAAGTAGATTTACCGTGGTCAATATGGGCGATTATGCAAAAATTTCGTATGTTTTTCATTTAAGAACTATGTAATTTGCAAAGATAAGAAAATGCAGGATAATTCCTCATTCTTAATGAAGTACCAAGAAAAAATAAATTAACCTGATGGAAAACTTCTGTTTTGGAAAGCTTATTTAATTCAAAGTGCAGCTTAGATTTTTCATAAAAATTTTAGCTATCCAACACGTTTATTTATTATTCGTTTACAAAAAAAAGAGAGACCAAAACAGTCTCTCTTTTCAATATTATTTGTTTTTGCCAAAGTCTTCAGGTAAAATATAGTAACCCGATAACGGGTCGAGAACAACTTCCGATCCGGGAATTCCTCTCCTCTTTTTCGCAACAGCCGAATCAATAGCAACACTTACCAATGCACCCACCAGTCCGAAAGAAGCACCGATTACCGCTGTGCCTGAAGCATCTTCAGGAAAAAGCTCTTCTCTTTTGGCTTCTATAAAAAGTTTGTTGCTGTCTCTGAAAATTTCCACATAGCCAACAGGAATTACTTTAAACGGAACCCCGTTGTGAACAAATGCGTAAAAGTTTCTAATTGCTTTTTTCTCGTCGCCCTTTACTGCTTTTGTTGCAATACCTTTACTGTTCGTTTCAATGGTAAAACCTGGTTCGGGATTATGAGTGAAAAAACTGTAATAATCTTTATAAACACCTTCTTTTAGTTCGTCTGTCTTCAAAATTTCGAGTTTATCTCTTAGTAGCGTTTCATAATTTGAAAGTTCGCTTTCTGACAGTGGAAAATCCCATTGTCTAGCTTCAAATGATTTTTTCAGCAGATCTGAGAAAGTGAGTGTCAGCTTTTTTGAAAGACTTTGTGCCATATAAGGTGTCGTGCGCGAAGAAACGGTAGTTGCTGTATCTGTTCTATGTAGAAAATGATACCCATCTTCTTTTTTAATAAATGTACTGGCGCGAACTGCAAGTTTTCCGACCGAGAATTTTTCTTTTTTCTCTTCACTTATTACGACATTTTCAAGAAGAAGAACCAATTCTTCATTTCCTCTTACAGGATTATACTTGAAAAACCAATTCTTCAGATCTGTCTCAGCGTTATTCTCAAAAACAATATTGACCATATCTTTATGAAACTGAACAGAACCAATATCCTTCGACGATCTTTGATCTATTACAGTGAAATTTTTATAGGTTTTTTTATTATCTTTTATTGACTTAGACAGATCTATTGTTTCTGTTTTCTGAGCAACTATTGATATTGACGCTAAAAGAAAAAAAAGCACTTTTTTCATGATGAAATTTTTACAAAAGTATAGATTCAATTTCTATAATTTTAAAATTTTTTCTAAAAATTAAACGACCCTTACAATAAATTGCAAGGGTCGTCCAACATTAAAAAAATAAACTATTATGGGTTTTGTCTGGGTTTTGAGCCCTTATTGTTCCCGTCGCGAGGTTTTCTTTCATTCATCTTTTCCCTCATCATCCCTTCAGACTGAAACAACTTCAAAACTTTCTGGCACGGAATGACGGTTTGCATCTTATCCGCATATTTTTTCTTATTATCTAATAATTTTTGTCCTAAATCGAAACTCTGCTGAAGCTTTACTTTCGCCTCTTCTTCATTCAGTTTTTCGGGATCAAAATTTGAATCAAACTGATTCTGTATTTTTTTCTGATTATCAAGATACTCGTTATATACTTCAGTAAATTCTGTTTTATCCTCCGGCGCAACCTGAAGAATATCGATAACCATATTATTTCTAAATTCTTTAAGAAGTTCTTTTCTTTCTTCTGGTGAAAAACTGTTGATCACTTCTTTTCTTTTTTCCCGACTCATATTTTTCCAATCATAACTTTTGACTTGCGCTTGAAGCCCAAAACCAGAAATTATAAAAAGTATAAATAATATTTTCTTCATCATTCTTTAATTATATAAGTCTAAATAAACATCCTGACTTGAATTATTGGCCAATTCGGCAATCTCAGAACTTGTCAACGACTCAAGATATTCATTCATCTGCGCTTCGGTTTTCTTAGAAACAGGCTTTACAGTTTGAAGTTTTATATCTGTTTTTTCAGGTACAAAAGCTACCGTTTTTATTTGTTGGCTTGGCTGCTGATTGTCGATTGTTTGATTGTTTTTTTCAACAGAAGTTAAATCTGATTTTAAAGTCTCATACGCCAATTCACTTTCCTTTTTGGGAGCCACCTCATTTGAAACAAAACTCTGTGCAGAATCCTGATTTTCAGACGAATCTGAGTAAGAGTTATACAAAAAAGTCGATCCAAAAATCAATGCCAGTGAAGCAGCTGCTGCATATCCCCAGTTTAATTTAAAAACAGGAGTTTTTTCGCTAGCATTTACTTCTTTCATTACATTTTGCTGAACATTTTCAAACAATTGATCTGAAATTTTGTAAATGTTTTTACGATCTAATTTTTCAATATCAAAATCACTTATAGAACTTAGAACTTTCATTTGAACATTTAGAAACATATCTTCACGAACTTCGTAAATGTTTTTCCTTTCTACATTATCAAGATCAAAATCATTCACTTTTCCCAATACGCTATCCTGAATATTTTGAAACATATTCTCAGGAACGTCGTAAATGTTCTTGCGTTCTAATTTATCTAGATCAAAATTTTTCATGTCTTTACTTGTAAAAATTATCTTTCGTAATTTTCTTTTATATAATCTTCTATTTTCTGCTTGGCATAGTGATAGTTTGTTTTTAGAGTCCCTACCGACATATCCACAATTTTGGATATTTCTTCGTAAGGCAAATCATCATAATACCGCATCATAAATACCAGTTTCTGCTTTTCCGGCAGACTTTGTATGGCTTTCTGCAAAAAGACCTGTATCTCTTCAGCATCGCTGTGCGTGTTGTCGGCAACAAGATTCTGCATATAATATTCCGGATCTTCGTCGGTTTTCTGCATTCTCTTCAGTTTATTGATCTGCTGCAATGCTTCATTAGTTGCAATTCTATAAAGCCAGGTATAGAGCTGACTGTCATTTTTAAACTGATGAAAATTCTGATATGCTTTGATGAAAGTCTCCTGCAAAGTGTCCTGAGCGAGATCTCCATCTACAATAATCCTTCGGATGTGCCAATATAATCTACTCTGATAAGCGTCCATCAATGCACGAATACCTTTTTCAAGAGTTCGTGGGTTTTGCATCAGCGCAATAATCTCTGCGTCTTTAATCTTCATAAGATGCTTTCATTGGTTTGGATTACAAAAGTATTTAAAAGTTAAATTACTTATTCAATTTTTAGTCCAAATATCATAAAATCTTATCTTTGTTAGATGCAAATTGTAATTATCGGTTCCGGAAATGTAGCTTATCACCTTGCAAAAGCTTTCAAACAAAATAATATTCATCTAGCTCAGATTTTTGGGCGAAATGAGGAAGAACTTAAAAAGATTTCGGAAGAATTAAACGTTTCCTTTTCTACAGAAAATTTGGAAGAAGCAGATCTTTATATTATTTGTGTGAGTGATCAGTCTGTGGAAAATGTTTCTGAAATAATCACTAAAAAAAATTGTCTTGTAGCTCATACTTCGGGTTCTTTACCTAAAGAAATATTAAAAGGGGAGTACAGAAAATCAAGCTTTTATCCCTTACAGACATTTTCAAAATCCAAAGATTTAGAGTATTCGAAAATTCCTTTTTTCATTGAAACTGAAAATGAAAATGATCAAAAAACATTGACCGATTTAGCTTCAAAAATTTCAGCAAATGTGATGAAAAGTGACCATGAAAAAAGAAAATACATTCATCTGACTGCAGTTTTTGCCTGCAATTTTGTGAATCACCTTTTTACAAGGGCAAAAGAAATCTCGGATGCTCAGGAAATTCCTTTTGATTATTTTTTACCGTTAATTGATGAAACCGTCAAAAAAATTCACGAAATTGAACCAAAATCGGCTCAAACCGGACCCGCAGTAAGAAACGACACACGCGTTTTAGAATTACACGAGCAATTATTAAAAGACGAAAGTCTTGCGATTTATAAAACAATGAATCATTCTATCAAAAAAATGTATGAGCTATAAAGAGAAGTTAAAAGATATCAAAGCATTCGTATTTGATGTAGACGGAGTTTTCACAGACGGAAGCATTTATCTGATGCCCGGCGGAAACATGAGCAGAGTGATGAATGTTTTAGACGGTTACGCTGTCGTTAAAGCTCTCAAAAACAATTACTTAATCGGAGTCATCACAGGCGGAAATGACGAAATGGTGAGACATCGTATTAATTATCTTGGTATTGAAGATTACTATGCAAAGTCACACGATAAAATGATCGATTATGCCGATTTTAAGAAAAAGTATAAACTTAAAAATACTGAAATTCTTACCATGGGAGACGATCTTCCGGATCTTCATATGATGCAGAATTCAGCAATATCTACCTGCCCGGAAAATGCAGTTCCGGAAATAAAAAATATCGCAGACTACATTTCGTCAAAGCAGGGTGGAAGCGGGGCAGTGCGCGATGTGATCGAGCAGGTAATGAAAGTTCAGGGAAAATGGCATGACGATAATACACAATCTGTTTAAAATTTAATGATGAAAATACTTTTAGCATCGCAATCGCCTCGAAGGAAAGAATTGCTTTCCAGCTTAGGATTTGATTTTGAAGTCGTAAAAATTGATTGTGAAGAAATATTACCGAAAAATATCGAAATAGAAAATGCAGCAGCTTATTTATCTGAATTAAAGGCAGATGCTTTCAGAAAACTTGAATCAGATGAAGTTTTGATCACGGCAGATACCATTGTGGCAATTGACGAGCATATTCTTGGAAAGCCAAAGGATGAAACTGATGCAAAAAATATGTTGCAAAAACTTTCAGGGAAAACACATCAGGTTTTTACAGGTATTACAATTAAAACTTTAGACAAGACCTTTACAGAAACTGATGTTGCTGATGTTGAATTTGATGAAATTTTGGAAAACGAGATTGATTTCTATCTTAAAAATTATAAACCTTTTGACAAAGCGGGAAGTTACGGCATCCAGGAATGGCTCGGAATGGCAAAAATAAAAAAGATGAACGGCAGTTTTTATACGATCATGGGACTTCCTACCCATTTGGTTTACAAAATTTTAAACGAAATATAAATAAATTCCACGCAAAATTTTATTATTTTTACAGAATCATCAATCTGATCAGATAATAAAAAGCAGATTAGAGAGTTATACTAAATAATGAAAAAGAATATTATATTCCTTTTAGCAGCGATTATCGTTGTTTCATGCAGTACCAAGGTAAAAAAGCCTGAAGCAAGATCTAAATTTCTAAAAGGTTTTTCCACATATTACAATACACTTTTTAATGCAAAAGACGCATTGAACAGTGAATTTACAAGCAGAGACAAAGCTCATAAAGACAACTTTTATGCGCCACATATTCCTATTCTTACGTATGAAGAACAGCCGATAGGTAGTGATTTGGGACAATCTTCGGCTTTTGCCGAGAACTCAATGAGGATGGCAGAAGTGAATCGACCTACGCCAGGCGGCGGCAGAACTGCTCCGGGGATGCCTCCCAATCCTGGTGGTACAGTTCCGGGAATGCCTCAGGATCCCAATAATCCGGACGGAAACAAAGGAGCAACAACATTAGAAATTGCAGAAGCAAAAGCTCTTAAAGCAATAGGAAAGTATTCTGTTATCAAAAAAGGAGAGGAGCAGAACAAAACTATTTTTGACGCGTATATTATTCTTGCGCAATCTCGCATTTATCAGGGAAAATCCAGACAGGCTCTTGATGCTTTAAACTATGTTTTTACCCATATGAAGGAAGACAAAAGACTTCCTTTAGCGCGAGTTTATGAAGGTTTAGCCTATGCACAGCTAAAAGATTACTATAAATCTGACCAGATTTTTAATAAAATAAAAAGTGAAGGAATCAGCAAAGAGCATGAAAAGCTGATGAGCATCTATTATTCTGAATCGCTTTTGGATGCCGGTAAAAAAGAAGAAGCAGTAAAAGAACTTGACCGCGCTTTTGAACTCAACGGAAACCGACAACTGAAAAGCAGAATTGCATTTTTAAGAGGTCAGGTTTTATCTGAACTTGGGAGAAGCGAACCTGCTCGTGAGAGTTTCATGGCAGCTTACAAATATGCCAACGATTTTGAATTTGAAGTGAAATCGCAAATCGAAATCGCCAAAACTTTTAATGGAAAAGGTGATTATAACGGAGCCAAAAAATACCTTGAAGACATCAGTAAAAAAGGAACTTACGGATCCAGAAAAAATGAGTTTTATTATGCTTTAGGACTTATGGCTAACAAAGCCGGAAAACCTGAAGAAGGACAGGAATATTTCAGAAAATCTCTCACCGAAAAGGTTTCAGATCCGCAGGTACGTGGTCTGGCTTACTATGAGATCGGTAGAAGATATTTAGATAAAAACGATTACATCGGAGCGGGCGCTTACTACGATTCTGCATTGGCAACAATGACGTATGAACCTTCGAAAATACTTCTGAAAGATCAGTCAGAGAACATAAAGAAAGTTTCTAAAAACTATTATTTAATCAGAAAAAACGACAGTATTCTCACAATAGCAAAAATGCCTGAAGCTCAGAAGACAGAATACTTTGCCAGACATATTGAAAAGCTGAAGGCAAAAGAAGCAAAAGAGGAGCTGGAAAGATTACGTGCCGAAAGAAATAAAGGTTTTGACACCGGAGATTACAGTGCAAACTCGCTTTTTGCCAACAACTCTAGTTCGTTTGAAGATTTTGGAACTTCTTCAAAAGGCTTTTATTATGGAAATACAGGAACCGTAAGCAAAGGAACATCAACATTCAAGCAGGTTTGGGGAGACAGAGCTTTAGTAGATAACTGGCGTTATTCTAAAAAAATGGCTTCTATTGAAGATCTTAAGAATGAAGCATTAGGCGTTAATACCGCACCAAATCCCAGACGTTTTGAGCCTTCATTTTATATTGAGCAACTTCCTAGTGATGCTGGACAACTTTCTCAGCTTAAAAAAGACAGAGATACTGCCTCTTTAGGTTTGGGTATTATGTATCAGAATTACTTTACGAATACTCCTTTAGCAACGAAAACTTTGTATGATCTTGTAGATGTAAAACCTGAAGAAAAAGTAATGCTGCAGGCTTTGTATGAAATTTTTGCGATGAATCATGAGAAAAATCCTCAAGCTTCTGCAAGAGCCAAACAGATACTTATTACAGATTATCCTTACAGTTCTTATGCAGAATTTGCAAGAAATCCGAAAAATAATACATTTATAAAATCAGCTCCGGAAACCGAAAACGATTACAAAACAGCCTATGCTTTATTTGAATCTGAGAAATTTACCGAAAGTCAGACGATTATTGAGCAGGCGATCCTAAAAAATCCCAAAGATGCGTTGGTTCCCAAACTTTCTCTTCTTAATGCTTTCAATGCTGGAAAATCGAGTGGGAAAGAGGTAATGATTCTACAATTGGAACAGATCGTTTTAAATTATGCTAAAACTCCTGAAGGCGAGAAAGCAAAAGAAATGCTGAACTATCTTAAAAGCGACGTAGCGTTTCAGGCTACTGATAATAAGGGGAATACAGTTCCTAAAAACCTTGGTAATAATCAAAATATGCCGCCAAATCCCGGAGGATTTGGGCAATCGGGACAAAATATGCAACAGTCGCAAAATATAACGGCTCCCGGAAATCAGAACAATCCGTTACAAAATAGCGGGCAGCCGATGAACAACGCCATACAGAGCGGAGTTCCTAAAAAGCCATTATCGAATCCTAACACTCAACAGTTACAACCGGCAACTTCAGTTCCGAATCCTGTAAAATAAATAAAAAAGCGAAGATTAATCTTCGCTTTTTTTCTTTTTAACTCCATGAAATTCTTTTAGATAGAACGGTTCGAAATAGGCTATATCTTCAAAATCTTTTTTATCAATTTTCTCTAAAGTTTTCTTCACTAAATATTGTGCAGAAGGGTAGATGTCTTCATTAAATTCTGCATTCGGAAGCTGGAAAATTTCCTTCGCCTTTTTTGCACCATCACCTACAAAAATAACTTTTTTGTCTTTAAATTCCTGGAAAGAGGTTTCATCTAAAATTTTAGCCTCAATTGAAGTTATTTCATTTCCTGAATTACCATCATAGATCGCGGTATAAACCTCCATTCTTCGTGCGTCGACTAAAGGTATTACAAAATCGTAGTTTTGGTTTAAAAAAGGCTCTATCATGCTTTCCAAAGAATTAACAGCAATTAGCGGAATCTTCAATCCGTAACAGAAACCTTTCGCAGAAGCTGCTCCTATTCTCAATCCTGTATAAGAACCAGGACCTTTTCCTAAAGAAATCGCTTCGATATCTTTCATAGAAAGTTCGGCACCTTCCAAAGCCCATTCTACAAATGAGTGTAGACTTTCCGACTGTTTATAGTTTTCTGAAACTTCTTCGCAGACGCATAGTAATTTTTCGTCATCAGAAATGGCAACCGAGCAGTTTTTTGAGGAAGTTTCGAGATATAGAATTTTCATTGAATTGAATTTAAATAGTGCAAGTGCAAAAAAAGAAAAAATTCTTTTCTACTGCAAAAGTATCAAAAGAAATGATTGAATGAAAGCATTATGGAAGTTTACAAAATGTAAAAAAGTTAGTCACAAAAATATGTGGGTCTTTAAGACTAAATTTCTCTTCTCAATTTCTTGATGTTTTTATCAAAATCAGATACAATTTTCTGGGGTTTATTGAAGGTTTCATATTCATTAACTGCTTTTGATAAACTCTTATTTCACTCGCCCGAATTGAGCGGATTTTCTGGAGAAGTTCTTTAAAATAATCTTTAACAAATACATTCTGACCTTGCTTTAATCTTTCAGCATCAATCACAAATGCTCACTAATCGTAGACTTTGTTACATCAAATGAAGTTGCCATCGCTTTTTGTATAAGCCAAAGTGTTTCGTTCTGTAAGAAAACATCAACCCTAACTTTTTCATTAGGTGTGTTATAAATTAAAAAATTTTGAAATTCTTCATTCATTATTTGTTCCTTTATAACAAATTTATAACTTTATTTCTACACTTTGTCGGCTCCACAATTTCCAGACAGATCTGTTTTTGATCCAGATTTCCAGTAAAGCCAGTTTCATTTTAAAATCATTGCTTTTGTAAGATCCGGACACATTAATTGTCCTTCTGAGACTTATTGATCTTTTATTTTGCTTTAATTCCGAAATTTCAATCTGCTTGATTTCCTGATAAATGACTCTTTTCGATGAAAAATCTTTCTTAAAATCATCCAGATTCTGAATCCAACCGTTGGAATGACCGAAAGATACATCGGGAGATAAAAGATTTATAATTTTATCATCATTATTCTGCATCAGAGAATCCAGCTTTTTGGCTTTTGACAGAACAGCTTTTTCATGCTTTGAATAATTTTGTGAAAATCCGAAAATGTAAAAGAATAGAAAAATAAAAGCAAAATATTTCATTCGAATTATCCTTTTCTGTAAATCGTTCTCGGCTCGCTTTGAGCGCTAGGATAGATCGTCATATCGGAAACTGTAACGTGTTTTGGTGCATTCACACAATAAGCAATCGCATCGGCAATATCTTCAGCTTTCAAAGCTTCGTAACCTGCATAAACCGTGGCAGCTCGTTCCTGATCTCCTTTGAATCTCACTAAAGAAAAATCTGTCTCCACCGCTCCAGGCTGAATATTGGTCACCCTGATTCCAAATTCTGTAAGCTCAATTCGCATTCCTTCCGAAATCACATCGACTGCCTTTTTCGTTGCGCAATACACAACTCCGTTTGCATACGTCTGTCTTGCAGCAACCGAACTGATATTAATAATGTGACCCGAATTCCTTTCCTTCATCATCGAAATAAGTGTTTTAGAAACATATAAAAGCCCTTTTACATTTCCATCTATCATAGAATCCCAATCGGACGTGTTTCCGTCTGAAAGCGGTGCTAAACCATGCGCATTTCCTGCATTGTTGAGAAGAACATCAATGTCCTTCCATTCCTGCGGCAGAGAATTTATTGCATTTTCTACCTCTTCAAGATTTCTGACATCAAATTGTAAACTAAAAACTTCAGTGAAAGCTGATAATTCTGTTTTTACGGCTTCTAAAATCTCAGTTCGCCTTCCACAGATAATAATTCTATTTCCCTGTTTTGCAAAAAGTTCTGCGGTAGATTTTCCTATTCCGGAAGTTGCTCCGGTGATGAGTATTGTCTTCATAAAAATTTTTAATTTTAAAATGTAGCAATATGAAAATATTACAATATAACAATTATTGGTAAACTGTTACATTAATTTAATTAGCATCGAAAGCTTCGAATGCGTCTATAATATGTTCGATAACTAATTTTCCTTTCTCATCAGGAAGTACCGAAATAATATCAAATCTCACTTCCTGATTTTTATTAAATTCTTCCAGATAATGATTGGCTGCAGAAACAATTAATGATATTTTTCTTTTATTCACAGCTTCTTGCGGCAACATGAAAGCATCTGTAGAACGAGCTTTTACTTCTGTGATGATAATTAAATTGTCTTTTTCAGCAATAATATCAATTTCAGCTTTCTGATAACGGAAGTTTCTGGTCAGAATTTTATAGCCTTTTTTCTGAAGAAATTCGGCTGCTAAATCTTCTGCTTTTTTCCCTAAATCGTTGTGATCTGCCATTTATTTTCTAAATTGATAAGCCCACCAAATCAAAACAATCTGCAACGGAAGTCTCAAAACAGTAAGCCAAAAATATTTATGGTGAATCAAATAAAACTTTCTTGCCATCTCAATATTTGCCGGAAAAACTGCAATAAATAAAGCAATGCAAAGATAAGCTCCAAATTTCTGAGTTTCCGGAAATAAAAGTAAAATCCCGCACAAAATTTCCGCCAATCCGCTGATGTAAACCATTTTCAAATGAAACGGAATATAATCTGGCATTATTTTCATGAAAAAGTAAGGTTTCACAAAATGTGAAATCCCTGCTACGATCAGAAAAAAAGCGAGTACAAATTTTGAGTAAAACATTTTAGTTTTTAAAATTTAATGAAACTGATTTTCCAACTTTTAGAGAAACCTCTGAACCAATAATTAATGGTCTGTTGTCAAGAATATGCCCATTTGGAAAACCAAAAACTGCAGGAAAACTGTACTTTGAAATTCTGTCTGAAATCATTTGATAAGCAAACTCATCAAAGCTTTCTTCGTATTGTTTGTTTTCTTTTTCGTCACCCATATTGGTCATTCCGCCAACGACAAGTGCTTTTATTTTAGTAAAAACTCCGGCCAATTCCAGACTCATAATCATTCTGTCGAGCGCATAATAGTTCTCACCAATATCTTCGATAAATAAAATTTTATCTTTAAAATCAAAAGAATATTTCGTCCCTAAAAGTGCATAAATCAGAGCTAAATTCCCTCCAACTAATTCGCCTTCCACATTTCCTGCTTTGTTAAATTGATTTGAATTTATGCTGTACTTAAGAATTTTTCCTTTTAAAATATCAAATGTAAGATCATAACTTTCGTCAGTCACTCCAAAACTCGATGTCTTAATGGTTTGTCCGTGAATCGAAGCAAAACCTTTTTTCAGTAAATAACTTTGGATCACTGTATTATCTGAATAACCAATGTACCATTTCGGATTTTTCACGAAACCTTTTAAGTTTAAACTTTCAATTAAATGTTGGCAACCGTACCCACCTCTTGAAGCCCAAATTACAGTAATTTCCGGGTCGTTTAATGCCCAATTCATGTCACTGATCCTTTGCTCTTCGGTTCCAGCGTAGTTGTAACCATTGGAATATTTAGTGTAAAGATTATCGCCTAAAACTGGTTCAAAACCTTTGTTTTTAATCATTTCTAAACCTTTCTGAAGCTGAGCAGAATCTACAGCTCCAGCAGGAGAAATAATGGCAATTTTATCACCTTTTTTCAGCGATTTAGGAAATATTTTTTTCATTTGTGAATGGACGTTTTTTATAATTTAAAATCTAAATTTTTATTGAGTCTTTTATATTTTAATTCTTTCTTTTCTGCTTCTTCTAGCTTTTTATCAAACTGATTGAATTTTTTGAAACTCTGCAGGAAAATAAAAAAGCTAAACAAAATTAAAACTGCCCCGACACCTTTTCTGATATTGTTGGCCAACTTTTGCGTAAGCCTATCATGAAATTGTTTTGCCAGGAAAATTTTAAGGAAATCAATCATTAAATAGGTGGAAAGAACAAGGCCTAAATAAAAAATCATGTTTCCTGTATCAGGATACTGATTTCTGACGCCTATTACTGTTACCAGCCAAAAGAGTACAACCCCTACATTCAGAAGATTTAATAGAAAACCATTAAGAAATGTTCTAAAATAATTTTGGCTAATGATTTTTTCTTCGCCCGGCAAATGCATTTTGGTTTTGGTAACCAACATTACAATACCGTATGAAAGAATTAAAATAGATGTAATTCTGTAAAAACCAGGATGTTTGTCAATAAGACTCACAATGTCTGCACTTGCATAATAAGACGCTATAATACATAATAAATCTGCTGTGATAACACCGAAATCAAGTGCCAAAGCATGTTTTGGACCTCTTGTAAAACTGGTTTCTATCAGGAGAAAAAAAATAGGACCAATGAAAACCAGGCTCAACATAAAACCCAGACCAACGGCCGACAATACGAGTTCAAACATTTATAATTTGTTTCAAATTCAAATTTAAAGATTATATTTTTATTTGAGTTTAAAAACATTGTTGTTTTAAGTTAAAAAAGAAGCTATCTCAAATTGAGATAGCTTCGTAAATTTACTTTTTGATTCGTTTATTATATTCTTCCCAATCAAACTCAAAGCCTAAATTTTTGGTCACAGAGTCAAATATTTCATCAAAATTTGGTTCGTGCTTTTTGGCAAAATCATACCACTTTTTAGAAAACTCTGAATATTCATCTCCTAAAGCTTCACCCTGCGTTCGCATTCCTTTATGAGTTCCTGCAAGCCAATATTTTTTCTTTTCTTCTAAACTCATTTTTGGATATTCTTCATCCCAAAACTTATTCATAGAATTATCGAACTCTTGAATTTCTTTTAAATGCCTTGCTTTTTCAGCAGATGTTAAATTCGAAAGATATTCTTGATATTCTTTTTCTATTTTTTTACTTAGTTCTTCTAGACTCATTGTGTTATTTATTTTTCTATTAATTTTATTTCATAACCTTTTCCTTTAGGTCTTACATATTCAATTTCAAATTTTCTCCCTCTTAATAATAGTAAATCATCTTCAGCATAACCTCTTATTTTAATTGTATCAGCAAAATATAGAAAACAAAAAATCCTCGTTATAGAAACGAGGATATAATTTACTGTTTAATTCTTTTATTGAATTCTTCCCAGTCAAACTCAAAGCCCAAGTTTTTGGTCACATAGTCAAATATTTCATCAAAATCTGGTTCGTGCTTTTTGGCAAAATCATACCATTCTTTAGAAAATTCTGAATATTCATCTCCAAAAGCTTCGCCTTGTGTTCGCATTCCTTTATGCGTGCTTGCTAACCAATATTTTTTCTTTTCTTCTAAACTCATTTTAGGATATTTCTCATTCCAGAATTTTTGTCTAGAGTTTTCTACATTTTCTATAAATTTATCAAAATCTGATTTCATAATATTTATTTTTCTATTAATTCAAAATAATGTCTGCCACTTACTTCTTTGTATTCTTTGATTACAAATTTTCTTCCTCTTAATAGTAATAGCTCGTCTTTATCATAGCCTCTATTTTAATACCATCTGCAAAATCTGAAATTATCTGAGCATTTTTACCTTCATATTTGAATAAATTCTTTTTAACAATTTAAAAACTTGCTTGTTTAGAAGACCTGTCTTTAATACTTAATCATCCCATTTTTTATTCTTCATCCATTCTCCTGTGCCTTCATCTAATTGATAAAAGCCGTAACTCCAATCATAAGTAATTAAAATTTCTATCCCCTGTACAAAGTTCTCAGATATTCTAAAAATATAGTCTCCCAGCATATATATTTTTCCATCAGAATCACAAGCTATTCTATACCCATCAGGATCAAAACTAGCAAATGGAAATATTTTTTTACCAATTACATTTTCATAGTAGTCATAATCTTCATCGGGATATTTTTCATATTCAAAAAAAGCATATTCAGGACTTATTGTTAGTTTATTTGTTACATCTGATTCATAAGATTTTATATCTAAAACCACAATAGATCCACATTTTGCTAAGAAAGTTTTCAAAAAATTAGGAAACTCATCAAATCTATAAACCTCTTTATATTCTGTAAGTAGATCATTTGATTCTGAAAATCCAGCATTTTCAAATTGTTTTTGAACTTTTTTTGTAAATTTAATTGTATTCATGATTACTGTACTTCTTTAATATTAAAATATTAGAAGTGATTCTGCGAATTCTATACTTTACTGATAAATATCTTATCCTTAAAATCTTTTAATGAATAATTTTCATTTAATATCTCCACTAAAAGAGACTTAGTTTCGCTGTCAGGATTATTCTCTATTCCTACTCCTTTTAAAATAAATGCTAAGTCATTTTCAGAGTTTTGATATATATCACCAATCAAATATTTATCTCCTTCAATTTTTACGTTAAAAAATATTTTGTTTGATAAATTGAATACTTCAATTATTTTTATCTTAGTTGTCATAATCTAATCTTTTTAATTCATTTTTAAAATATCCTAATCTTTCTTCTATTAATTTTATCTCTTCTTTTGGTAATTTCCATTTAATTGAATTTTCTAAAAGCTCTTCTGCTGCTTCTTTTTCCATTAAGTTTTCAGCAATAATATTATTATATTTGTTTACCCAGGTATTATACTTACCACTTCTAAATTGCTCTGCATGAATCAATTCCTCATATACAGCTGAAGTTGTTACATTTTTATTTAAATAAATAAGTTCTTCATTAAAGGTCAGTGCCTCAATTTCTTCATTATAAATTTTTTCTCTTGACGCTATATACTCAAAAGAATTTTCATCATATACCAAATCTCCACCTGTTTTCTTAAAATCATCTTGCAATTCTTTGAGAAGTTTTTTACTAATTGGCTTGCCTTTAATTTTAGAAAATAATTCAGTTCTCTTCGAATTCCTTAATGCCTTTTTAACCTTATCAGCTCCTTTCCCATTTCTCGCCAAAACACTCTCAATCCACTTCACAAATTTAGGTAAAAGCTTAGTAAGTTTTACAATTGCTTTGATGATCGTAATAATGGTAATAACAATATTTATCGCCAAAATGGTATCTTCACCTTCATTATACTGTATTTGGTATTGATTCAGTTTTGGATCATCATAGCGGGAGTATTTGTAGTTCTTAACAGCTTCTATAATATCATTAAACACCTTTCCGGGATCTTGTATAATTTTACTGAGCATTTCTTCTACTCCTTCTCTGATCTCTAAAAATTCTAAGTTAGTTTCTCCGCCTAATAAATCACTTATGACAATGTTAATTGCTAATATTGCAATATCAATAAAGCCTGCAAAAAACTCAACCAGTCCGTTATAAATACCACAGAAATAAGCAATGTCTAATTTAATATTATCTCTACTCTCAACTAGCCATTTTTTAAAATTTTCAATACCCTTTATTTTCTCGTCTATTCCTTTTATGATGTCTTCTATAGTTTCTATTTTAAATTCTTTCCCTATTATTTTAAAAGACTTAATAAGTTCTAACTGATTTCTAAACTTGGTAAGCCCATGTTTTAAAGAATCACATTTTTTTACAAAATAATTAATCGCCAATTCCGGTTTCGAAAAAAGATATTGATCAGATTTTAATGTAGGATCCCATTGTTCACGAGAAAACTTTTCGTCTTTACGAAAATCATCCGAAATATTTTCAGTTATTTTTTTAAAATAATTCTGTAATTCTATTCCAGATATATTCATTAGCTTGGTTTGCAAATTTATAGAATCTAAAAAAGCATCCGAAATTTCTTCTTCTTTGAACTGAAAAGTCTTATTATTTTTATTTTCATCATAAATATATTTTGCCCAATATTTTGGTAAATAATTTGGATCCTTATATTCATGATAATATTTTATCATTGTATCGCTCATTTTTATCAATAACACCCTACCCAAACTAATAGTATGGTCATCTTTTTCTGCATATATGATACAATCTGTTTCGTCATCATCCATTCCTCTAGAGTTTTTAAGCTTTAAATTTTCTTCCCGAAATTCGTTGATGAGTTTTGTAGCATTGTAATCATGTATTATTTCATATTTCCAAGATCCCATAGCTTACAGTTTTGGTATTTGTCCGGTTATTATTTCTCTTAGTTCTCTATAAAATTCACTATTCTTACCAAAAGGTGTACTTAGTGCAATTTCATTAGATATTTCCTGAAAAGTTTTGTTTGTTCTTATTCCTTCAAAAGGGTCTTTACTTCCTACAAAACCTTGCTTTACATCATCGAAATTGAGGATTTTAAATTGGGAAAGATCTCCTAAATCGTCATTAAAATTTTCCATATTTCTTGTTTTTTTAATTAAATAATAATTTTTTGAAACGTTTCTTAGGCAAATCTAAACCGTAACAACGACAAAAGTTGACGTGTTATATATCAAAAAAAAAGACCACAAATTGTGGTCTTTTTATGTATTATGATTTCACTCTTTAAGAGTTTTTTTCTGATTATTTCATCATTTAATCTACAATCTTAAAATCCAATTGCTTTTGAATTAAATTAGCTTTTACCACTTTTATCTGAACTTCTTCACCCAACTGAAATTTTCTGCCAGTTCTTGATCCGTAAACAGCGTGTGTCGACTTATCATACGTGTAAGAATCATCCATCAAATCGCGTAATTTAATCAAACCTTCAGCTCCGTTTTCAGGAATTTGTACCCAGAAACCAAATTCGGCAACACCTGAAATAACTCCAGTGAAAGTTTCTCCCAAATGTTTTTCCATGAATTTTACCTGCATAAATTTGATAGAATCTCTTTCTGCATCGGCGGCCAAACGCTCTCTTGCGCTGCAATGTTTAGATTTTTCTTCCAATTCGTTTTTGTCAGGAGATTTTCCGCCATCCAGATAATGCTGAAGTAATCTGTGCGCCAACAAATCGGGATAACGACGAATAGGAGAGGTGAAATGCGAATAATAATCAAATCCAAGACCGTAGTGACCAATCGGTTCGGTAGAGTAGACCGCTTTACTCATGCTTCGCATCGCTAAAGTCTCGATCATATTTTCTTCACCTTTGCCTTTTACTTCCGACAGTAAATTATTCAAAGATTCGGCAACTTTTTTGGTGTTTGCCAAATCCATTTTATATCCGAATGTCGAAACAAAATCTCTTAAAGCTTCCAATTTCGCTGGATCAGGATCGTCGTGAACTCTGTAAATAAATGTATTTCCGTTTGGTCTTCCTTTTTTAAGCGAAACAAATTCAGAGACTTTTTTATTTGCTAAAAGCATGAATTCTTCAATCAAATGATTTGAATCTTTGCTGACTTTAAAGTAGACACCGATCGGTTCACTTTTTTCATTTAAATTAAATCGAACCTCGCTTCTGTCAAAAGTAATTGCACCGTTTTTAATTCTCTGGTCACGCATGACTTTTGCAAGTCTGTCGAGCGTTAGAATTTCTTCCGTTAAATCGCCTTGCTGAGTTTCAATTCTTTCCTGAGCTTCCTCATAAGTGAATCTTCGATCTGAGTGAATTACTGTTCTTCCGAACCATTCGTTCACCACTTCAGCTTTATCATTCATCTCAAAAACCGCTGAGAAAGTAAATTTATCTTCATTCGGACGAAGCGAACAAACGTCATTACTTAACACTTCGGGCAACATTGGTACAACTCTGTCGACCAAATAAACGGAAGTTGCTCTTTCGTAAGCTTCATCATCCAACATCGTTCCCGGAACCACATAATGAGAAACGTCTGCGATGTGTACACCGATTTCCCAGTTTCCATTATCTAGTTTTTGGATGGATAAAGCATCATCAAAATCTTTTGCATCTTTCGGGTCAATGGTGAATGTACAGATTTTTCGCATATCTCTACGTTTTGCCACTTCTTCATCCGTAACTCTTCTGTCGATTTTGTCAGCGTCTGCTTCCACTTCTTCAGGAAAATTATAAGGCAAACCATATTCTGCTAAAATAGAGTGAATTTCCGTTTCATGTTCTCCAGGAGCTCCAAGAACTTTTATAATTTCACCATCAGGATTTTTGTCACCTGCCTTCCATTCAAGCATTTTTACAACGACTTTGTCACCGTTTTCGGCACCGTTAATTTTACCTTTTGGTATAAAAATATCCGTGTTAATCGTCTTTTTATCGCAGACTACAAATCCAAATTCTTTGTGCTGAACGAGCTGGAAAGTTCCGACAAACTCAGTACGGCTTCTTTCTAAAACTTCAAGCACAGAGCCTTCCATTTTCTTACCTTTAAAATTGTAAGTAACAATAAGTACTTTATCGCCCTGCAATGCATCTTTTACATTTTTTGCATGAACGAAAACATCATCTTTTAAATTCTCAACTGTTACATAAGCATTTCCGCTTTGGTTGAAATCGATAATCCCTGTTAAAGTTCCTTCAATATTTAAATTGATACTGTACTTTCCTTTGTCTGTTTCTTTGATTCTCTGATTAGATAAAAGCTTATGCAAAGCCTGAATCACCAATTCTCGTTGTCGAGGATTTCTATAGTCGATCCCATCCGAGATTTGCTTATAATTGTATATTTTTGTCTGATTCTGATTCATAAAACGGAGAATCAGCCTTCCGATTTCCAGAAGTTTTGAGTCATTTTTCTGACTTATGTATTTATTTTTTTTTGGCATTTTATTCTTTTAAAATTTAATATTATCAAATTTCTCTGATAATTCTTTATTATTTTCTCGCACCATTGATACGAATATTTGTATTTGATTGATATTGAATTAAATTCTGTTCCACTTATTTAGTAATAATTGGAATTTTAGTTTTGTATAAATTTAATACAAAAAAGGAGAAGAAGAGAGAAAAACCTTCAAATTTATAGACTGGTTTTTTATGGAAATAAATAGACTGGTAATTTCTATTTATTAAAGCAAATATAAGAAATAACAAATAAATAAGGCTTGCAAACTGAATTACAAGCCTTTATGATTTAGCAGAATGCTATTTTATCAACTCTTGTCTGATGCCTTCCGCCTTCAAAATCGGTAGACAAAAATTTGTTGGCGATTTCGATGGCAACTTCTTTAGAAATAAATCTAGCAGGTATGGAAATCATATTGGCATCATTGTGCTGTCTTGCTAACACTGCAATTTCCGGCATCCAGCATAGTGCACAACGTATTTTCTGATGCTTGTTGGCTGTAATCTGTACTCCGTTTCCGCTTCCACAGAGAAGAATTCCCAGTTCGTTCTCTCCATTTTCTACAGAAGTTGCTGCAGGATGCACAAAATCCGGATAATCTACACTGTCAGTAGAAAATGTTCCAAAATCCTGGACTTCAAACTGCTCTTCAAGATGTTTTTTCAAGATTTCTTTATATTCAAAACCGGCGTGATCTGCGGCAATAGCGATTTTTCTTTTCATTTTATCTATTGTTATTAAATCTTATGACAAAGTTACGTTAAATTCAAATTTAATTATGCAAAATTGAAAGCTTTATCACAATCTACATCTTCTAAATGCCATCGAAAATTGAGAAATAATAAAAGAAAAATTCCTTCACATGAATTGTTTTAATGCTTATGATGAGTTAAAAGTATAGAGAAATTTTAAAAACAAATCAACACAGATTAAATTATAAAGAGACTAAAAAACTTAAGATATACTGTAACTACCTGATAAACAATATACAATAATCTAAAAAACTATTATAACTATTTTACTCACAAAATGTGATTTACACACTCATAAAATGTGAAATGTACTGTGAATAACTGTGGAAAACTTTTCTGAACTAAATCTTTCACAATTCAACAAAAGCATTACCGAAAGTTGCCTCCAAATATTATCACCAAAACTTTCAAAATCTTTCCTGTGAGAAATCTCAACTTTCTCCATAAGAAAGAAACTAATAATTTGTTTTGTGTAAAAGTTATCCGTATTTGTTAATAAGTCCTGAAAAATCCATCCTTTCAATAAATTACATTGTGAATTAAATATGAATTAAACTCAAACTGTATGTTATGAACTATTATCATAAAAGTTATCCCCGAAACTCACATCACTCAACAACAACTATCATTCTTTTTTTTTTATATAAAGAAATTAATGTTGAATAATGAATGATGGGTTTGTGGGAAGTTTTTTGAAAACTTTTGTCACTTTCGATCTTTTGCAAAAGTTTAAAATCTTACATTTGTGAAACAATATTTAGAAAATATTAACGAGTCCGAATGAATTTAGACTGAGTACTGATTCATCAAAACGATTTCTAAAAAAAATGAATTAATCAATATATGAAAACAATTAGTGATTTCAATTTTAAAGATAAAAAAGCTTTGGTACGAGTCGACTTTAATGTACCGCAGGACGACCAGCTGAAAATTACCGATAACACAAGAATTTCGGCAGTGAAACCGACAGTGGATAAAATCATAAATGATGGTGGTTCTGTAATTCTTATGACGCATCTTGGGAGACCAAAAGGTGAAGTAAAAGATGAATTCTCTCTAAAGCATATTGTGACTGAAGTTTCTGAAGTTCTTGGGTACGAAGTGAAATTTGTAGACGAGTCAATAGGAGAGAAGGCCGAGAAAGCTGCTTCTGATCTACAGCCTGGCCAAATCTTATTATTGGAAAATCTACGTTTTCATAATGAAGAAGAAAAAGGAGATGAGGCATTTGCTGAAAAGCTTTCAAAGTTAGGCGATGCATACGTAAACGACGCGTTCGGTACTGCACACAGAGCACACGCTTCTACAGCTGTTATTGCAAATTATTTTAAATCAACTAAATTTTTCGGTTTGTTGATGGCAGACGAACTAAAAGCTATAGATAAAGTGCTTAAAAGTGGCGAAAAGCCTGTTACAGCTATTTTAGGAGGCTCTAAAGTTTCAACTAAAATTACCATTATAGAAAATATTTTGCCTGCAGTCGACAATTTAATTATCGGTGGAGGTATGGCATTTACATTTATTAAAGCGCTTGGTGGGAAGATAGGAAATTCTCTTGTGGAAGAAGATAAATTACCGTTAGCTCTGGAAATATTAGGAAAAGCAAAAGAACATAATGTAAAAGTATATCTACCTTCTGACACTATTATTGCTGAAAGTTTCAGTAACGATGCAGATAGAAAAGAGTGTGATATCTATGCAATTCCTGAAGGATGGATGGGAATGGATGCTGGTCCGAGATCTCGCGAACAGTTCAATGATGTTTTGCTTGATTCTAGAACGATCTTGTGGAATGGACCGATAGGAGTTTTTGAAATGTCAAATTTCTCTGCCGGAACCGAAGCGTTAGGAGACAGCATTGCTGAAGCAACAAAGATGGGTGCATTTTCTTTAGTTGGTGGAGGAGACAGTGTAGCTTTTGTTAAGCAATTTGGTTATGCCGACAAAGTAAGTTATGTGTCAACCGGAGGAGGCGCAATGTTGGAAAGTCTAGAAGGTTTAGAACTTCCAGGTATTGCCGCTATTAATAAATAAGTTATATTAAATATAAAATTTAAGTCTGCTGAGTTCTTCGGCAGACTTTTTTATTTTACCTTTTTAGATCTGAATTTAGTTTTTCGAATTTTAAAAAGTCAATTTAAAAAAAATTCAGTAGAATATGTGTATATGTTACAATTTGAATTTTCATTTACAAAATTTCTAATTTTTAAAACAGCTTATATTCTAAAGAAACTGTAAGTTTAAAAGTATTTCCATTTTCTAAAGACCTTCCATTTAAGTTTGTTTATTTAAAAGTCAAAAATTTATTTGATCTAAGATTGAAATTAGTAATTTTATAAATTCAAATTATCAAGATTGTAATATATATAAAAAACAAAACTCATGAAAAAATCGTGAGTTTTCTTTAAATTTTGTCGAAATAGATGAAATTTGGCTTTCATAAATGGCTTAAAAATCGATTTTCTACTTTTTTTCGATAATATATATCATACTTGAAAATTCATTCGAAAAAAGGGCTTTTGCATTAGAAATCGTTCCGTGAAAGACTGCTTTTAGCCAAAATAGGGATGATTTTTTGTATTTTTCGCTCAACATCGAAATATAATACGAATCTAAAACTAAGGGTTTGATTTTTCTCATTTTCCAGTTTGGCTTTTTTGAAATAAGATTTTCCATACCAGATTTTGAAAAATGGTAGATGTGTCTCGGCACATCATAAGCCGCCCAGAATTCTTTATAATGTTTTGCGTCGTAAGAAGTAGGGTTGGGGACAGCAATAATTAGTAGTCCTTTTTCATTTAATTTCGAATTGAAGACTTCCAACATTTCGTCCTGATTTTCTATATGTTCGAAGACATGCCATAACGTAATTGCATCTAAAGATCCGTTTTCTATGGTATCTAAATCATCAATTATTTTTGCTTTAATAATTTTACTTTTCGCTGCTTTTCTGGCATCTGAATCTGGCTCGAAACCGAAAGTTTGAAAGTCATTTTCTATAAATTTTACAAATTCGCCTGCTCCACATCCATAATCCAATACTTTAGAATTCTTTTTTAATCTGTCAATAAGAATAGTTTTCTTGTATTGAAGATTAAAAGATTGTAGAAATTTATAGAGTTTTTCTTTTAAACTTCCGGAATCCTGGTGATGAGAAATATAGTCTTCGCTTTCATAATATTTAGAAATATTTGCCGGAATCGGAGAGGTTTTGAATACACCTTTTGTATCCGTTTCTATAATTTCAAATATTTCTTTTGATAGAAAATGATCTGTGATTTTCATAAATTATTTACTATTTAAAATGAAATTTGAAACCATTACAGTTTCAAATTTCGCTTATCTTTAATTTAAATTGGGAATATGTTTCACGTGAAACATACGACGTTTATCGGCCTAAATACACCATTAAAACGTTGATGTCTGCTGGTGAAACACCGCTTATTCTTCCGGCTTGTGCTAAAGTTTTTGGTCGAACTTTGTTCATCTTTTGTTTAGCTTCTGATGAAAGACTTGATATCTTGATATAATCAAAATCTTCAGGGATTTTTACATTCTCAAGTCTATTTAGTTTGGATACATTTTCCTTTTCCTTTTCTATATAGCCTTTATACTTGATGTTTACTTCAGCCTGTTCGCGAACTTCATCGCTATATTTTGAGGTAAAATCTCTAATCGTTTCAATTTCATCCAATTTATCTAATGTAATATTTGGTCTTGTGAGAAATTGCGAAGCTCTGTAAGCTTGATCTACAGGATTACTTTCAATACCTTCTAATATTGGATTAATCAAACCAGGTTTTAAAGAAGTTTCTCGAAGAAAGGACTCAAGTTCCTGACTTTTAGCTATTTTCTCTTCTACTTTTTGTAAACGATCATCTTTTGCCAATCCTAGTTTGTGTGCTTTTTCCGTAAGTCGAATATCTGCGTTATCCTGTCTTAAAAGGAGTCTGTATTCAGCTCTTGAAGTAAACATTCTGTATGGTTCTTCGGTACCTTTTGTGATTAAATCGTCAATTAATACCCCAATATATGCTTCATCTCTATTGAGTATAAATTCGTCATTTTCATGAACTTTATTGTGAGCATTAATACCCGCCATTAAGCCTTGTCCTGCTGCTTCTTCGTAACCTGTAGTACCGTTTATTTGCCCTGCAAAATATAAATTGTCAATTAATTTTGTTTCTAAAGTATGCTTTAGCTGAGTAGGAGGGAAGTAGTCATATTCAATAGCATAGCCTGGTCTGAAAACTTTTACGTTCTCAAATCCCGGAATGTGTTTCATTGCTTTAATTTGGATATCTTCCGGCAATGAAGAACTGAATCCGTTTACATAGATTTCTACAGTTTTCCAACCTTCGGGTTCTACAAAAAGTTGATGTCTTGTACGTTCAGCGAAACGGTTGATTTTATCTTCAATACTCGGGCAATATCGAGGACCTAAGCTTTGAATGGTACCATTAAACATTGGGCTTCTTTCAAAACCTTCTCTTAAAATATCATGTACGGTTTCGTTAGTATAAACGATATGACAACTTAGTTGTTTGGTTAGTTTTGGTGTGTCGGAGTAGCTAAATTTTTGGGGTTTTTCGTCACCTTTTTGTTCATCCATTTTAGAGTAATCAAGACTTCTACCATCCACTCTTGGAGGTGTTCCTGTCTTCATTCTTCCAGCTTCAAAACCTAAAGAAACCAATTGCTCAGTAATACCAAACGCTCTTGGTTCACCCATTCTTCCTCCACCCAATTGTTTATCTCCTACATGAATCAATCCGTTAAGGAAAGTACCGTTGGTAAGAACCACAGAGTTTGCTCTGATCTCAATTCCTAAGGAAGTCACAACGCCTACCGCTTTATTATCTTCTATAATTAAACTCTTAACCATATCTTGAAAAAAATCAAGATTAGGAGTATTTTCTAACGCATAACGCCATTCTTCTGCGAAGAGCATTCTATCATTTTGTGTTCTAGGAGACCACATTGCCGGACCTTTAGAAAGGTTCAGCATTTTAAACTGAATCGCAGATTTATCGGCAATAATTCCGGAGTATCCTCCCATAGCGTCAATCTCTCTAACGATCTGTCCTTTGGCAATTCCTCCCATTGCCGGGTTGCAACTCATCTGTCCGATTGTTTGCATATTCATTGTAACCAATAAAGTTTTTGAACCTAAATTGGCAGCAGCAGCAGCAGCTTCACAACCAGCGTGACCTGCACCAACTACAATTACGTCATATATTTCTGAAATCATTTTAATCGCTTATTTAAGCTTTAAATTTTAAAATTAGTATAAATGTTTCACGTGAAACATTGTGTCGAAATAAGGCTGTAAAGCTCTTTTAATTCGATGTTTGCAACCCTGTAATGCCTCAAATTAAACAGTTTTAAGGAAAAACCTCTAGCCCTGATTATATTTTGCAATATAAAAATCTTCTTTTCTTCGCATTTCCTGTTCCTCAGATTCTGTCTTATCTTTAAATCCACAAAGATGAAGTATACCGTGAGCCAAGACTCTTATTAATTCTTCTTCGTAAATTTTGGATAGAGTAGAAGCATTATCTGAAACGCGCTGCAAAGATACGAAAATCTCTCCGCTTATAGTTTTGCCTTTTACGCTGTCAAAAGTAATTATGTCTGTGTAGTAATCGTGCTGCAAATAATCCCGATTAATCTTTAATAAATAATCGTCATCACAGAAGACATAATTAATTTCTCCTATCTTTTTTCCTTCTGAAAGAATGATCTCTTCCAGCCATTTTGTGTATTTCCTATCTACCGTTTCTGGTAAGTTTTCGTAAAAGAACTGTATCATACTTTTTAAAACCAATGCCCTAAAATGACACTGAATATTCCTTTTTGATTATTTCTGAGTGAGTGGCTGAAATTAAATTTAATCTGTCCGAAAGGAGATTTATAACCCGCCATAATCCCGAGTGAACTGTAATTTACTTTTACTGCATCTTCGAAACTGATGTCATCCGAAATATTGGCAAAAGAGAAATTTCCACTCAGGAAAAAGTTTTTATAAAATTTAAACTGAATATCGTTTGATATCAATGCAACGTTATTGCTGTTTAATTGAGCGAAGTAAAAACCGTTAAAAGTTTTAAAATTTACGACATTCTGCTCAAAGATTCCACCTAATCTGTACTTGTAAAATTGAGGAAGATTATCGCCAAGTGTAATACCGCCGTAGAGATTAAGATGATAACTGAATTGTTTTGACAAAGGAATATTCACTCTGATATCTGCCTTTACCTGAACCACTCTTTTATCAACTTCAGACTTCAACAGATCTATTACTTTACCTTCTGCACTCAAGTAGAAACCTCTGCGGGGGAAATCTCTGTCGTTTTGCGTATCACTTTTTAAAAACACATACGGATTCAGAAATCTGTTATATCTTTTGTTGGTGCCATTCATCTCAGCTTCGAAATAATCATGGCTTAATCCTGCTCCTACCGCAAACTTATCTCGCCAGATAGATTGTATATATGCTTCGTTTCGTAGCCACTCCCAATTGTCTACAGTGATATTGTTATTTCCTTTAAGATCAAAACTCATTCCTGAAGAATAGATTCCGAAACCGGGAATATAGCCGTTATCAATAAAGTAGTTTAAATAAAATCTTGGTTTGTCACCTACAACAAAATCTAAAGCTAAATTTGAGTTCTTGAACAACAAACGTTTCGCAGAATAATTTAACAACAATCCTGTTTTGAAAATCTCATCATAATGCAAACCAAACTTTAGAAAATGTCTCGCGTCATCTTCCGTGACGTACAGTTTTAAATAGTTAATATTATTTTCTGTAACTATATCGTAGTTAATAAAACGGTAATTATTGGTTGCCACCAATTTATCGACACCTCGGTTGATACTTCCATACGTCTGCATGGATGGAAGTCTAAGTCCCATCTTTCCCAGAACGTAGTTTTTACCGTAGATTTTACTACCATTAAGATCAATGCTGTCAATTTTATAGACGTTAGAAAATATTGGATTTACGGGCTGTCTGAGGCGGTCAAACTGTCGTTTTGGCAATTCGTCAAGAATATCTGTATATTTTAAGCCTTCCACAAATCCGCTGTCAAGAATTTTCTTCTTATCATCGTAGCTTGTAGCCGTCATTCCTTTAAGATTGGGCTTTATGTTGATGTCTGTAAACTTATACTGTCGTCTTGTATCTTTCTGAATTCCGAAGTCGATAACCTGGTTTAGAATTGAAATAATATTACCAAGATCTTCTCTTTTCGAAAGATCCTGGTTAAGATCAACACCAATGACGATATCAATTCCTTGATCTTTTAGCGGTTTTGAAGGATAATTAACCGTCATAGCACCGTCAATATAAATACTGTCACCAATCTTTACAGGATCCATCAGCGACGGAAAAGCTGAGCTCGCCATGATTGACTGTACAAGATCGCCCTTCTCAAAAATCTGCATATTACCGCTTTCCAGATTGGTCGCAACGCACATAAATGGAATTGGCAATTTAGAAAAATCGTCAATCGTAGAAACATTTTTAAAAAGGTTCTTAAGAAGATAAACGTTTTTCTGACCGGAACTGATAGAAGAGGGGAGATTTACCTTTCCATTTTTTAAAGGAATTGTTAAAAGATATTTATCAACAGATTTATTAAAAAAGGTGCTTTCTGTACGCGATTTCGGATCTCTGATTAACGAATAAAAATCAGTATCCATCACGATCTTCTCAATATCTTTACCGGTATAACCCGATGCGTAAAGTCCACCAACAATGGCTCCCATACTTGTGCCGGAAATATAATCTACTTTCACGCCCAGTGAATCCAAAACTTTCAAAACTCCAACGTGCGCAAAACCTTTGGCACCACCTCCGGCTAGAGAAAGACCAATTTTAGGATTTTTTGGTATGACTAACCCTTCTTTTATCTGCGACTGGATAAAAATCAATTGAAATGCGAATAAAAAAGCAAGGAGTTTTTTCATAATTTAGTCTTTTACATAAATCCGTTTTACACGAGGCGAAATTGAAGTTAAAACTTCGTAAGTGATCGTTTTGCAATACTCTGCAAATTCCTTAAGAGTCGGTTTTGCGTTGAAAATCGTTACCTGATCTCCCTCTTTCACAGTTGGAATTCCATCTATATTGATCATCATCATATCCATACAGACGTTTCCGATAATTGGCGCTAAAGTTTTATTAACGCCTACATTTCCTGTTTCATTACCAATCAACCTGGGAATACCATCTGCGTAACCAACAGGAAGGGTCGCAATTTTGATTAAATTATCAGCCTTATACTTTCGGCTGTAACCTACAGATTCTCCTTTATTGATCATGGAAATTTGAGAAATTACCGTCTTAAAGCTTACGGTAGATTGAAGCTGTTTTTGAATATCAGCATTTGAAGATTCGCCCAACATTCCGATACCGATTCTTACCATATCATAATGATGACTGGTGTAATTTGTAATTCCCGACGAATTTAAAATATGTCTTAAAGGTTGATAACCCAGATTTTTAATTAAGTAGACTGAACTTCTTTCGAATATTTCTAATTGCATCATTGTATAGTCTTTCTCAGCAGGGATATCTGCTGATGACAAATGGCTAAAAATACTCTGAACTTTCAGATTTTTGTGTTGTAAGTTCTGGATGAGTTGGGATAGCTCATCTTCCTTAAAACCAAGACGATGCATGCCTGTTTCGAGTTTAATATGAATCGGATATTCTTTATCAAAACCAGATCTCTGAACCGTTTCATAAAACAATTCTAAAACTCTGAAACTGTAAATTTCCGGCTCCAGATTGTATTGAATGATTGCTTCGTAGCTATGCTGCTCAGGATTCATCACAATAATCGGAGTTGTAATTCCTTTTTTCCGAAGTTCTACTCCTTCGTCAGCGTAGGCAACACCCAAATAATCAATATGGTGATGTTGTAGAAACTCTGATATTTCGTAACTTCCTAATCCGTAAGCATTTGCTTTTACCATGGCCATCATTTTGGTAGATGGTTTCAGCAGAGATTTATGATAATTGATATTGTGAAGAATCGCATTGAGATTAATTTCTAAAACAGTATCGTGTTTTCTTAATTCTAAAAGATCTTTAAGTTTTTGAATTTCAAATTTTCTTGCACCTTTGAGAAGGATGATTTGATTTTCTATTTCTGTAAGATGTTTGCTATCAATTAATTCCTGAGTATTATTAAAAGTAAAAGTTGCAGACTTAAATAAATTTTTAAAGAGCGTGATTTCTTCTCCAATCAGAAAAACATTTGCAAAATTTTGCTCATTGACTACCTCAGAAACTTCTTCATACAACTCTTGTGAATTAGCATTTACACCAATAATATCTGTTAATACCAAAGATTTTTTAGATTTCTGATATTCGTTTAAGAATTGTAAAGCGGTTTTTAAAGAATCAAGGTCGAGATTAAAAGAATCATTGATGATGATGTTGTTTTTACTTCCTTCGATGGCTTCGAGCCTCATTTCTACAGCTTTGAGAGCGTTTATTTTTTCAATGATTTTGTCATTGCTGATATTTACTTCTTTTAAAACTGTAATTAAGGCTAAAACATTTGTTAAGGTAGCTTCGTCACGTTGATGAGCCGGAAAACTTATTTCTTCATCAAAATATTTTACAACAATATCTTCATCTTTATCATTGGTTTTGAGGTAAACATCATTTCTATCCTGAAATCCGTATGTAACTAATTTTTTACTTGAATATAGTTCTTTTATTTTGTTGTGAACCAACAGATTATCTGAACTATAAATAATAACTTCGGACTCCTTAAAAAGTTTAATTTTTTCGTCAATTAAATGTTCTTCAGAATCAAAATTTGCTGCATGAGCTGTTCCTATATGAGTTAATAAACCGATTTGTGGATGAAAAATATTTTCTAAAACCTGCATTTCTTCAGGCATTGAAATACCAACTTCAAATATCCCTAATTGGTGATCTTGATTGATTTGGAGTAGAGAAAGAGGAAGGCCAATTTGAGAATTAAAACTTTTCGGACTTTTAACCGTCGGAAATTCATTCCACAAACATTGGTAGAGCCATTCTTTAAGAATCGTTTTTCCATTGCTTCCTGTGATCCCGATTGATTTTAAATGTGATTGTTCAAAATGATATTTCGCCAGGTTTTGTAAGAATTGCATGGAGTTTTCCACAATAATCCACGTAACATCTTCATATTGTGGATAATGATGTTCAGAAATCACTACTTTTATTCCTCTGTCAATAACAGATTCTATGTACTTTTCGCCAGAATTTTTTTTGGTATTAATGGCGATAAATGCAGTATGTTTAATTGCATAGATTATCCTGCTGTCAAAAGCTATATTATTGATAATCAT